>NZ_JBNRLG010000003.1:0-458333 GCF_050378715.1 Klebsiella sp. 2-CIP_Kleb.
GATGACAACGGCATCTCCATCGACGGCCACGTTGAAGGCTGGTTCACCGACGATACCGCCAAACGCTTTGAAGCCTACGGCTGGCACGTGGTGCGCGGCGTTGACGGTCACGACGCTGACGCCATCAAACGCGCGGTAGAAGAAGCGCGCGCGGTTACCGACAAACCATCCCTGCTGATGTGCAAAACCATCATCGGTTTCGGTTCGCCGAACAAAGCCGGTACCCACGACTCCCACGGCGCGCCGCTGGGCGACGCCGAAATCGCCCTGACCCGCGAAGCGCTGGGTTGGAAACACGCGCCGTTTGACATCCCGTCTGACATCTATGCGCAGTGGGATGCCAAAGAAGCTGGCCAGGCGAAAGAAGCGGCCTGGAATGAGAAGTTCGCTGCCTACGCCAAAGCTTTCCCGCAGGAAGCCGCCGAATTCACCCGTCGTATGAAAGGCGAGATGCCGTCTGACTTCGACGCGAAAGCCAACGAGTTCATCGCGAAGCTGCAGGCCAACCCGGCGAAAATCGCCAGCCGTAAAGCCTCTCAGAACGCCATCGAAGCGTTCGGTCCGCTGCTGCCGGAATTCCTCGGTGGCTCCGCAGATCTCGCGCCATCTAACCTGACCCTGTGGTCTGGTTCTAAGCCGATCAACGAAGATACTGCCGGTAACTACATTCACTACGGCGTGCGTGAGTTCGGTATGACCGCTATCGCCAACGGTATCGCGCTGCACGGCGGTTTCCTGCCGTACACCTCCACCTTCCTGATGTTCGTGGAATATGCGCGTAACGCGGTACGTATGGCGGCGCTGATGAAGCAGCGTCAGGTGATGGTCTACACCCATGACTCCATCGGTCTGGGCGAAGATGGCCCGACTCACCAGCCGGTAGAGCAGGTGGCTTCCCTGCGCGTGACCCCGAACATGTCCACCTGGCGTCCGTGTGACCAGGTGGAATCCGCGATTGCGTGGAAATATGGCGTTGAGCGTCAGGACGGCCCGACCGCGCTGATCCTGTCCCGTCAGAACCTGGCGCAGCAGGAGCGTACCGCAGAGCAGCTGGCGAACGTGGCCCGCGGCGGTTACGTGCTGAAAGATTGCGCCGGCCAGCCGGAGCTGATCTTCATCGCCACCGGTTCGGAAGTTGAGCTGGCGGTTGCCGCGTGGGACAAACTGACCGCCGAAGGCGTGAAGGCGCGCGTGGTCTCCATGCCGTCCACCGACGCGTTCGACAAGCAGGATGCGGCTTATCGTGAATCCGTACTGCCGAAAGCCGTGACCGCGCGCGTTGCCGTGGAAGCGGGTATCGCTGACTACTGGTTCAAATATGTTGGCCTGAACGGCGCTATCGTTGGCATGACCACCTTCGGTGAGTCTGCGCCGGCTGAGCAGCTGTTCGAAGAGTTCGGCTTCACCGTCGACAATGTGGTCGCTAAAGCGAAAGCGCTGCTGTAATCGCTGGTACGGTGCGGGCTAATGCCCTCACCCCAACCCTCTCCCACAGGAGAGGGGGCAAGCACCAAAAACGGTAACCCAAGGGTTACCGTTTTTGCTTTTACCTCGTCACCCGGCTTTTTTGTATCTGCTATTCCTGAACCATGTAATACGGTTGTAAATTATTCCAGCAAAAATGTGATGTGAGTCATATAGCTGGTTTATTGCGCTGGACAAACATTCCTTTTATTCCTCGTTTGGCTTATTCTAGCTGAAGCGTTTCAGTCGTTTAAATGTTCGACAATTAATCAATCAGTCGCAGTTTGCAGCTGGTAAGGTTTCCCTCAGAGCGTAGCTGGATTACTCTGTCAGCCACCTCATCACAGGGACAGCCTTGCAGGAGATCTATGACCATTCGCATCGCGATTAATGGCTTCGGTCGTATTGGACGCAATGTGGTTCGTGCGCTATATGAATCCGGGCGCCGTGCGGAAATCACCGTGGTGGCAATCAATGAGCTGGCGGATGCTGCGGGCATCGCGCATTTGTTGAAATATGACACCAGCCATGGCCGTTTCGCCTGGGATGTTCGTCAGGAGCGCGAGCAGCTGTTTGTTGGCGATGATGCCATCCGTCTGCTGCACGAGCCGACCATTGCGGCGCTGCCCTGGCGCGAGCTGGCGGTAGACGTGGTGCTCGACTGCACCGGCGTTTACGGAAGCCGTGAGCACGGTGAGGCGCACCTGCAGGCGGGGGCGAAGAAAGTGCTCTTCTCCCATCCCGGCGGCAACGACCTCGACGCGACGGTGGTGTACGGCGTCAATCAGGATGAACTCCGCGCCGAGCACCGTATTGTCTCCAACGCCTCCTGTACCACCAACTGCATTATTCCGATCATTAAACTGTTAGATGATGCCTATGGCATCGAGTCCGGCACCGTCACCACCATTCACTCGGCGATGCATGACCAGCAGGTGATTGACGCCTATCATCCGGATCTCCGGCGTACCCGCGCGGCCAGCCAGTCGATCATTCCGGTGGATACCAAACTGGCGGCAGGGATAACCCGTATTTTCCCGCAGTTTAACGACCGTTTTGAAGCGATTGCCGTGCGGGTGCCGACGATAAACGTGACGGCAATTGACCTGAGCGTGACGGTTAAAAAACCGGTAAAAGCATGTGAAGTCAACCAGTTGCTGCAAAAAGCAGCACAAGGTGCATTTCATGGTATAGTTGACTATACGGAATTACCGTTGGTCTCGACAGATTTTAACCACGATCCGCACAGTGCTATTGTTGATGGCACGCAAACCCGGGTCAGTGGCGCGCATCTGATCAAAACGCTGGTCTGGTGCGATAACGAATGGGGCTTTGCTAACCGAATGCTCGACACGACGTTAGCGATGGCGGCTATTGGTTTCAGGTTCGACGCGTAAACGTCGACAAAACTTTATGAATCAACGAGAGGATTCACCATGTCTGTAATTAAGATGACCGATCTGGATCTGGCTGGTAAACGCGTTTTTATCCGTGCGGATCTGAACGTACCAGTTAAAGACGGGAAAGTAACCAGCGACGCGCGTATCCGTGCATCTCTGCCGACCATCGAACTGGCGCTGAAGCAGGGCGCGAAAGTGATGGTAACCTCCCACCTGGGTCGTCCGACCGAAGGCGAGTACAACGAAGAATTCTCTCTGCTGCCGGTTGTTAATTACCTGAAAGACAAACTGTCCAACCCGGTACGTCTGGTTAAAGACTACCTGGACGGCGTTGAAGTGGCTGCCGGCGAGCTGGTGGTGCTGGAAAACGTTCGCTTCAACAAAGGCGAGAAAAAAGACGACGAAGCGCTGTCCAAAAAATACGCCGCGCTGTGCGACGTGTTCGTGATGGACGCCTTCGGTACCGCGCACCGCGCGCAGGCTTCCACCCACGGTATCGGCAAATTTGCTGACGTGGCGTGCGCAGGCCCGCTGCTGGCCGCTGAACTGGACGCGCTGGGTAAAGCGCTGAAAGAGCCGGCTCGTCCGATGGTCGCTATCGTCGGTGGTTCTAAAGTATCCACTAAGCTGACCGTGCTGGATTCCCTGTCTAAAATCGCTGACCAGCTGATCGTCGGCGGCGGTATCGCTAACACCTTCGTTGCCGCCCAGGGCCACAACGTCGGCAAATCCCTGTACGAAGCGGACCTGGTTGATGAAGCCAAGCGCCTGCTGAGCACCTGCGATATCCCGGTTCCGACTGACGTTCGCGTCGCGACCGAGTTCTCCGAAACCGCAACGGCGACTCTGAAATCTGTTAACGACATCAAAGATGATGAGCAGATCCTGGACCTTGGCGACGTTTCCGCACAGAAACTGGCTGAAATTCTGAAGAACGCCAAAACCATTCTGTGGAACGGCCCGGTTGGCGTATTCGAATTCCCGAACTTCCGTAAAGGGACTGAAATCGTGGCTAACGCTATCGCGGACAGCGAAGGTTTCTCCATCGCCGGCGGCGGTGACACTCTGGCAGCGATCGACCTGTTCGGCATCGCTGACAAAATTTCCTACATCTCCACTGGCGGCGGCGCGTTCCTTGAATTCGTCGAAGGCAAAGTCCTGCCGGCAGTAGCGATGCTCGAAGAGCGCGCTAAGCAGTAATTCAGTTCAGGCGGGGAAACCCGCCTGTTTTTCAGCGCGCTTAAGGGCTCGCGAACCTTCTTCAACGGTCGAAGATACAGATACAGGACTAAGTAACATGTCTAAAATTTTTGATTTCGTAAAACCGGGCGTCATCACTGGCGACGACGTTCAGAAAGTGTTCCAGGTAGCGAAAGAAAACAACTTTGCACTGCCGGCGGTAAACTGCGTAGGGACTGACTCCATCAACGCCGTTCTGGAAGCTGCTGCGAAAGTACGCTCTCCGGTTATCGTTCAGTTCTCTAACGGCGGCGCAGCGTTCATCGCAGGTAAAGGCGTGAAAACTGACGTTCCTCAGGGTGCTGCTATCCTCGGCGCTATCTCTGGCGCGCACCACGTGCACCAGATGGCTGAGCACTACGGCGTGCCGGTTATCCTGCACACTGACCACTGCGCGAAGAAACTGCTGCCGTGGATCGACGGCCTGCTGGACGCGGGTGAAAAACACTTCGCCGCTACCGGCAAACCGCTGTTCTCTTCTCACATGATCGACCTGTCTGAAGAGTCCCTGCACGAAAACATCGAAATCTGCTCTAAATACCTGGCGCGCATGGCCAAAATGGACATGACCCTGGAAATCGAACTGGGTTGCACCGGTGGCGAAGAAGACGGCGTGGACAACAGCCACATGGACGCTTCCGCCCTGTACACCCAGCCGGAAGACGTGGATTACGCGTACACCGAGCTGAGCAAAATCAGCCCGCGCTTCACCATCGCCGCTTCCTTCGGTAACGTACACGGCGTGTACAAACCGGGTAACGTCGTTCTGACCCCGACTATCCTGCGCGATTCTCAGGAATATGTTTCCAAGAAACACAACCTGCCGCACAACAGCCTGAACTTCGTCTTCCACGGCGGTTCCGGTTCTTCCGCTCAGGAAATCAAAGACTCCGTCAGCTACGGCGTAGTGAAAATGAACATCGATACCGACACTCAGTGGGCAACCTGGGACGGTATCCTGCAGTACTACAAAGCGAACGAAGCTTACCTGCAGGGCCAGCTGGGCAACCCGAAAGGCGAAGACCAGCCGAACAAGAAATACTACGACCCGCGCGTATGGCTGCGTGCTGCACAGACTTCCATGGTGACTCGTCTGGAGCAGGCATTTAAAGAGCTGAACGCGATCGACGTTCTGTAAGAAAAATCTGTTTCTTACCCCGAAGCCCGCAGCAATGCGGGCTTTTTTATTATCTTAACAACAGGATAGCGCGGCAGAAAACTGTGATCCATTTGGCAAAACGTGCACTTATTGTTTACCCTATAACCTGACTGCCCTGTCGCAGGCTGAGTTATTTACTTCCCCCTGGGGGATTCATAAGGAATGTTAAATGGAAGATTTGAACGTTGTCGATAGCATCAACCACGCCGGGACGTGGCTGGCACGCAACCAGGAGCTGCTGCTGAGCTATGCCGTCAACATCGTCGCGGCTATCGCTATCCTGATCGTCGGGATGATCGTGGCGCGCGTCGTCTCTAATACCGTCAACCGCCTGATGCTGGCGCGTAAAATTGACGCCACCGTTGCCGATTTCCTCTCCGCGCTGGTGCGCTATGCGGTTATCGCCTTTACGCTGATTGCCGCCCTGGGACGCGTGGGCGTGCAGACCGCCTCGGTCATTGCGGTGCTGGGCGCCGCGGGTTTAGCCGTCGGTCTGGCGCTGCAGGGATCACTGTCTAACCTCGCGGCTGGCGTACTGCTGGTGATGTTCCGCCCTTTCCGCGCCGGCGAGTATGTCGACCTTGGTGGTGTAGCGGGTACGGTGCTTAACGTACAGATTTTCTCCACTACCCTGCGTACCGCCGACGGTAAAGTGGTGGTGGTGCCGAACGGCAAAATCATCGCCGGCAACATCATTAACTTCTCCCGTGAACCGGCGCGCCGCAATGAGTTTATTATCGGCGTCTCTTACGATGCCGATATCGACAAGGTGAAGCAGCTCCTGACCTCGATTATCGAATCTGACGATCGTATTCTGCGCGATCGGGAAATGACGGTTCGCCTGAACGAACTCGGCGCCTCGTCGGTGAACTTTGTGGTGCGCGTCTGGAGCAAAAGCAGCGATCTGCAAAACGTCTACTGGGATATCCTCGAGCGCATCAAGCGTGAATTTGACGCCAACGGCATCAGCTTCCCTTATCCGCAGATGGATGTTCATGTGGTGCGTCTGCCGGAAAAAGCCGAGTAAACCGCCACTCAGTGACTCAGGCCGGCGATGCCGGCCTTTTTTAATGGCTCATCATTAGCTTTGCTTATTAATGATTAATACTTTCAATTTCCGCTAATAATTTATTCGCGTTATAGTCAGCGCCACTCTCGAACACAGCGGAAAAATCCTCATGTTTACCTATTACTTTCAGGGCCTTGCCCTGGGAGCGGCAATGATTTTGCCGCTTGGCCCCCAAAATGCTTTCGTGATGAACCAGGGGATCCGTCGTCAGTATCACCTGATGATTGCCTTGCTGTGCGCCGTCAGCGACTTGCTGCTGATCTGCGCCGGCATTTTTGGCGGCAGCGCGCTGCTGATGCAGTCCCCCTGGCTACTGGCGCTCGTGACCTGGGGCGGCGTGGCCTTTTTACTGTGGTACGGCTTTGGCGCATTGAAAACAGCGTTCAGCCAGAATCTTGAGCTCGCCAGCGCCGAGGTGATGCAGCAGGGGCGCTGGAAAATCATTATCACTATGCTGGCGGTCACCTGGCTGAATCCGCACGTTTATCTGGATACCTTTGTGGTGTTGGGCAGCCTGGGAGGCCAGCTGGCGATGGAGCCGAAGCGCTGGTTTGCGCTGGGAACCATTAGCGCCTCTTTCCTGTGGTTCTTTGGTCTGGCGCTGTTGGCCGCATGGCTGGCGCCGCGGCTGCGTACCGCCAGAGCCCAGCGGATCATCAACATTGTGGTCGGCGCCGTCATGTGGTTTATTGCGTTTCAGCTGGCAAAAGAGGGCGTCGGCCATATCCAGGCGTTGCTCAACTAAGCGTTGTCCGATGGACTTTCCCGCTGTACGCGCTAAGCTTGCTGGCATGCGTCCCGTAAGGGCGATTTAAGTAACATGGAGAAACGACAGTGAAGTTAAAAGTCTTAGCCCTGGCGGCAACACTCGGATTTAGCACGATGGCGGCACAGGCCAGCGAATTGCCGGACGGTCCGCATATTGTGACTTCAGGCACAGCAAGCGTTGCTGCGGTTCCGGATATCGCCACCCTGGCGATCGAAGTGAACGTGGCGGCAAAAGATGCCGCATCGGCAAAAAAACAGGCTGACGATCGCGTTGCGCAATACCTCTCTTTCCTCGAAAAGAGCGGCATTGCGAAAAAAGACATCAACTCGGCGAATCTGCGCACCCAACCTGATTACGACTATCAGAACGGGAAAAGCATTCTGAAAGGCTACCGCGCGGTGCGCACTGTCGAAGTGACCTTGCGCCAGCTGGATAAACTCAACGGTCTGCTGGACGGCGCCCTGAAAGCCGGTCTGAACGAAATTCGCTCCGTCTCGCTGGGCGTTGCGCAACCGGACGCCTACAAAGATAAAGCGCGTAAAGCGGCGATCGACGACGCCGTGCATCAGGCGCAGGAGCTGGCCGCAGGTTTCCACAGCAAGCTGGGTCCGGTGTACAGCGTGCGCTACCACGTCTCTAATTATCAGCCGAGCCCGATGGTTCGCATGATGAAGGCCGCTGACGCTGCGCCGGTTTCCGCCCAGGAAACCTACGAGCAGGCCACCATCCAGTTTGACGACCAGGTCGACGTCGTGTTTGAACTGCAGCCGGCGCAGGCTGCGGCCCCGGCCACGCCGGCGAAACCGGCTGAAGCGCCGAAACCGGCCCAGTAAGCGATAGAAACAAAAAAGCCACTTCAGCGAAGTGGCTTTTTTTATGCCCGCGGCTTAATCCTGACGCAGCACCTTGTGGCCGTAGTCGATGAGCGCATCGGTCACCCGGCGCATCATGCGGCTTTCCGGGGCAAAGCGGTGCCAGTAAAGCATACGGCGCTGAAACAGGCCGGGAGTGAGGTCGATAAGCTCGCCGCTGTTGAGCTCTTTTTCGATCTGCAGATGGGGGATCATGCAGCAGGTGGTGCCCTGGCGCGCCAGCTGGACGAAGGCTTCCGACGAGTTGACGATATGGCAGGGGACGCTACCCGGCGGCAGGTCGAAGTTTTGCTGCAGAAATGCCTGATGCATATCATCCAGATGATCGAAAGCGACGACCGGCGCTTTCAGCAGCGCCGAGCGCGTTACGCCGTTGGGGAAATAGCGTTGCGCAAACTCTTTTGAGGCGACAAACAGGTAATCGAGCGCGCCGAGCTGATCCACCAGGCAGCTTGGCAGCGCCTGTGGCTGGATACTTACCGCGCCGACCACTTCGCCACGGCGCAGGCGTTCCTGGGTGCGGGTTTCATCTTCCACCTGCAGGTTGAGACGAATAGGGGAGTCCGACAGCACATTAGCCAGCGCCGGCAGCAGCCAGGTCGCCAGACTGTCGGCGTTCACCGCCAGCGACAGCAGCAGCGGCGTGGAGCCAGTCTGCTCGTCCCCCAGCCACTCTTCCTCCAGCAGTTCAACCTGGCGCAACAGCGCCAGCAATTTTTGCCCTTGCTCGGTTGGGCGCGGCGGCACGGTACGTACCAGCAGCGGCTGGCCGAACATATTTTCCAGTTGCTTAATACGCTGTGAGACGGCGGACTGGGTAATACATAGCTTCTGCGCGGCGCGCTCAAATCCTCGTTCTCTAATCACCGCGTCCAGCGCTTGTAGTGTCCTGTAGTCCGGTCGTTTCATTATTCTGGCGTGCCCCCATAACTAATCGTTATCTCGCACTATGACATAAATTTTTATTTGATACAGACGAAATTGGTCTGCTCTGTTGTGTGATCTGCATCGCAGGGACATTTCCACTGTCGATGTTCTATAATGCGCCACAGGCATTCACATCTCGGACCATAATTATGACGCAGGATGAACTGAAAAAAGCGGTAGGTTGGGCGGCGCTGCAATACGTACAGCCAGGGACCATTGTGGGCGTAGGCACCGGCTCGACGGCGGCCCATTTTATTGACGCGCTGGGCACCATGAAGGGGCAAATCGAAGGGGCGGTTTCCAGCTCCGATGCCTCCACCGAGAAGCTGAAAAGCCTCGGGATCACCGTCTTCGATCTCAACAGCGTCGATCGCCTGGGGATCTACGTTGACGGCGCGGATGAGATCAACGGCCACATGCAGATGATCAAAGGCGGCGGCGCGGCGCTGACCCGTGAGAAGATCATCGCCTCGGTAGCGGATAAATTTATCTGCATCGCCGATGCCTCCAAGCAGGTCGATATTCTGGGTAAATTCCCGCTGCCGGTTGAGGTCATTCCGATGGCGCGCAGCGCCGTGGCGCGCCAGCTGGTCAAATTGGGCGGCCGTCCGGAATACCGTCAGGGCGTGGTGACCGATAACGGCAACGTGATCCTTGACGTGCACGGCCTGGAAATTCTCGATGCTATCGCGCTGGAAAACGCGATTAACGGCATTCCTGGCGTCGTGACCGTGGGGCTGTTCGCCAACCGCGGCGCCGACGTGGCGCTGATCGGCACCGCTGACGGTGTGAAAACCATCGTAAAATAGTCTGTCCGCAGGGAGCCAACCGGCTCCCTCGCAAATATTTTTTCACCTGGCGCAATTTAGTGACTTCTGTCACATTTGTGCAACCATTCTGATTAACGCGCTACCGTTCATTATCTTTCTGGTGTTTTGTCCTGCCATTTCCTTCTGAATGACATTTCTTCAGGACGGCGACGCAAACGTTCATATTGCCGCGATAGTTTTTTTTGATATGTTGCTGAGACGAACTTTCGTTCAGCACGACATCAGTTAAGACAAAACAGGACGGGGAAATGGCTAAGGTATCACTGGAAAAAGACAAGATTAAATTTCTGCTGGTTGAAGGTGTGCATCAAAAGGCAATCGATAGCCTTCGCGCGGCAGGTTACACCAACATTGAATTTCATAAAGGCGCGCTGGATTCCGAACAGCTGAAAGCGTCGATCCGTGATGCCCATTTCATCGGCCTGCGTTCCCGTACCCACCTGACTGAAGAGATTTTCGCCGCGGCGGAAAAACTGGTTGCCGTCGGCTGCTTCTGCATCGGTACCAACCAGGTCGATCTGGACGCCGCCGCGAAACGCGGTATTCCGGTGTTTAACGCGCCATTCTCCAATACCCGTTCGGTGGCCGAGCTGGTGATCGGTGAGCTGCTGCTGCTGCTGCGCGGCGTGCCGGAAGCCAACGCCAAGGCGCATCGCGGCGTATGGAATAAGCTGGCGGTGGGGAGCTTTGAAGCGCGCGGCAAGAAACTGGGGATTATCGGTTACGGCCACATCGGCACCCAGCTCGGCATTCTGGCGGAATCGCTGGGGATGCATGTCTTCTTCTATGATATTGAAAACAAACTGCCGCTGGGCAACGCCACTCAGGTACAGCATCTCTCCGACCTGCTGAACATGAGTGATGTGGTTAGCCTGCACGTGCCGGAAAACGCCTCCACCAAAAATATGATGGGCGCGGAAGAGCTGGCGCTGATGAAGCCGGGCGCGCTGCTGATCAACGCCTCCCGTGGTACCGTGGTGGATATTCCGGCGCTATGCGATGCGCTGGCGAGTAAGCATCTGGCCGGGGCGGCGATCGACGTCTTCCCGACCGAACCCGCGACCAACAGCGACCCCTTCACTTCGCCGCTGTGCGAGTTTGATAACGTGATCCTGACGCCGCATATCGGTGGCTCCACTCAGGAAGCGCAGGAGAACATCGGTCTGGAAGTGGCCGGCAAGCTGGCGAAGTACTCTGACAATGGGTCTACCCTGTCGGCGGTCAACTTCCCGGAAGTTTCTCTGCCGCTGCACGGTGGACGCCGTCTGCTGCACATCCATGAGAACCGGCCGGGCATCCTGACCGCCATCAACCAGATCTTCGCCGCGCAGAGCATCAATATTGCCGCCCAGTATCTGCAAACGTCGCCGCAGATGGGTTACGTGGTTATTGATATCGAAGCGGAAGAAGATGTTGCCCAGCAGGCGCTGCAGGCGATGAAAGCGATCCCGGGGACTATCCGCGCCCGTCTGCTGTTCTAACCATTTTTGCCTCTCGGGCAGGTCGCGTGCCTGCCCGTTTTTTTGTTAACACCTTCCAGGCAGAAATTCTTCTCCCCACGTACCTACCAACACCAGGTTTTGCCCGGGGTGATCACCGCCGGCAGCGGAATATCCCACTCTTCGCTCGGCAGGGTGTCCACCTGCTGGCAGTCGTGCGCGTAGCCCACCGGCTGCAGGCGATACTGCTGCCAGTTTTGCAGCGTCCGGTCGTAAAAACCTCCACCCATCCCCAGCCGTTGTCCGCCGGCATCGAAGGCCACCAGCGGGGTGACCAGCACATCGAGATCAGCGAGCGGCAGCACGTCGCGCACGTCGAGCTTCGGTTCACGGATCTTCAGGCGATTCACTATCAGTTCGCTCTGCGGATGGTAATGTAAAAACAACAGGTTACCGGGGCTAAACGGATGCAGCACCGGGAGATACACTCGCTTGCCGGCCCGCCAGAGCTGGTCAATCAGCGGTTGGGTGTCCAGCTCGCCGTCAAAGGAGAGAAACAGCGCCACGGTGTGGGCGAGAACCACCGGCGGCCAGGCCATCATTCGCTCTGCGGCCTGCAGGGCAAACTGCCGCTGTTGCTCAGGGCTGAGCGCGCGTCGACGCTCGCGGATCTGCTGGCGAATATGCTGGCGGGAAAGCAGGGTATCGGGCTGTAGGGTCATGCAGGTCTCATGGCGAGCAGGCGAAACAATAGAAAGCAGTGTAATACAGTGCGGCGTCAGCCGAAAACAGGTGTGGGGGAATAATGCGAAGTGAGGAAGGGAATCTCCGAGATGCCGCCGCAGGCTGTAACCCTTGAACCCTTGGTTCAAGGTGAATGTGTCGTCACGGTTTTAAGGCTTCTCGGACGGACCGAGCATGCTCACCAACCGTGGAGCGCCACATTCTTGTGGTATGAAATATCGGCTCAGGGGACTGGCCCGCTTGCAAACATCTCAGAGAAATTTTGTTCCTGGAGTTACTCTAACACAGTTAACTGCAAAGTGTTATTCAAACTTCGACCCTGGTCTTTCGCTTATGCGACCTTGCTCAAGCAATGCTTGCTCGATGGTCTGCTGAAGCATGCGAATGCGCTGCTCCATGCTGGAAGCGTAGTCGCGGGTCTTCGCTTTTTCCTGAGTCAACTCATAGCTGATGTTCAACGCGGCGATGAAGACCAGCTGCTCAGTATTTGTGACTCTAGTGCGTTCTTTTAAATCTTGCAACCGCTGATTAAGGTCTTCAGCTGCCTGATTCAGGGCATCCCTTTGTTCAGGCGGGCAATTCACTCGCAGTGAACGGCCGAAAATTTGGAGATCTACGGGTTGTGCAGACATGCCACCTTCCTGCTGATTGACTGCGCTGCCTTCACACCCTGACCCGGGTCTGCGAAGGGGCGACACTATAGCTACCCTGGTGCGAAGATACAAGCCCTATTCTGGTTCACCAGGGTCCAAAGTGGTAGCATACCATGAATATTCCTCCCAACGATGACGAATGCGCATGTCTATACAGAACGAAATGCCTGGTTACAACGATGTAGACCAGTTACTGAACCAACAAGGGGTAGGGCTTACCCCGGCCGAGATGCACGGTTTGATCAGCGGATTGCTGTGCGGCGGCAACACGGACAGCAGCTGGCAGCCGCTGGTGCACGACCTGACCAACGAAGGTCTCGCCTTCGGCCATGAGCTGGCCCAGGCGCTGCGTAACATGCATTCCGCCATCAGCGACTCACTGGATGACGACGGCTTCCTCTTTCAACTGTATCTGCCGGAAGGCGATGCGGTGAGCGTCTTTGATCGCGCCGACGCTCTCGCCGGCTGGGTCAACCACTTCCTTCTTGGCCTTGGCGTGAGCCAGCCGAAGCTGGATAAAGTGAAAGACGAAACCGGGGAAGCGATTGACGATCTGCGTAATATTGCCCAGCTGGGCTACGATGAAGACGAAGATCAGGAAGAGCTGGAGATGTCTCTGGAGGAGATTATCGAGTATGTCCGCGTTGCCGCACTGCTGTGCCACGACACCTTTGCGCGTCAGCAGCCAACCGCACCGGAAGTCCGCAAACCGACATTACACTAACTAAAATTCGTTCAGGGGGCGTCATGACTCAGCAGGAATTTCTCTCGCGTCGCCAGGCGCTGTTGGCGCAGATGCAGCCAGGCAGCGCGGCGCTGATTTTCGCCGCACCGGAAGCGGTACGCAGTGCAGATTCGGAATATCCCTACCGGCAGAACAGCGATTTTTGGTACTTCACCGGCTTCAACGAACCGGAAGCGCTGCTGGTGTTGATTAAAAGCGATGAAACCCACAACCATAGCGTGCTGTTCAACCGGGTTCGCGATCTGACCGCTGAGATCTGGTTCGGTCGCCGTCTGGGCCAGGAGGCCGCGCCGGCGAAGCTTGGCGTTGACCGGGCGCTGGCGTTCAGCGAAATCAACCAGCAGCTGTATCAGCTGCTCAACGGTCTGGACGCTATCTATTTCGCCCAGGGCGAATATGCCTATGCCGATGAGATTGTGTTCAACGCCCTCGAAAAACTACGCAAAGGCTCGCGCCAGAACCTGCAGGCGCCGAACTCGGTCATCGACTGGCGGCCCATTGTGCATGAGATGCGCCTGTTCAAATCGGCGGAAGAGCTGGCCGTGATGCGCCGCGCCGGTGAAATTAGCGCTCTGGCCCATACCCGGGCGATGGAAAAATGCCGCCCAGGCATGTTCGAGTATCAGCTGGAAGGCGAAATTCTTCATGAATTCAATCGCCACGGCGCGCGTTTCCCTTCCTATAACACCATCGTTGGCGGCGGCGAAAACGGCTGCATTCTGCACTACACCGAAAATGAATCTGAACTGCGCGACGGCGATCTGGTGTTGATTGACGCCGGCTGCGAGTATCGCGGCTACGCCGGCGACATTACCCGCACCTTCCCGGTGAACGGCAAATTCAGCCAGCCGCAGCGCGAAATCTACGATATCGTGCTGGAATCGCTGGAGACCGCGCTGGAACTCTACCGCCCGGGCACCTCAATCTGCCAGGTGAATCAGGAAGTGGTGCGCATCATGATCACCGGCCTGGTGCGGCTCGGGATCCTCAAAGGCGAGGTTGACGAGCTGATCGCCAACAACGCCCACCGCCCGTACTTTATGCACGGTCTGAGCCACTGGCTGGGGCTGGATGTACACGATGTCGGCCACTACGACACCGACCGTTCGCGCGTCCTGGAGCCGGGGATGGTGCTGACCGTCGAGCCGGGGCTGTATATCGCCGCCGACGCCGACGTGCCGGCGCAGTACCGCGGCATCGGCATCCGTATTGAAGATGACATCGTGATCACTGAAGACGGGAACGAAAATCTCACCGCCGGCGTGGTGAAGAAGGCGGATGAGATCGAGGCGCTGATGGCGGCGGCGCGCCAGTCATGAGCGTGCTGATCGTCGGCGGCGGGATGACCGGGGCGACGCTCGCCCTGGCCATCTCCCGTTTGACCGGCGGCGCGCTGCCGGTCCATCTGATTGAGGCGCAGGATCCCCAGTCGGCTCGCCATCCCGGCTTCGACGACCGGGCGATCGCCCTGGCCGCCGGCACCTGCCAGCAACTGGCGCGCATCGGCGTCTGGCAACGTCTCGCCGAGCGGGCGACGCCTATCCAGCGGGTACATGTCAGCGACCGCGGCCATGCTGGTTTTGTGAATCTGGCGGCGGCGGATTATAGCCTGTCGGCGCTGGGTCAGGTAGTTGAACTCCACGATGTCGGCCAGCGACTGTTTAGCCTGCTGCGCGAGGCGCCGGGCGTGACGCTACATTGCCCGGCGAAAGTGGAAGCGGTCAGTCGCAGCCAGGAGAGCGTCAGCCTTACCCTTGAGGGGGGCGAAACGATCAGCGGTAAGCTGCTGGTGGCGGCGGACGGTTCGCGTTCGTCGCTGGGCGCCCGCTGCGGCATCAGCTGGCAACAGCAGCCCTATGAGCAACTGGCGATTATCGCCAACGTGAGCACCGCGCTGCCCCACGAAGGCCGCGCGTTCGAACGTTTTACCGAGCATGGCCCGCTGGCGATGCTGCCGATGTCGCAAGGGCGCTGCTCGCTGGTGTGGTGTCATCCGCAGTCGCGCCGCGATGAGGTGCTGAGCTGGTCTGACGAACGTTTTTGTCAGGAGCTGCAGCAGGCGTTCGGCTGGCGGCTGGGGCGCATTACTCACGCCGGGAAGCGCAGCGTCTATCCGCTGGCTCTCACCACCGCCAGCCGCGCGGTGTCGCACCGCCTGGCGCTGGTCGGCAACGCGGCGCAGACGCTGCACCCGATTGCCGGGCAGGGCTTTAATCTCGGCCTGCGCGATGTGATGAGCCTGGCGGAGCTGCTCGCTGACGCCCATCTCAGCGGCGAAGATGTCGGCCATTATCCGCTGCTGTGTCGCTATCAGGCGCGCAGGGCAGGGGATAAAGCCACCACCATCGGCGTGACCGATGGGCTGGTGCATCTGTTTGCCAACCGTTGGGCGCCGCTGGTGGTGGGGCGCAATGTCGGTCTGATGGCCATGGAATTATTTACCCCGGCGCGCGATGCGCTGGCGCAGCGTACCCTCGGTTGGGTTCCCCGTTAAGGAGTAGAACGTGCAAAGTGTTGATGTTGCCATTGTTGGCGGTGGAATGGTGGGGCTGGCTGTAGCCTGCGGTTTACAGGGCAGCGGCCTGCGCGTCGCGGTGCTGGAGAAAGCGGAGCCGCAGCCGCTGGCCGCCGATGCGCCGCCGGCGCTGCGCGTGTCGGCAATTAACGCCGCCAGCGAAAAGCTACTGACCCGCATCGGCGTCTGGTCAGAGATCGTCGCCCAGCGCGCCAGCTGCTATCACGGAATGGAAGTGTGGGACAAAGACAGCTTCGGCCGCATTAGCTTTGATGACCAGAGCATGGGCTTCAGCCATCTGGGCCACATTATTGAAAACGCTGTGGTGCATTATGCGCTGTGGCAGAAGGCGCAGCGCTGCGCCGACGTCACCCTGCTGGCGCCTGCGCAACTGCAGCAGGTGGCGTGGGGCGAGAATGAAGCCTTTCTCAGCCTGCAGGACGGCAGCATGCTCACCGCGCGGCTGGTGATCGGCGCCGATGGTGCCAATTCATGGCTGCGCAATAAAGCCGATATTCCGCTGACTTTCTGGGATTATCATCATCATGCGCTGGTGGCGACCATCCGTACCGCTGAGCCGCATCAGGCGGTGGCCCGCCAGGCGTTCCATGGCGACGGGATCCTCGCCTTCCTGCCGCTCTGCGATCCGCATCTGTGCTCGATCGTCTGGTCGCTGTCGCCGGCGGAGGCGCAGCGGATGCAGGAGGCTGATGAAGCCACCTTTAATCAGGCGTTGAATATCGCCTTCGATAATGGCCTTGGCCTCTGCCAGCTGGAAAGCGCACGTGAAGTCTTCCCGCTGACCGGCCGCTATGCCCGCCAGTTCGCCGCCCACCGCCTGGCGCTGGTCGGCGATGCCGCGCATACCATCCACCCGCTGGCCGGGCAGGGCGTCAATCTCGGCTTTATGGATGCCGCCGAGCTTATTGACGAACTGAAGCGCCTGCACGCCCAGGGCAAGGATATCGGCCAGCATCTTTATCTGCGCCGCTACGAGCGTAGCCGCAAGCACAGCGCCGCGCTGATGCTGGCGGGCATGCAGGGCTTCCGCGACATGTTTTCCGGTAGCCATCCGGCGAAGAAATTCATCCGCGACATGGGGCTGAAACTGGCCGATACGCTGCCGGGCGTGAAACCGCAGCTGATTCGCCAGGCGATGGGCCTCAACGATCTGCCTGCCTGGTTACGTTAACCGCGTCACACTTCTTTCACCCGGCCTGCGCGCCGGGTTTTCCCCCTCATTTGAAATATTCTAATTTCACCTCTTTTTTCGCATTAGATTTATTAATGCGTCCTTTTTTTTGTTAAAGAAATTAGGACGATAAAATCGCACAAAACACCATCATTACCTAATCAGTGCCGCCTTAATGTTAATTTTATGTGGCATAAATCGCTTTTTTCCAGTCAATAACTCTGTAGGCTTTTCGGCGGATTTTAGTCATAAGCTAATGTGATGCCCTGAATGAGCTTATGGTTTAGTGCCGGGTTCGGTGGTAAGTTCAGGCAAAAGAGAACGTTTGCGTCGGCGTTCGTCAGCGATGCCGACACCCGATTTCGTGGCGAAAAATCGCCGACAATCTTGTGGCTGGTTCCGTTTTTATTCGATGAGGAAAAGATGGCTCAACAGACTCCGTTGTATGAACAACACACGCTGTGCGGCGCGCGCATGGTGGATTTCCATGGCTGGATGATGCCGCTGCATTACGGATCCCAGATTGATGAGCACCATGCGGTGCGCGGCGACGCAGGCATGTTCGATGTGTCGCATATGACCATCGTTGATTTCCACGGCAGCCGGACCAGAGAGTTCTTGCGCTATTTGCTGGCCAACGACGTGGCGAAGCTCACCACCCCAGGCAAAGCGCTCTACACCGGCATGCTGACCGCCTCCGCCGGCGTCATCGACGACCTGATTGTCTATTTCCTCTCTGAAGATTATTTCCGCCTCGTTGTTAACTCCGCCACCCGCGAAAAAGACCTCGCCTGGATTTCCGAACAAGCTGAACCCTACGGCCTCGAAATCATCGTCCGCGACGATCTGTCGCTGATCGCGGTCCAGGGTCCGCAGGCGAAAGCGAAGGCGGCGACGCTTTTTACCGACGCGCAGCGTCAGGCCGTGGAAGGTATGAAGCCGTTCTTCGGCGTGCAGGCCGGCGAGCTGTTTATCGCCACCACAGGCTATACCGGCGAAGCGGGCTATGAAATCGCCATGCCGAACGAGCAGGCGGCGGATTTCTGGCGCGGTCTGCTGGACGCTGGCGTTAAGCCATGCGGTCTCGGCGCGCGCGATACCCTGCGCCTGGAGGCCGGAATGAACCTGTATGGCCAGGAGATGGACGAAGGCGTCTCTCCGCTGGCGGCGAATATGGGCTGGACTATCGCCTGGGAACCGGCGGATCGTAACTTTATCGGTCGCGAAGCGCTGGAGATGCAGCGTGAAAAGGGCACCGAACAGCTGGTTGGCCTGGTGATGACTGAGAAAGGCGTCCTGCGCGGCGGCCTGCCGGTGCGCTTTACCGATAGCGACGGTAACCAAAAAGAAGGCATTATCACCAGCGGCACCTTCTCGCCGACGCTGGGCTACAGCATCGCGCTGGCTCGCGTGCCGGCCGGGATTGGCGACACCGCGGTGGTGCAAATTCGTAACCGTGAAATGCCGGTAAAAGTGACTAAACCTGGTTTTGTACGCAATGGCAAAGCCATTGTGTGATTTCCCTTTTTTGGAGATGAATTGATGAGCAACGTACCAGCAGAACTGAAATACAGCAAAGAACACGAATGGCTGCGTAAAGAAGCGGACGGCACCTATACCGTCGGGATCACCGAGCATGCGCAGGAGCTGCTGGGCGATATGGTATTCGTTGATCTGCCGGAAGTGGGCGCCACCGTCGAAGCGGGCGCCGATTGCGCGGTTGCCGAATCCGTGAAAGCGGCTTCCGATATTTATGCCCCGATTAGCGGTGAAATCGTTGCCGTTAACGAAGAGCTGAACGACTCGCCGGAACTGGTCAACAGCGACCCGTACACCGACGGCTGGATCTTCAAGATCAAAGCCAGCGACGAAGCGCAGGTTGCCGCGCTGCTGGATGCCGCCGCGTATGAAGCTCTGTTAGAAGACGAATAAATACGCGTCATCCTTCACGCTGCAGGGGCGTTGGCTTCCTGCCGCGCGAATGATTTTGCGTATTCCGGCCCGGTAAGCATCAGCGCTTGCCGGGCAAACCAGTCAGACAATCACGATTCACCGCACGTTTCAGGAACCATCGCTCATGACTCAGACTTTAAGTCAGCTTGAAAACCGCGACGCCTTTATTGAACGTCACATTGGCCCGGACGCTCAGCAGCAGCAAGAGATGCTGAAGACCGTCGGCGCGGATTCGCTTAACGCCCTGATCGGCCAGATTGTGCCGCAGGATATCCAGCTGGCGACCCCACCGCAGGTGGGCGACGCGACAACCGAATTCGCCGCGCTGGCAGAGCTGAAGGCGATCGCCGGTCGCAACAAGCGCTTCAAGTCTTACATCGGCATGGGCTACACCGCCGTGCAGCTGCCGCCGGTTATTCAGCGCAACATGCTGGAAAATCCGGGCTGGTATACCGCCTATACCCCTTACCAGCCGGAAGTCTCCCAGGGCCGCCTGGAATCGCTGCTCAACTTCCAGCAGGTCACTCTCGATCTCACCGGGCTGGATATCGCTTCCGCTTCGCTGCTCGATGAAGCGACCGCCGCCGCCGAAGCGATGGCGATGGCCAAACGCGTCAGCAAACTGAAAAACGCCAACCGCTTCTTCGTTGCCGCCGATGTCCATCCGCAAACCCTGGACGTGGTGCGCACCCGTGCGGAAACCTTCGGCTTCGACGTGATCGTCGATGACGCCGACAAAGTGCTCGATCACCAGGATGTCTTCGGTGTGCTGCTGCAGCAGGTGGGCACCACCGGCGAAATCCACGATTACAGCAAACTAATCGCCGAGCTGAAAGCGCGCAAAGTGATAGTCAGCGTCGCCGCCGACTTTATGGCGCTGGTGCTGCTGACGGCGCCGGGCAAGCAGGGCGCGGATATCGTCTTCGGCTCCGCCCAACGCTTCGGCGTGCCGATGGGCTACGGCGGCCCACACGCGGCCTTCTTCGCAGCGAAAGATGAATTCAAACGCTCCATGCCGGGCCGGATTATCGGCGTATCGAAAGATGCGGCGGGTAACACCGCGCTGCGCATGGCGATGCAGACTCGCGAACAGCACATCCGCCGCGAGAAAGCGAACTCCAACATTTGTACCTCGCAGGTGCTGCTGGCCAACATCGCCAGCTTGTACGCGGTTTTCCACGGCCCGGCGGGTCTGAAACGTATCGCAGGCCGCATTCATCGCCTGACCGACATTCTGGCCGACGGCCTGCAGAAGAAAGGGCTGAAGCTGCGCCATGCGCACTACTTCGACACCCTGTGCGTGGAAGTGGCGGATAAAGCCGCGGTGCTGGCGCGTGCCGAAGCCCTGCAGATTAACCTGCGCAGCGATATTCACGGCGCGGTGGGCATTACGCTCGACGAAGCAACCACCCGCGAAGACGTGCTCAACCTGTTCCGCGCCATCGTCGGCGACGATCATGGTCTGGACATTGATACCCTGGATAAAGACGTGGCGCTGGACAGCCGTTCCATCCCGGCGGCGATGCTGCGCGACGATGCGATCCTCACCCATCCGGTGTTCAACCGCTACCACAGCGAGACCGAGATGATGCGCTACATGCACGCCCTGGAGCGTAAAGATCTGGCGCTGAACCAGGCGATGATCCCGCTGGGATCCTGCACCATGAAGCTGAACGCCGCGGCGGAGATGATCCCGATCACCTGGCCGGAATTCGCTGAGCTGCACCCGTTCTGCCCGGTCGAGCAGGCGGAAGGGTATCACCAGATGATCGCCCAGCTCTCCGACTGGCTGGTGAAACTGACCGGCTATGACGCCGTCTGCATGCAGCCGAACTCCGGCGCGCAGGGCGAATATGCTGGCCTGCTGGCGATTCGCCACTATCACGAGAGCCGCAACGAAGGCCATCGCGATATCTGCCTGATCCCAAGCTCCGCGCACGGCACCAACCCGGCTTCCGCGCAGATGGCGGGTATGCAGGTGGTGGTGGTTGCGTGCGACAAAAACGGCAATATCGATCTCGCTGACCTGCGTGAAAAAGCAGAGCAGGCGGGGGCGAATCTCTCCTGCATCATGGTCACCTATCCGTCGACCCACGGCGTATATGAAGAGACCATTCGCGAAGTGTGCGAGATCGTGCACCAGTTCGGCGGCCAGGTTTACCTTGACGGCGCTAACATGAACGCCCAGGTCGGGATCACCTCTCCGGGCTATATCGGCGCCGACGTTTCGCACCTCAACCTGCATAAAACGTTCTGCATTCCGCACGGCGGCGGCGGCCCGGGTATGGGCCCAATCGGCGTGAAAGCGCACCTGGCGCCGTTCGTGCCGGGTCACAGCGTGGTGCAGATTGAAGGGATGTTGACCCGTCAGGGCGCGGTTTCCGCCGCGCCGTTCGGCAGCGCGTCCATCCTGCCGATCAGCTGGATGTATATTCGCATGATGGGCGCGGAAGGGCTGAAGCAGGCGAGCCAGAACGCGATCCTTAACGCCAACTACATCGCTACCCGTCTGAAAGACGCCTACCCGGTGCTCTACACCGGTCGCGATGGTCGCGTGGCGCACGAATGTATTCTCGATATTCGTCCGCTGAAAGAAGAGACCGGCATTAGCGAACTGGATATCGCCAAGCGTCTGATCGACTTTGGCTTCCATGCGCCAACCATGTCCTTCCCGGTAGCGGGTACGCTGATGGTTGAGCCGACGGAATCGGAAAGCAAAGTGGAGCTGGACCGCTTTATCGACGCGATGCTGGCGATCCGCGCTGAAATCGACCGCGTCAAAGCCGGTGAATGGCCGCTGGAAGACAACCCGCTGGTGAACGCACCGCACACCCAGGGCGAGCTGGTGGGCGAGTGGAACCATCCGTACAGCCGCGAGCTGGCGGTATTCCCGGCTGGGTTGCACAACAAGTACTGGCCGACGGTGAAACGTCTGGACGATGTGTACGGCGACCGCAACCTGTTCTGCTCCTGCGTACCGATGAGCGAATACCAGTAAGTTTGCGTATTATCTATACTTTTAAAGGCGCTGCGGCGCCTTTATTTTTTGGAGGGAAGGTATGGGAATCGCTCTGATAAGCGGCGCGAGCCGCGGAATAGGCCGGGCGACGGCGCTGCTGCTGGCGCAGGAAGGGTATACCGTGGCGGTCAATTACCATCACAACATTAACGCCGCCACCGAGGTGGTGAATACCATTTTGGCGTCTGGCGGCAAAGCCACGGCGCTGCGGGCGGACATCAGCGATGAAGCGCAGGTGATGGCGATGTTTGAGGCGATTGACCGCATGGGCGAGCCGCTGACGGCGCTGGTCAACAACGCCGGGATCCTCTTTACCCAGTGTACGGTGGAGAGCCTGAGCGCCGAGCGCATTAACCGCGTGCTGGCGACCAACGTCACCGGCTATTTCCTCTGCTGCCGCGAGGCAGTCAAGCGCATGGCGCATCGGCATGGCGGTAAGGGCGGGGCGATAGTTAACGTGTCGTCGGCGGCGTCGCGCCTTGGCGCGCCGGGGGAGTACGTTGACTATGCCGCGTCGAAAGGGGCGGTAGATACCCTGACCACCGGGCTGGCGCTGGAGGTGGCGGCGCAGGGGATCCGGGTCAACGGCGTCCGTCCGGGGCTGATTTATACCGAAATGCACGCCTCCGGCGGTGAACCGGGGCGCGTGGATCGAGTGAAAGGTTCGCTACCGATGCGGCGCGGCGGCCAGCCGGAAGAGGTCGCTCAGGCCATTGCCTGGCTGCTGAGCGACAAAGCGTCGTATGTAACGGGTAGCTTCCTTGAACTGGCGGGCGGGAAATAACCCGTAGATGTCTATTGCCCGGCGGCGCTGCGCTTGCCGGCCCTACGGGGTCAAAGCCGAATGGTAGGCCGGGTAAGGCGTAGCCGCCACCCGGCATAAAAACCGCTAAAGCCCGACGGTCTAACAGGAGGCCGGCCACAGCCTCAGTACCCGTAGCCCGGCTAAGCGCAGCGCGAGCCGGGTAACCCGGCGGCCTACCAGGAGGCCAGCCACAGCCGCAGGCGCATTCCCCAACTGCTGGTCCAGCCGGTGGTAACCGACTTCACCTCGCCTCGATAAATCACCACCAGCGTTGGCGTCACCCGAATATCCCACTGCCGCGCCAGCTGGCCGCTCGGGTCATTTACCGTCGGCAGCGTCAGTTTCTTTCTGGCAAGCCACGTCTCCAGCGCGGCGTTATCGCCGGAGCGCAGGGCCACCGTCAGCACATTGCCGCCGTCGGCGGCAAGCGATGCCACCGACGGCGTGGTGTAGCGACAAACTCCGCACCAGGTGGCCCAAACGTACAGCAGCAGCGGCTTTTGCTGGCTCATGGCGTTCAGATCCACCGTCCTGCCGTCGAGGGCGTGCAGCGATGTGGCGCTGACGTTTTGCGGCAGCGCGGGCTGGCGAAAATAATCCACCGCCAGGCTCACCGCCGCGCCAATCAGCAGCCACACCGCCAGCTCGCGCAGCCAGCGCCTGATTTTACTGGCCACGGGCTTTCGCCAGCTGCTCTTTCACCAGCCCCTCCAGCTCATCAGCAGGGATCGCGCCGGCCACCATCTGATCGCCGATGATGGTCGCCGGGGTGCCCTGAATATTCAGCACCTGCGACAAAATCAGGTTCATCTTCAGCGAATCCATGGTCTTGTCATCGATATTTACACTATCGGTGGCGGTTTTCTTCTGCGCCGCGGCGATGCTGGCGTCATCGTGATAGCCTTTTTTCGCCATCAGCCGCTGATGCAGCGCCCAGAACTTATCGGGCTGCTGGCGCCAGGTCGATAGCGCCGCTTTGGCGGCATTGACCGAACTTTGCCCCTTGAACGGCAGCAGCTTAACGATCAGCTGAATGTCCGGGTTATCGTGGACGATTTTTTCCAGCAGCGGATCAAACTGTTTGCAGTAAGGGCAGTTGTAATCGGTAAACGAGACGATCGTCAGTTTTGGCGCTTTCGCGCCGGTGCGCGGGCTGTTCGGATCGTTAAACAGCAGCTGCGCCAGCTGGTCATTAGCGTTTGCTTGTGGTTCTTCCGCCGGGGCGGCGAAGCTGAAGGCGGATATGCACAGCAGCAATAAGGCGGTGATAGCTCTCATGTTATTTTCCTTGGGCGACGGACAGGGCGGCGAGAAGGTGTTCGCGATCTAACAGCGCAGGCAGGATCTCTCCCTGCGGCAATCCCGGTCCGTAAATCTGGTTAAACGGCACCGCAGCGCTGCCGCGAGTGGTTAAAAACTGACTAATCGTGGCGGAGGGTCGGCTCCAGTCGCCGCGCAGGGCGACCACGTCCGGCGCTAACAGCGCCTGCTGGACGTCATCGCGCAGCAGCACGTTGTATTTATTGGCTTTACAGGTCACGCACCAGTCGGCGGTGACATCAATAAACACCCGCTTATGTTCCGCCAGGGCGCTGGCGATAGCCTGCTCGCTGAGCGGCTGCCAGTTAACCCGGTCGCGGCGCGGGCCCTCGCCGTCAGATCGGGAGACTAAGGCGACGGCGCCCGCCACCACGATGGCCAGGGCGCCCGCGCGCAGCGCCGTCCGCCAGCGGTAGCGCCAGGCGGTGGCCAGCAGCAGGGCGATGGCCAGAATTACCAGCAGGGTAAGCACCGGCGTACGGCCGATGTGGATCGTCAGCAGGCTGACCAGCCATAGCGCTGAACCAAGCATCATTAGCCCCAGCAGTACGCGCAGATGATTCATCCAGCGGCCGGGACGTGGCAGTCGTTGCGCCAGCCCCGGCCAGGCAACGATCAGCAGCCACGGCAGGCTCATGCCGATCCCCATGGCGAAGAAAATGCCCCACAGCAGCGGCAGAGGCGCCACCAGCGCCACCGACACGGCGGTGCCAAGGAACGGCGCGGTGCAGGGGGTCGCCAGCAGGGTGGCGAAGGTGCCCTGCCAGAAATGGCCCATTAAGCCGTTGCCGCCGCGGGTGGCGAGGAAGGTACTGGCGCTGGAGGAGAGGCGGATTTCGAACAGCCCCAGCAGACTGGCGCTGAACAGGATCATCACCAGCGCCATCGCGCCGATAAACCACGGGCTCTGGAACTGGATCCCCCAGCCGAGCGCCTGATTACCCAGGCGTAGCGCGGTCATCATCAGCGCCAGCGCCAGGAACGAGACGACGATCCCGCACGCCGAGGCGAGGAACTGTCGGCGTACCGCGCCGCGTTCGCGATGTTCGGTTTGCACCAGCGAGCCGAGCTTCATGGCCAGCACTGGCAGCACGCAAGGCATCACATTGAGGATAAGCCCCCCGGCCAACGCCATCAGCAGCACCCAGCCTAACGTCAGCTCCGGCGCGGCGCTGCCGGCGCTGATGGCGATCTGGCTTTCCTGCGCCTGGCCGCTATCCGCCAGCACCAGCGACAAGGTTTTACCGCGCAGATCCGGTGCCGCTTCGCCCCAGCTATCGGTGACCGGTATGGTGGCGGTCAGCGTATCGCCGCGGCTGGTAAAGCTCGGCTTGCCGAAATCGACATCCTCCATGCTGTCGATAAACAGCGCTGGCTGCTGCCAGCCGGCATCGCGGCGAGCGGTCACCGTCAGTTTGCCGCTGACGTAGCTGGCGGTCAGCTGCGAAGTCAGACCATCGCCCAGCGGCAGCGTGCCCATCGCGCGGGTGAAATCGTAGCCAAAACCCTCCCCTGGCGGGGCCGTCATATCCAGCGAAAAGGGATAGTCAGTAAGAATGCAGACATTGCTGCAGGTGGATAACGTCAGTACGCCGCTGAGCGTCGGTGGTATCTTCCCGCGCAGCGTCATCGGGAAGCTGACGTCACCGTGATAGCCCTGAGTGGAAATGCCCGCGACGTCGAAGCGCTGCGGCGTCGGCCAGCGCCAGTCAACCTCCAGCGGCGTGTGCCAGGCGATAGCCGGCGCGATGCCGCCTTCCCCCGGCGAGCGCCAGTAGGTTTTCCAGCCCTTTTCCAGCGCCACCTCTAAAAGCAGGCGGGTATCGCCATTGCTCTCGGTTTGCGCCCGCAGGCGGACGCTGGCGTGTTGATTGTCGGCGGCGCGTAGCCAGCCGCTGTCGGCGGCCTGACTGACGGGCAGCCATAGCCAAAGCAGGCAGACCAGTAGTCGCCTGAATAACATAGACATAAATTTGCTCCATAAATAATGAATTAACCTGAACTGTCAGGAAAATCAGTCACTCACGGAAGACGCATAATCGCAGATGCACCCGCAATCGGGGCGGGGAGATAACGCGGGGAGGCCACTGGCGCTCGATACGCGGCGGGATCGCCGCCAGCACCGCCAGCAGCAGGGAGATAGCCAACAGCGCCCCTTCAAACAGCATCGGCGGGACGGCCATCAGCGACTTGGCGCTGAGTTCGCACGGCGTGACCGGCGCGTCGGCTTTATCCTGGGTTTGCTGTAGTGACGGGCTGTCGGCGGTGAGGTTCATGACCAGCGCGTGCATCCCGGCCATTCGCTGGGCGGTGCAGACCAGCACCACCAGACAGGCCAGGAGGACAAAAAGAATGGCTTTGCGTTGTCGCTTAATCATGAGCGCCTCAAATATTCGCGAGGCCTATCTTATCGGGCGAACGCGTTTTGGCAATGGTAAAGCTGTAAAGAAGTGTCTGGCAGATAAGCGATTTGCCCTCTCCCGGCCGGGAGAGGGCGGTCAATTACAGATTCTCGCCGTTGCTGGCGATGACTTCTTTGTACCAGTTAAAGCTCTTCTTGCGCGAGCGGGACATGTCGCCGGTGCCGTCGTCGTGTTTGTTGACGTAGATGAAGCCGTAGCGTTTGCTGTACTGCCCGGTAGTGAAGGAGACGCAGTCGATGCAGCCCCATGGGGTATAGCCCATCAGATCGACGCCGTCATAAGTGACCGCTTTGATCATCTCTTCGATGTGGGCGCGCAGATAGTCGATGCGGTAGTCATCGTTGATGCTGCCGTCGGCTTCGACTTTATCGTAGGCGCCAAAGCCGTTCTCGACGATAAACAGCGGCTTCTGGTAGCGCTCATACAGTTCACACAGGGAATAGCGCAGACCGACCGGGTCAATCTGCCAGCCCCAGTCGGAGGCTTTGACGTGCGGGTTCGGCACGCTGCCTTCGAAGCCGGAAATGGCGTCGCCGGTGCCGCCTTCGGCTTTCACCGCGTTGGTCATGTAGTAGCTGAAGCCGAGGTAAGCGCAAGTGCCTTCGCGCAGGATCTGCGCATCGCCATCTTCCATCTTGATGTTGAAGCCGCGGCGCTCCCACTCATTCAGCACATAGCTCGGGTAGTAACCGCGCAGTTGGACGTCGGTAAAGACGTAGCGCTCGCGCATCGACTCCTGGGCAAACATGACATCTTCCGGTTTGCAGGAGTAAGGGTAGAGGGCGACCATCGCCAGCATGCAGCCGACCTGCATGTCCGGGTTGATGCGCCGCGCCGCTTTCACCGCCAGCGCGCTGGCGACGAACTGATGGTGCAGCACCTGGTACATGGTCTCTTCCGGATTGTCATGCTCGGTATAGACCACCCCGGAGCAGCAGTAGCCGAACAGCGGCGCGCGCCAGTTGCGCTGGTTGTTGATCTCGTTGAAGGTCATCCAGTATTTCACTTTGTGCTTATAGCGCTCGAAAACCACTTCGGCAAAGCGCACAAAGAAATCGACCACTTTGCGGTTGGTCCAGCCGCCGTACTGCTGCACCAGGTGCAGGGGCATCTCGAAGTGGGAGAGGGTGATCACCGGCTCGATGTTGTATTTCAGCAGCTCGTCGAACATGTCGTCGTAGAACTTCAGTCCCTCTTCATTCGGCTGGGTTTCGTCACCCTGCGGGAAGATGCGGGTCCAGGCGATGGAGGTGCGGAAGCATTTGAAGCCCATCTCGGCGAACAGTTTGATGTCTTCTTTGTAGCGGCCGTAGAAATCGACCGCTTGGTGGTTGGGGTAATATTTGCCGGCTTCCACCTGGTGGGTGATTTCACGCGGCACGCCGTGCGCCCCGCCGGTCAGCACGTCGCAGATGCTGGGGCCTTTGCCGCCCTGATCCCAGCCGCCTTCAACCTGATGCGCGGCAACCGCGCCGCCCCATAAAAAATCTTTCGGAAGGGTTAATTTTTTCATCCTGGCTAATCTCTCTAATAACTATTGCGCTCGAGTCTAGCAAAGTGAAATTGAATGTCACGATATAACAAATTTCTCCAAAGGTAATATGTTACATCAAAAAAACAGGCTGTTATTTTTAGCTGATTTTGCGCGCTAATTTACGCCCGAGCGATTCGAGAATATAGATCACTGGAATTTGCGTGGTAATATCGTAGACGCCGCCAATGCGGGTCTGCGGGACGTGCCAGGAGAGATTGAAATCGGCCAGTTTGGCCAGCCGCGAATGCTCGTGACTGGTAATCGACATCACCTTGCAATGATGCAGGCTGAACTGGCTGGCGAAACGCAGGATCTCTTCTGTTTCGCCGGAGACGGAAAGCACGATCGCCAGCGCGTTGCGGGCCATATCGTTGGTCACCGGAAAATAGGGGTCGTCAATATGGTTGCTAAATTTCCCGACGTTGGAGAAGAAACGGGCGCCGTATTTCGCCAGCGCGCCCGAGGTGCCCGCGCCGACAAAAATAATACGTTCTGAGGCGAGAATAATATCGACGGCCTGGTCTAGTAACCCATCGAACTCGTCATTATTAACGCTTTTAAAAAAGCTCATGATTTCACTGGCGCCGATATTTGCCTGTTGAGGCTCGTTCTGCTCAAGATATAATTTAAAACGTACGCGAAATTCAGAGTAGCCCTCGCACTGCAGTTTGCGGCAGAAGCGCAACACGGTGGTGGTGGAGACGCCGGCGGCTTCGGCCAGTTCGCGGATGGTCATGTACATCACTTTGTCGCGATTCTTTATGACGTAGTGGTAGACCATCATCTCAAGATTATTGAGACTGGCGACAGCGGCGTGGGAGAACATACTCACAGGGCGAACTCACAATTCATAATGACCAGGACGGAATTATATCATGCAGGCCAATGACATTACCTTTTTTCAGCGTTTTCAGAACGACATCCTCGCCGGGCGCAAAACCATTACTATTCGCGATGCGGCGGAGTCGCACTTTAAGGTCGGCGATGTGCTGCGCGTTGGGCGCTATGAAGACGACGGCTATTTTTGCACCATCGCCGTGACCGCGACCTCGACAGTGACCCTCGATACGCTGACTGAACAGCATGCTCAACAGGAGAATATGACCCTGGGGCAGCTGCGGCAGGTCATCAGCGACATCTATCCTGGCGAGAGCCAGTTTTATGTCATTGAATTCAAAACGCTTTAAGGTAAGCAGGAACAGCTGTGAGTTGAAATAAAAATTTAACCTTTTGATTTTAATGTATTTACAAATATACATCTTTTTATTTTAGCTAACAGGTGTTCACTGGAATCATTCTCAGTTACCCTAAGTGAGCAATGAAAGCGTTCTTGTTTTCAGGAGTCCAATATGGTGCGCAAACCATTAATCACTCAGGGATATTCTCTGGCAGAGGAAGTTGCCAACAGCATCAGCCACGGGATCGGGCTGGTGTTCGGTATCGTCGGGCTCGTGCTATTGCTGGTGCAGGCGGTGGACACCAACGCCAGCGCGACGGCGATCACCAGCTACAGCCTGTACGGCGGCAGCATGATTATGCTGTTCCTCGCCTCCACGCTCTATCACGCGATCCCGCATCAGCGGGCGAAACAGTGGCTGAAGAAATTCGACCACTGCGCTATCTACTTGTTAATCGCCGGGACCTATACGCCGTTTTTGCTGGTGGGGCTGAACTCTCCGCTGGCGAAGGGGCTGATGATCGTCATCTGGAGCCTGGCGCTGCTGGGGATCCTGTTTAAGCTGACCATCGCGCACCGCTTTAAAATTCTGTCGCTGGTGACCTATCTGACGATGGGCTGGCTGTCGCTTATCGTGGTCTATCAGCTGGCGGTGAAGCTGGCGGTGGGTGGCGTAACGCTGCTGGCGGTTGGCGGGGTGGTGTACTCACTGGGGGTCATCTTCTACGTCTGCAAACGTATTCCCTATAACCACGCTATCTGGCACGGCTTCGTGCTCGGCGGCAGCGTGTGTCACTTCCTGGCGATCTATCTTTACATCGGCCAGTCCTGATAAACATCCCACGGTGGCGCTGCGCTTACCGTGGCTACGATACGCTACGGCCTGGAAATTCCACGGTGGCGCTACGCTTACCGTGGCTACAATATACTGCGGCCGGGTAGCCCGGCTAAGGCGAAAGCGCCGCAAGCCGGGAGTCATAACGCTTAATTACACGTCTTCCAGCGAATAGGGCAGCGGTTCGATGCGCAGGCTTCCGGCATCGTCGCGCACGCGGAAGATGCTGTCCGGCTCCATATCGTTATTCATCACCACCTGCACCAGCAGCTGGCCATCATCCAGCTGAACCGCCGCAAGCACCGTACCGGTGCGGCGCCAGTTGTCGCCCATCTTCAGCTCCAGATCTTCTCCGGCCTCCGGCACCCGGCTGGCGGTACCTGACAGCGTCCACAGCGCGCGCTTATTGGCGCCGCGGAATTTCGCCCGCGCCACCATCTCCTGACCTGTGTAGCAGCCTTTTTTGAAGCTGATGCCGCCCAGCGCCTGCAGGTTGGTGGCCTGCGGAATGAACTGCCCGCTGTTGGCGCTGTCGATAACCGGCAGACCGGCTTCAATATTCAGCGCCAGCCACTGCTGACTGTTGTTGAGCTGCGCTTCGCCGCGCAGCGCGTCGGTGACGCGGTTGGCGGTGTCGACATCGGTCACCAGCAGGAAGCGCTCGCCCGGGTGCTCAAACCACAGCAGGCTGGTGGCGCCTTCGCTGACCGCCGGAGTGGCGGCGTCGGGCAGAGCGGCGAACAGCGGCGCCAGCGCGGCGCGCGCCTGGAAGCCGGCCACCCCCAGCAGAACCAGATCGTCGTTGGCGGCGATGGTGACTTTGGAGAAGACGGCATATTTTTTCAGCTCGGTCAGCTGCGCGTCGCGCAGGCTGCGGCGTTCAATCCACGCGAAGCCGCCGTCGCGACGGAATACGCGCAGGTTGCTCCACATCTTGCCTTTGGCGTCACAGTGGGCGGCAAGCAGATGCTGAGCATCGGTGAGACTGCTCACATCGGCGGTAATCTGCCCCTGCAGGTATTTTTCGCTGTCTGGCCCGCTAATCGTCGCCAGCGCCCAGTCATCCAGGGTCATCAGCGTTAACGGCAGACGAGCGGAAGAGGAAGGCTGACGCGGAGGAAAAGGTGTAAAAGCCATAGTCATATCCTGAATCGCTTAACGCAGTGTGTGTGACCAATGGTAAAAGAGCTATAGTGCATTGCAAGTGCTTTCAACAGGCCATTTGTGCGCTGACGTTTGGTGAAGGCCCGGCGTGGGAAAACAATAAGCCCATCATTATTTTATGGTTTTTATGGAAGGATGCTCGCATTCAGCGATATTCCTGTAAAGTTACGGCAGAAAACGGGTTAAACTAACCAATATTTTGCTGCTGGAAGGTCAACATGGACATTAACAATAAAGCTCGTATCCACTGGGCATGCCGCCGCGGGATGCGCGAACTCGACATCTCCATCATGCCGTTCTTTGAGTATGAGTACGATACCCTCAGCGACGCTGACAAACAGCTGTTCATTCGCCTGCTGGAAAATGACGATCCGGATCTATTCAACTGGCTGATGAACCATGGCAAACCGGCCGATGCGGAGCTGCAGCGGATGGTAACCTTAATTCAGACACGGAATCGGGAACGTGGTCCTGTGGCAATCTGATCTCCGTATCTCCTGGCGCGCGCAGTGGTTTTCTCTGCTGCTCCACGGCGTTGTGGCGGCGCTGGTGCTGCTGGTTCCCTGGCCGTTAAGCTACACCCCGATCTGGCTGCTGCTGCTGTCGCTGGTGGTCTTTGACTGTGTGCGCAGCCAGCGACGGATCCATGCCCGTCGCGGGGAGATAAAACTGCTCACCGATTCCCGGCTGCGCTGGCAAAACGCCGACTGGGAGATCCTCGGGACGCCGTGGGTCATCAATAGCGGTATGCTGCTGCGTTTGCGCCATGTCGATACCCGGCGCGGACAGCATCTTTGGCTGGCGGCGGACAGCATGGACGCCGGAGAGTGGCGCGATCTGCGCCGGCTGGTGCTGCAAAAACCGGCGCAGGAGTAAGCCGCGTCAGGAAAAGTGTTCGGCCATTTCGCCGAGGATCTGCTCGCACCAGCTCTGGATGCGCTCGTCGCTCAGGTCGTACTGGTTGGTTTCATCCAGCGCCAGGCCAACGAACAGTTGGCCATCCGCGATCACCGGTTTCGGGCTGGTGAACTCATAGCCTTCGGTTGGCCAGTAGCCGACAAACTTCACGCCTTTGGTCGCCAGCTTGTCATGCAGCATGCCCAGCGCGTCAAGGAACCATTCGCCGTAGCCCAGCTGATCGCCCATGCCGTAGAGCGCGACGATTTTTCCCTCCAGGTCCAGGGTGTCCAGCTGGTCCCAGACCGCTTCCCAGTCTTCCTGAATTTCGCCGAAATCCCAGGTCGGGATGCCGAGGATCAGTACGTCGTACTGGCTCATCAGCGCGGGGGAGTCATCTTTCAGATTGTGCAGCGTCACCAGCTCGGGGCCGATGATATCGCGGATTTTCTCCGCGGCCATTTCGGTATAGCAGGTACTGGAGCCGTAAAACAGACCTATATTCATCGCGTAAACATCTCGATTCTTGCCGTGAATGGCGGGCAGTGTACCAGAAAGGCGTCCTCTTAAGGCATAATGAGAGCGTTTAACGAACAAAGAGGCCGATGTGAAACAGGATCTGGCACTAATCGAACAGTTTCTCGATGCCCTTTGGCTGGAGCGCAACCTGGCGGAGAATACGCTCAGCGCCTATCGTCGTGATTTGACGATGCTCGTGGAGTGGCTGCACCATCGCGGTCTGTCGCTGGCAAGCGTCGGCAGCGACGACCTGCAGGCGCTGCTGGCCGAGCGGCAGTCCGGCGGCTATAAAGCCACCAGCACCGCGCGCCTGCTGAGCGCTGTGCGTCGCTTCTTCCAGCATCTGTACCGGGAAAAAATTCGCCCGGACGACCCCAGCGCGCTGCTGGCCTCGCCAAAGCTGCCGCAGCGGCTGCCGAAGGATCTCAGTGAGGCGCAGGTTGAGCGTCTGCTGCAGGCCCCGCTGGTGGAGCAGCCGCTGGAATTGCGCGATAAAGCGATGCTGGAGGTGCTGTATGCCACCGGCCTGCGCGTTTCGGAGCTGGTGGGGCTGACGATGAGCGACATCAGCCTGCGACAGGGCGTGCTGCGGGTGGTGGGGAAAGGCAACAAAGAGCGGCTGGTGCCGCTGGGGGAAGAGGCGGTACTGTGGGTGGAAAATTACCTCGAGTATGGTCGCCCCTGGCTGCTGAACGGCGTGGCGTCGGATGTCTTATTTCCCAGTCAGCGCGCCCAGCAGATGACGCGCCAGACCTTCTGGCACCGGATTAAACACTATGCCGTGCTGGCGGGGATCGACAGCGAAAAGCTCTCCCCGCACGTGTTGCGCCATGCGTTCGCCACGCATTTGCTCAATCATGGCGCCGACCTGCGTGTGGTGCAGATGCTGTTAGGACACAGCGATCTCTCCACCACGCAGATTTACACCCACGTGGCGACCGAGCGTCTGCGACAACTTCATCAACAGCACCACCCGCGGGCGTGAGTGCTGAATAAAAGGACTGAGTATGAAAAAAGGTTTATTGATGTTCACCCTGCTGGCGGCTTCCCTTTCCGGGGCGGCGCATGCCGATAGCGCGGCAATTAAACAGTCGCTGGCGAAGCTGGGTGTACAGAGCACCGATATTCAACCGTCGCCGGTTTCCGGGATGAGCACGGTGCTGACCGACAGCGGCGTGCTGTATGTCACCGACGATGGCAAGCACATCATCCAGGGGCCGATGTACGACGTGAGCGGCGCGCAGCCGGTCAACGTCACTAACCAGCTGCTGCTGGGGAAGCTGAACGCGCTGAGCAACGAAATGATTGTCTACAAAGCGCCGAAGGAGCAGCACGTCATTACCGTCTTCACCGACATCACCTGCGGTTATTGCCACAAGCTGCATGAGCAAATGAGCGACTACAACGCGCTGGGGATCACCGTGCGCTACCTGGCCTTCCCGCGCCAGGGGCTGCAGAGCCAGGCGGAGCAGGACATGAAGGCCATCTGGTGCGCGAAAGATCGCAACAAAGCGCTGGATGACGCCATGAACGGCAAGGGCGTGCAGCCGGCGAGCTGCAGCGTGGATATCGCCAAACATTACACCCTCGGCGTGCAGATGGGCGTCAACGGCACCCCGGCGATGGTCCTCAGCAACGGCATGGTGCTGCCGGGCTATCAGGGGCCGAAAGAGCTGAAGGCGTTCCTCGACGAGCATAAAAAACAGACAAGCGGTAACTGATTCGCGTGAAACAACAGATACAACTACGCCGCCGCGAGGCGGTTGACGGCGTCGATTTACCCGCCGATCTGCCGCCGCTGCTGCAGCGGCTGTATGCCAGCCGCGGGGTGCGCAGCGCCCAGGAGCTGGAGCGCAGCGTCAAAGGCATGCTCCCCTGGACACAGCTCACCGGCGTTGAAAAAGCGGTCGGGATGCTGCACGACGCATTCCAGAAAGGGCTGCACATTGTCGTGGTCGGCGATTTTGACGCCGACGGCGCCACCAGCACCGCGCTCAGCGTGCTGGCCCTGCGCGCGCTGGGCTACGGCAACGTCTCCTACCTGGTGCCGAACCGTTTTGAAGACGGCTACGGCTTAAGCCCGGAAGTGGTCGATCAGGCTCACGCCCGCGGCGCGCAGATGATCATGACCGTCGACAATGGGATCTCGTCCCATGCCGGCGTCGATCATGCCCATGCGCTGGGGATCCCGGTGCTGGTGACCGATCACCACCTGCCGGGGGAGACGCTGCCGGCGGCGGAGGCCATCGTTAACCCTAACCTGCGCGATTGCGACTTCCCATCGAAATCGCTGGCCGGGGTGGGGGTGGCGTTCTATCTGATGCTGGCGCTGCGCACCTTTCTGCGTGATAACGGCTGGTTCAACGCCCGCGGCATCGCCGCGCCGAACCTTGCCGAGCTGCTGGATTTGGTGGCGCTTGGCACCGTTGCCGACGTCGTGCCGCTGGATGCTAACAACCGTATTCTCACCTGGCAGGGGTTAAGCCGCATTCGCGCCGGCAAGTGCCGGCCCGGCATTAAGGCGCTGCTGGAGATTGCCAACCGCGATCCGCAAAAGCTGGCGGCCAGCGACCTCGGTTTCGCCCTCGGGCCGCGCCTGAACGCGGCGGGACGGCTGGACGACATGTCGGTCGGCGTCGCGCTGCTGCTGTGCGATAACATCGGCGAAGCGCGCGTGTTAGCCAACGAGCTTGACGCGCTCAACCAGACGCGCAAAGAGATCGAGCAGGGGATGCAGGCGGAAGCGTTAACCCTGTGTCAACAGCTGGAACGCAGTAGCGACACCCTGCCCGGCGGGCTGGCGATGTACCATCCGCAGTGGCACCAGGGGGTGGTCGGCATCCTCGCCTCGCGAATTAAGGAACGTTTCCACCGGCCGGTGATCGCCTTTGCGCCCACCGGCGACGGCACGCTGAAAGGCTCTGGCCGCTCCATTCAGGGGCTGCATATGCGCGATGCGCTGGAGCGCCTTGATACGCTCTATCCGGGGCTGATCCTGAAGTTCGGCGGCCACGCGATGGCGGCAGGATTATCGCTGGAAGAGGCGCGCTTTGAGGAGTTTCAGCAGCGCTTCGGCGAGCTGGTGACCGAGTGGCTGGATCCTGCGCTGTTGCAGGGCGAGGTGGTCTCCGACGGCCCGCTGACGGCGGCGGAGATGAGCATGGAAGTAGCGCAGATGCTGCGCGACGCCGGGCCGTGGGGACAGATGTTCCCGGAACCACTCTTTGACGGCCGTTTCCGTCTGCTGCAGCAGCGGCTAGTGGGCGAGCGTCACCTGAAGGTGATGGTCGAGCCAGTTGACGGCGGCCCCCTGCTGGACGGTATCGCCTTCAACGTGGATACTTCCATCTGGCCCGACAACGGCGTGCGCGAAGTCCAGTTAGCCTACAAGCTCGACATCAATGAGTTCCGCGGCAACCGCAGCCTGCAGCTGATCATCGATCACCTCTGGCCAAATTGACAACAGTGTATGAATAAGGGCGCGAATCCGGTAGAATTCCGCTCTTATCACCGCATTTTGACAAATCCATTAAAAGAAACCGACCATGTTTGAAATAAATCCGGTAAAAAACCGCATTCAGGACCTCACGGAGCGCTCCGACGTTCTTAGGGGGTATCTTTGACTACGATGCCAAGAAAGAGCGTCTCGAAGAAGTAAACGCCGAGCTGGAACAGCCGGACGTCTGGAACGAACCTGAACGCGCTCAGGCGCTGGGTAAAGAGCGTTCTTCCCTGGAAGCCATCGTAGATACCCTGGATCAGATGTCGCAGGGGCTGGAAGACGTTGCCGGCCTGCTGGATCTGGCCGTGGAAGCGGACGACGAAGAGACCTTCAACGAAGCCGTCGCCGAGCTGGATACGCTGGAAGAGAAGCTGGCGCAGCTTGAGTTCCGCCGCATGTTCTCCGGCGAATACGACAGCGCCGATTGCTACCTTGATATTCAGGCCGGTTCCGGCGGCACCGAAGCCCAGGACTGGGCCAGCATGCTGATGCGCATGTACCTGCGCTGGGCGGAAGCGCGCGGCTTTAAGACCGAAATCATCGAAGAATCCGAAGGGGAAGTCGCAGGGATTAAATCCGTGACCATCAAGATCATTGGTGATTACGCCTACGGCTGGCTGCGTACCGAAACCGGCGTTCATCGTCTGGTGCGTAAGAGCCCGTTCGATTCCGGCGGCCGCCGTCATACCTCCTTCAGCTCCGCGTTCGTTTACCCGGAAGTCGAAGACGATATCGATATCGAAATTAACCCGGCCGATCTGCGCATCGACGTATACCGCGCCTCCGGCGCCGGTGGGCAGCACGTTAACCGTACAGAATCCGCGGTGCGTATTACCCACATCCCGACCGGGTTGGTAACGCAGTGCCAGAACGACCGTTCGCAGCACAAAAACAAAGACCAGGCCATGAAGCAGATGAAAGCGAAGCTTTATGAGCTGGAGATGCAGAAGAAAAATGCCGAGAAGCAGGCGATGGAAGACAACAAGTCCGATATCGGCTGGGGCAGCCAGATCCGCTCTTACGTGTTGGATGACTCGCGTATTAAAGATCTGCGTACCGGGGTGGAAACCCGCAACACTCAGGCGGTGCTCGACGGCAGCCTGGACCAATTTATCGAAGCAAGTTTGAAAGCAGGGTTATGAGGAACCAACATGTCTGAACAACAAGCACAGGGCGCTGACGCGGCAATTGACCTTAATAATGAACTGAAAACCCGTCGCGAGAAGCTGGCTGCGCTGCGTGAGCAGGGCGTCGCTTTCCCGAACGATTTCCGTCGTGACCATACCTCTGACCAACTGCACGCTGACTTCGATGGCAAAGAAAACGAAGAGCTGGAAGCGCTGAACGTTGAAGTGGCCGTGGCTGGCCGCATGATGACCCGTCGTATCATGGGTAAAGCGTCCTTCGTCACCCTGCAGGACGTTGGCGGCCGCATCCAGCTGTACGTGGCGCGTGACGATCTGGCGGAAGGCGTTTACAACGACCAGTTCAAAAAGTGGGACCTCGGCGACATCATTGCCGCCCGCGGTAAGCTGTTCAAGACCAAAACCGGTGAGTTGTCTATCCACTGCACCGAGCTGCGTCTGCTGACCAAAGCCCTGCGCCCGTTACCGGACAAGTTCCATGGCCTGCAGGATCAGGAAGCGCGCTATCGTCAGCGTTACCTCGACCTGATCTCCAACGATGAATCGCGCAATACCTTCAAAGTGCGTTCGCAGATCCTGGCGGGCATCCGTCAGTTCATGGTTGGCCGCGGCTTTATGGAAGTGGAAACCCCGATGATGCAGGTGATCCCGGGCGGCGCTTCCGCGCGTCCGTTTATCACCCATCATAACGCGCTGGATCTGGACATGTACCTGCGTATCGCGCCGGAACTGTACCTCAAGCGTCTGGTGGTGGGCGGCTTCGAACGCGTCTTCGAGATCAACCGTAACTTCCGTAACGAAGGGATCTCCGTTCGTCATAACCCAGAGTTCACCATGATGGAACTCTACATGGCTTATGCGGATTACAAAGATCTGATTGAGCTGACCGAATCCCTGTTCCGCACCCTGGCGCAGGACATCCTCGGCAACACTGAAGTGCCTTACGGCGACCAGGTGTTCGACTTCGGCAAGCCGTTTGAAAAACTGACCATGCGCGAAGCGATCAAGAAATACCGTCCGGAAACCGAGATGGCGGATCTGGATAACTTCGATTCCGCGAAAGCGATCGCTGAGTCTATCGGCATCAAAGTGGAGAAGAGCTGGGGTCTGGGCCGTATCGTGACCGAGATCTTCGAAGAAGTGGCGGAAGCGCACCTGATCCAGCCAACCTTCATCACCGAATACCCGGCGGAAGTTTCTCCGCTGGCGCGCCGTAACGACGTGAACCCGGAAATCACCGACCGCTTTGAATTCTTCATTGGCGGCCGTGAGATCGGTAACGGCTTTAGCGAGCTGAACGACGCCGAAGACCAGGCGCAGCGCTTCCAGGATCAGGTTGATGCGAAAGCCGCAGGCGACGACGAAGCAATGTTCTACGATGAAGACTACGTGACCGCGCTGGAGCACGGCCTGCCGCCGACCGCCGGTCTGGGTATTGGTATCGACCGCATGGTGATGTTGTTCACTAACAGCCACACCATCCGCGACGTGATCCTCTTCCCGGCAATGCGTCCGCAGAAATAATCGCGTCTTGTGCATTGCAAAAAAACCCGGCTTGCCGGGTTTTTTTATGTCTGACGTGAGGTCTGAAGGCTGGCGTAACCCGACTCAGCGCAGGCCGGGGGCTCCCGGATAGCGTCGTAAACGCCTTATCCGGGCTACGCAACAGCGCAGAACCGTAGGCCTGTGCAAGCGTAGCGCCGCCAGGCAACGATGACAGTTATGGCGCCGCTTTTTACGCCGGGTGGTGGCGGCAGCGAGACGAGTCAGCTTACCCGCGCAGACGCGCAACAAAGTCGGTCAGCGCCTGGCGGGCGTCCCGATTTTCCGCTTCCAGCACCATCCACGGGCTAAACGCCCAGGGCGTGGCGGCCAGCGCGCTTAACATCGTTGCCAGGTCAACCCACTGATAATCCATGACTTCATCGTCATTAGGCTGCACTTCGCTCACCACGCGCGCGGCATACACCGGGCATACTTCGTTCTCAACGATGCCGTTTGGGGCGACCGCCCGGTAGCGGAAGGCCGGGTGAACCGGCGCGATGTCGGCGATCTCCACGCCGAGTTCGAAGCGGCAGCGGCGCGTGACGGCCTGCTCGAAGGTCTCGCCCTGCTGGGGGTGTCCGCAGACCGAGTTGGTCCATACCCCGGGCCAGGCTTTTTTGCCCAACGAACGACGAGTGACCAGCAACTGACCCTGCTGGTTAAACAGCCAGCAGGAAAACGCGAGATGTAAAGGGGTATCAAGCGTATGGGCGGCATACTTCTCTAGCATACCGGCAGGCTGATCCTGCTCATCCAGTAAAATGACGTGTTCCCCGGCCATGACGACTCCTGAAAATAAATAAAGACCCGGCACAAACCCGCCGGGTCATGTACTCAGGCCACTAGGTTAGCCCATAAATGGCAGAAAGGCATTACCAAAACAAGCCCTGGAGGCGGCTCTGTGAGCGGCCACCCGCATGTTGGGGAAGACCACCATGACGTGCGGCACCAACAGTAATCACTGTTCGTCACGGGCCGTATTCGATGGCTGGGGGGATTGGTTTCGCCATCAGGGATGACGCCCTGCGCCGCGGACTGGTATGATATTCGCCCTGATTGCGAGGTAAGTGGTTGTGTTAAGTGCAGGATGCCTGATGATGAAACGCGTTTATATGACACTGATGCTGGTGGTAAGCCTGGCGCTGGCTGGCTGCTCCAGCACCTCCGATTCCGGTACGACCTACACCGTTAAACGCGGCGATACCCTGTATGGCATCTCCCGCACCACCGGCACCAGCGTTCGCGATCTGGCCCGCCTGAATAACATCTCCCCGCCTTACACCATTGAGGTGGGGCAGAAGCTGAAGCTTAACGGCAGCAGTTCAACGAAGACAACGAAGAAAAAATCTTCCTCTACGCGCACCGCGGCGGTCACGCCTTCGTCCGCAGTACCTCAGTCCTCCTGGCCGCCGGTGGGACAGCGCTGCTGGCGCTGGCCGACCAGCGGCAAAGTGGTCCTGCCTTATTCCACCGCCGATGGCGGCAATAAAGGCATTGATATCGCCGGAACCCGCGGTCAGCCGGTGTATGCCGCCGGGGCGGGCAAGGTGGTCTACGTCGGCAATCAGCTGCGCGGCTATGGCAATCTGATCATGATTAAGCACAGCGAGGATTACATCACCGCCTATGCCCACAACGATAAGCTAATGGTGAATAATGGCCAGAGCGTGAAGGCCGGCCAGCAAATTGCCACCATGGGCAGTACGGATGCCGACTCAGTGCGGCTGCATTTCCAGATCCGCTACCGGGCGACGGCCATCGATCCGCTGCGTTACCTGCCGCCGCAGGGAAGTAAACCTAAGTGCTAAAAGGTTATTTTATCGCCAGTCAGCATCCGGCAGGCTTGTCACAGGGTGCGTAAGGGCTATAATGCTTCTCGCACCTCTTCGCGGGCGTAGTTCAATGGTAGAACGAGAGCTTCCCAAGCTCTATACGAGGGTTCGATTCCCTTCGCCCGCTCCAATTTCAAGTCTCCTGAAGTCTACCCAACTCAATTTTCCCTTGAAAAATAAGCGGTTATAGCTTTCTGTTAGTCTATTGAACTCCGACGGAGGACTCCACTTTGGTTGCCGGATCGGCGTTTTGCGCTGCTGGCGCTGGAGTCGTAGCGTTTAGTGATATTTTCGCACTTATCCTGTTTCCGCAGGATGAGTGATTTTACGCAACCGGCTCGCGCTGACGACGACCGATACCGCAGAGGCCGCGGCGGCGCTCCACAGCGCAACATGAATTGCCCTTTCATCTGCTGCCAGCAGAACGCCTACAGCGGCGGCTCCCAGGCACTGCCCGAAAGTGCGCATAATGGATAAAACACCGGACGCATAACTCGCGTGCTCACGAATAACGTTTGAGAGCATTTCCCGGTTATTGGGACTCTGAAAGCAGCCAAACCCTATTCCGCACACCAGACTTCGCAGGCAGATATCCCACATTGAAGGGCTGGCGGGTAACGTCGCCAGCAGGATCAAACCGACGACAAATATCACCAGCCCCAGAGTGGATATCGCCGGGGCTGATATCGTGTCCGCCCAACGGCCTGCATGCGGCGCAATCACCACGATCCCTAATGGCCACGGCGTAAACAGCAGGGCAGACACTACCGGACTGTAGCCGTATTCGCTCTGAAACAGGAAGGGTAGCGCAATAAAGGTGATCCCCTGGCTGACAAAAGCAATCATCGACGTGAAGGCCGCGAGGGTAAAACGTTCATTTTTAAACATGGTCGGCGGCAGTAAGGGATGACCCGTGCGGCGGATTTGCCAGATAAAAGCCATGCCGCTCAGCGCAGCGAGAGCCATCCAGCAAAGGCTGCCGAATTGATAAGTGGCGTTCTGTAGGCTGTTCGCCGCCATGATCGTCGAACCCAACAGCAGCGCCGACAATATGGCGCCCAGGGTGTCGAAGGGCGCCTGTATACGGATCGCATCCCGCGGCAGCGCTCTGACCGCCAGCAGTAAGGCGAGGGTGCCGGGAAGAACGTTTATCGCAAACAGCCATTGCCAGCTCAGGGTGTGAAGGATCGTACCACCCAATACCGGGCCGATAGCGGAGCTGGAGGCAATGAGCAGGGCATGGAACCCCAGAATGCGGCCAAGTAATCGTCCGGGAAATACGGACCTGAGTATTGCGGGGGCAATACTCAGCGTTGCCGCGCCGCCGATCCCCTGAAGCACGCGCATACCGATAAGCACTTCGGGCTTATTCGCCAGCGCGCAACCCAGTGATGTCAGGGTAAAGGTCGTCAGGCCCGCCAGAAATACGGGGCGATAACCCAGACGGGCCGCAAGCGCCGCGAATATCGCCAGCGTCATCGCAGCCGCCAGCAGATACCCGTTGGCGAACCAGACGGCAATACCGGCAGGTACCTGCATCTCCTGAGCCATTGAGGGCAGGGCAATGTTGATCATGGTGCCATCAAACACGCCCATTAAGGTGGTGGTCATGATTGCGGCCATCACCCGTGCGCGCGCCGGGCCAGGCAGTCCTTCGTCGCCGGGTTGGCTGGAAAAGAGCGTCATCATTTGTCCTCTGAGAAGAGTGTATGGATGACAAAACTATAAAGATGGCTTTTACCAGGCGGAAGGCGCACTATTTTCACTTTATTGTTGCATCAAACGCCTTATCTTAATGTGCTGGGAGAAAGGGTAATGTCTGATCCCGATTTTAATTTGCTGGTAGCTCTCGACATATTGCTGAGTGAAGCGAGTGTCGCAGGTGCGGCACGTCGTCTGAACCTCAGCACCTCGGCCATGAGCCGAACATTAAGCAGATTACGCGATGTCACAGGAGACCCGATTCTGGTGCGCGCCGGGCGTAACATGGTACTGACCCCGTGGGCCGAAGCGACCCGGGATCGCGCCAGGCGTGCAGTGCACGAGGCCAGGGCAGTATTGCAGCCCTCAACGGAAACGTTCTGCGCGCGAAGTCTGGCGCGTCTTTTTACCATCAGGGCAAACGATGGTTTTGTGGTGGCGTTTGGGCCTGCGCTCATCGCAGCGGTTGCCGACGCCGCGCCTGACGTCTGTATACGCTTCGCGCCTAAGCCGGAAAAAACGTCGCGCTATCTTCGGGAAGGGCTGGTTGATCTGGAGATTGGCGTTCAGAGTAATATGGGGCCAGAAATACGGCTGCAACGACTGTTTGAGGATCGGTTTGTTGGCGTCGTGCGTAAAGGGCACCCGTTGGCTAAGCAGGCAGAAATAGGCGTGGGTGATTATGTCGCCTGGGGCCATGTGGTAGCGTCACCCGAGGGCGCGTTGCACGGATCCGTTGACGATGCGCTGGCCGAACTGGGGACAAAACGTAAAATTGCGAGCGTCGTACCGGGATTTCCGACAGCACTGTCCGTGGCGCTGGAATCGGATCTTATCGCCATGATACCCGCACTCTATTTACTCAATCAGCAGGTAACGGACCAGGTACACGTTTTCGAGCTGCCGTTCAAAAGCCGTCGTATTACGGTATCGCAGATGTGGCACCCAAGGATGGAACGCGACCCCGGTCACCGCTGGCTGAGAAAGCAAATTCTTGCGATATGCGGTGGGGGGAGGTCAGTCATGGCCTGACCAAATAGACATGTCCGCGCTACAGTCTCGCCACAGCGATCGCTGCTTTCAAAGGATGAGACTCATGACGGCATACGGAACGGAAATTTTCTCAATGAGCGATCTGAACAGACTCACGATCGAAGTCTCCATACTTCGATAGACCGTTTATGTTCATTCCGTGAGACCTAATCGAAAACCCTCGTGGTACCTTTAAATTAACAATTAACGACGAATAAAGGACAGCTTCCCTGCCCTTTATTCTTTTTTATTCAGTTTTGCTCTCGCGCGATCGCAATACCTCACCGACCACAGGAGCAGCGGTAAACGCATTTGGCCATCCCGCGTAGAACGCCGCCTGGGCAACCACTTCTCCGGCCTCTTCAGCCGAAAGCCCATTATCCATCGCTCTGTTCAGGTGGTAGCCAATCTGCGCGCTCTGTCCGGCGGCGATTAACGCGCTGACCGTCACCAGGCTTCTGTCGCGGGGGGTAAGCGCGGGCCGTTGCCAGAGGTCGAGAAACAGCGGGTCGGCGGTAAATTTAACCAGGCCAGGCGAAATGGGGCCGACATTTTTCTCCACGGTATCTGCACGCTGCTTTTCTACCTGTTCATTGAGGGGCAGCAGCGTCGGCGAGGCGGCGGGCAGGGCCTCTGCCGTCACGCCCCTGGCTTCAAAGATGGCTTTAGCGACGCTGACGGCTGACATCGCATTGGGCCAGCCAGCGTAGAAGGCGAGGTGAGTAATGATCTCTGACACTTCCGCTGGCGTCACGCCGCTATCGAGCGCGACGGCAATATAGTGCTTCAGCTCTCCTGGCTGGTTGCGGGCAATCAGCATCGCCATGGTCACGATGCTACGGTCGCGGGCGGACAGGGCGTCACGTTGCCAGAGGTCGTTGCTGATGGCCTCGCGGCCGAAGCGCGCCAGCGCCGGCGACACCGCTTGAATATCAGCGTCCGTAAGGGTAGAAGGGGTAATTTTCATCATAGCTTCATCTCTTTGTTCGTTGGCATAAGCAAAATCAGACAGCACAAGCGACAAGGCTGCCGCGGCAATCACGTTTTTCATATTTGCTCCTTTCCGATCCACAGGGCGGATCGTTAGCGCGTCCACACCTGAGGATGGTCTTTTGTTTGCGGCGTGTTTTGCGCCATCACGCCGGTGAGGAAGTGCGGCTGATAGGCTTCTTCCAGATAGCGGATTTCTTCCGGGCTCAGTTGAAGGGCTACAGCGTTGACCGCGCCGTCAACATGATGCTTTTGCGTGGCACCGACCACCGGGGCGGTGACTTTAGTCAGCAGCCAGGCCAGCGAAATTTCGGTCATGGAGACCTGATGCCGTTCGGCAAGTTCGGCGACGCGGGCAATAATGCTCCGATCCTGCTCTGCCGTGCGGTCGTATTTGCCCCGGGCATAATCATCTTCCACCGCTCGCCGCGTGTGGCCTTCTAAGCGGGCGAGACGGCCGCTGGCCAGTGCGCTATAGGGAGTCATAGCGATATTATCTTCCGCGCACAGCCCGAACAGCTCTCGTTCGTCTTCACGCATAATCAGGTTGTAGTGGCTCTGCACAGAAACAAAGGACGTCAGCCCTTCGCGTTCGGCAAGGGCGTTCGCCTTCGCCAGCTGCCAGGCATAACAATTGGAAATGCCAATCGCGCGCACCTTGCCGGCGGCGACAGCGGCATGCAGCGCCTCCAGCACGTCGATAACCGGGGTGTTGTAATCCCAGATGTGGTAAATGTAGAGGTCGATGTAGTCCATCCCGAGGTTTCGCAGACTCTGGTCAAGCGAGCGGGTGATCGCCTGTTTTCCGCTGATCCCCCCGGCAATCTGGGCAGCGGTTCGTGGCAGAAACTTGGTGGCCAGCACCACATCCTCGCGTTTTGCCATCTCCCGCAGCGCCCGGCCAACGTACCGTTCGCTGGAGCCGTTCTGATAGGCGATGGCGGTATCGTAAAAATTGATGCCCTGTTCCAGCGCGTAGCGGATGATCTCCCTGCTGGCTGTTTCGTCCAGCGTCCAGCGATGCTGGCCCGTTGACGGATCGCCAAACCCCATACATCCCATGCAGATGCGGGAGACCAGTAAGTCACTCTTCCCGAGCCGGGTATACTGCATCTTTATTTTCTCCCTTTGGGTTATTCCACCAGAGTTTTAAGCCGTGCGATCAGTCTGGCCGCGTGTTCCCGGGCACGCGTTTTTTGCTGAGCGATTTTGTCGGCATCCCGGTCGGCGTAGCTAATGCCGCAGGTATAAACCGGCGCCAGCAGCTCAAGATTGCACAGCCTGGCCGTGGTCTCGAAGGGAAGGAGATACTCCTCAATGGCATGGCCAAAGAAACCGTCAGCGGTATAGAGCGTCTGTGGCGCTCCCGTGGTGAAGGAGAGGATCAGCTTTTTACCACCCAGTTTCGCCGTTGAGCCATGGGCGAAGCCGTGGACAAAGACCTCGTCCAGCCACTGTTTCATTAACCCGGGCAGCCCATACCAGCTAAAGGGAAACTGCCAGACAATCACATCCGCCTGCAGCAGGCTTTCCTGCTCTGCGGCGATGTTGAATTTGCCGTCCGGATAGAGCCAGTCCAGACGACGGATTTCCGCATCAGGCAGGGCGGTCGCCAGCTCATCGAGGATGGTGGCGTTGGCGATGGAATGGTTAAGATCCGGATGCCCGGAAACGATAAGGATATGAGGCTTTCTCATCGTTACTCCTGAGGTTTAAATTCGGCAGAGAAGAGGTTTTCCCAGTTAATAAACGAGCCGAGTGGAATACACTCGAAGGTTAATAAACCCGCCTTCGCCAGCGGAAATTCGGCCATGACGTTATTCGCCTCTTCCACGGTGTCGCACTCTAGGAAAATAGCGACGCCGGGTCGGTCCTGACGGAAATAGATGTCGCGGATAAAGCCAGATTTATACAGCCCCCAGGCATGGAGGGCTTCCGCGGTAAGGTGCGGCGCATAGTGTTCCAGCGTTGCGCCGGGCGCGGGGATATCCAGACATAAAATTCGCATCGTTGTCTCCGGAAAGTCGTTATCAGCGGGAAGAGACAAAAGTATACGAGCCACAGGGAGTGAAGATTAGGCGGTCATTGACTTAAGAATATTTAGCCTGTACTTAATAATCAGGCGAGACTGTCGCAAGGAGATGCTATGAATAACGCACTTTATAATCAAATACGCATCTTTCAGAGCATTGCGCGCGAAGGCAATATCTCGGCCGCGGCGAGGAAATTAGAAATCACGCCGCCGTCTGTTAGCAATGCCCTTAAGCTGCTGGAGGAGCATATCGGTCATCCGCTTTTTGTGCGTACCACCCGGCGAATCGAGCTGACGGAAACCGGCCAACAGCTGCTGGAGCAAACCGCTGCGGCGGTCGAGGTTCTGGAAACATCGCTGGAGAGCCTCCGCGACCAGAATCGGGAACCCTCCGGGGCGGTGAGAATTACGCTCTCGCGCTTTGCCTACCTGCTTATTCTTAAACCGGCGATGGCGGCTTTCTGTCAGCAATACCCGGGGATCCAGCTGGAAATATCGGTCTATGACGGTACCGTCAATATCATTGAAGAACGATTCGACCTTGGGATCCGCTTTGGCGATATTCTCGAAGGCGGGGTGGTCGCCCGCCCGTTAATGAAACCGTTTCGCGAAGGGTTATATGCCTCCTCAGCCTATCTGGCCGAATATGGCGTGCCTGAGTCGCCCGCCGATCTCATCCATCACCGGCTGATTGGCTATCGCTTTATTACCAACCACCGTATCCTCCCGCTGATCCTCAATGACCACGGCGAGCAACTCACCGTGGAGATGCCGGGGCAGTTAATTAGCAATGATATTGACGTCATGGCAGACGGTATCCGCCATGGACTGGGGATTGGCCGCTTGTTTGAACCTATCTGGCAGCTACAGCCCGATCGTGAACAGTTTCTACCGGTGATGGAGGACTACTGGAAAACCTATCCGCCGGTTTATCTCTATTACCCGAAAAACGCGGGTAAAACGAAAAGGGTGAAAGCCCTGATTGATTTTCTGATAGCGCATACTGCGGCATAAAGGCTATTTTGCGTGCGAAATGTCTGAAGACACCGGCACTGTCTTTCCCTCTGCCTTAACCCTATACTCCCTGCGGATAAAGCAGTTTTTTATCGCGGTGTAACGGCTTATCCCATCGTCAACGCGATGGGCGGGGAATTTCAATAAGGGAGAGGCAGCAATGGGCAGACGCTTAATGGTCTGTGTGTTCGCGCTGGTGGCGTTTTCAGCGACTGCAGCGCATGGCCATCACGGCCAGTCGGTAATATCGGGCGCCGACGGCGGCAACGGTTCGGACGGCGGCAGTAGCGATAATTCCTCGGGGCGGGCAGGGTGCCCGGGCGGCACCGATCCCGATAAGCACGGCCATTTTTACCTGCCCGGCACCCGCGAACCCTGCAATCCTGGCCCTCAGGATGCAGAGAAAGTCGGGTCTTCCCGCTAGCGTTCAGCTCAGATCGTGCAGCGCTTTGTCCAGCGGCGGGGAAAGCTGAATATCCCGAAATGCAACCGCCAGTCCGCCGCGCTCCGGTGAGCAGCACATGACGCCGGCTTTTACCGGGCCTGGCGGAAAGTAGCCAAGACGCAGCAGCGGCCAGCGCTCGCCGTCGGTCGAATACTGCAGCCTTAACGCATCGCCTTTGCGGGTCAGCCGTAGCCAGAAAGTGCGCGGGTCGCCGGGGAAAAGCCCGGTGGCCCAGTCGGAGTGGGTTAACGTCAGCACGCTGCCGATGGCCGGGGCATCGTCATTAAACTCAATCCCCGCTTTCAGCCAGGTCTGCTCGTCCGCCATCATCATCAGCCCGGCCTGGTCGTAAAGCGTGGTGAAATCCGCACAGATTTTTGCCTGCAGGGTAAAATCGCCCTCCACCTCAGCGGCATAAAGATGGCCGGAGAAGCGTTCGAAGCCATACCAGGTATGGCGCCAGAAGTCGGTATGCTTATCGGTGACCACCGTCAGGCCGTCGGCATCGCGGTGCCACTCGGCAGGTTCATTAATCCAGTGAAAGGATGGCTGCATTTTTCCTCCGGAACAGGCTTATAACAGCGACTGCAGCGCGGGCGACGCCATGCTGGCCTCAAAGGGAATAATCTCCGTATGGGCGAGGCCCAGCTGCTGGAAGGGATCCTGGCCCAGACGCGATTCCAGAATTTCCCGGCTGTCGCATTTCGCCAGAATCACCCCGCCGGTACGAGGAATACGGCGGCCGGAGGCGAGAAAGAGGCCGTCAGCATAGCATTTTTTGAGCCATTCGACGTGGGCGGGGATCGCGTTGTCAATCTCTTCGAGCGGTTTTATATACGTTAAAACAACCACATAAATCGTACTCATCCTGAAAACCCTGTCAATCCGATGGGATCTTCAGCCTGACACATTTCAATGATGGATAAAAGAAAGCGCGGCATTTTTGCGTGCTATTGAGCAGGAGGCGCGTGTTGCAACTGCAGGGAGATTTATCGCAGCTGTGAAAAAAACATATATGTATTTTCGAATGTATATTGATCTTTAATCGTGGTCCCGTATGCTGTCCGTCACGCTTGAGGAGAAACCATGTCTTTATTACCCCTGCAACTGTTCAAAAACCTCGCCGATGAAACCCGGCTGGGGATCGTGCTGTTGCTCAAGGCGCGGGGAGAGCTGTGCGTGTGCGATCTCTGTACGGCGCTCGCCCAGTCCCAGCCCAAGATCTCCCGCCATCTGGCAATGCTGCGGGAGAGTGGGCTGCTGCGGGATCGAAAACAGGGTAAGTGGGTCCATTATCGCCTCTCTCCGCAGATGCCGGCCTGGGCGGCGCAGGTGATTGAGCAGGCCTGGCTAAGTCAGCAGGACGATGTGCGGCTGATGATCAGCAGACTGACTGACGGGCCGGGTTGCCGGTAAAAAATTTATCTTATCATATATGATTTTTCGAATGTGATTGGTGGAGGAACGATGTTGCTGGCAGGTGCGATTTTTGTCCTGACCCTGGTGCTGGTGATCTGGCAGCCGCGGGGTTTAGGGATCGGCTGGAGCGCGGCCTTTGGCGCGGCGCTGGCGCTGGTCACCGGTGGCGTACAGATAGCCGATATCCCGGTGGTGTGGCATATCGTCTGGAATGCCACCGCCACGTTTATCGCCGTGATCATTATCAGCCTGCTGCTCGACGAGTCCGGCTTTTTTGAATGGGCCGCGCTACACGTTTCCCGCTGGGGAAGAGGGCGGGGTCGTCTGCTGTTTACCTGGATTATCCTGCTCGGCGCGGCGGTGGCGGCGCTGTTTGCCAACGACGGCGCGGCGCTGATCCTCACGCCCATCGTGATTGCCATGCTGCGGGCGCTGGGGTTCAGTAAGGGAACGATGCTGGCCTTTGTCATGGCAGCCGGGTTTATTGCCGATACCGCCAGCCTGCCGCTGGTGGTGTCGAATTTAGTGAATATCGTGTCGGCAGATTTCTTTGCCATTGGCTTCAGGGAGTACGCTTCGGTGATGGTGCCGGTCGATCTCGCGGCGATCCTCTCCACCCTGGCGATGCTGCACCTGTTCTTTCGCAAGGATATCCCACCCGCCTGGGATATGGCGTTACTGAAAGCGCCGGCCACGGCGATAAAAGATCCGGCGACGTTCCGTACCGGCTGGGGCGTGCTGCTGCTGTTGCTGGTCGGCTTTTTCGTTCTTGACCCGCTGGGGATCCCGGTCAGCGCCATCGCGGCGCCGGGAGCGGGGATCCTGTTTGCTGTAGCGAAGCGCGGGCGAGTGATTAACACCGGCAAGGTGCTGCGCGGCGCCCCATGGCAGATTGTGATCTTCTCGCTGGGGATGTATCTGGTGGTGTATGGCCTGCGAAACGCCGGATTAACGGATTATCTGACCACGGTGCTAAACATGCTGGCGGAGCGCGGGCTGTGGGCCGCGACGCTGGGCACCGGTATCCTGTCGGCCTTCCTCTCTTCGATCATGAATAATATGCCCAGCGTGCTGGTCGGCGCCCTGTCGATTGATGGCAGCGCGGCAACAGGGACGATCAAAGAGGCCATGATATATGCCAACGTCATCGGCTGCGATCTGGGGCCCAAAATCACGCCGATTGGGAGCCTGGCCACGCTGCTCTGGCTGCATGTGCTGACGCAGAAGCACATCACCATCGGTTGGGGTTATTATTTCCGCTGCGGCATCATCATGACCCTGCCGGTGCTGCTTGTGACGCTGGCCGCGCTGGCGCTGCGTCTTTCCTTCAATCAGCCATGAGAACGTGCTATGAGCATCACCATTTACCATAATCCTGACTGCGGCACCTCGCGTAATACCCTGGCGCTGATCCGCAACAGCGGCGCTGAGCCCACCATTATCTATTATCTGGAGACGCCGCCGTCGCGCGATGAGCTGCGTCAGCTGATCGCCGCGATGGCGATCCCGGTGCGGGCGCTGCTGCGGCAAAACGTCGAACCCTACGATGCGCTGGGCCTGGCGGAAGACCGGTTTACAGATGACCAGTTAATCGACTTTATGCTCCAGCATCCGATCCTGATTAACCGCCCGATCGTGGTGACGCCGCGGGGCACCCGACTCTGTCGCCCGTCAGAGGTGGTGCTGGAGATCCTGCCGGCGCCGCAAAAAGGCGCCTTCGTGAAGGAAGACGGTGAGCGGGTCATTGATCGGGCGGGGCAGCGTGTGAAATAGCGCGCAAAATGGCGCCGGCTATAGCAGCCGGCAAGCCTTGTAAATCCTGCCGCACGGTTGGCTCTCCGGGGGTAGCACCTGGATGGCTTAACAATATTCTCCCTTAGCGCTATTTCTGCCTCCTCCGGCCCGTTTCCCTTACTTTTCCTGTCGTTATATGCCCTGCCCGCACCGACGGTTTTTGTCCTTTGTTAATCAATCAACTTACTGTTTTTAATAAATAAAATTATGTATTCTGCACAATGGCATAATGTCAACGCCGTTTACGTTTTTGCGAACATTAAATCTATAAAACTAGATGTTTGTCGACTTTTCATCTAAAAAGGAACGGTAAGGGGCTGGACAAAACCACTGCATGGTTATCAAATGGTTAAAAATGCTCGTATCTGATGTTAAGACAAACAAATTATAAATCGTCAGCCCGCTTTATACGGTTAACTTGCGCTGCGGCGCACCTTTTCTGGAGAATTTATGCATTCCTCTGTTAATAAAAACGAAAGCCGTACCTTTTTCGGCCATCCTTATCCGCTGGGCTCCCTTTTCTTCACTGAAATGTGGGAGCGTTTCTCGTTTTACGGGATCCGTCCCTTACTGATCCTGTTTATGGCGGCGACGGTTTACGACGGCGGGATGGGGCTGGCGCGGGAGAACGCCTCGGCGATCGTCGGGATTTTTGCCGGCAGTATGTATCTGGCCGCGCTGCCGGGCGGCTGGCTGGCGGATAACTGGCTAGGCCAGCAGCGCGCCGTCTGGTACGGCTCGATTCTTATCGCCCTCGGGCACCTGTCGATCGCCCTGTCGGCATGGCTGGGCAACGACCTGTTCTTTATCGGCCTGATGTTTATCGTCCTCGGTTCCGGGTTGTTTAAAACCTGTATCTCGGTGATGGTCGGTACCCTGTATAAAAAAGGCGACGCGCGCCGCGACGGTGGTTTCTCGCTGTTCTACATGGGGATCAACATCGGCTCGTTTATCGCGCCGTTAATCTCCGGCTGGCTGATTAAATCCCATGGCTGGCACTGGGGCTTCGGCATCGGGGGGATCGGGATGCTGGTGGCGTTGATCATTTTCCGTGTCTTTGCCGTACCGTCGATGAAGCGCTATGACGCGGAGGTTGGCCTCGATTCCACCTGGAACAGCCCGGTGGCGAAAAAGAATGGCGTTGGGGCGTGGCTGCTGGCGCTGGCCCTGGGAGTGGCGGTGCTGGTCACGCTCATTAGCCTGGGCACGATCGTGATTAACCCGGTGGCGGTGGCCAGCGTGCTGGTCTATGTGATTGCCGCCTCCGTGGCGCTCTATTTCATCTGGCTGTTCGTCTTCGCCGGCCTGAGCCGTAAAGAGCGGGCGCGCCTGCTGGTATGCTTTATTTTGCTGGTCTCGGCGGCCTTTTTCTGGTCCGCGTTTGAACAGAAACCGACCTCCTTCAACCTGTTTGCTAACGACTACACCAACCGGATGATCGGCGGTTTTGAGATCCCCGCGGTCTGGTTCCAGTCGATTAACGCCTTGTTTATCATTCTGCTTGCGCCGGTCTTCAGCTGGGCATGGCCAGCGCTGGCGCGCAAAAACGTCCGTCCGGGCAGTATGACCAAATTCGTCATTGGCATCCTGTGCGCGGCGGCGGGCTTTGGCCTGATGATGCTGGCGGCGCAGAACGTCCTGAACAACGGCGGGGCCGGTGTGTCGCCGCTGTGGCTGGTAGGCAGCATCCTGATGCTGACGCTCGGCGAACTGTGCCTGAGCCCGATTGGTCTGGCGACCATGACCCTGCTGGCGCCGGAGAGAATGCGCGGCCAGATGATGGGGCTGTGGTTCTGCGCCAGCGCGCTGGGTAACCTGGCGGCGGGGCTGATTGGCGGTCATGTGAAGGCCGATCAGCTGTCGCTGCTGCCGGACCTCTTTGCCCGCTGCTCTATCGCGCTGCTGATCTGCGCCGCCGTACTGGCCGTGCTGATTGTCCCGGTCCGCCGGATGCTGGAGAACAGTCAGTCCAGCGCCGCGCAAAAATCCGTCAGCAACGCCTGACGCGATCCCCAGGCCGGTCCCCCGGGACCGGCTTGTTTTTTGTCCAACCCCCGCCTCAGCTGTGCAAAATCCCCTTTTCTGAATGCGCGATGTCCCATAACGTGAGCGTGTTCTTTGAAATCACGTCGCTTTCCGGTCCATAGTGTAGTCAGGTTTACTATGTGGTTAATATAAGGACACACCTATGCCAGCAGTCATTGATAAAGCATTGGATTTCATTGGTGGTATGAATACGTCTGAGCCAGTACCACAGTCTATGGATGAAAGTACCGCGAAGGGAATTCTCAAATATTTGAAAGAACTGGGCGTGCCAGCCAGCCCGGCCGATGTCGCTGAGCGCGGTCAGCAGCAGGGCTGGAGCGCCGGGTTTACCGACAAAGTGGCGGAGTGGGCTGAACGGGTCGCCGCCGGCGAACGGCTGGTGATTAAGCATCCGGAATTCTTTTCCACCTACATGCGCGAAGAGCTGCGCGCCCTGGTGTAATCGCCGCGCATCAATCCCGCGTCTTCTGTTAAATGCCTTCCCCATCCGGGAAGGCATTCTTGCTGATGACAAACCTGTTTGGTTATTGTGCCCGCCTTTCTGCCGGGCGGCGGCTTCGCCTTACCCGGCCTACGAAAGGCAGCAATATCAAACCGTTATGCGGTTGGCTGTAGGCCCGCGCAAGCGCAGCGCCGCCGGGCAATCCCTGAAGATTGCCCGGTGGCTGATGACAAACCTGTTTGGTTATTGTGCCCGCATTTCTGCCGGGTGGCGGCTTCGCCTTACCCGGCCTACGAAAGGCAGCAATATCAAACCGTTATGCGGTTGGCTGTAGGCCCGCGCAAGCGCAGTGCCGCCGGGCAATCCCTGAAGATTGCCCTTTGGCTGCAGTTTGAATGCCTTCCCCTCCGGGGAAGGCATTTTTGTTACTGGCCGCGGTAGCCGCCGCCCAGGGCTTTGATCAGGGTAATGTCGGTGCTCAGCCGCTGGGCCTCAATGTCCAGGAGCAACAACTGCTGGGCAAGAACCGCCCGTCGGGCCTCTTCGGCGGCGTAGCGGCTGAGCAGGCCGCGCTGATAATGGGCGCGAGCGCTGTCGGTGGTGGTCTGCGCCGCGGTGACCTTCAGCTGCTGCAGCGCACGCTGCTGATTCAGGTCGTTAAGCTGGCTGGAGCTGATGGCGACATCGCGAACCGCGTCCAGCACCGCCTGGTTGTACTGTTTGATCAGAATATTGCTGGCGGTGCGCACCGACTGCAGATTGGCGTTCAGACGACCGCCGTCGAAGATCGGCAGATAGAGCCCGGGCAGCAGGTTGATCTGCTGGAAAGAGGACTTAAACAGATCCCCGACGCTGAGGGCGTTATAGCCCCAGAACGCTTTGATATCAAAATGGGGATAGAAGGCCGCTTTCGCCGCGTCGACCTGGCTCAGGGAGGCGGTCACGTACCCGCGCAGCGCCTGCAGGTCCGGGCGGCGGGCCAGCAGCTCGAAAGAGAGCGACGGCGGCAGCGTCTCCTGGAGCGCAGGCAGCGCTACCGGATGGATCGCCGGCATGCTTTGCGCATCGGCGCCGATCAGCGCCCGCAGGGTTTCACGATACTGGGTCAGCATCCCCTCGGCGCTAATGATCTGCTGGCGGGCGGCGAGCTGTTCGGCCTGGGCGTTGGCCACGTCCACGCTATCCTCCACACCGCGTTGGGTCCGGTGCTCGTGGGCCGCCACCGAGAACTGGGCAATGCCCTCCAGCTCCTGCAGCAGCGCGATTTTCTGGAATGTCGCCTGCATGGCGAAATAGAGCTGCGCCACGCTGCTGGCGATGTCGAGCTCAATGCCGGCGGTCTCCGCCAGCCGGGCGTTTTTCTCGCCAATGGCGGCGGCGACCCGGGCGCGATCGGCTCCCCAGAGATCGATATTCAGCTGCGCCCCGACGCCAACGGTGTTCAGCGTATACCACGGACCGTTCTTATCCACCGGCAGGGAGTAGGAGTAGGGCCAGCTAAAGGATTTGTCGGTGATCCGCAGGCGGTTTTGCGCCGCGACGGCGGTAGCCTGCAGGCCCATCGCCGACTGGGCGAGTTCCACCGTAGACTGCGACTGGGAGATGCGCAGCCGGGCGGCCTGCATGGTCGGCGAATTCTGCAGCGCCCGATTGATCAGCATATTGAGCTGAGGGTCATCGTAGGCCTCCCACCAGCGGGCTGCCGGCCAGTTGCTGTTTGCCAGGTGGATCACCTGCGCCAGCTGGGCCTGCTGCGGATTGACGATGGCGACCTGGGCAGGCTCGTCCTGAATCAGCGCGCAGCCGCTGAGCAGCGTCAGCGTCAGGGTAAGGAGAGTGTCGCGCAGCCGCGCGGAGAAAGGAAGGATCATCATGACGTTTTAGCCTATTGCTCAGTCGCTATCGGTGTCGGGCCCCAGTCGGGCAGGGTGGCCAGCGCGGCGGCCAGCGCCGGGCCAAAGGGGTTAGCCAGGTCGGTGGCCAGCGGTTCGGCAGGGGCCGTTGCCTCCTGTTCGATACGTTCGGCGTAGCGCCGCAGCTGTTCGGCGCAGCGGGCCAGGGTCGGGTCTCCCGGCGCGGCGTTGAGCCGGTACCCTTCGGTGAGGCGGGCGATCTCCTCGGCCCGGGCGAGGGTGGCGCGCATCGGCCAGTTTTTCGCCTGGGGCCAGGGGTGGGCATACGTGCCCAGCGGTTCGGCGCGAACCCGATGGATAAGCGCTTCGCTGTCGGTGAAGGCGACAAACAGAGGGGCCAGCGGCACCGCATCGTGCGGGGCGGCGAGGCAGTCCGCCAGCCGGCGATAGAGTCCGGCGAGGCGCGATTTCAGCTGCGGCGCTTCGCTGTCCGGCCAGAGATATAAATGGACAATGGAGGAGACCAGCACCCCGAGCAGGATACCCAGCACCCGGTCCCGCAGCTCGGTGAGGTTAGTCAGCGGACCAAACCAGCTGAGGAAGGCCAGCGCAAAGGTGAAGCCAATCTGGATCCCGGCGTAGGCGATACGCTCCGAACCGGCGGCAATCCAGGCCGCCAGCGCCAGCACTGGCAGGGACATCGCCAGCAGCCCCGACAGCGAGTCGGTCCAGGGCTGGACAAAAACGATTAACAGCAGCGCCAGCAGAGTGGCGAACAGCGCGCCGCCGATGCGCAGCCACGTCTTTTGCATCGTGGCGCCCAGCCCGGGCTGGGCGACGATCACGCAGCTCAGCATAATGGTATGCAGTCCCTGCCAGTCGGCAGCGGTATAGAAGACATAGCAGATTAGCGTCGCCAGCAGGGTCTTGAGCGCAAAATGGAGATACGCCGGGTTGCGCCAGGCGTCCGGCGCCAGCAGGGGCGGCTTCTCCACCTCGCCCTGTGGCAGAGCAACGGGCTCACCCTGGGCCAGCCGCTGCAGAAGGGCTGCCATCTCCTGCAGAACGGCGCGATTGACGCCGCGGCCGCTGAGCGCCAGCGGAGGAATAGCGCCGTCAAACGGCCCCTCGCTGAGGGCACTCTTCAGCTGCAGCACCGCCTGCGACAGCCGCAGGCGATCGTCGCTATCGGCCTCGTCCGCTTGCAGCAGCGCCGCCAGCTGGTAGCAGCGCAGGGTGGTGGCCAGCCGCGAGCGCCAGGCCTGGGGATCGGCGGCGATCTCCGGCGTCGCCCGGCTGGCCTGGGCGAACAGCGACTGCAGCTGGTTGAACTGCGCGGCGGTCTCGCCGAAGGTCGGTGGCGCTTCAGCGTCCGGGTCTGCCAGCCGGCTGGCGACCGCCTGCAGCATCTCCGCCAGACGCGCCTTAAACTGGTTGCCGGGAAAGGCCTGCTGAAAACAGGCGTTGACCAGCAGGGTGACGAGGATCGCGGTGTTAATCGCCACCCACAGCCAGAGCAGCAGCCGCACCAGGATTTCACTCTGGCTGGTCATCGACGGGAAGGTTTGGGCGTAAATCACCGCCAGCGCCACCACGAAAAAGGCCAGTCCCAGCTTGCCCAGCACCCGCATTAGATAGATGGCGCAGAAAAAGAGCGCCACGGAGGCCGCCAGGCGGATCAGCGGGTAGTCATAGGTCCACTTGATGATCAGCAGCACGCCGCCGAGCGCCACGCTGACGGTGACAAAAAAGACCACGCTGACTAACTTAATCATCAACACGTTAGGCTGGCTGACGTAGAACACGACGATCAGCGCGACGGCCAGAAAGGGGATCTGCAGGGTCATGAACAGGGTGATGAGCACCGCACAGCTCAGCGTCAGGCGCAGCGTGTAGCTGGCGCGTCCCGGTGCGTCGCGCAGTTCCTGGCGTAAAAAATGGGCGAGAGGAAACATCGCGTCGCCCGGCTACGGCTGCAGCACGGCGCTGGCCGAGGCGCCCATGCGGAACAGTTCAGGATCGGGATCGCTGACGGCGATTTTCACCGGGAAGCGCTGCGAGACGTGGACCCAGTTAATGCTTTTCTGGATCAGCGGCAGGCCTTCGATGACGCTCCCGCCTTCGGGCAGGACGCCGGAGCCGACCGAATCCACCACCCCGTTAAAGGTCCGGTTGTGGTTGGTCATCACGGTGATGCGCGCCGCCACCCCGGGGCGCACGTTGTTCAGGTCGGTTTCGCGGAAGTTAGCGATCACATACCAGCGGTCGTCATCCAGCAGGGTGAAGACTGGCTTCAGCGCCGAAGCGTACTGGCCGACGGTGGTTTTCAGCGCCACCACCACGCCGTTGAACGGCGCGCGCACTTCGGTGAATTCCAGATGCAGTTCGGCGAGGGCGATTTGCGCCAGGATCCCGGCGCGTTGCGCCACCATGGCATCCACGCCGGTCACAGCCGCCGAGGCCTGTCTGGCCTGCAGCAGCGTGGCCTCCAGCTCCGCCCGCGCCGCTTTCTCGGCGGTGCGCGCCTGATCGAGATCTTCCTGCGAGGCAAACCCCTGCGGCACCAGCGGCTCAAGGCGGATGCGCGTGGAGGTGGTCTGCTTGACCAGCGCTCTGGCGCGCTCGACGGCGGCCGCCACCGACTGGGCGTTATACTCCTGCGCTTTGATGGTGCGCTGGGTCAGCATAATCTGCGCGTCGAGGGTCGTCAGCCGCGCTTTCGCGTCATCGAGCATCGCCTGATAGGGGCGGGGGTCGATGCGGAACAGCAGATCGCCTTTTTTCACCCGCTGGTTATCGCGAATGGGCATCTCCACGATGCGCCCGCTGACCTCGGGCACCACATCGATGGTATCGGCGTAGACATAGGCGTCATTGGTCTCCGGCGACGTTTGCAACTGCCAGATAACCAGGATCAGTGCCAGGATGGCGGCCAGGACCAGCGCCAGCAGAGGCCATTTCTTGCGTAACAGGGGAGTGCGGGAAGTAGTCATAAGCGATCAGTGAACAAAAAACAGAAACCACAGCAGTGTGGCGAACAGGAACATCAGCGCGACATAGCTGAAGACCAGGGGAGAAAAGCGAGGCTGCCAGCCTTTACGGGTAATCAGGATATGGCAGGGGATCAGTAAAAACGCCCCGCCCAACAAGCAGAAAAACCAGCCGGGGAATGCGGCGCCCAGTACCGGGATCGCTGGTGAGAGTGAGCAGCCGGTCAGCGGCAAGACGAGCAGTAGCCGCGCTGGGCGGGCTATGGTGGCAATATGATTCAATGGAACATCCCTGAGTGCTCTTACCAGTGTGTCATGAGTGTAATCGCCTCGTTGCGGGAATGAAAGTCAACCGTTCGTTGACTGCGGGATCCTTGCGCGCCGGGAGAGGGGGAGGATGCGCCAAATCGCTCTCCTGACGCCCATTACCGACTTGCGCATAGTCAGCCGTCAAGCGGAGGACTATGCTTAGCCTGAAAGTCATAAAACAAGACCGAGGCAATGTCATGGATAAGGAATTACTGGAAGCCGGCTACCGGGCCTACACCGGGGAGAAAATCGACGTCTACTTTAATACGGCGATCTGTCAGCATTCCGGGAACTGCGTGCGCGGCAGCGCGAAGCTGTTCAATCTCAAGCGTAAGCCGTGGATCATCCCGGATGAAGTAGATGTCGCGACGGTGGTGAAGGTGATCGATACCTGCCCGAGCGGCGCGCTGCAATATCGTCATAAATAAGCGAGGAGAAGATGGAAATACTGGAAGGGCACAACAAATTTTATGTTAACGACGCGCAGGGTAACCAGGTCGCGGAGATTGTTTTTGTTCCCACCGGCGAACACCTCAGCATTATCGAACATACCGATGTCGATCCCAGCCTGAAAGGCCAGGGGGTGGGGAAACAGCTGGTGGCGAAGGTGGTGGAAAAAATGCGCCAGGAGCAGCGGAAGATTATTCCTCTCTGCCCGTTTGCCAAACATGAATTCGATAACACCCGTGAATACGACGATATTCGCGCCTGACGTACCGGCACCGGTGTAAACCGGTGCGCTTTTCTCTCGCCAGCGAATCCACGCCTTTAGTCACTCATCGCTTCCCCTCATGCCCGGACAAACGCCGACCGTGAGTTTGCTGATGAACGAGGCGGCTGCCTGTGCGGAAAGCGAGGGGCCAGATGCGGGTGATATTCCACCAGCTTTTTCACCCCCGCCAGCCGCTGAGCGTAGAGCGTTTTCTGGCTCAATCCGAGACGTTGCGACTGCTCGCCTATCGTCTGCCCTTGCAGCAGGGCGAGGAGCGCTTTGAGCTCGGCATGACTTAATCCGGCGGCCCGTTTTCGGTGGATCAGGGCGGCTTCACTGGCAAGGCGTTCAAGCCGCGGCGCGTTCTTCAGCCGATGGATCAATTGCGCGCAGGGGAGGTCGGCAGGAGCGGCATGGACGTTGCGCAAACGATCCGGATGGCTCATCTGATAAAGCAGCGTTCGCCACAGCCAGATGGCCGGGCTGCGGCTAAGCATCAGCATCGGCAACGGGCGTGATGCCTGGTCGAGCAGCCTGGCCGCCTGGCGCAGTGTGGTGAGCATCCACAGTGGATCGTCAGGAAGAAAGACCACGATCCGCTTCACCGCGGCCAGCTCCCGCAGAGAGACGCCCTCCAACGGCAGCATGACGGGCCGCTTCCCCGCGTTGTGCATCAGCTGGCTCAACCCACGGGCGGCCAGCGAGCAGGGAGAAAGGATGTACTCGGTCATCATTGATAGACAAAGGTAATGCCGATGATCGACTGCACGTTGCCGGCGGTTACCTGGCCTGTGGTCCGGGCGTAGGTCGCCGTCAGGCCGAGATTGACCGGCGAGGTTCCGACGGTGCCCAGTGAGACCGTGCTGTTCGCCGGCACGGCGCTGCCGTTGCGGGTAAGCTGGACGCCTATCCCTTGCGCCGGCGAGGCGGAGGCGGTGTTAGTGAAGATCGCGTTAGCGCTGTCCGCGGTGGCGCCGGAGAGGTAATACCCCAGCTGTTGGCTCTGCGCGCAGTGCACGGTGAGCGGCACGGCCATGGAGCCCGGGTAGTCGGGGAGGGTGACGGTGACATCGCGGGCGGAGACATCGCAGCCGCCGGTGGGGACCACCACGTCGTTATTGGCGTAGATATTCCAGATGAACTGGAAGGAGTCGCTATTGTAGTTGTTGGTCTGATGCAGGATCAGCATCGCGATTAACGATCCTGCGGTGATCGCCACCCCGCCGGCGGTGCTGACCGGCGTCAGATACAGGACGGCCGGCCAGGGCTTATCGGTCCGGGAATCGTAAATCACCCGCGCCGTTTCCGTGGTGGTCGGGAAGGGGTAAGAGGTGCCATTATATTTCACGGTGCCAGAGAAACTCGACAGCACACCGCCATAGGCGGATCCGCGCTGCAGGGTCACGTAGTCAGTGATCGTTTCCGGATAGTCGTTATGGCAAAAAATCTGCGTGGAGAGGTCGACCACCAGGTTTTGCCCGACGTTGACCGCCGGGGTCAGGTTAACGTAGACGTTGGCTGAGCCGCCGCCGATGGGGATCGTCGCGCCGGTGGCTGTTTTGCAGGCGAAGGACCAGGCGTTCATCGACCAGCCCAACAGCAGCAGGGTGGTGAATAAAGGGATAATTTTTTTCATCATGATGCTCTCCTGGCTCAGGCGTAGGTATAGGTCACGTTAATCACCGCCTGTATGGTGCCTTGCGTGGCACCGCCGTTGACCGACAGGGCCCTGACCTGCAACGGGAAGCGGGCGGACTGGCTGGCCTCATCCACCTGTACCGACTGGCTGCTGCCATTGTTCAGCGTGGTGCCATCCTCGCTCTGCAATTCGAGCTGAATATTGCCCGCCGTCCCCTGGTTTTTGTAATAGCCGGTGCTGTCCGCCGTTCCGCTGAAGGTGGCCTTCACCCGTGAGGTACCGACGGGGCAGTTGCTGAGATCCAGCGCCACGCTGTGCCAGGCCGATGCCGAGCCTGCGCCAATCAGGCTGAAGGTGTAGAGATCGCCCAGCTCGACGGTGGCATTGACGGTGGAGACCGTGCAGGGTCTGGCCACCACCTTCCCGTTGACGGTAAGGGTGACGTCGGCCGACCGCAGGGAAGGGCTCGCGGTTAACAGGCCGGCCAGCAGCCAGCCCACGTGGGTCCATTTCATTTCAGCCTCCACTTACTGAAATTCCAGGGTGAATGTTGCTGTCGCATTGACATGCCCGGCGGTGACGGGCACCTGCGTGGCCATCAGACGGGCGTAAAAGTTCAGGATGTTGGTCTGGCCCGGCGTCAGCGTGGTCCAGGCGATGGCTGACGACGGGGCATTGACAGGCAGCCGGGACTGCTGCTGGTCGAGAATGTCCACCCCCATTCCCGCCGCCGCCGAGGCGCCGGCGTCAAGTTTTAACAGGCTGGTATTGACGCTGTCCGCCACGCCGGTGAAGCCGACCTTCACCGCGGTGACGGAAGTGCCGCAGGGCGATAGCACGATACGGAACGGCACCGGCGGGGTCGTCGCCCCGACGGCGTAAAACTGCTTCGCGGCGTTGTCTTGCAAATCGACGGTGAAATCCTTCGACTCTCCGGCCACCGCGCAAGCGTTGTCGCGCACATAGCCGCTGATGGCGATCGTGCTGTCGGCAGCGAAGGCCAGCGGCGCGAACAGAGCGAGCAGGGCGCTCAGCAGAAACTGCGGTGTTCTCATCATCATCTCCTTAGCGACACGCGACGGACAGCTGGCTGAGCGACTGCTGCTGGCTCTCCGGCGGCAGACGATAATCGGCCACGCACTGGGCGTCCGGGCCATCGCCCCATTTCACCCGCACCTTGCCCGCCAGCGGCATCCCGCTGAGGTAGACCTGACCGTTATCCGCGACGATGCTGCCGCTCTGGTTGCTGTCGCTGGTGGCGAGGGCGCCAAACGGCACCGGTTTGCCGCGATGGGTCAGCGTCATCAGAATCTTCATTCCCACCTGGGCGTTAAAGCTGGCGCGGACGATCGCCCCATGGGTAGGCACCACGCTGACCACTGCATCGTCAAGATCGACATTGTCGGCCAGGGTATTGGTGTCCAGCGCGACCCGGTTTTCGCGATACTCGGTGGCATACGGCAGGACGGCATACCCGCGCCAGTCGGTGCGCACCCCGGTCTGATTTTCTACCTTCACGCCGCCGGCGCCGGGGGCTTTCACCAGCACTACGGTATCGTTCAGCGGCTGGCTCAGGGTGATGCCGTTGGCGTGCGCCAGCACGCCGCCGCTGACCCCGTAGTAGAGCTGTTTGAAACCATCGCTGCGGCTGTAGCCGACGTTGGCGTTGCCGTAGCCGCCGCGGTAGTTGAGCGCGGTATAGCCGGTGCTGCCGCTGTCGCCGTTGCCGCCGCCCGCATAGCCGGTCTGTACGCTATAGCTGAGGTTATTGTCTTCCAGCAGGGTGCCGTACAGGCCCGCCAGATTGGTCATGCGGCCATTGAGATCGTGCGACAGGCTGTAGCTGGCGCTGGCGTGCCGCCAGACCGAACGGCTATCGGAACGCAGCCAGTGGCTGAAGGGGATATTGACGTTGACCGCCAGCATCTGATCGCGCCCCTGCTGCCAGGCATTTTTCGTCAGGCTGTAGCTTAGCGACCAGTTGATATCGTCTACGGCGGCGTTGAGGCCGGCCTGCAGTTGCTCATCGGCATCGTCGGTGCCCCAGTAGGTCTGGTGGCTGCCGCTCAGATAGAGGGTGGCGGTGCGCCCCAGCTGTTGGGTCACGCTCAGCTGCACCTTACCGCGCTTGCTGTAAGCCAGATTGTAGTAGTCGGTAAATTTGGGTTTCACCTGGATAACCCCGTCCTGGGTTTCCACGCTGTAGCCGCTCATCCGGCGGTAGGTGGTATCGGCAAAGTTATAGTAGCCGCGGGTGGAGTAGCGGTAGCCCACCAGCTGCAGGTTGGTGCCGGTCTCATCCAGTGACTTGTTATAGAGAAAACGCACCGACTGTCCCTGATGCTCGCTGTCGTCAGGCAGGGTGGCGTTGGCCTGGGTGATATCCAGCGATAAGGCGCCGAAATAGCCCATGTTTTTCCCCACCCCGAGGTTAAAGGCGCGATAGCGGTCCGCCAGCTGGGTGCCGCCGTACAGGGTCCAGCCGGCCGGCAGGCCATGCATGGCCGTGCTCTGGAAAAAATCGGGCGTTTCCTGTTGGTTGTTGCCGCTGCGGTACTCCCCGGCGGTGAGGGCGAAGCGGGTATGGCCTTCGCGCTGCAGCACCGGCACCGTTGACCAGGGCACGCTGAAGACCTGGCGGGTGCCATCCGCTTCTTTAATGGTGACCTGCAGATCGCCGCCGTTGCCCGCGGCGTAGAGATCGTCGATGGTAAACGGCCCCGGCGGCACCGTGCTCTGGTAGATTTCGTAGCCGTTTTGTTTGACTGACACCTGCGCGGTGCCGCGGGCGATCCCGTGGATCACCGGCGCGAAGCCTTTCTGGCTGTCCGGCAGCATATTGTCATCCGAGGCCAGCTGCGCGCCGCGGAAGTTGATCCCGTCGAAGACATCGCCGTTGGTGAAGCTATCCCCGAGGGTAAGCCGCGAGCGCAGGGAAATGATGTCCCGCTCAAGCCAGCTGTTGACATGCTGCCAGCGGTTCTCATTGGATGACGCGCTGCCGCCGCTGCTGTAACTCCAGGTGCTGTTATCGCGCAGGCGCCAGGCGCCGAAATTCAGGCCGCTCTGCAGATTCAGATAGGCGTAACGGCTGTTGCCCCCGGTGGTGTTATGGACGTTATTACCGGTGAAGTTATAGTTAATCAGCCCGGCGGTGATGCCGTTATCCCATAGCTCCGGCGGGATATACCCGCGGGCGTGGCTGCCCATAAACGCCTGGGGTACGGTGAGATACAGGCGCTGTTGGCCGACATCGAAGCGGGTGGTGGCTTCGCTGATGAGCGTCGTTAGCGGCACGCAGGCTGTACTGTCCAGGGCCGCCATGCCCGTCACCCGTCCGGTATCCACCCCCATGCTCGCCAGCTGGCCGCGGGTCAGGCAGGGCGACAGGCCATGGCCCTGCGCATCGGCCTGGAAAGTGACGTCCCGGGTGGTCATATAGCCGTTATTGAGATAAATATCGACGCGATAGGTGCCCGGCGGGACCTCCTGGCCTTTTTCAAATCCCGACAGGTCTGCCACCGCCGCCGGATCGTCAGCTAAAAAGCGGGGGTTAAAATAGAGGTCCGCCTGCGCGGCGAACGGCTGTGAGCAGAGCCACAGCGTCAGCGCCGGCGTAATCAGGCGCCGGGCGCTTCGGCGACCCCCATGGTCCAGTCCATATTTTCGATGTGACATAATCCCTCCGGTCCGACGTTGCCCGGCTGTCAGTGCTTCTGGTCATGCGCAGCGTGGCCCGCGCGGCGGGGCACACCAGATTTAACGCAGTACGCCATTCATTTTCGGCGTCAGCGCGCCGTAATCGTTAATGGTGCGATAGGTGATGGTGTTGCCGGCATCCGCGGGCAGCTTGACGCTGGTTTTACCCATCGGCGGCACCAGGGCGTTTTCCAGAATGCGCGTTCCGGCGTTCAGTTCGGTCACCGTCAGGTAATAAGGGGTTGGATTCGTCAGCGTTAGCGACGATCCGTTGCGGCTAAAGGTCAGCTTGTCCGCCGCCTGATCCGGGGGCAGGGTCAGTTTTGCCGGTCGGTAGTAGAGCTTGATGCGGCTGATAATCGCCAACTGGAGGGTGTTGTCGCTGAGCTTCGATTTATCCATTGAGGGAATAGCCTTCACGTTCATCCAGAACAGGCTTTCCCGATCCTGCGGCAGCTGGTTATTGGTCGCATCGATAATGCGCAGGGTATTCTCTTTTTTGCCCTGCATGGCAAACAGCGGGGGAGTGATAACAAACCGGCCGTCTCGCTGCCCATCGGCATTTTCCACCCATGACTGAATAAGCCAGGTGCTGTTGTCGTCGTTATTGGTCACCGCCAGCTGGACCTGTTTCTGACCCGCCGGGTAGATGACCCGGGTCGCGCCCAGCGCGACGCCCGCGTGCGCGCTGGCGCTCAACGCGCCGGCGGCGAAAAGCACACATCCCGTCAGTATGCCGCGTATCGTCGTTGCTGTTTTTCTCACATTATCTCCTTGTCTGCTCACGGTGTTGTCCTGCTGGTCTGCGGGTTGATTACTGATAGGTTAATGAGAACCAGGCCTGGGCGTTGGCCGCGCCGCCGGTGACCTGGCGTCCGGTCGCCCGATATTTGGCGACGAAATTTAGCGTCGTCGGTCCGCGGTAGAGCGGCACCCAGCGATCCGGCGGACGATTGAGAGGCAGCTGCTGGCCGTGACCGTCGAACAGCGCGATGCCGATCCCGCTGGCGATCCCCGGGCCTTCACCCACCGACAGCACGTCGGGGTTTTTGCCGTCAGCCACGCCGTGAAATGCCACCCCGACATGCTGGCTGACTGCCGTACTGCAATCCTGTAAATGAATCGTGAAAGGGATCGGGTTGCTGTCTTCGCCCACGTCGTGAAATCGGTTACTGCTGATCTGTCCCAGATTGACCGTCATCTGCCGATCGCCGGCTTCGACGCGGCAGGAACTGGCCATGATCAGGCCCTGAAAGCGCATGCTGCCCCCCGGCAGCGTGACGTTCCACTGATTACCGGCCAGCGCCAGCGGAGGCAGTAGCAGTAGCAGACCCGATTTCATTCCCTGCATCGTTTCACCCCGGTTGCAAAATTAAGCGCGGGCCCTCCTGGCCCGGATGGCTTCCTTGCCTGATGTTTGCCTTACTCGTACTGCACTTTGAAGGTGGCGTCAGCGTTCGCGATACCGGCGGTCGCGGCGCCAGTGGCGTAGTAACGCGCCTGGAACGGAATGATGTTGGTGCCGTCATTCAGCGTGGTGGCTGCGCTGAAGGTGGCGCCGTCCAGCGCCAGCGGCGTGCCGGTGTTGTCGAGGATCTGCACGCCGACGTTGGTCGCGCTGCCGGCGGCAGAGTTTTGCAGCGCCAGAACGGTGGTATTGCTGCTGTCGATGGCCGTACCGGCGAAGGCGACGGACGCTTTGGTTGCTACCGTGGTGTCGCAATCATCCAGCTGAATGTTGAAACCAACGGACGAACTGGTGCTCCCCGCCGTGGCCAGCTTCGCGGAACGCACCTGGCCCAACTGGACGGTTTGATCGATAGAGCCGGCATCCACCGCACAGGCCGCGTTAACGACTTCCCCTTTAAAATGGACGGTCCCGCCGTTAACCGTGGTGGTATCGGCCAGGGCCGCCGCGGAGCTCAGAGACAGGGCTGACACAACAATCATTGCCAGTGTTTTGATTTTCATACTGTTTTCCTTTGAACGATGTCGAAATAACGAACCGGATTGGCAGCCGTTGTGCCTTCCAGGCATTTCAGATTTCAGCCGAGTGGTCTGGCTGCCGGCTCTGCACAGTTTTCGCCCAACCGATGAGACAATTGGGGCCATTTTGACTCGTTGAGATAAACGATCTGTTCGTTGTTTAATCTTGCCTGTTTTACGGTATTAAAATCTGTTTAATGTGGTTTTATTGGTTATTTAATCTGGTGATGTTAGCGAGAGTGCGAAAGGAAGAGAGATACCGCTGGCGAAGGCGCGCCAATGCAACGGGAGGGCAGGGTGGGGAAAAGTGCGTAATTGACGCTTTAAAAATATATTAAAAACATGTAGTTAATAATTTTTCTGCAGAAATATGGCGTGGTGAGTTGCAAAATATGTCAAAACATTTTTATGATATAAACAGTTTGGCCCCAATTGACCTGTTCACGGTTTATTTTTTTAATTAAATTCAATCAGTTGTATCAACTCCCGATTCTGCAATGCTTTCTCCAATAAGATTATTTCTTTCCCATATTCCAGCGAAACGCGCCGCATTGCTGGCGGTGTAGCGTACCGTGTGTCGAATATTACGATGACCGAGGTAATCCTGGATCAAACGGGTATCTGTACCTCTTTCCGCCAGTTCGTAGCCGCAGGCGTGACGCAGCATATGGGGGTGGGTCTGCGTCACGGTACCCGCCTTTTCCCCGGCGGAGCGAATAATACGATACGCCTGCTGGCGTGAGAGCGGGGTCCCGCGACGGGAGATAAAAAGCGCGTCGGTTTTGGCCGCCGCTTTCCAGCCGGCGCGGACCTGACTCCAGCGCTCAATGGCCTCACGTTCATCAAAGCGCAGCGGGTGAATAGTTGAAAAACCGTTCTTCAACCGCCGCACATTGACCCGGCCTTCCCGTAGATCCAGATCGTGATAGTGCAGATCCAGCAGTTCGCTGATGCGCATCCCGTGGCGAAAGGCGAGAAGGATGAGGCAGTAGTCCCGCTCGCCGGTGGCGCCCTGACGCGCGGCCTGCATCATAGCCTGAACTTCTTTGGCGGTAAGAAAACGACGTCGGTTCACAATAATTACTCCTGAAAAAGAGGTGAGGGGTCGTCATGGCGAAACCATACGCCATGACGGAAAAGATCCGTAATGTAAGAACGGTACAAGGTGAAGGCGATTAACCACGTATAGATAGCATATTATATTTACAGCCAGTCAAAATATCGCCTGGCGATAATTCTTAATTTTAGAGATTTTAAGCAAGGTCACAATAGAACTGCTCGGGTTTTATAGCATGTGCATAAAATAAAAGGGATTTTTCACTCGGTAGATTTTAAAAAATAGCGGGATGGATTTTTAGCCAACAATAAAGAATCACGGCAAAACCGGAATTAATACAGGGTCAATTTAACGATGAGACCGCAGGATTAAATAAGAACTTGCGGGAACAGTAATCATAATTAACTGAGGGTTAATTTATTGCTATTTAATTTCCCCGCAACGCGGTACAACGCCATCCGTGGCGTCAGGCTTACTGAAGCAGCGACAGGCGCTGTTTGTCGCGCGTATTGTCCCAGATACCATAGAAGCGTCCCGCATTGCTGGCGGTATACCAGACGGTATGGCGAATATTGCGGTGTCCGAGATAGTCCTGGATCAGACGGGTATCGATACCCATATTGGCCAGCGCAAAGCCACAGGAGTGGCGCAGCATGTGCGGGTGGATCTCCAGCGGCAATCCCGCCTGGTCGCCAGAGGAGGCGATAATTTGATAAAACTGCTGGCGGGAAAGGGGATTGCCTTTGCGGGAGAGAAATAGCCACTCGCTGGCGGCCTGCGGCCAGGTGTTGCGAATGGCCAGCCAGCGCTTTAGGGCGTGGATCTCTTTATTCAGCAAAGGGTGGGTGGTCGAAAACCCCTTTTTTAGCCGATGGATATAAACGCAGCGGGAAGCAAGGTCGATATCGGATATTCTCAGGCGACAGATCTCGCTGGCGCGCAGACCATGGATGAAGCATAGCAGCGTCAGGCAATAATTACGTGCGGCATAGGGACCGCTATCGGCGGCTTTAAGTAGCGACTCGATTTCATTCTGAGTCAGGAAGTTCCTTTTTTTTATCTCGGCGTTATTCGTCATAGTGTTCCCTTTTATGGCAGGCAAATATTACGCTTTCCAGGCCTGCGTCAGGTCATTGTTAAATGCGACTGCCTTTTTATTTTTTAACAGCGTGCTGATAACGTTTTTATTTGCTACGGGAGCATGCGGTATCATGGGCTATCGCCATCCCCAGCGATAAGACGCCGTATGCTGAAGGGTAAAGAAAGGGTTAGCTGGTTGAACTGGCGAATCTTTCCTGGAGGTTTCCACGTCCTGTACATCCCTGATCCTCTTGATGATGCCCGCTTGATGATGAAGGCACTGGCTTCCGGCCACGGCAAGGCGGCCATCAATGCCGTCATGATTTATTTCCCGGCTGTCGGGGCGGCACGGCGTCAGCCAGCCGGCCTCCCGTATCTCAGCGACGGGAATGGCATGAGTAATTTCTCAGACAGAATACAACCTTGAACCGTCTGGATAGCATTCACTGCAAAACTACAACAGAGATTAAACCATACTGCAAAAAGCCTGGGGATAATAGCCATTGTCTCTGTGAGGGCACTTTAGGTCTTATTTAACGGGTTGAGCTTAATCTTAATGGTGCTGTGGGAGCGTGGGCGGTAATCGGCGGAAGCGGTGATATCAGGCGGTGGGTATAAGAGAGGCATAGGCTGCAGACTGGTGTGGGTAATATTCTGCGGCGAGTTAAGAATAAAGAGCAGGTAGGGGATAGACACGACGGTCCGGTGTCGCAGGCGGTGTTAAAGGCTCCGGTGGCAGAAGTCCGCGATCTGATATCCACCGGAGCAGGCTGACTTACCATTTTTCGTCGCGGGCTTCCTGACGACCTTCGCGGCGGTTTTCCCGCTTATCGTGACGGCAGCTGGCGTTGCTTTGATTATTATTTCTGACGCACTCTTGCTTGGTTTCACGGCCCTGCTCGCGGCTATCCTGGCGGATATCGCGAGCGTCCTGGCGCTGGTCGCTGCGCCAGGCCGCCTGCGCCGAAAGCGAGGGCGTCAGCAGCGCGACGCACACCAGGGCGAGTAAGCATCTTTTCATGGGGGTGGCCTTAGGTTTGATAAATACAATAAATTATTAGCATTAATCGATAGAATTATCATATATTTCAGCAGGGAATAGCACGAAATGCATCGCCGCTGGCAGCAAGTTTGTTTTTTATTAGACAAGTTTGTTGACGAATTCATTCTTAAATTAGCAATCCATAATACGATATTAGTATCATGATTTTCGTATCAGGTATAAACTGAAGGGATTAATTGTCTTGATATTTATCAAGTTAATTAAATGCACATATTGTCGGTGTTTTAATTGCGTGCAATATTCACCTCATGAGTTTTTTCTCATCTCACAAGCTAAGTGGATAAATAAATAAAAGGAACTATTTTATGAAGCGTTTAACTATTGCTGCAGCAGTACTGTCTACGGTATTTATGAGCGCCGGCGCTTTTGCGGAAACTGACCAGGGCGAGGTTATTATCACCGGGCGCGTTGTGGGTACAACATGTCAATTTCTTGACGGGAATAACTCTACGACCATTACGATGAACCAGGTGGGGCAGGAAAGTCTTGCCGGCCTGAGTGCCGGCGCCACCTATACCGGTATTAAAAACAGCACCACGGTGCCATTAAAATTAAAATGTACCGGTAAGCCGCCAAAAATAAGCCTGGCGCGTAACCAGTTTGATACGACTTACCCGAACATTACGAAAAATACCGTAACGGGCGGCGCATCCGGCGTCGGCTTTGTGGTGACGGCAAATAACGCCGAACTGAACGCCGACTCGCTGATCTCGCTCAATGGCGAACCCGATGAAAATGATGTTTATACCATTGATTTTTCAGCACAGTATGCGCTGGTGGCTCAGGGTTCTTCCGTCACCCAGGGCGATGTAGAGTCGACCGTTACGCTGACCGTGGTAACCGAGTGATGTGGTAACCCGGCGTAACGCAGAGCGTTCGCCGGGTCTCTGTTTACATGGAGTGAAAGAGATGAAAGGATTCATTCTGCTGCTACTGACATTTTTCATCATCCCTGCGCAGGCGGGTATTGTGATCTATGGAACGCGTGTTATTTATCCGGCCGCTAAAAATGAGGTGATGGTACAGTTAATGAATCGCGGCGATCGCGGCGCCCTGGTTCAGGCGTGGATCGACGACGGTAATACATCCATTGCTCCGGAGAACATTCGTGTTCCTTTTCTTATCTCCCCGCCGGTGGTGCGCGTCAGAGCCAATACCGGCCAGCAGCTTAAAATTAAAGCATTAGCCAATACGTTACCGCGAAACCAGGAGAGTTTATTTTATCTCAATGTCCTCGATATCCCACCCAATGCCAGCGTGAATGATAGTAAAAATGTGGTGAAGTTTGCAATACAAAACCGGATCAAGCTGTTTTATCGCCCGGAAGGTGTCACTGGCGTTACGCAGGCCAGTTTTCATCATTTAGTCCTGCAGCAAAAAGGCAAAAACTTGTTCCTACAAAATAACAGTGCTAACTGGATCACTATTCCCGAAATTAAAACAAATAACGTTAAGGGAAACAGTAAAGCCATTATGCTGGCACCATTTTCTCAGCAAATTATCACCCTCGGCGGCAGTGTCGCCAGACAGTACAAAATAACTCTTATTGATGATTACGGAAATTATATTAGTGATAGCATCAGCGTAAAATAAAAAGAGGTGGTTATGTTAAGGATGACATCACTTGCCCTGGCGATTATTGCATCATTATTTGCTGAAGCCCTGGCAGCAGAAGAGACCTTTGATACCAACTTTATGTTCGGAGGAATGAAAGGGGTCAAAGACAGTCACTATCAGTTTACAGATGACGCACTGGTTGCGGGCGAATATAACCTGGATGTATATGTCAATAATAAGTGGCGTGGGAAGTATGACCTGACGGTGAAGGAGCAGCCAGGGGAAAGCTGCCTGTCATTATCCCAGCTGCAGCAGCTCGGTATTAAGACCGAGGGACTGAACAAAAAGGCTCAGGCGCAATGCATCACGTTGCGCCAGGCGGTGCAGGGTGGAAAATACCATTTTGATATCTCCACCCTGACCCTCGAGCTCAGCGTTCCGCAGGCGTTTGTTGATGAACTGGAGGAGGGCTATGCTTCCCCGGAAAGCTGGGACCGCGGGGTAAACGCCTTCTACACGTCCTATTATGCCAGTCAGTATTACAGCGATTATAAAAGCGCCGGGAATAACAAAAGCAGCTTTGCCCGCTTTACCAGCGGCTTAAATCTATTGGGATGGCAACTGCACTCTGACGCCAGCTATAACAATAATGATTCTGGTTCGGGTGAATGGAAGAGTAACACGCTCTATCTGGAACGAGGCTTCGGCGAGATAGAAAGTACGTTTCGCGCCGGGGATATGTACACGTCAGGGGATATTTTCGACACCGTGCGTTTTCGCGGGGTGCGCTTATATCGCGACATGCAGATGTTGCCCAACTCCAGGCGCAACTTTACGCCGATAGTCCAGGGGATTGCGCAAAGCAATGCCCTGGTGACCATTGAGCAAAATGGTTTCGTCATTTATCAGAAAGAGGTGCCGCCCGGTCCCTTTGCGATTGCTGATTTACAGATGGCCGGCGGCGGGGCCGACCTTGACGTGAGCATCAAGGAAGCGGACGGGACGGTCACCCGCTATCTGGTGCCCTTTTCTTCTGTACCCAATATGCTGCAGGCTGGCGTCTCGAAATACGATCTTGCTGCCGGACGCAGCCATATTGAGGGGGCCGATCGGCAGGCTGATTTTATTCAGGGGACCTATCAGTATGGTGTGAATAATCTGCTCACGCTGTACGGCGGTTCGATGCTGTCCAATCACTATTCGGCTTTTACCCTCGGGACGGGCTGGAATACCTGGCTCGGCGCGATCTCTGTCGACGCCACTCAGTCGCATAGCGAACAGGATGATGGCACCTACGATGGTCAAAGCTATCAGGTGGCCTACAGTAAATTCCTGACCCCAACCCAGACCCGTTTTGGCCTGGCGGCCTACCGCTATTCGAGCCGGGATTTCCGCACCTTTAACGATCACGTGTGGGCGAAGAACAGAACTCATTATCACCGTGACGAAAACGATATCTATGATATTGCCGATTATTATCAATATGATTTCGGTAGAAAAAACTCGCTGTCGGTCAATTTAAGCCAGGCGCTGCCGGCGGGCTATGGCGCGATCTCCCTGAGCGCCCTGTGGCGCGACTACTGGGAAAAAAGCGGCAGTAATAAAGATTATCAGCTGGGGTACTCAAACACCTGGCAGCGGCTGACCTATACGCTATCGGCCAGCCAGACCTATGACGATTATCACCACCAGGATAAGCGGTTTAACCTGTATTTCTCTATTCCGTTCAGCTGGGGGGACGATCTGACCACGCCGCGCCGTCGGTTGAATCTGTCGAACTCCACCACCTTTGATAATAGTGGCTTTGCCTCCAATAACACCGGACTCAACGGCATTGCCGGCTCCCGCGATCAGTTCAGCTACGGGGTTAACCTCAGCCATCAGCAGCAAAATAATGAAACCGCCGCGGGGGCGAATCTCACCTGGAATGCGCCGCTGGCGACCCTGAGCGGCAGCTATAGCCAGTCGTCAAACTACACGCAGGCCAGCGGGAGTCTCTCCGGTGGCGTGGTGCTCTGGTCCGGGGGCATCAATCTGGCGAATCGATTATCAGATACCTTCGCGATTTTGCAGGCGCCGGGCCTGGAGGGGGCTCGGGTGAATGGGCAGAAATATCGCACCACTAACGGGAAAGGGATTGTGCTCTATGACAACCTCACGCCGTTCCGTGAAAACGCGCTGATGCTGGATGTGTCGGATTCCCACAGCACCACGGAGCTGAAAGGCAATCGGAAAATGGTGGCCCCGTATCGGGGGGCTGTGGTGGTCAGCCACTTTGATACCGACCAGCGTAAGCCGTGGTTGATTCATGCCCGACAAGCCACGGGCGAGCCGCTGCCGTTTGGTTATGAAATCGAGGATAACCTCGGGCACAACGTCGGGGTCGTGGGGCAGGGCAGCTTATTATATATCCGCACGGATACGATTCCGTCGACGCTGAAAGTGGCTGTCGATAAAGCAAAAAATCAGTACTGCACGATCACCTTTAAGCAAAACATTGATGAAGCGCAGACCTACGTCTGCCGGTAAAGGACTATGACGATGAAATGGCTACTGTTTCTGCTGTTCACCTTCAGCACTTTTGGCGCCTGGGCAGGGAATTGCGACCTGAACACCAGTTATATCCAGAAAGGGATCGAAGGTTACGGTATCTATATTTTCAAACCCGTGACCCTCTCCGGCACACTGGCGTTACGCGAGGGCACCTTTCCCAATGATGACTGGCTGTTTGTTTGTCAGTCATTAGAGAATGTCGTTATTACCCTGACGGGCGAAGCGCAGCACAGCACCGAGTATAATTTTCTGGTGGGTAATGAAAAATATAAAATTAAATTCGACCTGTCGCCGCATAATTTGTCTGGCAAAGATTTTACCACCAATGCCCACTATAAATTGTCGGATATTTTCACCGATACCGCCTCGATTGACTATGCCATCAGTCAGGGCGAGGTCGCGGGCAGGCCGGTGATCACTCCTGGACAGCCGTTTACGGTAAGTTATAAGCTTAATCTGAGGTACTGTCAGAACAAGGACAAAACGTGCACTGACATCCCCATCACCTATATTTACCATATTATTCTGCAGATCAACGTAATGACCTGTGGCTTTGATAACCCGACGACGGAAATTAATATGGGTGATTATAATTTCATTGATATTAAGCAGGGGACCGTAGATTACCGCCCGGAGATGATCTATATCGATTGCCGGCAGGGGGACTCCGGTATGCTGCAGCTGACGCCGGGCAAAATTGAGTACACCTTCCGGAGCGCATCGCTTCTGAAAAACGGCCTGGTGTTAGCTAACGATGAAGAGTCGTCCGCGACCGGGGCTGGTGAGGTTGGATTCCGTATTCAGGATGCCAACGGCGCGGATATCCAGTATGACAATGGCTACCTGTACGAAACGCCTCAGGCCGCTACCCAGGGGAAAAATCCCATCATTCTCAACATCAAGCCCATGAAATATGGTGAGAATATCCGTACCGGAACAATCAAGAGCCGGGTCATTATCGTGGTGAATAACAACTAATCCCGCTTTGCCGTCGGCGGCGCTCCAGGCTAATGTTATCCCGAACGGTCAGGGAAGGCGTACCGCTCACCCTGGCCGGGAGGGCCGGTACACCGCTCGCCGGAGGTGAGAGGGGCGTCCGGCGGTTTACGTCTTTACACCATGGCATATTGATGAATACTCCGTTTGCGCAGCGCGACTGGCGCCTGCTGGCCGTCGGGAGCGGCGGCCTTCTTCTGCTGGCCGCCGGCATCACCTTGCACAGCCACTGGAACGACTTCCTCCAGTGGTGCCTCGCCACGCAAATTACCTTGCATCGCTATCTGGTGATGTACCTTCTGCTGCTGAACAACCATCAGTACAGCGGCGGCGTCTGGCTGCTGGTGGGCGCTTTTCTCTACGGCGTGCTCCACGCTATCGGACCGGGCCACGGCAAGTTTATCGTCACCACTTACCTGAGCACCAATCAGGAGAGCCTGACCGCGGCGCGGGTGGTGCCTTTTCTCGGCAGCCTGCTGCAGGGCGTCAGCGCCATCCTGTTTGTCTTTATTCTCGCGGTGGGGCTGAATCTGGCCGCTGGCGATCTCAGCGCCAGCCGCTGGTACGTCGAGAAGATCAGCGCCCTGACCATCGCAGCCTTTGGGGTTTACGTTATCTGTCGTGCGCTGCAGAGCCTGCTGCCGGGTAAAAGGAGAATACGCGCCCTGAGGCCGGCGCATCAGCATGATGCCTCGTGCGGCTGCGGGCACCACGGCGTGGGACACGACCTGCAGGGCGCCGACTGGAAGACACGCCTGGGCGTGGTGCTGGCCATCGGCGCCCGGCCCTGCAGCGGAGCGATTATGATCCTGCTGTTCGCCAACGCGCTGGGGATCGTCAGCTGGGGCATCGCCGCGGTGATGACCATGGCGCTGGGCACCTCGCTGTCGATCCTTGGTCTGTCGCTGGCGGTGCACTATGCCCGTCACCGTACCGTCAACCGGCTGACGGCGACCAGCCGTCCGCGGCCCTGGCTGGTGCCGCTGGTGAAGATCCTCGGCGGGCTGGCGCTGATCCTCTTTGCCGCGACATTGTTTTTCACCGTGGTGCCGATCAGCGCTAACGGCGACTTTATCGCCGCCGGCTGTTAACGGCTCTCCAGCAGGCGCATCAATACCCGCAGCGCCTGATCCAGCTGCTGGCGCTCGCCATCGCTGAGCCCCGCCAGCAGCTGCCGTTCATTATCGACATGGGTCTCCACCGCTTCATCGATGCGTTCACGTCCGGCGGGCGTCAGGGCGACCAGCATACTGCGGGCGTCTTCCGGATTGGGCAGGCGGGTAATAAATCCGCGTTTCTCCAATGCCTTCAGGCGATGAGTCATGGTGCCGGAGGTGATCATCAGCGTGGAGAAGAGCTGGGTAGGCGAAAGAATAAACGGCGCCCCGGCGCGGCGCAGCGTCGCCAGCATGTCAAACTCCCAGCGCACCAGCTCATGGCGTGTAAAAGCCACTTCCACCTGCGGCTCCAGCAGCATGGCGCATCGTTTCAGACGGCCAATTGGCCCCATTGGGCTGCAGTCGAGGTCCGGCCGCTCGCGCTGCCACTGGGCGAGGATCCGATCAACGGCGTCGATCGGCGGTGATTTGTCCATAAGTGCTCACTTGTCTTGATATCAAGATAATTGCGTGTACATACTTGCGGCACCAATTTAACTTGAAGTGAAGATAAAATCATGGCTTTTCTCTCGCGTAGTCTGATGCTCGACCTGCTGCTCACGGCGCTGGCGCCCGCTATCTGGGGGACGACCTACATCGTCACCTCCCAGTTTCTTCCCCCCGACCGGCCGTTTATCGCCGCCCTTCTGAGGGTTTTGCCGGCAGGCATCGCCCTGCTGATCTGGAGCCGCCGCTTTCCACAGCGCGGCGAATGGCTAAAGCTTATCGTTACCGGCATCTTAAATATCGGCGCATTTCAGGCGCTGCTGTTTATCGCCGCCTATCGCTTACCCGGCGGTCTGGCGGCAGTGATTGGCGCGATCCAGCCGCTGCTGGTGATGATTCTCGCCTGGTGCGTAGACCGGCAGCGCTCGCCCTGGCTGGCGGTATTCTCAGCCCTCGCCGGCATACTCGGTATGGCCATGCTGCTGCTGTCGCCGCGCACCGTCCTCGACCCGCTGGGCATCGGCGCGGCGTTTCTCGGGGCGATCAGTATGGCGCTGGGCACCTGGCTCTCCCGCCGCTGGGCGCTCTCCCTGCCGATCGTCGCGTTAACCGGCTGGCAGCTGGCGATCGGCGGGGTGGTGCTGGCGCCCGTGGCGCTGATCGTTGATCCCCCTTTACAACAGGTGACAGCGCTGCAGGTGGCCGGCTATCTGTGGCTGTGCGTGGCGGGCGCGATGCTGGCCTATGGCCTGTGGTTCCGGGGGATTGGCCGCCTCTCGCCGGTGGCGGTATCGGCAATGAGCCTGCTGAGCCCGGTGACCGCCGTGGTGTTGGGGTGGATTTTCCTTGGCCAAAAGATCCAGGGGATGGCGTTGGTCGGGCTGATCGTGGTGCTGGCGAGCGTGTTGTCTATTCAGCGCGCGCTGGCGCGTCAGGCGGCGGGGGCAAAAACGAAAAAAGCCCCATAACGGGGCTCGACATTGCTGTGTGCGGGGTGGGCGGCGGGAGCCAGACCAGCCGCCCGCAGGCGGCCTGTCCGGCAGCTCCCTCTGCAACCATTCGCTTATTTAGAGAGCTCGGCGGTCATATGGACCTGGTTGCCGGTGTACGCTTCAGTGATGTGGTAGGAAGCGCCTTGTTCTTTCGCAATGGTCGCGATTTTCGCTTCTGCGCTGTCCAGGGTGTCTGCTGTTACGCTCACCGGATGAGCGAAGCTAGCGAAAGAGACCAGGGAGAGCATACCGGCAGCGGCGAGTAATTTTACGTTTTTCATGGTGTTTGTCCTTTTAACTTTTATGGTGGAAAGCGTGTTTGCTTTCGATGGGCTTATAATAAGTCTGCTAACTATAACGCGCGTGGCAAAAAGTGCGATTTAGATCACATTTTTATGGCGGTTTGATGACGGAGATATGAATGTTTCTCTATTTTTTAATTTAAAAACAATGGATTAGTGATTATTTTTTGATGGGAGTATCACGCGGACTGCCTGCGATCAGAATGTAGAAGGCGCCTCATTTACGCGGTTACCATTCATTGTATGAATTAGTTGGGCGGTTTTTAGCCGCCGTTGGGGCGGATTCGGACGATTCGCAATAGCCCTCTGGCGGCCATTTCGGCATGCTGAGACGGCCATTTCTCTCATGCCCTGGCGTTAGGCTTTCCGCGCTGTAAACATCCATCACCACGTTTTGATCTATCAATAAGCATTTATTAATAGTTATCGATTATCTGTTATATAACTTAATGAAACGTGAACAAATGTATATTTGTCGGCGAATAAATAGCATTCTTTGACGCCGATAGCACCAGCGAACTTATATTTTTAAGTTCGTTACCTGACGCCTTAAATATTGCGGCTCCCGGTCAGTCGAAGATTCTATTAGCAGTGGCATAAATCAGCATCGCCTGATGTTTCTGGTTCTATGCGAATTCACAGTGTGCTCATTGATTCGTAATTCACTCTGACAAGGAAATGGCAATGAAAAAGGTTCTTCTCTCTGCAGCAATGGCAACCGCGTTTTTTGGCATGACTGCTGCCCATGCAGCTGATACCAATGTTGGCGGCGGCCAGGTTAATTTCTTCGGTAAAGTTACCGATGTATCCTGTACTGTTTCTGTTAACGGCCAGGGCAGCGATGCGAACGTTTACCTGTCTCCGGTAACTCTGACTGAAGTTAAAGCGGCAGCAGCGGATACTTACCTGAAACCGAAATCTTTCACCATTGACGTCTCTAACTGCCAGGCTGCTGACGGCACCAAACAGGATGACGTAAGCAAACTGGGCGTAAACTGGACCGGCGGTAACCTGCTGGCTGGCGCTACCAGCAAACAACAGGGCTACCTGGCGAACACCGAAGCTTCCGGTGCTCAGAACATCCAGCTGGTACTGTCTACTGACAACGCTACCGCGCTGACCAACAAAATCATCCCGGGTGACAGCACTCAGCCGAAAGCGAAAGGCGACGCTTCCGCTGTCGCTGATGGCGCGCGTTTCACCTACTACGTAGGCTACGCCACCAGCGCGCCGACCACTGTGACCACTGGTGTGGTTAACAGCTACGCGACTTACGAAATTACTTACCAGTAATTCCGTCAGAAAATAAAACTGCCCCGCGATGGGGCAGTTAATAACAATAATAAAGCGGCGATGACCGCCGCTTGTATTTTTATTCTGAGGTCAGCATGAAGCGTATTGCCCTTTTTTTCTGTTTCATTTTTAGTTTTGCGGCCCACGCCAACAATATTATTGTTAACGGTACCCGCTTTATTTATCCAGGAAATGAAAAAGAAATAACGGTACAGCTTTCAAATAACGCCGACCGTCCGGCGCTGGCGCAGGCCTGGCTGGATAACGGCGATGCCGATGCCACACCGGATACCATTACCACCCCGTTTATTATCACCCCGCCGATTTCGCGCGTTGACGCCAAGAGCGGCCAGACGCTGCGTATTAAGCTCGGCAGCAGCGCCGGTCTGGCGAAAGATAAAGAGACGCTGTGGTGGCTGAATCTGTTGGAAATACCGCCGGTGGTGGCCAATCAGAAAAATGAAGGCCAGAACGTGCTGCAGCTGGCGATCCGTTCGCGCTTTAAATTTATTTATCGTCCTGCCGGACTGGGCAACCGCGATGCGGCGGCCGAGAAGCTGACCCTGACCGCCAGCGGCAGTAGTCTCGCCATCAACAACCCGACGCCGTTCTACATTACCGTCAGCCGTATTTCCCGCGACGGCGGTAAAGCCCTGAACAGCAAAACCGTGATGCTGGCGCCGCAGTCCAGCCAGACGGTGGCGCTTTCCTCAGCCGTCAACCGCGGCGAAACCCTGACCGTTAACAACATTAATGACTATGGCGCCGATGTCGCAGTGAAAGTGGCCGTTAAATAAGGGAAAAGCTAATGAAGCAGAGGTCATTCTGCCCGGGAAGATTAAGCACCGCGATCGCCATCGCGCTGTGCTGCTTTCCGCCATTTTCCAGCGGACAGGAAAACCCGGGAACGGTATATCAATTTAACGACGGCTTTATTGTCGGCAGTCGCGAAAAGGTCGACCTGTCACGCTTCTCGACCAGCGCGATTACCGAAGGCACTTACTCCCTTGACGTCTACACCAACGACGAATGGAAAGGGCGCTACGATCTGCGCATCGCGCGCGACAAAGACGGTAACCTTGGGGTCTGCTACACCAAAGCGATGCTGACGCAGTACGGCATCGCGGCGGAAAAGCTCAATCCGCAGCTGAGCGAACAGGAAGGCTACTGCGGTAGCCTCAAATCCTGGCGCAACGAAGACAACGTCAAAGACAACCTGGTCCAGTCCTCCCTGCGGTTGAACATTTCGGTGCCGCAGATCTATGAAGATCAACGCCTGAAAAACTATGTCAGCCCGGAGTTCTGGGACAAAGGCATTACCGCGCTTAATCTTGGCTGGATGGCCAACGCCTGGAACAGCCACACCTCTTCGGTCGGCGGGTCGGATAACAGCAGCGCCTACCTTGGCGTCAATGCCGGCCTGTCGTGGGACGGCTGGCTGCTGAAGCATATCGGTAACCTGAACTGGCAGCAGCAGCAGGGTAAAGCGCACTGGAACAGCAACCAGACCTATCTCCAGCGGCCGATCCCGCAGATCAACTCCATTGTCAGCGGTGGGCAGATCTTTACCAATGGTGAATTTTTCGACACCATCGGTCTGCGTGGGGTTAATCTTTCCACCGATGACAATATGTTCCCGGACGGCATGCGCTCCTATGCCCCGGAAATTCGCGGCGTGGCGCAGAGCAACGCCCTCGTCACCGTGCGCCAGGGCAGCAACATTATCTATCAGACCACCGTTCCGCCGGGGCCGTTTACCCTGCAGGATGTCTATCCATCCGGCTATGGCAGCGATCTTGAGGTTTCGGTAAAAGAGGCGGATGGCTCGGTGGAAGTGTTCAGCGTGCCTTACGCCTCCGTTGCTCAGCTGCTGCGTCCGGGCATGACCCGCTACGCGCTCTCCGCCGGTAAAGTGGACGACAGCGGGCTGCGCAATAAGCCGATGCTCTATCAGGCGACCTGGCAGCACGGGATCAATAACCTGCTGACCGGCTACACCGGGGTCACCGGCTTTGACGACTATCAGGCCTTCCTGGTGGGCACCGGGATGAACACCGGGATCGGCGCCCTCTCTTTTGACGTCACCCATTCTCGGCTGAAAAGCGATAGCCATGATGACTCGGGGCAGAGCTATCGCGCCACCTTTAACCGCATGTTCACCGATACCCAGACCAGCATCGTGCTGGCGGCGTATCGCTACTCGACGAAAGGTTATTACAACCTCAACGACGCGCTGTACGCCGTCGATCAGGAAAAAAACAGCCGCAGCAACTACACCCTCTGGCGGCAAAAAAACGGCATGACCTTCACGGTAAACCAGAACCTGCCTGACGGCTGGGGCGGGTTTTATCTCAGCGGTCGTATTTCCGATTACTGGAACCGCTCCGGGACCGAGAAGCAGTATCAGGTCAGCTATAACAATTCGTTTGGTCGTCTCTCCTGGTCGGCGAGCGCCCAGCGCGTCTATACCCCGGACAGCTCCGGCCATCGCCGCGACGATCGCATTTCACTCAACTTCAGCTACCCGCTGTGGTTTGGCGACAACCGCACCGCCAACCTGACGTCGAACACCTCGTTCAACAACTCGCGCTTTGCCAGCTCGCAGATTGGTATCAACGGTTCGCTGGACAGTGAAAACAACCTTAACTACGGCGTGTCGACCACCACCGCCACCGGCGGTCAGCATGATGTGGCGCTCAACGGCAGCTACCGTACGCCATGGACCACCCTCAACGGCAGCTACAGCCAGGGCGAAGGCTATCGTCAGAGCGGCATTGGCGCCAGCGGGACGATGATCGCCCACAGCGGCGGCGTGGTGCTCTCACCGGAAAGCGGCTCGACGATGGCGCTGATTGAAGCCAAAGACGCGGCCGGCGCTATGCTCCCGGGATCGCCGGGCACCCGCGTGGACAGCAATGGTTACGCCATCCTGCCGTATCTGCGCCCGTACCGAATTAACGCCGTCGAGATCGACCCGAAAGGCAGCCATGACGACGTGGCTTTCGATCGCACCGTGGCGCAGGTTGTGCCGTGGGAAGGCAGCGTGGTTAAGGTGGCGTTTGGCACCACGGTGCAGAACAACCTCACCTTGCAGGCGCGCCAGGCGAACCATGAGCCGCTGCCGTTTGCGGCGAGTATATTCTCCCCCGACGGCAAGGAGATCGGCGTCGTCGGTCAGGGCAGCATGATGTTTATCAGCGATGCGAACGCCAAACGCGCAATTGTGAAGTGGAGCGGCGGGCAGTGTTCGGTGGATCTGGGACAGCAAACAACAAAGGATAGCGTATGTCGCTGAGGAAATTACTGACGCTTTTTATCGTCTTGATGGCGCTGGGCACCACCTCGTCCTGGGCCGTCTGTACGCGCCTTTCTTCGCCAACGGTGATGCTGGACATGGTGGTGGGCAGGGTGGTGGTGCCCCCGGATCTGCCGGTGGGTTCGGTGATCCTCACCCGCGACTGGACGATGAGCGCCCCCGGCGGGGCGAGCTATCGCTGTACCTCCGGCACCAACCGCTTCGCGGCGAAGATCGTGTCGCCAGGGGCCACGGACCTGGGGAATAAAATTTATTCCACCAACGTGCCGGGAATTGGTATGCGTTTCAGCCGCGGTGGCGCGACGGTGAATATCGTCTATCCCGACGTCTATTCGTCCCGAGTGTATAACACCACCAACTATTCCCTTGAAGGATCACGTTTTACGCTGGAGATTATCAAAACTGCGGCAACCACCGGCAGCGGTACCCTCGCGGCGGGAAAATACACCTCCTACGACTGGGAGAGCGGCGGCAACCCGATCCTCGAAACCTATCTGAGCGCCAACGCGATCACCGTGGTCTCGCCCTCCTGTTCGGTATTGAGTGGGAAAAATATGAATGTTGATGTGGGCGCCATCAGACGTACTGACCTGAAAGGGGTTGGCACCACCGCGGGCGGGAAGGATTTTAATATTGAGCTGCAGTGCAGCGGCGGCCTGAGTGAAACGGGATATGCCAACATCAGCACCTCTTTCTCCGGCACCCTGGCTACCAGCACCACCGCCACCATGGGCGCCTTGCTGAATGAAAAGGCCGGCAGCGGGATGGCGAAAGGCGTCGGCATCCAGGTGCTGAAGGATGGATCCCCGCTGCAGTTTAATAAGAAATATACCGTTGGCCGCTTGAATAATCAGGAGACCCGCTACATCACCATACCGCTGCACGCGCGCTTTTATCAGTATGGCCCGACGACCAGCACCGGTGAGGTGGAGTCGCATATGATCTTTAACCTGACGTACGATTAATACGGGAGGGGGAATGAAGGGATTGCCGAAACATACTATCGCGTGGCTGCTGCTCTGCGGCAGCCTCGTCGTCCCCTCGGCGTGGGGTTTCGAGACTAATTACGACCGCGGACGGGTCGATTTTGCCGGGCGGGTGACGGATATCTCCTGCAGCGTCGCGCTCAATGGCGGCCAGCATGCCGGCAGCGGCAACGTCTGGCTGGCGCCGGTCAGCCTGGCGGAAGTGCACGATCGCGGGGCCGGCGCGTTTATGAAGCCGCAGCCTTTTACCCTGGCGCTGTCAAACTGCCAGCTACGTCATGACGGCGGCGCCGCTTCGCAGGACGAGGTGCGGCGGGTCAGCGTTCGCTGGATCGACGGTTTTTTACTGACGGCGGTCGGCAATGAGAACGCGGGCTATCTGGCTAATACCTTGCCAGACGGCGCGCAGAATATTTATCTGGCGCTGTCGACCAATGATAATAATACGCTGGATAAGAGTAATAAAATTGTCCCTGCGGATCCGCAGCAAAATCAGGTGCATTTACAGGAAAACGCGGTCAGCGGCGGCCTGTTCACCTATTATGTGGGCTACGTTTCGCCGACCCCGAAAAGCGCCACCAGCGGGCCAATTACCAGCTGGGCAACGTGGGAATTAGTTTATAATTAAGCGGGACGAAAAAGCCGGGCAAGCCCGGCTTTTTTATATGCCAATATCGTCGGCAACCAGTTGCTCAATGCTGACTTCCTGCCAGTAATGCCCCTGAATAGCAAACCACTCCATACCCTGCAGCCATTTTTTATGGGCTTCGCTTTCCACGCCTTCAATAATCACGTTGTGATGATTGCGGGATAAAAAGGTGACCAGCGCATCCATCAGCTGACGGCCGGACTCTTTGCGCATCAGATGCCAGAAAAAATCTTTATCAATTTTGACATAGTCAAAATGATAACCGCTGATGGCGTTAATCCCCGCGTAGCCAGAGCCGAAGTCATCGAGCCACAGCGAGGTATCCTGCGGGCTTTGCCAGGCGGCCAGGGAATTATTCAGAAGTTTCTCGGCGTTTTCGGTCACTTCAAAATGGACGCAGGTCAGGGCGGCGATTTTCTCTTTTATTTCCTTCTGGCGCAGCAGAGTCAGGATATGGTCATCAACGTTAATGGTAGCGGAAATATGGTTACGTAAAAACCATGCTTTATGCTGTTCAATCAACCCCAGTTGCTCGAGAAAAATACGTTCACGAACTGCCGCGGTGGCATGGCGGAAAAAATATTCTGGCGAAACGGGAAGATTATCGAAGCGGCTTAAGCATTCAACCGCGACTAAGGTACCTTGTGGGGAAAACATTTTCTGAAAGACGTAGCGTACAGCGATATCATTACGAGATAAAATGTTGTCTTCGAATATTTTAGTGTTCATTATCCCTCTTCACGAGGTTAGTCAGACAATAAGCAGAGGATAGGTTAATTATAGGCTACCTGATGATTAATGGGAATGGCAGGAAATGTAAATCAACAACGAATAAGTACGCTTTATCCGCTATTGATTTACCTCTGCGTAATTTAGCATTGATGGAGAGCGGCAATACGCTGGTTCATCGTGCGGGAATTATCAATGCCCAGCTTTTGCATGATATGGATTCGATGGCTGTGGACCGTTTTATGGGCAATGCCGAGCAGGGCGGCAATCCGCTTATTATTATTGTTGGCAATCAGCAGCTCGAGGATCTGGCACTCCCGCGGCGACAGTTGTTTGCGCAATCGTCGCGGCGGTTGTTCGCTGGCGCCCTTCGCCCGCTGGATAATAGAAGCAAACATAGATAGCGGCGATTTTTCACTAATAATCATGGCATTATCGACGGTTATTAACTCTCTGCACAGTCCGGCAATGTCGCTTTTTATCATCAGCACCGGCTGCTGGCAGCGTTGCAGGGAAAGGCGGAGCGCATTCAATAGATCAACGATTCTGATGGCAGAAATATCCTTATTGATTAAATTGAAAATAACCGTTTGGGCCTCAGGCAGCTGTTTCCCATGGATGACTTCGTCATAGCCAAAACGGGTGGCGTTTTCATGACTATCAATAAGGTAGTGATAGATTGAGTGACCAATGAGATTATCATTGGTGTACAGCAATATACTTTCCAAGGGTATCAGATTCTCTTTTTTCGCTTGGCTTCTAAGATCAGGTCCAGCAGAATTTTCTCTATTCTGCGCTGGTCGTCGAGATGGCGGAACTTAAACTGGCAGGATATCTGATAGTAGCTTTCGCTCTCTTCATTAGGGTCATCAAGGGTGATAATAATGACATTCTTTACCACCAGGTCGATGGTGATCTCGCCATATTCCGCCAGCATCAGTACGGCGTTTTTCAGCAATGCGTTATGACTGAGGAATTTCAGATTCGGCGTTTTGGTCATCAGTGCGCAACCGCCGTCTGAAATGTCCTTGATGTCGAAAAGATAGTTTTCGCCATTTTTATGGCGACCGCGGCAATAAAAATCATGCTCGTGGCGTAAACGAAAGCGGGGATCGCGGCGACGCTGCACCACCTGCAGGCATTCAGGCAAGGAAAAGGCGTAGCGGATACCTTTATCGACACCGCTATTGTCATGTTTTGTCAGGGCCGCATTAAACTCTATTTTCCCTGAATCGCTATGCAGGAGAAAGCGAATTTTATGCCCGGGCGGGATTTTGCGATGGGTCTGAATATGGAACTCGGCAAAGTCCACGCGCGTCAGTTGGGTTATGATACTGGTGTTGTTAAAAAATATTTCAATTTCAGTACGTTTGCGCAACTCCTCTCTGAAAATAGCAATAATTTCATACTTACTGGTCTTTATCGTTCCCTCTGTCATGTGCATCCCTTGTAAATAGTTGTCGTGAGGCGTTTGATTTTTCTTATAGCAATAGCAACATTCTGATTGGGTTAATCAGATGTTTTTATGAGCGTTTGATGTTATTGACTATCTTTGCAGCCAGATTGATATGTATAAACTTGGAATTCGATATTGTGTTTCCTGTAATCAAGCGTTTCAAATTTTGGTCATGACAAAAACGACAACGGCCTCCAAGCTGGAGACCGGTCGAAGGATAAAAAACTTAAGTTTAATTAACGGGGATAATGAGAGAACGATCGTCGATCACGCCCCATTTGTAGGATCTATAGTGCCAGCAGTGATGAGGTTTTTCCAGGCAAATATTGAGGAGGGAAGTCGTTCCCTCCTTTCGGCATGACGGGTCAGGGATGCTTGCGGGTGGCGATATTATCCAGGGTACGCAGCGCATCCGCCGGCAGAATTAGCCCGGCGGCGGCAATATTTTCCGCCAGGTGCGTCCGGGATGAGGTGCCTGGGATCAGCAGAATATTGGGCGCGCGCTGGAGTAGCCAGGCGAGGGCGACCTGCATCGGCGTCGCCTCAAGCGAGGCCGCGACCTCGTTCAGCTCCTGCGCCTGCAGGGGGGTAAAACCGCCCAACGGGAAGAAGGGAACCCAGGCGATGTGCTGGGCGGCCAGCGCATCCACCAGCGCGTCGTCGGCGCGATGGGCAATGTTATAGAGGTTTTGCACGCAGACGATAGGCGTCATTTTCTGTGCATCCGCCACCTGCTTTGCCGTCACGTTGCTGAGGCCAATATGGCGGATCAATCCTCGCTCCTTCAGCTCCAGCAGGGTGGCGAGCGGCGCCTCCAGCGACCCTTCTACCGGGCCGTGGGGGCTCAGCATACTGCGCAGGTTCACCACCTCCAGCACGTCGAGCCCCAGGTGACGCAAATTGTCCTCGACGGCCTGGGTCAGTTCAGCGGGCGACATGGCCGGCAGCCAGTTGCCTTTCTCGTCACGACGGGCGCTGACCTTGGTGACAATGCACAGATCGTCGGGGTAGGGGTGGAGCGCTTTGCGGATCAGCTGATTGGTCACATGGGGGCCATAGAAATCCGAGGTATCGATATGGTTTACCCCGGCTTCGACGGCGGCCTGCAGCACGCGCACCGCTTCTTCTGGATCTTTCGGCGGGCCGAAAACGCCGGGGCCGGCCAGCTGCATGGCGCCGTAACCCAACCGATAGACCTGGCGATCGCCGAGCGTGCCGCGACCGGATAAGGTGACACTGGACATAGGAACTCTCCTCACGGTGGCTAAGCCGTAAGTGTAATGCGCTAACAAGGAAGAGAAGGGTGAGAATATTGTCAGAATGTGCGACAGCGGCTAAGGCAAGCCGCTGTCGCCGGAGACGGATTAGCCTAAGAACATCACGGAGACGCAGAGCAGGCCGACCACCAGAGTGATGGCGTTACCCACCGAGCGATACGGCTTCAGCGCCGGGATAAGCCAGGTTGACAGCGTGGGCATGATAAACAGGATCATGGCGATAAGCGGTCCGCTGATGGCGTAGATCATCGAGATCGCATTCGGGTTGATAAAACACACCGCAAAGGTGAAGGCAGAGACCAGCATGATCGACATCGCGCGGTTGAAGGCGCGGCTCTTGCGCACGCCCATCAGGCCCAGCGAGCTTTTGACGATTTCGCTGGCGCCTTCAATGACCCCGAAGTAGGTGCCGAGAAAGGATTTCGACATGGCGACCACGGCGACAATAATGCCGGTCACCGCCAGCCAGCCCGGCGCGCCCGGCACCATCGACAGGGCGGAGAGGATGGTCACCCCCTGATCGCGGGCGGTCTCAATATAGGTCGCCGGGATGGCCAGCAGGCAGCTGAAGACGAAAAACAGCACGCTGGCGCAGATGATGGTATAGGCCACCTTCATGATTTTTTTGCATTTACCCATGGCCAGGTCGCCGTGCTTCTCCTGCTGGTCGATAGCAAAAGTCGAGATAATCGGCGTATGGCTAAAAGCGAAAACCATCACGGGTATGGAGATCCAGACCTGGTGGAGCGTCTGCGAGCTGAACTGCATCTGGCTGGTGAGATGTTCCGGATGCCAGTCGCGGATTAAATAGAGGGAGAGAAACAGGAAGCAGGCGATAAGCGGGAAGACCAGAAAGCCCATCACCTTGATGGTGATTTGCCGGCCCATGAGAAAGATCAGGTTAAGGACCAGCACGACCCCCAGGCTCAGCAGCGCGCGTAGCGCAGGCGTCATCGGCGTGCGATGTGCCACCTGCTCGGCCAGCGAGTTGGTGATGGCCACGGCGTAGATCAGCACGACCACAAAGAAGGCGAGGAAATAGAGCCCGGTGATCAGGTTGCCAATTTTCTTACCATAGTAGTGATTTACTGCGCCGGTGATCCCGGTTCCCGGCGCGATATTGGCCGAGAGAATAAACTGGCTCAGCGCTTTGTGAGGCCAGTAGGTGAGCGGCCAGGCGACCAGCGCGGTGATGAAAAGGACAATGGCGCCAGCCGAACCCAGCTGGATCGGTAGAAATAGCGTCCCAGCGCCTACTGCAGTGCCATATAAGGCAAAACTCCATAGAGTTTCTTCTTTAGACCAAATTTTAGACATTATGCGACTTTATCAACCGTCAAACCAAAAAAAAGGAGTGCAATTTACCATATTTATGGTTCGTCTGTTGCGATAGTTTTTGGTGATAAAGTGGCAGCGGATCGCGAAGGATCCGCCGCGAGGCTAGCCGCGCGCCGCCTGGCGCGGGCGGCGGCGACGGATCACGCGCTCGCGCAGGGTGTCCCAGACCCAGTTAAACGCCATGGTGTAGGGCAGGAAGAAGAGCATGAAGCCGATCTCCAGCATAAACGCCTGCAGCAGCGATACCCCCAGCACGATGGCCACCATGGTGACGCCGATGATAACAAAGCCGGTCTCGAAGCCGATCGCGTGCAGCGCCCGCACTTTCAGCCGGCGAGGGACGCGGGAGACTGGCCACAGGCGATCGAAAGCCGCGTTATAAATGATGTTCCATACCATCGCCAGGGTGGCGAGCAGAATGCTCAGTCCGCCCATCTCCACCACCGAACGCTGCATCAGCCAGGCGGCGGTGGGGGCGAGGATCAGCGTCGCCAGCCCTTCGAAGGTGATGGCGTGGATAACGCGCTCGGTGAGCGTCTTGCGCTGATGTAGGGTCTGTTGCATGGCGAGCTACCTCCAGTTTTAGCCTGAACAGGAAATTACCCGGCAGTTTATGGAAAAATGTGATAAACAAAAGATAGAAACCATCGATAAAGTAGATACATCATGCGTTATTCACCGGAAGCGTTAACCGCCTTTGTCGAGGCCGTTGACAGCGGGTCGTTCTCCGCCGCCGCCCGTCGCCTGCGCAAAAGCCAGTCGACGATCAGTACCGCTATCGCCAACCTGGAGGCTGACCTCGGGGTGACCCTCTTCGATCGGGCAACGCGGCAGCCGACGCTGACGCCGCAGGGAGAGCAGGTGCTGAGCTATGTCAAAGCGATCCTCGCCGCCAGCGAGCGGCTGGATGAGCTGGCGGTATCGCTGTCCGGCGAGACGGAGCCGCGGCTGACCTTTGTGCTCTCGGACACCCTGCACCCGGACGTGCTGGAAGATCTGCTTGTGCAGTTTGACCGCCGCTTCCCTCATACCGAATTTGAATGCTTGATTGGCGAAGATGAGGACGTGATCGATCTCCTGCAAAAATCCCGCGCCCAGGTGGGACTGATTGAGGCGAGAGAGCGCTACCCGACCGATATCGGCAGCACCCGCCTGCCGCTGCAGACGGCGATGGGCATTTACGTGGCGCCTGACCATCCGCTGGCGGGGCAGGGCAAGGTTGTCTGGGATGAGCTGCGCAGCTGGCGCGAGCTGCGTTTGAGCACCTTTCTGGCCAGCGCGACGGAGCCTGCCGCCGGGCAGGTCTGGTCGGCGCCAAACTACCTGCTGCTGCTCAGCATGGCGGTGCAGGGCTTCGGCTGGTGCATTCTGCCCTGTGCGCTGGTGGCGGAGTTTGCGCCGCAGGGCGGACTGGTGGCGCTCGATATCCCCGGCTGGCCGCGGGCGATTTCGGTGGATCTGCTGTGGAATAAGAAAGCGCCGCCCGGGGCGGCCGGCAGCTGGCTGCGTCAGCATCTGCAGCGGCGTGAGCGTTAACGAATAGCTATTTCTTTGTGATTGGCTTCACTTTTTTTAAACAATTACAAAGTTTTTTGATAACAATTATCTAGTATATCGCTGTTTCTTTGCGCAAAAGCACGGGCAGGGGTAGAGGATGAAGGATGTCGTGATCGTCGGGGCGCTACGTACGCCGATTGGCTGCTTTCAGGGCGCGTTATCGCGCCATTCAGCCGTTGAGCTGGGCAGCGTGGTGGTGAAGGCGCTGGTGGAGAAGACGGGAATCGATCCGCAGAGCGTGGATGAGGTGATCCTCGGCCAGGTGCTGACCGCGGGAACCGGGCAAAACCCGGCCCGTCAGTCTGCTATTCGCGGCGGGTTGCCCAACACCGTATCGGCGATCACCATTAACGACGTCTGCGGTTCTGGCCTGAAAGCCCTGCACCTCGCCACCCAGGCGATCCAGTGCGGGGAGGCGGACGTGGTGATCGCCGGCGGCCAGGAGAACATGAGCCGCGCTCCGCATGTCCTCACCGACAGCCGCACCGGCGCCCAGCTGGGCAACAGCCAGCTGATTGACAGCCTGGTCCATGACGGCCTGTGGGACGCCTTCAACGATTATCATATGGGCGTCACGGCGGAGAACCTCGCCCGGGAATATGGCATCAGCCGCGAACTGCAGGACGCCTGGGCGCTCAGCTCGCAGCAGAAGGCGCGCAAGGCGATTGATTCCGGACGCTTTCGCGATGAGATTGTCCCGGTCGTTACCGAGCATAACGGCGCGGCGCGCACCGTGGATACCGATGAACAACCGCGGGTGGATGCCAGCGCGGAAGGGCTGGCCAGCCTGCAGCCTACCTTCGATCGTCTCGGATCGGTAACCGCCGGCAACGCCTCCAGCATCAATGACGGCGCGGCGGCGGTGATGATGATGAGTGAGGCGAAAGCCGAGGCGCTGGGGCTGCCGATCCTTGCGCGGATCCGCGCCTTCGCCAGCGTCGGCGTCGATCCGGCGCTGATGGGCATCGCGCCGGTGCACGCCACTCGTCGCTGTCTTGAGCGGGCCGGCTGGCGGCTGGACGACGTCGATCTGATCGAAGCCAATGAGGCCTTTGCCGCTCAGGCTATCTCCGTTGGCCGGGTACTGGAGTGGGATGAGCGACGGGTCAACGTTAACGGCGGCGCGATCGCCCTCGGCCACCCCATCGGCGCCTCCGGCTGTCGGATTCTGGTGTCGCTGGTGCATGAAATGATCAAGCGCGATGCGCGTAAAGGGCTGGCGACGCTGTGCATCGGCGGCGGTCAGGGCGTGGCGCTGGCGGTAGAACGCGCGTAGCGCTGCATGTCGATTTCCATGGCCTCCTGCGGGAGGCCTTTTTTATGCGCCGCGCTTTGCCGACCCCTCTTTTTTCACCCGTATTTCCCTCACCCACCGCCAATTTATTGAGCTCCGTCACGTCTTGTTGTGCCACCTTTTTTGAAACAAATAACTACGATCCTGGTCACTAAAACTAAGGTGCTTAAAAAATAAAATAACGTTTCATAAAAACGAAATGACATTTTATTTATTATAAGGGGTACCCTATGTTGAAACGATCTCTGGTTCTGGCCGCCCTCTGCGGTATGTCTTTTGCGGCAACCGCGGTCACGATAGATTTACGTCATGAATTTATTGATGGCGGCAAGAGCGATAAAAGCAATGCTGACCGCGTCTCGGTGTCCCACCGCTTCGCCAACGGGCTAGGCTTTACCGTAGAGGCCAAATGGCGTTCAGGCGGCGACAACGGTTCGCAACCCTATTCGGACGTGGTGGGCAACGGCCATGAAGACACCATCAGCTGGCGCTGGAAAGCGACATCGAACCTGTTCCTCACCCCCGGGTTTACCATAGAGAGCAACGACAGCCGCTCCATCTACAAGCCGCACCTGCACGTACAATACAGTTTCGACAATGGCTTCTATGTCGCCGCTCGCTATCGCTATGAGTACACCCGCTATCCGAATGATGCCGGCAAAGATGATGACAAGGTGAATCGCGGCGACGCGTGGGCCGGGTTTGCTCTCGGCGACTGGCGCACCGAGCTGAACTATGTCTATGCCCGCAGTTCGGAAGGGGTGAATCGTAACGACAACAAACCCTACTCGCAGGAATATAACGTGAAGGTGGCCTATAAGCTGGATAACAACTGGTCGCCGTATGGTGAAATCGGCAACGTCGGCGTGAATGACCGCAGCGATCGCCAGACCCGTTTCCGCGTCGGGGTGGCTTACTCATTCTGATTTCCATCAGGCCCTCATCGTCTGTTTTCCCCGGCGCCGTCAGCCGGGGTTTTTTATGGGCCAAAGCGGGGGAACAAAAAAAGCCCTCCGCGAAGGAGGGCAAGGCCAGTTACAGAAAAACGTTCGCCGGGGCTCAGGCGCTCAGCATCGGCGGATGGTCAGGTAATTTCGCGATATAGATGGCCGGCTTGCCGTCTTTATCGGAGCTGAACAGAATGGCGCTGTCGTCCGGCGTAAACGAGGGGTGCGGGTGCGTCACCTGGCGGCTGTTGGCCACTGTCGCCCATGAGGTATCATGGCGCGCGACGCGGAAGTAGCGCTTCTCCGCCACGTTAAAGACGTACAGATAAGGATCGTTATCAATGGAGTAGCCGCCGGTATCTTTGACATCCACCGGCGTGCCTGATCCATCGCCCACCAGCAGCGTACCGTCGAAATTGCTCATCAGATGCGAGCAGGCGGGCATCGTCATCAGGGCCTCGTTGACGCCGCTCTCCGGATCAAAGCGATAGATCGTCCGCCCCTGCTGGCCTTTCAGATAGGAGACGTAGATCAGCGCTGAACCGTCCGGGACCCAGAATTCATGGGTGCAGCTTTCCCCCGGGGCATGCGCTTTGACTTTACGCACGTTGCTGCCATCTTCATTGACCAGCCACATGCGGGCGTCAACCAGATCGTGCGGCCCTTCATGGCAGAAGGCGACGGTATGGTCGTCGAAGGGACGATAGATCGGGTGTCCCAGCCAGATTTTTTCCTCATGGATCACCTGGCTCTCACCGCTGCACAGGTCGACGCGCAGCAGGCGGCAATGCGGTCCTTTGTGGAAGAAGTCATGGAAAATCTGCCAGTCGTTGAGCGGCGTCCAGTCGCTTTTCGCAATCTCAATGCCTACCAGTTTGCTGCAATCGCTGTTTGCCACCCAGGTGCCATAGCCGACCCACGCCTCGCTGACGCGGTAAACTTCACGCTCGGCGAGGGTGGTGAGGTTCACCTCCAGCAGGGTACGGTCATTTTTCACGTAATAGAGTGACTTATCGTCCGGGGAGAGGAAGCCGCCGAAGGTGTTATCCCCGGCGCCTTCCGTCAGCTGGACGGCTTCGGCGCTGGCGATATTCAGCAGATAGTAGTTCCAGTGGCCGTCAAACTCGCCGGCGAACAGTAAATGGCTGCCATCGTTAAAAAAGCACTTCTGATAGAAGTAGTTGCGATGACAGGTGACCTCCGGGGGGGTTAAGCGGGTGACTTCCGCCCCGGTATCCGGATCGCGGCTGACGTGGTAATTCAGTTTGACCCGCATGCCTTTAGCCATGTAGTGCTCCTTTCTTTCCTGCGATGCCGCTGGACCAGAGGCGTGTCGCTGAGTGATATGTTTTAAAAGATGGGTGTTAATTTATCAAAACAACGTTTCATTATTTGTGATGTCCCACGCAGTTCGGCGTAATTCCCGCATCTTCTGCGGCCTGCTGGCCTCAATTTGGCCGCCTCTCCGGACAACCGGCTGAATCATCATCCTTTTAAAACCGCTTCCTGTCCGGTGCGGGTTGCCGGAACCGTTCGCGTTTTCTTTTTTTGTAATCTTCGTCATAAAAAATGAAACAACGTTTTAAATATCATTGAAAATGACAGAGGGCGGGGCTAAGATGGCACCCATCAGTAAAACGGAACTCTGTTTTATTTTTTATGATGGGCTCTGCCCATGAGTTCGCCCCACGCTCAGTCGCGCCGCCGGCGCGAGCCGGGCCGAGAGAACCTTGCCTGCATACTGCAGGCTCTGAACGACTAAGGAACACATTATGATTCTTGATGCATTCTCCCTGCAGGGAAAAGTGGCCGTCGTGAGCGGATGCGATACCGGTTTAGGTCAGGGGATGGCCCTCGGGCTGGCGGAAGCGGGCTGCGATATTGTCGGTATCAATATTGTCGAGCCGGTGGAAACCATCGAGCGGGTGACGGCGCTGGGACGCCGCTTTCTCAGCCTGACCGCCGACCTGCGCCAGATCGACGGTATCCCTCACCTGCTGGAGCGGGCGGTGGCGGAGTTTGGCCATATTGATATTCTGGTCAACAATGCCGGCCTGATCCGCCGCGAGGACGCGCTGGCGTTCAGCGAAAAGGACTGGGACGACGTGATGAACCTCAACATCAAGAGCGTATTTTTCATGTCCCAGGCGGCGGCGAAGCACTTTATCGCCCAGGGCAGCGGCGGGAAGATCATTAACATCGCCTCGATGCTGTCGTTCCAGGGCGGGATCCGTGTGCCGTCGTATACCGCGTCCAAAAGCGCGGTGATGGGCGTTACCCGCCTGCTGGCCAACGAGTGGGCTAAACACAATATCAATGTCAACGCCATCGCCCCGGGGTATATGGCGACCAATAACACCCAGCAGCTGCGCGCTGACGAGCAGCGCAGTAGCGAAATCCTCGACCGCATTCCCGCCGGGCGCTGGGGCCTGCCGGCCGACCTGATGGGGCCGGTGGTCTTCCTCGCTTCCCCAGCCTCCGATTATATCAATGGCTACACGGTGGCGGTGGACGGCGGCTGGCTGGCGCGCTAACCGACGGCGACGGCCGGCGCGGCACTCACCGCTCCGGCCGTCTGAGCAATTATTGTCCATACCGTAAAATGAGGATCGTCCATATTCCATAATGCAGAATTAATGTTACCGCCCTGTATGAACAGGGTTATTAACGATGCGAAACGAATTTTTCGTTACGTTGAAAGTTTAATGTCCATCACAAAACCCATCTTGCCAGCAAAATAGTCCATATCTTTGGCGTATCCAGCCTGACAAACTCCTCCGCCAGTCACGTACTTTCGTCCTATGTCTTTCTCTGTGTGGCAGGAATAAAAATGACTTCAATCAGTAACGACTCTGCATTAACGCCGCGGGCGCAACGTGACACCCGGCGGATGAACTGGTTTGTTTCTATCGCCGCGGCGGTGGCGGGGTTGCTCTTTGGCCTGGATATCGGCGTGATATCCGGGGCGCTGCCCTTTATTACCGACCACTTTACCTTATCCAGCCAGCTTCAGGAGTGGGTGGTCAGCAGCATGATGCTGGGGGCGGCGATAGGCGCGCTGTTTAACGGCTGGCTGTCGTTCCGCCTTGGCCGCAAATATAGCCTGATGGCGGGGGCTGTGCTCTTTGTCGCCGGCTCTATCGGCTCCGCTTTTGCCGCCAGCGTCGAAGTGCTGCTGGTGGCCCGCGTGGTGTTGGGGGTGGCCGTTGGGATCGCCTCTTACACCGCGCCGCTGTACCTCTCCGAAATGGCCAGCGAGAACGTGCGCGGCAAAATGATCAGTATGTATCAGCTGATGGTGACCCTCGGCATTGTGCTGGCGTTTCTTTCCGATACCGCCTTTAGCTACAGCGGTAACTGGCGCGCCATGCTGGGCGTGCTGGCGCTGCCGGCGGTGATCCTGATCGTTCTGGTCGTCTTTCTGCCGAACAGCCCGCGCTGGCTAGCGGAGAAAGGGCGCCATATCGAAGCGGAAGAGGTGCTGCGGATGCTGCGCGATACTTCGGAGAAGGCGCGCGATGAGCTTAACGAGATCCGCGAAAGCCTGAAGCTGAAGCAGGGCGGCTGGGCGTTGTTCAAGGTCAATCGTAACGTGCGCCGGGCGGTGTTCCTTGGCATGCTGCTGCAAGCGATGCAGCAGTTCACCGGCATGAATATCATCATGTACTACGCCCCGCGTATTTTCAAAATGGCGGGCTTTACCACTACCGAACAGCAGATGATCGCCACCCTGGTGGTGGGCCTGACCTTTATGTTTGCCACCTTTATCGCAGTGTTCACGGTGGATAAAGCAGGCCGCAAGCCGGCGCTGAAAATCGGCTTCAGCGTGATGGCGCTGGGCACCCTGGTGCTCGGCTACTGCCTGATGCAGTTCGACAATGGCACCGCCTCCAGCGGCCTCTCCTGGCTTTCCGTCGGCATGACCATGATGTGTATTGCCGGGTATGCGATGAGCGCGGCGCCGGTGGTGTGGATCCTCTGCTCTGAGATCCAGCCGCTGAAATGCCGCGACTTCGGCATCACCTGCTCCACCACCACCAACTGGGTGTCGAACATGATCATCGGCGCCACCTTCCTGACGCTGCTTGACGCGATCGGCGCCGCCGGGACCTTCTGGCTCTACACGGTGCTCAACGTGGCCTTTATCGGCGTCACCTTCTGGCTGATCCCGGAGACCAAAAATGTCAGCCTTGAACACATTGAGCGCAACCTGATGGCGGGCGAGAAGCTGCGCAATATCGGTAACCGTTAATGTGAGGCGCGCGGCAACCACGGGCTGGCGACCTTGCGCGTCTCCCGATGGTTGTCGCCGTGAATGATATGCAGGGCGCTCAGGCGCCCGATGTCGTAGTGCGGCAGCTGCACCGTGGAGAGCGGCGGCAGAAACAGATCGCCAATGCCCACCATATTGTCGTATCCCACCACCGCCACGTCCTGTGGAATGCGTAACCCCTGGCCCAGCAGCGTCTGATAGACCATAAAGGCGATGCGATCGTTGCCGCAGATCACCGAGTCGAAGCCGGGTTTACCCTCGCGGATATGCGCCAGCACCACCGCGGGAATATCGTGGTAATGCTCATCGCCCTGGGCCATATACGAGTGGGTCAGGCTCTCCGGTTCGATGCCCGCCTCCCGGCAGGCGCGCTCCAGCCCCTGGCGGCGGCGGATTGTCGCCAGCTGGCTGGCGGGTAAGTGCAGGCACAGCGGACGACGATAGCCCGCGGCAAGCAGGGCTTTTACCGCGTCGTACTGGCCCTGTTCATCGTCCGGGATATAGCTGGCCACCGGTTGGCTGAGGCTTTCGCAGTTAGCCAGCACGCAGGGCAGGGTCAGCAGTTTGTCCGGCAGCGGCACCTGACGCAGGCCCATGGTGGTAAAGATGATGCCGTCCGGACGGTGGGAGAGGAGCAGGTCGACCACTGCTTCCGGCCGATCGTCAGAAAACATATTGACCACAAAGCTGTTCCAGCCGTGGGCGCGGGCCGTTTCTTCGATCGACAGGGTGATTTCCACCGAAAAGGGCGTGGTGACGGTATCCAGCGCCAGCACGCCGATGGTGCTGGGGGTGGCCCGCGCCCCGCGGATCTTTTTTGCCGACAGGTCGGGGACGTAGTTGGTTTCGGCGATGGCGGCCTGCACGCGGGCCAGCGTCTCCGGCTTCAGCCGCTCCGGGGTGTTCAGCGCCCGTGAGACGGTCATCAAAGATACATTCGCCAGTTTTGCTACATCTTTCAGGGACGCCATTTTTTCCTCCGCTATAGCTGCAGAGTACAGGCTATACAACTAAGTCGCTGATGTAAAAGCGTGAAACGATTTTCTGCTAACGCCGTCGTGAGCGATGTTGCAGTTGATTTTTGATCGCGATCGCATCTTCATTATGTTAACGTTAACTTTTGTGATTAACATCATATATCGCAGCGAATCCCTCTGCGCTTTGTTTTTTGTTAACGTTACCATAATTGCATTCCTCTAACACGAGAATGTCATGATGAAAGCGCATCACTCACACAGCTACCCGTTGCTCAGTGCCTTACTGTTTTTCTTTTTCGTGACCTGGTCGTCATCCGGCTCCTTGCTTTCCATCTGGCTGCACCAGGAGGTGGGGCTGAAGGCCGGCGATACCGGTATCATCTACGCCGTGCTGTCGGTTTCCGCGCTGTTTGCGCAAGTTTGCTATGGCTTTATCCAGGATAAGCTGGGGCTGCGCAAACATCTGCTCTGGTATATCACCGCGCTGCTGATCCTCTCCGGTCCGGCGTATCTGCTGTTCGGCCATCTGCTGAAAATTAACGTCCTGCTGGGCAGCATCTTCGGCGGGATCTACATCGGCTTGACCTTTAACGGCGGCATTGGCGTGCTGGAATCCTATACCGAGCGCGTGGCGCGCCAGAGCCAGTTTGAATTCGGCAGGGCGCGGATGTGGGGCTCGCTGGGCTGGGCGGTGGCCACCTTCTTCGCCGGTCTGCTGTTTAACATCAACCCGCAGCTTAACTTCCTCGTCGCCAGCTGCTCCGGACTGGTGTTTTTTATTCTGCTGGCCCGGCTGCGCGTCTCCTCGGCACCGCATGCGATGCAGGAGGCGGTTTCGGGCGGCAAGGTGACCCTGGAAGATGCGCTGCGCCTGCTGACGCTGCCGCGCTTCTGGGCGCTGGTCTTCTTCGTCATCGGCACCTGCATCTACGGCGTCTATGACCAGCAGTTCCCGGTCTATTTCTCATCGCAGTTCGCGACCCTGCAGGAAGGCAATGAGATGTATGGCTACCTTAACTCCTTCCAGGTGTTCCTCGAGGCGGCCGGCATGTTCTGCGCGCCGTGGCTGGTGAACCGCATCGGGGCCAAAAACGGTCTGATTTTCGCCGGCATGGTGATGGCGATGCGCATGGTGGCCTCCGGCCTGGTGGAGGGGCCGCTGCTGATCTCCATCACCAAACTGCTGCACGCGGTGGAGCTGCCGATACTGCTGGTGGCTATCTTTAAGTACAACAGCATCAACTTCGATAAACGCCTCTCCTCCACCCTCTATCTGGTGGGCTTCGCCTGCACCAGCTCGATTATCGCCAGCGTATTGTCGCCGCTGGCGGGCTACAGCTATGAAAAATATGGCTTCGCCCAGTCCTATCTGATCATGGGCCTGCTGGTGTTCTGCACCACCTTTATTTCCATCTTCTTGTTGCGCTCCGGCAAATCCTCCGCCGATCCGCTGATGTCGCAACCTACCGCTATCTGAATCAAAAAGAGTGAAAACGATGACTTACACAATCTCCAGGGCTGAACAGGTACTCCAGACACAACGCCAGGCGCTCAATCTGCGCTGGTATCCGCACTATCACCTGGCGGCCCGCGCCGGGTGGATCAACGACCCAAACGGTCTGGTGTGGTTCGACGGCTGGTACCATGCTTTTTATCAACATCACCCGTACTCCACCCAGTGGGGGCCGATGCACTGGGGGCATGCACGGAGCAAGGATCTGGTGCACTGGGAGCATCTGCCGGTGGCCCTGGCGCCGGAGGGGCCGGAGGATAAAGACGGCTGCTTCTCCGGCTCGGCGGTGGTCGATGGCGATACCCTGGCGCTGATTTACACCGGGCATAAATTCCACGGCGACCCTGGCGACGAAGCCAATCTGTATCAGGTACAGTGCCTGGCCACCAGCCGGGACGGGATCCACTTCGAGCGCCAGGGGATGGTGGTCGACACTCCGCCGAGCATGCACCATTTCCGCGACCCGAAGGTCTGGCGGGAGGGAGACAGCTGGTACATGATCGTCGGCGCGCGCGAAGGCGACACCGGTCAGGTACGGCTGTACCGTTCAGCCGATCTGCGCCAGTGGCAGGACGCGGGGGTGCTGGATGAAGCGGAAAGCACCATGGGCTATATGTGGGAGTGCCCGGACTTCTTCACCCTCAGCGGCAAACGCGTCCTGATGTTTTCCCCGCAGGGGATGCAGGCCGAGGGGTTCCGCAACCGCAACCTGTTCCAGAGCGGCTATCTGATCGGCGAGTGGCAGCCGGGGCAGCGATTCGTCCGTCACGGCGAGTTCACGGAGATGGATCACGGCCACGATTTCTATGCGCCGCAAAGCTTCGCCACCCCCGATGGCCGGCGGATCGTGATTGGCTGGCTGGATATGTGGGAATCGCCGCTGCCGGAGCAGCAGGACGGCTGGGCGGGCATGCTCTCCCTGCCGCGCGAGCTGAGCCTGAGCGCGGATAACCGCCTGCAGATGCGCCCGGTGAAAGAAGTGGAGAGCCTGCGCGGCGCCTGGTTCCCGTGGCCGGTAAGCACCCTGAACAATCAGCAGACCACGATGGTCGACAACTGCGAGGCGATGGAGGTCAACCTGCGCTGGAACTGCGCCAGCAGCAGCGCCGAGCAGTATGGTCTGCGCTTTGGCGATGGCCTGCGCCTCTACGTGGATGCCCAACAGCAGCGTCTGGTGCTGGAGCGGCATTATCCGCAGTATGGCCTGTGCGGGACGCGCAGCGTACCGTTGACCGCCGGGGCGGATCTCAATCTGCGGATATTTTTCGATAGCTCTTCGGTGGAGGTTTTTGTCAATGACGGCGAGGCCTGCCTGAGCAGCCGTATCTATCCGCAGGCTCCCCGCCGTGAATTAGCGTTATTTGCCTGGAGCGGTTCGGCGGCATTAACCGAAGCCGGAGCCTGGCAGCTCGAATAATAAAAAGGCTGTTGTCGTTAATAACCCGTCTTTGACGATGGGCGGGTTATTATTGCCTGTATCGTCGTGCATTACCCATTAATAAAAAATTCAGTTCATTCCATAATAAAAGGGTTTACCGATGAATAAAATCTGGGTCGGGTGTTTTCTCACGTCTTTGTATCTGCCACAGGCGATGGCGCAGGCGCCGTTATCGCTGGAAGAGCGGCTGGCGCAAATGGAGCAGCGGCTGAAGGCGACGGAGGCGCGCGCCGCCAGCGCAGAGGCGGAGATTAAGACGCTGAAAGGCCAGCAGCAGGCCACGACCGTCGCCCGCGCGGCGCCGGCTACGCCGCGCCTGCAGCTGAACGACAATGGCGAATTAAAATTTTATGGCGACGTCGAATTTAATCTTGATGGCGCCAGCCGCACCGGTAGCCTGACGTCGGTCAAAACCAGCGCGAATAAAAGTTGGGCGCCCGGCGAGAAAGAGCGCTGGGATATTAATGGCCGTATTCTGCTGGGCTTTGATGGCAGACGTAATGGCGACGACGGGAAATATGCCGGATTCAGCGTGCAGCCGCTGGCGGATATGGATGGCAAAATGAATCTCGACGATGCGGTATTTTTCTTTGGTCAGCAGGATGACTGGAAAATAAAAATAGGCCGCTTTGAAGCCTGGGATATGTTCCCCCTGAATCAGGATACCTTTATTGAATATTCAGGAAATACCGCCAACGACCTTTATTCCGACGGCTATGGCTATATTTACATGATGAAAGAGGGGCGCGGCCGCAGCAGCAGCGGCGGCAACCTCCTGTTCAGCAAAACCGTAGATAACTGGTATTTCGAGGTCAATACCCTGGTGGAGGACGGCAGTTCGCTGTTTGTCGATCAGAACTATCACGGTAATGCGCTGGAAAACCGCAAAAACGTAGTGTACGTGCGGCCGGTGGCGGTGTGGCAGTCCGGCGCCTGGTCGGCGGCGGCAGCGATAGAGAGCAACCTCGTCAACAACGCCTACGGCTATCAGAGTCAGAGCGGGCGCTGGGTCGACCAGTCAAACCGCACCGGCTACGGGATGACCATGAGCTGGAACACCCTGAAAAGCGATCCGCACGATGGGGCGGTGGTCAATCTGAGTACTGCCCTGCTGGACGCGGCGGATGAAACCGACTTCAGCGCCGGAATCAATGCCCTGTGGCATCGCGTGGAGCTGGGCTATATCTACGCGCATAACAAAATCGATCAGTTCAACATGGCCGGGGTGAATGGCGAGTGCGATGGCGACTGCGCAATCCTCGCGCCGGGGCGCTATGACATCCATACCGTGCATACATCCTGGCAGTTGCCGAATATTATGGCGATGCCGAACTTCAATATTTACCTTGGCGCCTACGCCTCGTGGCTCGATTCCACGGCGGCGAAGAGCGGGAATCCCGACGAACGCTATGGCGCCCGGGTGCGCTTTAAATATTTCTTCTGATATTTCTTCTGACAGGATACTCAGGCAGGCTCTCCCGCGGCGGACGCCGCGGGAGAGTTCAGGTGGGCAGGTTAACGCATCGCGCGGCGCAGAATGCGGTCGGTCTGGCGCTGGAAGTCCTCGGCCGCTTCTTCCACCGACTTTTTACCGTAGTCGATGTACTGCAGGGTGGTGCCGAACTGGGCGACGATCTGTGGGTCGTCGAAGTACGGCGAGACCGGCAGGGTGGTGGGCAGGGATTGCGCCAGCTTCAGGCCGGACACCGCCGGATCGTCGGCTTTGATGATCCCGTCCTCGGTCAGGTAGGTGACCGCCGCTTTGCTCAGCGGCACGCCACGCTCCAGACCCAGAATATCCACCCCTTCTTTACTGTTCAGCAGGAAGTTAATCAATTTCGCCGCCGCCTGCGGGTTTTTCGTCGATTTGCCAATGGACAGCATCTGCGCAGGCTTGAAGAACAGTCCGGCATCGGTGGCGCCGGGGAGCATCGGGTATTCCCCCAGCACCAGCTTCGCCGGCGGCTTCAGATTGTCGGAATATTTATTGATGGTGGAGTTCCACATGTAGGTCCCGCCCCATTCACCCTGGATCCACGGCTTCATCTCGTACATGTTGCTCTTGCCGAACGAGGCATAGTAGCGGGTGTCCGGCATCACATGGCTGTCGATAAGCTTCTTATACATGCCGAAGAAGTCCGCCCACTGCGCTTTGCTGTAGGAGAATTTGCGGCCCTTCTCATCGATGGCCGGCTGGTTGTATTTTTGCACCATGTAAGAGTTGAGCAGGGCCAGCACGTCCTGGTGCTCAAGCACCACCGGGTAGTACTGTTTCCCGAGTTTGCTTTCGAAAGTTTTTCCCGCCGCCAGCAGTTCATCCCAGGTTTTCGGGAAGGGGATGCCCGCCTTTTTCCACGCTTCGTCGTTAAAGTAGAAAACGCGGGCGGTGACCGACACCGGGATGCCGTTGAGCTTGCCGTTGACCGTGGTGGACTGCAGCTCTTTGGCGTCAAACTGGCTGAGATCGATCTCGTCTTTCAGGGTATTGAGATCGTAAAAGCCATCGCCATTTTTCGAAAAGATCGGCAGCCAGTTCCAGTTGGTCTGCATCACGTCAGGCTCGGTGCCGCCGGCTATCTGGGTGGTCAGGCGCGAAAGATGGCCGTCCCAACCGGTATATTCCGCTTTGACATTGATATCAGGATATTGCTGGTGAAAAGCCTCCAGCGCCTTGAGGGTCACCTGATGGCGGCCATTGCCCCCCCACCAGGACATGCGCAGGTCGACATCCTGCGCCAGCGAGGAGAAGGCGCTAAGGCCCAGGGTGGCGGAGAGGGTGGCGCTTATCAGCACGTTTTTCATTGTTATGCTCCAGGGTTCACAGAGAGAGGTTCTGTTCGGTTTTGGCGTCAAAGATGTGACACTTGTTAAGATCAAAGGTGAAATAGACTTTTCGATTCAGTCCCTTAGCAATCATCGGCTTCGCATCGTCCGACGGCACGCGAGCGGTCAGCTCGTAGCCCGCGACCTGCAGATAGACAAAGAACTCATGACCCATGTTTTCCACCCGCACCATCTCGCCCATGCAGCTGCCTTCGGCGAACGGTGCGTCGGAGAGCGACACGAATTCCGGGCGGACCCCGTAGAACACCTCCTGATGCTGATAGGCGCCGACTTTCTCCGCCAGACGGTCGTTCAACGGCAGGCGCTGGTCGCCAAGGGTCAGGCACAGGCGGCCGTCGTGCTCAACCAGCTGGCTGGGGCGAATATTCATCTCCGGCGCGCCGATAAAGCCGGCGACAAACATATTTTTCGGCTGGTGGTAAAGGTTGTCCGGGGTATCGACCTGCATAATGTGGCCGAGCTTCATCACGCAGATGCGGTCGCCCATGGTCATCGCTTCCGTCTGATCGTGGGTAACGTAGACGGTGGTCGCCGGTTTACCGGATTTTTTCAACTGCTTATGCAGATCGGAAATGCGGATGCGCATCGAGGCGCGCAGCTTGGCGTCCAGGTTGGAGAGCGGCTCGTCGAACAGGAAGACGTCCGGTTTTTTGACGATCGCCCGGCCCACCGCCACGCGCTGCGCCTGGCCGCCGGAGAGCTGGCGCGGCAGACGTTCCAGCAGCTCCTCCAGTTCGAGGATTTTCGCCGCTTCCTCCACCTGCCGATCAATCTGCGCCTTGGGCAGCTTGCTCAGCTTCAGGCCGAAGGCGAGGTTTTCCCGCACCGTCATATGCGGATAGAGAGCGTAGTTCTGGAACACCATCGCGATACCACGGGATTTAGGCGCCAGGTTGTTGACGATCTTGTCGCCGATCCGCACCTCGCCGCCGCTGATGGTCTCCAGACCCGCCAGCATGCGCAGGGTGGTCGATTTGGCGCAGCCGGAAGGGCCGACGATCACCATAAATTCGCCATCAGCAATCTTCAGGTCGATACCATGCACCGCTTTAAACCCGTTGGAGTAAACTTTTTCCAGTTTGTTGAAAATCACTTCAGCCATGATATTTCCCTCTTAACCTTTGATTCCGCTGCTGGTCACGCCCTGCACGAAGTAGCGTTGAGCCAGGAAGAAGACGATGATGGACGGCAGAATGGAGATGCTCGCCATTGCCAGAATTTCGTTCCACGGCGCGCCTTCCGTGACGTCGATAGACATTTTTAGCGCCAGCGCGATGGGATACTTATCGACGCTGTAGACGTAGATCAGCGGACCGATAAAGTCATTCATCGACCACATGAACTGGAACAGCGCCACCGAGATAATGGCCGGCTTGAGGATCGGCACCACCACATACCACAGCACCTGGATGGAGTTGCAGCCGTCGATCTGCGCCGCCTCTTCCATATCGCGCGGCACGCCGCGCAGAAACTGGATCAGCATGAAGACGAAGAATCCCTGGGTGGCGAAGGCCAGCGGCAAGTACAGCGGCAGATAGCTGTTCAGCATTCCCATTTCGCGGAACATCAGGTACTGCGGGATCAGCAGGACGGTGCTCGGCAGCAGCATGGTGGTGATGAGCGTCGCGAACCAGAACTTCTTCCACGGGATCTCAAAGCGCGCAAAGCCGTACGCCACGATGGTGGAGGAGATGATGGTTAACACCACCTTCGGGATCACATACTTAAAGGTGTTCAGCATATAGTGGCCGAAATGGTATTCGGTGCCGGTCTTCCAGCCGTTGATAAACCCGTCCCAGGTGGCGTGGGTCGGCCACAGCCCGAGGGTGGTGAAGATCTCATGGTTCGGCTTGAACGAGGCGGAGAACATCCACGCCAGCGGGTAGAGCATCAGCAGGCCGACGAATATCAGCACGACGTAGCGCACCACCCGGCTCACTTTTTCCCGGCGCAGCGTACGGGCGACCTCACGATCGGCGTCGCTCATCACCGGCGCCATCTGTTGAATATCAGCCATTTTTGCCTCCCTTATCGGCGGAGTAGAAGACCCAGTATTTAGATGACTTAAAGGCGATCGACGCAAAGACCGCCACGACGAGGAACAGCACCCACGCCAGCGCGGCGCCATAGCCCATGTCGAAGTACTTAAAGGCGGTATCGTAGATGTAGAGCGAGAACAGGTAGGTGTAATAGGTCGGGCCGCCGCCGGTTATCACGTACGGGCCGGTAAACTCCTGGAACGCCTGGGTAGTCTGCATAATAAAGTTGAAGAAAATCACCGGGGTGATCAGCGGCACGGTGACCTTCATAAACATCTGCCACTTCGAGGCGCCGTCGATCATTGCCGCCTCATACTGCGACTGCGGGACGTTCTGCAGGGCGGCGAGGAAGATGACCATCGCGGAGCCAAACTGCCAGACGCGCAGCAGGGTGACCGACATTAAAGCCAGCGAGGGTTCCCCCAGCCAGTTGACGGCATCGATGCCAAAGACGGCGAGAAAGCTGTTCAGCAGGCCGTCAATGGCGAACAGGGCGCGCCACAGCACGGCAATCGCCACCGAGCTGCCGAGGATCGACGGGATGTAGTAGGCGGTTCGGAAAAAGCCGATGCCGCGAAGTTTGAAATTGAGCACAAAGGCAATGCCGAGGGCGAAAGCCAGTTTTAAGGGGATGGTTAAAAAGACGTAGGCAAAGGTCACCCCCATCGATTTCCAGAACAGGCTATCCTCGGTCAACATATAGCGATAGTTTTCAATGCCGTTAAATACCGGCGGACTCATCAAGTCGTACTCAGTAAAACTGAGAAAGAAAGATGAAACAAAAGGAAAAGCAGTAAAGACAATCAGCCCGATGATATAGGGCGATATCCATGCCAATCCCAGCAGCTTGTTTTCATTCATACATACCTACCTGGCTTACGAGTTGTAATACGGATCGGGTGACGCGGCGCTGTCGGCCTTTTGCCGCGACCAACGCAAAAAGTCTGAACGTTTCCTCTGGTTAACATATCCTTGTTAATGAATGGCTTAAGTTTTATCTGGCCCAGCGTGGAGGGGCCGTCAGGTTCTTTTTCATGCTGATCTTTTTTTTATAAAACACCGTTTTAATTTCATTTTATTGCGATTTATTTCCGCGTCATGCAGATCTGGATGGAAATGTGATCAAAGTCGAAACGATGTTTCAAAAAGGTGAGGTGGTAAGCACTTTAAGGATCTTAGGGAGCTTGAAAACAAGGAATAATCAGTCTGAACTGAGCGGGAAATATTATTACCAGGATAATGATTGGGGCGGCATCTTTTTTAGCGCGTGCTGTGAAACCTGAATCGGGGGCGGCGATCGCCCCAGTTTTTCATCAGCGTGCGAGAAAATCTTCGCGGATCGGGGTAAAGGTGTCGAGCAGCGTGCCGGGCTGCAAACAGACGCAGCCGTGCATGATCCCCGGCTGCTTATACAGCGTATCGCCAGCGCTGACGACGCGCGTCTCCTCGCCGATAGTGAACTCAAACTCGCCGGAGAGCACATAGGTGAGCTGTTCGTGAGGATGGTTATGCATCGGGCCGACGGCGCCGGCGGCAAAATTCACCTCTACGGCCATCATTTTGCCGTCGTGCGCCAGAATGCGGCGGGTTACGCCATTGCCGAGGTCTTCAAGGGTGGTGTCTTTATGGAAAATAAACATCGGGCGATCCTGTTGTTAAAATGAAACATTGTTTCACTTAACTTATCCCACTCTTCATGAAAAAGAAATACGCGGCCAGAGAAGTGGAAAGTTGATCACAAGTTTGTTTCACTGGCAGAAACGACATAAGGAGCAGAAGATGAAAACCATTGGCCTGTTAGGTGGCATGAGCTGGGAGTCAACGATCCCTTACTATCGCCTGATTAATGAAGGCGTGAAGGCGCGACTGGGCGGGCTGCACTCCGCCAGCCTGGTGCTGCACAGCGTCGATTTTCACGACATCGAAGCCTGTCAGTCCGCCGGCGACTGGGATCGCGCCGGGGCGATCCTTGCCGAAGCCGCGGTCGGGCTCCAGCAGGCGGGCGCCGAGGGCATTGTCCTGTGCACCAACACCATGCACAAGGTAGCGGATGCCATCGCCGCCCGCTGCCAGGTTCCCTTTCTGCATATCGCCGACGCCACCGGGCGGGCGATTGCCGCCAAAGGCCAGCGGCGGGTCGCGCTGCTGGGCACTCGCTATACCATGGAGCAGACCTTTTATCGCGGTCGTCTGCAGGAGCAGTTTGCCATCGAGACGCTGATCCCCGAGGCCGACGATCGGGCGTGGATCAATCAGATCATCTTCGACGAGCTCTGTCTCGGCACCTTCAGCGAGGCATCGCGGGACTATTATCTGCAGACGATCGCCGCCCTGGCGGAGCAGGGAGCGGAAGGGGTTATTTTCGGCTGTACAGAGATAGGCCTGCTGGTGCCTGCCGAGCTCAGCCCGCTGCCGGTCTTTGACACCGCGGCGATCCATGCGGAAGACGCGGTCAACTTTATGCTCTCTGCAGGACCGACGCCAGCGGCGTGAGGATCTGCGGCAGACTCTGCTGCAGGTGCGTCACAAAGGCATCGACCAGCGCCGAGCGCGGGCGATGGAGCGGGCGGATCAGGCTGACGGTAAACGGTACCTCGACGCTGAAGCGGCGCACCACCACGCCGCTATCGGCATAGTCCAGGGCGGTCAGCGGGTTAACCACCGAGATCCCGGCGCCGGCGCGCACCATGGCGCAGATCGAGGCCGCACTGTGGGTTTCGACCACCATCCGCCGTTTAACCTGATGCTCAAGGAACAGGGCGTCGAGCAGCTGGCGATAGCTGTCGGTGCGCGACAGGCTGATGTAGTTTTCGCCCTGAAAATCGGCGGGGGTCAGCGTCGTCTGCGCCGCCAGCGGATGGCCGGCAGGCAGCACGCAGACTTCATTCAGCGTCAGCAGCGGCGTGCGTTCGGTGCCCGCCGGGGTATGCAGGGTCTCCGTCAGGCCAAGGTCATGGCGCTGGGCGGAGAGCCACTCCTCCAGCAGCGGCGACTCCTGAGGGACGATCTGCAGGCTGACCTCCGGGTAGCGGGCGAGAAACGGCGGCAACAGCAGCGGCAGAAAGGACTGGGAAAACACCGGCAGGCAGGCGATCGACAGCTCGCCCTGGCGAAACTCGCGCAGGCTCTCGGCGGCGCTGACGATGCGGTCCAGGCCGTACCAGGAACGCTGAACCTCCTCAAACAGGCGCAGGCCCTGCACGGTTGGCTGCAGGCGACCGCGGGTCCGCTCAAACAGCTGAAGGCCGAGCACCTTCTCAAAGCGCGCCAGCTCGCGGCTGACGGTGGGTTGCGAGGTGTGCAGCATCCTCGCGGCTTCGGTCAGGTTGCCGGTGGTCATCACCGCGTGAAAGATTTCGATATGGCGCAAATTGACGGCTGGCATGCGGTCTCCCTGAGGCTCGGCTGTAACCATATCATTTTTGCATAGAGTCGCGATAAAACGATATTTTTTATTGGTCAGGCACTGTGGCGTAATCAGAAAAAACAGCGACCAACACACGCACTGCACCGGAGTTTTTATGCCACATTCTCTTTACGCCACTGATACCGATCTAACCGCGGACAACCTGCTGCGCCTGCCGGCGGAATTTGGCTGCCCGGTCTGGGTCTATGATGCGCAGATTATTCGCCGCCAGATTGCCCAGCTCAGCCAGTTTGACGTGGTGCGTTTTGCGCAAAAAGCCTGCTCTAACATCCATATTCTGCGTCTGATGCGTGAGCAGGGGGTGAAGGTGGACTCGGTGTCGCTGGGGGAGATCGAGCGTGCGCTGGCGGCAGGCTACGATCCGCAGCAGAATCCAGAGGATATTGTCTTCACCGCCGATCTGATCGACGACGCCACCCTCGATCGCGTCAAGGCGTTACAGATCCCGGTGAACGCCGGTTCGATCGACATGCTAAGCCAGCTGGGGGAGGTGTCGCCGGGCCATCGCGTCTGGCTGCGCGTCAACCCGGGCTTTGGCCACGGCCACAGCCAGAAAACCAATACCGGCGGTGAGAACAGCAAGCATGGCATCTGGTACAGCCATCTGCCGGCGGCGCTGGAAGTGATGCGTCGTTATCAGCTGCAGCTGGTGGGGATCCATATGCATATCGGCTCTGGCGTCGACTACGGTCACCTGGAGCAGGTGTGCGGCGCGATGGTGCGCCAGGTTGTCGACTTTGGCCAGGATCTGCAGGCCATCTCCGCCGGCGGCGGCCTGTCTATTCCTTACCGCGAGGGTGAAGAGGCCATCGACACCGCCCACTATTACGGCCTGTGGAACCGCGCCCGGGAGCAGATCGCCACCCATCTGGGGCACCCGGTGAAACTGGAGATTGAGCCCGGACGCTTCCTGGTGGCCGAGTCCGGCGTGCTGGTGTCGCAGGTGCGCAGCGTGAAAGAGATGGGCAGCCGCCACTTCGTGCTGATTGACGCCGGCTTTAACGACCTGATGCGCCCGGCGATGTACGGCAGCTATCACCATATCACCGCTCTGGCGGTGGATGGCCGCGATCTCAGCGCCGCGCCGCAGGTGGAGACCGTGGTGGCCGGGCCGCTGTGCGAGTCCGGAGACGTCTTTACCCAGCAGGAAGGGGGTAAAGTCGAGACCCGTCTGCTGCCGGCGGTGGCCCCAGGGGATTATCTGGTGCTCCATGACACGGGCGCCTACGGGGCCTCGATGTCATCCAACTATAACAGCCGTCCGCTGCTGCCGGAGGTGCTGTTTGATGGCGGCAAGGCGCGGCTGATCCGTCGTCGCCAGACCATCCAGGAGCTGCTGGCCTTAGAGCTTATTTAAAAAAAGGTCCCGTCGTTACCGACTCGCGCAACACCAGCGTGCCGGTGAACGGCGGGATCGTTTCGATCGGCTGCTGATTAGCAAGCTTGATCGCCTGATCGATAGCCGTGGTGATCATGTTGTCGATGGGCAGATAGACCGTCGACAGCCCCGGCTCCAGCCATTTCGCGCTTGGCGCATCGTCGAAGCCAAACAGCGACACATCCTGCGGAATACGCAGCCCCGCCTGATGCAGCGCCTTTGAGGCCCCCAGCGCCATATCATCGTTACAGGAAAACAGCGCGCTGAAGCGGGCTTTCTCGTCCAGCAGTTCCCGGCACAGCTCGTAGCCGCGGGTCATCGTCGAGTCCCCGTATTTCACCCGGCTCGGATCCCATTCAATACCATGTTTTATCAGCGCGTTGCGATAGCCCTGCAGGCGCGCCTGGCCGGTGGGGGTGTGCATCGGGACGGTGATGCAGGCGATATCACGGTGGCCCTGGGTAATCAGATACTCCACGGCCTGGAAGGCGGCTTCCTGCTGTTCGAAAAACACGCAGCGTTCGCGGGCCTGCGCCACATCACGGTTAATCACCACCAGCGGCATGGCGATCGAGTTAATCAGCGACATGATCGCCTTCTCGCTCATATGCCGGGTATAGAGGATGATCGCATCGCACTGCCGGTCGGCGAGCATCTGCACCGCTTCCTCTTCGCGCTCCGGCGTATCATGGCCGTCGGTGACGATAAGCTGTTTTCCCCAGGCTTCTGTCTGGCGTGACGCCTGCTGCAGCAGACGGCCAAAGTAGAAGCCGTCAAAGGTGGAGACAACCAGCCCGATACTGTTGCTGGTCTGATTGGCCAGCGAGCGGGCAAGGAAATTCGGCCGGTAGCCCAGCTCTTCCATCGCTTTAAAGACCTGTTGGCGGGTGCTCTCTTTCACCTGACCTGTGCCGTTCAACACGCGGGAAACCGTCGCTTTCGAGACGCCTGCGCGAATTGAGACATCCAGCATTGTAGCCATTCATCGATTCCTGATTTCACGTGGTAAGGCGCAGTTTATCACAGACCGAAAAGGGACATATCGACGGGGCGGGGCGGAAAAACCATCGCGATCACGCTTTTAGCAGGAACTGACCAACCGGCGCTATCTGGTATGCCAATGGTTGTTTTTATCGATATTTGGGATACCACGAAGCGGGTTGCGAGCGCTGTCACAGAACAATTTTTGCCTGGCGACTATGTTTTGGTATGCCAAAAGTCTCTGGCTGTCTACCTGGCCGCAATAAGCCCTTTACTCTGAGGTACTCTTTTATGGCATTACAGGACAAACTGATCGACGCGCTGGGGCGTTTCGCGACGACATTCAACAGCTATCGCTACATTATGGCGATCAAATCGGCGTTTATTACCCTGATGCCGGTGATCATCGTCGGGGCCTTTTCGGTGCTGATCTCCAATATGGTGCTGGATCCGAAGAATGGGCTCGCCAGCTTTTCCTCACTCTCCTTTCTCGCGGCGCTGAAGCCGATCACCAGCGCGCTGAACTACGCCACGCTCAACTTCCTCAATATCGGCGCCGTGTTTCTGATCGGTATTGAGCTGGGGCGGATCAACGGCATCAAAAGCCTGTTTCCCGGCCTGCTGGCGGTGATCTGCTTTATCTGCGTCACGCCGACCACGGTGGAGATGATGGTCGATGGCCAGATGCACGTGGTGAAAGATGTCCTGCTGCGTCAGTTCTCCGATACCCGTAGTCTGTTCCTCGGAATGTTCATCGCCATTCTGTCGGTCGAGATTTACTGCTGGCTGGAGGGGCGCAAGGGGCTGAAGATCAAGATGCCGGATACCGTGCCGCCGAACGTTTCTGCCTCTTTTTCCGCGCTGATCCCGGCGATCATCACCACCACTGCGATCGCCACCTTTGGTTTTCTCTTCCACCAGCTGACGGGAATGTATCTCTACGATGCGGTCTACCAGGTGGTGCAGCAGCCGCTGGAGCGGGTGGTGCAGAGCCTGCCGGGGATCCTACTGCTGATGTTCGTCGCCCAGCTGTTCTGGGTGATCGGTATTCACGGCAACCAGATGATCAAGCCGATCCGCGAGCCGCTGCTGCTGGGGGCGATCACCGTCAATATGAGCGCCTTTGAGCAGGGGAAAGAGGTACCGAACATCATCACGATGCCCTTCTGGGATGTTTACATGAGCATCGGCGGCTCGGGGCTGACCATCGGCCTGCTGATTGCGGTGATGATCGCCACCAGGCGCAAAGAGATGAAAGAGATCGCCAAGCTGTCGATAGGCCCGGGGCTGTTCAATATTAACGAGCCGGTGATCTTCGGGATGCCGATCATGCTCAACCCGATCCTCGCCATCCCGTTTATCATCACCCCGCTGGTGACCGGCAGCATCGGCTATTTCGCCACCCTGACCGGCTTCGCCGGCAAGGCGGTGGTGATGGTGCCCTGGACCACGCCGCCGCTGATCAACGCCTGGCTGTCCACCGCCGGCTCGATGGGAGCGGTGGTGACCCAGCTTATCTGCATCGTCGTCGCGGTGCTTATCTATCTGCCTTTCGTCAAAATTGCCTCCCGCCGTGCCGATGCCGCACAGCGTCAGGCCGACAATCAACAGACCGCCAACCCTGTCTGAGGAGCCTATGACTACCGTACGGATGACCATTCCCGATGATTTTATCCTTGGCGCGGCGGCTTCCGCCTGGCAGACCGAGGGCTGGAGCGGGAAAAAACCGGGGCAGGACTCCTGGCCCGATCTCTGGTACAAAAACGACCGCCACGTCTGGCATAACGGCTATGGCCCAGCGGTGGCTACCGATTTTATTAACCGCTTTCAGGAAGACGTGCAGCTGATGAAGCTGGCCGGGCTGACCCACTACCGCACCTCGATCAACTGGTCGCGCTTTCTGATCGACTATGAAAACGTCACGGTGGATGAGGAGTATGCGGCCTATTACGACCAGCTGTTCGATGCGCTACTGGCCAACGGCATTACGCCGATGATCTGCCTTGAGCATTACGAATTACCGGGCTATCTGCTGGAAAAGTATGGCGGCTGGGGGGCGAAAAAAGTGGTTGAGCTGTTTGTGCGCTACGCGGAGCAGGTCTTTGCCCGCTACCACCTGAAGGTAACCCGCTGGTTTACCTTTAATGAGCCGATCGTGGTGCAGACCCGGGTCTATCTGGATGCCCTGCGCTGGCCCTATGAGCAGAACACCAGCACCTGGATGCAGTGGAACTACCATAAGGTGCTGGCGACCGCCTGCGTGGTGAAGCGATTTCGCGAACTCGGCTATCCCGGGACCGTTGGCTGCATCCTCAATCCGGAGGTGACCTACCCACGCTCCCGCGCCCCGCATGACCTGCGCGCGGCGGAGATCTACGAGCTGTTCTACAACCGTATGTTTCTCGACCCGCTGGTGCACGGGGTCTGGCCGCCGGCGCTTCTCGCGCTGCTTGAGCAGCATCAGGTGACGTGGGAGGCCAGCGCGGAGGAGCTGGCGATTATCCGCGAGCACACCGTCGATGAGCTGGGGATTAACCTTTACTATCCGCACCGGGTCAAAGCCCCGTCGCGGGCCTGGCATCCGCATACCCCGTTCCATCCAGCCTGGTATTATGAGCCGTTTGAGCTGCCCGGCCGGCGGATGAACGCCTCCCGCGGCTGGGAAATCTACCCGCAAATCATCTTTGATATGGCGATGCGGATCAAAAATGACTATCGCAACATCCCGTGGTTCGTGGCCGAGAGCGGGATGGGGGTGGAAAACGAAGGCCAGTTCCGTAACCGCGAAGGCGTCATCGATGACAGCTACCGCATTCGTTTTATCAGCGAACATCTCTGGCACACCCTGCGCGCCCGCGAGGCAGGGGCCAACTGCCAGGGCTATATGCTGTGGGCGTTTACCGACAACGTGTCGCCGATGAACGCCTTTAAAAACCGCTACGGGCTAATCGAAATCGATCTGCAAAACCATCGCGCCCGGCGGCCCAAAGCTTCGGCGCACTGGTTTCGTCAGCTCGGCGAACGGCGTGAGCTGGTGCTGGATATCGACGATGAATACCGCTAGCCGGGAGCAATCTTTGCTAAGATAGCGGCGTATTTGACTCGCAGGCATGTAACGCACAGGTGATTTTGTGGAAAAAGCGATAATTCCGCCGGAAAAGAAGCCCTATCAGGAGATTGGTGATGACCTGCGCGCCCAGATTGCGCAGGGGCGATACCCGGTCGGGTCGCGTTTGCCGCCGGAACGCCATATTGCCGAAACCTATGGCGTCAGCCGGACCATTGTGCGCGAAGCGCTGCTGATGCTGGAGCTGCAGGGGACGGTGGATATCCGTCAGGGATCCGGGGTGTACGTCATGCGTATCCCGCATGAAAACGACAGCGAAGAAGAGCAGTTGCTCAGCAGCGACGTCGGTCCGTTTGAAATTCTCCAGGCGCGCCAGCTGCTGGAGAGCAATATCGCCGCCTTTGCCGCGAAAATGGCCACCCGCGCCGATATCGACAATCTGAAGCGGATTATCGAGCAGGAGCAGCGGGCTATCGCCCTCAACGACACCGCCCAGGATAACGCCCGCCTGTTCCATCTGGTGCTGGCCGGGGCGACGCAGAACCAGATGCTGTTGGCGACGGTGGAGCGGATCTGGCTGCAGATGGACAGCAGCCCGCTGTGGCAGCAGTTCAATGTGCATATTGCCAGCCGCGCCTGGCGGCTGAAGTGGCTCGGCGACCGGCAGACGCTGCTCGCCGCGCTGCGGCGTCGCGATGTGATGGGCGCCTGGCAGGCGATGTGGCAGCATCTGGAAAACGTCAAAAACAGTCTGCTGGAGCTGTCCGATGAAGACGCCCCGGACTTTGACGGCTATCTGTTCGATTCGGTGCCGATTTTTCAGGGGAAGCTGGTATGACGATCCTGCCGCTGTACGCCGCGCCGCAATTCGCCCGGCAGGTGACCGACTGGCTGTGGCAGGCCTTTGGCGGCGAGGCGCTGCCGCGGGAATTTTTCGCCAGCATTGTGCAGCATAGCCAGACGGCGGAGGCGCTACCGCTGACCTTTATTGCCGTGGAAGGGGAGCAACTGCTCGGAACGATTGGCCTCTGGCGCTGCGATTTGATAAGCCGCCAGGATCTGTTTCCCTGGCTGGCGGCGCTGTACGTCGCGCCCGCCGCTCGCGGTCAGGGGCTGGCCGGACAGCTGCAGCGGCATGTGATCGATTATGCCCGCCGCGCGGGCTATCAGGAGCTTTATCTCTACTCCGCTTGCCGCGATTTTTATGAACGCTTCGGCTGGCGCTACATCGGCGAGGGGCTGGATTACCCGGCCACCGCCGTGCATCTCTATCGCTACGACTTATCGCCTTCCTGCGGGGCCACCACCGAATGACGGCGCACCAGCGTCGGGCTGAACAGGTGGGTGATCTCCGGCGCCGGGCGCTGCTCCGCCAGGGCTAAGGCCAATTCGGCCGCCTGGGTCGCCATTGTGACGATCGGGTAACGGACAGTGGTCAGCCGCGGGCGGACATAGCGCGAAATCAGGACATCGTCGAAGCCGATCAGCGAAATTTCCCGCGGGACGTCGATACCGTTGTCGTTGAGCACCCCCATCGCGCCGGCGGCCATCGAGTCGTTATAGCAGGCGACGGCGCTAAAGTGGCGGCCGCGGCCAAGCAGTTCGGTCATCGCCTGTTCGCCGCCGCTTTCATCCGGCTCGGCAAACGTGACCAGCCGGTCGTTGCACGGCAGGCCGCTCTCCTCCAGCGCCGCGTAGTACCCCTGCAGGCGATCTTCCGCATCAGAGATATCGTGGTTTGAGCACAGATAGCCGATACGCGTGTGCCCCTGCTGGATCAGATGGCGGGTCGCCAGCCAGGCGCCGTAGCGATCGTCCAGCGCCACGCAGCGGGTTTCATATCCGGGCAGGATGCGGTTGATCAGCACCATGCCGGGGATCTGTTTCATCAGCCCGGCGAGTTCCTCATCGGGGATCATTTTGGCGTGCACCACCAGCGCCGCGCAGCGGTGGCGGATCAGCTGCTCTATCGCCTGGCGCTCCTTTTGCACGTTGTGGTAGCCATTGCCAATCAGCAAAAAATTGCCGGTGCGGTAGGCCACCTGTTCGACGGCTTTGACCATCGCGCCGAAGAAGGGGTCGGAGACATCGCCCACCACCAGGCCGACGGTTTCCGTGGACTGCTGGGCCAGCGCCCGGGCGTTCGCGTTGGGGTGATAGTTGAGGGTTTCCATCGCCGCGCCCACGGACTGACGCGAGGCTTCGCTGGCTTTGGGAGAGTTGTTGATGACGCGGGAGACGGTAGCGACGGAGACTCCTGCGAGTCGGGCTACATCCTTAATTGTCGCCATACCATGCCTTTTATAGGGTAAGCGTTTACATACTGCTATGTTACGGGAAAGAGCGGCAGATTCAAGGCGCGGCGGCGAAGGAATGGCGCAAATGTGATTCAGAGCGGGCTTATCGGTGACCTGTTTACATTGACGCTATCAGTAATTGAAACCGGCTCGGGGAAATACAAACCTTTGCTTACACTTTGCGATGCGCTGTTGCGAATGTTCGCTGGTTTGTCCGCCGAGCAGGTTGATATTCTGGCTCTCCCAGAGGTATTGATAGGTGGAGTCAACGTCAAGTTGACCACTTTACTTACACCAGCCTGCGCAGATGCGCAGGTTTTTTTTTGCCCGTCGCCGGCGTTGTTACAGATAGCGAAAATCGTAATAACTGGTTGCACTTAGGCTCACTCACTTGCGTTTTCCCGCTGGCCCGAAGCGGGCGAAAAACGCGACAATCGAGATCCCAGAGGTATTGATAGGTGAGTTTCTCAGGTACGCTCTTCGTACTGGACGTCTTACACCAGCCTGCGCGGATGCGCAGGTTTTTTTTATTCTGAAAATCCCCCCGCCGCACTGCTTTCCCACGCCTTCTCGTGTAACCTGCTTTGACTCATCACCGGTCACATGGAGTTGTTATGCTATTGGGATTTTTCAGACTGCTGTTCAAGGGGTTATACCGGGTCAGACTGACCGGCGATACGCAGGCTTTGCACCAGCAAAAAGTCTTAATTACCCCGAACCACGTCTCTTTCCTCGACGGCATTCTGCTGGCGTTGTTTTTGCCGGTCCGACCGGTTTTTGCCGTCTATACCTCAATCAGCCAGCGCTGGTTTATGCGCGCGCTGACGCCGATTATCGATTTTGTGCCGCTGGACCCGACCAAGCCGATGTCGATCAAACATCTGGTGCGCCTGATCGAACAGGGGCGGCCGGTGGTCATCTTCCCGGAAGGGCGAATCTCGGTCAGCGGCTCGCTGATGAAAATTTATGACGGCGCCGCCTTTGTCGCCGCCAAATCGCAGGCGACTATCGTGCCGCTGCGCATTGAAGGCGCTGAACTGACGCCCTTCAGCCGGCTGAAGGGGCTGGTAAAGCGTCGCCTGTTCCCGCGGATTCAGCTGCACCTGCTGCCGCCTACCCATCTGCCGATGCCCGAGGCGCCGCGCGCCCGCGACCGGCGCAAAATCGCCGGGGAAATGCTGCATCAGATCATGATGGAGGCCCGGATGGCGGTGCGCCCGCGGGAAACCCTGTATGAGTCGCTGCTGGCGGCGCAAGACCGCTTCGGCGCGCGCAAACCCTGCGTGGAGGATATCAACTTCCAGCCGGATACCTATCGCAAGCTGCTGACCAAAACCCTGTTTGTCGCCCGCATTTTGGAAAAATATAGCCAGCAGGGTGAGAAGATAGGCCTGATGCTGCCCAACGCCGGCATCAGCGCGGCGGTGATTTTCGGCGCGATCGCCCGCGGGCGCATTCCGGCGATGATGAACTATACCGCCGGGGTGAAAGGACTCAGCAGCGCCATCGCCGCCGCGGAACTCAAGACCATTTTTACCTCGCGCACCTTCCTCGATAAAGGCAAGCTCTGGCACCTGCCGGAGCAGTTGACCCAGGTGCGTTGGGTGTTCCTGGAAGATCTCAAAGGCGATATCACCCCCGCAGACAAACTGTGGATTTTCGGCCATCTGCTGGCGCCGCGTCTGGCGCAGGTTAAGCAGCAGCCGGAAGACGCGGCGATGATCCTCTTCACCTCCGGCTCGGAGGGCAACCCGAAAGGGGTGGTGCACAGCCATAAAAGCCTGCTGGCCAACGTCGAGCAGATCAAAACCATCGCCGACTTTACCGCTAACGACCGCTTTATGTCGGCGCTGCCGCTGTTCCACTCTTTTGGCCTCACCGTCGGCCTGCTGACGCCGCTGCTTACCGGCGCGGAGGTGTTTCTCTATCCCAGTCCGCTGCAGTATCGCGTGGTGCCGGAGCTGGTCTACGATCGCAACTGCACGGTGCTGTTCGGCACCTCGACCTTCCTCGCCAACTATGCTCGCTTCGCTAACCCCTATGATTTCTATCGTCTCCGCTACGTGGTCGCCGGGGCGGAGAAGCTGCAGGAGAGCACCAAACAGCTGTGGCAGGATAAATTCGGCCTGCGTATTCTCGAAGGCTACGGTGTGACCGAGTGCGCCCCGGTGGTCTCGATCAACGTGCCCATGGCGGCGAAGGTCGGCACCGTGGGGCGGATTCTGCCGGGGATGGACGCCCGCCTGCTGGCGATGCCTGGCATTGAGCAGGGGGGACGACTGCAGCTGAAAGGGCCGAACATTATGAAAGGCTACCTGCGGGTGGAAAATCCCGGGGTGCTGGAAGCGCCGACGGCGGAAAATCAGCACGGTGAAAAGGAAGCGGGTTGGTATGACACCGGCGATATCGTGACTTTCGATGAGCAGGGCTATGTCCGCATCCAGGGCCGTGCGAAGCGCTTCGCCAAAATCGCTGGCGAAATGATCTCTCTTGAGATGGTGGAGCAGGTGGCCCTCGGCGCGTCGCCGGACAAAATGCACGCCACGGCGATTAAACAGGACGCCAGCAAAGGCGAGGCGCTGGTGCTGTTTACCACCGATAATGAACTGACTCGCGAAGCCCTGCTGCGCTACGCTCGCCAGCACGGCGTACCGGAGCTGGCGGTGCCGCGCGATATACGCTGGCTGAAACAGCTGCCGGTGCTCGGCAGCGGCAAGCCAGACTATGTCACCCTGAAAAATATGGTCGACGAGGCGGAAACAACCCATGAGTGAGTCAGTGCATACTAACCCGTCGCTGTATTCGAAAGGGATGATGGCGGTGATCTGCGCCCAGTTCCTGTCGGCCTTCGGCGACAATGCGCTTCTCTTCGCCACCCTGGCGCTGATGAAGCAGCTCTATTATCCGGAGTGGAGCCAGCCGGTCCTGCAGATGTTGTTTGTGGGCGCTTACATCCTTTTTGCCCCCTTTGTCGGCCAGTTCGCCGACAGCTTTGCCAAAGGCCGGGTAATGATGGTGGCCAACGGCCTGAAGCTGCTTGGCGCCGGCTGTATCTGCTTCGGCGTGAATCCGTTTCTCGGCTATACGCTGGTGGGGATTGGCGCCGCCGCCTATTCGCCGGCCAAGTATGGCATTCTCGGCGAACTGACCACCGGCGATAAGTTAGTGAAGGCTAACGGACTGATGGAGTCCTCGACCATCGCGGCGATCCTGCTGGGCTCCATGGCCGGCGGGATCCTCGCCGACTGGCACGTGCTGGCGGCGCTGATCGTCTGCGCGCTGGTCTACGGTGGGGCGGTGGTGGCTAACCTGTGGATACCCAGGCTGCCGGCGGCGCGTCCGGGGCAGTCATGGCGTTTCAAGCCGATGACGCACAGCTTCTTCAGCGCCTGCCGCACGCTGTGGCGCAACGGCGAAACCCGCTTTTCGCTGATGGGCACCAGCCTGTTCTGGGGCGCTGGCGTGACCCTGCGCTTCCTGCTGGTGATCTGGGTGCCGGTGGCGCTGGGCATTACCAGCAACGCCATGCCTACCTATCTTAATGCGATGGTGGCGGTGGGGATTGTACTGGGAGCCGGGGCGGCGGCGAAGCTGGTGACCCTGGAGACAGTGTCGCGCTGTATGCCGGCCGGGATTTTGATCGGTATCGCGGTGATAGCCTTTGCCGTGCAGCAGTCGCTGCTGCCGGCGTTCGGTCTGTTGCTGCTGCTCGGGGTGTTCGGCGGCTTCTTTATCGTGCCGTTGAATGCGCTGCTGCAGGAGCGCGGGAAGCATTCGGTCGGGGCGGGTAACGCCATTGCGGTACAGAACCTGGGCGAAAACGTGGCGATGCTGCTGATGCTGGGGCTCTATTCTCTGGCGGTGAGCGTGGGCGTGCCGCCGGTCGCTGTGGGAATAGGCTTTGGCGCGGTGTTTGCTGTGGCCATCGCCGCGCTGTGGGTCTGGGGGCGGCGTAAATAACTTCTCGTCGCGGTTGACTTGAAATCGTCGCCCCTGCCAGGCGCGCGGCAGAGAGAAACCCCCGGGTTGCGGCTTGCGCCTGACCCGGGCTACCGCGGCTACTGAGGCGGCTACCCGCCCTGGGTAGCGTAGGCCCGGTAAGGCGTAGCCGCCACCGGGCAACAACGCGACGCCAGAAGCTGGCGTCGACAGGTCGTGCTACGGTGCCGGGTAGGTATAAACCTGATGCACCGCTTCAATCTCCGCTAATACCTCTTCGCTCAGCTCAAGCTGCAAACTTTCCACGTTGGCCTGCAGCTGCGCCATGGTCGTCGCCCCCAGCAGGGTGCTGGCGACAAACGGCTGCCGACGCACAAAGGCCAGCGCCATTTGCGCCGGATCGAGGCCGTGACGTTGGGCGATATCCACATAGGCCGCCACCGCTTTCTGCGACTGCTCGCCGCTGTAGCGCGTAAAGCGGCTGAACAGCGTATTGCGCGCCCCCGCCGGCTTCGCGCCGTTGAGGTACTTCCCGGTCAGGGTGCCGAAAGCCAGGCAGGAGTAGGCCAGCAGCTCCACGCCTTCGAACTGGCTCACTTCCGCGAGGCCGACTTCAAAGCTGCGGTTCAGCAGGCTGTAGGGGTTTTGAATGGTCACGATCCGCGGCAGGTCGTGCTTATCCGCCAGGTGCAAATAACGCATCACGCCGAAGGCGGTTTCATTCGATACGCCGATGTAGCGGATCTTGCCGGCGCGCTGGAACTCGGTCAGCGCTTCGAGGGTATCCAGCAGCGTCACCGCAGGGGCGGCGTCGGCCCAGGTATAGCCCAGTTTGCCAAAGCAGTTGGTGGGGCGCTGCGGCCAGTGTACCTGGTACAGGTCGAGATAATCGGTCTGCAGACGCTTCAGGCTGGCGTGCAGCGCCTCGCGGATATTTTTCCGGTCCAGGACGTGGTTTGGTCGAATACTGCTGTCGTTATTGCGCGCGGGCCCGCTGACCTTCGAGGCGAGCACCAGCTTTTCGCGATTGCCGCGTTTCGCCAGCCAGTTGCCGACGTAGGTTTCGGTCAGCCCTTGGGTCTCCGGGCGCGGCGGGACAGGGTACATTTCGGCGACATCGATCAGATTGATGCCGTTGGCGACCGCATAGTCGAGCTGCTGATGGGCATCAGCTTCGCTGTTTTGCTCGCCAAAGGTCATAGTTCCCAGCCCGAGGGTGCTGATTTCAAGTGAACTGTGTGGGATACGGTGATACTGCATAGCCAGCTTCCTTTTTATTTATAAGGTCAGGCATTCCCCGACAAAGGAGTATCAACATGGCAGAGGGTGAGAAAAAGAGGAAGTAAAAAATCAAAAAAGCCGGGTGACGAGGAGGGGCGGTGGGTGGAACCCGCGGTGTCCTGGTGTGTCCCGACTCTTCTCAGAAGGCTGGTTGTCGGTAAGCGCAGCGTCAACAGAGGCTGGGGCCGACGGGGAAAATTAACGCTTAATGATTTGCGAAACGTCGTCACGATTGATCTGCATTTTATTACCCTGCTGATCTTCGTAGCTGATAAGACCGGTATCGTCATCCACGGTAGGTTTACCGTCGGTCAGGATCATGCGCCCATCTTTGGTCGCCATGACGTAATCGCTGCTGCAACCGGAAACCGAGAACGCCAGTCCTACGGCGGAAATCAATACTGCCCATTTTTTCATCGTCATCACCTCTTGAGTAGCTGCACCCCATACCCGTCTATTAATAGCCTGATTTGTGAGACATAAAAAGCAGTAAAGTCTGAAAAAGGGTTGCAGCCTGTGACCAGGCTGCAATTTTGTGGTTTACAGCGGGTTTTTCTTATTGCGCAGCAGGTTAAGACTCTCAACGGCAATAGAGAAGAACATGGCGAAGTAGATGTATCCCTTCGGCACATGGACGTCGAAACTTTCCAGCATTAGGGTAAAGCCAACGAGGATCAGGAACGACAGCGCCAGCATTTTCACCGACGGATGACGGTCAACGAAATCACCGATAGGTCGTGCGGCGAACATCATTACCCCCACCGCAATCACGACCGCCGCCATCATAATAAACAGATGGTCCGACAGACCGACGGCGGTGATCACCGAGTCGAGGCTAAAGATGATGTCCAGCAGCATGATCTGCACGATGGCGCCGAGGAAGGAGTGAACGTTAGTTTTCAGCCCCTCCTCTTCACCTTCGATAGACTCATGGATCTCTTTACTGGCTTTCCAGATAAGGAACAGTCCGCCTAACAGCAAGATCAGATCGCGAAACGAAATCTCCTGACCGAGGACGGTGAAGAGCGGGTTGGTCAGCTTAACGACCCAGGCGATAGAGGCCAGCAGCGCCAGGCGCATGACCATCGCCCCCATTAAACCGATCCGTCGCGCGTGAGCGCGCTGGGCGGTGGGGAGCTTGGCCACGACCAGAGAGAGAAAAATAATATTATCGATCCCGAGCACGATCTCCAGCAGCGTCAAGGTGCCCAGCGCCAGCCAGGCGTTAGGATCGGTTATCCATGCAAATAACATTGTTCAAAGTCCTGCAAAATAGAAAGCAGCAATTATATGCACGCCCCAACGCAGAACAAAAAATTAATCGTGTTGTAACAAGAAATGGCGGGCGAGCAGGGCGGCGGTGAAATTCTTTTTCAGGTAGAAACCGCGCGGCAGGGTGAGGATCGTCTCCCCGCGGGCGCCGATGGCTTCGGTCAACGCCTTGCTGTTGGCCGCTTTCGGTCTTAACTGCAGCACCTCGCCGTGGCGGGCGGTAATGCGCTCCACCTCACCGAGGACAATAAGATCCATCAGCTCTTCCCAGTCCATGCGCAGCTGGCGCTCCTCTTCTTCGTTCGGACTCCACAGCAGCGGTGCGCCGACGCGCCGCGCCGCCAGAGGAATGGTGCGCTCTCCTTCCACCGGGATCCACAGGACGCGCTGCAGCTTATGCCGCACATGGCTGCTCTCCCAGGTGACGCCGCTATTGCCGGTTAACGGAGCGACGCAGACAAAGGTGGTCTCCAGCGGACGACCCCGGCTGTCGATAGGGATCGTTTTGAGCTCCACCCCCAGCGCGGCGAAATCCTGTTCGGGTTTACTGCCCGCGCTGGCCCCCAGCCACAGCTCCAGCAGGATGCCCGTCCAGCCTTTATCACGCTTCAGATCGCGGGGAATGGGGATCCCGGCCAGCGCCGCCAGCTCGCCCAGCGTATAGCCGGCCAGCTGTCGGGCCTGGGCCAACAGCTGTTCCTGACTTTGCGGCGGAGAGGAGAGAGGAGCGATAGCGGGCATAGGGCGACACCTTTGGCTAAAAAATGAGCGCTAATTTTGCGCGTTGTGGATAGAGTTTACCGTTTTCTGAGTAACTATACCAATCCCATGATTTATATGCCTTTTTAAGGTCATTGCGCTGCGGGTGAAAACCATGAAAACAGGTTTTCCAGAACTGGTCACTGACAATAAACAGGATCTTACACCATGTTATCCACAGAAAAGTGGGATAACTGGGGAAAAGCCCCACTACTGGTTCGATTTACAGCCTTGACGTGCGACGAAAATCGAATTTTTAGAGAAAATCTGCCCGCGACCTGCGCGTAATCTGTGGATAAAATCGACATTGTTCGATCTTTCATCAGTCGGCGGATCGTATGTGTGATGATCGTCACGTTATGCTGTAATAAGTGAAAGGGATATATTCTAACTTAATGAATATGCTATCATTATTATAAGGTGTTAGCGGTGCGATGTTCAGATTACTCCGGGTTTTCCCGGGTTAATTCCGTACTTCTTCACAACTCTATCCACAGAAAAAGTGAATAAAATCGGCCGTCGGGCGCTTTCGCTGTTTATAACTCTGGCAATTACTGTGAGTTATTCAAATGTTATCCGTTCTCAGTGTGCGAACAGAGTGGTTTACCGTTTCCGACGAGTGTGAAACAATCATTCACATTGAAGCTTATCTTGAGGTAGTCCGGTGATTGATGACGATGGCTACCGCCCAAATGTCGGTATTGTAATCTGTAATCGTCAGGGCCAGGTCATGTGGGCCCGACGCTATGGTCAGCACTCGTGGCAGTTCCCGCAAGGGGGCATAAATCCAGGAGAATCCGCAGAGCAGGCGATGTATCGGGAATTGTTTGAAGAGGTCGGGTTAAGCCGTAAAGATGTGCGGATCCTGGCCTCAACCCGTAACTGGCTGCGTTACAAGTTGCCTAAACGTTTGGTGCGTTGGGACACAAAGCCGGTTTGTATCGGCCAGAAACAAAAGTGGTTTCTTTTGCAGTTGATCGGTAACGACGCGGACATCAATATGCAAACCAGCAGCACGCCTGAATTTGATGGCTGGCGCTGGGTGAGTTACTGGTACCCGGTTCGTCAGGTGGTGTCGTTCAAACGCGACGTCTACCGCCGGGTGATGAAAGAGTTCGCCAGCGTAACCATGTCGCTGGCGGAGAGCGCCCCTAAGCCGCAAAGCGCGCCTGCTTATCGACGTAAAAGAGGTTAAGCCACGCACATTATGCTCACTCGGTTGCGAGAAATAGTCGAGAAGGTCGCGAGTGCGCCGCGTTTAAACGAGGCGCTGGATATTCTGGTGACAGATGTCTGCCAGGCGATGGAGACGGAAGTCTGCTCGGTTTACCTGGCTGACAATGACCGACGCTGCTATTACCTGATGGCCACCCGCGGGTTAAAAAAACCTCGCGGGCGCACCGTTGCGCTGGCGTTCGATGAAGGCCTGGTGGGGCTGGTTGGCCGCCTGGCGGAGCCCATCAACCTCGCCGATGCGCAAAAACACCCCAGCTTCAAGTATATCCCCGCCGTCAAAGAGGACCGCTTCCGCGCCTTCCTTGGCGTGCCGATCATCCAGCGCCGCCAGCTGTTGGGCGTGCTGGTGGTCCAGCAGCGTGAGCTGCGCCAGTTTGATGAAAGCGAAGAGTCTTTCCTCGTCACCCTCGCCACCCAGATGGCGGCGATCCTCTCCCAGTCCCAGCTGAACGCCCTGTTTGGCCAGTATCGTCAGACGCGCATTCGCGCGCTGCCGGCCTCTTCCGGGGTGGCGATCGCCGAGGGCTGGATGGACGTCAGCCTGCCGCTGATGGAACAGGTGTATGAAGCCTCGACGCTGGATACCGCCTCGGAACGTGAACGCCTGACCGGCGCGCTGGAAGAAGCGGCCAACGAGTTTCGTCGCTACAGCAAACGCTACGCCGCCGGCGCGCAAAAAGAGACGGCGGCGATCTTCGATCTCTATTCGCACCTGCTCTCCGACGCCCGCCTGCGTCGCGAGCTCTTTGCCGAAGTCGACAAAGGCGCCGTCGCCGAGTGGGCGGTCAAAAAGATCATTGAGAAGTTCGCCGAACAGTTTGCCGCGTTGAGCGACGGCTATCTGAAAGAGCGGGCCGGCGACCTGCGCACGCTGGGTCAGCGTCTGCTGTTCCATCTCGACGACAGTATTCAGGGCCCCAACACCTGGCCGGCGCGCATTATCCTCGTGGCGGACGAGCTGTCGGCCACCACCCTCGCCGAAGTGCCGCAGGATCGCCTGGCCGGCGTGGTAGTGCGCGATGGCGCCGCCAACTCCCATGCCGCCATTATGGTGCGGGCCCTTGGCATCCCAACGGTGATGGGCGCCGATATTCAGCCCTCGCTGTTGCATGGCCATACGCTGATTGTCGATGGCTATCGCGGTGAGCTGCTGGTGGATCCTGAACCTGTTCTGTTACAGGAATATCAGCGCCTTATCAGTGAAGAGAACGAGCTCAGCCGCCTGGCGGAGGACGATCTCCAGCGTGCGTCGGAGTTGAAAAGCGGCGAGCGGGTAAAAGTCATGCTCAACGCCGGCTTAAGCCCGGAGCACGAAGAGAAGCTCGGCAGTTTTGTGGACGGCATTGGTCTGTACCGTACCGAAATTCCCTTTATGCTGCAGAGCGGCTTCCCCTCTGAAGAGGAGCAGGTCGCTCAGTATCAGGGCATGCTGCAGATGTTTAACAGCAAACCGGTGACCCTGCGTACCCTGGACATCGGCGCGGATAAACAGCTGCCGTACATGCCGATCAGTGAAGAGAACCCATGCCTCGGCTGGCGCGGGATCCGCATCACCCTCGATCAGCCGGAGATCTTTTTGATCCAGGTGCGGGCGATGCTGCGCGCCAACGCCGCCACCGGCAACCTCAGCATTTTGCTGCCGATGGTGACCAGTCTGGAAGAGGTCGATGAGGCACGTCGGCTGATCGACCGCGCCAGTCGGGAAGTGGAAGAGATGATCGGCTACGCCATCCCGCGTCCGCGTCTGGGGGTGATGCTGGAGGTGCCGTCGATGGTCTTTATGCTGCCGCAGCTGGCCAGCCGGATCGATTTTATCTCGGTAGGAACGAACGACCTGACCCAGTACCTGCTGGCCGTCGACCGTAACAATACCCGGGTCGCCAGCATGTATGACAGCCTGCATCCTGCGGTATTGCGGGCGCTGGCGATGATCGCTCATGACGCGGAGCGCTTTGGCATCGATCTGCGACTGTGCGGCGAGATGGCAGGCGACCCGATGTGCGTGACGATCCTTGTCGGTCTCGGTTATCGCCACCTGTCGATGAACGGCCGCTCGGTGGCGAGGGTGAAATATCTGCTGCGCCGCATCGATATCGAAGAGGCGCAGGAGCTGTCTCGTCGCAGCCTCGAAGCCCAGATGACCGCCGAGGTGCGCCATCAGGTGGCGGCCTTTATGGAGCGTCGCGGTCTCGGCGGCCTGATCCGCGGCGGGCGGTAGCGATAGCCCGGGTGAGGCGTAAGCCGTAACCCGGGAATCCTCTGTTCACACCATCCGGCAAAATACATCACAGCCGGTGAAACGGCTTCTGTTAGCATCCGTATACATATCTTTTACACGCCGGCGCGGATCGCACTCCTGGCTTATGCTATGATTCGCCTCCTTCGGCGTGCCCGTTTTAATCGGGCATGGATCATCACCGCTGTCCACTTTCGGCGGAATAACAAGTCTTTATGGTGACAGATGAATAGTGGCTACCTGCATTTTCCGGAGTTCGATCCGGTCATTTTTTCTCTAGGCCCGGTCTCCCTCCACTGGTACGGTTTGATGTACCTGGTGGGCTTTGTCTTTGCGATGTGGCTGGCCACCCGTCGGGCCAATCGTCCGGGCAGCGGCTGGACGAAAAATGAAGTGGAAAACCTGCTTTACGCGGGCTTCCTCGGCGTCTTTCTGGGCGGCCGTATCGGTTACGTGCTGTTCTACAACCTGCCGGTATTTCTTGCCGATCCGTTGTATCTGTTCCGCGTCTGGGACGGCGGCATGTCGTTCCACGGCGGCCTGATCGGCGTGATCCTGGTGATGATTATCTTCGCCAGACGCACCAAACGCACCTTCTTCCAGGTCTCCGATTTTATCGCGCCGCTGATCCCGTTTGGCCTTGGCGCCGGGCGTCTGGGCAACTTTATCAACGGCGAGCTGTGGGGCCGCGTGGACCCGAGCTTCCATTACACGATGATTTTCCCGGGCTCCCGTGCCGAAGATCTGGCGCTGCTGCCGACCCATCCGGAATGGCAATCGCTGTTTGATACCTACGGCGCGCTGCCGCGCCACGCGTCGCAGCTGTACGAACTGGCTCTGGAAGGCGTGGTGCTGTTTCTGATCCTGAACCTGTTTATCCGTAAACCGCGCCCGACCGGTTCCGTTTCCGGCCTGTTCCTGATTGGCTACGGCCTGTTCCGCATTATCGTGGAATTCTTCCGCCAGCCCGACGCCCAGTTCACCGGCGGCTGGGTGCAGTACATCAGCATGGGGCAGATTCTTTCGATCCCGATGGTGCTTGCGGGTATCATCATGATGGTTTGGGCTTACCGCCACCGTCCGCAGCAACTGAATTCTTGAGGAACCATGAAACAGTATCTTGATTTGATGCAGAAAGTGCTCGCCGAGGGCACGCCAAAAAATGACCGCACCGGCACTGGCACGATCTCTATTTTCGGCCATCAGATGCGTTTTAACCTGCAGGAAGGCTTCCCGCTGGTGACCACCAAGCGCTGTCATTTACGCTCCATCATCCATGAACTGCTGTGGTTCCTGCAGGGCGACACCAACATCGCCTATCTGCACGACAACAACGTCACCATCTGGGACGAGTGGGCAGATGAAAATGGCGACCTGGGACCGGTCTACGGCAAACAGTGGCGTTCCTGGCCTGCGCCGGACGGTCGTCATATCGACCAGATCAGCACAGTGATGGACCAGCTGAAAAACGACCCGGACTCCCGCCGGATCATCGTCTCGGCGTGGAACGTCGGCGAGCTGGATAAAATGGCCCTGGCGCCGTGCCACGCCTTCTTCCAGTTCTACGTCGCTGACGGCAAGCTCTCCTGCCAGCTGTATCAGCGCTCCTGCGACGTATTCCTCGGCCTGCCGTTCAACATCGCCAGCTACGCGCTGCTGGTGCATATGGTGGCGCAGCAGTGCGATCTGCAGGTCGGCGATTTCGTCTGGACCGGTGGCGACACTCATCTGTACAGCAACCATCTCGAGCAGACCAATCTGCAGCTGAGCCGCGAACCGCGTCCGCTGCCGAAGCTGGTCATCAAACGCAAGCCGGCGTCGATATTCGACTACCGCTTTGAAGACTTCGAGATTGAAGGTTACGATCCGCACCCGGGAATCAAAGCGCCGGTGGCGATTTAACCCCCTCTGCAGATATGACCAACCGGCGTCTGATGGCGCCGGTTTTTTTATGCCGTTTTCACCACCTGAATAGGGGGGGCTACCCTCGTTGCCATTACGATAGGAACGCTTCATCCCGCCCGCTGGCCGCAGGCGTTGGTGGGCGGGAAAGCTGGAAAGAGGCTCGCAAAAAAATGTTCTGCTGTTGGTCATGCAAACCTTTTTTGCGTGTCTGGCCGGGAAAGCCATTTTCCGTCGTCGCGCCAGGGCTAACCGCAGCGGCATACTCTGCGCCATGAACAGAGAACATGGTTATACCCTGATGGAAACCCTGGTGACGCTGACGTTAATGATGATCCTCAGCGTCGGCGGCCTGTACGGCTGGCAGCGCTGGCAGCAGCAGCAACGACTGTGGCAAACCGCCGTTCAGGTGCGGGATTTCCTGGTTTTCCTGCGCGATGACGCCAACGCCTACAACCGGGACCGCGTGCTTCGCGTCGGCCAGGATGAAGAGGGATGGTGCCTGAGTGCCCAGGGGGAGGGGCCGGCGTGCGCCTCCGGGTCGCCCTTAACGCTGCGCCCGCGCTGGCCGGGGATCTCGCTGGCAGGCGTCACCCCTGGCCTGGGATTCTATGGCCTGCGCAGCACCGCCTGGGCGGGGAATCTGCGTCTGCAGAGCGAGGCCGGCAGCTGGAGCATTGTGATTTCACACTGGGGGCGGATTCGTTTATGCCGCAGTGACAGCGCAGGAGGATGTCAGTGAGCCGCCGCGGATTTTCCCTCGCGGAGGCGCTTATTGCCATGGCGATAGGCTCGCTGCTGCTGATCGGCGCCTGCCGCTTTCTACCCGCTCTGCAGCGCCATATTCTGCGTCAGGGCGAACAGCTGGCCCTGGAGAACGAATTGTGGCAGCGGGTGCATGCCGTGGGGAAGCATCTGCAGCGCGCCGGATACTGCCGGGGAGTGTGCGGCGGAGCCGGGCTGGAGCTCGCCGCCGACGGCGAGTGCCTGATTGTGCGCTGGGACGCGAACAGCAATGGGACATGGGAAACCTCCCCCGCGGCAGCGGCGGAGAGCACCGGCTTTCGCCTGCGCGACGGCGCGCTGGAGACTCTGCGCGGAGCCAGCGACTGCCGCGGCAGCGGATGGGAGAAAATCACCAATCCGGCCGCTATCGTGGTGACGCGCTTTGCGGTGCAGCGTCGGCTGACCGAGGGCTTCGCGCCGGAGCTGAGCGTGACGCTGACAGCGCGCTCTGCCCGGCAGATGGGTCTGGCGGCCGAGGTGGAGCAGCGGGTGACGGGGTATAACCTGTGATCCGCCAGCGTGGAATGTCGTCGCTGTTGATGGTGCTCCTGTTGCTGACTCTCGGCAGCCTGCTCCTGGAGGGGCTTAACCTGCAGCAGCGGGCGCTGCTGGCGCAAACCACCAGCGAAACGCAGGCGATCCGCGATACGGCGGTGGCCCATTCGGCGCTACAGTGGGGAAAACAGCAGGCCTGGTCGGCGCAGGCGCCGCTGACCTGCCGCGAGCAGGCGCAGCAGGGCTGGCGCGCCTGTCTGCGCATCTTCGACGACGGTTCGCTGCTGCTGAGCAGCGCCAGCGGCGAGGTGCAGGTCTGGCAGTCCGGCGAGGTGCGCGGCGGGCAAGTGCATTTCTCCGCCCATGGCTGGAGCGATTTTTGCCCGCTCAGGGAGGTGAGCCTATGTCAAATGCCATGAAGCGCCAGCGGGGTTTTAGCCTGCCGGAGACCGTTCTGGCGATGGCGCTGATGGTGCTAACGGTCACCGCGCTGGGCGGCTATCAGCGCGGAATGGCGCAAGGGGTCCACCAGCTGAACAAGACGCGTCAGCTATGGCGCGACGCCTGGCGCTATAGTCAGCTCTCTGCGCCGTCTCCGCCGGCAGGCGGACAGGTAAGCCGTATGCAGACATCGGCGCAAAGATGTGTCAGCATCACGGTAACGATCAGTATGCCCGTTGCAAAGCGGGCGCAGATGACCCGGCTGCATTGCCCGGTCAGCCAGTAGTCAGGAGCAATTATGTTAAGGGTTTACCACTCAAACCGGCTGGATGTTCTCGAGGCGTTGATGGAGTTTATCGTCGAGCGCCAGCGGTTGGATGACCCTTTTCAGGCTGAAATGGTGCTGGTGCAGAGTACCGGTATGGCGCAGTGGCTGCAGATGACCCTGGCCTCGCGCTTCGGCATTGCCGCCAACATCGAGTTCCCGCTGCCGGCGAGCTTTATCTGGGATATGTTCGTGCGCGTCCTGAAGGATATCCCTGGCGAAAGCGCCTTCAGCAAGCAGAGCATGAGCTGGAAGCTGATGACTCTCCTGCCGCAGCACCTGGAAGAGGACGATTTTATCCTGCTGCGCCAGTATCTGAGCGATGACGGCGACAAGCGCAAGCTGTTTCAGCTGGCCGCCCGGGTAGCGGATCTCTATGACCAGTATCTGGTTTATCGCCCGGAATGGCTGATGAGCTGGGAGGCCGACCAGCGGGTTGACGGCCTCGGCGACGCCCAGCAGTGGCAGGCGCCGCTGTGGAAAGCGCTGGTGCGCTATACCGCCGAGCTGGGGCAGCCGCAGTGGCACCGCGCCAATCTCTATCAGCGCTTTATCAGCGCCCTGGAAAAGGCGGATGAACCGCCCGCCGGGCTGCCGTCGCGCGTCTTTATCTGTGGAATTTCCGCGCTGCCGCCGGTCTATCTTCAGGCGCTGCAGGCGCTGGGTAAGCATGTCGATGTCTATGTGCTGTTCACCAACCCCTGCCGCTATTACTGGGGTGATATTAAAGATCCGGCGTTCCTGGCGAAGCTGCTATCGCGTCAGCGGCGCCATCACCGCGAGGCGCGCGCGCTACCCCTGTTTCGCGACACCGAGCAGGCGCCGGGGTTGTTTAATGACGCCGGGGAGCAGGATGTCGGCAACCCGTTGCTCGCCTCCTGGGGTAAATTGGGGCGCGATTATATCTACCTGCTGGCGGGGCTGGAGCGCTATGAGGAGCTGGACGCCTTTGTCGATATCGTTCCCGATAACCTGTTGCATAATCTACAGTCGGATATCCTGGAACTGCGCAACGCGGCGGTGGCCGGGCAGAGCGCGGAGGCTTTCGCCCACAGTCGCGACAAACGTCCGCTGGCGCAGGATGACCGCAGCCTGAGCATTCATGTCTGCCACAGTCCGCAGCGTGAAGTGGAGGTTCTGCACGATCGGCTGCTGGCGATGCTGGAGGCGGATCCGACGCTCACGCCGCGGGATATCATCGTCATGGTGGCGGATATCGACAGCTACAGCCCCTATATACAGGCGGTGTTTGGCGCCGCCAGCGGCGACCGCTGGCTGCCGTGGGCGATCTCCGATCGCCGCGCCCGCGAGTCGCACCCGGTGCTGCAGGCGTTTATCACTTTGCTCTCGCTGCCCGACAGCCGCTTCGCCAGCGAAGATGTGCTGGCGCTGCTGGACGTGCCGGTGCTGGCGGCGCGCTTTAACATCAATGAAGAGGGTCTGCGCTACCTGCGCCAGTGGGTCAACGAGTCCGGGGTCCGCTGGGGAATGGATGACGACAACGTCCGTGAGCTGGACCTGCCGGCGACCGGCCAGCACACCTGGCGGTTCGGCCTTACCCGCATGCTGCTGGGCTACGCGATGGACAGCCGGGAGGGCGAATGGCAGTCGGTGCTGCCCTATGACGAATCCAGCGGTTTGATCGCCGAGCTGGTAGGTAACCTCGCATCGCTGCTGATGCAGCTTAACCTGTGGCGACGCGGTCTCGCCCAACAGCGGCCGCTGGCGGAGTGGCTGCCGGTCTGTCGCGATCTGCTGAATGACTTTTTCCTGCCGGACAGTGAGACCGAAGCGGCGCTGGCGCTGATTGAGCAGCAGTGGCTGGCGGTGATTGATAGCGGTCTGGAGGCGCAGTATGGCGACCAGGTGCCGTTGACGCTGCTGCGCGATGAGCTGGCCCAGCGCCTCGATCAGCAACGGATCAGCCAGCGCTTTCTCGCCGGCCCGGTCAATATCTGCACCCTGATGCCGATGCGCTCTATTCCTTTCAAAGTGGTTTGCCTGCTGGGGATGAACGATGGGATTTATCCGCGAACGCTGCCGCCGCTGGGTTTTGATTTAATGAGCCAGAAGCCGCAGCGCGGCGACCGCAGCCGGCGCGATGATGACCGCTACCTGTTCCTGGAGGCGCTGATGTCCGCCGAACAGACGCTGTATATCAGCTACATCGGCCGTTCTATCCAGGACAACAGCGAGCGCTTTCCCTCGGTGCTGGTGCAGGAGCTGGTGGATTACGTCGGCCAGAGCCACTGTCTCGCCGGCGATGAGGAGCTTGATTGCGACGCCAGCGAGGCGCGGGTTAAAGCCCACATCACCCATCTGCATACCCGCATGCCGTTCGACGTCGCCAATTTCCAGGATAACGAGAATAAGAGCTACGCCCGGGAATGGCTGGCTGCCGCCGGCCAGCAGGGTGAGGCGCATAGCGACTTCATTCAACCGCTTACCCCGCCGCCGATAGACAGCCTGCCGTTCGAGCAGCTCCTGCGCTTCTGGCAGCACCCGGTTCGCGCGTTCTTTCAGCAGCGTCTGCGGGTCAATTTCCGTGCGGAAGAGGATGATATTCCCGATGACGAGCCCTTCATCCTGGAAGGGCTGAGCCGTTATCAACTGAACCAGCAATTGCTTAATACCCTTATCGAGGAGCAGGACGTCTCGGCCATGTTCCGCCGCTTCCGCGCCGCCGGCGAGCTGCCGTATGGCGCCTTTGGCGAACTGGTGTGGGAGACGCAGCGACTGGAGATGCAGGCCCTGGCCGAGCGGGTGATGGCCGAGCGCCAGCAGGCGCAGAGCATGGAGATCGATCTCCAGTGCGGCGGCGTAAATCTGACCGGCTGGCTGCAGCAGGTGCAGCCGGACGGGCTGCTGCGCTGGCGGCCTTCGCTGCTGAGCGTCTCCCAGGGGATGCAACTTTGGCTGGAACACCTTGTCTACTGTGCCAGCGGCGGTACCGGCGAGAGCCGGCTGTTTGTGCGTAAAGAGGGAGAGTGGCGTTTTCCGCCGCTGGCGCCCGCCGAGGCGCAGGCGTACCTGAATGAGCTGGTGGATGGCTATTTGCTGGGGATGTCGCAGCCGCTGCTGCTGCTGCCGGAAAGCGGTGGCGCCTGGCTGAAAGCCTGTTATGACGCCGAAAAGGATGTCATTTTAATGGACGAAGAGACGCAGCAGAAAGCGCGGAGCAAATTCCTGCAGACCTACGAAGGTAACATGGTGGTCAGCGGGGAGGGGGCCGATATCTGGTATCAACGCCTGTGGCGTTCGCTGGAGCCGGCGCATTACGAAGAAATCATTGCCCAGACGCAGCGTTATCTGTTACCGCTATATCGTTACCATCAGTCCACACAAATTTAAATAGTATAAAAATTGCGCAGTGAATGGCGGTTCATTTATTATGCGCAACGTATCACGGACTGATGGACATAAAAGGCTGCACGCTGTGCAGCGCAAGTTTGTTAATGATGAGGTTCGTGAATGCCCCGCAGTTTATGGTTCAAGATTTTTGTTGTGCTGGCCGCCCTCTGGGCGCCGTTTAGTCAGGCCGACACCGGATGGCAGCCTGTTCAGGAGACGATCCGCAAAAGCGAAAAAGATACGCGTCAGTATCAGGCGATCCGTCTTGATAACGACATGGTCGTGCTGCTGGTTTCCGATCCGCAGGCGGTGAAATCGCTGTCGGCGCTGGTGGTGCCGGTGGGATCCCTGCAGGATCCGGCCGATCATCAGGGGCTGGCGCATTTTCTGGAACATATGACGCTGATGGGGTCACAAAAATATCCCCAGCCTGACAGTCTGGCAGAGTTTCTTAAACTGCACGGCGGCAGCCATAACGCCAGCACCGCGCCCTACCGCACCGCGTTCTATCTCGAAGTGGAGAATAATGCGCTGGACGGGGCCGTAGACCGCCTGGCGGATGCCATCGCCGCGCCGCTGCTGGATAAAAAATATGCCGACCGCGAACGTAACGCGGTCAACGCCGAGCTAACCATGGCCCGGACGCGAGACGGGATGCGCATGGCCCAGGTCAGCGCAGAAACCATTAACCCGGCTCACCCGGCGGCCCACTTCTCTGGCGGCAACCTCGAGACGCTCAGCGATAAGCCCGGCAGCCCGGTACTTGATGCGCTGCATACCTTCCGCGATAGCTGGTACTCCGCCAATCTGATGAAGGCGGTGATCTACAGCAACAAGCCGTTGCCGGAGCTGGCGCGCATGGCCGCTGACACCTTTGGCCGCGTGCCGAATCGTCAAATCAGCAGGCCGGAAATAAGCGTGCCGGTGGTAACCGATGCGCAAAAAGGCATCATTATTCACTATGTGCCGGCGATGCCGCGTAAAGTGCTGCGCGTCGAGTTTCGCATCGACAACAACAGCGATCGCTTCCGCAGCAAAACCGATGAGCTGGTCACTTACCTGATCGGCAACCGTAGCCCGGGCACGCTCTCCGACTGGCTGCAAAAGCAGGGACTGGCGGAAGGCATCCGCGCGGATTCTGACCCGGTGGTGAACGGCAACAGCGGCGTGCTGGCGATCTCTGCCACCCTCACCGATAAAGGCCTGGCGCACCGCGACGAAGTGACGGCGGCCATATTCAGCTACCTCGACCTCCTGCGTACCCAGGGCGTCGACAAACGTTACTTTGACGAGCTGGCGCATGTGCTGGCGCTGGATTTCCGCTATCCGTCGATCAACCGTGATATGGATTACGTGGAATGGCTGGCGGATACCATGATCCGGGTGCCGGTCGAGCATGCGCTGGACGTGGTCAACATTGCCGATCGGTACGACCCGCAGGCGATTAAAGACCGGCTGGCGATGATGACCCCGCAGAACGCGCGCATCTGGTATATCAGCCCGCAGGAACCGCATAACAAGACCGCCTATTTTGTCGATGCGCCGTATCAGGTGGATAAGATTAGCGAGCAGACCTTCGCTGACTGGCAGCAAAAAGCGCAGGCCATCAAGCTGCAGCTGCCGGTGCTCAACCCCTATATTCCGGATGATTTCACCCTCATCAAAAGCGATAAAGCCTGGCCGCACCCGCAGCTGATCCTCGATGAACCGACGCTGCGGGTGGTTTATGCCCCGAGCCAGTATTTCGCCAGCGAGCCGAAGGCGGATATCTCCCTGGTGCTGCGTAATCCCCAGGCGATGGACAGCGCTCGCCGGCAGGTGATGTTTGCCCTCAACGATTATCTCGCCGGCATCGCCCTCGATCAGCTCAGTAACCAGGCGGCGGTCGGCGGCATTTCGTTCTCCACCGGCGCCAATAACGGGTTAATGGTCAATGCCAACGGCTATACCCAGCACCTGCCGGCGCTGTTCAGCGACCTGCTGCAGGGATACTTCAGCTATACGCCGACCGAGGAGCAGCTGGAGCAGGCCAAATCGTGGTATGCGCAAATGATGGACTCCGCTGAGAAGGGCAAAGCCTACGATCAGGCGATAATGCCGATCCAGATGGTCTCCCAGGTACCGTATTTCCAGCGCGAAGTACGCCGGGCGTTGCTGCCTTCCATCACCTTGCAGGAGGTGCTCGACTACCGCGCCAACCTGAAAACCAAGGGGCGCCCTGAACTGATGGTGATCGGCAATATGTCCGCCGATGCCGCCACGACGCTGGCTCGCCAGATCCAGCAGCAGCTGGGCGCTGACGGCAACGAATGGTGCCGCAATAAAGATGTGGTGGTGAACCGGCAGCAGCTGGCGATCTTCAACAAAGCGGGTAACAGCACCGACTCTGCGCTGGCCGCGGTGTTCGCACCGCCCAACGTGGATGAGTTCAGCAGCACCGCCGCCAGCACCCTGCTGGGACAGATTATTCAGCCGTGGTTCTATAACCAGCTGCGTACCGAAGAGCAGCTCGGCTACGCGGTCTTTGCCTTCCCGATGAACGTGGGACGTCAGTGGGGCATGGGCTTCCTGCTGCAAAGTAGCGATAAGCAGCCGGCTTTCCTCTGGCAGCGGTTCCAGGCCTTCTTCCCCACCGCGGAGGCGAAGCTGCGGGCGATGAAGCCGGAAGAGTTTGCCCAGCTCCAGCAGGCGGTGATAAGCCAGATGATGCAGGCGCCGCAGACGCTGGGCGAAGAGGCATCGAAACTGAGCAAAGATTTCGATCGCGGTAATATGCGTTTTGATTCACGTGATAAAGTAGTGGCTCAGATTAAACTGCTGACGCCGCAAAAACTTGCTGACTTCTTCCATCAGACGGTGGTGGAGCCGCAGGGCATGACGATATTGTCCCAGATTTCCGGTAGCCAGAATGGCAAAGCGGACTATGCCCAGCCGGCAGGCGGCAAAGTGTGGGAAAACGTCAGCGCATTGCAGCAATCCTTACCCCTGATGCGAGAGAATGAATGACCGACACCGCTGAGTCTTTGGATCCCCTGCGCTTGCCCTTGAGGGGCGAGCGCCTGATAGAAGCCTCTGCGGGCACCGGAAAAACCTTTACCATCGCCGCGCTGTATCTGCGGCTGCTGCTGGGGCTGGGCGGCGAGGCCGCCTATCCCCGCGCCATCAGCGTTGAAGAACTGCTGGTGGTGACCTTTACCGAGGCGGCGACTGAAGAGCTGCGCGGGCGTATCCGCAGCAACATCCACGAACTGCGCATCGCCTGTATGCGCGGTGAATCCGATAACCCGCTCTACAGCGCGCTGCTGGCGGAGATCGTCGATAAAGAGGACGCCGTAAAGACATTGCTGCTGGCTGAACGGCAGATGGACGAGGCGGCGGTGTTCACCATCCACGGTTTTTGCCAGCGGATGCTGAGCCTTAACGCCTTCGAATCGGGCATGCTGTTCGAGCAGCAGCTAATAGAGGATGAATCCCGCCTGCGCTATCAGGCCTGCGCCGACTTCTGGCGCCGTCACTGTTATCCGCTGACCCGCGATATCGCGGCGGTGATCCACGATGTCTGGAAAGGGCCGCGCGATCTGCTGAAGTCCCTTGACCGCTGGCTGCAGGGCGAAGCGCCGCAGCTTAAGTCGCCGCCAGCCGCCGACGAGACGCTGGCCGAACGCCATCAGCAAATCATCGACCGCATTGACTCGCTCAAGCAGCAGTGGCGCGAGCAGGTGGGCGAGATCGAAGGCGTGCTTGAAGATTCGGGTCTTGACCGGCGGAAGTTCAATCGCGGCAACCAGGGCAAATGGCTTGAGAAAGTGACCGCCTGGGCGCAGGAAGAGACGTTGAGCTATCAGTTACCCGACGCGCTGGAAAAATTTGCCCAGTCGTTTCTGCTTGAGCGTACCAAAGCCGGTGGCGAACCGCCCGTACATCCTCTGTTTAGCGCCGTAGAATCGCTGCTGGCCTCGTCGCTGACGCTCACCGATCTGGTGCTGGCGAGAGCGATGGTCGAGATCCGCGATGCGGTCGCGCGCGAAAAGCGCCGCCGCGGCGAGCTGGGGTTTGACGATATGCTCAGCCGGCTTGACGAGGCGCTGCGCGGCGACAGCGGCGAGGCGCTGGCTAGCGCCATTCGCCAGCGTTTTCCGGTGGCGATGATCGACGAATTTCAGGATACCGACCCCCAACAGTACCGGATTTTCCGCCGTATCTGGCGCCAGCAGCCGGAGACGGCGCTGCTGCTGATCGGCGATCCGAAGCAGGCCATCTACGCCTTTCGCGGCGCCGATATCTTTACCTATATGAAAGCGCGCGGCGACGTTGCCGCGCACTATACGCTAGACACCAACTGGCGCTCCTCGCCGGGCATGGTGGGCAGCGTCAACCGGCTGTTCAGCCTCAGCGATAACCCCTTCATGTTTCGCGAGATCCCGTTCCTGCCGGTGAAGGCGGCGGCGAAGAACCAGGGGCTGCGCTTTACCGTTGACGCGGCGGACGTACCGGCGATGAACGTCTGGTTGATGTCCGGCGAGACCGTGGGCGCCGGCGATTATCAGACGTTTATGGCGCAGCTCTGCGCCACGCAGATCCGCGACTGGCTGAGCGCCGGCCAGCAGGGGCGCGCGCTGCTGTGGCGTGGGGAAACCTCGCGCCCGGTGCAGGCTTCGGATATTACCGTGCTGGTGCGCAACCGGCTGGAGGCGGCGCAGGTGCGTGAAGCGCTGCAGACGCTGGGCATCCCTTCGGTCTACCTCTCCAACCGCGACAGCGTTTTTGAGACGCTGGAGGCCCAGGAGCTGCTCTGGCTGCTGCAGGCGGTGTTGTCCCCGGAGCGGGAAAATACCCTGCGCAGCGCGCTGGCGACCTCGATGTTTGGCCTGACCGCGCGGGATATTGAAAATCTCAATCAGGATGAGCAGGCGTGGGACGCGCTGGTGGAGGAGTTCAGTGAATACCGCCAGATCTGGCGTCAGCGCGGGGTGATGCCGATGCTGCGGGCGCTGATGACGGCCCGGCATATCGCCGAGAACCTGCTGGCGACCCGGGGCGGCGAGCGGCGCTTAACCGACATATTGCACATCAGCGAACTGCTTCAGGAGGCGGCCAGCCAGCTGGAAAGCGAGCATGCCCTGGTACGCTGGCTGACGCAGCATATCGCCGAGCCGGACAGCAACGCTGCCAGCCAGCAGATGCGTCTGGAAAGCGATAAGCACCTGGTGCAAATCGTCACTATTCATAAGTCAAAAGGGCTGGAATATCCCCTGGTCTGGCTGCCGTTTATCGCCCGGTTTCGCAAACAGGACCAGGCGTTCTATCACGATCGCGAGACGTTCGCGGCGGTGCTGGATCTGGGCCAGGATGAGGCCAGCCTCGAACTGGCGGAGGCGGAGCGGCTGGCGGAAGATCTGCGCCTGCTGTACGTCGCCTTGACCCGCGCGGTCTGGCACTGCAGCCTCGGCGTAGCGCCCCTCAGCAGCCGAAAGTCCGGCAACAGCGATTTTCATCTGAGCGCCCTGGGGCGGCTGCTGCAGGCGGGCGAAGCCATGGATGCCGCCGGGCTGGCCGCGCGCTTAGCGGACTTCTGCCATGGCGATATTGCATTGCAGAGGCCGGGCGAGCTGGATCTGACCCCGTGGCAGGCGCCGGCGGCGAGCATCCCCCCGCTGTCGGCGCGCGAGCTGCAGCGCCGTATCGCCGATGACTGGCGGGTAACCAGCTATTCCGGTCTGCAGCAGCATGGCTTCAGCAGCGGGCAGGATCTGCTGCCACGTCTGGATATCGATGCCGTCGGCGTCGGCGAGGTGGTGGAAGAGCCGCAGCTGACCCCGCACCAGTTCCCGCGCGGCGCTGCGCCGGGGACCTTCCTGCACAGTCTGTTTGAGGAACTGGACTTTACCCAGCCGGTGCCGGACGGATGGATGGCGGAGAAACTGCAGCTGAGCGGGTTTGACGCACAGTGGGCGCCGGTGCTGACCGACTGGCTGGGGGGCGTGCTGAAGACCCGCCTGCCGGGGCCGGATATCGCGCTCAATCAGCTTGCGGCGCGGGATAAACAGGTGGAAATGGCATTTTACCTGCCCATCGCGCAGCTGCTGACGGCGGAGCGCCTTGATGCGCTTATCCGCCAGTACGATCCCCTTTCCGCCGACACGCCGCCGCTGGATTTCCGCCAGGTGCGCGGCATGCTGAAGGGTTTTATCGATCTGGTCTTCCGCCACGAAGGCCGCTATTACCTGCTGGATTACAAATCCAACTGGCTGGGGGAAGATCGCGAGGCCTATACCCGGCCAGCGATGGAGCAGGCGATGCGGGCCCACCGCTACGATCTGCAGTATCAGCTGTACAGCCTGGCGCTGCACCGCTATCTGCGCCACCGGCTGGCCGATTACGACTATGACCGCCACTTCGGCGGCGTGATTTATCTCTTCCTGCGCGGCATGGACGGTCAGGAGGGGGGGCAGGGGATCTTCACTACCCGGCCGGTGCGACCGCTGATTGACGGTCTGGATCAGCTTTTTGCCGGAGAAACTCAGGAGGAGGCCTCATGACTTTTGATCAACTACTGCTGGCGGCGGTGGAGCAGCGTCTGCTGCGGCCGCTGGACGTCCAGTTTGCCCTGATGGTGGCGCAAAACGACCCGCCGGCGGTCAAGCTGGCGGCGGCCTTGCTGAGCCGTGATGCCGGAGAGGGGCACGTGTGCCTGCCGCTCTCGCGGCTGAGCGGCGACGAGGCGCTAAGCGGGAAAGCGGGGGAGATCCGCGATCGGCTGCTGGCCGACGCCGGCGCGCCGGAGGACTGGCCCGCGCTGCTGCTCGCTTCATCGGCGGTGAGCTGCGGCGATGCCCCGGCGCCGATGATTTTATGCGGCGACCGGCTCTATCTGAACCGGATGTGGCGCAACGAGCTGACCGTCGCCCGCTTCTTCAACGAAGCCAACCGGGTGCTGGAGATGGATGAGGCCCGGCTGGCGGCAACCCTCAATGCCCTGTTCCCTGCTACCGGCGAAACCGACTGGCAAAAAGTTGCCGCGGCGGTGGCGCTGACCCGCCGCATCTCGGTGATCTCCGGCGGTCCCGGGACCGGGAAGACCACCACCGTGGCCAAACTTCTGGCGGCGCTGATCCAGATTGAAGATAGTCCGCGCTGTCGTATTCGTCTGGCGGCGCCGACGGGGAAAGCGGCGGCGCGCCTGACCGAATCGCTGGGCGCGGCGCTGAGAAAACTGCCGCTGACCGACGCGCAGAAAGCGTTGATTCCCACCGAGGCCAGCACGCTGCATCGTCTGCTGGGCGCCCAGCCAGGCAGCCAGCGCATGCGCTATCACGCCGGCAACCCGCTGCATCTCGACGTGCTGGTGGTGGATGAAGCCTCGATGATCGACCTGCCGATGATGTCGCGGCTCATCGACGCGCTGCCGGCTCACGGGCGGGTGATCTTCCTCGGCGATCGTGACCAGCTGGCCTCGGTAGAAGCGGGGGCGGTGCTGGGGGATATCTGCGCCTGGGCGAGCTCGGGCTACACCGCCGCGCGGGCGCAGGAGCTGACCCGGCTGACCGGTTCGCCGGTACCAGCGGGCGAGGGGGCTATCGCTGGCGCGCTGAGAGACAGCTTGTGCCTGCTGCAAAAGAGCTATCGCTTCGGCAGTCACTCCGGCATCGGGAGCCTGGCGCGGGCGGTGAACGCTGGCGCGCGCGCGGCGGTGAAGGCCACGCTGCGCCAGCCGTTTGACGATATCGCGCTTCATCCCCTCAGTACGACCGAAGAGTACGAAGCCATGCTCGGCGCGGCCCAGCAGGGCTATGAGCACTACCTGCAGCTGCGCCGCGAGCGGGTGGAACCGCAGGCCATGCTGGCCGCCTTCAGCGAATTTCAGCTGCTGTGCGCGCTGCGGGAAGGGCCGTACGGCGTGAGCGGCGTCAATGAGCGGCTGGAGCAGCGGCTCAACCGCCAGCGGGCGATCGCCCTGCCGCGCCACTCCCGCTGGTATGACGGCCGGCCGATTATGATCGCGCGCAACGACAGCGCGCTGGGGCTGTTTAACGGCGATATCGGCATCGCCCTGGAGCGCAACGGCGAGCTGCGGGTATGGTTCCTGATGCCCGACGGCGCCATCAAGTCGGTGCAGCCGAGCCGCCTGCCGGAGCATGACACCGCCTGGGCGATGACCGTGCATAAATCGCAGGGCTCCGAGTTCGACCATGCGGCGCTGATCCTGCCGGCGCGCAGCGTTCCTCTGGTGACACGCGAACTGGTCTATACCGCGATCACCCGCGCAAAACGGCGATTGTCGCTCTATGCCGACGAGCAGGTGCTCTCCCAGGCCATTGTGACCCGCACCGAGCGGCGCAGCGGCCTGGCGGAGATTTTCGCCGGGCGTGAAGCCCCCTGAGACGCCGGGTCCGGGCGATGGAAAATGCTGCAGCCGTTGCCCGGGCTGGCGGAAAAATCAGTAACTGAAGAACAGAGGGATAAGCCAGAGCGCCGAGATCGAGTTCATGGCGAAAAAGCGGACTGCTGCGCCGCCGGCCAGCGGTAGGGTGGAACAGCGGGCACAAAAAATCACCAGCGAGGAGATGAGAAGATTCATGCCGGACGTCAGGGCCAGCAGAAATAATATCGCCACGGCGGCGCCAAGCGCGGCATAGCCATTCTGATGATGGCGCTGGTTGTCCCAGAGCAACAAAATCAACAGCAACCACGGATAGAGGGCGACCGCGGCGGTAATGAGGTTGATATGTCTGACCAGCCAGTTCGGTTGGGTTTCCATTCGTTAAGCGATCCTTGCAAGGCGGGTGGTGGCCGTGGCGCCAGTCGATATCCTGTCGACAGCCAGTAGCATATCGGTGAGCCAGCGAGAAAGATATGGTCTGCGCGGAAACCAGGAATTTAGCCCGCGTGCCGCACGTCAGGTCGGCGCGAAGAGGGGGATACCGGCCGGGGTTAACGTGATGAGCGTCGCGCTATCCTCGGCCGTTAGAAAGGGGGGAGAAGGAGCTAAGCGAGGTCGGCCATCAGCACCTTCGACCGGCGCTGATAGTTATACATCTGCTTTTTACTCTCCGGCAGCAGGTCGATATCCACCGGCGTGAAGCCGCGCTCCTGGAACCAGTGGATGCTGCGGGTGGTTAACACGAACAGCTTGCTCAGGCCCATCTGTCTGGCCTGGGCGGCAATACGCTCCAGCAGCACCTCTCCCCGCGACGAGCTCCGGTAATCCGGATGCACCGCCACGCAGGCCATTTCGCCGATCTTCTCTTCCGGGAAAGGATAGAGGGCGGCGCAGGCGATGGTGGTGTTATCGCGCTGAATAATGGTGAACTTGTCGATCTCCATCTCCAGCTGTTCGCGGGAGCGGCGCACCAGGATGCCCTGCTGCTCCAGCGGGCTTATCAGCTCAAGAATACCGCCGATATCGTTGATGGTCGCCCGACGGATCTGCTCCGCGCTCTCCATGACGATCTGGGTGCCGATGCCGTCGCGTGAGAACAGCTCCTGCAGCAGCGCGCCATTTTCCTGATAGCTGATCAGGTGGCAGCGCCGCACGCCGCTGCGGCAGGCCTTCACCGCCCCGCGCAGGAAGCGTACGGTGCCAGAGTTATAATCTTCGTCCGCTTCCAGCTCTTCGACGCGGGCCTGCGCTTCATTGGGGAACAGTTCAGAGACAATTTCCCCGGCCTGGTTGTAAACCCCTTGCGAAGAACAGAAGCCGATCATTTTCTCCGCCTTCAGCTTGATGGCCAGCTGGGTGGCGATCTCCTCCGAAGTCAGGTTAAAGCTCTCGCCGGTGACCGACACCGCGACCGGCCCCATCAGGACAATGGCGCCGCTGTCGAGCTGGCGATGAATCGCCTCTTCGTCAATGCGGCGAATGCGCCCGCTGTGGCAATAATCGACGCCGTCATCGACGCCCAGCGGCTGGGCGATGATAAAGTTGCCGCTGACGACATTGATATGGGCCCCCTGCAGCGGGGTGTTGTTGAGGCTCATCGACAGGCGGGCGGTGATCTCCAGCTGCAGCATCCCCGCCGCCTGCTTAACCAGCTCCAGCGTTTTGGCGTCAGTCACTCGCGTCTGCTTGTGATAGACCGGCTCGTGGTGGTGCTCGGCGAGATTAGCGTCAATCTGCGGGCGGGCGCCATAGACCACCACCAGGCGAATGCCCAGGCTATGCAATAGTCCTATGTCATTGACAATATTTGAGAAATTTTCATGCTCAATGGCTTCACCGCCCAGCATGATGACAAACGTTTTTCCCCGATGGGCATTTATATAGGGAACAGAATGGCGGAATCCTTCTACCAGTTCAGTGCGACGTTCCTTCACCATGACAAACCCTCAATGCATGATTATTCGTAATTATTGTATTTTTATTCTGTTTTGCCGTTAAACGCAAGCCCCAATTTGAGGCTAAGCCACGAAAAACATGTGACCCGGCGCAGGGTGTCAATGAATGTTTACCCTTTTATAGATGACAGGTTATATGCCTTTCGTTAAAGTTTCTGGTCAATCTGTTTGTTTTGGGTATAAATGCGTTTTTATTGCTTGGGAGTGGCATGTCGGGAAACAACTCTGGATTAAGCCGTCGCCGTCTGCTGCAGGGCGCGGGCGCCATGTGGTTAATGAGCGTGAGCCCCGTTGGGCTGGCCGCCGCCGCGCGGGTGGTCGCTGTTCGCGTCTGGCCAGCATCGACCTACACGCGCGTCACGGTGGAATCGAATCATGTGCTGAAATACCGGCAGTTTGCCCTCAGTAATCCGGAACGGGTGGTGGTGGATCTGGAAGGGGTTAATCTCAACTCGGTGCTGAAAGGCATGGGGGGGCAGATCCGCGATGACGATCCCTTTATTAAGTCCGCCCGCGTGGGCCAGTTTGATCCGCAAACCGTGCGCATGGTCTTCGAGCTCAAGCAGAACGTTAAGCCGCAGCTGTTTGCCCTCGCGCCGGTAGCTGGCTTTAAAGAGCGTCTGGTGATGGATCTCTACCCCGCCAACGCCACCGATGTTCAGGATCCGCTACTGGCGCTGCTCGAGGATTACAACAAAGGCGATCTGGAGCGACAGGTGCCGCCGGCGCAAAGCGGGCCGCAGCCGGGCAAAGCCGGGCGCGACCGGCCGATTGTCATCATGCTCGATCCCGGCCACGGTGGCGAAGACTCTGGCGCCGTGGGCAAGTATCGCACCCGCGAGAAAGACGTGGTGCTGCAAATTGCCCGCCGCCTGCGGGCGCTAATCGACAAAGAAGGCAATATGAAGGCCTATATGACCCGCAACGAAGACGTGTTTATCCCGTTGAAGGTGCGTGTCGCCAAGGCGCAGAAGCAGCGCGCCGACCTGTTCGTTTCGATTCACGCCGACGCCTTTACCAGCCGCCAGCCCAGCGGCTCCTCGGTGTTTGCGCTCTCCACCAAGGGGGCCACCAGTACCGCGGCAAAATATCTCGCCCAGACGCAGAACGCCTCGGATCTGATCGGTGGGGTCAGCAAGAGCGGCGATCGCTATGTCGACCACACCATGTTCGATATGGTGCAGTCCCTCACCATCGCCGACAGCCTCAAATTTGGTAAGGCAGTGCTGGAGAAAATGGGCAATATCAATAACCTGCACAAGAACCGGGTAGAGCAGGCGGGCTTTGCGGTGCTGAAGGCGCCGGATATCCCCTCCATTCTGGTGGAGACGGCGTTTATCAGTAACGTGGAAGAGGAGCGGAAGCTGAAAACGGCCAAATTCCAGCAGCAGGTAGCCGAGTCGATCCTCGCCGGGATTAAAGCCTACTTCGCCGACGGCGCGACGCTGGCCCGCCGCGGATAACCACACAGGAAAGGGACATGGCCTTACTGAAAAGCACCCATGGCGGCAATATCCGCGAGGCCGCCGCCCTGCTGGGCATTGCGCCCGGCGAACTGCTGGACTTTAGCGCCAACATCAATCCGCTGGGAATGCCCGCCTCGCTCAGGCAGGCGATCGTCGACAATCCCGGCTGCGCCGAGCGCTACCCTGACGTTGAGTATCAACAGCTGCATCAGGCGCTGGCGGCACACCATCGGCTGCCGGCGGCGCATATCCTCGCCGGCAACGGCGAAACTGAATCGATCTTCACCCTTGTCCACGGCCTTAAGCCGCGGCGGGCGATGATCGTCATTCCCGGATTCGCAGAGTACCGGCGCGCGCTGCAGACTGTGGACTGCGAGGTGGTGGAGTATGCCCTGCAGGAGCGCGATGGCTGGCAGCTGACCGACGGGATCCTCAATGCTCTCACGCCGGCGCTGGACTGCCTGTTTCTCTGCACCCCGAACAACCCCACTGGTCTGCTGCCGGAGCGTGGCCTGCTGGAAGCCATTGCGCAACGCTGTCGGGCGCTGAATATCAGCCTGATCCTCGATGAAGCCTTCCTCGACTTTATTCCCGATCAGCCGGGGTTTATTCCCCTGTTGGCGCAGTATCCGCACGTCTGGGTTCTGCGCTCGCTGACCAAATTTTATGCTATTCCGGGGCTGCGTCTAGGCTACCTGCTCAACGCTGACGCCCGGGCGGTGGCCCGGCTGCGCGAGCGACAAATGCCATGGTCAATCAATGCCTATGCCGCTCTGGCAGGGGAGATCATTCTTCAGGACCGGGCGTATCAGCGGGCCACCTGGCAGTGGCTGCAGGAGGAGGGAGCGCGTTTCTACGCGCAGCTTCAGGAGATGGCCGGGCTGACCGTGTGGCCCGGGCGCGCCAACTACCTGTTCTTGCGCTGTGACAGACCCGATCTTGACCTGCAATACGCCCTGCTGCGCCAGCACGTGTTGATCCGCAGCTGCGCCAACTACCCGGGGCTGGATAGCCGCTATTTCCGGGTGGCGATCCGCAGCGCCGGCGAAAACGACCAGCTGCTGGCGGCGCTGCGCCGGGCGCTGGCCTGAGCCCTACTGCAGGGTGACGCCCCCCGGCACCATCGCCAGCAGATGCTGTTGCGGCCAGTGGGCGGCGATGCCGCGCTCTGCCAGCCGCCATTGCAAAAAATCCACGTCATGACGACGGCGGTCCAGCAGCAGGCCGACGACGCTGCCGCTGTGCGCCACGTTGAGGCCATACAATCCTGCGCTTTCCACCAGCTCCAGCAGCGCGTCAAACCCCGGCTTGGGCAACAGCTGCTGGCTGGCGATGGCGCTAATAGTGGCCGCTTCGCCCAGCAGCTGCGGGCTGCCATGCTGGCAGGCCTGCTGCACTTTCTCCCACGCCAGCTGCAGTCGGGAGGCGTTAGCCAGCAGACCCGCCTCGCGCGGCAGCTGATGGTAGTCGGTGGTACGCAGCGTCAGCGGGCTCTCCAGCACTAACAGGTCGAGCGCCGGTGGCGCAGGGCAGGCGATTTGGGTAGCGGCGGTATTATGATCGAACAGCGTCAGTTGGTGGAACAGGGTGCTGTCGGTGGGCTCCAGCGCGACGCACAGGCGCGCCAGCGTCGGCTCATCCAGCGCGTGGCCCAGATGATGGGCGGTGGCCACCGCGGTGGCGGCGATATCGGCGGTGCTGCTGGCCATCCCTTTGGCTACCGGGATCGTCGAGTGCAGGGTGATGCGGATCTGCTGACTCAGCGCCGCCGGGTAGCCCCAGTGGGCCAGCAGTTGGTCGACCATCGCCCGCGACAGCGGCCGCTCATCGTTGCGCGGTTTGCCGGTCTCGACCTCGACGGTGCTGTACCAGTCCACCGGGCAGGAGACCAGCTTCTCGCTGCCGAGGATCCAGCCCTGGATAAGTTCTCCGCATGAGGCGGGACATTGTGCAACGGCCACGTTTTCACCTTTCCGCTTACCTTCGCCAGGGCGCATAGTGGCACGGCGACACGCCGGTTACCATGATTCTCCGCAAAGGGGAGAGGCGTCGTTTAGGCTGGTACCGCCAGCTCGCGCGCCTGCGGCAGCGCCAGGCGCATCACATCGCGGGCGATCATCAGCTCTTCATTAGTTTTGATCACCGCCACTTTGACCATCGCATTTTCGGCCTGAATAAAGGTGGCGTTGTGCTGGTTTTTCTCTTCATCGACCGAGAGCCCGAGGAAATTCAGGTTATGGCAGATGGCGCTCCTGGCTCGGGCGGAGTTTTCGCCGATGCCGCCGGTAAAGATCAGCGCGTCCAGGCCGCCCATCTGCATAATATAGCTGCCGATAGTGGCGCGAATGCGCTCGGCAAACAGCGAGAGCGCCAGGGCCGCCTGACGATTGCCGCTGTCCGCCGCCTGCTCGACATCGCGGTAATCGTGCGAGATGCCGGAAACCCCCAGCAGGCCGGACTCGTTATTCAGCAGCTGATTCAACTGCTCCGGCGTTTTACCCTCATGCAGCGCCAGCCACGGTAGAATCGACGGATCGATATCGCCGCTGCGGGTGCCCATCATCACCCCGGACTGCGGCGTAAAGCCCATTGAAGTGTTAACCGAACGCCCGCCTTTGATGGCGCAAACGCTGCTGCCGTTGCCGAGATGGCAGCACACTACGCGCAGAGCGCTCAACGGTACGCCCAGCTTTTCCGCCAGCGTCGCGCTAACGTACTTGTGGCTGGTGCCGTGGAAGCCGTAACGGCGAATGCCCAGCTCGCTGTAGTAGCGCCACGGCAGCGGATAGATAAACGCGCGCTCATCCAGCGTCTGGTGAAAAGCGGTATCAAACACCGCCACCGACGGCGCGTCGGGCAGCAGCTGGCGGAACACTGTGATGCCTAAGGCATTTACCGGGTTATGCAGCGGGGCCAGCTCTGCCAGGCGCTCGATTTCCGCTAAGGTGTCATCGGTGACCGGCGTCGAATCCTTAAAGCGCTCCCCGCCGTGCGCCACGCGGTGGCCGACGCCATCGATATCCTGCAAGCTCTGGATAATCCGATGGTTGAGGAGCTTTTCAAGCAGCAGGGTGACGGCTTCACGGTGATCGGCGATCGGCGCCGTCTCCTGCCATTTCTGCTCCGGCGTTTTGAGAGTCACCTGGGCGTTTGCCATGCCGATACGTTCGATTAATCCCTGGCAGAGCATGTCGCCCTGCGGCATCTCCAGCAGCTGGAATTTTAACGATGAACTGCCGGCGTTAATGGCCATGATTTTGTAAGACATAAAGGTTCCTTCGAATTCAGAAAATTCAGCACGGCATCAAGACCCGAATTATTCAGCGCGCTGGTGATAAAAATTTGCCGGGCACCAGCCTGCCTGAGCCACTCGCCGATCAGCGATATCCGCTGCGGGTCGGCGAGGTCAGCTTTGGTGACCAGGCCAATCGTCGGACGGTTCATCGGGACGGTAAAACCCGGAGAAAACGGCGACCACTGGGCGTCGGCATTCAGCACCAGCGCGATAACGTCGGCCTCGCAGGCGCTGGTCAGCAGGGCGCTATAAAGGCAGCGGTTCTCCAGATATTCGCCCGGCGTGTCGATGGCCATCGGCGACCATTCAATCGCCTGAGTTTTCTTGTAATGGAGCGCTTCGCCGCGTAGACCCTGGGTAAGCGAGGTTTTCCCGCACTGGCTGGGGCCGATAAGCATCAGACGTTTCATTGCGCTACGTCCGGGTGATCGTGCAGGTAGTGAACTGCATCATTTCGCCCAGCGTGCGCGTCACCTGCTTGAGGGCATACTCGACGGCGGAAACGTCGCCGGTCAGCACCACGGCGCCGGTAAAGCGGTCAAGAAAACCAATCTCTACCGCGCCGGATTTGGTGGCGATATCGCAGGCGATAATCGACGCCTCGCTGGGCGTAATGGTGAGGATGCCAATGGCGGATACCGCATCCTGCAGGCCCAGCTTCTTAAAGAGATCTTTCCCTGGATTGGCAATCAGGTGCGCGAGGGTCACCTGTTTTCCGGGAACATATTCCTGAATCATGCGATCCGTTGTTGGCTGCCTTTCCATCATCCCTCCACCATCTGTCGCCACATCGCTTCATGCGGGCGCGGGATCACCGAGCGGTAAACCAGCAACCCTTTTTCGCCCGCGCTTTCGCTGGCAACCGTCACCGCGTTGTTGACATCAGAAACGTCGCCCGCCACCACCATGTAGCATTTACCGCCGATGCCGAAGGCCATATGCACCCGCACCAGGGTGACGTTTGAGCCTTTCACCGCCCGGTCAGCGGCGCTGATGCAGGCCGCCACGCTCCAGGTTTCAACGATGCCGACCGCCTGGCGTCGGTCTACGCTGTTCAGGCCGCTGATGGCCGGAAGGACGCTGGGATGAATATTCGCCAGAACCAGGCTGTCGACGAGCATTTCGCCGGCCTGCGAAGTGCCGGTTTCAATGGCCTGCTGGACAGCGCCGATATCGCCGCCGAGCATCAGCAAAAACTTCCCCGGACAGATGGTCTTACTGACCAGCAGATTGACGTTGGCGCTTTTCAGCATCGCATCGCCGAGTTCCATCCCTTTGGCAATGCTGGTGAGTTCTAAAATTCCTATAGCCTGAGACATGGTTAACCTCTTACCACCGTGATGGCCTGTTCGCTGATGGTCGTAACAACGCCATCAATGCTGGCGTGAACCGGCGCGCCTAATGCACCTGCCGGAATATCGGCAACGCATTGTCCGCGCGTTACGCGCTCCCCAACCGCAACGTTGGGCACCGCGCCGGCGCCGATATGCTGGCGCAGCTGCAAAGTCACTTTTTCTACTGATGGTTGGTCTTCAACCAGCGGCGCCTCCTGGTACCAGGGGCTTAATCCCAGTTTGGCGATCAATCGCTTCACCGGTACGAGGCGGTATTTCGCCATTTCGTCGGCAGGATACAGCGGCCCTTCATAGCGCCGGTTTTGCGCGCGCAGCTCGCGTTTCAGCATGCGGTTGATGCGCATCGGCGAAATGCCGACCGGGCAGGCCACGCTTTCGCAGACGTTGCACTCCGAGCAGGTGAGGGCGCTAAGCAGCAGCTGCGGCGTAGCGGCCTGATGAAAGTTCACTGCCCGCACCAGCAGGTGCGGAGAGAGTTCGTGGCCGATCAGATGCCGTGGGCAGAGATCGGTACACAGCCGGCACTGCTCGCAGACGGTGCGAGCCACGGAAAGCACCGTGCGTTCGTCCTGCATTCTCCGCTGAATAAGCGGATGGCTTTTCGGCAGCACCAGCAGGCCGCCGGTGGTTTTGGTCACCGGGTTATCGAGAGAGGTGATCAGGCCGCCCATCATCGGACCGCCGTTAATAAAACCGGGGTCATCGACCGTCGCGCCGCCCGCCAGCGCCAGTACTTCGCGCAGCGGCATGCCGATGGGGACCGTGACGGTCAGCGGTCGGGCGACCGCGCCGTTAACGGTCAGCGTGCGGCGGGTCACCGCAAACTGCTGCTCAACCGCACGGGCAATATTGAGGACCGTTTGCACGTTATTGACCACCACGCCGACGCTGGCCGGCAGCGCGGCGGGCGCGACCCGGCGACCGGTTGCCAGCCAGATGGTCAGCACTTCATCGCCCGCGGGATAGACATCCGGCAGAATATGCAGACGGATACCGGCAGGCAGCAGCGGGGTAAGGGCGTCGATAGCCCGGCGGTATTTTTCTTTCAGGGCAATGACCCCTTCGCGCGCGCCGGTTGCCGTCATCGCGTACTGCACGCCGCGCACAAGGCGCGCAGCCTGCTGCCACATCAGCTGTTGGTCGACCTTGAGCATCGGTTCGCACTCGGCGGCGTTGACCAGAAAAATCTCTACCTGCGCCTGTAGCTTAACGTGGGCGGGAAACCCCGCGCCGCCCGCGCCGACGACGCCTGCTGCGCGCACGCGCTCGCGGATTTCATCGGCGCTATGGGAGATTTCAACGCTGTTGATGGCGGCGCTCATAGCAGTTCCTCCAGCAGTTCGCGAATTTCCTCGGCGCTGGCCGGGCGCGGGTTGGTGCGTAGCGTGACGTCCGCCAGCGCGGCCTGCACCATTGCCGGAATACGCGCGGAAAAGTCGGATCTTCCTTCTTTAAGCGCAACGGCCAGTGACGGCAGCGCGCAGCTCTGCTTGAGTCGTTCGATCTGCTGAATCAGCGCATTGATCGCTGTGACGTCGTTGGCCTCTGCCGGGCAAAAGCCGCAGGCTTTGGCCAGCCGCGCATAGCGTTTGCCAGCGCGGGGAACAGCGGCGTTAAAGCGGATAACCTTGGTTAACAGCAGCGCGTTAGCCAGGCCGTGCGGCAGATGAAACTGTCCGCCAAGCTGGTGGGCAATAGCGTGATTAAGCCCCAGTCCCGCCTGGCTGAAGGCCATCCCGGCGAGGGTTGAGGCGTTATGCATTTTCCCGCGCGTCGCCACGCAGTCGCCTTTTTCCACCGCCGTGGGCAGATACTGGAACACCAGTTTGGCGGCTTTTTCCGCCAGCGCGTCGGTAAAGTCGCTGGCGTGCGGCGAAACCCACGCCTCCAGCGCATGGGTCAGCACGTCCATGCCGGTGTTGGCCGTAATCTGCGGCGGCACGCTGACCACCAGCTCCGGGTCAAGGATCGCCATATCCGGATACAGCGCATTGTTGAACAGCGGGTACTTAATGCCTTTATCCGGGTCGCTAATCACGCAGGCGCTGGTCACTTCCGAGCCGGTGCCGCTGGTGGTTGGTATGGCCACGCAGGTTTCGATGTTGATGCCGCTCTGCTGGCTGAACCAGACGATAGCTTTCGCCGCGTCCATTGCCGAACCGCCGCCGAAGCCGATGACCACCTGCGGACGCAGGGCCTGCATTTGCGCAATCCCCTGCACCACGGTATGGATAGTAGGGTCCGGCGTTATCTCGCTAAAGACGCTAATGCGGTTATCTGCGGGCAACGCGTTACGCAGGGTATCCAGCAGCGGCGAACGCGCCAGAAAGCCATCGCAGATTATCCAGATGTGCTTATTGGTAAAGCGCTTGAGCACCGCCAGACTGCCCTGACCGCTGTACAACCGCGTTTGTAGTGAGAAAGTATTCATCGCGACCTCGGTTAGCGGATGGAAAAGCCGTTGGTCAGCACGCAGCGCCGGGAGCGGGCAAAGGTGCGCGCCGAGGTTGTCCCTTCACCGGTTGGCGTGGCAATGGTAAAGGTGGTAAAACCTTCGCCGCCGACGCCGATCCCGGCATAGGAGGGGCCGTTCTTGACGAATATCGAGGTTTGCAGGGTGCGGGCCGCGAGGTTCAGGCGCGACACGTTCTGCGAGTGCATAATGGCGGTATGATGCAGCCCCTCTTCAACCTTGAGGGCCAGCGCCAGCGCGCTATCGAAATCGCGGACTTTCACTACCGGCAGCATCGGCATCAGCTGTTCGCTGGTGACCCACGGGTCATCGGCGTTGACGATAGCAATCAGCAGACGCGGCGCTTTCGCCGGCACGGCAATCCCGGCCGCTTCCAGCATGGCTGAAGGGCTTTTGCCGACCAGTTTTTTATTCGCCTGGCCTTCAGGCAGGCAGGCGGCGCGGAGTTTGTCGGTATCGGCGGGGCTCAGCAGCAGCGCGCCGAAGGATTGCATTTGCTGCACCAGACGTTCAGCTACGCTCTCCACCACAATCAGGCTCTTCTCGGCGATGCACGGCAGGTTGTAATCGAACGAGGCACCGTTGATGATATCTTCCGCCGCCTTCACCAAATCAGCGGTCTCATCAACGATACAGGGCGGGTTGCCTGCGCCTGCGCCAATCACTTTTTTACCGCTCTTCATGCCCATTGCCACAATACCCGGGCCGCCGGTGATAGCCAGCACCGCGATGCGCGGGTGGGCCATCATCTGCTGGGTTGCTTCGAAAGTCGGCTCAGCCACGGTGACCACCAGGTTGCGGATGCCGCAGCAGCTGAAGGCAATCTCTTCTATCAGGCTGATGAGCTTCAGAGAGACCTTTTTCGCCCCCGGATGCGGGCTGAAGTAAACGCTGTTGCCCGCCGCCAGCATGCTGATACTGTTGTTGATGATGGTTTCCGTCGGGTTGGTGCTCGGCGCGACCGAACCGATAACGCCAAACGGTGAGTATTCAAAGAGCACCATGCCGCCGTCGCCGGTCAGCGCGGTGGTGGTGAGGTCTTCCACGCCCGGCGTGTTGTCGAGCGCGGCTTTGTTTTTCAGGAATTTATCTTCTTTGTTGCCCATCCCCGTTTCATTGGCGCTCTCTTCCGCCAGAGTCGCCAGCAGCGGCGTCAGCTCCTGACGTATTGCGCTGATGATGGCGCTGCGGGTTTTTAACGGGCACTGCTGATAACGTAAGAACGCCTGGTGCGCGGCGTCGATGGCCTCGCTGACGGACTGGAAAATCCCTTTGCCCTGCGGCTGGACCGGCGTTTGCGCTGGCGTGGTTAATTGCTCGCTAAGAATGGTGCGAATCAGGGTTTCGAGTTCAGAAGTATTCATTGATGTGTTCCCACGTTAATGGCCGCAATGGCGGTCTGTGCTATGTCCATGTCCTGTTCAACGCTGCCGCCGCTGATGCCAAGACCCCCAATTAATGAGCCGTCGCGCCACAGGGCGTAACCGCCGCCAAAGGTGACGACTTTTCCCTGTAAATGCGTTTCGAGGCCATAAAGCGCGGCGCCTGGCTGAACGACATCGCTCAGCTCATGGGTCGCCGTTTTCATTGCCACCGCGGTCCAGGCCTTTTTCGGCGCCAGTTCGCTGCTGACCAGCAGGGCGTCCGGCATCCGCCAGGTGACGGTTTCCGTACCGTGGGCATCAACGATGCTAATCACCACCGGCACCTGAAGCTGCTGCGCGCGCTCAACCGCGGCGCGGGTGAGCTGGTGCAGATCGTGGAATGAGAGCGCCACGGGCGTCGTCTCCTTGCTGTGGCTCGGCTGGCTGGCGGCCAGATAGCGCCTGCTAACCTCACGAATAATATTGTTCTGGTGCGCATCGCTATCTTCCGCGCGGGCCAGGGCGTACAGGCAGTCTGATAAGCGGTTGATGTAGCGCATCAGCACCTGGCGCACGTTAACTTCCGCCGCCAGCTCAACCAGACGGCGTTCGGCGCGGCGGGCCAGCGTGCGGGCAAAATGCAGGCGGCTCGCGGCTTCGCAGCGGCCGGGTAAAATAAAGCTATGCAGCGGTTCGACGCGGGCCATGGCCCGATCGATGGCGGCTTCCAGGGCGGAAATCTCTTCGCTGCTGATATAGCGCTGTTTGGGCGACGGCTGTTCGCTGTCACTGGCCAGTTCTGCGCTAAACCAAAATATTTGCTGCTGGATGGCCTCGAGTAAGGTGCGGTGTTTTTTATCCGCGGCGGCGCAGGCGCACAGGCTCAGCGCGGCGTTCAGTTCGTCCAGCGTGCCGTAGGCTTCAACCCGCGGGTGCGTTTTGCTCACCCGCTGGCCGGTAAAGAGTGAGGTGGTGCCAGCGTCGCCCGTTCGGGTATAAATCGCCATATTCGCTCCTTAACGTGAAAGCGTATCGACAATGCCGACAACGGCGAGGTCGATGGCCTCGTTTGGCCCGGAAAAAACGTGCCTGGCGCTGGAGCCGCCGCTAAGCAGAACCAGCTCGCCGATCCCTGCGCCGACGGAATCCACGGCGACTTCATCGCCGGAGGTGGGGGAGGCGGGGAGTTCGCCATCGGCGCTGACCCGCCGCACCAGCAGCAGCTTTTTGCCGATCAGGGAAGGCGATTTTTGCGTGGAGACAACCGCGCCCGTGACTCGTGCCAGATGCATGATTTACTCCTGCTTAATGAATTGAATATTCCGCGCATTTGCGGCTTCGCGCGCCAGCGCGGTCACGATGCATTTGCGGTGGATAACCAGACGCCCCTGGCCCAGCTGCGCGACGTCGCGATAGCTCAGCACTGAACCTGCATGCAGGATCAGCGGCCGTCCGCGCTCGTCGGTGAATATCACCGGCAGGCGCGCCAGTTTTTTGAGCGGGATAACCGGCAGCAGCTGGCTGTGCAGGGTGAGCTGCACGCGGATGCCGAAAGCCAGCGCCTCGTGAATTTTCCGCGCCGCGGGATCGTCGGTTTCCGTATCCGCAAGCTGAGCCAGCAGCGGCAGGTCGACGAGCTGGATGCGCAGCGAGGCGTGCTGGCTGAACAGCCCGGGGCAGTCGGCATTGCGCAGTTGCGCAACGCTCAGCGTCGCCGTGCTTTGGGCGCGACGCTGCAGCCTGGAGACGATTTCCTCCACAATGCGCTGCAAAACTGCGCCGTTCATCGCGGGCCTACCAGCCGGGCAAAGGCCTGCGGGTTATCTGCACCGGCGGCGTTGGCTTCATCGGTATCAATGTGCATTTCGAGGCGCATGTCTGGTGAAACGCGAATCGCCACGTTGTCGAAAATCAGCCCGCGCTCGTCGCCTTCAATGGCCACGGAGACCCTGTCGCCATGGGAAACCCGCAGGATAAGCGCATCGAGCGGCGACATATGGATATGCCGCTGCGCGACGATAACCCCGGAAGGTAGCTCCAGTTCGCCAAAAGGGCTGACCAGGCGAATGCCCGGCGTCCCCTTCAGATTGCCGGACATTCTCAGCGGCGCCGCAACCCCCAGGGTTCTGGCATCGGTACGCGATATTTCCACCTGGCTTACCGAACGCAGTGGGCCGAGCAGGCGCACATTTTTAAGTTGCCCTTTCGGTCCTACCAGGGTGACGGTTTGCTCCGCGGCGTATTGTCCCGGCTGCAGCAGCGCTTTTTTCTCGCTGATGGGATGATCGGGAAACAGGCGTTCATAATCCGACGCCGACAGGTGGATATGACGATTTGAAACCCCCAGCGGAATGGGCCGCAGGCGCATCTCGTCGAGGACTTTACTGACCGTTGATTCGAGAAGCTGTTTATCCATTACGCTTCACCTCGCTTGCCGGGATGAATGCAAAGGGAGCGCGGCTCGCCCTTCTGGCGCGGACATTTTGGATCCAGGCACAGGTTGCAGCTCACCACGCCTTGTTGCTGGAGGGGCTCTTCTGCTGGCGCTTCAGAAACGACATTAGCCGTCTCTGACTCTTCAGGCTCAGGTTCCATGACGGAGGGTGGGGGAGCCTCTGCTGGCAGGATCCCTTCTCCGGGTCTGGCGATGACTTTATGAGCCACCAGACCGTTTCGCTGTTCGGCAAACTGTACACCGGTGGTGATGGCCGCCTGTACTGAGGCCACATCACCGGTAATTTTAATGACCATCCAGCCTGAACCATTGGTCTTTTCGAGGGCGACCAGCGTGATAGAAGCGGATTTCGCCATGATATCGGCGCAGCTAATAGCCAGTGCCAGACCACAAACTTCAAGTAATCCCAGTGATTGCTTCACGCGGTGCTCCTTATTCGCCAACAATCAGGCTGATTTCGGTAAAATGGCCTCAACGTCGCTGTGCGGACGCGGGATCACGTGGCAGGATTTCACTTCACCCACCACGCTTGCCGCCGCGCTGCCCGCATCCACCGCCGCTTTGACCGCGCCGACATCGCCGCGAACCATGACGGTCACCAGACCCGAGCCAATTTTTTCGTAGCCGACCAGCTGCACGTTGGCCGATTTCACCATGGCATCGGCGGCTTCAATGGCGCCTACTAACCCTTTTGTTTCAACCAGTCCCAGTGCGTTATTCATACTGCTGTTCTCCTGTTGCTTAGCTATTCAGATCCCGGAAAGGGATCCCTTTGACCAGCCGTGCCGCGTTATTACCGGTGTTGCGGTGGGCCTGACTGTCCTGATGATGCATCAGCGTAAAAAGCGGCGCCGATGCGGGTAAATTCTTGTAGTGCACGACCAGCGTATGGCGATCGCAGGCGATGCCCACCAGCAGCGGCGAGCTGCGCGCCGCCTGCCAGGCGCTGTCCACGACATCCCCGGCCGGATGATGCTGGAGCAGGAAAGGAATGCCTTCCTCTTCGATACCCAGCAGCACTTCGCGCCACAAGCCGTCGCAGCCGTCGATGGCGGCGATCACAATAGCCGGGGCGGTGTGATTACTGTCCATGCGCGAACTCCTTATGCCAGGAGAGAATCAGACCGGTGGCCACCGCGTTTCTTGGGCCTTCGCTGCCGCGAATATTTCCTCGCCCGGCCACCAGCCGGTAGTGCGCCAGCGCATCGGTGACCAGCTGCGGGATCTCAAAATCGAGGGACGAGCCGCCCACCAGCACCACGAAGGGGATATCGCGAATGTTGCCGGTCGGGCTGACCTGACGCAGCGCGCGCAGGGCGTTGGTGACAAAGACCCGCTCTTTGGCGCTGCGGCGAATAGCGCGCACTTTTTCCAGCGCTAAGTCGCCGGGTAGCGGCACCAGTTCGTCCGGTTTCACCACGCAGACGCGGGCGAATACGGCGGGGGGCAGCGGCGTGGAGAAGAACTGCACGCTGCCGTCCTCGTGGCGCAGATGGAACAGACTTTCGACTTTCGCCAGTGAATATTTTTTGATCTCTTCCGCCAGGTAGCGATCCTCCAGCCCCAGCTCGCGGGCAATGATCATCGTCACCATATCGCCAGCTCCGGCGAGGTGAGTGGCGATGATTTCACCTTTGGGGTTGATGATGGAGGCATCGGTGGAGCCTGCGCCGAGGTCGAGGATCGCCAGCGGACGCGTGGTGCCGGGGGTGGTCAGCGCGCCGAGAATGGCGGCTTCGGCCTCTGCGCCGCCGATCTGTACGTCGATATTGAGCTTCTGCTCGATCTCGCGGGCAATCATCGCCATCTGCAAACGGTCAGATTTCACCATGGAGGCGATGCCCACGGCCTGCTCCAGCGAGAACTCCCCGGCAAGACCGCCGGTGACGCTCACCGGAACCGAGGTGTCAACGGCCAGCAGATCCTGAATAAAAATCTCGCTGCTGGGCTTGTTGGTCAGCTCGGCCATGGTCTGGCGCACGTGTTCCAGCATGCCGCCGATATTGGTCCCCGACTCGCCGGTGACGTTATCGAGTTTGCCGCAGCCGTCGACCGCTTTCATGATGGCTTCGGCACCGGCGGCGACATCCACGCGTACGGTACGTCCCTGCGCCTGCAGTTCCAGGTTACCGGCAGGTATTGCGCGCGCTTTGACGTCGCCGGATGGCGTTTTAACGACCACGGCGGAACGGTTGCCAATCAGCGCGCGAGCCATCGGCACGATGTTTTTGGTTTCATCGGCGTTGAGGTTAAATACGGTGGCGATGCCGTAAGGGTTAGAAAGGGTTTCAATGACCTTTCCCGGTACGGCGACTTCTATCGCCGCCAGCATCCCCAGCGGTATGCGGTCGATGTAGAGCACTTCGTCAACGATCGGCAGCGATTTTTCCAGCCGGTTGCTGACCAGCACGCCATCGTCACGTTGCAAAATGACGCCGGTAATCTGATATCCGGCGCGCAGGGAAGCGTTAATCACGCTGGCGATATCGGCAAAGTCAAACGCCGACGACACCACCAGGATATAGGGCGCGTCCGCCGGGCGGGTTAACAGCTCCTGCGGCGTAATGGTGATGCCCACGCCAAGCCCCGCGCCGCCGGGCGTTTTCGGGTTATGGCCGATCATGGTTGATTCGGTGATGATGGTTTCGGTAATGGTTTCCATCGCCACATCGCCAATCACCGGCGTCGCTTCGTTAATGCGGATGAGCGAAATATCGCTGACACTGATCCCCGCGCGCTTTGCGACCAGCGCGAGGGCCTCCTGAATGCCGAACACGTTACGCAACGTGCCTTTGATCCCGGTGGTTTCCGCCAGCGCGCTGTGCGTAATCGTCAGCGTGCCAGCCTCATTCAGGGTCGCCAGGGCGACTTCCGTCGATGAGTTGCCGATATCAATGCCAGCTATATATCGCATCACATGCCCCTGTAATTAATCGTCGCCCTTGAGTTTTTTACGCTCGACGTACAGCGTTGCCGCTTCGCGAACGAAAGCGGCGCAGATCTTCGCCTGGTAGCGGCTTTCGAGATCGTCGGCGATCGTCAGCAGCTCCTCTTTCGTCGAGCGATAGGGGCGGAGGGCGTTGTAGATTTCAAGAATGCGATCGTCCGGTACCGCGGTCAGTTCGGCGGCGCGTTCGAAGTTCATCGCCAACCGGTCGCGGCCCGCGTCCCTGGCGATAGAAGCCTGTAAGCGCAGGGTTTCCGGGGTAATACGCATATCCTGAGCGGTGACTTTATTGCTCAGCACGTTTTCCAGCGTAAAGTCGTCCAGCGTTTTATTGGTGGCGGTTTTCACCCATTCCGGGTGCTTATTCGCCAGCGGGTAGTCGCTGACCTTTGCGCTACGGGGCGCGCCGCCAGCCGCCGGAGCCGCCGCTGGCGCCTCGCCCTGCAGGCTGTTCATACGGCTTAATACGTCGCGCACCATCGATTCAATTGCGTCGGTATTCATGGAGTTATCCTTTATCAAAGCGCCACGCGCAGTTCCTGCGGGTTTTTGCCCGTCACCACGTACTTGGTCTCTTTAATGTGCAAAATGGCCGATTTCGCCTGGTATTTTGGCCGCGCCATCTGGTCGTTCAGCGTCGGGACCGGCTGCGGCGATTCGCGTTTCGCATAGCGGGCGGCGTTTTTACCAATCTGGCGGTAGGTTTCCAGGGTCAGCAGCGGCGCCTGGGGGAACAGCTCCAGGTTAGAGAGCGGCGGCAGGCCCTGCTGGTGGATAACGGTGGTGCCTTTTGACTGGATGCCGATAGAGATGCCGGAACCGCTCAGGCGATTGCCTTCAACGGCGACGAAGGCCACGTCGGAGGATTTAAAGCAGCGAATTACGCGCGCCTTAATGCCTTCTTCTTCAATACCGGCAATCACTTCGCGCAGAATGCTCTTGTGCGGTATGCCGACGATATTGACGGTCTGCGCCAGGCCGAAAGCCGGGCCGACGGCGATAATCACTTCATCCTGCTGCGTGCCCTGACGCGCTTCGCCGACTTCCGTCAGGAAGCCGTCGCCAGCAGGCGCGGTTGCCTGCGGCGCAGCGGAGGCCGCAGGCGCATTAAACGAGACCGGTTTATCGCTGCTCTTCATTTCGCTAAGCACTTCTTCAATTATCAGGCGCAGCAATTTTTCATTAATTTCCATTTCTCACCCCTTAATCAATCTCGTTGGGATCAAGAGCGCCAGGGATGTTTTTAATCTCTTCCCAGCGTTCGCCCTGCAGGCGATAGCCCGTTGCCGGACCGGCATAATCGTTAACGTCGTTGACGGCTGATAGCACCTGTCCGTCGCCGACGATAATGGCGGAGGTATGCAGATAGTCCCCGGTCAGCTTGGCTTTCTGGATGTTGAGCATGTCCTGGGCCACGTCGGTGAAGCCGCCCTGCGCCAGCGCTTTCACCACTTCCAGGCCGTTGCGGTTTTTATTGATGATCTCCTGGGCGAACTTGATGTCCTCGACGATATTGCGCTCCGGCATATCTTTCGAACCGTGGGCGTAGGTCGCGGCTTCCACTTCTTCATCGGTAATCGGCGGCAGCCCCATTCCGGCAAACACGGCCTGCAGCGCGCGGGCGGCTTTGTTACGGATGGCGATAACATCTTCTTCGCGAACCGGACGCAGACCGCCGTCGACCTTCAGGTCGCGCTGGATAACGTTGTAGTCGTCAAAGTCTTCGGCATCTTCGTTGGAACCGGCGAACATGTTGTCGTAGTTCGGCACCGCGGAATAACCGGAGGAGATGAAGTCGGTTCCCGGCAGGAACTGCATCAGCAGGCGCGCGGTACGACGCATATCGGAGTGGGTGAAGGTCTGGTCGTTACTGGAGGCGCACTCCAGATCCAGCGACGAACAGATCAGGTTTTCCGCCAGCACCGCGCGAATGCCTGACGGCACCGCAGACGGTACGCCGATGCAGCTTACCGAGCCGTTTTGCAGCCCCTGAACGCCGGCGGCTTTGGTGATGTAGATGCAGCGCGCTTCCAGATAAAGCATGGATTTGCCTTCGGCGTAGCCCATCTGCACTTCGGAGCCGGAGCCGGAGGTGAAGCGCATTTTCAGGCCGCGAGAGGCGTAGGAGGAGGCGAGGAAGCCCTTCGACCACGGGGTGTCGTCGCCGTCGGTAAAGACCGGTTCGGTACCGTAGACGGAGATGGTTTCGGCGTAGCAGGTGTGGCCCAGCATGCCGAGCTTGAGCTCGGTGGCTTCTTCCAGCGAGCACTGAGTCAGTACGCCCGGGCGGCCTACCTGCGAGCCGACCAGCAGCGCGATGGCGTTAAACGGCGCATAGCGCGCGACTGCAACCGTGGTTTCCTGTTCGTCAAATCCGCGCCATGCGCCTTCGGCGGCGTCGGCGGCAATCTGTACCGGGTTATCTTTGACGTTGGTGACGTGCGCCTGCTGGGACGGGGTGCGGCGGGCGCGCATTTTCTGCATCGCCATCATCATCTCAACGACGTTCATATGCGAAACCACTTCGACAATTTTTGCCGGCGTCATCGCGGTGGTCAGCGGGACGATTTCGCTGCGTTTAACGTTCGGATCGCAGAGCATATTGGCCAGCTTGACCGAATCCATCGCCATCACTTCTTCGGCGCGATTCAGGTTGATACCGTAGCGGGCGATAAAGTGGTCGATCAGGTCAAAATCGCTCACCGGTTTCCCGTCCAGCTCGGTCACCGCGCCGTTAACGATTTTTATCGACGGTTTCGGATCGTTCGGGCTTTCCATCGCGATAAAGCCTTCTTCGATCCACTCCTTAACGAAGCCGTCCTGATTCACAGGGCGTTTCGCCAGTGCTTCAAATCTTTTCGATCTCATGAATCAGCCTCGCGGGTATCAGATGTAGGAGGGGCGATCGTTTTTCGGTTCAGCACCGAGGGTCGCAAGGACGGTTTTACCGATTTCGCGCGCGGAGGTGACTGCCTGGCGGACCGCGCCGGAGTCGCCGGAAATCACCAGGATGGCTTCGTTACTGAAGCTGGTGCCGTGCGCCGGAGAGCTATACGCCACGACTTCTACGTTGGCTGACTTCAGGGCGGTATCGGCCATCAGCACGCCAACGGAGGCCGGTGCGCCGACGATAATGCCGCAGGCGCGGCCAATCGGCGCGCCGAAGGCTTTTTCCAGGGCGTAGCTGGCGCGGGCGGTGTACTGCAGCTCGATATGTCCGGCTTCATTGCCGTAAACATCGCCAAAGGTGCGGTCGAGCTCTTTCAGGGCGACTTCGATACCGCGCTTAACGTCGGAAACGTCGTTGCCGCCTAAAATAATCAGCGAACCGTGGCCCGCGCCGCCTTTGGTATCGCGCGGAAGCTCAATGCTGACCACTTCGGTGTTGGTGGCTTTCACCGCTTCGTCCGCTGCCATAATGTGCGGGCCTGCGCCGGTGCGGGCGCCGAGAATGCCGATGGAGCGATAGCGTTTTTCAAGCTTCATCGCGTCCAGCAGGGCGGTATCGACGTTGGCGATCACCAGGCCCAGGGTGTCGCCAATGGCGGTCCCGACAAATTCCGTTAAACTGCAGCTTTTTTCTGCCATAGCCGTCTCTCGTATTGGATGGTTTTCAGTAGGGATGGCCTGCTGTTCCGGCGTTGCCACACGGGCAATCACTTGAGCCATGATCTGTTCAACCAGCTCATTGCTGCTCATTGGCTAATTCCCTTCGGTAAGATTTTTTCTACATCGGTGTGAGGGCGTGGGATGACGTGTACGGCTTTCACTTCTCCCACGTTACGTGCGGCGGCGGCACCGGCATCGGTGGCCGCTTTCACCGCGCCAACGTCGCCGCGCACGATGACGGTGACCAGCCCGGAGCCAATCTTTTCATAGCCCACTAACATCACATTGGCTGACTTAACCATTGCATCAGCGGCCTCTATGGCTGCGGTTAAGCCTTTGGTTTCTACCATTCCTAGTGCTTCTTGTTGCATAAAGACCTCGCATGGAGTGTTCCGATAGTGGGGACTATAAGAAGATGCGAGGAAAAAGAATGGCTGACTTCAATGTGATGGTGAAAAAATAGTGGGTATTGGATAATATAAAATTGTCTTTTATTTATTTAAGTGCTTGATGTTAATTATTATTTTTATTTGTGTTGATGTGATTATCTTGTTTTGTATATTCCATATTTACAAATTTGTTCATGACGATTTCAATTTTATCTGCTATGCGCGAGAAACTGATTTGTGATGTTTGTTGGAAAACGATGAGCTGGTTTTAGCAATATTTTTGCATGCCATGGTGGTGGCATAATGGCGAAAGCCGCGCGTGAGCAATGCAATTCTGCGTTATTTAATGACAATAATTTGTTATTGATGCCCGAATTTTCCGGAGGCTGCCGTCAGCAGGTTGCCAACAATTTGCGGACGGGAGTTCATATAGTGGTGCCCGTTGTACTCTACTGCCAGCAGGATGTTGGCTGGTCAGGACACGAACTCTGCTAAGAAGGTGTCATAATGAATGATTCGTTAAAAGCGCAATGTACCGCCGAGTTTTTGGGCACCGGGCTATTTTTGTTTTTCGGCATCGGCTGCCTGAGCGCGTTAAAGGTGGCGGGAGCCAGCCTCGGACTGTGGGAGATATGCATTATCTGGGGGCTGGGGATCTCGCTGGCCGTGTATCTGACTTCGGGGATCTCCGGCGGCCATCTCAACCCGGCGGTGACCGTCGCGTTATGGCTGTTTGCCTGCTTTCCCGGACGAAAAGTTTTCCCCTATATCGTTTCACAGGTTGCCGGCGCCTTTGGCGGCGCGGTGCTGGCCTATGTGCTGTACAGCACGATGTTTACCGAGTTTGAATCCGCCCACCATATCGCGCGCGGCAGCGTAGAGAGCCTGCAGCTGGCGAGTATTTTCAGCACCTACCCGGCGGCATCGCTGAGCATCTGGCATGCGGCGCTGGTTGAAGTGGTGATCACCTCCATGCTGATGGGGATGATTATGGCGCTGACCGACGACGGCAACGGCGTACCGAAAGGGCCGCTGGCCCCGCTGCTGATCGGCCTGCTGGTGGCGGTCATTGGCGCTTCAACCGGGCCGCTGACCGGCTTTGCGATGAATCCGGCGCGTGATTTTGGGCCGAAGCTGTTTACGTGGATGGCGGGTTGGGGCGATATCGCGATGACCGGCGGAAGGGATATACCGTACTTTATTGTGCCGATTATTGCGCCACTGATCGGCGCCTGTCTCGGCGCGGCCATCTATCGTTATCTGATTGGTAATAATCTACCGTGTAATACCTGTAAATTAGAGGATTAATGCATCCGCTGAAATAGCGAAAAATTTTCATGAACCGGTATCACGAACTGGCTAAAAACGTCTCCCACGGATGGGAGACTTTTGCTATCGTAATATTCTTTTATCGTTGGCGGTAAATGATGATGAAAGGAAGTGAATATTAAAGAAATGTTTTATTTATAACAAAAAATTAACTGAGAGGTTTTATCATGATTTCTGCGAGCACACTGAACTCAGAACTCATTAATAAAATCGCACAGGATTTTGCGCAGGCCACCAGTCTGGCGGTTGTGGTTGTCAATATTCACGGTGATGAAATATCTGAACTGTTTAACTTCACCCCTTTCTGCCAGCTGATGCGCCAGCACCCCCAGCACAGCTCCCGCTGTCGCATGAGCGACCGCTGCGGCGGCCTCGAGGCCTCGAAAACCGATGCGCTCTGTATCTACCGCTGCCACGCCGGGTTAACCGATTTTTCCATTCCGCTGGTTATCGCCGGGCACCTTGTGGGCTTTGTGCTCTGCGGTCAGGTTCGTCTGAGCAACGATATCGAACTGGTGGACATCCTTAACGTGGATGACCGCTGGCAGGACGATCCGGCGCTGGTTCAGGCGTTCCGCGATGTGCCTGAGATGGACTATTCGCGGGTTATCGCCTCAGCGGATCTGCTCAAGCTGATCGTCGAGAATTGCCTGAAAAAACAGCTTAACTTCGTGGTTATCAAGGATAACCCGCCGCAGAACGACCCGGCGCAGAGCAGCCGGGCGGCCTCGCCGCACGATGGCAAAATGAAGAAGGCGCTGCGCTATATCGACGCGCATCTCTCTGATGAACTGCGTCTGGAGGAGGTGGCGGCGCACGTCTATCTCAGCCCGTACTACTTCAGCAAATTGTTTAAAAAATATCAGGGGATCGGCTTTAACGCCTGGGTCAATCAGCAGCGGATGGCGAGCGCAAAAGAGCTGCTTTGCCACAGCGACTGGAGCATTGCCAGCATTGCGCGGAATTTAGGTTTTTCGCAAACCAGCTATTTTTGTAAAGTGTTTCGCCAGACCTATCAGGTAACGCCGCAGGCGTTTCGTCAGCAAATTAATGCCGGATCACAAACTGAGTCATTTTAAATGACAATATTTTGCTATTGCCGATTTTTGATATCCCGGAGTATCTTCATCATTATAAAATGAAAAAAACGACAGTAGAGCAATAAATTGTCATAGCGCAACAAAATAATGATATTCGAGGGATAAACTACACCAGTTTTTATTTTTGTGATGGGATAGAGTGTCCGTTAATACGAGACCGATGATTATTCAAAACCGCTTCACTCCGCAGGCGTCATTCTGGCGGGGATAAGGCGGTAAAAGTAAGCTTGAAACATTAACCGCCGATGCAGGGCGCATCGGCGAATAAAACCGACAGGTTCGACACCAGTTTGGTGTCAGGGAAGGGGGTGTCAATCCCCCGCAGCCCCCGCTGCTGTGATGCTGACGACCCCGTAAAAACCACTGATCGTAAGATTGGGAAGGGCGGGCGAGAACGAAGCTAAGCCAGAAGACCTGCCTGCCGGTAACAGACCAACAACTTCGGTGGGAAGTGGGTGGCTTAGCGGTGCGTGGTCGCAGGACCAGGCATGCGCGCAGCTATACTCTGACCACCTGAACAGGACAGGGTATGGCAACCAGGCGTGCGTTCATTCTTGCGGGTACCGGTAGCGGTTGTGGCAAAACCACCGTGACGCTCGGCCTGCTCAGCTTGCTCCAACAGCGCGGTTTGCGGGTGCAACCCTGTAAAGTGGGGCCAGACTATTTAGACACCGCCTGGCACACCGCCATCAGCGGCGTCGCCTCCCGCAATCTCGACAGCTTTATGCTTCCCGCCCCGATACTCAACGCGCTGTTTGCCGACCAGCTGCAGCAGGCCGATATCGCAGTCATTGAAGGGGTGATGGGCCTCTATGACGGCTACGGCACCGACCCCAACTACTGCAGCAGCGCGGCGATGGCCAAACAGCTTGGCTGCCCGGTGATTTTGCTGGTGGATGGCAAAGCGGTCTCGACCTCCATCGCCGCCACGGTGATGGGCTTTCAACATTTTGATCCGGCCCTCAATATCGCCGGCGTGATCGTTAATCGCGTCAACAGCGACACTCACTTCCAGCTGCTGAAAAGCGCCATTGAGCGCTACTGCCAGGCGCCGGTGCTCGGTTATGTGCCGCGCGTGGAAGGCGTGGCGCTGCCCGAGCGGCATCTGGGGCTGGTGACCGCCCGCGAGTCGATGGTTAATCAACAGGCATGGCGGGATTTTGCCAGCCTGTTGGGGCGCACCCTCGACATCGACCGGCTGCTGTCCCTCAGCGAACTGGCGAACCTGCCGGCCGGCGAGTGGGGGGAGCAGCTTGCCGCCGACGCCGGCGAAGGGCTGACGCTGGCCCTCGCCGACGACGAGGCCTTCAATTTTTATTATCCCGATAACCTGGCGCTGCTGGTCCGCTGCGGCGTGAAGATCGTGCGCTTTAGCCCGCTGCGCGATCGCCAGCTGCCGGCCTGCCAGATGATCTGGCTTGGCGGCGGCTACCCGGAGCTGCACGCGGCCGGCCTGTCAGCCAACCAGGAGATGCTGGCGCAGCTCCGCGCGGCGCACCGGCGCGGGGTGGCGATCTACGCCGAGTGCGGCGGCCTGATGTATCTGGGCTCCGCCCTGGAGGTCACCGGCGGCGAGCGCTATGCGATGGCGGATATCATTCCCGGCTACAGCCGGATGGGGACGCGTCTGACCCGGTTCGGCTACTGCGAAGCGCAGGCGCAGCAGCAGACGCTGCTGGCCGCCCCCGGCGAGTGGCTGCGCGGCCATGAATTTCATTACTCCGATTTTACTCCCGCCACCGCCGCCGTGCTGGCCTGCCGTAAACAGCGGGATGGCAAGACGCTTCAGCAGTGGCAGGGAGGATGGCAGTCCGGCAGCGCCTTTGCCAGCTATCTCCATGTCCATTTTGCCCAGCGACCCACCATGCTCAACCACTGGCTGCAGGCGGCAAGGAGGACGCTATGACTCTTCTCGCCTGGTGTGTGGCCTGGATACTCGATGTCGTCATTGGCGATCCGCCGCACTGGCCGCATCCGGTGCGCTGGATAGGCCGTCTGATCAACATCAGCCAGCGCGTGGTGCGGCGCGTCTGCCATAGCGAGCGGACGCTGCGCATCGGCGGCGGAGTGATGTGGCTGGTGGTGACCGGCCTGACGTGGGCTGTGGCCTGGGGCGTACTGGCGCTGGCGCGCGGGATCCACCCCTGGCTGGGATGGCTGGTGGAGGTATGGATGATCTTCACCGTGCTGGCGGGGCGCTGTCTGGCGCAGTCGGCGCGGGACGTCGAGCGACCGCTGCGCGCGGGGGATCTGGCGGAAAGCCGTAGCAAGCTGTCGTGGATTGTCGGGCGCGACACCACACAGCTCCAGCCGCAGCAGATTAACCGCGCGGTGGTGGAAACCGTGGCGGAAAACACCGTCGACGGCATTATCGCGCCGCTCTTCTTCCTGCTGCTCGGCGGCGCGCCGCTGGCCATGGCCTATAAGGCGGTCAACACCCTCGATTCCATGGTCGGCTATAAGCACGAAAAATACCGGGCGATCGGCATGGTCAGCGCCCGTCTTGACGATGTGGCCAACTTCCTTCCCGCCCGGCTGAGCTGGCTGCTGCTTAGCCTCGCCGCCGTGGTATGTCGGGAAGATGGCGCCCGGGCGCTGCGGACGGGCTGGCGCGATCGCTATCAGCACAGCAGTCCTAACTGCGCCTGGCCGGAAGCGACCGTCGCCGGCGCGCTGGGGATCCGCCTTGGCGGCCCGAACGACTACTTCGGCCAGCGCGTTGAAAAACCCTGGATAGGCGACGCCGTCCGCGACATTGCGGTGGACGATATTTCCCGAACCATTCGATTGATGTGGGTGGCGTCAACCCTGGCGCTGGCGCTGTTTATCGGCCTGCGCTACTGGCTGGTCGGCGCGGCCTGAGGAGAACCTGATGCAGTACATACAACAACCGCAGGCGATTGAGGCGAAAAGCTTCGACATTATCAGCGAGATCATCGCCGAAACGCGACCGGACTACCGTTTCGCCAGCCCGCTGCACGAGGCGATTATCAAGCGGGTGATCCACACCACCGCTGACTTCGAGTGGCTGGATATTCTGTGGTTTTCTCCGGATGCCCTGATCGCTCTGAGCGAGGCGCTGAGCCGGCCCTGCACCCTGTATACCGATACCACCATGGCGCTGTCCGGGATCAACAAAACCCTGTTAGCCCGCTTTGGCGGCGAATGCCGCTGCTATATCAGCGACCCGCGGGTGGTGCGCGAGGCGCAAAGCCGGGGGATGACCCGCTCGATGGCGGCGGTTGATATCGCGGTCGCCGAAGAGGGCGAGAAGGTGTTTGTTTTCGGCAATGCGCCCACCGCGCTGTTTCGTCTGCTGGAGCATGACGTCGCGGTCAACGGCGTGATTGGCGTGCCGGTCGGCTTCGTCGGCGCGGCGGAGTCGAAAGAGGCCCTGACGCAGAGCGGTTTGCCGGGCATCGCCGCGCTGGGTCGTAAAGGCGGCAGCAACGTCGCCGCCGCCATCGTCAACGCCATTTTGTACCACTTACAGGAGGCGCGATGAGCGAGCAATCCTTCGACGCCCCGGTGTGGCACAACGGCAAAGCGCTGCGCAAAGGCTACACCACCGGCTCGTGCGCGACGGCGGCGGCTAAGGTGGCGGCGCTGATGGTGATGCGCCAGCACCTCATTCATCAGGTCTCCATTGTCACCCCTTCCGGCGTCACGCTGTGTCTTAACGTCGAATCGCCGCACGTCGAAGGGCAGCAGGCGATCGCCGCCATCCGTAAAGACGGCGGCGATGACGTTGACGCCACCCACGGGATGCTGATTTTCGCCCGCGTGACGCTCGACGACTCCGGCGAGATAACCCTGCGCGGCGGCGAAGGTATCGGCACAGTCACCCGCAAAGGGATCGGCCTGCCCATAGGCAGCCCGGCGATTAACCGCACCCCGCGGCACACCATCGAGTCGGCGGTGCGCGAGGCGATTGGCCCGTCGCGCGGGGCGACGGTAGAGATTTTCGCCCCGGAGGGCGAGGTGCGGGCGCAAAAAACCTATAACGCGCGGCTGGGGATCCTCGGCGGGATTTCGATTATCGGCACCACCGGGATCGTCACCCCGATGTCGGAAGAGAGCTGGAAGCGCTCGCTCTCCCTCGAGCTGGAGATCAAACGCGCCGCCGGACTGGAGCGCGTGGTGCTGGTGCCGGGGAACCACGGCGAGCGCTTCGTACGCGAGCAGATGGGCATCGACTCGCAGGTGGTGGTCACCATGAGCAACTTCGTCGGCTACATGATTGAAGAGGCCGTGCGCCTCGGGTTCCGTCAGATCGTGCTGATTGGCCATCCCGGCAAGTTGATTAAAGTCGCCGCCGGGATCTTCCATACCCACAGCCATATCGCCGATGCGCGCATGGAAACGCTGGTCGCGCATCTGGCGCTGCAGGGGGCACCGCTGGCGCTGCTGCAGCTGGTGAGCGAATGCGATACCACCGAAGCGGCGATGGAGCACATCGACGCGTACGGTTTTCAGCCTATCTATAACCATCTTGCTGAACGCATCTGTCTGCGGGTGATGCAGATGCTGCGCTTTACCAAAGCGCCGCCCGTCTGCGACGCCATCATGTTCTCCTTTGATAACAAGGTTCTCGGCAGCAATCGGCCGATCGCCGAGATTGCGCGGGAGATGTCATGTTAACGGTGGTCGGCATGGGGCCGTCAGGCCTGCATTTGATGACGCCGGCGGCGCAAGATGCGGTCGCCAGCGCGGATGCGCTGGTAGGCGGTAAGCGGCATTTAGATCAGTTCCCCGGATTTCGCGGCGAACGGTTTGCGCTGGGCGCCAATATTGCCGAACTGCTGGTCTGGCTCGGCGAACGCGCAGCGCAGAAAGTGGTGGTGCTGGCCTCAGGCGACCCGCTCTTTTACGGCATCGGCACGCGGCTGATCGCCCACTTTGGCATCGAGCGCGTGCGCATTATCCCCGGCATCAGCGCGGTGCAGTATCTCTGCGCGAAGGCCGGTATCGATATGAACGATATCTGGCTGACCAGCAGCCACGGACGGGACGTCTGTTTTGATGAGCTGGCGCGCCAGCGCAAGGTGGCGATGGTGACCGACGGGCGCTGCGGGCCGCGGGAAATCGCCGCCCAGCTGGCGGCGCGGGGTAAAGGGTATCGCTGGATGGTGATTGGCGAAAATCTGGCGATGGATAACGAGCGGATCCACTGGCTACCGGTCAGTGAGGTCGATGCCGAATATGAGATGAACGCGGTGGTGATCCTCGATGAAAGATGAGCTTTTTCTGCGCGGCGAGAAGGTGCCGATGACCAAAGAGGCGGTTCGCGCGCTGGCGCTGGCCAAACTTGAGCTACACCGGGCAAGCCACTTGATTGATATCGGCGCCGGTACCGGCAGCGTGTCGATTGAGGCGGCGCTGCAGTATCCCTCTTTGCAGGTAACCGCCATCGAACGCAACCCCGCGGCTCTCCGGCTGCTGGACGAAAACCGCCAGCATTTCGCCTGCGGCAATATTGAGATCCTGCCCGGCGAAGCGCCGATGGTGATGACCGAACGCGCCGACGCCATTTTTATGGGCGGCAGCGGCGGCCGCCTCGACGAGCTCATTGACTGGTCGTGGCAGCAGCTCTATCCCGGTGGCCGTCTGGTGATGACTTTTATCCTGCAGGAGAACCTGAATGCGGCTCTCGACTATCTGCAGCAGCGGGGGATTACACAGATTGATTGCCTGCAGCTGAACGTCTCATCGCTGACCACGCTGGGCAGCGGCCACTACTTCAAACCCCATAATCCCGTTTTTGTCATCGCCTGTCAGAAGGAAGGAAACCATGGCTGAGACTTTTGATCCCCATTGCGTGTGGTTCGTCGGCGCCGGTCCTGGCGATCGCGAACTGATTACTCTCAAAGGCTACCGTCTGCTGCAGCAGGCGCAGGTGGTGATCTACGCCGGGTCGCTGATCAACACCGAGCTGCTGGCCTACTGTCCGCCACAGGCGGAGTGTCACGACAGCGCCGCGCTGCATCTGGAGCAGATCCTCGATCTGATGGAAGCGGGCGTGAAGGCGGGAAAAACGGTGGTGCGCCTGCAGACGGGGGACGTCTCGCTGTACGGCTCGGTGCGCGAGCAGGGCGAAGAGCTGACCCGCCGCGGGATCCGCTGGCAGGTGGTGCCGGGCGTCAGCGCCTTCCTCGGGGCGGCGGCGGAGCTGGGGGTGGAATATACGGTGCCCGAGGTATCGCAAAGTCTGATTATTACCCGTCTGGAAGGGCGCACGCCGGTTCCTGCGCGCGAACAGCTGGAGGCCTTTGCCAGCCACCAGACCTCGATGGCGATTTACCTGTCGGTGCAGCGTATTCACCGGGTGGCGGAGCGGCTGGTGGAGGGCGGCTACCCGGCGACCACCCCGGTCGCGGTGATCTATAAGGCCACCTGGCCGGAAAGCCAGACCGTCCGCGGAACCCTTGCGGACATCGGCGATAAGGTACGCGACGCCGGGATCCGCAAAACGGCGCTGATCCTCGTCGGTCCCTTCCTCGGCGATGAGTATCACTACTCCAAACTGTACGCAGCGGATTTTAGCCATGAATACCGTAAAGCCTGAATCCATTGCCCTGTTTTGCCTGACGCCCGGCGGCGTGCGGCTGGCAAAAAGGCTGGCGGCCATGCTGCCGCTCACCTGCTACACCAGCGAGGCGCTGCAGGAGGAGGGGTTTATCCCCTTTAACGGCGGCTTTGCCAGCGCTGCCCGCGAGGCGTTCAGCAGCTTTTCGGCGCTGATTTTTATCGGCGCCACCGGGATTGCCGTGCGGGTGCTGGCGCCGCTGGTGAATGACAAGCTCAGCGACCCGGCGGTGGTGGTGATTGATGAGCGCGCCCGGCACGTCATCAGCCTGCTCTCCGGCCATGCCGGGGGGGCCAATGCCCTGACCCGCTATCTCGCCGGGATGCTCGGCGCCGACCCGGTGATCACCACCGCAACCGACGTCAACGAGTTGGCCGCCCTCGACACACTGGCTGTTGAGCTGAACGCCCGGATGACCGATTTTCGCGCGACGGTGAAAACCGTTAATCAGATGCTGGTGAGCGGTAAGCGGGTGGGACTGTGGTGCGACGCTGAATTTACCGAGGCGCTAAGCCGCTGCGACCAGCGCGGCTTTATTCCGGTGAGGAACCTTACGCGCTTGCCGTCGCTCGACGCGCTGATCTGCATCACCCTGCGCCGGTCGCTGCCGCCGCTGCCGATACCTCACTGGAAGCTGGTGCCCCAGCGGGTGGTGGCGGGGATCGGCTGCCGGCGCGACACCCCCTGCGCGCTGCTCAGTACGCTGCTGGAGCGCCAGCTTGCTGCCCAGCGCCTTGACCCACTGGCGTTGAAAGCGATCGGCAGCGTGAGCCTGAAGGCAAACGAGCCGGGGCTCCGCCAGCTGGCTCATCGCTGCCGGGTGCCGTTCGAAACCTTCAGCGCCGAGGCGCTGCGCGAGCACGAGCACCGCTTTCCGGCCTCGTCTTTTGTCCGGGAGACGGTCGGCGTCGGCAGCGTCTCCGGCCCGGTGGCCTGGCTGCTGAGTCAGGGAAACCTGTCCGGCGAAACCCTGCGCGAGCAGGGCGTCACTATTACTTTGGGAGTTTCACACTGATGTTAAGCGTAATCGGAATTGGCCCTGGCTCGCAGGCGATGATGACCATGGAAGCCGTGGAGGCCCTGCAGGCGGCGGAGATTGTGGTGGGCTACAAGACCTACACCCACCTGGTAAAAGCCTTTACCGGTGACAAGCAGGTGATCAAAACCGGCATGTGCAAAGAGATTGAACGCTGCCAGGCGGCCATCGAGCTGGCGCAGGCCGGGCACAACGTTGCGCTGATCAGCAGCGGCGACGCCGGCATCTACGGCATGGCGGGGTTGGTGCTGGAGCTGGTTAATAAGCAGCGGCTGGACATTGAGGTCCGCCTGATCCCGGGGATGACGGCCAGTATCGCCGCCGCCTCGCTGCTCGGCGCGCCGCTGATGCATGATTTCTGCCATATCAGCCTCAGCGATCTGCTGACGCCGTGGTCGGTGATTGAAAAACGCATTGTCGCCGCCGGGGAAGCGGACTTCGTTATCTGTTTTTACAACCCCCGCAGCCGCGGCCGCGAAGGGCATCTGGCGCGCGCCTTTGCGCTGCTGGCGGCCAGCAAAAGCGCGGATACGCCGGTTGGCGTGGTCAAATCCGCCGGGCGTAAAAAGCAGGAGAAATGGCTGACCACCCTCGGGGAGATGGATTTCGCCCCGGTGGATATGACCAGCCTGGTGATCGTCGGCAACAAAGCGACATACATCGATAAAGGTCTGATGATTACCCCGCGAGGCTACGCGCTGTGAACCACGGCGACGTGCTGGTTATCGGAGGCACCAGCGATGCGCGGGCGATCTGCCAGCAGCTGGACGCCGCCGGCGTGCGCTACACCCTGTCGGTGGCGACGCTCACCGGTCAGCAGCTGGCGGGGGATATTCGCGGCCAGGTGCGCTGCGGGCGGCTTGAGCTGGAGGAGATGATCGCCTGGCTAAAGGCTAACCGGACCCGCTGGGTGATCGATGCTTCGCACCCCTACGCTGAAGCGGTAAGCCGCAATATCGTCCGGGCCTGCGCAACCGCCGGCGTGCTGCTGAGCCGCTATCAGCGCCCTGAGCAACTGAGCGGCCTGACGCATCCGCTGCTCTATACCGTAGAGAGCATTGAACAAGCCTGCGAGGTGGCGCGGCGTTTCGGCCCGCGCGTGCTGCTCACCACGGGAAGTAAAGATCTGGCGCGCTGGCGGGCGGGATTAGGTGACAAAACGCTGCTCGCCCGGGTGTTGCCGGTCGCCGATGTCATCGCGCAATGCGCCGCGCTGGGGTTTGGGGTTGGCGAGATTTTCGCGCTGTGCGGGCCGTTCAGCGCCGCGTTCAACGCCGCTTTTTACCGCCAGTGCCGGGCCGACGTGGTGATCACTAAGGCCTCCGGCGCCGAAGGCGGCTATCAGGAAAAAGTACAACCCTGTCTCGATGCGGGGATCCCCTGCATCGTCATTACCCGTCCGGCGCCGCTGGTGACGGGCGATGAATTACTGCAAAGCCAGGCCGATTTCGCTGCGCGGCTGACGCGCTGGCTGTCGGCGACTTGAGGAACAGGATATGAAAAAAGCACTTCTGGTGGTGAGCTTTGGCACCAGCTATCACGACACCCGCGAGAAGAACATCGCCGCCTGCGAGCGCGATCTGGCCGCCAGCTGCCCGGACCGCACGCTGTTTCGCGCCTTCACCTCGGGGATGATTATTCGCAAACTGCAGCAGCGCGACGGCATCCATATCGATACCCCGCTGCAGGCCCTGCAAAAGCTGGCCGAGCAGGGGTACCAGGATGTGGCGATCCAGTCCCTGCACATTATCAACGGCGACGAGTACGAGAAGATCGTTCGCGAAGTGCAGAGCATGCGCCCGCGCTTTCAGCGTCTGACGCTGGGCGCGCCGCTGTTGAGCGGTCATGGCGATTACGTGCAGCTAATGCAGGCCCTGCGCCAGCAGATGCCGCCGCTGGCGGCGACGGAGCGAGTGGTATTTATGGGGCATGGCGCCAGCCACCACGCCTTCGCGGCCTACGCCTGTCTGGATCATATGATGGCGGTGCAGGGTTTTCCGGCGCGGGTGGGGGCGGTGGAAAGCTATCCCGAAGTGGACATCGTGATTAACGAACTCGCTCGCCAGGGCGTGACCGGCGTGCACCTGATGCCGCTGATGCTGGTGGCCGGCGATCACGCCATTAACGATATGGCCTCGGACGAAGAGGACTCCTGGAAAACGCTGTTCAACGCCGCCGGTATCACGGCCACGCCGTGGCTGAGCGGGTTAGGGGAAAATCCGGCGGTGCGGGCGATGTTCGTCGCCCATCTGCAGCAGGCGCTGAATAACGCGATGGAGAAAGCAGCATGAGCGGCAAACTGTACGCCCTGAGCACCGGGCCAGGGGCGGCCGATCTGATCACTGTGCGTGCGGCGCGGATCCTCGGCCAGCTGGATGTGCTGTATGCGCCAGCCGGTCGCAAAGGCGGCGACAGCCTGGCCCTCTCCATCGTGCGTGAGTACCTTGGCGCACACACGGAGGTCCGCTGCTGCCATTTTCCGATGAGCGCCGACAGCGCGGAAAAAGAGGCGGTGTGGAACGATGTCGCCGCGGCGCTGGCCCAGGAAGTGGCGGCGGGCAGGCAGGTCGGATTTATCACCCTCGGCGATGCCATGCTGTTCAGCACCTGGGTCTTTCTGCTGCAGCGGATTGGCTGCCCGGACTGGCTGGAGATTGTCCCTGGCGTTACCTCCTTCGCCGCCATTGCTGCGCGGGCGAAAACCCCGCTGGCCATGGAGCAGCAGTCGCTGGCGGTGATCTCCTGCACCGCGCCGGAGGCGGACATTGCCGCGGCGCTGCGCCAGCATGACAGTCTGGTTCTGATGAAAGTCTACGGCCGCTTCGCCCGCATTAAGGCGCTGCTGGCGCAGGCGGGGCTGCTGGATGCGGCGCTGATGATGTCAGAGGCCACCCTGCCGGGTGAGCAGTGCTGGCGCAGCCTGCGCGAGGTCAGCGATGATCAGCCGCTGCCCTATTTCTCGACCATCCTGGTTAACAAACAGTGGGAGGAGGCGTAATGAATCAGGTGCAATCGCTGAAGCAGCTTTCGTATGGGGGGCTGGCGGCTGCTGTTCTGCTGATCATCGTCCCGCAGGAGGCGTTCGCCATGCATATCATGGAGGGCTTTTTGCCGCCGATGTGGGCGCTGGCGTGGTGGCTGCTGTTTTTACCCTGCCTGTGGTACGGCCTGGTGCGCCTGCGGCGTATCGTCCAGGAAGAGAGCAATCAGAAGGTGCTGCTGGCTCTCTGCGGGGCGTTTATTTTTGTTCTTTCGGCGCTGAAGATCCCATCGGTGACCGGCAGCTGCTCGCATCCCACCGGCGTTGGTCTGGCGGTGATCCTCTTCGGGCCGGGCGTAGTGGCGGTGCTGGGGGCGATCGTTCTGCTGTTCCAGGCGCTGCTGCTGGCGCATGGCGGCCTGACCACCCTTGGCGCCAACGGGATGTCGATGGCGGTGATCGGTCCGATGGTCGGCTATCTGGTGTGGAAGCTGGCCTGTCGGGCGGGGATCCGTCGCGATGTCGGGGTCTTTCTCTGCGCCATGCTGGCGGATCTGATGACCTACTTTGTCACCTCCGTCCAGCTCGGGGTGGCCTTTCCCGATCCGGCAACCGGAGCAGGTGGATCGATCGCCAAGTTTATGGGCATCTTCTGCCTGACGCAGATCCCGATCGCCATCGCGGAAGGGTTGCTCACCGTGATGATCTACGATCAGCTAACCAAACGGCGACTGATCGCCGCGGAGGGACATTAATATGAAAAAGACCCTGATCCTGTTGGCGATGGTGGTCGCCCTGATGATCCTGCCATTTTTTATTAACCACGGCGGCGAGTTTGGCGGCTCGGACGGCGAAGCGGAGAGCCAGATCCAGGCGGTGGCGCCGGATTATCAACCCTGGTTCCAGCCGCTATATGAACCGGCGAGCGGCGAGATTGAGAGCCTGCTGTTTACCCTGCAGGGCTCGCTGGGCGCGGCGGTGATTTTTTACATTCTCGGATATGCGAGGGGCAGACAGCGCCGTGATGACCGGGTTTGACCGACTCAGCTACCAGAGCCGCTGGCTGCAGGTGGCGCCAGAGCGGAAGTTTCTGCTCTGGCTGCTGCTGATGGCGCTGGCCTTTACGCTTCCGGCATGGGGCCAGGCGCTGACGCTGGCGCTAACCGCCGCGCTGACCTGCTGGCTGCTACGGGTCTCATTCAAGCGCTGGTGCCGCTGGATGGCGCTGCCCTTTGGCTTTTTGCTGGTCGGCGTGCTGACCATTCTGTTCAGCGTCAGCCGCGACCCGCAGATGCTGTTAGCGAGCTTTCGGCTGGGCGCTTTCTCGATAGGGATTTCCGCCCAGGGGCTGGCCGTGGCCGGGGAGACTTTCTGGCGCAGCCTGGCGGCGATGGCGGCGACGCTCTGGCTGGTGCTCAATCTGCCTTTCCCGCAGTTGATTATTTTACTCAAGCGCGGTCGTGTACCGCGACTGCTGACGGAGCAGATCCTGCTGACCTGGCGCTTCATTTTTATTCTGTTGGACGAGGCGATGGCGATTCACCGCGCGCAAACCCTGCGTTTTGGCTATGGTAGCGTGCCGCAGGGCTATCGCTCGCTGGCGATGCTGGTGGGACTGCTGTTCACCCGCGTCCTCCTGCGCTATCAACAGATGAGCACGGCGCTGGATATCAAATTGTACCAGGGTGATTTTCACCTCTAAGGATAAGTATGCTTGCCACAACCGATCTCTGGTTTCGCTATCAGGATGAGCCGGTGCTTAAAGGGCTGACGCTGGATTTTTCCCGCCATGCGGTGACCGGCCTGGTGGGGGCCAACGGCTGCGGAAAGTCGACGCTGTTTATGAACCTGAGCGGCCTGCTGCGCCCGCAGCAGGGGGCGGTGCTGTGGCAGGGAGAGGCGCTGGATTACAGCAAGCGCGGTCTGCTGGCGCTGCGCCAGCAGGTGGCGACGGTGTTTCAGGATCCGGACCAGCAAATCTTCTATACCGATATCGACAGCGATATCGCTTTTAGTCTGCGTAACCTCGGGGTGGCGGAAGAGGAGATCGCCCGCCGGGTGGATGAGGCGCTGACCCTCGTCGATGCCCAGGGGTTTCGCCAGCAGCCGATCCAGTGCCTCAGTCATGGGCAGAAAAAACGGGTGGCGATCGCCGGGGCGCTGGTGCTGCAGGCGCGCTACCTGCTGCTTGACGAGCCCACCGCGGGCCTCGATCCCCGCGGGCGCGCGCAGATGATCGCCATCATCCGGCGCATTGTCGGGCAGGGGCGGCGCGTAGTGATCTCCAGCCACGATATCGATCTGATCTATGAGGTGAGCGACGCCGTTTACGTTCTGCGGCACGGCGAAGTGCTGGCCGAAGGGGAGCCCGGCGAGGTGTTTGCCTGCGCGGAGACCATGGCCCGGGCGGGATTGACCCAGCCGTGGCTGGTGAAACTTCATAGCGAACTGGGGCTGCCGCTGTGTAAAACCGAAGCGGAGTTTTTTCAGCGGATGCGCAACGATGCGATAGGCGCGATTAAGGAGGCGTCATGACGCTGGCGATTATGTTACAGGGCACCGCTTCCGACGTCGGGAAAAGCGTGCTGGTGGCGGGACTGTGCCGCATTTTTTATCAGGATGGACTGCGCACCGCGCCGTTTAAATCACAGAATATGGCGCTGAACTCCGGCATTACGCCGGATGGCAAAGAGATGGGCCGGGCGCAGATTTTCCAGGCCGAAGCAGCCGGGATCGCCCCGGATGTCCGCATGAATCCGATTTTGCTCAAGCCCACCAGCGACCGTCAGGCGCAGGTGGTGCTGATGGGGGAGGTGGCGACCAGCATGGACGCGGTGAGCTATCACCAGTACAAGCCACGCCTGCGCGAGCAGATCCTCGCGGTCTACCAGAGCCTGGCCGGGGAGTATGAGGCGCTGGTGCTGGAAGGGGCCGGCAGCCCAGCGGAAATTAACCTGCGCGACCGCGATATCGTCAATATGGGCATGGCCGAAATGGCGCAGTGCCCGGTGATCCTGGTGGCCGACATCGACCGCGGCGGGGTATTTGCCGCGATTTACGGCACGCTGGCGCTGCTGCAGCCCGAGGAGCGAGCGCGGGTGAAAGGCGTGATTATCAATAAATTCCGCGGCGATGTGGCGCTCCTGCGCTCGGGGATCGAGCAGATCGAGGCGTTGACCGGCGTGCCGGTGCTGGGCGTTATGCCGTGGCTTGAAGTTGACCTTGAGGATGAGGACGGCGTCGCGCTGCAGGCCGGGAAATACCACCGCACCGACCGGCGCGATATCGACATCGCCGTCGTTCACCTGCCGCATATCGCCAATTTTACCGACTTTAACGCCCTGGCGGCGCAGCCTGACGTCCGGGTGCGCTATGTCCGCGACCCGCAGGCGCTGGCCGACGCCGACCTGGTCATTCTCCCGGGCAGTAAAAATACCCTCGGCGATCTGTGCTGGCTGCGTGAAAGCGGCATGGCGCACGCGGTCGAGCAGGCCCGGCTGCGCAAGGTGCCGCTGCTGGGGATCTGCGGCGGCTATCAGATGCTCGGCGAAACCATTATCGATGAGGTGGAGTCTGGCCTTGGCACCCAGCCCGGACTGGGGGTGCTGAAGACCGTGACCCACTTCGCCCAGCGCAAAACCACCACTCAGGTGCAGGCGACCCTGGAGGCTAACCTCCCGGACTGGTTAGCCGACGCGGCGGGGCTGCGGGTCAGTGGCTACGAAATTCATATGGGCGAGACGCGCCGTGAGGCAGGCTGCGCGCCGCTGCTGCAGCTGCATAAAGCGGGACAGTCAGTGGCAGACGGCGCGGTCAGCGACGACGGCCTGGCGTTCGGCACCTATCTCCATGGCCTGTTCGACAACGATGCCTTTACCCGCGCGCTGGTTAACGGCCTGCGTCAGCGCAAAGGGCTGGCGCCGCTGGACAGCGCCCTGGAGTATGCCCGCTATAAAACCCGCCAGTTTGACCAGCTGGCCGATGCCATGCGCGAACATATCGCCATCGATCAAATTTACGCCATCATGCGCCAACATCAGGAGCCCCTATGCTGACTTTAGTGACCGGCGGCGCGCGCAGCGGCAAAAGCCGCCATGCCGAGGCGCTGATTGCCGATGCGCCGCAGGTTTTATATATCGCCACCTCGCAAATCTTTGACGACGAGATGGCCGCAAGGATCCAGCATCATCGCGACGGCAGGCCCGCCCACTGGCGCACCGCCGAGCGCTGGCAGCAGCTTGATGAACTGATCACCCCGGATATCGCCCCAGAGGAGGCGATTTTGCTGGAATGCATTACCACCATGGTCACCAACCTGCTGTTCGCGCTCGGCGGCGACAGCGACCCCGACGGCTGGGATTACGCCGCCATGGAGCGGGCTATTGATGACGAAATTGGCGTGCTGATTGCCGCCTGTCAGCGCTGCCCGGCGCACGTCGTGCTGGTGACCAACGAGGTGGGGATGGGCATTGTGCCGGAGAACCGCCTGGCGCGGCATTTTCGTGATATCGCCGGGCGGGTCAATCAGCGCCTGGCGGCCGCGGCGGATGCGGTCTGGCTGGTGGTCTCCGGCATCGGCGTCAAAATCAAATAACTCAATCGCTGGCCGACCGGGCCAGCCCTGGCAGGGATTCTGTATGCAAAGCGTAAACGAGGTACTGCGGGCGATCCCCGCGCCGGACGCCGACGCCATGGCGCGGGCACAGCAACACATCGACGGCTTACTCAAGCCCCCCGGCAGCCTCGGGCGTCTGGAGGCGCTGGCGGTGCAGCTGGCGGGAATGCCCGGCCTGGGCGGCCAGCCGCAGGTGGCGAAAAAGGCCCTGCTGGTGATGTGCGCCGACCATGGGGTATGGGACGAAGGGGTGGCGATTTCGCCGAAGGCGGTCACGGCCATCCAGGCAGCCAATATGACCCGCGGCACCACCGGCGTCTGCGTGCTCGCCGCCCAGGCCGGGGCGCAAGTGCACGTGATTGATGTCGGGATCGATAGCGAACCGCTGCCCGGCGTGGTGAATATGCGGATGGCGCGGGGCTGCGGCAATATTGCCCGCGGCCCGGCCATGAGCCGCGAGCAGGGGCAGGAGCTGCTGCTGGAGGTGATGCGCTACACCCGCGCGCTGGCGCAGGAGGGCGTGACTCTGTTTGGCGTCGGCGAACTGGGGATGGCCAATACCACGCCGGCGGCGGCGATGGTCAGCGTCCTGACCGGCAGCGATGCGCAGGAGGTGGTCGGGATTGGCGCCAATTTGCCGCTGGCGAAGGTTGGCAACAAGGTGGAGGTCGTGCGGCGGGCTATCGCCCTTAATCAGCCCGACCCGAAGGATGGCCTCGACGTGCTGAGCAAAGTCGGTGGATTTGATCTGCTGGGGATGACCGGCGTCATGCTGGGGGCGGCGTCCTGCGGGCTGCCGGTGGTGCTGGATGGCTTTCTCTCTTACGCGGCGGCGCTGGCGGCGTGCCGGATAGCGCCGGCGGTAAAACCGTATCTGATCCCGTCCCACTATTCGGCGGAGAAGGGGGCGCGTATCGCGCTGGCGCACCTCGGACTCGAACCGTATCTCAATATGGGTATGCGGCTGGGGGAAGGCAGCGGCGCGGCGCTGGCGATGCCGATCGTCGAGGCGGCCTGTGCGATGTACCATCGCATGGGCATGCTGGCGGCCAGCAATATTGTGTTACCTAAGGGGTAAGCAGGAGATGGGGCGGCAATGGCCGTTCCCGTTTTCGGCAGAGGTTTTGCCGGCGGCAGAAACAAAAAAACACCCTTGAGGGTGTTTATGATGTTGGTTGCGGGGGCCGGATTTGAACCGACGACCTTCGGGTTATGAGCCCGACGAGCTACCAGGCTGCTCCACCCCGCGTCACCGTACTGCTTCACGTTGTCAAATTTGATTGGTTGCGGGGGCCGGATTTGAACCGACGACCTTCGGGTTATGAGCCCGACGAGCTACCAGGCTGCTCCACCCCGCGTCACCGTACTGCTTTACTTCATCAAATTTTAATTGGTTGCGGGGGCCGGATTTGAACCGACGACCTTCGGGTTATGAGCCCGACGAGCTACCAGGCTGCTCCACCCCGCGTCCGTGGAAGCGCACTATACTCCGCTAGCGAGATGATGCAACCTTTTTTCGACCAAATCGACATTTTTGTAAGAATTGGCTTATAAAACGCCACGTTGTGGTGTTTTTTTGCACAAATCTGTGCCATCGATGAGATCGCGCATTTCAATAGCTCTGGCGCTTTGTTATCTTCAACACGCACTAAGGCTTCGCAGCAAAAGATGAGACACCATGAAAGGACGTTGGGCAAAATACGTAGCGACGGGGGCAATGCTGGCTATGCTCGCCGCCTGTTCCTCAAAACCGACCGACCGCGGTCAGCAATATAGCGATGGCAAGTTCACCCAGCCGTTTTCACTGGTAAACCAGCCGGATGCCGTCGGGGCGCCGATCAACGCCGGCGACTTCTCCGAGCAGGTTAATCAAATTCGTAACGCCTCTCCGCGCCTCTATAACAGCCAGAGCAACGTCTATAACGCGCTGCAGGAGTGGCTGCGCGCCGGCGGCGACACCCGCACGCTGCGCCAGTTTGGCATCGACGCCTGGCAGATGCAGGGCGTCGACAACTATGGCAACGTCCAGTTTACCGGCTACTACACGCCGGTGGTGCAGGCGCGCCATACCCGTCAGGGCGAATTCCAGTACCCCATTTATCGGATGCCGCCGAAGCGCGGCAAGCTGCCGTCCCGCGCCAGCATTTATGCCGGCGCACTGAGCGACAACTATGTGCTGGCGTACAGCAATTCGCTGATGGATAACTTCATCATGGACGTGCAGGGCAGCGGCTATATCGATTTTGGCGACGGTTCGCCGCTCAACTTCTTTAGCTATGCCGGGAAAAACGGCTGGCCCTATCGCAGCATCGGCAAAGTGCTGATCGACCGCGGGGAAGTGAAGAAAGAAGATATGTCGATGCAGGCGATCCGCGAGTGGGGTGAAAAGCACAGCGAAGCGGAAGTGCGCGAGCTGCTGGAGCAGAACCCGTCGTTCGTGTTCTTTAAACCACAGTCTTTCGCGCCGGTGAAAGGCGCCAGCGCCGTGCCGCTGATCGGCCGCGCCTCGGTGGCCTCCGACCGGTCGATTATTCCGCCGGGAACCACCTTGCTGGCCGAGGTACCTCTGCTGGATAATAACGGCAAGTTTAACGGCCAGTACGAACTGCGTCTGATGGTCGCCCTCGACGTTGGCGGGGCCATCAAAGGCCAGCATTTCGACATCTATCAGGGCATTGGGCCTGACGCTGGCCACCGTGCCGGCTGGTATAACCACTACGGCCGCGTATGGGTGCTGAAAAACGCGCCAGGCGCGGGAAATGTTTTTAGCGGCTAACACCCCTGGCCGTGCCTGTTGACCAGGGCGCCCGGATGACGCCGTTTGCGGCGGCCTCCGGGCGCTGTCATTTTGTTCTGAGGTTCTATGTCTGTTGTAATCAGCGATGCCTGGCGCCAGCGTTTTGGCGGTACGGCACGTTTATATGGTGAAAAAGCGCTGCAATGTTTTGCCGACGCCCACGTCTGCGTGGTCGGGATCGGCGGGGTCGGCTCGTGGGCGGCGGAAGCGCTGGCGCGGACCGGCATCGGGGCGATCACCCTTATCGATATGGACGATGTCTGCGTTACCAATACCAACCGCCAGATCCACGCCCTCAGCGGCAACGTCGGGCTGGCGAAAGCGGAGGTGATGGCGGAACGTATTCGCCTGATCAACCCGGAGTGTCGGGTGACGGTGGTGGATGATTTCGTAACCCCGGAAAACGTGGCCGAATACCTGGGCACCGGCTTCAGCTATGTCATCGACGCCATCGATAGCGTCCGGCCAAAAGCGGCGCTTATTGCCTGGTGCCGCCGCTACAAAGTGCCGCTGGTCACCACCGGCGGGGCAGGCGGCCAGATTGACCCAACGCAGATCCAGGTCGCTGACCTGGCGAAGACCATCCAGGATCCGCTGGCGGCTAAACTGCGCGAGCGTCTGAAAAGCCAGTTTGGGGTGGTGAAAAACAGTAAAGGCAAGCTCGGCGTGGACTGCGTATTCTCTACGGAAGCGCTGGTCTACCCGCAGGCGGACGGCAGTGTCTGCGCGATGAAGAGTACGGCGGAAGGGCCGAAGCGGATGGACTGCGCATCCGGGTTTGGCGCCGCGACGATGGTGACCGCGACCTTTGGTTTTGTCGCCGTCTCCCATGCGCTGAAGAAAATGCTGGCGAAGGCGGAGCGGCAGACGACGTAAATTCCCGGGTCGCGGCGCAGGCGCCTTACCCGGTCTACAGGACAATTCCCCGGAGGCGGCGCTGCGCACCTGTCCGGGCGACAAAACTGCACGAGCCCGTAGCCCGGGCAAGGCGCGTCAAGCGCCGCCCCCGGGATGAGCTTAAACCTCAACCTCGCGGGCGGCGGCGAGCACCGCCTCGCTCAGGGCGCTGAGGCCCTGGCTGCGCGAGGCGCTGAGCTGGCCGCGCAGCCCCAGCTCGTCGAACAGCGCCAGCGGATCCTGCGCCAGGATCCCGGCGCGGGTTTTTCCTTCCACGGCAGTTAAAAGTACCGCCAGCAGACCGCGCACAATCCTTCCTTCGCTGTCGCCAAAGAAGTGCAGCCTGCCCTCGGCGTCCTCCTCATAGCCCAGCCAGACGCGGTTCTCACACCCGGCAATCTCATGGGCCTGCGCTTTGCGCTCATCGGTCAGCGTCGGCAGCTTTTTGCCCAATAAAATCAGCTGCCGATATTTATCCTCCCACTGGTTCAGCGGGGCGAAGGTCTGGCGCAGCGTGGCGTCGGTAATGGTCGTGCCGAAGGGGTGCAGGGTCGTCATTAATCCACCAAAATTTCCAGGGCGCGATCCACCGCGTGGACCAGCGCTGCAACATCGTCTTGGGTATTGTAGGGGGCGAAAGAGGCCCGCAGCGTGCCGCTGACTCCTAAAGCCGCCAGCAGCGGCTGGGCGCAGTGCTGCCCGGCGCGCAGGGCAATGCCGGACTCGGCCAGCAGCGTCACCAGATCGCTGTGATGAATACCGTCGAACTCAAAGGCGAGCAGGCTTGACTGCTGGCAGCGGAAAGAGCGGAAGCCCGGCCGTTTCGCCAGCGCCTCTTCCGCCAGGCTCGCCAGGCTGCGGCTCCAGTTTTCCGCCTGGCCGATATCGCTCTGCGCCAGCCACTCCAGCGCGGCGCTGAGGCCGATAACCCCGGCGACATTGGGCGTACCGGCCTCAAGGCCATAGGGCGCCGGCTGCGGCGTAAAGCCGTCAAAGCTGACCTCGGCAATCATCTTCCCGCCGCCGAGCCAGGGCGACATCGCCGCCAGCAGTTCGCTTTTGCCGTACAGGGCGCCGATCCCGGTCGGGCCATACAGCTTGTGGCCGGAAAAGGCGTAAAAATCGATATCCAGCGCCTGCACGTCCGCGGGGAAATGCACCGCCCCCTGCGCGCCGTCGACCATCACCACCATCCCGGCGGCGTGAGCAAGGCGGATGGCCTGAGCCAGGTCCGGGCAGCCGCCGGTGACGTTGGACATCTGGCCGATGGCCAGCACCCGGCTGCGCGGGGTGATGAGCGCGCTGAGGCTGGCGATATCCGGCAGACGGTCGGCGCCGAGCGGCAGCTTGACCACTCTGGCGCCGGTTTGCCCGGCCACCATCAGCCAGGGCACGAGGTTGGCATGATGCTCGGCTTCGCTAACGAGAATTTCATCGCCAGGCTGCAGGCGCGGCCGGACGTAGCTCTGCGCCACCATATTGATGGCCTCGGTGGTCCCCCGCGTCCAGACGATATCTTTGCCGGAGGGGGCGTTCAGCCACGCCGCCACGCGCTCGCGGGCCGCCTCATAGCGCTCGGTCAGCCGCTGGGCGGCGGCGAATTGACTGCGGTGGACGTTGCCGGCGCTCAGGCGATAAAACTGGTCGCTGGCGTCGATCACCGCCTGCGGTTTGAGCGCCGTCGCCGCGCTGTCGAGATAGACGCCGGCATCGGCCAGAGCCGGAAACTGCGCGCGAAAGTGCGCAGGGTTGAATGCGTTCATGGAATTCCTCGTATCAATACCGCGATCGTCGCGCAATTTGTCGGGCGTGACAAGGCCTCTGCGCTCTGTGGAATTGTCCGAATGTGACTCCACGTGGGTCAAAGAGGGTTATGCTGAAAAGTGTTGGGTTTGTGTTTTAACCTATTACTTAACGAGTCACGAATAGTATAAATAGCCGTAAGGAGAGAAAAATGAAAATGACTAAGGCCGCTGCGATTATCTCTGCCTGTATGCTGACTTTAGGCCTGAGCGCCTGTTCCTCTAACTATGTGATGCATACCAATGATGGGCGGACCATCGTTACCGACGGGAAACCGCAAACCGATAATGATACTGGCATGATCTCGTATAAGGACGCGTGGGGCAACAAACAGCAGATCAATCGCTCTGACGTGAAACAGCTGGGTGAGCTGGACGAGTAAGGCAGTAAAAAGGCAAAAAAAAGCACCGCGCGTTGCGGTGCTACATTAAATCACTATGGACAGACAGGGTAAATGTACAGGAAGTGAAAAGGGGTAGCCTTGCTACCGGGGTCTGCAAAGACAGACCAATTGCAAACACAACAACACAACATCACAACCGTAAGCCAAAAGCTTGATGGAACACGCATTCCAAAAAAAGCTTCTCGTTCCGGCTCAGGAAGTGCCGCCACTATAGGTATTTGCTGGTAGAACCTCAACGGACAATTTATAATGGCTCAGATAAAAAAAACTAATAGGTTAACCATTGTTTCCTATTTGTTAAATTGAGTTAACATCTAAGCCAGAATAACCATGTCGAAGCGATTACCTCCTCTGAATGCATTACGTGTTTTTGATGCAGCCGCACGCCATCTCAGCTTCACTCGGGCAGCCGATGAGCTTTTTGTGACGCAGGCCGCAGTCAGCCACCAAATCAAGTCTCTCGAGGATTTTCTGGGCCTTAAGCTGTTCCGTCGGCGCAATCGTTCGCTGCTGTTAACGGAAGAAGGGCAGAGCTATTTTCAGGATATTAAAGAGATTTTTTCGCAACTGACGGAAGCGACGCGTAAACTGCAGGCGCGCAGCGCCAAAGGGGCATTAACGGTCAGTTTATTGCCAAGTTTCGCCATCCAGTGGCTGGTGCCGAGACTGACAAGCTTTAACTCAGCTTATCCGGGAATCGACGTCAGGATCCAGGCGGTGGACCGTCAGGAGGATAAGCTGGCGGACGATGTCGATGTGGCGATTTTTTACGGTCGCGGCAACTGGCCGGGCCTGCGTGTGGAAAAACTGTACGCCGAATATCTGCTGCCGGTCTGTTCCCCGCTGCTGCTCACCGGCGATAAAGCATTGAAAACGCCTGCCGATCTGGCGCAACATACGCTGCTTCACGATGCGTCCCGCCGCGACTGGCAAACTTATACCCGCCAGCTTGGTCTAAGCCATATTAATGTGCAGCAGGGGCCGATTTTCAGCCACAGCGCGATGGTGCTGCAGGCGGCCATTCACGGGCAGGGCGTGGCGCTGGCCAACAATGTCATGGCGCAGTCCGAAATTGAAGCCGGTCGCCTGGTGTGTCCATTTAATGATGTTCTGGTCAGTAAGAATGCGTTTTACCTTGTTTGCCATGACAGTCAGGCAGAACTGGGTAAAATAGCCGCTTTCCGGCAGTGGATTCTGGCGAAAGCGGCAAGTGAACAAGAAAAATTCCGCTTTCGTTATGAACAATAATTACTTGTAGGGTAACAACATGACCAGCCGTTTTATGCTGATATTCGCCGCGATTAGCGGCTTTATCTTTGTGGCTCTGGGTGCCTTCGGCGCGCATGTCTTAAGTCAATCGCTCGGCGCGGCGGAGATGGCCTGGATCCATACCGGCCTGGAGTATCAGGCCTTCCATACCCTGGCGATTTTTGGTCTGGCGGTGGCGATGCAGCGTCGGATCAGTATCTGGTTCTACTGGAGCAGCGTTTTTCTGGCGTTAGGGACCGTGCTGTTCAGCGGCAGCCTCTACTGCCTGGCGCTCTCTCATTTACGCCTGTGGGCGTTCGTGACCCCGGTGGGCGGCGTGAGCTTCCTCGCCGGCTGGGTGTTAATGTTAATTGGTGCAATTCGTCTGAAACGTAAGGGCGTTGTTCATGAATAAGGTTGTCCTCTATTGTCGCCCTGGGTTTGAGAAAGAGTGCGCAGCAGAAATTACCGATAAGGCAGCCCGCCTCGAGGTGTTTGGTTTCGCCCGGGTCAAAGAAGACTCTGGCTATGTGATTTTTGAAGGCTATCAGCAGGATGATGGCGAGAAGCTGGTGCGCGATCTGCCGTTCAGCTCGCTGATCTTCGCCCGCCAGATGTTTGTGGTTGGCGAACTGCTGCGCGACCTGCCGCCGGAGGATCGCATTACGCCGATCGTCGGCATGCTGCAGGGCGTGGTGGAGAAGGGCGGCGATCTGCGCGTCGAGGTGGCGGACACCAACGAAAGCAAAGAGCTGATGAAGTTCTGCCGCAAGTTTACCGTGCCGCTGCGCGCGGCGCTGCGCGAAGCGGGCGTCCTGACCAGCTATGAAACGCCGAAGCGTCCGGTGGTGCATGTGTTCTTTATCGCCCCGGGCTGCTGCTATACCGGCTACTCGTACAGTAACAATAACTCGCCGTTCTATATGGGCATTCCGCGGCTGAAGTTTCCGTCCGACGCGCCGAGCCGCTCCACCCTCAAGCTGGAAGAGGCGTTCCACGTCTTTATTCCGGCGGACGAGTGGGACGAGCGCCTGGCAAACGGCATGTATGCCGTTGACCTCGGCGCCTGCCCGGGCGGCTGGACCTATCAGCTGGTGAAACGCAACATGTGGGTCTCTTCGGTCGATAACGGCCCGATGGCCCAGAGCCTGATGGATACCGGCCAGGTGACCTGGCTGCGTGAAGACGGTTTCCGCTATCGTCCTAACCGCAATAACATCTCGTGGATGGTCTGCGATATGGTGGAAAAGCCAGCGAAAGTGGCGGCGCTGATGGCGCAGTGGCTGGTCAACGGCTGGTGCCGGGAGACCATCTTCAACCTCAAGCTGCCGATGAAAAAGCGCTATGAAGAGGTGTCGCAGAATCTGGCCTACATTCAGGCCCAACTGGACGAGCACGGCGTTAACGCCCAGATCCAGGCGCGTCAGCTGTATCACGATCGTGAAGAGGTGACCGTTCACGTGCGTCGCCTGTGGGCCGCCGTTGGCGGACGTCGCGACGAGCGTTAATCACTCACCCTGAGGCCAGAGACGCGCATGTCCTCTGGCCTTCGCCGCATGCTTAAGGCTGCGGCGCATCCGACACAATATGCGTCACCTCATCAAGATGACCAATCCTCGCTTCGCCGGAGCGGTTGAACTTGCTTTTGTCGATCAGCAGCAGCGACTGCGCCGCTCGCTTAAGCAGGATCGATTTGAAGTCGGCATTGAAGGCATTGGAGTCCCACAGCGCGCCCTGCGGGTCGATGCCTTCGCAGGAAAAAATAAACAGATCGATCTCCAGCGATTTCAGCTGGGAAATCAGCGCCGGGTTAACGTAGCAGCCATATTTTCGCTGCAGAGTACCGCCGGAGCAGGTGAGCATGATCTGGTCGCGTTTAGCCAGCTCCTGACAGATGGGCTGGCTGTTGGTAAAGACGTGCAGCGGGCGGTCCGGCAGCTGGCGGGCGAGATACCAGCAGGTGGAGCTGGCATCGAGGGCGATGACCATCCCTTCGTCAATCCAGGCCAGCGCTTCGCGGGCGATATCGGCTTTATGCGCGTAATGGCTTTTCAGCCGCATGTGAAAAGGGTCGCCGCTGTCCTGGCTGCGCTGGTGGATCACTTTAGCCCGGCCGTGGTTGCGCAGCACTTTGCCCTGCGCCTGCAGCTCGCTGAGATCGCGGCGAATGGTTTCCCTGCTGACGTTGAGCTGTTTTGACAACGTTTCGGTGGTCAGGCTGCTGTGGTTGATCAGGAGATCGACGATCGCCTGCTGGCGGGCCGCTTTCATTTATTCTCACCCCATCATTGATTGAGCGTCTGCATCAGGCAGACGCTCCGGCATGAGATTACGGCGTGACTCCTTTTTTTAAAAGGATATTTCCGTACTTAGCGCACTCTCCTGTGATAACGATCGCAAAGGCTTTTTGCGCCCGGTCGTAGAAGGCAAAGCGGTCAATCCGCACGATATCCGGGCAGGGGGCCTGCGCCGAAAGCGCCTGCCGATAGCGCTGTTCCACCGTCGGGTCGAGCGCATCGCCTTCGACGGCGGCCATCATCACCAGCGGCGGCGCATAGCTGTCTAACTCGAACAACGGGATAATCGCCTGCAGCAGATCGCTGACCCGCAGGCCGTCGGCCCGAATCACCTGCGGACCCATGCTGTGCGCCGGGAAGTGGGCATCGGAAAAAATAATTTCATCCCCATGGCCCATTTCGGCCAGCACTTTCAGCAGTTCCGGCGATATCAGCGGGGAAATGGTTTTGAGCATCTCAGGCTTCCTCTGTTAATTCAGGTTCAGTTTGCGGCCAAAAATAGCGGTAGCGGTACGCGACCTGCGCTCTGGCCTGTTCCGGGGAAGAGAACTCGCCCACGCCATACCAGCCAAACATCGCCGCGCCGGCCACCGTGGTTTCGGCATCGTCGAGAACTTTGATCGGTATTCCCAGCCGGTCAGCCTTGATCTGGTTCCACAGCGCGTTGCGGCTGCCGCCGCCGACCAGCAGCAGCTCTTGCGCCCGGAAGCGGCCGATGTTTTCCAGGGTTTGCAGATGCTTCGCCAGCTGGTCGCTTAACCCCTCCAGCGCGGCGCGGTAAAAATGGCCGCGGGTGGTGTTGAGCGTGACGCCCTGCCAGCCGGCGTGCTGGCTGGCAAGCAGGTCGCACTGCATTCTGACGCCCTGGGCACCGGGCGGGATCGCCTGCGCTTCGTCAATCAGCGTTTGCCACGGCGTGTCAGTGTTCCACAGTAGCTTGCGCACCCACTCGAGCACGCCGGAGGCCAGCCACTGCATCCCCGGGTTATAGCGTCCCGGCTGGCTGTCCAGCTCGCAAGTGGAGCCGCTGTAGTCGCAGAGCAGCGAGGTGTCGACCTGCGCGCTGCGCACCATCAGGATCTCCCAGGTCCCTGAGGAGAGCACCGGCTCATCCTGCCCGGCGCCGGCGCCAAACAGGGCGAACTGGGTGTCGTGCCCGGCCGAGATAACCGGGACCCCGACGGGAAGGCCCAGCAGCGCAGCGGCCTCCGGCAGCAGGGCGCCGATCGGCTGGCCTGCTTCAACCAGCTGCGGGAACAGGCGGCGCGGCAGGCCGGTCGCCTGCAGGATCGGCGCGCTGAAATCGCGCTGCCGGAGATCGAGCATCTGGCTGGTGCCCGCCATGGTGAGGTCGGTGGTGAACTCCCCGGTCAGCCGATGGTTGATCAGCGACGAAATAAACAGCCAGGCATGGGCCTGCGCCAGCAGCTGCGGGTGGTTCTCTTTCAGCCAGATCAGCTTATACAGGGTGTTGAATGCAAAGGCGCCGACGCCGGCGATTTGCTGCAGCTGGCGCGCGGACATATACCGGCTGATGGTGTCCATTACCGCCGCGGTGCGCGGGCATTTCCAGCTGATTATCGGATACAGCAGCGCACCCTGCTCATCCACCAGCGCGCCATCGACGCCAAAGGTCGTGACGGTGATGCCGCGCACCGTGCAGGAGGCCAGCTGGTCATGGATCTGCCGACAGCAGTCGGCAAAGCGCTGCATAATGGCCTCCAGCGACCACTGGTGCCAGTCGCTTTTTTCCGCCGCAATGTCGCTGGCGTTCGCCGTTGCGGCGCGGGCGATAATGTTCCCCTGTCGGTCAACGGCCATCGCCCGCACGTTCGTGGCGCCGCAGTCGAGGACCAGGATTACGTCTTGCTTCATAGTGACTCCCGAAACAACATTGCCGAATGGCGCGGCGCTTATCCGGCCTACAAACAGCGCGCGTCTGTAGGCCCGGTAAGCCTGCGCCTCCGGGCGAAACCCACCTGTTAACGCTTATACAGCGGCCCGTAGTTCTGGCAGGCGCGGTAGTCCTGGCCTTCGATGTCCATACCGTGCGCGGCCCAGGCGGAGGGGCGGTAGATTTTCGCCGCTTCCACGTTGTGCATGCAGACCGGAATACGCAGCATGGCGGCGAGGGTAATGAAATCCGCGCCGACATGGCCGATGGTCAGCACGCCGTGGTTGGCGCCCCAGTTAGCCATGACCGAGTACACATCGCTGAACGGGCCTTTGCCGGTCAGGCGCGGGGCAAACCAGGTGGTGGGCCAGGTGGAGTTGGTGCGGGCGTCGAGCTGGTCGTGCATCGCTTTGGGCAGCGCCACGCTCCAGCCTTCGGCGATTTGCAGTACCGGTCCCAGGCCTTTGATGATGTTCACCCGGGTCATGGTGAACGGCACGCCGCCTTCGGTCAGGAAGCGGGAAGAGAAGCCGCCGCCGCGGAAGTATTCATGGATCGCCGGGCACCATTCGGTGGCCGCGAGGCAGGCATCCGCCTCGTTCTGCTCAATCTCCCAGTGAGGTTTCATCGTCGGGTTGCCCTGCGCGTCGCGCTGCTGGCAGGAGCCGTCCAGCGCCGCGGAGCCGGAGTTAATCAAGTGAATGATGCCGTGCTCCGCCCGGCCGGTGAGCGGCTGCCCGGTGACGCGCTCTACGGCCTCCGGCGACCAGTAGGTGCGCACGTCGGCAAACACCTGGGCGGTGCCGGTGAGCTGGTGGCCCATCAGCATGGCCACGCCGTTGAGGCTGTCGTTTTCGGTGGCGACGACGAACGGCTCGCGCACGCCGTTCCAGTCAAAGGAGCTATTGAGCAGCGCTTCGGCGGTATCGCCATTGGGGTATTGATCGGTCCAGTGACGCTGGCCCTGGAAGCCGGCGGCGATGGCGTTGTAGCCCAGCGACTCCTCCACCAGCCCTTTTTCCGCCAGCTTCGCGTTGCCCTGCATCATGTCGCGGATGCACATCGCCATCAGCAGGCTCTCTTTCAGCACCGCGCGGCTCTGCGCCTCATTGCGCTTATACTGCTCGGCGTTCTGATCTTCGCCGTAGCGGAAATGTTTATCCGCCCACGCCAGCGCCATCTCCAGCTCGATTTCATCATAGATTTTCTGATCGATTCGCCGGCGCAGCTCCGTCATGTCGACAGCCTGAACCTTCATCCCGAGCCAGGATTCAAAGAAGTTGTGGTCGACGATGGAGCCGGCGATGCCCATTGAGACGCCGCCCAGCGACAGATAGCTTTTCCCTTTCATACTGGCGACCGCCAGGCCAGCGCGAGCGAAGCGCAACAGTTTTTCTTCGACATCCGCCGGGATCGAGGTGTCATCGGCATCCTGCACATCATGCCCGTAGATGGAGAACGCCGGGATCCCTTTCTGGCTGTGGGCCGCCAGCGCCGCGGCCAGATAGACCGCTCCCGGACGCTCGGTGCCGTTGAAGCCCCAGATGGCCTTCGGGCGCAGCGGATCCATATCGATGGTTTCGCTGCCGTAGCACCAGCAGGGGGTGACGGTGATGGTGACGCCAACGTTCTGGCTGCTGAATTTCTCTTCACAGGCGGCCGACTCGGCCATGCCGGCGATGCAGGTATCGGCGATCACGCACTCCACCCGGGCGCCGCAGGCATGGCGCAGCTTCTCACTGATAAGCGCGGCGGTGGCTTTCGCCATGTTCATGGTTTGCGCTTCCAGCGATTCGCGAACCCCCATGCGACGACCATCGATTACCGGGCGGATACCGATCTTCGGTAAGCTGATTTTTTTCATTACAGATCCCTCAGGTTATGCGGATAACAGGTTTAGTTCGTCGCCGCTTGCGAGCGGAAACGGGCAAAAATAAAGATGATGGCGAAGCACAGCGCCGGGACCAGTTCGGCGGTCGGGATATTGCCGGCGGCGTCGCTGACAAAGCCCATCACCGGGGTGACGATCCCGCCGCCGATGATGGTCATGACGATAAATGACGAGCCATATTTGGTGTCCTGGCCCAGGTGCTTAATCCCCAACGAGAAGATGGTCGGGTACTGAATGGACATAAAGGCGCTGCACAGGGTCAGGGCCAACAGACCGACGTGGCCGCCGCTGAAGGCGGAGAGCAGACAGAGCAGCATGGCGATAAGCGCATAGACCGCCAGCACGTTATGCGGCGCGAAGCGGCGGATCAGCCAGGTGCCGGTGAAACGGCCAATAAAGAAACAGACCATGGTGCCGGTCAGGTAGTTGGCGGCGAAACCGGCCGTCATGCCCGGGATCTCTTCGACAGCGTAGCGAATCAGATAGCTCCAGCATGCGGTTTGCGCACCGACATAGCAGAACTGAGCCAGTACCGCCCAGCGCCAGTGGCGGATGCGCATCAGGCGCGACAGCGAGGCGAGAAACGTGCTCTGCGCGCTGTCGCTGTGGTCATCGCTTTGCAGCGACGGGAAACGGGTACAGACGATCAGCAGGGCGACCAGCAGCACGATGGCCACGATAATCATATAGGGGGTTTGTACCGACAGGACCAGGCTGTGCTTCCAGGCGCCGAGCTGCTCTGGCGTCATTTTATCCAGCACCTCCTGCGGCTGATGCGGGACGTTGGACAAAATAAGGCTCTGGCCAAATACCACGGCAATAATGGCGCCAAAGGAGTTAAAGGTCTGGGCCAGATTCAGGCGGAAGTGACCGCCGCTTTCCGGACCGAGGACGGTGACAAATGGGTTGGCCGCGGTTTCCAGACAGCCAAGCCCGGCGGCGATAATAAATAACCCAATCAGGAATAAGGTGTAATTCATTACTTCGGCGGCAGGCCAGAACAGCGCGGCGCCGCAAGCATATAAAAACAGACCCGTAAGAATGCCGGCTTTATAGCTGAATTTTTTCATCAGCATCCCGGCGGGGATGGGAATAATAAAATAGCCAAAATAAAAAGCCGACTGGATTAATCCGGCCTGAAAATTAGTCAGGGTAAAGGCCTGTTGAAACTGCGGTAATAAAATATCATTGAGATTATTGGCCACGGCCCACAGAAAAAAGAGGGAGCACAGCAGAGCAAAAGGAATAATGTAGCTCTTACTTTGCCCGCTCTCCATGGCGCGGTAACTTTGCGTTGGTATCGTTGTGTTTCCCATAGCGTCCTCATCAGTTCAGAAGCATTTACAACAGCATTCAGGGCGCAGTCTGGTGCTGCAGCAGACCGCAAAATTAAGTGAGCTCAGGTGACGCGCCGGTGAGTGAAATGAAAGTCACGGCGGAACTCATGGCTTCATTTTCAAATAAAAACCGCCTGTTAATATGATGAGGGTCACACTTAACGCTCTGTGGACCATTTTATGTGATAATTGTCACTTTAATTTTTCAAAATGACTGACCGTTTGAGGAAATAAATTCACAAAACCACAACGCCAATGACCGATTGAATATATATCGTGGAAAACGGGCAAATGTTACAGAAAAATAAAATGCCCGCTTGAAGAAATATTTTTAAGAACGGGCATTTTCAACATCCGCTTAACCAGTCACATCCCTTTTTTATGATGGAATAATTGACGTGGTTCACAAAATATGGCGATGGAAATTCCCCTGCGATTATTCAGGCTGAAGATGGAGATCATTATTCAACCTATCCCACGGTCGCCAACAATAATTACGTTGCCCTGCCGTTGACGGATGATGAGTCGCTAAAAGAGGAAAACAATGGAAAGAAACAGACTGGCCCGGCAGATTATCGATACCTGCCTGGAAATGACCCGCCTGGGGTTAAATCAGGGGACCGCCGGCAATGTCAGCGTGCGCTATCAGGGGGGGATGCTGATCACGCCCACCGGCATCCCGTATGAAAAACTGACGGAAGACAAGATCGTCTTTATTGATGCCGACGGCCAGCATGAGCAGGGAAAACTGCCCTCCAGCGAATGGCGTTTCCATCAGGCGGCCTACCAGACGCGGCCCGATGCCAAGGCGGTAGTTCACAATCACGCAGTCCATTGTACGGCGGTGTCGATCCTCAACCGGCCAATTCCGGCCATCCACTATATGATCGCCGCCGCCGGCGGGAATTCGATCCCCTGCGCGCCCTATGCCACCTTCGGCACACGCGAACTGTCTGAGCATGTCGCGGTGGCGCTGAAGCACCGCAAAGCCACGTTGCTGCAGCATCATGGCCTGATCGCCTGCGAGGCCAGCCTGGAGAAAGCGCTCTGGCTGGCGCATGAAGTGGAAGTCCTGGCCCAGCTCTATCTCAGCACCCTGGCGATTACCGACCCGGTCCCCGTGCTGGATGACGAGGCGATCGCCATCGTGCTGGAGAAGTTTAAAACCTACGGATTACGCATTGAAGAGTGATGCCGCAACCCTAACAGGAGAGACGCGATGGCAAACCGAATGATCCTCAACGAAACGGCGTGGTTTGGCCGGGGGGCGATAAACGCATTAACCGATGAAGTGATGCGGCGCGGTTATCGCAAGGCATTGATCGTGACCGACAGGACCCTCGCGAAGTGCGGCGTGGCGGCAAAAGTCACTGACAAACTGGACGCCGCCGGGCTGGCATGGGACATGTTCAGCGACGTGATCCCGAACCCCACCATCGCCGTGGTTAAGCAGGGGTTGCAGGCCTTTCAGCGCAGCGGGGCGGATTACCTGATCGCCATCGGCGGCGGTTCGCCGCAGGATACCTGTAAGGCGATCGGTATTATTCAGCGTAACCCGGCGTTCGCCGATGTCCGCAGCCTGGAGGGGCTGTCGCCCACCCGTCAGCCCAGCGTGCCGATCTTCGCGGTGCCGACCACCGCGGGGACCGCGGCGGAGGTGACGATTAACTATGTCATCACCGATGAAGAACAGCGGCGCAAATTCGTCTGCGTCGACCCGCACGATATTCCGCAGGTGGCCTTTATCGATGCCGATATGATGGACGCCATGCCGCCGGCGCTGAAGGCGGCCACCGGCGTGGACGCCCTGACGCACGCTATCGAAGGGTACCTCACTCGCGGCGCCTGGGCGTTGACCGATGCGCTGCACCTCAAGGCCATCGAGATCATCGCCGGCGCGCTACGCGGCTCGGTTGCCGGCGACGCCGGAGCGGGGGAAGCTATGGCGCTCGGCCAGTATGTGGCGGGAATGGGATTTTCCAACGTCGGGCTTGGCCTGGTGCACGGCATGGCGCATCCGCTCGGCGCTTTTTACAACACGCCGCACGGCGTGGCGAATGCCATCCTGCTGCCGCACGTGATGCGCTTTAATGCTGAGGCGACCGGGGAAAAATATCGCGATATCGCCAGGGCGATGGGCGTCAAAGGGGAAGCGTTAAGCCTGAGCGCCGCGCGTCTGGCGGCGGTGGAGGCGGTGTGCCAGCTAAACCGCGATGTCGGTATTCCCGGCCATCTGCGCGAGGTGGACGTCAGGAAAGAGGATATTCCGGCGCTGGCCCAGGCGGCGCTGGCGGATGTGTGTACCGGCGGCAACCCGCGCGAGGCGAGCCTGGCCGATATCGTCGAGTTATATCTGGCGGCCTGGTGAGGGGCCGGCCCGGGGGAAGCAGGCGGTGCCGCCGCGCCGGCACCACGCTCGGGTAGGGTCAGCGCGTCAGCCGCAGCTGCTGCAGATTACCATCCAGCTGTAGGTCGGTCTGCAGGCGGGCCACTTCCCGGCAGGTGAAGGCCATCTCCTGATGCGCTGCCAGCTTTTTGCGCCACTTTTCCGGGACCTCTGCCAGGCGGGCATACAGCCCCTCCAGGTCCTGAAACTCGTTCAGCAGCTGGGCGGCGCTTTTCGGGCCAATGCCCGCCACGCCCGGCACCTTCGAGCTGCTGATCCCCGCCAGCCCCCAGTAATCCGCCAGCTGCTCCGGGGTGACGCCGAACTCACTGGCGATGAAGGGGGCGTCCAGCCAGCGCTTCTGAAAGTAGTCGCGGATGCGGATGGTGGGCGACAGCAGCTGGCAGTAGCCTTTGTCGGTGGAGACAATGGTGGCCTGATGGCCCGCCTGGGCCACCTTCACCGCCAGGGTGGCGGCGAGATCGTCCGCTTCGCTGCCCGGCGAGGCCCAGCAGCGGATCCCCCGCTGTTCGAAGGCGGCCCGCAGCGCCGGCATCTCGGCGACCAGCGTATCAGGCATCGGCGCGCGGCCGGCTTTGTACTCCGGCAGGCGCTGGTGGCGCCAGCCGTGGGCGCGATCCTCATCATCAAACACCGCCACCGCGTGGGTGGGCTGACTGTGGACAATCAGCTGCTCCAGCGCATGCAGGCAGATATCGACGCAGGGCGAACCCTGCACCGCGTGGATGCGGCGGATTAGATTTAACGCGTCGACGATTAACAGATGAACAACCACAGATACCCCCTTATTCTCAGCGTCTTTAGGGTAACATCGCCATCGGATCGAGGCTATCTGCGCCTGAACAATCAGGAAGATAACGCGCAATTTTCGCTAACCGACCGCCATCAGCGAGCTGGCGACGCCGGGCGCGGGCTCGCCGTACCACACCGCTTCCCGCACCGGAACCGGTTTGGTGATAAGCCCGAGGGCGTAAAAGCGATCGGCGATGGTCTGCTGGGCGCGGATCACCGACAGATCCATCGGCCTTGGGCGATGGCTACGGCGGGCGAGGGCGATGCGCAGCGACCGGGCGTCAATCCCCAGCTCTGCTGACAGTAAGCGGGCCGCTTCGCCACGATGCGAGTCGATAAACTGCCCGGTGTGGGTCAGCTCCGTCAGCAGGCGGCGCATGATATCGCCGTGCTGAGCGAGATAGTCCCGTCGCGAGAGATAAAACTGATGGTTGTTAACCCGTCCTTCGCCGCTGGCGACCACCCGCAGCTCGCCGGTGTGTTCGGCGTCGCTGAGCAGCGGATCCCACATCATCCAGGCGTCCACCGCCAGATAGTCGCTGGCGGTCAGCGGGTATTTCGGCGGGGTATAGACCACCCGCACGTCGTTCAGCCCCAGCCCGGCGTCCTCGAGGATCTGCAGCAGCAGCCAGTGGACATTCGACCCTTTATTGAGGGCGATGCGTTTTCCGCGCAGATCGCTGAGCTGGCGAATGTCGCTCTCCTGCGGGACGACCATCGCCACGCTGCGCGGCGCCGGCGGCTCCCACGCCACGTACATTAGTTCGCTGTTGCTGGCCTGGGCGAACACCGGCGGCGCTTCTCCGGTGGTGCCAAAGTCGATCTCGTTGCAGGCGAGGGCGTGAAGGAGCTGCGGTCCGGCGGGAAACTCGCTCCACAGCACGTTGACGCCGAGGCTGGCGAAGGCGGTCTCCAGACTCTGGCGGGCTTTCAGGATCCCGAGGCTGCCGAAGCGCTGGTAGCCAATGCGCAGCTCGCGATCGGCCCCGGTCGCGCTGGCGAATGCCCGCGGCGGCGCAGGCGGACGGCGGCGGCTTTTGATCAGCCCGAGGTTAGCGAGCTGGGTGCGTAAGGTATGCCGACTGATCCCTAACAGCGCGGCCGCCTGGCTCTGATTATCGTCGCAATGCGCCATGGCGTGGCGGATCAGCGCGCTGGTCACCCGCTGCCACAGCGGCTCGCCGGGAAGCGCCAGCTGGTGGCGAATAAAGTCGTCCAGTTCATGATCGCTCGCCGGCGACGGGGCGTCGTTGAGCGTCGCCAGGCGCAGCTGGGCGGGGCTAATCTCCTCTTCTTTACTGAGCAGCACCGCGTTGTGCAGGGTGTTTTCCAGCTCACGAATATTACCCGGCCACGCATAGTCCATCAGCCGGGCCAGCGACTCCGGCGCCAGACGCAGGGTTGGCCGGCCGAGGCGGCGGGCATAGAGCGATAAAAAGTGGTGCGCCAGCTGCGGGATATCCTGCCGACGCTGGCGCAGCGGCGGCAGCGGCACCACCGCGATATTCAGCCGATAGTAGAGATCTTCGCGAAAGCGGCGCTCGCGGATTGCCTGGGCCAGGTCGACGTGAGTGGCGGCAATCACCCGGACATTCACTTTAATCGCTTTGCGCGAGCCGACGCGGGTAATTTCGCGCTCCTGCAGCACCCGTAACAGCTTGACCTGCAGGGGCAGGCTTAATTCGCCGATCTCGTCCAGCAGCAGCGTCCCCCCTTCCGCGGCTTCAAACCAGCCGGGCTGTCCCTGCTGCGCGCCGGTGAAGGCGCCTTTCTCATGGCCGAACAGTTCGGCTTCGGCAAGGCTCTCGGTTAGCGCGCCGCAGTTAACGGCCAGAAACGGCTGCTGGCGGCGGGGACTGTGGTGATGGAGATAGCGCGCCACCACCTCCTTGCCGGTGCCGGTTTCGCCCACGATCAGCACGGTAGCCTCCGTCGGCGCGAGCTTGTCCAGCAGGCTCTGGAAAGCCTTCGATGCCGGGTCGATCAGCGCGGGCGCGGTGGAAGGGGATTCTGGGTTCAGCATAGCGGGCCTCCGGTCGTTGACCTCCTGAACTTATCCTGCGGCGGCGGCGGAAACCAGAGGGGGAAAGGCCGACGGCTGTTGCAAATGCGCCAGCGGATGCGCGGCGGCTGCGGGATTTGCAACAGCACGACGCGCGTGGGATGTTTTCAATCCCTTGATTTTAAAAATGTAATTTTTTATTCACCATTGGCATGATTATCGCTAACACTCATATAACCAAATTAAAACTTCTCTTCGATAAATATCGGATATGGTTATATAGGAAATAGATAATGACGCAGCAAGTTCCCGACAAGATCAATGTCTTCTGGTTCTTACCTACCCATGGCGATGGCCGCTATCTGGGCACCACCGAGGGTGGACGTCCGGTCGATTTACCTTATCTGCAGCAGGTGGCGCTGGCGGCCGACAGCCTGGGTTATTACGGCGTGCTGATCCCCACCGGTAAAAGCTGTGAAGATTCGTGGCTGGTGGCCTCGGCGCTGGCGCCGTTGACCCGCCGTCTGCGCTATCTGGTGGCGGTCAGACCGGGTCTGCAGCCGCCCACTCTGGCGGCGCGGATGGCGGCCACCCTCGACCGTTTATCGGAAGGACGGCTGCTGATCAATGTCGTCACCGGTGGCGACCCGGTGGAAAACAAAGGCGATGGCATCTTTCTCAGTCACAGCGAACGCTACCAGGTGACTCGCGAATTTCTCGACGTTTACTCCCGCCTGCTGCGCGGGGAGAAAGTGGACTATCACGGGGAGCATATTCATGTCGAGGGGGCGGAAGTGCTGTTTCCGCCGGTTCAGGAGAATGGCCCGCCGCTGTACTTCGGCGGCTCTTCTGAGGCGGCTATCGATGTGGCGGCCGAACAGATCGACAGTTATCTAACGTGGGGCGAACCGCCGGAACTGGTGGCCGAGAAGCTGGCGGTGGTGCGCGAGCGCGCCGCGGCCCGCGGACGCACCCTGCAATATGGCATCCGTCTGCACGTTATCGTGCGCGAAACGGAAGAGGAGGCGTGGGCCGCCGCCGACCGGCTGATCGCCCATCTTGACGACGACACCATCGCTCAGGCGCAAAAGATCTTCGCCCGTATGGACTCGGCTGGCCAGGCGCGGATGAGCGCCCTGCATCAGGGATCGCGCGACAATCTGCGTATTGCCCCTAATCTGTGGGCCGGCGTCGGGCTGGTGCGCGGCGGCGCGGGTACCGCGCTGGTGGGTAATCCTCAGCAGGTGGCGGAGCGCATCCGCGAATATCAGGCGCTCGGCATCAGCAATTTTATCTTTTCCGGCTACCCGCATCTGGAAGAGGCACACCGCTTCGCTGAGCTGGTGATGCCTCTGCTGCCGCTGGAAAACGCGGCCTCGTCGAAGGCGCGCAGCGTGAACACCGGTCCCTTTGGCGAAACCATCGGCGGCGATAAGCGCCCGGTGCGCCAGGCCAGCGCCAGCTGATGGCCAGGAGCGCGACCATGAGACAGCATACCGGAGGAGGGCGGCGATGAGTGCAGAACCGCATATCGTGATTATCGGCGGCGGCTTTAGCGGCGCGGCGGTGGCGATTGAGCTGCTGCGTCTGGCGCCGAACGGGGTGCGCGTGACGCTGCTGGAGCCGCGTCAGACTCCCGGCGCCGGGGTAGCCTACTCCACCGCGGAGCCGACGCACCGGATTAACGTCCCGGCCGCCCGTATGCAACTGACCGGTGATGAAGAGGGCGCCTTCGATCGCTGGTACCGCCGTCAGCCTGCCTTTGCCGCCGATGCACAGGCGCTGCGCCCGGACGGTTCCGTCTACCCTCAGCGCGGCCAGTTTGGTCGCTATGTGGCACAGCGTTTTTCCGACGCCGCGGCCGCCAGCGGCGGACGGCTGCGCCACCTGCGCGATCGGGCGTTCGCTTTTGATCAGGGGACGGTTCGCACCGAGGGTGGACTGCAGCTTAAGGCCGACCTGCTGGTGCTGGCGATCAGCCATCCACCGCCTTCGCTGCCGGCGCAGGCCGAAGCCTGGCGTCACCATCCGGCGCTGATTGCCAACCCGTGGCAGCCTGGCGCGCTCGACGCCATCGCCCCGCACGCCCGGGTGGCGGTGATGGGCACCGGATTAACCATGGCCGATACGGTCGCGACGCTGGACCGGTTGGGCCACCGCGGCAGTATCATCGCCTTTTCGCGCCACGGCCTGCTGTCGCGCGGTAACCTCAGCGGCGCGGGGGCAGCATGGCCCGGCGACTATCAGCAGGGCAACTTGCGCCAGCGCCTGCGCCAGATCCGCCTCGATGTGGCGTATGCGGCGCAGCAGGGCCTGAGCTGGCAGGTGGTGCTGGATGCGGTCCGCCAGCAGGGGCAGCGGATCTGGCAGGCGCTCAGCGTCGCCGATCGCCAGCGTTTTCTGCGCCATCTGCGCCATTACTGGGATGTCCACCGCTACCGCGTGGCGCCGCAGGTCGCCGAGGTGCTGGAGGCGCGCCAGCGCACGGGCAGTCTGCAGGTGCAGGCGGCCAGGCTACTGTCGATGAGCGCTGAAGGCGAGACGCTGCGTCTGACGCTGGCGCGGCGCGGCGGCGGCGTGCAAACCCTGAGCGTCGATCATCTGATCCTGACGACCGGACCCGCGCACCGTGCCCTAACCGACAGCCAGCCATTTTTACAGGACCTCGCCCGCCGCGGCCTGATTCGCGCCGATGCCTTCGGCATGGGCCTGGAGGTGGACAGCCGTTCCCGGGCAGTGGCTGATCCGCAGGTTGAGGCGCTGCCGGTGCTGGTGGCCGGTCCGGCCGCCCGCGGGCGTTTTGGCGAACTGATGGGCCTGCCGCAGGTAGCCGACCATGCCGCTGAGGTGGCGGCGCAAGCGTTACTCACGCTCGGGATCCCGCAGGACTCCCGATGTCCAGCGTACTGAATACCTCCCTTTACCTTCCCTGATTCATTTTGCCGCGTGCGCCCCGGCGACGGGCCGCGCTATGGAGATTGCTATGTCATCACAACGTGAAATTCGTCTTAACGCTTTCGATATGAACTGCGTCGGCCATCAGTCGCCGGGCCTGTGGGCGCATCCCCGGGATCGCTCCTGGCAGTATAAAGATCTGGAGTACTGGGTGGATCTGGCGCGACTGCTGGAGCGCGGCAAGTTCGACGGGCTGTTTATCGCCGACGTGCTTGGCGTCTACGACGTGCTGAACGGCAGCGGCGACGCGGCGATCCGCCAGGCGACGCAGGTGCCGGTCAACGATCCGCTGGCCCTGATCACTCCGATGGCGCTGGTGACGGAGCATCTGGGCTTCGGTCTGACCGCCTCGCTGTCGTTTGAGCATCCTTACCCCTTCGCCCGTCGTCTGTCGACGCTCGACCATCTGACCAAAGGGCGGGTGGGCTGGAACATCGTCACCTCCTATCTGGAGAGCGGGGCGCGCAATATCGGCCAGCAAACTCAGACCGACCACGACACCCGCTATGACTATGCCGATGAGTATTTGCAGGTGATCTACAAACTGCTGGAGGGAAGCTGGGAGGACGGGGCGGTGCTGCGCGACAGAGAGCGCAAGATCTTCAGCGATCCGCGGAAAATCCATCCCATTAACCATCAGGGACAGTTCTTTTCCGTGCCGGGGATCCACCTCTGCGAGCCATCCCCGCAGCGCACACCGGTACTGTATCAGGCGGGAGCGTCCAGCCGCGGCAAACAGTTCGCCGCCGGCCATGCCGAATGCGTCTTCGTCGCTGCGCCGTCGAAAGTGCTGCTGAAGAAGACGGTGGCGGATATTCGCCGCCGGGCGGCTGAGGCGGGGCGCGATCCGCACAGCATTCTGATCTTCAATCTGCAGACGGTAATTGTTGGCGACACCGACCGCGAGGCGCAGGCGAAATGGCAGGAATATAAGCAGTACGTCAGTTATGAAGGCGCGCTGGCGCTGCTCTCCGGCTGGACGGGGATCGATTTCGGCCAGTATCAGCCGGATCAGGTGCTGAAGTATCTGCACACCAACGCCATTCAGTCGGCGGTGGAGGCCTTCTCCACTGCGGACCCGAACCGGCAGTGGACGGTGCAGGCCCTGGCCGACTGGGCCGGTATCGGTGGCTTCGGCCCGCTGGTGGTCGGCAGCGCGCAAACTGTGGCGGACGAACTGCAGTCCTGGGTCGAAGAGACGGATGTCGATGGCTTTAACCTTGCCTATGCCGTCACCCACGAAACCTTCCGCGACGTCGTCGAGCTGCTGGTGCCAGAGCTGCAAAAGCGCGGCGTCTTTAAGCAAGAATACCGTGAGGGGACCCTGCGCGAAAAACTGTTCGGCGCCGGTCCGCGTCTGGCCGCGCCTCACCCGGGCGCCAGCTACCGACGCGATGCGCGCACGGCGGCATCGGTAGAGGAGAAGGTGACATGATCGCTATCGATGATCTGCATAAAAGCTACCGCACGGCGGATGGCCGGCTCAGCGCGGTGCTGAAAGGGCTATCGCTGCAGGTGCCTGAGCGCTCCATCACCGCGGTGGTGGGGCCGAGCGGCGCCGGTAAATCAACTCTCGCGCGCTGCATCAGCCTGCTGGAGCGCCCGGACAGCGGCAGCATTCGTATCAATGGCCTGGATCTGTCGGTGCTGTCCGGCGAGGCGCTGCGCCGGGAGAGGCGGGCGATTGGCACCGTTTTCCAGTCTTCGGCGCTGCTGAGCCGCAGGACCGCCTGGGAGAATGTCGCCCTGCCGCTGGCGTGGCTTGGCGTGGTGGAGCGCGATATCAAGGCGCGGGTCGGTGAGCTGCTGGAGAGCGTCGGCCTGAGCCACAAAGCGGATGCCTGGCCAGCCCAGCTCTCCGGCGGCCAGCGCCAGCGGATCGCCATTGCCCGCGCGCTGGCGCTGCGCCCGTCCGTTCTGCTGGCGGATGAAGCCACCTCCGGCCTCGATCCTCAGGCCACGGCCTCGGTGCTGACTCTGCTCAAGCGGCTGCGTGATGAGTACCAGTTGGCGATCGTCCTGATCACCCATGAAATGGACGCCGTGCGCTCGGCGGCGGATGCGGTGGCGGAGATCCGCGACGGGACGATCGTCCAGTACGGGCGGCTCGAAGATCTGCTGGCGCGTCCCGATTCCCTGCTCGGCCAGCAGCTGTTGCCGCTGACGCCGGCGGCAGCGGCCCACAGCGATTTGCTGCTGCGTCTGAGCTACCGCTGGGATGTGCCGGTGGCCACCGACTGGATCAGCCGCCTGAGCCAGCAGTGGGCGCTGCAGATCGATCTTCTTGGCGGCCACGTCGAGGTGATTAACGGTCGACTGGCCGGTCGTCTGCAGGTTGGAGTGCGCTTTCAGGGCGAACGCCTGTCGCCCGCGCGGCTGCAGGGCCTGCTGTCGCAGCTCGGCATGACGGCGGAGATCCTCGACAGCGCGCCGTTGCTCAGGGAGGCGGTATGAAACCGACAGTCATCAGCCAGGACACCCCCTGGAGCGAAATCCCTTCGCTGCTGCTTCCCGCCTATGGCGAAACCTGGCTAATGGTGGCCATTGTAATGCTGTTTGTCGTCACGCTGGGAGGGCTGGTGGGGGTGGTGCTATTTAACGCCTCGCCGCGGGGATTATTTCCGCACGCACTGCTGTACCGGCTGCTGAACTGGGTGGTCAACATGGGACGTTCGCTGCCGTTTCTGGTGCTGATGGCCGCTATTATCCCGTTCACTTACTGGCTGACCGGCACCACGATTGGCATCCCCGCCGCGGTGGTGCCCATGATCGCCGCCGGCGTCCCGTTCTTTGGCCGTCTGGTGGAGAACGCGCTGCGCGAGCTGCCGGCGGAGGTCACCGCGGTGGGCGTCGTCTGCGGTGGATCGCGCTGGCAAATCATTGCCAGCGCGCAGCTCAGTGAAGCATTGCCGGCGCTGGTGGCGGCGGTGACGCTAAACCTGGTCTCGATGATCGAGTATTCGGCCATCGCCGGGACCATCGGCGCCGGGGGCATCGGCTACCTGGCCGTGGTGTACGGCTATCAGCGCTTCGACAACCATATCATGATCGCGACGATCGTGGCCCTGATCGCCACGATCCAGGTGATTCAATTTTTGGGTGACCGCCTGGTCAACCGTTTACGCCACACGCAGGGGAACCTTGTATGACAACAGAGCAATTTGAGTTACGTAAAGCGCGGCGCTGGCCCTGGCTGGCGGCGCTGGCGGTGATTATCCTGCTCGCCATCGCTTTCTGGTGGTGGCGGGGACATACCCAAAGCCAGCAGGTGGTCTTCGGCAGCACGTTAAAAATTCACTACGAGCCGGCGATGGCCGGCGAGCAGCGGATTATTGAGTATATTAATCAGCATATTGCGCCCGATTACGGCCTGAAGCTGGAGGCGGTGGGGGTGCAGGATCCGGTTCAGGCTGACCGCGCGGTAGCGGAAGGACAGTATGCCGGGACGATCTATCAGCATCAGTGGTGGCTTAAACAGGTGGTGGACGCCAATGGCTTTGCGCTGTCGACTACGGTGCCGGTGTTCCAGTGGGCGTTTGGCATCTATTCCGACCGCTACTCGTCGGTACAGGCGTTGCCCAACGGCGCGACCATCGTGGTGCCTGACGACGGCGCCAATCAGGGACAGGCTCTGTGGCTGCTGCAGCGCATTGGTTTGATCTCGCTCGACCCGGCGGTAGAGCCGCGCACGGCGAAGCTGAAAAATATTGTCGACAACCCGCATCAGTTTGTCTTTAAAGAGCTGGATCTGCTGACCATGCCGCGGGCGTTAAATTCGGTGGATGCCGCCATCGGCTATGTCTCGCAATTTGACGCCGGGAAAGTGCCGCGTGAGAAAGGCATTTTATTCCCGCCGGCGCCGCGCACCTTTGCTTCGCAATTAGTGATTGGTACGCCGTATTTATCGCAGGAAAATATCGTCAAATTAAAACAGGCCTTTTCTGACCCACGGATCCAGACGTGGTTAAAAACCACCAACGATCCGCTGGTAAAAGACGTATTAGTTCCGGTATCGGCGGAATAAGCGTCCTGCACGACGTCTCTTTTCGTTGTTATTTACTTCCTTTTAGGATGCGCGAAAGCGCGTCCTTTTTGTGCTGGTGATTTTAATTAATTTATTGATTATATTGATTTTTATAGTATGAATTGTTGTTTTGATTCTCGCCGCTCGAGGTTTATAACCGCTGATGACCTGCACAAAATAATAAGGTGAAAAAATGAGTACATTACCAGTGGATAATCCCGGTATCGCTTCGGTACCGGTCAGTAGCGTCGGGGATGTGGCGCGGCTAATTAATTCCGGCAGGGAACAGGCGAAATATGCGCGGATGATTGTCTTCCTCGCGCTGGGCGGCGTTTTTCTCGACGCGTATGACTTAACCACGCTCTCTTACGGTATTGATGACGTCGTGCGTGAATTTCAGCTCTCGCCGCTGCTGACCGGCCTTGTGACCTCCTCCATTATGGTCGGGACCATTGTCGGCAATATTATTGGCGGCTGGCTGACCGATAAATATGGTCGCTATTCGGTGTTTATGGCCGATATGTTCTTTTTCGTTATTTCGGCTATCGCCGCCGGGCTGGCGCCAAACGTCTGGGTGTTGATTGGCGCTCGCTTCCTGATGGGCATCGGCGTCGGCATCGACCTGCCGGTGGCGATGTCCTATCTGGCCGAGTTTTCCCGCTTTGCCGGCAAAGGCAACAAAGCGGCTCGCCTCGCGGCGTGGTGCCCGATGTGGTACGCCGCCTCAACCGTCTGCTTTCTTATTATCTTCGGTCTCTATTTCCTGTTGCCGCAGGAGCATCTTGACTGGCTGTGGCGCGCCTCCCTGCTGTTCGGCGCCGTGCCGGCGCTGCTGATTATCGCCGTCCGCAGCCGGTTCATGAACGAATCCCCGCTGTGGGCGGCGAACCAGGGCGATCTGACCTCTGCGGTGCGCATCTTACGCGACTCCTGGGGGATCCATGCCCATGAGGTCCCGACGGCGAAGCCGGCGTCGGCGCCGAAAGTGAGCTTTCGCGTGCTGTTCGAAAAACCCTACCGTGAGCGGACTATCGTCGCCGGGGTGATGAATATCTGTATCTCCTTCGAGTACACGGCGATTGCCTTTTTCCTGCCGTCAATTCTTGCCCAGTTTCTCGGGGCTGGCGTCTTCGAAACTATTTCGGCATCACTGGGGCTGAACGCCCTGTTTGCCTTTACCGGCGGGCTGCTTGGTATGCATCTGGCGTGGAAATACCCTTCGCGTCATGTGGCGATAGCCGGCTTTGCCCTGCAGTTTGTGGCGCTGATTGTGCTGGCGCTGGTGGGGCAACCGCACGCGACGGCAGGCATCGTACTGGCCATCGCGATGCTGGGACTGTGGCTCTTCGCCGAAGGATTTGGCCCGGGGGCGCAGCTGATGATCTACCCGGCGCTCTCCTATCCCACCGCCATTCGCGCCACCGGGGTCGGTTTCAGCCGGGCGCTCTCCGGGATCGGCAGCGCGCTGGCGCTGTTTATTCTGCCGCTGCTGCAGGCCTCGCTCGGCACGCAGATGTTCTGGGTGGTCTCGCTTGCCGCCATTATTCCCATTTTCTTCCTGCTGGCGGTCCGTCATGAACCGACACGAGAAGATATTGACGCAATTCATGAATAAGGAACCGACTATGACCTTGCTCTCCACTGGCACCGATTATGACGCGCTGGCGGCCGCCTTCCGCCCGATATTCACCCGCATCGCCCAGGGCGCCGCGGAGCGCGAACAGCAGCGCGTTCTGCCCGAGGAGCCGATCCGCTGGCTGAAAGAAGCGGGCTTCGGCACGCTGCGTATCCCGCGCGAGAAGGGCGGCTGGGGCGCTTCGCTGCCGCAGCTCAGCGCGCTGCTGATTGAGCTGGCGCAAGCGGATTCTAACCTGCCGCAGGCCCTGCGCGCGCACTTTGCTTTTGTGGAAGATCAGCTGAATCAGCCGGATTCCGCCGGGCGCGACCGCTGGTTTCGTCGCTTCCTTGACGGCGAGCTGGTGGGCAGCGGCTGGACGGAGATCGGCGCGGTTAAGCTGGGGGACGTGAACACTCGGGTGACGCCGGCAGAGGGCGGCTGGCGACTCGACGGCGAGAAGTTCTACAGCACCGGCGCGCTGTACGCCGACTGGATCGATGTGTTTGCCCGGCGCAGCGATACCGGTAGCGATGTGATTGCCCTGGTCAGCACCCAACAGCCCGGCGTGGCGCGGGAAGATGACTGGGATGGCTTTGGCCAGCGGCTGACCGGCAGCGGGACCACCCGCTTCACCGACGCCCGGGTGGAAACCGACCACGTCTACGACTTTGCCCAGCGCTTTCGCTATCAGACCGCCTTCTATCAGCATGTGCTGCTGGCGACCCTCGCGGGCATCGGCCTGGCGGTTGAGCGGGATGCCGCGCAGGGCGTCAAGCACCGGTCCCGGATGTACAGCCACGGCAACGCCGCCGTACCGCGCGATGATGCCCAGGTTCTGCAGGTCGTTGGGCAGATTAGCAGCTGGGCATGGGCGACCCGGGCCGCGGTCCTGCAGGCCGCAGAATCGCTGCAGCAGGCCTATGTGGCGCACGTCAGCGACGACGAAGCGCTGATCGCCCGGCGCAACCAGCTGGCGGAAGTGGAAGCGGCGCAGGCGCAGGTGATCGCCAGCGACTGGATCCCGCGGGCGGCGACGGAGCTGTTCAATGCCCTCGGGGCGTCGGATACGCGTACCCGTCTGGCGCTGGACCGTCACTGGCGCAATGCGCGGACGGTCGCCTCGCATAATCCGGTGATTTACAAGGCGCGCAATATCGGAAACTGGCTGGTGAACGGTGAGGCGCCGACCTTCATCTGGCAGATTGGCAATGGTGAGAAAACGGCGGGATAAGTCCGTCGGCGACGGGGGGCGCAATGCCTCCCGCCGCCGGGAAAACTAAGGTTTATCCAGCGACCAGGTGGCGCTGCGTACGTCGACTTTCACCGGCAGCAGGCCGATGCGCGTAAAGGTATCCGCCAGCGCCTGCTGTTCGTTATACACCGCCGGCGTCATGCGTTCAGCGCCGTAGGGCAGGCGGGCCAGGGTCTTCAGCCAGATGGCTTTATCCAGCCCGGTTGAGGTCGACAGAAGGCCGGCGGCCTCGTCCTGATGGCTGTTCGCCCACACACTGAGTTTACCCAGCTCATCCACCACCTGTTTTGCCGTCTCCGGGTAGGTATCCGCAAACTTACGGCTGGCGAGATAGAAGGTGTAGTGCGGCACCAGCCCCTCGGCGTTGCGTATTTGTCGGGCTTTCGCGTTGGTTTCCACTTCCGCGAGGAACGGATCCCAGATCACCCACGCATCAATCGCCCCGCGCTGGAAAGCGGCGCGGGCGTCCGCCGGCGGCAGATAGACCGGGGTGATGTCTTTATAGCTGAGGCCCGCTTTTTCCAGCGCGGCGACCAGCAGGTAGTTGACGTCGGACCCCTTGTTCAGCCCCACGCGCTTGCCCTTCAGATCGGCTACGCTGCGGATCGTCGACTGCTCCGGGACCACAATCGCTTCCGTTTTTGGGTTAGCGGGGGAGTGGGCAAGGTAGACCAGATCGGCTTGTGCCGCCTGGGCAAAGGCCGGCGGCGCATCGCCGGTGGCGGCCAGATCGATACTGCCGACGTTGAGCCCCTCCAGCATTTGCGGACCGGCGGGGAATTCGACCCAGCGGACGGCAATGCCCTGTTTTTTCAGGCTCTCATCCAGGGTGCCGCGATATTTCAGCAGCGCGAAGATGTTCGCCTTTTGATAGCCGATGTTGACGGTCTCCGGCGCTTTGGCCAGCGCGGAGGCGGAAAGGGCGGCGAGGACCAGCAGCCAGGCGGGGCGGAATCGGTTGGACATTGTCTGTTCTCCTTAGCGTTTTGCGTAAGGTAACAAACAGCGCTTATAACCATTAAATAACTAAATTTTAATTGATATAACAAAAGGTGGGTGAGAGGGCCCGCCGCGGCGACGCGTGGCGGGCCAGCAGGTTAATCGCAGGCGACAATCTTCATCGCCAGACCACCGCGGGAGGTTTCCCGGTACTTGGCGTTCATGTCTTTGCCGGTTTCGTACATGGTCTCAATGACTTTATCGAGGCAGACGCGCGGCTCGCTGGTCCGGCGCAGCGCCATTCGCGCGGCGTTGACCGCTTTCACGGCGGCGATAGCGTTGCGTTCGATGCAAGGCACCTGCACCTGGCCGGCGACCGGGTCGCAGGTCAGACCGAGGTTATGCTCCATGGCGATCTCTGCCGCGATGCACACCTGGCCCGGGCTACCGCCCAGCAGTTCCGCCAGACCGGCCGCCGCCATTGAGCAGGCGACGCCCACTTCACCCTGGCAACCCACTTCGGCGCCGGAGATCGAGGCGTTCATCTTATACAGCGAACCAATCGCGCTGGCCACCAGCATATAGCGGGCCAGGGAGTTGCTGTTCACCTTGCGGATAAACTTGTCGTAATAGGCCAGCACTGCCGGCACGATACCGCAGGCGCCGTTGGTCGGCGCGGTTACCACCCGGCCGCCGGCGGCGTTCTCTTCGTTCACCGCGAGAGCGAACATATTGATCCAGTCGACCACCGCCATCGGGTCGCTGTTGGTGGTGTCCTGGCTCACCAGCATGCGGCGCAGCGCGGCGGCCCGGCGCGGAACGCGCAGTTTGCCCGGCAGGACGCCTTCGGTGGTAATGCCGCGCTCAATCCCGGCGCTCATCACTTCCCACACCGCGGCGAAGTGTTGCTCCAGTGCCTCTTTACTGTGTAGCGCCAGTTCGTTCTGCATCATCAGGCCGGAGAGCGACAGCCCGGTTTCGCGGCAGTGACGCTGCAGGTCGGCGGCGTTTTTATAGGGGTAAGGGACGGCCACCGGCGCGTCGGTGGTCTGGCCGAAGTGCGCTTCATCGACGATAAAGCCGCCGCCGATGGAGTAGTACGTCTGGCTGTAGAGCACCTGGTCGCCGGCCAGGGCGGTGATGCGCATGCCGTTCTCATGCAGCGAAAGGTTGTCGGCATGGAAATTCATGCACTGATCGACCGGGAAGTCCACTTCATGCTGGCCGTTGGCCAGCATCAGGCGACCATGGGTGTTAACGTCCTGAATAAATCCCGGAATGGCGTCAATGTCGACGGTGTCCGGCAGGTTGCCGGCGAGCCCCATGATAATCGCGATATCGGTATGGTGGCCTTTACCGGTCAGGGAGAGGGAGCCGTAGACGTCGACGACGACTTTGCTCACCTCGGCCAGCAGGCCGCGCGCGATCAGGTCGTCAGTAAATTGTTTGCCCGCTTTCATCGGTCCAACGGTATGGGAGCTGGAAGGGCCAATGCCGATTTTAAAGATATCGAATACGCTGATCATATGTATTCCCGTGCTGTCGGAAAGCGCGCCGCCGTTCAGCGGCGCGGGGGGGAGGTGTTGACTGAATTAGCTGAACAGCGAGTAGAAGATCGCGGAGATGGCAATCAGACCCATAATCACCACGAAGACGTTGCTAACGTGGCCGCTGTATTTACGCATCGCCGGCACTTTCTGAATCGCGTACATCGGCATCAGGAACAGGATCATCGCGATAATCGGGCCGCCCAGGGTCTCGATCATGCCGAGGATGCTCGGGTTCAGCGTCGCTACAATCCAGGTGGTAACCAGCATGAACAGCGCGGTCAGCTTGTTCAGTTTGTTGATTTCGATCGATTTGCCTTTACCGCGCAGGGACTTAATCACCATGCCGTTAAAGCCTTCGCGGGCGCCAAGGTAGTGGCCGAGGAAGGATTTGGTGATGGCGATCATCGCGATGATCGGCGCCATCCAGGCAATGATTGGCGCGTTAAAGTGGTTCGCCAGGTAAGACAGAATCGAGATGTTCTGCTCTTTCGCCGCCGCCAGGTCTGCCGGAGAGAGGCTCAGGACGCAGCTGAAGACGAAGAACATCACGGTCAGCACCATCATGATGTGGGCGCGAGCCAGGATGCTGGAGCATTTTTTCTCGGCGCCTTCGCCGTACTCTTCACGCTTGGCAACCGCGAAGGAGGAGATGATCGGCGAGTGGTTGAAAGAGAAGACCATTACCGGGATCGCCAGCCACAGGGTCATCAGCAGGCCGTTGCCGGTGACGGAGGCGCCGCTCAGGGAGAGGGTCTCCAGCGCCGCACCGTTCCACTGCGGGATCAGGTACAGCGCCAACACCATCAGGGCGATAACGAACGGGAACACCAGCACGCTCATCGCTTTTACAATCATCTGCTCACCGAAACGCACGATGGTCATCATGCCGACGATCAGGATCAGCGACAGAATAGCGCGCGGCGGCGGCGTCATGTGCAGCTGGTGCGCCATGAAGCTTTCGACGGTATTGGTGATCGCCACGCTGTAGACCAACAGGATTGGATAGATAGCGAAGAAGTAGAGCAGGGTAATCAGCTTACCTGCGCCTACGCCGAAGTGTTCTTCAACCACTTCAGTAATGTCTTCGCCCGGGTTTTTGCCGGAGAGCACGAAGCGGGTCATACCGCGGTGGGCGAAGAAGGTCATCGGGAAGGCCAGAATCGCCATGATAATCAGGGGGATCATGCCGCCGACGCCGGCGTTGATCGGCAGGAACAAGACGCCCGCGCCGATCGCTGTACCGTACAGGCCCAGCATCCACATGGTGTCGGTTTTACGCCATCCGCTGCGGGTTTCGCCCGAAACGATGGTGCTGGTTTGAGTGGTTTCCATCTGTATCTCCTGGAGGAATCAACAAAATCTAATGAACAAATACAATTGCGTAACACGAAATTCGTTTAATTACGGTTTTTTTAGAAATTTTCTCCGTAATAATTGGGCCGGAAAGATACATTTATATGGTTTATGCATCAGTGATCGCGATCTCAAATGCAATAATCCACTTTCAATGTGCGTATTTTTAGTCCAACAGCCTGTTTCTGGTGATCAGCCAGCGATTTGTGGCGCGCAGGCTACCATTTGCAGCATATGAGATAAAAGCGGGGCGGCGTAATAACGAGGGATTTACTGTAAAAAAGAGAAGTGGTCGACGTTTTTGCGCTTAAAACCATTTTTTGCAGTGATAATTGTCGCAGTTTTTACTAACGCAAACGATTGGCTATGTAAAAACAATTCAGGTGTTTGATTAGTCACAGAAAGGTTTTTGGCGCGTTTTGGAAGTCAGAGAAAGCGTGCCCGCCGGGGCAACAGGCGCTGCCCCGGCGGGACGGAAATCAGGCGATGATTTCGTAGCAGGGAATATAGGCGGTACCGCCAGGAAGCTTCATGCGGTGCTGGGCGACGAAGCCCTGCAGCAGATCGTCCATGCGGCGCATCATCTCCGGGTCGCCGTGCAGCTTGTATGGACCGTACTGCTCGATGGCCTGGATGCCCACCTCTTTGACGTTACCTGCGACAATGCCGGAGAAGGCGCGGCGCAGGTCGGCGGCCAGGACTTCCACCGGCTGGTCCGGGGAGAGTTTGAGGTTGGCCATGTTTTCATGGGTCGGATCAAACGGCATCTGCAGGTCCGGCGAGATACGAATCGACCAGTTGAAGCTGTAGGCGTCGTCGGTCTCGCGACGGCTCTCTTTCACCAGCGGCATCGCTTTTTTCATCTGCCGCGCCACTTCCGCCGGGTCGTCGATGATGATCCGGTAGTGGCGACGGGCGGATTCGCCCAGGGTATGGGTGATAAATTCGTCCAGCACGCGGAAGTAGTCAGCGCTCTCTTTCGGTCCGGTGAGGATCAGCGGCAGCACCTGCGCTTTGTTATCCGGATGCATCAGAATACCCAGCAGGTAGAGCAGTTCTTCGGCGGTGCCGACGCCGCCCGGGAAGATGATGATCCCGTGGGCGATGCGCACGAAGGCCTCCAGACGCTTTTCGATGTCCGGCATGATGATCAGTTCATTGACCAGCGGGTTTGGCGGTTCTGCGGCGATAATGGACGGTTCGGTCATGCCGATAAAGCGGCTGTCTTTGTAGCGCTGCTGCGCGTGGCCGACGGCGGCGCCTTTCATCGGCGCTTCCATCGCGCCAGGCCCGCAGCCGGTGCAGATATTCAGTTCCCGCAGTCCCAGCTGCGTACCGACGCGGCGGGCGTAGAGATATTCGTTTTCGTTGATCGAGTGGCCGCCCCAGCAGACGATCATGTTCGGCGCTTCGCCGACGTGTAGCGCGCGGGCGTTGCGCAGGATCGAGAACACCAGGTTGGTGATATGGACCGAACTTTCGAGATCGAGGTTCGGGAAGCGAACGGTATTGTGGATCTGGCCGTACACGAAGAGGATGTCGCGCAGTACGGCGAACAGGTTGGCCTGCAGGGAACGAATAATGCGCCCGTCAACGAAGGCGTCTTCCGGCGGGTTGATCAGTTCCAGCTTCACGCCGCGTTCGCGACGTAGCACGTTAATATCGAAATTTTCAAAACGGGACAGGAGCTCCTTGCTGTTATCGGTCAGGCTCCCCGAGTTGAGCACAGCAAGCGAGCAGTTGCGAAACAGTTGATACAGGTCGCTGCTGGCGGTGCGCTTAAGCATATCCACTTCCAGCTGCGACAGCATATCCATTGAACCAAGCGGGCTAACATGTGTAATCAAGTGAACTCCTTACAGGACGCTTATGGTCTTCCTGTGATTACAATAGCCCTGCGAGCGGCGTTTTCACAACCTTGCGCGCGCCTAAACGCACGCAAATTGTGAAAATGTTTATTATTGTCGGGCGAGGCGGCCGGTGGCAGGGGAAAAGTCGCCGTTGCTGCGCCAGGGGTTGATATCCAGACCACCGCGTCGCGTATAGCGGGCGTAAACGGAAAGCGATTCCGGCTGGCAGAAACGGAGAATATCGTTAAAGATGCGCTCGACGCACTGCTCATGGAATTCGTTATGGTGGCGAAAAGAAACCAGATAGCGCAGGAGCTGCTCGCGGTCGATTTTCGCCCCACGATACTGGATCTGCACCGAGCCCCAGTCCGGCTGGTGGGTGATCAGGCAGTTGGACTTCAGCAGATGGCTGACCAGCGTCTCTTCCACGATTTTGCCGCTGGCGGCGCCCTGCAGGTAGTCGGCGCTGAACTGATAGTTATCGATCTCGATATCCTGATCGTCGATGCAGGCGCCGTGCAGGTGGGCAATCGGCTGGCCTTCCAGTTCATCCAGACGGTACAGCGACACCTTGACCTCGCCCTGCGCGCAGGCGCTCAGATCGCGGGTCAGCGTCTCTTCAACCTCCTGCCAGCTGGCGAAACGCGTCTGGTTGAAGCTGTTGAGATAGAGCTTAAAGCTTTTTGATTCCACCAGATTGACGGTGGTGTCGGGCAGTTCGACGTGGCCGACGGCCACCTGCGGCAGGCCTTTGCCGTTCAGCCAGGAGAGTTCGTAGAGCGTCCAGATATCGGCGCCGTGAAACGGCAGGTTGTCGGCATGCAGGCCAAGCGGGTCGCGGTTAAGGCTGCGCGGAACGCCCTGCAGCAGCGAGGCGTCATAGGTATCGCGGTAATCGGTTGATTTACCGAGCGTCAGGCCGGCCAGCGCCTGATGATTATCGTAAGAAGACATGTTTCACCATAGTAAAGCGGGTACACTATTACCCCAGTGTATCCTGTCTAACGTGAAGAGAGAAACCGGTGGACCATCAGACCGCAGAAGCGCTGCATGCTTTTACCCAACGTTATTGCGCCGCCTGGCAGCAGCAGCGCCACAGCCTGCCGCGCAGTGAAGAGCTTTACGGCGTTCCGTCGCCTTGCGTCGTCGACACCCAGGACGAGGCCGTTTTCTGGCAGCCGCAGCCGTTTTCGCTGGCGCAAAATATCAGTGCGGTTGAACGCGCCCTGGATATTGTGGTACAACAGCCGCTTCATTCTTATTATACCACTCAGTTTGCCGGCGATATGACCGGCCGGTTCGCCGGCGAAACGCTAACGCTGCTGCAGACCTGGAGTGAAGAGGATTTCCAGCGGGTGCAGGAAAACCTCATCGGGCACCTGGTGGTGCAGAAGCGGCTGAAGCTGGCGCCGACGCTGTTCATCGCTACCCTCGAGAGTGAACTGGATGTCATTTCCGTCTGTAATCTCAGCGGTGAAGTCGTCAAAGAGACCCTCGGCACCGCCAAACGCCTCACCCTTTCCCCCTCGCTTGCGGGTTTCCTCAACCAGCTTGAGCCGGTGCTGTAATCCAGTCTGCCTGGTCATTTGTGAGAGATCTCTTACAAAACCTGTAAGAGATCATCATCATTTAAGGCAAATTTAATCCAATCTTTTTTTGTTAAGTTATTGGTATTAAATTAGATCTTAATTTTTTCGTCCTTTTGAGTGGGGACTAATCTTAAGAGATTGTCTCAAGAAGGGTTGTAAGAAGAGGCAGAATCAGTGATCCTATGTTTGTCGACAGGAAGTCGCGAAATGAAGCGAACATCAGGATGATGGCGCTTCTGCAGGACCCGCCAGGATGGCGTTGCAAGGACAGGCTTCAGGATGAAGCAAGGATAACGCAGGATCGCGTAATGGACACCTCCAGGATGGAGAATGAGAGCCGCTCAGGATGAACGGTGGATCAGGAAGATCGGGACAAACTTAAGGATAAGTCATTTCACATCGGGGTGGTGTGAAAGCAGGATGCACGAGTTTATGGATGAACATGGTCAGGAGACCTCAGGAAAAGTTTTCAAGGACGAGCAGGGAGCACCAATGTAGCGGGAATGCTGCAAAACGAACCGGGAGCACTGTTTATACAGTGCTCCCTTTTTTTATTTCTCCTGCGGATTTGCTATCCTGCGCCCGGTTTTTAACTCATCGAGGTTTCCCCCATGACTCTTCACGATAGCGTGCGCGATCGCCTGCGCGCCATTGAAGCCCTGCTGCGCGAAACAGAACACTGGCAGGAGACGGCGCCGGACAGCAGCGCCTTCGCCAGCGATAAGCCGTTTTGCCTGGATACCCTGGAGCCGCTGGAGTGGCTGCAGTGGGTCCTGATCCCGCGTATGCATCAGCTGCTGGAGAGCGGCCAGCCGCTGCCGCAAAATTTCGCCGTTGCGCCGTATTACGAAATGGCGCTGGATCAAGCCCACCCGGTTCGCGAATCCATGCTGGCGGAGCTGCTGCTGCTGGACGCGCTGTTTGCCGGTGAGCAGGCCTGATGCTGGAGATAATCTACCAGGACGACTGGCTGGTGGCGGTCAACAAACCGTCGGGCTGGCTGGTGCACCGCAGCTGGCTCGATCGCGATGAGAAAGTGGTGGTGATGCAGACCGTGCGCGACCAGATCGGTCAGCACGTTTTTACCGCCCATCGCCTCGACCGGCCCACCTCCGGCGTCCTGCTCATGGGGCTGTCAAGCGAGGCGGGTCGGCTGCTGGCGCAGCAGTTCGAGCAGCATCAGATCCAGAAGCGCTACCATGCGATCGTCCGCGGCTGGCTGATGGAAGAGGCGCTGCTCGATTATCCGCTGGTGGAAGAGCTGGATAAAATCGCCGATAAGTTCGCCCGCGAAGATAAAGGCCCGCAGCCGGCGGTGACCCATTATCGTGGTCTGGCGACGGTAGAGATGCCGGTCGCTACCGGGCGTTATCCCACCACGCGCTACGGGCTGGTGGAACTGGAGCCGAAAACCGGCCGCAAGCACCAGCTGCGCCGCCATCTGGCCCACCTGCGTCATCCGATCCTCGGCGACAGCAAGCACGGCGATCTGCGGCAAAACCGCAGCGCCGCGGAGCATTTCGGCTGCCACCGCCTGATGCTGCACGCCAGCGAACTGTCGTTAACTCATCCCTTTACCGGTGAGCCGCTGACCCTGCGCGCCGGTTTTGACGACGTCTGGATGCGTGCGCTGTCGCAGTTTGGCTGGCGCGGGCTTCTCCCGCTAAATGAAAGGGTTGAGTTTGCCGACGACTGCGGTCAGGATGAAGAGAATAAGGACAATCCTGGGAGATAATAGCATGGCGGAAGTCGGAATTTTTGTCGGCACCATGTACGGCAACTCGCTGCTGGTTGCGGAAGAAGCAGAAGCGATCCTCAGCGGACTGGGACACAAGGCTACCGTGTATGAGGATCCGCAGGTCAACGACTGGGAATCCTATACGGGGAAGTATGTGCTGGTGGTCACCTCCACCACCGGGCAGGGCGATCTGCCGGACAGCATCGTCCCGCTGTATGAGGGCATCAAAGATATGTATCAACCTCACCTGCGTTACGGCATTATCGCGCTGGGCGACAGCACCTACGCCAACTTTTGCGGCGGCGGCCTGAAGTTCGATCAGCTACTGCAGGAGCAGGGCGCGAAGCGCATCGGCGAGATGCTGAAGATTGACGCCAGCGAAGATCCGGAGCCGGAGAGCGTCTCTAATCCATGGGTTGAGCAGTGGGCTACCCTGCTAGAATAAAAGCGCTGCCCTCTCCCTACGCAGAGGGCGCCCTTTCAAGCTGTCGCGGCCAGATACGCGGACAGCAAAAGTGTAGCCCTTTTCGGGCCGCACGCCTTCAGGCAAATGCACAATATCCTTAGCAATATCATGGGTTAAGCTAGCCAGTTTCACCGCGTCAAGAGAGGTATTTCACACTCCGGCTCTTTTTGCTGCCCTTTTGACCACCCGCGGCGCTGGTTTTTCATTTCCGTGAACTTCCCCCCATTCTTTCAGGCATACGCCATAAACCACCTGCAATAGCGGCGTAAAAGCTGTGTAGATGCACGGTGAGCCGCGGTGTGCCTCTTCATATACTGCTCCAGCCAGTGACAAATGCAGTGCCAGATATAACGACAACTATCAAAACACGACCACGTCATTCTGATTACCCTACAGGTTGTGCTGTTCAGAATGAACGTAGCTAAACGCTATGATTCAGGAGTACAACAATGAGTTCATTAAGTCAGGCGGCGACGGCGGCTGAAAAGCGCACCAATGCCCGCTACTGGATAGTGGTGATGCTGTTTATCGTCACCTCTTTTAACTATGGCGACCGGGCGACGCTGTCGATCGCCGGTTCGGAAATGGCCAAAGATATCGGCCTGGATCCGGTGGGGATGGGGTATGTCTTCTCCGCGTTCTCATGGGCTTATGTCATCGGCCAGATCCCGGGCGGCTGGCTGCTCGACCGCTTCGGTTCGAAGCGCGTCTATTTCTGGTCGATCTTCATCTGGTCGATGTTTACCCTGCTGCAGGGCTTCGTCGACATCTTCAGCGGCTTTGGCATTATTGTCGCGCTGTTTACCCTGCGTTTCCTCGTTGGCCTGGCCGAATCGCCGTCGTTCCCGGGTAACAGCCGTATCGTGGCCGCCTGGTTCCCGGCGCAGGAGCGCGGCACGGCGGTGGCGATCTTCAACTCCGCTCAGTACTTTGCCACCGTTATCTTCGCGCCGATCATGGGCTGGCTGACGCATGAGGTGGGTTGGTCGCACGTCTTCTTCTTTATGGGCGGCCTGGGGATTGTGATTAGCTTTGTCTGGCTGAAAGTGATCCACGATCCGAACAACCATCCGGGAGTAAACAAGAAGGAACTGGAATATATCGCCGAAGGCGGCGCCCTGATCAACATGGATCAAAAGAGCAGCGCGCAGAAGGTGCCCTTCAGCGTCAAAATGGGCCAAATCAAGCAGCTGATCGGATCGCGGATGATGATCGGCATCTATATCGGTCAGTACTGCATTAACGCCCTGACCTATTTCTTTATTACCTGGTTCCCGGTTTACCTGGTGCAGGCGCGCGGCATGTCGATCCTCAAAGCGGGGTTTGTCGCCTCCGTTCCGGCGGTGTGCGGGTTCGTCGGCGGGGTGCTGGGCGGGGTGATCTCTGACTGGTTAATGCGTCGCACCGGCTCGCTGAACATTGCCCGCAAAACGCCGATAGTACTGGGGATGCTGCTCTCCATGACCATGCTGATGTGTAACTATGTCAACGTGGAGTGGATGGTGATTGGCTTTATGGCGATGGCCTTCTTCGGCAAAGGGATCGGCGCGCTTGGCTGGGCGGTGATGGCGGATACCGCGCCGAAAGAGATTAGCGGTCTTTCCGGCGGCCTGTTCAACATGTTCGGCAATATCTCCGGTATCGTCACCCCGATCGCTATCGGCTATATCGTCGGCACCACCGGCTCGTTCAACGGGGCGCTGGTTTACGTCGGCATCCATGCCCTGGTGGCAGTGCTGAGCTACCTGGTGCTGGTGGGCGACATCAAACGTATTGAACTGAAACCTGTAGCGGGACGTTAATCATGACTACCCAATCCAGCCCGATTATTACAGAGATGAAGGTCATTCCGGTGGCCGGACACGACAGCATGCTGCTGAACATCGGTGGGGCGCATAACGCCTGGTTTACCCGCAATATCGTGGTGTTGACCGATAACGCCGGCAACACCGGCGTGGGCGAAGCCCCTGGCGGTGAGGTTATCTACCAGACGCTGCTGGCGGCGATCCCGCAGGTGGTAGGTCAGGAGGTCGCCAGGCTGAATCGCGTGGTGCAGCAGGTACACAAAGGCAATCAGGCGGCGGATTTCGACACCTTTGGCAAAGGGGCGTGGACCTTTGAACTGAAAGTCAACGCGGTAGCGGCGCTGGAGGCCGCGCTGCTCGATCTGCTCGGCAAAGTGCTCAATGTGCCGGTCTGCGAGCTGCTGGGGCCGGGCAAGCAGCGTGATGCCGTCACCGTGCTGGGCTACCTGTTCTATATCGGCGATCGGCAGAAAACCGACCTTGGTTATCTGGACCATACGCCGGGCGATCACGAATGGTATCGCCTGCGCCACCAGCAGGCGTTGAGCAGCGAAGCGGTGGTGCGCCTGGCGGAAGCCGCTCAGGATCGCTACGGTTTCAAAGACTTTAAGCTGAAGGGCGGCGTGCTGCCCGGCGAGCAGGAAATTGACACCGCCCGGGCGCTGAAAAAGCGCTTTCCGGACGCGCGCATCACCGTCGATCCTAACGGCGCCTGGCTGCTGGATGAGGCGATCGCCCTGTGCAAAGGGCTGCAGGATGTTCTGACCTACGCCGAAGATCCGTGCGGCGCCGAGCAGGGTTTTTCCGGCCGGGAGGTGATGGCCGAGTTCCGCCGCGCCACTGGGCTACCGGTCGCCACCAATATGATCGCCACTAACTGGCGCGAGATGGGTCATGCGGTGATGCTCAACGCCGTCGATATTCCGCTGGCGGACCCGCACTTCTGGACGCTCTCCGGCGCGGTACGAGTGGCGCAGCTGTGCGACGAATGGGGGCTGACCTGGGGCTGCCATTCCAACAACCATTTTGATATTTCCCTGGCGATGTTTACCCACGTCGGCGCCGCGGCGCCGGGTCAGCCCACCGCCATCGACACCCACTGGATCTGGCAGGAAGGCGAGGCGCGCCTGACCAAAAATCCGTTGCAGATTATTAACGGCAAGATTGCCGTGCCAGACGCGCCGGGACTCGGCGTGGAACTTGACTGGGAGCAGGTGCGCAAAGCCCATGAGGCCTATAAAGCGCTGCCGGGCGGCGCACGCAACGACGCGGGCCCGATGCAGTACCTGATCCCCGGCTGGACATTCGACCGCAAACGTCCCGTTTTCGGCCGCCACTAATTACAAAAGGATGATGCTATGACGACTTTCTCTTCCACGCCCGTTGTCACCACCATGCAGGTGATCCCGGTTGCCGGCCATGACAGTATGCTGATGAATCTGAGCGGGGCCCACGCTCCGTACTTCACCCGCAATATCGTGATTATCAAAGATAACGCCGGCCATACCGGCGTCGGTGAAATTCCGGGGGGCGAAAAAATTCGCCAGACTCTGGAGGATGCCATTCCGCTGGTGGTGGGCAAAACGCTGGGCGAGTATAAAAACGTGCTCGGTGCGGTGCGCAATCAGTTCGCCGACCGTGACGCCGGCGGCCGCGGCCTGCAGACCTTTGACCTGCGCACCACCATTCACGTGGTGACCGGAATCGAAGCGGCGCTGCTGGACCTGCTGGGTCAGCACCTTGGGGTCAACGTCGCCTCGCTGCTCGGCGATGGACAACAGCGCAGCGAAGTTGAAATGCTGGGCTACCTGTTCTTTATCGGTAACCGCCACGCCACGCCGCTGGCCTATCAGAGCCAGCCGGATGAACAATGCGAGTGGTATCGCCTGCGCCATGAAGAGGCGATGACGCCGGATGCGGTGGTCCGCCTCGCGGAAGCGGCGTATGAAAAATATGGCTTCAACGACTTTAAGCTGAAGGGCGGCGTGCTGGCCGGTTTTGAAGAGGCCGAAGCGATCAGCGCCCTGGCGAAGCGCTTCCCGAATGCCCGCGTGACCCTCGATCCGAACGGCGCCTGGCTGCTTGAAGAAGCGATTCAGATTGGCAAGCAGCTGAAGGGAGTACTGGCCTATGCGGAGGATCCGTGCGGCGCTGAGCAGGGCTTCTCCGGCCGCGAAGTGATGGCGGAGTTCCGTCGCGCGACGGGCCTGCCGACCGCCACCAATATGATCGCTACCGACTGGCGGCAGATGGGCCATACGCTCTCCCTGCAGTCGGTGGATATCCCGCTGGCGGACCCGCACTTCTGGACCATGCAGGGATCGGTTCGCGTGGCGCAGATGTGCCATGAGTTTGGCCTGACATGGGGTTCGCACTCTAATAACCACTTCGACGTGTCGCTGGCGATGTTCACCCACGTTGCGGCTGCGGCGCCGGGCAAGATCACCGCTATCGATACCCACTGGATCTGGCAGGAGGGCAATCAGCGTCTGACCAAACAACCATTTGAAATTAAAGGCGGAATGGTGCAGGTGCCGAGCACGCCGGGTCTGGGGGTTGAGCTGGATATGGACCGCGTAATGCAGGCAAATGAGCTATATAAGAAACATGGCCTTGGCGCCCGCGACGATGCGATGGCGATGCAGTACCTGATCCCGGGCTGGACCTTTGACAACAAGCGTCCATGCATGGTGCGCTAAAAGGCCGCCGGCCTCTGCGGGGGCCGGCATTGCGCGATAGCCACAAGGGTTAGCTCAGAGTAAGGACTGCAGATGAAAATAGTGATCGCACCGGATTCCTGGAAAGAGAGCCTGAGCGCGCTGGAAGTAGCCAGTGCGATAGAGCAAGGCTTTCGCGAGATTTATCCTGACGCGGAATATGTCAGGCTGCCGGTTGCCGACGGCGGGGAAGGGACGGTGGAAGCCATGGTGGCGGCGACCGGCGGGCATCAGGTTCCGCAGACGGTGACCGGGCCGCTGGGGGAGCCGGTAGAGGCATTTTATGGGCTGTCCGGCGATCGCCAGTGCGCCTTTATCGAAATGGCGGCGGCCAGCGGGCTGGAAAGCGTTCCCCCGGCGCAGCGTAACCCGCTGCTGACCACCTCCTGGGGCACCGGGGAGCTCATACGCCATGCGCTGGACGCTGGTGTGCGGCAGATCATTATTGGCATTGGCGGCAGCGCGACCAATGACGGCGGCGCCGGCATGGCGCAGGCGCTGGGGGCGAAACTGCTGACCGCCGACGGTCAGCAGATCGCGCCAGGGGGCGGTGCGCTGGAGACGCTGGCGCGCATCGATCTTAGCGAGCTGGATCCACGGCTGGCAGATTGTCGGATTGAAGTAGCTTGCGACGTTACCAACCCGTTGACCGGCCCGCAGGGCGCCAGCGCGGTATTCGGCCCGCAAAAAGGGGCGACGGCGCAGATGATTGACCGGCTTGACGGCGGCCTGCGGCACTATGCCCGGATCATCGCCCGTGATTTAGATTGCGACGTGCTGAGCCTGGAAGGCGGCGGCGCGGCGGGTGGGATGGGCGCGGCGCTGTATGCGTTTTGCGGCGCTCAGCTGCGCCCGGGCATTGAGATTGTCACCGATGCGCTGCAGCTGGCGGAGCGGGTGGCGGATGCTGATTTAGTGATCACCGGGGAAGGGCGTATTGACAGTCAGACTATCCACGGTAAGGTGCCGGTGGGGGTGGCCCGGGTGGCGAAGCGATTTAACGTACCGGTGATCGGGATTGCCGGCAGCCTGACCGCCGATGTCGGCGTCGTGCATCAGCACGGGCTGGATGCGGTATTCAGCGTGTTGTACACCATCTGCACTCTGGATGAAGCACTGGCCAATGCCGCCGCCAATCTGCGGATGACGGCGCGAAACGTCGCCGCGGTTTTGCAGATGGGCGGTAAGCTGTAATTGAGGTATCCCGGCTGGCGCAGTGGTATTTGTAGCCCGGATAAGGTGCGTAGCACCGCGATCCGGGAACCATCCCCGGTGGCGCTTACGCTTACCGGGGCTACCAACCGAATACCGGACCGTAGGGCGTAGCCCGGATGAGGCGCATAGCGCCGCTATCCGGGGTTTACACCCCCATCCGGCACGATTCACGCGCCACATTGTCCATCTCATCTAACAGCTCAAGCAGCTCCGGCTCCAGATCCTCGGCGGCGGTGCCTGCGCGCAGCTGGCTCTCCAGGGTGTGGCACAGCTTTTTCAGCCGCGGCACGCCGCTGTAGCTGCAGCTGCCATGCAGTTTGTGGATCAGATCCACCAGCCCTTCCGGCTGCTCGCCAACCAGTTGCTCTTCCACTTTGTTACGTACCTCCGGCATAAAAGCGATCAGCATCTGCAGCATCTCCCTCGCCAGATCTGGCTTCATCGCCGCCTGGCGCAGCGCCAGCTGCCAGTCGAGCGTCTGGTTATGGTCGATGACCGGCTCTGTGGGCGGTATCGCCGCCGGGGCGATGCTGTGTACTCCGGGCTGATAGCGCAGCAGCAGGGCGTGCAGTTTCTCTTCTTCGATCGGCTTCGCCAGATAGTCGTTCATGCCGGCGCTCAGGAGCTTCTCGCGCTGGCCCTCCAGGGCGTGTGCGGTGACGGCGATAACCGGCGTTAGCTGGTGATGCGGCAGATGATGGATAAGCTCACAAGCGCGGATGCCGTCCATATCCGGCATCTGAATATCCATCAGGATCAGATCCATCTGCAGTTGCTTGGCCTTGTCCACCGCCTGCTGGCCGCTGTCGCAGAGGATCACCTGCTGCACAAGGTCATCCAGCAGGGCGCCAATGAGCTTCAGGTTTGCCGGGTTGTCGTCGACGGCCATCACGGTCATCGGCAGCTTATGGCTGCCGGCCTGCGTCAACGGCGCGGAGGCTGTCGCATGATTGGTGGCCACCAGCGCTGGCAGTAAACGGGTGGTGGTGAGTGGTTTCAACAGGCAGGCGGCGACGCCATCGCGTTTCAGGGCTTCGGCGCTAACCTGGGCATGACACGGCAGAGCCAGCAGTACGTTGTCTGACATCGCGCAGGCTTTGGCTAATTTTTCCCGGTGCGGTGACAAATCGCGCATTGAGACCGGGATACCGACCAGCAGAATGTCGTACTGGGCTTCCGCCAGCGAGGAGAAGGTGGGGCTGTAGATCACCTCCAGCGGCGTGGCGGCCAGCATCTCCAGCGTGCACTGCGCCGCCGTCGCGTTGGCTTCCACATAGGCCAGACGCTTGCCCGCCAGCCCGTCGGTATTCAGCATATCCGGGATGGCGTTCGGGTTGAGATCGAGGTTGATATGGAACCAGAAGGTGGAGCCGCGGTTCGGCTGACTGTGAAACGAGATATCGCCGCCCATCTCCTTGACCAGACGCTGGGTGATCACCAGCCCGAGCCCGGTGCCGCCGTGGCGGCGTGAAATACTGGCATCGGCCTGACGGAAGGCCTGGAACAGCCGGGACTGATCGCGCTCGGGGATGCCGATGCCGGTATCGTGGATCTGAATTTCGATCTGCACCCGCGAATTACTGATGGCCCGCTGCTCCACCAGCACGTCGATATTACCGTGCTCGGTAAATTTGATGGCGTTGCCCACGAGGTTGGTCACAATCTGCTGCAGACGCAGCGGGTCGCCGATGACGTTATCCGGCACGTTGTTCTTAATGTTCAGCGTCAGCTCCAGCCCCTTATCATGCGCGGAATGCGCCAGCAGGGTGACCACCTCATCAAGCGAGGTGCGCAGCAGGAACGGAATGCTCTCCAGGATGAGTTTCCCCGCCTCCAGCTTGGAAAAGTCGAGCACGTCGTTGATGATCGCCAGCAGATTATTGGCCGAGCGTTCGATGGTGGTCAGGTGGTCGCGCTGCGTGGCGTTGAGATCGGTTTTCAGCGTCAGGCGGGTAAAGCCGATCACCCCATTGAGCGGGGTGCGCAGTTCGTGGGACATATTGGCCAGGAATTCAGACTTAATGCGCGCCGCCTCCTGGGCGCGCTTTTTCGCCAGGTCCAGTTCGACGTTCTGAATCTCCATCTGCTCAAGGGTTTCCCGCAGATCGGAGGTGGCCTGGTCGACGTTGTGCTGCATCTCCTCATGGTACGCCGCCAGCGACATGGCCATCGAGTTGATGCCGTTTTTCAGCATATCCAGCTCGCCGAGCATAAAGCCCTCGACCCGACTGTCCAGCTGCCCACGGCGGATGCGGTCGACGGTATTGACCATATTGCGGATAGGGCCGGTGACGTCGCGCATCAGGCGCCAGCCGAAGATCAGCGCAATGCCGATGCAGAACAGCATCATCACGCTGGAGATGAAAATCTCTTTGTACTGCTGCAGGCGGACCGATTTCAGATCCAGCTCCAGCGCGACGTAGCCCAGCATATTGCCCGGCATTTTGGCATCGGATTCGGGGGATTCATCCGGCGAATAACTTTCCGAGACGATCGGCGTGCGCAGGATCATCATGTCGCCGTCGCGGATGACGCTGAGACGACGGGGAAACGCCTCGCCTTTTGGGATCTGCAGGTCGCTGGGGTTGAGCTGGTAATTGGAGGTGACAAACAGGCGGTTATGCGAATCGTACACCGAGATGGCCCGCACGATCTCCGAGTGGCGACGATGCAGAACGCTGATCAACTGGCCGATGGATTCGCGGTTTTGCAGATTCATGCCATATTCGCTGGAGACCGCCAGCGGCTCAATAATGCTGGTGCCGGCGTCCTCCAGCTGACGTTGCAGGTCGTTATAACGGTGAGCGACAAAGAAAACACTGAGCAACAGCCCTATCAGGACGGTTGGCGCCAGAATCAGAATCATCATGCGAGCACGCAGGCTGTAGTTGGTCATGCGGTTCCATTATGGGAGAATATAGACATCATCGTTCGGTGCGCGTCGGTGCGCTTCGCGGCGCTGCCGCTCTGAACGAGCTCGTTTTATTTGATTGAGACAACTCTCTACGATGGCGCAATTCTACTCTGCAAAACGGCGTGTGACGACGCGCCAGATCATAACCGTTACAGTCAACGACCTCGATCCCTTTGGCCAGGGCGTGGCCCGCCACCAGGGGAAAGCGCTGTTCGTCGGCGGCGTGCTGCCGCAGGAGCAGGCTGAGGTGGTGCTGGTGGAAGACAAAAAGCAGTACGCCCGCGCCCAGGTGAAACGCCGTCTGACCGACAGCCCGCAGCGCCAGGCGCCGCGCTGCCCCCATTTTGGCGTTTGCGGCGGCTGCCAACAGCAGCATGCCAGCATCACGCTTCAGCAGCAAAGTAAACGCGCCGCGCTGGCGCGCCTGATGAAGCGCGAGGTGGATGAGATCATCGCCGGCGAGCCGTGGGGCTATCGCCGTCGCGCGCGCTTAAGCTTGAATTATCAGCCAAAGACCCAACAATTGCAGATGGGTTTTCGTCAGGCCAGCGACAAAGCGATCGTCGATGTGGTGCAGTGCCCTGTTTTGGTGCCCCAACTTGAGGCGCTGCTGCCCGCCGTGCGCGAGTGCTTAAGCGCGCTGAGCGCATTACGCCACCTTGGCCACGTCGAGCTGGTGCTGGCGGACAACGGCCCACTAATGGTGCTGCGCCATACCGCTGCGCTGCCGGCCGCTGACAGGGAAAAACTGGAACGTTTTTCGCAAACTCACGGTCTTTCCCTGTACCTCGCGCCGCAAAGCGAGATACTGGAACATATTCACGGCGAAGCGCCATGGTATACCTCAGACGGACTACGCTTAGTGTTCAGTCCGCGGGATTTTATCCAGGTCAACGACGGCGTGAATCAGCAGATGGTGCGTACCGCGCTGGCGTGGCTGGATCTGCAGCCCGAAGACCGGGTGCTGGATCTGTTCTGCGGGATGGGCAATTTTACCCTGCCGCTGGCGACTCGCGCCGCCCACGTGGTCGGGGTGGAAGGGGTGCCGGCGCTGGTGGAGAAGGGGCGGGAAAATGCCGCCCTCAATGGTTTATCCAATGTCACCTTCTTCCATGAAAATCTGGAAGAGGATGTCACCCGCCAGGCCTGGGCGAAGCACGGCTTTGATAAAGTGCTGCTGGACCCAGCCCGTGCCGGCGCGCCGGGCGTGATGCCGCATATTATAAAACTGGCGCCGCGGCGGGTGGTGTATGTTTCCTGCAACCCGGCGACGCTGGCGCGAGACAGCGAAACCCTGTTGCAGGCTGGATATCAGATTCAACGCCTGGCGATGCTGGATATGTTCCCGCATACCGGTCATCTGGAATCAATGGTGTTGTTTGAGCGCAGGCTTACATAAGGTCATTCACAACGTCGCAGAAGAGCCGCCCCGGCCATCAATGCTGACGCGACCTGCAGGATGACATGTAGAAAGTTGAGGCTTGCCGACTTCGGCAGGCCGGTCCCTTAAGGAGAGGACAATGGTTGCGGTAAGAAGTGCACATCTTAATAAAGCTGGTGAATTTGACCCGAAGAAATGGATCGCGAGTCTGGGGATTTCCAGCCAGCAGTCGTGTGAGCGCTTAGCCGAAACCTGGGATTATTGTCGCGAAAAAACGCAAGGACACCCGCTGGCGGACCTGCTGCTGTGGCGGGGCGTCGAAATGGTGGAGATCCTCTCCACCCTAAGTATGGATATCGATACCCTGCGCGCGGCGCTGCTGTTCCCACTGGCCGACAGCGAAGTCGTCAGCGAAGCGGTTATGCAGGAGAGCGTGGGTAAATCGGTCGTGACCCTGATTCACGGGGTACGGGACATGGCCGCCATCCGTCAGCTGAAAGCTACTCATACCGACTCAGTATCTTCCGAGCAGGTGGATAACATTCGCCGCATGCTGCTGGCGATGGTGGACGATTTCCGCTGCGTGGTTATCAAGCTTGCCGAACGTATCGCGCATCTGCGCGAGGTCAAGGACGCGCCGGAAGATGAGCGCGTGCTGGCGGCGAAAGAGTGCACCAATATCTATGCTCCCCTGGCGAACCGCTTAGGTATCGGCCAGCTGAAGTGGGAGCTGGAAGATTACTGCTTCCGCTACCTGCACCCGGCAGAGTACAAGCGTATTGCCAAACTGCTCCACGAACGCCGTATCGACCGTGAGCATTATATCGACGAGTTCGTCGGCCACCTGCGGGCAGAAATGAAAGCCGAAGGGGTCAAGGCCGAGGTCTATGGTCGGCCGAAGCATATCTACAGCATCTGGCGCAAAATGCAGAAAAAACACCTCGCCTTTGACGAGCTGTTTGACGTTCGCGCGGTGCGCATCGTGGCCGAGCGGTTGCAGGATTGTTATGCCGCGCTGGGGATCGTTCATACTCACTACCGTCATCTGCCGGATGAATTCGATGATTACGTGGCCAACCCGAAACCCAACGGCTACCAGTCTATCCACACCGTGGTGCTGGGGCCGAGCGGCAAGACGGTGGAGATTCAAATCCGCACCCGGCAGATGCATGAAGACGCCGAGCTGGGCGTGGCCGCGCACTGGAAGTACAAAGAGGGCGCGGGAGCGGGTACCAGCGGCGGTCGCGGCTATGAGGACCGTATCGCCTGGCTGCGCAAGCTGATTGCCTGGCAGGAAGAGATGGCCGACTCCGGCGAAATGCTCGACGAAGTGCGCAGCCAGGTCTTTGACGACCGGGTGTATGTCTTTACGCCGAAAGGCGACGTGGTGGACCTGCCGGCGGGGTCGACGCCGCTCGATTTTGCCTACCATATCCACAGCGACGTCGGTCATCGCTGCATCGGCGCTAAAATCGGCGGCCGCATCGTGCCGTTTACCTATCAGCTGCAGATGGGCGATCAGATCGAAATTATTACCCAGAAGCAGCCGAACCCGAGCCGCGACTGGCTCAACCCTAACCTCGGCTACGTTACCACCAGCCGCGGACGCTCCAAAATTCACGCCTGGTTCCGTAAGCAGGATCGCGACAAAAACATTCTTGCCGGCCGGCAGATCCTTGACGACGAGCTGGAGCATCTGGGCATCAGCCTGAAGGATGCGGAAAAGCACCTGCTGCCGCGCTACAATTTCAACGAGCTCGATGAACTGCTGGCGGCCATCGGCGGCGGCGATATCCGTCTCAACCAGATGGTCAACTTCCTGCAGGCGCAGTTCAATAAACCGAGCGCCGCCGAGCAGGATGCGGCAGCGCTGAAGCAGCTGCAGCAGAAAACCTATGCTCCGCAGAACCGCACCAAGGATAATGGCCGGGTGGTGGTGGAAGGGGTTGGCAATCTGATGCACCATATTGCCCGCTGCTGCCAGCCGATCCCGGGCGATGAGATCGTCGGCTTTATCACTCAAGGGCGCGGGATTTCCGTGCATCGCGCCGACTGCGATCAGCTCGCTGAACTGCAGTCGCATGCCCCGGAGCGCATTGTCGATGCGGTATGGGGCGAAAGCTACTCGGCGGGATATTCGCTGGTGGTCAGGGTGGAGGCGAACGATCGCAGCGGGTTACTGCGCGATATCACCACCATCCTCGCCAATGAGAAGGTGAACGTGCTGGGCGTCGCCAGCCGCAGCGATACCCGTCAGCAGCTGGCCACCATCGATATGACCATCGAGATTTACAACCTGCAGGTGCTGGGCCGGGTGCTCGGTAAGCTGAACCAGGTGCCCGATGTGATCGACGCGCGTCGTCTGCACGGCGGTTAATTTGTCTCCAGGCCGGATAAGGCGAAGCCGCCATCCGGCAATTTCGCAACGTCGGATAAGGTCGAAACGCCTTATCCGGCCGACTTTTTTTTGAATTTCCAGGATTGTCACATGACTCAGATTGACCGCTTGCTCGGCATCATGCGCCGCCTGCGCGACCCGGAAAACGGCTGCCCGTGGGATAAAGAGCAGACCTTTGCCACCATCGCCCCCTATACCCTCGAAGAAACCTATGAAGTGCTGGACGCTATTTCGCGAGAGGATTTTGACGACCTGCGCGGTGAGCTGGGCGATCTGCTGTTCCAGGTGGTGTTCTATGCGCAGATGGCGCAGGAAGAGGGACGTTTTAACTTTGACGATATCTGCGCCGCCATCAGCGACAAGCTGGAGCGCCGCCATCCCCATATTTTCGCTGATGCCACCGCGGGAAACAGCAGCGAAGTCCTGGCCCGCTGGGAGCAGATCAAAAGCGCGGAGCGGGCGGAAAAAGCCCAGCACTCGGCGCTGGACGACATTCCGCATAGCCTGCCGGCGCTGATGCGCGCGCATAAAATCCAGCGTCGCTGCTCGGCGGTCGGTTTTGACTGGACCTCGCTGGGCCCGGTGCTCGACAAAGTGCATGAAGAAATTGATGAAGTGATGCATGAAGCGCAGCAGGCGGTGGTGGATGAAGCGAAACTGGAAGAGGAAGTGGGCGATCTGCTGTTCGCCACGGTGAATTTATCCCGCCATTTAGGGGTCAAAGCCGAGGTGGCGCTGCAAAAAGCGAACCGCAAATTCGAGCGGCGCTTTCGCGAAGTCGAGCGCATTGTCGCCGCCCGCGGCCTGGAAATGACCGGCGTCGACCTCGATACCATGGAAGAAGTATGGCAACAGGTAAAACGCCAGGAAACTGATCTCTAACGAGTTTTCGTGATCAAGCGCGATTTGTGTGATTTTATAAATAACAAGCGCTTGATTTACGTCAAAAACATTTCGCCAAAAGCGTCTATTTTCTCTTTCCGTTATGTCGTTGAAACACCATGTAGCCTGCCTCTTCGAGTTGTTCGGGTCGCAACACAGGTGCAACTTGAAGAACGAAGGGGAGGGGAAGAATGAAAGTTTGTGGCGTCACGCATGTTCGGGTATACTACTTTCCCGTCCTGGTTATTCCATCGTTTTACCCTAACTTCTCAGGTTCAGCATGACAACGAACTATATTTTTGTGACCGGCGGGGTCGTATCCTCTCTGGGTAAAGGCATTGCCGCAGCCTCCCTGGCAGCCATTCTTGAAGCCCGTGGTCTCAACGTGACCATCATGAAACTGGATCCGTATATCAACGTCGATCCGGGCACCATGAGCCCAATCCAGCATGGGGAAGTGTTCGTTACTGAAGACGGCGCAGAAACCGATCTGGACCTGGGCCACTACGAGCGTTTCATCCGCACCAAGATGACTCGTCGCAACAACTTCACCACCGGTCGAATCTACTCCGACGTGCTGCGTAAAGAGCGCCGTGGCGACTATCTGGGCGCAACCGTACAGGTTATTCCGCACATCACCAACGCCATTAAAGAGCGCGTACTGGCTGGCGGCGAAGGCCATGACGTGGTGCTGGTGGAAATCGGCGGTACCGTAGGCGATATCGAATCCCTGCCGTTCCTCGAAGCTATTCGTCAGATGGCGGTAGAGATCGGCCGCGAGCATACCCTGTTTATGCACCTGACTTTAGTGCCGTACATGGCCGCCGCCGGTGAAGTCAAAACCAAACCGACTCAGCACTCCGTGAAAGAGCTGCTCTCCATCGGTATTCAGCCTGACATCCTGATTTGCCGCTCCGATCGCGCGGTTCCGGCCAACGAACGGGCGAAAATTGCTTTGTTCTGTAACGTTCCGGAAAAGGCTGTTATTTCTCTGAAAGACGTCGATTCCATTTATAAAATTCCAGGCCTGTTGAAATCTCAGGGGCTGGACGATTATATTTGTAAACGATTCAGCTTAACTTGTCCGGAAGCAAACCTGGCCGAATGGGAACAGGTAATCTATGAAGAAGCCAATCCGGCAGGCGAAGTCACCATCGGTATGGTTGGTAAGTACATTGAACTGCCGGACGCCTACAAGTCGGTGATTGAAGCGCTGAAACACGGTGGTCTGAAAAACCGCGTTACCGTCAACATCAAGCTGATCGATTCGCAGGATGTGGAAACGCGCGGCGTCGAAATCCTCAAGGATTTAGATGCTATCCTTATCCCGGGCGGCTTCGGCTACCGCGGTGTGGAAGGTAAGATCGCCACCGCGCGCTACGCGCGTGAGAACAATATTCCTTATCTGGGCATTTGCCTGGGTATGCAGGTTGCGCTGATTGAATTCGCGCGCAATGTAGCGGGTATGGAAAACGCCAACTCGACGGAATTTGTGCCAGACTGTAAATACCCGGTTGTGGCCCTGATTACCGAATGGCGTGACGAAGATGGCAACGTTGAAGTCCGCTCTGAGAAGAGCGATCTGGGCGGCACCATGCGCCTGGGCGCGCAGCAGTGCCAGCTGGATGAGGATTCTCTGGTACGCCAGCTGTACGGCGAGCCGACCATCACCGAGCGCCATCGTCACCGCTACGAAGTCAACAACATGTTGTTGAAACCGATTGAAGCTGCCGGTCTGCGCGTTGCGGGCCGTTCCGGGGATGATCAGTTGGTCGAGATCATCGAAGTGCCGAACCATCCGTGGTTTGTGGCCTGCCAGTTCCACCCGGAGTTTACTTCGACGCCGCGTGATGGACACCCGCTGTTTGCCGGCTTTGTGAAAGCCGCCAGCGAGTACCAGAAACGCCAGGCGAAGTAAAAAGAGTTAGAACGGCAATGCACCCATCCGGGTGCATTGTTTGTCTGGAGTTTTAGTTTAACTTGTACTGAGGAAAACCTAATGTCCAAAATCGTTAAAGTCATCGGTCGTGAAATCATCGACTCCCGTGGTAACCCGACTGTTGAAGCCGAAGTACACCTGGAAGGTGGTTTCGTCGGTATGGCAGCTGCTCCGTCAGGTGCTTCTACTGGTTCCCGCGAAGCGCTGGAACTGCGCGATGGCGACAAATCCCGTTTCCTGGGTAAAGGCGTAACCAAAGCTGTTGCTGCGGTAAACGGCCCGATCGCTCAGGCAATCCTGGGCAAAGATGCCAAAGATCAGGCTGGCATCGACAAGATCATGATCGACCTGGACGGTACTGAAAACAAATCTAACTTCGGTGCGAACGCAATCCTGGCCGTTTCTCTGGCGAACGCCAAAGCAGCTGCTGCCTCCAAAGGCCTGCCGCTGTACGCGCACATCGCTGAACTGAACGGCACTCCGGGCAAATACTCCATGCCGGTTCCGATGATGAACATCATCAACGGCGGTGAGCACGCTGACAACAACGTCGACATCCAGGAATTCATGATTCAGCCGGTTGGCGCGCCGACCCTGAAAGAAGCAGTACGCATGGGTTCTGAAGTATTCCATCACCTGGCGAAAGTGCTGAAGTCCAAAGGCATGAACACTGCCGTTGGTGACGAAGGCGGCTACGCGCCGAACCTGGGTTCCAACGCCGAAGCGCTGGCTGTTATCGCTGAAGCGGTTAAAGCAGCAGGCTACGAGCTGGGCAAAGACATCACCCTGGCGATGGACTGCGCAGCGTCTGAATTCTACAAAGACGGTAAATACGTTCTGGCCGGCGAAGGCAACAAAGCGTTCACCTCTGAAGAGTTCACTCACTTCCTGGAAGAGCTGACCAAACAGTACCCGATCGTCTCCATCGAAGATGGCCTGGACGAATCTGACTGGGAAGGTTTCGCTTACCAGACCAAAGTACTGGGCGACAAAATCCAGCTGGTTGGTGACGACCTGTTCGTAACCAACACCAAGATCCTGAAAGAAGGCATCGAAAAAGGCATCGCTAACTCCATCCTGATCAAATTCAACCAGATCGGTTCTCTGACCGAAACTCTGGCTGCTATCAAGATGGCGAAAGACGCTGGCTACACCGCTGTCATCTCTCACCGTTCTGGCGAAACTGAAGACGCGACCATCGCCGACCTGGCTGTGGGTACCGCTGCAGGCCAGATCAAAACCGGTTCTATGAGCCGTTCTGACCGCGTTGCTAAATACAACCAGCTGATTCGTATCGAAGAAGCGCTGGGTGAGCAAGCGCCGTTCAATGGTCGTAAAGAGATCAAAGGCCAGGCTTAATCCTGTCCTGATGAAATAACCATGCCAGCCTTCGGGCTGGCATTTTTTTTATACCTGCGGCCATTATTTAAAGTCGACGGCCATTTGCTGAGGAATCGACAGCCCGCGGGTGGTTTCCACGCAGCGGTCGATGTAATCGGTAAAGCGCGGCGGTTTTGGCATCCCCATGCTCAGCAGCTTGTCGTTGCTAAAGCGCACGTTCAGCGTGGCGAACGCGCCATATAAGCGCATCGCTTTCAGCATCAGTCGCTCATTGCACGGCCCAAAAATTCCTTTCAGTTCGCGACGCATTTTGACCAGCGTTTCATAACTCACCTGGGCGTACTTATCTCCCACCGGCGCCTGCTCCAGCGCCAGGGCCATCGCCCGGTCGATGTCGGCAAACTTCACGCTGTTCTCCTCACCGGCAGAGATATGCACTACCTCGCCATGGGCCAGCGGCTGGTTAAGCAGCATCAGCAGGGCGTCGGCGCAGTAGTCCACCGGGATAACATCGATCCGGTCCTCCATCGCGCACATAAATTTCTGCAGCATCAGCCCCATGCTGAACACCCAGAAAATACTGCTGGAAGGCCGGCAGCCGTGATGAGTATGGCCCACCACAATAGAAGGGCGGGCAATGACCAGCGGTAGCGTAGGGCAGTGCTGCTGCATCAGTTGCTCGATGGCCGATTTCGAGTGGGTATATTCCACCAGATGCTCGGCGCGCTGCCGAAACTCCGCGCTCTCGGCGACCAGCGAATCCGGCTCCGGTGAGCAGGACATTGCGGTGCCGACGTGGAGAAAACGCTGCAGACCCGCCACCTGCTCCATCCGTTGCGCCAGACGCAGCGTACCCGTAACGTTAACCTTCCAGATGAGCGGGTTGCTGCCAAACGAGGCGACAGCGGCGCAGTTGAGAACATGGGTGACTTGCTCAAGCCGCGGATCGTTAAGAAAATGCTCCGGAGAGGCGAGATCGCCCAGCAGGATCTGCTGCGGTCGCAGCATCGCCAGTTTCTCCTCGGCGATGTTGAACTTACGCATGTTTTCCTTGACCCGTTCCAGGCCTGCCTCGGGGCTGTTGGCACGCACCAGTAGCAGCAGATCTAATTGGCTATCCTGATGGAGTATTTTCTCTAACGCCGCGCCACCCAGAAAACCGGTGACGCCGGTAATGAATAATGTGGTCATAAACGCTATCTCATTATGGTTGGTCTGCGGGATTCTAGGAGGGCCAAAGTAAACGACGATTAAATAAAAAATGGCGGGCAGCAGGACTTTATTAAGAGGGGCTTAAGCTTATTTTCGGCGGCGGATTGGATTCGACTCTCAGACCAGGTAAATAATTCACTCTTTCATGTATCAATTTGTACATGCATGTATTTAAACATGTTTTTATTTTTCCGCTGACGTTTTTTATGTTCTGGTATATAACACGAAAAACATCTTCTGTTACATCTTTCTTCGCTGCAGTACGCTCCGCTGTTTATTTAAATCCTTACCACACTAATGAAATAAACGAAAACAGATGCATACTTTTAATTAACAATGAATAACGTCCGGGGTGAGAAAGCGACCCCGTGAGGGAAAAACGATCGCAGCGCAGGGCAAGACCTGGACAGTGAAATCTGCGATAATAAGCGTTTATCACCCTAAACAGAGATGACTATGCAGTACCCGATTAACGAGATGTTCCAGACCCTGCAAGGCGAGGGTTACTTCACCGGCGTGCCTGCCATTTTTATTCGTCTGCAGGGATGCCCGGTAGGATGCGCGTGGTGTGACACCAAGCATACCTGGGACAAACTGACCGATCGGGAAGTGTCGTTGTTCAGCATCCTGGCGAAAACCAAAGAGAGCGATAAGTGGGGGCCGGCAAGCAGTGAAGATCTGCTGGCGATTATCGGTCGTCAGGGGTGGACTGCCCGCCACGTGGTCATTACCGGCGGTGAGCCCTGCATTCACGACTTAACGCCGTTAACCTCGCTTCTGGAACAAAACGGCTTTAGCTGTCAGATTGAAACCAGCGGCACCCATGAAGTGCTTTGCAGCCACAACACCTGGGTGACGGTTTCCCCGAAGGTCAACATGCGCGGCGGGTATGACGTGCTGTCTCAGGCCCTGCAGCGGGCGGATGAGATCAAGCATCCGGTAGGGCGCGTCCGCGACATCGAAGCGCTGGACGAACTGCTGGAAACGCTGAGCGATGACAAACCGCGGATCATCGCCCTGCAGCCGATCAGTCAGAAAGAAGACGCGACGCGCTTGTGTATCGACACCTGCATCGCCCGTAACTGGCGCCTGTCCATGCAGACGCATAAATATCTGAATATCGCCTGATAAAAAAGCCCGGTAGCATACTGACCGGGCTTTTTTTCGCTTACTCGCCGCGATAGACGCAGCCGGCGGTGCAGGTCTCTTTCACCATCACGGCGCTCAGCAGCGGCACCCGCGGTTTCATCTCATCCCAGATCCATTTGGCCAGCACTTCGCTGGTAGGGTTTTCCAGACCGGGGATATCGTTCAGATAATAGTGGTCCAGGCGATCGTAGGTCGGCTTGAAGGCGGCCTTCAGCTCGGCGAAATCCATGATCCACCCGGTATGGGGATCGACTTCACCGGTTATCTCCAGACGCACCATAAAGGAGTGGCCATGCAGGCGACCGCATTTGTGTCCTTCCGGGACGTGCGGCAGGTGGTGGGCGGCTTCGAAGGTGAAATCTTTAAACAGCGTGGTGGACATCATTGACTCTCAACAGGACGAAAAAAACCGCCGTAGGGTACCGGAAAGTACATTTTTTCGCATTAACTAAAACGGCCCTGAACAGAAAATCGACACATTTATCTGGGTTAAGTCCATAAAGTTTCGATATTTCAGATGGTTATTTAATCGATTTTGTTGTTAATAACTACAACTAAAACCGGTTAGTCCATTTGGTTATTTATTATTTCCATCCCTTCTTTAATTGTTACTATGCCCGCCGTTAACCTTCTATTCTCTTCTGTTTTTGTCGCGCTGACAGGGTGCGAATAACAGCTTTGCTTACTGGAACAAACGACGCATGACGACACAGGCCCCACCTTCCAACTTGCTGCCGCTCAACCCGGAGCAACTGGCGCGCCTTCAGGCGGCCACCACTGACTTCACGCCCACTCAGCTCGCCTGGGTGTCTGGCTATTTCTGGGGCGTGCTGAATCAGCACTCTGGCGCAACGGCAGTCGCTCCCGCCCCGGCCGCCGAGGTCCCGACGATCACGCTGATTTCCGCCTCGCAAACCGGCAACGCTCGCCGCGTCGCCGAAGCGCTGCGTGACGATCTGCTGGCGGCGAAGCTGAACGTGAAGCTGGTGAATGCAGGTGATTATAAATTCAAACAAATTGCTGCTGAAAAACTGCTGGTGGTCGTGACCTCCACCCAGGGGGAAGGTGAGCCGCCGGAAGAAGCGGTCGCATTGCATAAGTTTCTGTTCTCTAAAAAAGCGCCGAAGCTGGACGGAACCGCATTCGCCGTCTTTGGCCTCGGCGATACCTCTTATGAATTCTTCTGCCAGTCCGGCAAAGATTTCGACAGCAAGCTGGCCGAACTTGGCGCGGAACGCCTGCTCGATCGCGTCGACGCCGACGTTGAATATCAGGCTGCGGCCGCTGAATGGCGCGCGCGCGTCGTTGAGGTGCTGAAGGCTCGTGCGCCGGTCGCCGCGCCCGCTCAGCTGGCCGCCAGCGGCGCAGTGAACGACATTCATACCAGCCCATACACCAAAGAGGCTCCGCTAACGGCGACCCTGTCGGTCAACCAGAAAATCACCGGCCGCGATTCAGAAAAAGATGTACGCCATATCGAAATTGACCTCGGTGATTCCGGTCTGCGCTATCAGCCGGGCGACGCGCTGGGCGTCTGGTATCAAAACGATCCTCAGCTGGTGAAAGAGCTGGTGGAGCTGCTATGGCTGAAAGGCGACGAGCCGGTAACCGTCGAGGGCAAAACCCTGCCGCTGGCGGAAGCCCTGCAGTGGCATTTTGAGCTGACGGTCAACACCGCCGCTATCGTTGAGAACTACGCCACCCTGACCCGCAGCGAATCGCTGCTGCCGCTGGTGGGCGATAAAGCTCAGCTGCAGCAGTATGCCGCCGCGACGCCGATCGTCGATATGGTCCGTTTCTCCCCGGCGCAGCTGGACGCCGAGGCGTTAATCGGTCTGCTGCGCCCGCTGACGCCGCGTCTGTACTCCATTGCCTCCTCGCAGGCGGAAGTGGAGAGCGAAGTGCATGTCACCGTGGGCGTGGTGCGCTATGACATTGAAGGCCGCGCCCGGGCTGGCGGCGCCTCCAGCTTCCTCGCCGACCGCGTGGAAGAGGATGGCGAAGTCCGCGTCTTCATCGAGCACAATGACAACTTCCGTCTGCCGGCTAACCCGGAGACGCCGGTGATCATGATTGGCCCGGGCACCGGTATTGCGCCGTTCCGCGCCTTCATGCAGCAGCGCGCAGCGGACGGGGCGCCAGGTAAGAACTGGCTGTTCTTCGGCAACCCGCACTTCACTGAAGATTTCCTCTATCAGGTGGAGTGGCAGAGCTATGTAAAAGAGGGGCTGCTGACCCGTATCGATCTGGCCTGGTCCCGCGATCAACAACAAAAAATCTATGTGCAGGACAAACTGCGTGAGCAGGGGGCCGAGCTGTGGCGCTGGATCAATGATGGCGCCCACATTTATGTCTGCGGCGACGCCAATCGTATGGCGAAAGACGTGGAACAGACTTTACTGGAAGTGATTGCCGAATACGGCGCGATGGACGCCGAAGCGGCGGACGAATTTTTAAGTGAGCTGCGCGTTGAGCGCCGTTATCAGCGAGATGTCTACTAATGAGCGAAAAACATCCGGGGCCTTTAGTGGTCGAAGGTAAACTGACCGATGCCGAGCGTATGAAGCTCGAGAGCAACTACCTGCGCGGCACCATTGCGGAAGATTTAAACGACGGTCTGACCGGCGGTTTTAAAGGCGATAACTTCCTGCTGATCCGTTTCCACGGTATGTACCAGCAGGACGATCGTGATATCCGCGCGGAACGCGCCGCTCAGAAGCTGGAGCCGCGCCATGCAATGCTCCTGCGCTGCCGTCTGCCGGGCGGGGTGATCACCACCACCCAGTGGAAGGCGATCGATAAGTTTGCCGCCGAGAACACCATTTACGGCAGTATTCGCCTGACCAACCGGCAGACTTTCCAGTTCCACGGCATTCTGAAAAAGAACGTCAAGCCGGTGCATCAGATGCTGCACTCGGTGGGGCTGGACGCGCTGGCCACCGCCAACGATATGAACCGTAACGTGCTGTGCACCTCCAACCCGTACGAGTCGCAGCTGCACGCCGAGGCCTACGAGTGGGCGAAAAAGATCTCCGAGCATCTGCTGCCGCGCACCCGCGCCTATGCCGAAATCTGGCTGGATCAGAAAAAGGTCGCCACCACTGACGAAGAGCCGATCCTCGGTCAGACCTATCTGCCGCGTAAGTTTAAAACCACGGTGGTGATCCCGCCGCAGAACGATATCGATCTGCACGCTAACGACATGAACTTCGTGGCGATCGCCGAAAACGGCAAGCTGGTGGGCTTTAACCTGCTGGTGGGCGGCGGTCTGTCTATCGAACACGGTAACAAAAAAACCTACGCCCGCACGGCGAGCGAATTCGGTTATCTGCCGCTGGAGCATACTCTGGCGGTGGCGGAAGCGGTCGTGACCACCCAGCGCGACTGGGGTAACCGTACCGACCGTAAGAATGCGAAAACCAAGTACACCCTTGAGCGCGTTGGCATCGAAACCTTCAAGGCGGAAGTGGAGCGCCGGGCAGGTATTAAGTTTGAGCCGATCCGCCCCTACGAATTCACCGGCCGCGGCGACCGCATCGGCTGGGTGAAGGGGATTGATGATAAATGGCACCTGACGCTGTTTATTGAAAACGGCCGCATTCTGGATTATCCGGGGCGCCCGCTGAAAACCGGTCTGCTGGAGATTGCTAAGATCCATCAAGGTGAATTCCGCATCACCGCCAACCAGAACCTGATCGTCGCCAGCGTACCGGAAGATCAGAAGGCGCGGATCGAGAAGCTGGCGCGGGATCATGGCCTGATGAATGCCGTCACCCCGCAGCGCGAAAACTCGATGGCCTGCGTCTCCTTCCCGACCTGCCCGCTGGCGATGGCGGAAGCCGAGCGTTTCCTGCCGTCGTTTATCGACAAGGTGGAAGGGGTGATGAGCAAGCACGGCGTGAGCGATGAGCATATCGTCACCCGCGTCACCGGCTGCCCGAACGGCTGCGGTCGCGCGATGCTGGCGGAAGTGGGGCTGGTGGGGAAAGCGCCAGGTCGCTATAACCTGCACATCGGCGGTAACCGCAGCGGCACCCGCATCCCGCGGATGTACCGGGAGAACATTACCGAGTCGGAAATTCTCGACTCGCTAGACCAACTGGTAGGGCGCTGGGCGAAAGAGCGCGAAGCGGGTGAAGGCTTCGGCGACTTTACGGTGCGTGCGGGCATCATTCGCCCGGTGCTCGATCCAGCCCGCGATTTCTGGGAGTAACATCCTGGTGCCCGGTGGCGCGTAGCGATCCGGGCCTGTAAAACCCGTAGGCCGGGCAAACGCAGTGCCGCCCGGCAAAACAGGCAAACGAGGTTCTTATGTCCGTACTCGATCTAAACGCGCTTAATGCATTGCCGAAAGTGGAACGCATTTTGGCACTCGCGGAAACCAACGCCCAGCTGGAAAAGCTCGACGCCGAAGGGCGTGTGGCCTGGGCGCTGGAAAACCTGCCGGGAGACTATGTGCTGTCGTCAAGCTTTGGCATTCAGGCGGCGGTGAGTTTGCACCTGGTGAACCAGATCCGCCCGGACATTCCGGTGATCCTTACCGATACCGGTTACCTGTTCCCGGAAACCTACCAGTTTATTGATGAGCTGACGGATAAACTCAAGCTGAACCTGAAGGTCTACCGCGCGGCTGAAAGCGCGGCCTGGCAGGAGGCGCGCTACGGCAAGCTGTGGGAGCAGGGCGTTGAAGGCATTGAGAAATACAATGAGATCAACAAGGTTGAACCGATGAACCGGGCGCTGAAAGAGCTCAACGCGCAGACGTGGTTTGCCGGTCTGCGCCGCGAGCAGTCGGGCAGCCGGGCTACGCTTCCGGTGCTGGCGGTCCAGCGCGGGGTGTTCAAGGTGTTGCCGATTATCGACTGGGATAACCGGACGGTGTATCAGTACCTGCAAAAGCACGGGCTGAAATACCATCCGCTGTGGGATCAGGGCTATCTGTCGGTAGGCGATACCCACACCACCCGCAAATGGGAGCCGGGCATGGCAGAAGAAGAGACCCGGTTCTTCGGGCTTAAACGCGAGTGCGGATTGCACGAGGGTTAATAGCGCCTCCTGAGGGAAAGGTGTGCAAGAGAACACGCGGGTGATGCCGCGTGTTCATTTGCAGCCGTCAGCTTTTCTTCTCCACCTTCGCCAGCTCTTTCACCAGCGGCAGCATCACTTTCACGACATCGCGCCCGCGATGCTCGATCCGTCCCGGCAGCGCGTGGTCGATATACTGCTGATTATCCAGCTGCACGTCATGCCAGCTGATGCCCTGTGGGAAGCTGCGCGATTTGCTCCGCTGCTGATAGCCATCTTTCTTGCCTAATGACCAGTTGGTCGCTTCCACCGACAGCACCGGGATCCCCGCGTTGTCGAAGACGCTGGCGTCATTACAGCAGCTGGTGCCTTTCGGGTAAGCCGGATTGAGTCCCGGATTGGTGTAGGCGGCAATGCCTTTGCTGCGGGCGATAGCCAACGCGCGATCGCGGGTTAGCTTGCGTACCGAGGCCGGCGTGCGGCGGCCGCTGTTGAAGTAAAGCTTATCGCCCACCACCAGGTTATCGAGATTGATCACCAGCAGGGTATTTTTCTTTTCCGCCTCGCTCATCCGCTGCAGCAGGTTTTGCGCGCCGAGACGACCTTCCTCTTCGCCGCTGGTGGCGATAAAGCGAATGCCATAGCGGGTGGGGACGTTTTTTAAATGCTCCGCCAGCTCCAGCATCACCCCGAGCCCCATCGCGTTGTCGTCAATTCCCTGCAGCGTCAGGCCGCCGAGGTTATTTTCGACGTCTTTATCGCTCTGCGGCGCGTAGGTATCAAGGTGGGCCATGATGATGATTTGCTGGCGAGACTGGCCTTCATGGGCGGCGATCACCGTACTGCCGGTGGCGTTATGCCAGTTTTTACGCTGGTTGCTGTCGGTATAGATGTAGCGGGTATTGAAGCTCCGCACGTCGCTCTGATAGCCCATCCGGGCGAACTGCTGGCGCAGATAGTCAGCTGAGAGCATTTCCGGGGGCGTTCCGGTCATGCGTCCCGGGAAGACGGTGGCGATATGGCGAGCCTGACTACTGGCGGTGTCGCCCAGCGCGCAGAAGGCGGGAGCGGCGGCGAAAACAAAACCGGTGCCGAGCGCCAGCGGAAGCAGACGGCGGCACAACGCGGAAAACATAAGGGGTCCTTACACGAACGAGACAATTTGACGCGTACAGTATGAAACTGTGACCGCGGTTAAACAATTTCAATTGCTCTTAAATAGCGGAAAAATAGCGTGTTAAGCACTTTTTGATATTTGGATTTCCATCGCGTTATTCCTTTGCGTCACAACTCATTCCATTTCGTAATTTCATTTGCTCTAAGGCGCACCCTATAGTCGCAGTATCGCTGATTGTAAGAGAGTTGTTACCCCGTGGATTACTTGCCCCTTTTTGCCGAACTGAAACAAAGGCCCGTACTGGTGATCGGCGGCGGTGAGATTGCCGAACGCAAGATCAAGTTCCTGCTGCGAGCCCAGGCGCAGGTGCAGGTGGTCGCCGGGACGTTGTCTCCGGCGCTGGCCGATCTGGCGGCGCGCCAGGCGCTTAGCTGGCGGGCGACGGAATTTAGCGACGCTCTGGTGGACGATGTCTTTCTGGTGATTGCCGCCACGGAGGACGAGGCGCTTAACCAGCGGGTGTTTGCGGCGGCTAACGCGCGCTACCGACTGGTCAACGTAGTGGATAACCAGGCGCTGTGCTCGTTTGTTTTCCCTTCTATCGTCGACCGTTCGCCGCTGCTGGTGGCGATCTCCTCCAGCGGGAAAGCGCCGGTGCTGTCGCGCATTCTGCGCGAAAAAATCGAAGCGCTGCTGCCGACGAACCTCGGGCGTCTGGCGGAATCGGCGAGCTACTGGCGCAACCATCTGAAAACCCGTCTGACGACCACCGAAGCGCGTCGCCGCTTTTGGGAGCGGGTCTTTACCGGTCGCTTCGCCAGCCTGATGGTGGCGGGCAACGCTGCGGAGGCGGAAAAGGCGCTGCAGGATGAGCTGGATAAGCCCGAACGCGAAACGGGTGAAATTATTCTGGTAGGGGCTGGACCGGGCGATGCCGGGCTGCTGACCCTGCGTGGCTTGCAGGCGATCCAGCAGGCGGACGTGGTTTTCCACGATCATCTGGTGACCCAGCCGGTTCTCGAGCTGGTGCGCCGCGATGCCGAGCTGGTTTGCGTCGGCAAACGCGCCGGCGAGCACTCGGTGCCGCAGCATGAAACCAATCAGCTGCTGGTGGAGGCGGCGAAGGCGGGGAAAACCGTCGTGCGCCTGAAAGGTGGCGATCCGTTTATTTTTGGCCGCGGCGCTGAAGAGCTGCAGGCCGCCGCCGCTGCGGGCATCCCGTTCCAGGTGGTGCCTGGCGTCACTGCCGCCGCCGGCGCGACGGCCTACGCCGGTATTCCGCTGACCCATCGCGATTATGCGCAAAGCGCCGTCTTTGTCACCGGGCACTATAAGCCGGACAGCACCCCCTTCGACTGGGCGCTGTTGGCGAAGAGCCAACAGACGCTGGCGATTTACATGGGCACCATGAAGGCGGCGGAAATCAGCGCCCAGCTGATTGCCCACGGTCGCGACAGCAATACGCCGGTAGCGGTGATATCCCGCGGTACCCGCGACGATCAGCAGACGATAACCGGCACATTGCAACAACTCGAACACCTGGCGAAAGACGCCCCGATGCCCGCCCTGCTGGTGGTCGGCGAAGTGGTGCAGCTGCATCAGCAGCTCGCCTGGTTTCAACATACATCATCCGCCGAGGGGTTTAACTCTTCGGTGGTCAATCTGGCTTAAGGAACGGTTATGGACCAAAAACGACTCACTCACCTGCGGCAACTGGAGGCGGAAAGCATCCATATTATTCGTGAGGTGGCCGCCGAATTTTCTAACCCGGTGATGATGTACTCCATCGGGAAAGATTCCAGCGTAATGCTGCATCTGGCGCGCAAAGCGTTTTATCCGGGAACCCTGCCGTTCCCGCTGCTGCACGTCGATACCGGCTGGAAATTCCGTGAGATGTATGAGTTCCGCGACCGTACCGCCAAAGCCTATGGCTGCGAGCTGCTGGTGCATAAAAACCCGGAAGGGGTGGCGATGGGCATTAACCCGTTCGTCCACGGCAGCGCCAAGCATACCGATATCATGAAAACCGAAGGGCTGAAGCAGGCGCTGAACAAATACGGCTTTGACGCCGCATTCGGCGGTGCGCGCCGTGATGAGGAGAAATCCCGCGCCAAAGAGCGCATCTACTCCTTCCGCGACCGCTTCCACCGCTGGGACCCGAAAAACCAGCGTCCGGAGCTGTGGCACAACTACAACGGCCAGATTAACAAAGGCGAAAGCATCCGCGTCTTCCCGCTCTCCAACTGGACCGAGCTGGATATCTGGCAGTACATCTATCTGGAAAACATCGAAATCGTGCCGCTGTATCTGGCCGCTGAGCGCCCGGTGCTGGAGCGCGACGGCATGCTGATGATGATCGATGACGACCGTATCGATCTGCAGCCGGGCGAAGTGATTGAAAAGCGGATGGTGCGTTTCCGTACCCTCGGCTGCTGGCCGCTGACCGGCGCAGTGGAGTCTGAAGCGCAAACGCTGCCGGAAATTATTGAAGAGATGCTGGTATCCACCACCAGCGAACGTCAGGGGCGCGTCATTGACCGCGACCAGGCCGGCTCGATGGAGCTGAAGAAACGTCAGGGGTATTTCTAAGGAGCCGCCATGAACACGACCATTGCCCAACAAATTGCTAATGAAGGCGGCGTAGAAGCTTATCTGCACGCGCAACAGCACAAGAGCCTGCTGCGTTTTCTGACCTGCGGCAGCGTCGATGACGGTAAAAGCACCCTGATTGGCCGTCTGCTGCACGATACCCGCCAGATCTATGAAGATCAGCTCTCTTCGCTGCACAACGACAGCAAGCGCCACGGCACCCAGGGCGAAAAACTGGACCTGGCGCTGCTGGTGGATGGCCTGCAGGCCGAGCGCGAGCAGGGCATCACCATCGACGTGGCCTATCGCTATTTCTCCACCGAGAAGCGCAAATTTATCATCGCTGACACCCCGGGGCACGAGCAGTACACCCGCAATATGGCCACCGGCGCGTCCACCTGCGATCTGGCGATCCTGCTGATCGACGCGCGCAAAGGCGTGCTGGAGCAGACCCGCCGTCACAGCTTTATCTCCACCCTGCTGGGCATTAAACACCTGGTGGTGGCGGTCAACAAAATGGATCTCGTCGAGTTTAGTGAAGCGCGCTTCAACGAGATCCGTGAAGCTTACCTGACCTTTGCCGAGCAGCTGCCGGGCAACCTCGATATCCGCTTTGTACCGCTGTCGGCGCTGGAGGGCGATAACGTCGCCAGCCAGAGCGCGAACATGCCGTGGTACAGCGGCCCGACCCTGCTGGAAGTCCTCGAAACCGTGGAGATCCAACGGGTAGTAGAGAGCCAGCCGCTGCGCTTCCCGGTGCAGTATGTTAACCGTCCGAACCTCGATTTCCGCGGCTTCTCCGGTACGGTCGCCTCCGGCACCGTGCAGGTCGGCCAGCGCCTGAAGGTGCTGCCGTCGGGCGTCGAATCGAGCGTGGCGAGGATCGTCACCTTCGACGGCGATCTGCAGGAAGCCGCCGCCGGGGAAGCCATTACCATTGTGCTGAAAGATGAAATCGACATCAGCCGCGGCGACCTGCTGGTTGACGCGCAAGCCACGCTGCCGGCGGTGCAAAGCGCCAGCATCGACGTGGTGTGGATGGCCGAGCAGACGTTGACCCCGGGGCAGAGCTACGACATCAAAATCGCCGGTAAGAAGACCCGCGCCCGCGTGGACGCTATACGTTACCAGGTGGATATTAACAACCTGACCCAGCGTGAAGTCGAGTCTCTGCCGCTGAACGGCATCGGGCTGGTGGAGCTGACCTTTGACGAACCTTTAGTGCTGGATCCGTATCAGCAAAACCCGGTGACCGGCGGGCTTATCTTTATCGATCGTCTGACCAACGTCACCGTCGGCGCCGGGATGGTCAACGAGCCGCACCTGCAGGCGTCGACGTCGGCATCGCAGTACAGCGCTTTCGAGCTGGAACTGAACCAGCTGATCCGCAAACACTTCCCGCACTGGGACGCCCGCGACCTGCTGGGAGGCAAATAATGGCCCAGCATGACGAAAACGTCGTCTGGCATGCCCACCCTGTGACCCAGCAGCAGCGGGAACAGCATCACGGCCATCGCGGCGTGGTGCTGTGGTTTACCGGCCTTTCGGGGTCGGGTAAATCCACCGTCGCCGGGGCGCTGGAGGAAGCCTTGCATGAGCGCGGCGTCAGCACCTATCTGCTGGACGGCGATAACGTGCGTCATGGCCTGTGCAGCGACCTGGGATTCAGCGATGAGGATCGCAAAGAGAACATTCGCCGCGTCGGTGAAGTGGCCAGGCTGATGGTCGATGCCGGGCTGGTTGTATTGACGGCATTTATATCTCCGCACCGCGCGGAGCGACAGATGGTGCGCGAGCGCCTGGGGGAGGGACGCTTTATCGAAGTGTTCGTCGATACCCCGCTGGCCATTTGCGAGGCGCGGGATCCGAAAGGATTGTATAAGAAGGCGCGGGCAGGGGAATTACGCAATTTTACCGGCATAGACTCGGTCTATGAGGCACCGGAAAAGGCGGAAATTCATCTGGATGGTGAACAATTGGTAACAAATTTGGTGCACCAACTATTAGACCTGCTGCAACAGAGCGATATTATCAGATCCTGAAACGGCAGCGGCATCGAGGGGTGCCGGTTGCCCGGTCTACAGGATTCGATATGCGCAATACCCAGAACCTCAGTATTATTCGTTCAGAACCGCCTCCGGCGACCGGCGACGAGACCACCTGGTCTTTGTCGGGCGCTGCCGTGGGCTTTATTTCATGGCTGCTGGCGCTGGGTATTCCCTTCCTTCTCTATGGCAGTAATACACTTTTCTTCCTCCTCTACACCTGGCCATTCTTCCTTGCGTTGATGCCAGTGGCGGTGGTGGTCGGTATTGCGCTGCACTCTCTGCTCAATGGCAAACTGCTCTATAGCGCCAGCGCGACCATCCTGACCGTCGGGCTGATGTTTGCGCTACTCTTCCTCTGGCTGTTGGGATAACCCGTTTCTGGTATGAATCAAGCATGGGTATCAGCGGCAAAAATATGGTACAGTCCCCGCGTTACGCGGCATCGTCCGCGCGCCCCGGTAGCGTACCCGGGCGAGTTTTGGGATGATGATGCCGTTTTTCAGGGGGCAGGATGGGTAAACTAACGCTGCTATTATTAGCTTTGCTGGTCTGGCTACAGTATTCGCTGTGGTTCGGTAAAAACGGCCTGCATGACTACACGCGGGTTAACGACGACGTCACCGCCCAGCAGGCGACTAACGCCAAATTAAAAGCACGCAACGATCAGCTGTTTGCCGAAATTGACGACCTCAACGGCGGTCAGGAAGCGATCGAGGAGCGTGCGCGCAATGAACTCAGCATGACCCGCCCGGGCGAAACCTTCTATCGTCTGGTACCGGATGCGTCTAAACGCAACCAGGCATCGGGGCAACAGCAGAACAATCGATAACCAGGCCCAGGATTACGACATGGCAGCCACTTTTCCGGGCATTTGCGCCGTGGTGCCGGCAGCCGGTTTTGGCCGCCGCATGCAAACGGAATGCCCGAAACAATATCTCTCAATCGGTAACAAAACGATTCTCGAACACGCGGTCGCCGCGCTGCTGGCGGATCCGCGCGTCCAGCGCGTGGTGATTGCCGTCAGCCCCGGCGATCGGCGCTTCAGCCAGCTGCCGCTGGCCCAGCACCCGCAAATTACCGTCGTGGATGGCGGCGCCGAGCGCGCCGATTCGGTACTCGCCGGCCTGCAGGCGTTACCGGAAGCGCAGTGGGTGCTGGTGCATGACGCCGCGCGCCCCTGCCTGCATCAGGATGACCTCAGCCGCCTGCTGGCACTCTGTGAAACCAGCCGCGTCGGCGGGATCCTCGCGGCCCCGGTGCGCGACACCATGAAGCGCGCCGAGCCGGGCAAAACCGCCGTCGCCCATACCGTCGATCGTAATGACCTGTGGCACGCGCTCACCCCGCAATTTTTCCCTCGCGAGCTGCTGGTGGATTGCCTCACCCGGGCGCTGAACGAGGGGGCCACCATCACCGATGAAGCCTCGGCGCTGGAGTATTGCGGCTTCCATCCGCAGCTGGTCGCCGGACGCGCTGATAATATTAAAGTGACGCGCCCGGAAGATCTGGCGCTGGCGGAATTTTACCTCACCCGTTCCCGACACCAGGAGAAAGCTTAATGCGAATTGGACATGGTTTTGACGTACACGCTTTTGGCGGTGAAGGCCCAATCATCATTGGCGGGGTACGCATTCCTTATGAAAAAGGGCTGCTGGCCCACTCCGACGGCGACGTCGCGCTGCATGCGCTGACCGACGCGCTGCTGGGCGCCGCGGCGCTCGGCGATATTGGCAAGCTGTTCCCGGATACCGATCCGGCGTTTAAAGGCGCCGACAGCCGCGAACTGCTGCGCGAAGCGTGGCGCCGCATTCAGGCCAAAGGCTATACGCTCGGCAACGTCGACGTCACCATTATCGCCCAGGCACCGAAAATGCTGCCGCATATCCCGCAAATGCGTGTCTTTATCGCTGAAGATCTCGGCTGCCATATGGACGACGTCAACGTGAAAGCGACCACCACCGAGAAGCTGGGCTTCACCGGCCGCGGGGAAGGGATCGCCTGCGAAGCGGTCGCGCTGCTGCGTAAGGCCGACAAATGATCGCCTTTGACCAACTGACCTGGCTGCACGGCAAGCCGCAGAGCAGCGGGCTGCTGAAAGCCAATCCGGAAGATTTTCTGGTAGTGGAAGACCTGGGCTTTGCCCCGGACGGCGAAGGCGAGCACGTGCTGGTGCGGATCCTTAAAAACGGCTGCAATACGCGCTTTGTCGCCGACGCGCTGGCGAAATTCCTCAAAATCCATGCCCGTGAAGTGAGCTTCGCCGGGCAAAAAGATAAGCACGCCGTCACCGAGCAGTGGCTGTGCGCTCGGGTGCCCGGCAAAGAGATGCCGGATCTGAGCAAATTTCAGCTTGAGGGCTGCCAGGTACTGGAATATGCCCGCCATAAGCGTAAGCTGCGATTAGGCGCGCTGAAGGGCAACCAGTTTACCCTGATCCTGCGCGAGATTAGCGATCGCCAGGAGGTGGAGACGCGTCTGCAGGCCATCGCTGAACGGGGCGTGCCGAACTATTTCGGCGCTCAGCGCTTCGGCATTGGCGGCAGTAACCTGCAGGGCGCGCTGCGCTGGGCGGAGAGCGGCGCGCCGGTGCGCGATCGCAATAAGCGCAGTTTTTGGTTGTCGGCGGCCCGCAGCGCGTTGTTTAATCAGCAAGTCAGTATTAGATTAAAAAAAACGGAATTTAATCAGGTTGTTGATGGCGATGCGCTACAATTAGCGGGGCGTGGGAGCTGGTTTGTCGTCACACCGGAAGAACTCGAGGTTTCGCAGGCGCGGGTGCACAACCGCGAACTGATGATCACGGCTGCGCTACCGGGCAGCGGCGACTGGGGAAGCCAGCGCGACGCCCTGGCCGCCGAGCAGGCCGCCATCGCCGAGGAAACCTCGCTGCAGACACTGTTGGTGCGGGAGAAAGTCGAGGCGGCGCGCCGGGCGATGCTCCTCTATCCGCAGCAGTTGAGCTGGAACTGGTGGGATGATGTAACCGTTGAACTGCGTTTCTGGCTGCCGGCGGGCAGCTTCGCCACCAGCGTGGTCAGGGAGCTTATCAATACAACGGGTGACTATGCGAATATTGCTGAGTAACGATGACGGGATCCATGCGCCGGGGATACAGACCCTGGCGAAGGCCTTAAGGGAATTTGCCGAGGTCCAGGTGGTTGCACCCGATCGTAACCGCAGCGGGGCTTCGAATTCGCTGACGCTGGAATCGTCACTGCGCACCTTTACCTATGAAAATGGCGATATCGCCGTCCAGATGGGGACGCCGACGGACTGCGTCTACCTTGGCGTGAACGCGCTGATGCGCCCGCGCCCGGACATCGTCGTTTCCGGCATCAACGCCGGACCCAACCTGGGCGATGACGTCATTTACTCCGGCACCGTGGCGGCGGCGATGGAAGGCCGCCATCTGGGGTTCCCCGCGCTGGCCGTGTCGCTCAATGGCTATCAACACTACGACACCGCCGCGGCGGTGACCTGTACTCTCCTGCGCGGACTCAGCCGCGAACCGCTGCGCACCGGGCGGATCCTCAACGTCAATGTCCCGGACCTGCCCCTTGACCAGATCAAAGGCATCCGCGTGACCCGCTGCGGCAACCGCCATCCTGCCGATCAGGTGATCCCGCAAAAGGATCCGCGCGGCAATACCCTGTACTGGATAGGCCCGCCGGGCGATAAGCGCGACGCCGGGCCGGGCACCGATTTTGCGGCAGTGGATGAAGGCTATGTTTCCGTTACGCCATTGCACGTCGATTTAACCGCCCATCAGGCGCATGAGGTGGTCACCGATTGGCTGGAACGTGTCGGGGTTGACAGGCAATGGTAAGTAAACGTGTTGAAAGTTTGTTGAATCAACTGCGCACGCAGGGCATCGTCGATGAACGTGTCCTCGAGGCGATTGCGCGCGTCCCGCGCGAAAAGTTTGTTGATGAAGCCTTTGAACATAAAGCGTGGGAAAACACCGCGCTGCCGATTGGCCAGGGGCAAACCATCTCCCAGCCGTACATGGTGGCGCGGATGACCGAGCTGCTGACGTTGACGCCGGAGTCGCGGGTGCTGGAGATCGGCACCGGTTCCGGTTACCAGACGGCCATCCTGGCGCATCTGGTGCATCACGTTTGCTCGGTAGAGCGAATTAAGAGTTTACAGTGGCAGGCGCGTCGTCGCCTGAAACAACTTGATTTACATAATGTTTCAACCCGTCATGGCGATGGGTGGCAAGGTTGGCAGGCGCGGGCGCCGTTTGATGCCATTATTGTGACGGCGGCGCCGCCGGAAATACCGACCGCGCTGCTGGCGCAGCTGGATGACGACGGCGTGCTGGTACTGCCGGTTGGCGAGGAGCATCAGTTTCTCAAACGGATCCGTCGCCGGGGCAACGAATTTATCATTGATACCGTCGAGGCCGTTCGCTTTGTTCCCCTGGTGAAAGGGGAGCTGGCCTGAGACCCGGATTATTCCAGGTTTTTTTTGCCTGACTTTAGGCGTAGGGTGGACACATTTTTCAGTGTCCTGGCCGGGCGTCGCCCGGTAAGCAAGATATTGGCAGTTAACATATTCCTGGGGGATAAATGAGCGCGGGAAGCACCAAATTTACCGTCAGCCGTATTGCGGCTCTTTCACTGGTTTCACTCTGGCTGGCCGGATGTACCAACACCAATAATCCGCCTGCGCCGGTCAGCTCTGCCGGCGGTGCCGCCTCTTCCAGCACCAACTCCGGCATGTTGATTACGCCGCCATCCTCCGGCGTCAAGTCTGCTCCTCAGGCGCAGCCGATCCAGCCGGTACAGACCCAGACCATTCAGTCGCAGCCAATGGCGCAGGAGCCGGTGCAGACGGTGAATGGCAAGATCGTTTATAACCGCAAATATGGCGATATTCCGAAAGGTAGCTATACCGGTGGCAGTACCTATACGGTCAAACGCGGCGACACGCTGTTCTATATCGCCTGGGTCACCGGCAACGATTTCCGTGACCTGGCGCAACGCAACAATGTCCCGGCCCCGTACGCCCTGAACGTCGGCCAGGTGCTGCAGGTCGGCAACGCTTCAGGCCAGCCGATCACCGGTGAAAATGCCGTTTCTCAGGCCAGCGCAAGGGCGAGCGGCGGTGCGACGGCCACCACAACTTCTGCACAAAAATCGACCGCGGTGGTTGCTTCACAACCGACTATTACGTATTCTGAATCCTCAGGTGAACAAAGTGCTACCAAGATGTTGCCTAATAATAAACCAGCGACCACGACCTCGACGGTCGTCGCGCCGGTGACGGCACCAACAACGGTGAGCACAACCCAGCCGACTGCAAGCAGTACGTCAACCAGTTCGCCGATCTCATCATGGCGCTGGCCGACTGATGGCAAAGTTATCGAGAACTTTAGTGGCGCGGAAGGCGGCAATAAAGGTATCGACATTGCAGGCAGTAAGGGACAGGCTATTGTCGCGACCGCCGATGGGCGCGTCGTCTATGCCGGTAACGCACTGCGCGGCTACGGTAATCTTATTATCATCAAACACAACGATGATTACCTGAGTGCCTACGCTCATAACGATACCATGCTGGTTCGGGAGCAACAGGAAGTCAAAGCGGGGCAGAAAATCGCTACCATGGGTAGCACCGGAACCAGCTCAACAAGATTACATTTTGAAATTCGTTACAAGGGGAAATCCGTCAACCCGCTGCAGTACTTACCGCAGCGATAATTTGGCAAAGTACGGATAAGCGAAGCATTAGCTAACAGGCGCCAGGGCGGTGTCTATGCGCCTCTCGCAGAGAGGAGTAGGGGAAATCGTCCTGGCGTCTTTTGTTGATGCGCCGTGGAAGGTGCTTTGCTCAGGGATCACGGGTAGGAGCCACCTTTATGAGTCAGAATACGCTGAAAGTTCATGATTTAAATGAAGACGCGGAATTTGATGAGAACGGAATTGAGGTTTTCGACGAGAAGGCCTTAGTAGAAGAGGAACCCAGTGATAGCGATCTGGCTGAGGAAGAGCTGCTGTCGCAAGGCGCAACGCAACGCGTGCTTGACGCCACTCAGCTTTATCTTGGAGAGATTGGTTATTCCCCACTGCTGACCGCGGAAGAGGAAGTCTATTTCGCGCGTCGCGCACTGCGTGGTGATGTCGCTTCACGCCGTCGCATGATTGAAAGCAACCTGCGTCTGGTGGTGAAGATTGCCCGTCGTTACAGCAATCGTGGTCTGGCGCTGCTGGATCTGATTGAAGAAGGTAACCTCGGCCTGATCCGCGCCGTTGAGAAGTTTGACCCGGAACGTGGGTTCCGTTTTTCGACCTATGCGACCTGGTGGATCCGCCAGACCATTGAACGGGCGATCATGAACCAAACCCGTACGATCCGTTTGCCGATCCACATTGTCAAAGAGCTGAACGTCTATCTGCGTACCGCGCGCGAGTTGTCCCATAAGCTGGACCACGAGCCGAGCGCGGAAGAGATTGCCGAACAGCTGGACAAACCGGTCGATGACGTCAGCCGTATGCTGCGTCTGAACGAGCGCATCACCTCGGTGGATACCCCGCTGGGTGGCGATTCAGAAAAAGCGCTGCTGGATATTCTGGCCGATGAGAAAGAGAACGGCCCGGAAGACACCACGCAGGACGATGATATGAAACAAAGCATCGTTAAATGGCTGTTCGAACTGAACGCCAAGCAGCGTGAGGTTCTGGCGCGTCGTTTCGGTCTGCTGGGTTATGAAGCCGCCACCCTGGAAGATGTGGGCCGTGAAATTGGCCTCACCCGCGAGCGTGTGCGTCAGATCCAGGTGGAAGGTCTGCGTCGTTTGCGGGAAATTCTGCAGGGGCAAGGACTGAATATCGAAGCGCTCTTCCGCGAATAAGATCTTTTCTCTCAAAAAGGCCCCCTCGAAAGTCGGGGCCTTTTTCTTTGCGCTAGCCGCGGCGGGTTTCCTGCAGATGGCGCCAGACAATTTTCCCTTCCGCTTGCTGAAAAATCGCCGTCGACCAGCGTACGTTCTCACTGCCATCCGCCAGCGTTTGGCGTTCACGGAATAGCACGGCGGCGCCGTCGTGCCACTCGCTGATGATTTTCGTCTGATCCACCACGATGTGTAATCCCGGACGGCTTGCGCCCGCCTGGTGGAAAAAACGGCTCACCGTCGGGTAGTCCATCTTCTCGCCGCTCAGAGGGATCATAGTGAATTCGGCGGCAAAACGGCTCATCAGCGCCTCAGCGCTCCCTTCCCCCTGGCTTAACCAGCGTTCGATAAGGACATGGGCGTCGAGGACTTCCTGCAGATACGGGTTCATGACTTCTCCAGAGTGGTGTGCAGGCGATGGATAATCGCCCGATTATTCAGCCGCAGGCAACACAGCAGCGGCAACAGGGTTATGGCGGCGGCGCAGCTAAACGCGCCTTGCCAGGCGTAGGCCGGCGGGAATATCCTCAGCAGCAGAGCGAGCAGCGCGCTGCCGGCAAAGAAGCTGAGCTGGCGGTTAAGGTTCCACAGCGCGCTGGCGTCAGGCATCTCTTCGCCAGGCGTATGCAGGAAAGCGCTGCTTTGCGCGGTGCTGCTGCATAAGCTACCTCCGCCGCCCATCAGCGTAAAGGCCAGAATCAACAGCGCCAGCGGGCTGTGCGCATCGACCTGCAGCAGCAGCAGGATCCCTGCCGCCTGAAGCAGGCAGCCGACTATCACCAGAGGCCGCGGTCCGAAGCGGTTGAAATACCTGCCGGTAAAGGTGATGGCGACAAACGAGGCCAGCGACCAGGGCACCATCAGGGCGCCAATGGCCCCCGGCGCCATCCCGGTGACGCGTTGCAGGTAGAACATTCCCACGACGTTGACGCCAATAAACATTCCCGGTACGCAGAGATAAATAAGCATGGCGAAGCGCAGGAGAGGATCGGCCAGCAACGACAGCGGGAGCAAGCGGGCCGGCCGGACAGGGGCGGAGGTGTCGTTCAGCCATCGCGCCGCCAGCATAAAGGTAAGCAGGGCGACAGGCAGGCTGGCGAAAAAGACCCAGCGCCAGCTGAAGGCCTGGACTAGCAGACCGCCGATCGCCGGCGAGCAGGCGGGCGCCAGCAGGCCGACCAGCATCACCGCCGCCGATAGCTTCGCCCGCTCCTGCGGCTGAAACAGCGGCCAGGTCAGCGCCTGACCGAGGGGGATTAGCAGCCCGCCGCCCATCCCCTGCAACGTCCGCCAGAAAATCAGCGCACCCAGGCTGTGGGCCAGCCCTGATGCCAGCGCGCCGAGGCTGAACAGCCCCAGCGAGAGTAAAAACAGCCGTTTTGGTCCACAGCGCTGGCTGAGCCAGGCGCTGAACGGCACGACGACCGTCAGGCCAAGAATATAGGCATTGCTGACCCACGCCAGCTGCGAGACGGATACCGCCAGCGCGTGGCTGATAGCCGGGAAGGCGATGCTGGCGATAAACATATTGATTAAGTCGAGAAAAAAGCCGAACAGAAAAACGGTGGCAACGCGGTGGCGATAGGTCATGATTCACTCCCTCAGACAGGCGGCTACTGTAAACCCGGCGCCACGGGGGATAAACGGGGTGAATCGGGATATACTGTCTGAATATTTTTGACAATCATCCGGACGACGATGCTAAACCTTCAGCGCGTGACCATGTTTATCGCCGTGGTGGACGCCGGCAGCTTCACCCAGGCCGCCGCGGCGCTGGGGCAGACCAAAGCGGTGGTCAGCTTTAACGTAAGGCAACTGGAAAATGAGCTGGGGGTGACCCTGCTGCTGCGTTCGACGCGCCGTCTGCGGCTCACTGACGCCGGGGCGCTGTTCTATCAGCGTGGGGTGGCGCTGCTGAAAGCGGCGGAAAATCTGCAGGATGAGGTTCGGGCCAGCCATAGCGGTTTAAGCGGAGAGCTGCGGATCACCACTACGCCGGAGTATGGCGCACAGGTTATCATCCCGGCGCTGGCGGCGTTTTCCCGTCATCATCCGGCGTTACGGGTGCGGCACGTCTCGTCCTCCCATCATGCGGATCTTATCTCCGAACGATTTGACGTGGCGATACGCCTCGGCACGTTGGCCGATTCCCGCTACCGGGCGACGCGGATTGCCAGTTTTGCGATCCTGCCCGTCGCCTCACCGGCCTGGCTGGCGAGCCATCCGCTGCAGACGCTGTCCGATCTGGCGCAAGCTGACTGGATTATTCACGAGCGTCTGCCGGCGCCGCTGCGCTGGCAGCTGCGAACGGATGAACAGGCAGAGGTGGATTTTACGATAGTCAACGCGCCACGGTTTTCAGCCGACAGCGCCACGGCGCTGATGAGCTTTGCTCTGGCCGGATGCGGCGTCGCTTTGCTGCCTGCCTGGCTGGTGGCCGGGAAACTGGCGCAGCGGGAGCTGGTGGCTGTCCTGCCGGAATACCATTTCCCGCCGCAGGGCGTGTATGCCCTTTTTCCCGATGCGCAGCATATGCCGACCCGGGTGCGGGCGTTTATCGACTTTCTGCGTGAGCAGCTCGACTAGGCGCTTGCTCAGGGAACCATCATCTTACGCACCAGCCGGGAGAACTGCTCGCGTTCATCATCGCTCAGGCGGCCGAGAAACTCGTCATCGACCTCATTGCCTTGCGGAATGGAACGGTTAAGCAGCGCCTCGCCTTCGTCGGTCAGAAAGACAAAACGGCGGCGTTTATCGGCCGGATCGTGCTCCCGGCGCACCAGGCCGCGCGCTTCCATCCGGCTGAGCATCTCCGCCAGCGTGGCCTTAGTACTGACCGCCGCTTCAATCAGCACCACCTGTTCGATCCCCGGCTGCTCGGCAACCGAGCGCATCACCGCATACTGAGGCTTAGTCAGGTCCGGTAACGCCTGCTGCCAGCGGGCGGTATGTTGTTGAAAAAGCTGGCGCAGCAGGTGGAATGCTTCGTTTCGTAACTCCATGAATACTCCGTAACAAAACTGTCACCTCTATGATAGCCGTTTGTACGCCTTTTTATACCTTTTCCCTGTTTGATTAAAAATGCGCACGTATACGAACGATCTTGTCATTTGGCTCAGGAGGGGGTAATTTAAGTACAAAGTTCGTATACGAACAAAATGAATGAGGTGTGGAATGAAACTGATTATTGGGATGACGGGGGCCACCGGGGCTCCGCTTGGGGTGGCATTGCTGCAGGCGCTGCGCGATATGCCGGAGGTGGAAACCCATCTGGTGATGTCGAAATGGGCCAAAACCACCATCGAGCTGGAAACGCCGTGGACGGCACGGGAAGTGGCCGCGTTGGCGGACTTTTCCCACAGCCCGGCCGACCAGGCCGCCACCATCTCATCAGGTTCATTTCGCACCGACGGCATGATCGTTATTCCCTGCAGTATGAAGACGCTGGCGGGCATTCGCGCGGGCTATGCCGAAGGGCTGGTGGGCCGCGCGGCGGACGTGGTGCTTAAAGAGGGGCGCAAGCTGGTGCTGGTCCCGCGGGAAATGCCGCTCAGCACGATCCATCTGGAGAACATGCTGGCGCTGTCCCGGATGGGCGTGGCGATGGTGCCGCCGATGCCGGCTTACTACAACCACCCGGAAACGGTTGACGATATCACCAACCATATTGTGACCCGGGTGTTGGATCAGTTTGGCCTCGACTACCACAAGGCGCGCCGCTGGAACGGCTTGCGTACGGCAGAACAATTTGCACAGGAGATCGAATAATGGCTTTTGATGATTTGCGCAGCTTTTTGCAGGCACTGGATGACCAGGGACAACTGCTGAAAATCAGTGAAGAGGTGAACGCTGAGCCAGACCTGGCGGCGGCGGCCAATGCCACCGGACGCATCGGCGACGGCGCCCCGGCGCTGTGGTTCGATAATATTCGCGGCTTTACCGACGCCCGGGTGACGATGAACACCATCGGCTCGTGGCAGAACCATGCCATCTCGCTGGGCCTGCCGCCCAACACGCCGGTGAAAAAGCAGATTGATGAATTCATCCGCCGTTGGGATAACTTCCCGGTGACGCCAGAGCGCCGCGCCAACCCGGCATGGGCGGAAAACACCGTGGATGGCGACGATATCAACCTGTTCGATATTCTGCCGCTGTTCCGCCTCAACGATGGCGACGGTGGCTTCTACCTCGACAAAGCCTGCGTCGTTTCGCGCGATCCGCTTGACCCTGACAACTTCGGTAAGCAAAACGTCGGTATCTACCGTATGGAAGTGAAAGGCAAGCGCAAGCTCGGCCTGCAGCCGGTGCCGATGCACGATATCGCCCTGCATCTGCATAAGGCGGAAGAGCGCGGGGAAGACCTGCCGATCGCCATTACCCTCGGTAACGACCCGATTATCACCCTGATGGGCGCCACGCCGCTGAAATACGATCAGTCAGAATATGAAATGGCCGGCGCGCTGCGCGAGAGCCCATATCCCATCGCCACCGCGCCGCTGACCGGCTTTGACGTGCCCTGGGGTTCGGAAGTGATCCTCGAAGGGGTGATTGAAGGCCGCAAGCGTGAGATAGAGGGGCCGTTCGGTGAGTTTACCGGCCACTACTCCGGCGGTCGTAACATGACGGTAGTGCGCATCGACAAAGTCTCGTATCGCAGCAAACCGATTTTTGAATCGCTCTATCTCGGTATGCCATGGACCGAAATCGACTATCTGATGGGCCCGGCCACCTGCGTGCCGCTGTATCAGCAGCTGAAGGCAGAGTTTCCGGAAGTGCAGGCGGTCAACGCCATGTACACCCACGGTCTGCTGGCGATCATCTCCACCAAAAAACGCTACGGCGGCTTTGCCCGCGCGGTGGGACTGCGGGCGATGACCACTCCCCACGGCCTCGGCTATGTGAAGATGGTGATTATGGTTGATGAAGACGTCGACCCGTTCAATCTGCCGCAGGTGATGTGGGCGCTCTCCTCTAAGGTTAACCCGGCGGGAGACCTGGTGCAGTTGCCGAACATGTCGGTCCTTGAACTTGACCCAGGCTCCAGCCCAGCGGGCATCACCGACAAACTCATTATCGACGCCACCACCCCGGTTGCGCCGGACCTACGCGGCCACTACAGCCAGCCGGTGCAGGATCTGCCGGAAACCAAAGCCTGGGCTGAAAAACTGACCGCCATGCTGGCCAACCGTAAATAAGGAGAAGAAGATGATTTGTCCACGTTGCGCCGATGAAAAGATTGAAGTCATGGCAACATCGCCGGTGAAAGGGGTCTGGACTGTGTATCAGTGCCAGCACTGCCTTTATACCTGGCGGGATACCGAGCCGCTGCGCCGCACCAGCCGCGAGCACTATCCGGAAGCGTTTCGGATGACGCAGAAAGATATTGATGAGGCGCCGCAGGTGCCGCACGTACCGCCGCTATTGCCGGAAGATAAGCGTTAATGAAAAGGGCCCGCTAAGGGCCTATTTCATTTGGGCTATTTTACCGGCCATATTAAAACTGGGCAGTGCGCAAACTGCCTGCGACAAATACGCCGACTGGGATAATCTCTCAGTCGGTTTTTTATATTTCGCAGAATGATAAAAGTTATTTTATTCATTAAATCCAGAAATGGTGTAAAGGGATAATAGCGTGGGATGACTTTGCGAGTCGGCTTCCAGATTATTATAAAATCCGTCTGATTAATTCCTTGCAGATAAATTTCACACCCTGACGAGTATAGAATAGCGGCGGGTGCTTGAGGCTGTCTGGCCTTGAGCATTACCAGGACCCCAGACAGACGAAAGCCCCAGGAGATATTTCTATCAACTGAGGCTAGCGAATGAACATCGACAATTCAGATGTTAGTCTCTTCTTTGCAGGGAGGCAAGATATGCTGACGAAATATGCCCTTGTGGCAATCATCGTACTCTGTATTACGGTACTGGGATTTACGCTGTTGGTGCACAGCTCACTATGCGAGCTGAGTATTAAAGAGCGTAATATTGAGTTTAAAGCTGTTCTCGCTTACGAATCGAAGAAGTAGCATCCGCGCGGGGGCAACCCCGCGTATCGGTTGTCAGGACGCATCCTCTTGCACCCATTTTTAGTTTGTTAAAACGGCAGCGCTGAACGGCGCTGCCGTTTTTCACCTTAATAGGGCGATTGGGGTGCTAGACCAGACTTTTCAGACGATAAATCCACTCCAGCGCCTGACGCGGGGTCAGGGAGTCCGGATCAAGATTCTCCAGCGCCTCAACTGCAGGCGAGGTCTCTTCCGGGGCGGCGAGCAGCGACATCTGCGTGCCGTCGACCTGGGTCGCCGCCGCGTTGGGCGAAATACTCTCCAGCTCGCGCAGTTTCTGCCGCGCGCGCTTGATCACTTCTTTCGGCACCCCGGCCAGCGCGGCGACCGCCAGGCCGTAGCTCTTGCTGGCCGCGCCATCCTGCACGCTGTGCATAAAGGCGATGGTGTCGCCATGCTCCAGCGCGTCGAGGTGGACGTTGGCAACGCCTTCCATTTTCTCCGGCAGCTGGGTGAGCTCGAAGTAGTGGGTGGCGAACAGCGTCAGCGCCTTGATTTTGTTGGCCAGATTCTCCGCACAGGCCCATGCCAGCGACAGACCGTCGTAGGTGGACGTGCCGCGGCCAATCTCATCCATCAGCACCAGGCTGTGTTCGGTGGCGTTGTGCAGAATATTGGCGGTTTCGGTCATCTCCACCATAAAGGTCGAGCGGCCGCTGGCCAGGTCATCCGCCGCGCCGACGCGGGTAAAGATGCGATCGATCGGCCCGATCTCCACCTTCTGCGCCGGGACGTAGCTGCCGATATAGGCCAGCAGCGCAATCAGCGCGGTCTGGCGCATATAGGTACTTTTACCGCCCATGTTCGGCCCGGTGATGATCAGCATCCGCCGCTGCGGCGCCAGCTGCAGCGGGTTGGCGATAAAGGGCTCTTTCAGCACCTGCTCGACCACCGGATGGCGGCCTTCGCTGATGCGAATGCCCGGCTTATCGCTAAAGGTCGGGCAGCAGTAGTTCAGGGTTTCCGCGCGTTCCGCCAGGTTGACCAGCACGTCCAGCTCGGCCAGCGCGCTGGCGCTCGCCTGCAGGTCGGCAAGGTGCGGCAGCAGCAGGTCGAACAGTTCGTCATAAAGCTGTTTTTCCAGCGCCAGCGCCTTGCCCTTGGAGGTCAGCACCTTATCTTCGTATTCCTTCAGTTCAGGAATAATGTAGCGTTCGGCGTTTTTCAGCGTCTGGCGACGCACGTAGTGGATCGGCGCCAGGTGGCTCTGGCCGCGGCTGATCTGGATATAGTAGCCGTGGACGGCGTTGTAGCCGACCTTCAGGGTATCGAGGCCCAGCCGCTCGCGCTCGCGGATCTCCAGCTTATCGAGATAATCGGTGGCGCCATCGGCCAGCGCCCGCCACTCGTCCAGCTCTGCGCTGTAGCCTGGAGCGATGACCCCGCCGTCGCGGACCAGCACCGGCGGGGCGTCGATCACCGCGCGCTCCAGCAGTTCGCGCAGTTCGCTAAACTCGCCCATTTTTTCGCGCAATTTTTGCACCGGCTGACTGTCAACGTCAGCCAGCTGCTCGCGCAGCAGGGGCAACTGCTGCAGGGCATGACGCATGCGGGCTAAATCGCGTGGACGGGCGGTACGCAGCGCCAGACGCGCCAGAATACGTTCCAGATCGCCGACCTGGCGCAGCACCGGCTGCAGCTCGGTATAGCGCTCCTGCAGCGCGCCGATGGTCTGCTGGCGCTCCATCAGCACGGCGGTATCGCGGACCGGCATATGCAGCCAGCGCTTGAGCATCCGGCTGCCCATCGGCGTCACCGTGCAGTCGAGCACCGAGGCCAGCGTGTTATCGGTGCCGCCGGCGAGATTCTGGGTGATCTCCAGATTACGGCGGGTGGCGGCATCCATAATGATGCTGTCCTGCTGGCGTTCCATGGTGATGGAGCGAATATGCGGTAGCGAGGTGCGCTGGGTGTCTTTGACATACTGCAGCAGGCAGCCGGCGGCGCACAGGCCGCGGGGGGCGTTTTCCACGCCGAAGCCAACCAGATCGCGGGTGCCGAACTGCAGGTTAAGCTGCTGGCGCGCGGTGTCGATTTCAAATTCCCACAGCGGACGACGGCGCAGACCGCGGCGGCCTTCGATCAGCGACGATTCGGCAAAATCTTCCGCGTACAGCAGCTCCGCCGGATTAGTGCGCTGCAGCTCTGCCGCCATGGTTTCGCGGTCGGCCGGTTCGCTCAAGCGGAAGCGGCCGGAGCTGATGTCCAGCGTCGCGTAGCCAAAGCCTTTGCTGTCCTGCCAGATGGCGGCCAGCAGGTTGTCCTGGCGCTCCTGCAGCAGCGCTTCATCGCTGATAGTGCCCGGCGTGACGATACGCACCACTTTACGCTCGACCGGCCCTTTGGTAGTGGCCGGATCGCCTATCTGCTCGCAAATGGCTACCGACTCGCCCTGATTAACCAGTTTCGCAAGATAGTTTTCCACCGCGTGGTGGGGGATGCCGGCCATGGGAATGGGTTCGCCCGCGGAGGCGCCGCGCTTGGTCAGCGAGATATCGAGCAGCTGCGACGCGCGTTTCGCATCGTCATAAAACAGCTCGTAAAAATCCCCCATCCGGTAAAACAGCAGAATGTCAGGATGTTGCGCCTTCAGCTTGAGATACTGCTGCATCATCGGCGTGTGGGCGTCGAGATTGTCAATTGTGCTCATGGGGTGTTATCCAGATCCCTGATTTGAAATGGCGGCGATTTTGTTGTTTTCGTCGTTATCACATGGATGAGACATGATAACGGAGATGGGCAGGCGAGGGAAACTGACGAACGCGCGCGGCGCGATCCGGATTCCAGTTGCGCCGCGCGGGGGTTACGGCGCCAGATAGACCTGGGGGGCCGCGTTGTCCGGATGCTGGCCGAGGCGGACATCCGCCCCGTACCAGCGATGGATAACCGGCTGCTGGATCACCTCCTGCGGCGTGCCCTGGGCGACCAGATGGCCCTGGTGAAGCAGCAGGATGCGGTCGGCCCACAGGGCGGCGAGGTTAAGGTCATGCAGCACCACGCACACGTGCAGTTGCCCGCCGGCGGTGAGCCGTTTGAGCAAGCGCAGCAGATACTGTTGATAGTAAAGGTCCAGCGCCGAGGTGGGTTCATCAAGAAACAGCCAGCCCTGCGGCGCGCCGTCGCGCCACAGCTGCGCCAGACAGCGGGCGAGCTGTACCCGCTGCTGCTCGCCACCGGAGAGGCCGGGATAGCGGCGGCCGGCAAGTTCATCGCAGCCGGTGACGGCCATTACCGCCGCCAGCACCGACGGGTCCGCGGTCGGACCCCACGGCGAGCGCCCCATGGCGATGACCGTTTCCACCGTCCAGTCAGCCTGCAGGGCCGTGCGCTGCAGCATGACCGCCCGCCGGCGCGCCAGCGCCTCGGGTGACCATTCCTCCAGCGGCGTGCCCGCCAGATGGCGAGTGCCGCTATCCGGAGTCAGGTACCCGGTAAGCAGCCGCAGCAGCGTGGATTTGCCTGCGCCGTTCGGCCCGATAAGCGCCGTCATCTCGCCGCCGCGCAGCGCGACGGAGACGTTGTCGATAATCTGCCGCTGGCCGAGGCGAAGCGCCAGTCCCTGCGCGCAGTATTCATTAGCCATGTTTGAGATTCTCCCGGCGAAAGACCAGCCACAGAAACCAGGGGGCGCCCAGCAGGCTGGTGAGCAGACCGACCGGCATCTCCGCCGGCGCCGCTACGGTGCGGGCCAGGGTATCGGCCAGCAGAAGCAGGATGGCGCCGGCCAGCAGCGAGCCGGGGATCAGCCCGCGATGATCCGGCCCCAGCCACAGGCGCATCAGGTGCGGCACCACCAGGCCGATAAAGCCGATGACTCCGCTGATGGCCACCGCCGCGGCCACCAGCACCGCGCTGCACAGCAGCAGCCAGCGCTGCAGCGCCCGCACGTTGACCCCGAGATAGTGCGCCTCTTCATCGCCGAGCTGCAGCAGATTCAGGTGGGATGCCATCCACCACACCGCCAGCGCCGCCGGGATGATCAGGGTCGTAGCCACCAGCAGGGTCGGCCACTCGGCCTGGCCCAGGCTGCCCATGCCCCACAGCGACAGCTGGCGCAGCTGGGCGTCGTTGCTCAGCCAGGCCAGCACGCCGACCAGCGCCCCGCACAGCGCGTTGATGGCGATCCCTACCAGCAGCAGGCGCGACAGCGAACCCTCCTCCGCCCGGCTGAGGATAAAAATCACTACCATCACTGCCAGGCTACCAATAAACGCCGCCAGCATCGGCATATACAGGGCGATCAGCCCCGATGCGGAAAGCGGGAGCACCAGCCAGCAGGCCACCGCCAGCGCGGCGCCGCTGCTGATGCCCAGCAGGCCCGGGTCGGCAAGTGGGTTGCGAAACAGCCCCTGCATCACGCAGCCGGAGAGGGCCAGCGCCGCGCCCACCAGCAGGGCCAGCAGCACCCGCGGCAGACGGATGGTCAGCCAGATGTGGCGCAGCATCTCATCCCCGGCGGGCAGCAGGCTGGCCAGCGGCAAACGCATCGCGCCAAGGGTGGTGGCGAACAGCGTCAGCGAAACCAGCAGTAGCGTCATCATCAGCAAACGGCGGGTGAGGGCAGGGCGCATCAGGGCAGTTGCTCCGCTTTTTCACGCAGCGCGATAATTGCCTGCGGGGTGCGCGGCCCAAAGCCGAGCAGGGCCATGTCGTCGATCGTCAGCAGCTGTTTATGGCGACCCGCCGGGGTCTGCGCCAGGCCGGGCAGGCTCCACAGCCCGGCTTCGCCGCCCATCCCTTTGAGACCATCGGCGGAGATCACCACCAGATCCGCCTGGCTGGCGGCCACTCCCTCCTGCGACATCGCCCGATAGTGGTCGAAGCCCTGCATCGCGTTCTGCAGACCGGCGGCGCGAATGGCGCCATCGGCCGCGGTGTGTTGCCCGGCCACCAGGGTATTCATTCCGCCGTGGCTGAGAATAAACAGCACCCGCCTGGCAATCGGCTGCGTTGGAATGGCGGCGATCTGCTGCTGAAGCTGCTGGCGCAGCGCGTCGCCTGCCGGGGTTTTGCCTAATGCTTCGGCAATGACGGCCACTTTTTTATCGATCGCGGCCAGGTTTTCGCCGCCAGGCACGTTAACCACCTTCACGCCGCTCGCCTGCACCTTGTGTAAGACCAGCGAGGGCTGCGCCTGGGCGCTCGCTAACACCAGCTGCGGACGTAATGCGAGGATCCCCTCAGCGTTCAGCTGCCGCAGGTAGCCGACATCCGGCAGTTTTTGCGCCGCCGGGGGCCAGCTGCTGGTGCTGTCCCGGGCGACCAGGCTCTGTTGCGCGCCAAGGGCATAGACGATCTCAGTGACATCTCCGCCGAGGGTGACGAGCCGCTCCACAGCGGCGTGGCTCAGCAGCGGGAAGGCGATGAGAAGCAGTAACCAGCGCATCATGCGGGCAGTCCTTCGCGGGTCAGACGATCCACCTGCTGGCGCCATTGCGCCTGCTCGGGGTGGCCCTCGCTGCGCTGGCCATAGAGCTGGGCAATCTGGGTGCCGTCTTTGGCGAACAGCTCGACGCTGGTGACGTGTCCGTCTGAGGTCGGCTTACGGGTCACCCACACTTCATCGATGCTCTCTTCGCGCAGATGGAGGGTAAAGGTGGGATTGAAGATATTCAGCCAGCCGCGCATCGGCGCCAGCTTTTCCAGGGCACCGGTGAAAATCTGCACGCAGCCGCGATTGCCGACGAAGATCATGATTTCATTGCCCTCCTGGCGCACCGTCTCCAGTAACGCTGGCAGCGCATGGCGATCAACGCGGCAGGCGAGGTCGTCGCTCACCAGACGGAAGGCCTGCTGGCGGGAAAGCTGATATTTACGCAGCAGACCGAAGAACTGGTGTACGTCGGTCATCGCGCGCCAGTCGTTCTCCAGCGCGGCTCCATCGGCGCTCTCGGCATATTTCACCGGCTCCAGTGGGCGCAGGGTCAGCGGTGCCGGGGCCGCCACCCGATACTCCGCGATCAGGGTGTCCCAGGCCGCCATGTCGGTCTGCGTGGTCGCATAGACTTTCAGCAGGGCGTCACCGTGGTGGTCGAAAAACTGAATGCTCTGGCGACCGTTATCGTTCAGATGGAAGGCGCTGGCCCACTGGCTGAGGAACAGACGCAGGTCGAGCGCGCGCGGGTTGAGCACCAGCCCGGCGTGGCCGCTGAGGTGCTGGTGCGTGAACTGGCCGACCTGCTCATGCACGGCATACTCGTTGCGGCAGATGCATTTGGTTTCACCGACGCGCTCCAGGGCGGCAATCAGCGCCCGGGCGTCATCGCTCAGGCGCACGGCATCATGGCCGAGGCGGGCGGCGGTCAGTTCGGCTTCGCTGATCCCCATTTCCGAGGCGATATCGCGGGCATATTTCGCGGCGCTGGCCGCTTTGGTGGCCTGGTAGCGCTGCCACAAATCGGGGTGGGCATTGGGCATAATTATATCCTTCTCGATGATCAATATCCCCGGCCGGTGGGCCGGGGCAGGTGAGTGGTTATTCGGGCAATCAGAAGTCGACGTTGACTCCGAGCTGCCAGGTGCGGCCCGGCATCACCGCCAGCGCTTTATCGTTGGCGTCCTGGTTGGTGCCGGTCTCGATATTGCGGCTGCTCAGGTAATCCCAGTATTTACGATCGGTGAGGTTGTAGACCCCGCCATTGAGGCGCACGTTTTTCGCTACCTGCCAGTACGCGGTCCAGTCCAGCATGCCGTAGCCCGGCACGCGCATATAGTCGCTGCTGGCATCGGTGATGGCGGATCCGCTGTTGCTGTAGCTTTCGCGATTGGTGGCGGTCGCCTGTTTCCCTTTGACGAAGGTCGCCGTCAGGGCGGTGCCGTAGCGTTTCGCCGGATCGTCCCACGCCACTCCGACGATGGCTTTCATCGGCGCTACGCTGTCGAGGTCGACGTATTTATCGCCGCTGTAGCTGGATTTCGATTTCCCTTCGCTATAGCCGAGGGCGAGGGTGGCGCTCAGGCCGTCCACCTGCTCATACCAGGTGCCAAAGTTAAATTTAGTGCTGATTTCACCGCCGTAGATATAGGCTTTATCGCGGTTTTCCGCCTGATAAATGGTGTAGATATTCGACGGCACGTTGGTGAACTGGCCCGGATTATTCGCCCGGGTATAGCGGGTATAGGCGATAAAGTTCTTATAGCTGTTGTAGAACAGCGCCGTGCGCAGAGTGATGCCTTCGGTAACTTCCCCCTTCAGTCCCCACTCAAGATTATCGCTGGTTTCCGTCTTCAGATCGGTATTGCCGATCAGGGCATACTGCTGGCTGCCGGCGTAGCTGGAGCCAAGGTTCCAGGAGCCATACAGCTGGCTGGCGTTGGGGAACTGCGCCCCGCGCTGGTACTGCAGGTAGGTCATCAGACGCGGGGTGAGGTCGTACTGGAAGGTCAACGACGGCAGAACCTGGGTATCGCTGTTTTTACCATACAGCCTGGCCACTGACGATTCGGTCAGCGCGCTGCTGTTGGCGGCGAGGTCGGACAGATTTTCCGGCTTCGTCGATTGATGTACCACACGCACGCCGGGAATAATGGCAAAATTGTGGCTATCGAGATCGAAGTTGATCTTATCCTGAACAAAACCGCCGAGGGTGTAGCTGCGGCTATCCGCCTCCGGCTGCATGATCTCGCTGTAAACGCTGGGGATTGGCGACTGGCTGAACGGCCGCTGGGTTTTGCTGGTGCTGGCGTTAAAGCCGGCGCTCAGATCGTGGCGGCCCAGGGTTTTCGCCAGTGCGGTCTGCAGGCCCCAGGTGTCGGTGTCGTAGTTGGAGTTCACCGTCTGCATTCTGCGGGTGACGCTGTCCGGCATATACGTCCAGTCATGGGCTTCGGTATGCTGGTAATAGATTTTACTGGAGACGCTGTCGAGGTAGTCATTCATCGGCGTCCAGTCATCCTTCAGGCTCAGGCCCCAGCGCCGGGTCTGGCTGGTCTGGTTGGCGGTGCCGATGGTGCTGTTGCCGCTGGAGTCCCAGGTATCGTAGTGGGTGTGGTTGGTTTTATGGTAATAGTCGAAGGTGCTGGTTAGCTTGTGCTCGTCGTTGGGCTGCCAGATCCCGGAGGCCAGAAAGGCATCGGAGTGCCAGTTCGCCGGGTAGGCATCGACGGTGCCGCTGTTATTTTCGGTTTCCTGACCATCGCGGCGGCTGTAGACCAAAATGCCGCGCAGGAACTCATCGCCGCCGGCGACGGTCACCCCGTTGTGCCAGCTGCGATCCGCGGAGTCGTAGCCGCTGCGATAGCCGAAGGCGCTGGTTTTGCCCGGGCGCAGGTAATCATCCGCCGATTTCGGGCGGAAGGAGACATTCCCCCCGATGGCGCTGTTGGCCGTTTCCGTCGAGGTGGCGCCGGACTGGATCTCCACGCTGCCGTACATATAGGGGTCGATATAATCGCGGCCGATGCCGAAGGTGTTGAGCCCGGCGCGACCGACGTAGCCACGGCCGGTGGCGTTGGGCTGGGCGATACCGTCCACGTCGATGCCGACGCGGTTGCTCTCCATACCGCGAATGTTGTAGCCGGTGTAGCCCCCGCGATCGAAGCCGCTTTTGCCGTTGCCGGAGCCGCCGCTGGCCCCGGTGGCGCTGATGAGCGGCTCATAGCGCATGATCGAGCCGAAATCGTTAGCGCCTTTATCCTCCAGCTCCCGGGCGCTGATGCTGTGCTCGTTACCGGCTTTTTGCGCCGGCGCGGGAGCGGTGACGGTCATTTGTTCCGAGGTGTCATCCACCGCCTCGCCGCCGATGGCGGAAGTGCCTGCTGCGACGGCAGAAGTTTGATAAATTGCTGCAAGCAAAGAGGTCACCAGCAGGCGTTTTTTACACCCTGCTGCTGACGGAGTCGATTTGTACATAGTCGCCACGCCTTGATCGTTATTAGTATCGGCTCACGCGTTACTTCCAGAGTTGCAGGTTGCTCCGTCTTTTCCGTTGCGGATAGGGTCTAACTCCATTTGTTGATTGCGAATGGTAATGATAGGTATTATCGTTTGCAACAAAATATTGATGTATTCCTCATTTAAACTGCACTTTGTTTACACTGTGCCCTTTCAGCCTGAGCGAGATGACGATGAATTCAAAAGCGGCTATCACCATCACCTATTGTTCCCAGTGCAACTGGATGCTGCGCGCCAGCTGGATGGCGCAGGAGTTGTTACACACCTTCAGCACCGATATCGCCTCGGTGACGCTGGTGCCGGGCACCGGCGGGATCTTCACTATCGATATCGACGGCCAGCAGATCTGGGAGCGCAAGCAGGATGGCGGCTTTCCGGATGCGGCAGAGCTGAAACGCCGGGTGCGCGATGTCTGCTTCCCGGAAAAAGCATTGGGGCATGTTGATAAACCCGCTAACCCGACCTGATCGTTAGGAAAGCGGCTGCGTGGCCGGCTTAAAAGGTGTATTATTGATGCATCTTTTTGTGGGGAGGGAAATTGACGGTGGGCAAACGCATCGAACGTGAAAAGCAGACGATCGGTCGGATGATTGGGCTTTATCAGCGCCACTGTCCGGAGGCCCGCGACGACGCCGAACACTATCAGGCGCTGAACGCCTACGCCGATAAGCGCCTTGATAAGTGCGTGTTTGGCGACAATAAACCGGCCTGCAAGCAGTGTCCGGTGCATTGCTACCAGCCGGCGAAGCGCGAAGAGATGAAGCAGATTATGCGCTGGGCCGGGCCGCGAATGCTCTGGCGCCACCCGATCCTGACCCTTCGCCATCTGCTGGATGACAGGCGGCCGGTGCCGCCGCTGCCGGAAAAATACCGACCGAAAAAATAGCGGCCTTCCCCGGCCTGCGCGGCGCGCAGCCGGCGGACAACTCGCGTTTTTTGTAGCCCCGGTAAGGCGTTAGCCGCCGCCGGGGATGGTTGCTGAAGTTTTCTGTTTCCGGCTATCCCGGATCGTGCTTGCCACAAAGGCGACCACAAACAGCGCGGTGAACAGCACCACGATAGTCGGCGCCGGCGCGCTATCGAGATAAAACGCCAGCCACACCCCTCCCGCCGAGCAGCAGACCGCCACTGCCACCGCCAGCAGCAGGGCGTGGATAAAGCGCCGTACCAGCAGGAGCGCGATCGCCCCGGGGGCAATCAGCAGCGAAATCGACAGAATAATCCCTACCGACTGCAGCGTCGCGACGATGGTCAGGGCGATCATGCACAGCAGGCCGTAGTGCAGCAGCCCCCCGCGCAGGCCGCTGGCTTTGGCCTGCGTCGGATCGAAGGCGTGCAGCAAAAAATCCCGCCATTTCAGCCCGATAATCAGCGCAATCACCAGCGCGATCGCCGCCGTTTGTCCAATATCGCTGAGGGAGATCCCCAGCATATCGCCGAACAGAATATGGTCGAGATGGACGTCGGACTGGATCGCTACGTACAGCACCAGCCCGGCGCCAAACATGCCGGAGAAGACAATTCCCATAATGGTATCGCGTTTGAGGCGGCTGTTATCGTCAAGAAAACCGGTCGTTACGGCGCACAGCAGCCCGGCGATAAACGCGCCGATGGCGAAGGGGATGCCGATAATGTAGGCCAGCACCACGCCGGGAAAGACCGCGTGGCTCATGGCGTCGCCCATCAGCGCCCAGCCTTTAAGCACCAGAAAGACCGACAGCAGCGCGCAGGGCACGGCGACGACCATCGATACTGTTATCGCGTTGACCATAAATGGAAACTGAAACGGAGCCAGGAACAGATTCAGCATGCGGCCTCCCTGGCGCGGCGGCGGTTGGCCAGCAGGCTATGCTTCGGCGCAAAGATAAAGGTGATGAGGAACAGCAGCGTTTGCGCCACCACGATAATGCCGCCGGTGGCGCCGTCGAGATAGTAGCTGAGCCAGGCGCCGAAGAAGCTGGTCAGGCTGCCGATGGCGACGGCGATGGCCAGCAGGCGCGGGAAGCGGTCGGTTAACAGCCAGGCGGTGGCCCCGGGAGTGACCACCAGGCAGATGACCAGAAAGGCGCCGACGGTCTGCAGCGCCGCTACGGTGCAGGCCGCCAGCAGGGTAAAGAACAGCAGCTTCAGGCCGCGGGTGTTCAGACCAATCGAGCGGGCGTGGTTTTCATCGAAGAAGGTCACCATCAGATCTTTCCACTTCAGCAGCAGGATCGCCATCGAGATAAAGCCGATCGCCGCCAGCTGGATAATATCCTCCGGGGCGATGGCCAGAATATTGCCGAGGATAATGGTCTGGATATTCACCGACGTCGGGTTCAGCGACACCATAAACAGCCCGATACCGAAGAAGGAGGAGAAGATCAGGCCGATAATCGCATCCTCTTTCAGCCGCGATCGCTGCTGCAAAAACAGCATACTGCCCGCCGCCAGGCCGCCGGAGAGAAACGCGCCGAGGGCAAACGGCAGGCCGAGCATATAGGCCCCGGCGACGCCGGGCACAATCGAGTGGGAAAGGGCGTCGCCAATCAGCGACCAGCCTTTGAGCATCAGGTAGCAGGAGAGAAAGGCGCAGACGCCGCCCACCAGCGCCGATACCCACATCGCATTGAGCATATAGTGATAGCCAAACGGCTCCAGCAGCCAGCTCATCGTGGTCCTCCCGCCGCGCGCCGGCTGATAAACGGCCGCTCGTCATCGGTGATAATCTGCGCTTCCGCGCCGGTGAGGGCGACGTGGCGCAGCACGCCGCTGAAAGCCCGCTCCAGATTCTCGGCGGTGAAGGTGGTTTCTGTCGGGCCGCTGGCCAGCACGGTGCCTTTTACCATCACCGTATAATCGCAAAACTCACTTACGGACCCGAGGTTATGGGTGGAGACCAGCATGGTGCAGCCCTCATCGCGTAGCTCGCGCAGCAGGCTGATGATCCGCGCTTCGGTCTGCACATCGACGCCGGTAAAAGGCTCATCCAGCAGGATCACCTGACCCTGCTGAGCGATGGCGCGGGCGAGGAAGACGCGCTTTTTCTGCCCACCGGAGAGCTCGCCAATTTGCCGATGGCGGTACTCGCTCATGCCCACGCGGGCCAGCGCGGCATCGACGATTTCGCGATCGCGCGGCTTTGCCCGCCGCAGCCAGCCCATATGGCCGTAGCGGCCCATCATCACCACATCCTCCACCAGCACCGGGAAGGACCAGTCCACCTCTTCCGACTGCGGGACATAGGCGACCAGATTCTGGCGCAGCGCGCGATTGACCGGCTGGCCGAGTATGGCGATCTCGCCGTGACCGATGCGCACAAAGCCCATCAGCGCTTTAAACAGCGTGGATTTACCCGAGCCGTTAACCCCCACCAGCGCGGCAATGGCGCCGCGTGGTACGCTGAACGAGGCGTCGCGCAGGGCGGTGTGGCCGTTGCGCCAGGTAACGGTGAGCTGGTCGACATACAGACCCGCTTGCGCTGTATTCATGGCTGTTTCCTCATCCCGTCCTGGATACCGTTGACGATGGTTTCGGTGGTGACGCGCAGCAGGTCGAGCCAGGTCGGCACCGGGCCGTCGGCGGCGCTCAGGGAATCGACATACAGCACGCCGCCGTAGTGGGCGCCGGCTTCGCGCGCCACCTGACGCGCCGGTTTATCGGAGATGGTGCTTTCGCTGAAGATGGTCGGGATCTGTTCTCTCTTCATGGTGTCGATAACCTTGCGCACCTGTTGCGGGGTACCCTGCTGGTCGGCGTTAATCGGCCACAGATACAGTTCGCGCAGGCCATAGTCGCGGGCCAGATAGGAGAAGGCTCCCTCGCTGGTGACCAGCCAGCGCTTATCCTCCGGCAGCTGCGCCAGTCTGGCCTGCAGTGGCGCCATCGTCTGGCGGATCTTCTCTTTGTAGGCCTCGGCGTTGCGGCGATAGGTGTCGGCGTGAGGCGGATCGTATTTCACCAGCGCGTCGCGAATATTATCGACATAGATCAGGGCGTTATCTGCCGACATCCAGGCATGGGGATTGGGCTTCCCGCTATAGGGGCCCGCGCTGATGCCCATCGGCTGGATCCCCTCGCTGACCACCACCTCCGGGACGCCCTGCAAGTGCTGATAAAAGCGGGCAAACCACCGTTCGAGATTGAGACCATTGCTGAGGATCAGCTGCGCCCCCTGCGCGCGTTTGATATCGCCGGGGGTGGGCTGGTAGTCGTGGATCTCCGCGCCCGGTTTGGTGATGGAGCTGACGACGGCGGCATCGCCGGCCACGTTCTGCGCCATATCGGCGATAACCGTGAAGGTGGTGATAACCCTGAATTTCTCCTGCGCCGAGGCCGGCGCCGCGGCCAGCAGGGCCAGCGCGCTGGCCAGCAGCAATGATTTCAGCGGTGTCAGATGCAGCATAGGATCCTCGCAATGGTGTGGTTAATTTCTCAGCGTTTATAGCAATTGCTATGTTATATAGCACAAGCTATTTATAAATGAAAATAATTCTTATTTGCGTGCGGGGGTAATAATGAGCCGGGAAACGAAAGCGCGAGAAAGGGGAGGCAAGGTTGGCCCGGCGCGAACCGGGCGGAGATCAAGAGATATCGGCGACCGACTGGCGCGGGATCAGGCGGCCGGCCAGCGAGCGGCCCTCGGCGGTGAACGTTGGCCGGTCGTCTATCAGGCTGCGAATACGCTGAATACAGTTATCCAGCAGCGCCTCCAGTGGCCATGAGATGCAGGTCAGCGGCGGATAGAGCAGCGAGGCGAGGGGGGAATCCTCAAGGCTCAGCAGGGAGACCTCCTGCGGGACGGCGATGGTGAATTCGCGCAGCAGGCGCATTGCTTCAGCCGCGTAGCGGTCGCGTTTAACGATAATGACTGAGTATTTACTGAAGCTGTTAATTAAGGTCAGCAGCGCCTGCTCGACATCATCGTTGGCCGTCAGCACCAGCTGGCGGTTAAAAGGAATGGAGTAGTTCTGCAGGACGTTGCGGTAGCCTTCCAGCATCTGGCGGCTGGCATCGTCGCTATCGCTGTCCACCAGCAGGGCGATGTTGCGGTGTCCCTTGCCAATCACATAGCGGCAGGCGCTTTCGGTGGCGAAGGCGAAGTCATAGCCCTGGCTGTTGCTTCCAGCGACGCCGAAGCGGTCAAAGGCGATAACGTTGCGCGGCGCGTCGGCGGCAACGGCGCCCAGCACCACCACCGCCACGCACTGGCGCTGCAGATCGTCGATCGCCGCCGCCTGCTCTACCGGGTCGCTGACGTACTGGACCAGCAGGCTTTTATTCAGCCCTTTCAGCGCCTGCGAGAGGAGCGGCAACAGACGCGCGCCGTGGCTCTCGTCCTGCGCGGAAATCACCAGGCCAACGTGGCTGGATGTCTGACTGGCGAGGTTTTGCGCGGCAAAGCTCGGGCGATAGTTGAGTTCTTCAACGGCCCGCAGCACAGCTTCCCGGCTCTCTTCGCGCACGCCCCGGGTGCCGGTCAGCACGCGGGAAACCGTCGCTCTTGAGACATTCGCTAATCTTGAAACATCATCAATCGTTGGCATGGCTTTTTCTGTCTGGACATTTTCGCCTAGCTTAACATACCTGCTGAAAAAAGTGTCTACCGAGGCCCGTCCGCGGCGCCGGGCAACCGGGGCAGCCAGGCCGCGCCGCGCACGCCGCTGGCGTCGCCGAAGCGGGCCGGTTTGATCTGCGTGCGGCAGCTGTCGGAGAAGATCCACGGCACGATGGCGGCAGGCAGATCGCGATAGATCTGGCTGACGTTGGACAAACCGCCGCCCAGCACAATCACCTGCGGGTCGAGAATGTTGATCACTGACGCCAGGCTGCGGGCAAAGGCGTCGATAAAATGACGCCAGTGGGCCAGCGCGTGCGGATCGCCGTTTTGCGCTGCGGCGACAATGGCTTCCGCACGCGCTTGTTCCCCGTAGCGGCGGGCGAAGCCGGTGCCGGAAACAAAGCTTTCGATGCAGTTCGTTTTGCCGCAGTAGCAGGGCTGCGGCGGGCCATCGCGCTCAGGAGTATAGCCCGGCAGCGGATTATGTCCCCACTCTCCGGCGATAGCGTTGGGGCCGCTGAGCAGCTGTTGATGAACGGCGATCCCGCCGCCGCAGCCGGTACCGATAATCACCCCGAAGACGGTGGTGGCGCCGGCGCCGGCGCCATCGACCGCCTCGGAAAGGGTGAAGCAGTCGGCATCGTTTGCCATCCACACCGGTTGGCCAAGCTGCTGCATGATATCCCGGCGCAGATCGTGGCCGTTGAGCACCAGGCAGTTGCAGTTTTTAATGCGTCCGCTTTGCGGATCGATAGCCCCGGGCAGGCCGATCCCCAGAGTGAACGGCTGCGGGCTGACCGCGCGCATATCGGCAATCAGGGTCAGCAGTTGACGCATAAAGGCGTCATAGCTCTCTTTGTGGGTTGGCCGACGCAGGCGCTGGACGCATTCGCCTGCGGGATCCAGCAGTACGGCCTCCATTTTGGTGCCGCCAATATCTATTCCAAGATGTAACATAGTGACCTCGGGGAATCAGACCCGGCCAGCACGTCTGGCCGGGCAAGGCGCTAGGCGTGAAGCGGTTGCGCGCGGTAAATCGCAATCAGTTCGGCAATCAGCTCTTTCGCCAGAATGGAGGTCATCAGGTGATCCTGAGCATGGACCATCACCAGCGTCATTTTGGTTTTTCCCTCGCCTTCGTCAGCTTCGATAAGCTGGGTCTGCACAAGGTGAGCTTCGCGGGAATAGTGCGTCGCTTCCTGCATTTTGGCGTCGGCGGTGGCGAAATCACCCGCTTTAGCGGCGTGCAGCGCTTCGTAACACAGGCTACGGGACTGGCCGGCGTTGATGATGATCCCCATCACCTGTTCTTCTAATTCCATGATTATCCTCTGAATCGTTAGCGTTAAGCGGTTTGCGCCGCGTTATCAGCCTGGTCGACGGCGTTTTCACGCTCCTGGGCCAGCAGCTGTTTTTCGTAAGCTTTGAGAAATGGCAGGTACATCACCATGGCGGTGGCCATACAAATAAGGCACAGGATCACCGGGCTAAAGCTCCAGTTCGCCGCCCACGAGGCGCCGATAGGGGCCGGCGTCGTCCACGGCGTCATCGACACTACGCGGCTGACCAGGTCCAGCTTCAGCGCAAAGTACGCCAGGGTCGCGTTGACCATCGGCACCAGCACGAACGGCAGGAAGAACAGCGGGTTCATGATGATCGGCGCGCCGAACAGAATCGGTTCGTTGATGTTAAATACGCCCGGCACCACGCCCATCCGGCCAATCGTCCGCAGATGCACGGCCTTGCTGCGCAGCAGCATCAGCGCCAGCGGCAGGGTTGAGCCGACGCCGCCGATCAGCAGATAGTGATCCCAGAAGCCCTGGACATAGATGTGCGGGATAGCGGTGCCAGCGGCCATCGCCGCCTGATTGACCGACAGGTTGGCCATCCAGAACGGGTTCATGATCCCGGTGACGATCAGCGCGCCGTGGATCCCGGCGAACCACAGTACCTGACAGACCAGCACTGACAGCAGGATCGCCGGCAGCGTATCGGAAGCTGCGACCAGCGGTTTCACCAGCGACATGATCGCTTCCGGAATGATCATCCCCAGCTGGGCCTCGATAAACAGGTTCAGCGGATGTAGCGTCAGGATGATCGCCAGCACCGGGATCAGGATCTCGAACGAGCGCGCTACCCCGGCAGGCACTTCCGGCGGCAGGCGAATGGTGATGTTATGTCGCTTGAGGAAGGCGTACAGCTCGGTGGAATAGATAGCCACCAGAATGGCGGTAAAGATCCCCTGGCCGGAGAAGTAGGCAGTAGAGATCTGGCCATCTTTCAGCGGCGCGGCGACCAGCAGAAACGACATCAGCGACAGCATCCCGGCGGTCAATGAGTCCAGGTGATGGTGCTTGGCGAGGCTGGCGGCGATCCCGACGGCGATAAACAGGGTCATCACCCCCATGCTGAAGTTGAACGGCAGCATCAGCGCCTCGCGATGATCGAGCGAAAATTGCAGCCAGGCGCGGGCAAAGCCCCACGTCGTATCCGGAGAAAACGGCGGGAAGATAAACACCAGCAAAAACGAGCCGACGATCATAAAGGGCAGGGCGGTAATAAAACCGTCGCGGATGGAGGTAACGTATTTTTGCTGGCCGATCGCCCCCGCCATAGGCGTGATCTGCCGTTCGATCACATCGATCAATTTAGCGTACAGAGAGCTCATGATCTTTCCTTAGTTCTTGTTTTCGATGAGGGAAAGGGCGAAATCAAGGACTGCGGCGCCTTTTTGCATGCCGTAGTCCATCATATTGATGGGTTCGACGCGGATACCGTATTTATCCGCCTGCTTTTGCAAATCCTGCTGCATGTATTTCACCTGCGGCCCCAGCAGCACCACCTGATAATGGCCAACCTGTTCGGCGAACTCCGCTACGCCATAGGCGTTGATCTCTACCGGCAGGCCCCGCTGTTCGGCTTCCGCAATCATTTTTTTCATCAGCAGGCTGGTGGACATGCCTGCCGAACAACACAACATAATTTTTTTCATAAGTACCGCTCCTGATGAGGTTGGATGTGCGGACTATAGTCAAAATGGATGCATTACGGAAAGCGATTTCCATTTATGGATTTATTTATTGTGACCATGATCACCTATGGCAGGCTTTCACTTTCCGGTGTTGTGGGCGATCATCCCGGCGAGACAATCATTCGCAAAGGTAGGAGTATGAACATTCAGTTAATGAATGTGGCCGTGGACATCATCGAGCAGCGGCTGGCGCCGTTGGCGAATGTTCTGACGCGCAACAACCACATTACGGCGATGCGCGATAGCTTTGCGCTGGCGATGCCATTTGTGATTGTTGGCAGCCTGTTGGTTCCCATTTTGTTTCCGCCCGTTTCCATCGACGGCGCCTCGCGTTTCGGCCAGGTCTATTTGCTGCTGCGGCCTATCCTGCTGCCGACCTTTCAGCTAACCATTGGCCTGGTGGCGCTGATTGTCGCTTTCGGCGCCAGCGCCAGTCTCGCCAAGCAGTACCGTCTGCCGGAACGGCTCTGTGGTTTAACCGGGTGTCTGGCTTTTCTGCTGTTTATTGGCTTTCGCGAGACTGCGGTGAGCAACGTTTATCTCGGCGGCATGGGGATATTTACCGCCCTGATATCCAGTACCTATTCCATTGAGATAATTCGTTTTTTCTACAAAAAAGGCTGGTGTATCCGCCTGCCTGATGAAGTGCCGCTGATGACTCGCAATGGCTTTCAACTGCTGATCCCGCTGCTGGTGGTGATGCTGTCGATAAGCGTGATGAATGCCATATTGCTGCAGACGACCGGGCGCATCGTACCGGAGCTAATCAGCGAAGCGGTGCGACCGCTGGTGCTGGCGTCCGACACGTTGATGGCGGTACTTATCTCTTTGTTAATCTGTAACTTACTCTGGTTTATCGGTATCCACGGCGCGCTGATTATCACCGGGATTATGAACCCCTTCTGGATGACCTATCTGTTTGAAAATCAGCAGGCTTTGGCAGCGGGTTCGCCAACGCTGCCGCATATTTATCTGCAGGGATTCTGGGATTTTTACCTGCTGATCGGCGGTATCGGCTCCACTCTGCCGCTGGTATTAATGGCGATGCGCAGCCGCTCACGGCAGCTGAAAAGCGTGGCCAAAATTGGCCTGCTGCCGTCGCTGTTTAATATCAACGAGCCGATACTGTTTGGTTTTCCGGTGATCATGAACCCGGTTTTTTTACTGCCGTTTCTCTTTGTTCCGCTGATAAATGCCTGTATTGCATGGTATTTGACTCAGCTGGGCATCCTCGATCGCGCGGTGGCGATGCTACCCTGGTCGATGCCTTCTCCGCTGGGGGCGGCATGGTCGGCGAACGGCAGCTGGAAAAATTTGTGCATGAGCCTGTTCGCGATGTTTAACGCCTGGATGCTTTATCGCCCCTTCTTCAAAGTTTACGAACGCCAGCTCGCGGAAACCGAGCGCTGATCCCCTCGCCGTCGGCGGCTTATCCCCCGACGGCACCTGTTCACTTTCTCTTTCTTCCGCTCTGCTGCCGGCTTCCGGCGGTATTCTTGTTATTTTATGTGATCAGTCTCACGAATATATTCGTCGCAGAGCGAATTTTGTGAACCAGATAGGCAATTATGGAAAGCGATTTCCATTAGTGGATGTACATTTCCATTTTTGATCCGTAAATTTCCCCTCCGTTATCGGTTCGTGTTAACAAACATAACGTGGGAAAAAAATAATGATAAAGCTGAAACACTCAATACCTCTGGCTCTCCTCTCGCTGGCCGGGACCAGCAGCCTGGCCTGCGCCGATCCGAAGTATGATTTTGCGCTGCATGGCTATATTCGCTCCGGGATCCTTGCCAATTCTGATGGCAACCGCGCGGACTCCGTCGGCCTGATGCCGGACGGCAAGTGGCGACTGGGCAACGAAGAAGACACCAAGATCGAACTGATCCCCACCGTAACGCTGACGGCGGACAGCGGCGTGGTGGCGAAAGTGCAGGCCAACCTCACTCACCAGTCGAAATGCACCTCCGACTGGAACTGTCAGGATGACGATGGCCATGATGTGCAGTTTCGTGAAGGGTTCGCCGAGCTGAGCAATCTGGATTTTGCGCCGGAAATGACTTTCTGGGCCGGTAAGCGCTACAGCAGCTCCAACACTTCCAGCCATCAGTTTGACTGGGAGTACATTCAATACAATGGCACCGGCGGCGGCTTCGATAACATGGATCTGGGCTTCGCCCGCTTCGACGCCGGGGTCTACGCCTTTTCGCCCACCGATGAAACCAAAGCCTACCCGGTGGATAAGGGAGATCAGGGCTACCCGGATGATTACTCCCTCAACCTGTGGCTGAAAAAGATCGCCGGGACAGGCTTCGATCTGGAGCTGATCGGCCACCACATGAACCGTAACGAAAAACATCCGACTTCCGCCGAAAAGGGCTATGGCGTGACCGGTATTTATAACTTTGACGGTTTTTATGGCCTCACCGGGGGGTACTCCCGCCTCGCATTGCAGTACGGCAAAGGGCTGGCGGCGGGCGATTCGCTGGGTAAAAACGGCTGGGGCTGGGCCAATCTGGAAAACACCCAGTCCTGGCGGGTGGTGCTGGATAGCGTGGCCTCGATGGGCGATCTGGAAATCTCCACCTTCGCCTTCTGGCAGAAGGATAAAAACTACCGCTGGTGGACGGAAGATGACAATGGCTGGGGACGCTCGATGTGGGTCGCCGGTATCCGCCCCTATCATCAGATCACCCGCAACTTTGCCATGCAGTACGAGCTGGGCTACGAATACCTGGATGACAAAAACTACAAAGGGGTTAACGGCAAAGGCAAAGGCGGCCTGACCAAAGTCACCGTTGCGCCAACGCTGACCTTTGACTCCGGCTTCTGGGCGCGCCCGCAGCTGCGTTTCTTCGTCACCTACGCGAAGTGGGACAAAGGTGTCTCCGATGCGCTGGACGGCAACTACAACTGGGATACCAATACCATCACCGCCGGCGGTTATTCCCGCAGTGGCTCAACCGACACCGTTAACTTCGGCGTACAGGCCGAAGTCTGGTTCTAAGGAGAGACAGCGATGAAGCCGATGAAAAACCTGCTGCTAATGGGGCTGCTGTCCGCGCTGGGGGCCGGCGGGGCGTTGGCCGCCGAGCGCTCGCATTTTGAACACTTTATCACTCGCGACGGCGCCGCTCTCAAGGATGGCGATAAGGTGTTTCGCTTCGCCGGGATCCACGCGCCGGAGCTGCACCGCATTGAAGACGACGTCCGCGGCCCCTGCAGGGCAGACCCGCGCGGCTGGGGGCAATACTTTAAATGGCCGACGGCCCAGGAGCAGCAAAACTGGATCCAGGCGATGGTGCAAACGGGGGCGAAAGCCCAACGCGTCTACGTGCTGTCGGTGCAGCAGGAGTTTGACAAGGCCTGCGGCCGCGAGACCCATATTCTCGCGCCGGAAACGGCGGACGGCATGCCGCGGCTGAATGAGAAAGCCATGCGGGTGTATGACAACATGATTGCCGAAGCGGATAAACAGGGATTGCGTCTGATCCTGCCCTTTATCGACCACTGGTGGTGGTGGGGCGGGCGCGAGCAGCTGGCGGCGTTCTACCACGAAAAAGCGGAAGACTTTTATCGTACCGATAGCAAGACCTTCAAAGCCTATCTGGATGTGATCCGTCAGGTCATCACCCGGACAAATACCGTCACCGGCCGCGCCTACTTTGATGAGAAGGCGATCATGGCCTGGGAGACCGGTAACGAGCTGGAGGATACCAATGCCGATTTTCTGCAGCAGACCGCGGCGTGGATTAAAAAGTGGGCTCCCAACCAGCTGGTGATGGATGGCACCTATAAGAAAATCAATTCTTTTGCGTTGACTGACCCCAATGTGGATATCGTCAGCAATCACTATTACACCAACGCCGATAATAACCATCCCGGGCAGGTGACGCAGGATCTACGCGCCGTCGGCGGGCAAAAAGTCTATCTCGTCGGCGAGTTTGGCTTGCTGCCGGCGGATCAGCTGAACGCCATTATGCAGTCGATTGTTCACAGCGAGGTCAACGGGGCGCAAGCCGCCGGGGGGCTTATCTGGGGCTTCCGCGGCCATCGTCACGACGGCGGCTTCTACTGGCATAAGGAGTCGACCGGACACTACAGCTACCACCTGCCGGGGTTTGCAAAAGAAGGCGAAGCGAACCAGGAGCAGGCGGTGGTCGATCTGGTGCGCACCGCCGCAGCGCAGATGGCCGGACAGCAGAGGATGGCGCCGCTGCCGAAGCCGGACGCGCCTCTGCTGCGCGAGACCACCTCGCCCTTCGCGATCAACTGGATGGGTGCCGCGGTAGGACGTAGCTACGATGTCGAACGCGCTGGCTCGCCGACCGGGCCGTGGACGGTGGTGGGCCGGGATATATCCGATGGCGTTAACGAATGGAACCCGGAAACCATGGTTCTGTTCCGCGACGATTATCGTCAGCTTCAGCTCGGGCGGACGTACTACTACCGGGTGACGGCGAAAAACGAGAGCGGTCGTTCTGCCCCTTCCAATGTGATTAGCGTGAAGCATAGTGAGGTGAATCAGCCGCCGGCTATCACGCTGGAACCCGCCTTAACTACCACTCAGGACCAGGGCGTCGAGCTTACGGCCAACTGGCAGGACGATGGCCTGCCGTCGCGAGAGGTGAAAGTGGGCTGGCAGCACGCCGGCGACGGACAGGTACGTTTCTGCCATGCCGATCGGCCGCAAACCCGGGCCTGGTTCACGGCGCCAGGCACCTATGCGCTGACGTTCACTGCCGACGATGGGCTGCTGAAAAGCAGCAAAACCGTGACCGTGACGGTGGGCGAGGCGACGGGGAAGGCGCCGGCGGATTTCTGTCGTTATCACGGCAAAGTCTATGGCGTGGCTGAGGGGCGCCTGACGGTAATGAAGAGTGATAAAGACGCGCTGGCAGTTGGCGAGGACGGTTTTCTCGGCCCATTTGCCAGCGAGGGGGATAAGATCAGCTGGCAGGTGCAGGCGCCGTGGAGCGGTCAGTTCCAGCTCAACGTAACCTTCAACGGCAAATGGGGCGGCAAGCAGAACTCCTTTGTCGTCAACGGGGGCGCTCCGCAGGCCGTGGCCTTCCCGCAGACGGATGAGCAGGGCCAGCAGCTGCGGATACCCGTAACGCTGAAAGCGGGGAGCAATCAGGTTGACTTCGGCCGCTTCGCCGGCGACTGGGGCTATATGTTTATTAAATCGATCGAAGTGGTCGCGGAGTAGTACGCTCAGGCTGCGCCAGACGGGCGCAGCCTTTTTTCGAAAGGAGAGGTTATGCAGCAGTATCAGTTTCCGCAAGGGTTTCTGTGGGGGGCGGCGGCGTCCGGCCCGCAAACGGAAGGGGTCACCAATAAACGCCATCGTTCCATCTGGGACAGCTGGTTTGCTGAGCAGCCGGAGCGATTTTATCAACAGGTAGGGCCGCAAACCGTGTGTGATACTTATCATCAGTATCCGCAGGACGTGGCGCTGATGAAACAGACCGGCTTCAACTCGTTTCGAACCTCGATTCAGTGGTCACGACTGATCGCGGATTTTGAAACCGGCTCGCCGGACCCGGACGCGGTGCGTTTTTATCACGCCTATCTTGATGAGATGATCGCCAACGGCATTGAGCCGATGATCAATCTCTACCATTTTGATATGCCTGAGGTGCTGCAGAAACAGTACGGTGGCTTTGAATCGGCGCACGTAGCAGAGCTGTTCGCCCGCTTTGCCCGCACCGCCTTTAACCTGTTTGGCCATAAGGTTAAATACTGGATAACCTTCAACGAGCCGATTGTACCGGTTGAGGGAGGCTACCTGTACGACTTCCACTATCCGTGTAAGAAAGATGGCCGGCTGGCGGCGCAGGTGGCGTTTAACATTATGCTGGCGCATGCCAAAGCGGTAACGGCTTATCGTGAACTGGCGCTGGCGGGCGAGATCGGCGTGGTGCTCAACCTGACTCCGAGCTATACGCTCACCGACAGCGACGCGGATAAAAAGGCCGCCTGGTATGCCGACCTGTTTTTTAACCGCAGCTTCCTTGACCCGCTGGTAAAACATGAATTCCCTAAAGCGCTGTGCGAGATCCTCGCCGCCCACGACTGCCTGCCGACGACCAGCAAAGACGACGTGGCGTTGATCCTCAGCGCGGAGATCGATTTTCTTGGGGTGAACTATTACGTGCCGCGGCGGGTAAAAGCGCGTGAGAGCGAATATAACCTCGAATATTTCACCCCGGAATACTATTTCGAAAACGCGGTGAACCCTCAGGGCCGCTTTAACCCCTATCGTGATAACAACGAGATCCTGCCGCAGGCTATTTACGACATTGCCGCCAATATTCGTGAAAACTACGGCAATATTAAATGGTATCTCGCGGAAATCGGTATCGCGATGGATCGACAATCAGAGGGAGAGCCCGCGGCGGACGGGGTCATAGACGATACTTTCCGCATTCAACTGATGGAAGAGCATCTGGTGCAGCTGCACCGCGCTATTGCCGACGGCGCGAACTGCTTTGGCGTGCATCAGTGGACGTTTATCGACAACTGGTCGTGGATCAATGCCTTCAAACGGCGCTACGGCTTCTGGCGACTGGATCTGGAGACTGGCGAGCGACAGATAAAACGCAATGCGCTGTGGTTTGCCGAACTGGCGACCAGCAACGGTTTTACCCGCGACAAATAGCGCGCTGCGCCAGCGCTCCCTCCTGCCGGCGCGCAAAGAGGGAGCGTGCGAGGCTACACCAGTTCGTCTTTATTAATGCCCAGCCGCTTCATGCGCGACAGGAGCGTGGTGCGCTTCAGCCCCAGCCGCTGGGCAGCGCCCTTCGGCCCGGCCACCACGCCGTTGCTCTCCTTCAGCACCCGGACGATCAGTTGATATTCATCTTCGCCTTCCTCAGGCAGGACCTCTGGCGACCGCGGAGGCTCGACGATATCCCGCTCCGGCAGGGAGAGCTGCAGCACGTTGCCGCGGGTCAGCAGGACCGCCCGTTCGATGACGTTTTCCAGTTCGCGCACGTTGCCCGGCCACTCCATGCGCGTCAGGGTGCGCAGGGTTTCCGCCGGGATGCTGTCGATATTGCGTCCCATGCGGCGGGCGATTTTGAAGGTAAACGCCTTCACCAGCAGCGGGATGTCGTCGGGACGCTCGCGCAGCGGCGGCAGGTGGATCGGGAACACGTTGAGCCGGTAGTAGAGATCGCTGCGGAATTCCCTGTCGATAACCATTTGCTTGAGATCGCGGTTGGTGGCGGCGATCAGTCGGACGTCGGTCTGGATCAGCTTGTTGCTCCCCAGGCGTTCGAACTCCTGCTCCTGGAGGACGCGCAGCAGCTTGGGCTGCAGCTCCAGCGGCATATCGCCCACTTCATCAAGGAACAGGGAGCTTTTGTCCGCCAGTTCGAAGCGGCCGATACGCTGGGCGCTGGCCCCGGTGAACGCGCCGCGTTCGTGGCCGAACAGATCGCTCTCCAGCAGCCCGGCGGGCATCGCGGCGCAGTTCATCTTCACCATCCGCCGACTGTTTCGTCCGCTGAGGTTATGAATGGCGCGGGCGATAAGCTCTTTACCGGTGCCGGTTTCGCCGAGGATCAGCACGGTGCTGTCGCTGTGGGCCACCATCTCGACCTGCTTGAGCACATTGTTCATCGCCTCGCTGCGGCCGATGATCTCCCCGAATTCGCTCTCGACATTGTTGAGCTGCTCGGTGAGGGCGAGGTTCTCATCCACCAGTCGCTCTTTCAGGCGCTGAATTTCGCGGTAGGCGAGGGCGTTATCGATAGCGATCGACACCCGCTCGGCGATCTGCCGCAGCAGCTTGAGATTGGTGGTGGTAAACACCTGTTCGTCGCACTGCGCCAGCTTCAGCACGCCGAGCAGGGTGTTGCCGGACATCAGCGGCAGCAGGCACAGGGTCTGGATCTTGTTGCCCCACATCTCGAAGAGCATTTTCTCGTACGGCGCGAGAGTGTCATGCTCGTGCAGGTTAAGCAGCAGCATCTCTTTGCTTTTGAACACCCGCTCGGTGAGGGTGCCGGCTTCATCCACCTCGCTCTGGTCGTGAACCGGATGGCTGGCGTCAAGATAGTGGGTGGAATAGATGTTGAGCTTCCCTTTGCGGTTGCTGCGCAGCACTACGCTGATGGCATCGATCCGGAAGTAGCGATGGATCTCTTTCGCCACCTCGCTGACCAGCTCGTCGATATCCAGACGCGAGAGGACCGCGTTGGTGATCGCCACCAGGATGCGAAAGTTGTCGCGCTCGTGGCACAGCAGATCGTAATCGACGTTGTTGCTGACCCGGTTCTGAATCTGCTCGGTGACCACGGCGACGATCTGCGCAAAGGTATGCAGCCGCTGGAACTCTTTCTCGCTCCATGGCCGGTTGTCACGACGCAGAAATTCGCAACCGCCGAAGATCCGCCCGTCGGCCGCCAGCGGCAGCAGCGAGTAGTACCCGAACGGGCGATAGATCCCGCTACGGATAAGCTGCGGCCAGGTGTCGGCAAAGGTCTCATGATCGCAATGCAGGGCATCCGGCCGGGAGAGTAAGCGGCGCACCGGACCGTGGGCGAGCACGGTTTCATCTTCGTAGCTCACCGGCTGGCCTGCCTCATCGCAGGCGTATCTGGCCGCGCGGTGGTTGCCTGCGTTCCACAGGATAATGGCCGCTTCGTCGGCCAGCGCGGACTGTTGCACCAGGCGGGTCAGGGTTTCGCTCAGCGCAGCCAGATCGGGCTGCTGTAATAAAAGCCGGGTGATATCAAACAGACCCTGCTGGCCGAGATCGCTCATCGGTGTATACGACATGGCTTACATCCAAAACGCGCCGGCAACGCGGCGCATAAGAAAATGATGGTACAAATAATAGTATGTTAATAAGGCGGTTGTGACCGCCGTTAACCCATCCGTGGGCGCCCGCTGGTTTGGGCGGGATACTCATGCTGGCTTTTCCCGGCTTACGCTGCGCTTAGCCGGGCTACAAGTGCGCGCAGTTTTGTAGCCGGATAAGGCGCCAGCCGCTATCCGGGCCCCGACGCCGTCGTTAACAAATTCTCGGCAGCGGCTCGGCGTGGGGAAGATCGAGCGTCCGCTTCACGCCGTACAGCCCGACGGAACGCACGCCCGGGCGGGCGACCACCTCGCCGATTATCGCCGCCTCGCATCCCAGGGCGTGAGACCGTAGATGCGTCAGCACATTTTCCGCTTCTTCGCGGGCGACGGCGATCACCAGCTTGCCTTCATTGGCGAAGTTCAGGGCGTCCAGTCCGAGCAGCTCGCAGACCCCGCGCACGGTGTCGTTGACCGGCAGCTTCGCCTCGTGCAGTTCTATGCCGCAGCCGCTGGCGACGGCGAACTCATGGGCGACGGCGTTGACGCCGCCGCGGGTGGCGTCGCGCAGGGCTTTTACGCCGCGCAGCGGCCGCAGGGTTTGGATCAGCGGCGTCAGCACCGCGCAGTCGCTGGACAGCGCGCCGTCGAGCCCCATCTGCTCACGCAGATTAAGGATGGTGGCGCCATGATCCCCCAGCGTGCCGCTGACCAGCAGCACATCGCCGGCGCTGATCTGCTGCGTCCCCCAGCGAACGTCCGCCGGGATGGCGCCGATGCCGGCGGTGTTGATAAACAGCTTATCCGCCGCGCCGCGCGGCACCACTTTGGTATCGCCGGTGACGATGGCGATCCCTGCCGCCCGAGCGGTATCGGCCATGCTGGCGACCACCGCTTCCAGGGTAGTGATCTCCAGCCCCTCTTCGAGAATAAACCCGCAGGAGAGATAGCGCGGGATGGCGCCGCTGACCGCCACGTCGTTGGCGGTACCGCAGACGGCCAGCTTGCCGATATTGCCGCCGGGAAAGAACAGCGGGTCAATCACATAGCTGTCGGTGGAGAAGGCGAGGCGATCCCCCTGAGCGGCAAGCGCCGCCAGATCGAGGCGCGCCTGATCCTCCTGCTCCGCCAGCCAGGGGTTGGCGAAAGCCTGCATAAACAGGTCGCCGATCAGCTGCTGCATTGCCTGACCGCCGCTACCGTGGGCTAACTGGACGCTTTTCATGCTTCATATTCCTGACTGCGATATTGATACCAGGCGGCGCAGGCCCCTTCCGAGGAGACCATCAGCGCGCCAAAGGCGCTTTGCGGATTGCAGGTGCTGGCGAAGAGCGGGCACTGGTGCGGTTTACAGCGACCGGTCAACACCTCGCCGCAGCGGGCGCGCGGGTCGTCGCACACGCGCTGCGGCGCCGGGCGGAAATGGGCCTCGGCATCGAAGCGCTGATAGGCCGGCGTGAGGCGCACGCCGGAGTCGCTGATGACCCCCAGACCGCGCCATTCGCTGTCGCCATCAAGGCAAAACACGTCGGCCATCGCCGCCTGCGCCAGCGGGTTGCCGGCATCCGGCACCACGCGACGGTACTGATTTTCCACTTCGCTACGCTGCGCTATTGTCTGCTCAACCAGCATCACCGCGCTTTGCAGTAGATCAAGCGGTTCGAAACCGGCGACCACTAACGGGCGATGATAGTTGCTGGCGATAAAGCCGTAGGCTTCGGTGCCGATCACCATACTGACGTGGCCGGGGGCGAGAAAGGCGTCGATACCGTTGTCCGGCTGATCCAGCAGACTGCGCAGGGTCGGCAGCAGGGTGATGTGCTGACAGAAAAAGAAGAAGTTTTCGACGTTGCGCTCCCGCGCCTGACGCAGGGTGAGGGCGGTGGCGGGCATGGTGGTTTCGAAACCAAGACCGAAAAAGACCACCTCACGCTGCGGGTTTTGCTGCGCCAGCCGCAGGGCGTCCATCGGCGAGTAAACGATGCGAACATCGGCGCCGCTGGCTTTCGCCTGCAGCAGTGAGCCGTTTTTGCCCGGCACGCGCATGGCGTCGCCGAAGGTACAGAAGATCACCCCCGGGCGGCTGGCAATCTCAATGCAGGCGTCGATGCGCCCCATCGGCAGGACGCATACCGGGCAGCCGGGCCCATGAATAAATTCAATATTCTCCGGCAACAGCTGGTCGAGCCCGAATTTAAAAATGGCATGAGTATGGCCGCCGCAGACCTCCATAATGCGCAGCGGACGCTGCGCGGTGTGCGGCAGCAGATGGGCACGCTGCTGAAGATGGGCCACCAGCTGCATGACCTGCTCGGGGGCGCGGTATTCGTCAACGTAACGCATTATCGCTCCTCGCCGTACAGCAGGGCGCCGACGTCCGGCTCCACGTCAAACATATTTTGCAGCGCCTCGAGAGTATCGCGCGCTTCGTCTTCATTAATCACGCTCATGGCGAACCCGACGTGCACCAGCACCCACTGGCCGAGACGCGGCTGACCCTGGTCGTCAACGGCGCCCACCAGCGTCAGGTCAACGTCGCGCTGAATGCCACAGACTTCCACCTTCGCCAGCACGCCGTCGATGGCGCAAATTTGTCCCGGAATGCCTATGCACATCGTTGCGTCTCCAGCCAGGTGAGCCACTGGTCCATGCCTTCGCCGCTGGTGGCGGAGAGGAGGATAATTTCAATATGCGGATTGACCTCGCGGGCGCAGGCCAGGCATTTATCCACGTCAAAGTTGAGATACGGCAGCAGGTCGACTTTGTTGAGCAGCATCAGGCTGGCGGCGGCGAACATATGCGGATACTTCAGCGGCTTGTCTTCGCCTTCGGTGACCGACAGCACCGCCACCTTATGGCGTTCGCCGAGATCAAAGCTCGCCGGGCAGACCAGGTTGCCGACGTTTTCAATAAACAGAATGCCGTGGTCAGCCAGCGGCAGGCGCGGGGCGGCGTCGGCGATCATCTGGGCGTCGAGATGGCAGCCTTTCCCGGTGTTGACCTGGATCGCCGGAGTGCCGGTGGCGCGAATGCGGGCGGCGTCATTGACCGTTTGCTGGTCCCCTTCGATCACCGCGCAGTCGGCACGCCCTTTCAGCCGGGTGAGGGTTTCGGTGAGCAGGGTGGTTTTGCCGGAGCCGGGGCTGGAAACCAGATTCAGCACCAGCTGACTTTTAGCGGCGAAGCGCGCGCGGTTGCGCGCCGCCAGGCGGTTGTTTTTATCCAGCACGTCGATTTCCACTTCCAGCATCCGCCGCTGGCTCTGGCCCGGGGCGTGAGTCCCCGCTTCGCCATGGCCGTAATGCAGATCGCCCTCTGTCGTGCGGGTGGGGGCGAAGTGGTCAGTTTTGACGCCGGTGATGGTCATCGTCTGGCGTGGGGCGGGCGCGAAGGGGGCGCTGCGGAACGCGGAATGCGGGTTTCGTTCGTCTCCTTCAATATAGAGGTTGCCTTCGCCACAGCCGCATGTCGTACACATAATTTACTCCAATTCTAAACGCTGAATCTGTAAGCCGTCATCCGCCACGATCTGTAGCTGGTCGTTATTGCAGTGCGGGCAGCGGCGGACGTGCTGCGAGACAAGATGGACGTACTGCTGACAGCGTTCGCACCAGCATTCAGCCTGTTGTTCGGCGATATGCAGTTCACACCCCTCCGCCAGCGTGCCGCGGCAGACCAGCTCAAAGCAGAAGGTCAGGGCGCTGGCTTCGACGCAGGAAAATGCCCCGACCTTAAGCCACACGCCGGTCACCCGTCGCGCGCCGGCCTGCTGCGCCTGTTGTTCAATAATTTCCAGCGCCCGCTGGCTGAGGGTGATTTCGTGCATAGTCGCCTCCGTATCGCGATGCGCCTTTTATGCAATAACGATGCCAGAACAGACTCATGGCGGTGGGAAATGTCGATGACGACGCGCCGGGGCTGTCATCGACATGTCGCGTCGGCAGGAGATAAATATAAAAACATAATTAAATCAAATAAATAAAATGTGGCACGGAAAATGCTTAAACGGTGCATCTCATGCTACGGAGAAACCGATATGACTATTTGGGAAATAAGTGAAAAGGCGGATTACATCGCCGACCGTCACCGGCAGCAGCAGGAGCAGTGGCATATCTACTGTAACTCGCTGGTTCAGGGGATCACCCTGTCGAAAGCCCGCCTGCATCACGCGATGAGCTGCGCGCCGGACAAAGAGCTGTGCTTCGTGCTGTTCGGCCATTTTCAGGTGTTCGTCGCCCTGGCGGAAGGCTTCAACAGCCACACCATCGAATACTACGTCGAAAACAAAGGCGGCGGTGATAAGTATCTGATTGCTCAGGCCACGCTCGCCGCGGATGGCACGGTGGACGGGCGGATCAGCAACCGCTCCCGCGATCAGGTGCTGGAGCACTATCTGGCGATTATCGCCACCGTCTATGACCGTCTGTACGACGCCATGGAGCAAGACCAACCGGTGGACTTAAGCCATCTGGCCCTGACCCACTGATCGCAAGGTGTCGACATGTGTCGAAAATGACACCTGCGCAACCTGATTTCGTCAAAAGTGACTTTCACCCGAGGATGACCCGGTGAACCGTTTTGTAATTGCTGACTCCACTGTCTGTATCGGCTGCCGCACCTGCGAAGCCGCCTGCTCTGAAACGCATCGCCAGCATGGCCTGCAGGCGATGCCGCGGCTGCAGGTGATGCGTAATGAAAAAGAATCGGCACCGCAGATGTGCCACCACTGCGAAGACGCCCCCTGCGCCGCTGTCTGTCCGGTTAACGCCATCCAGCGCGTCGATGGCGCTGTCCAGCTCAACGAGAGCCTGTGCGTAAGCTGCAAACTGTGCGGCATCGCCTGCCCGTTTGGCGCGATCGAATTTTCCGGCAGCCGTCCGCTGGATATTCCGGCCAATGCCAATACCCGACTGGCGCCCCCCGCGCCGCCGGCGCCGGCCCGCGTTAGCTCGCTGCTCGACTGGGTGCCTGGGGTGCGCGCCATTGCCGTGAAATGCGACCTCTGCCACTTCGATGACCAGGGCCCGGCCTGCGTGCGGACCTGCCCGACCAAAGCGCTGATGCTGGTGGATAGCCGTGATATCGCCCTGGCCAGCAAGCGTAAACGCCAGCTGACCTTTAATACCGACCTTGGCGACTTGTCGCTGTTCCAGGCGCAACAGGGGGAGAGGGAATGAGTGTAATTGGATTAGTCAATCAGGCGGTGACATGGTACGCCGCCAGCGCCGTGCTGGCCTTTGTGTTTGCCATGCGTAAACCGCTCAGCGGCGCCATTGCCGGGATCGGCGGCGCGGTGGCCAGCGCCATGCTGGTGGTTGCCGGCGGCGCCGCGCTGTTGATGCCGGATCGGATCCACGGCGGCATGCTGCAGTTTCTCCATCTGACGATGCGGGTGGGCGGCGTGAACGCCCTGTGGCTGCTGGCCATTGGCCTGTCGGCGCTGCCGGTGTCGCTGTTTAACATTAGCTGGCATCGCCACCCGCAGGTGAAGGCCAACGGCCTGCTGGTCAACCTGCTGCTGGCCGCCGCCACCTGTGCGGTGGTGGTGACCAATATCGGCTCGCTGGTGGTGATGGCGGAGATCATGGCGCTCTGCGCGGCGTTTCTCACGGGCTGCGCCGCCTCCGGCAAGCTGTGGTTTGCCCTGGGTCGTCTCGGCACGTTGCTGATGGCCTGGACCTGCTGGCTGGTGTGGTCGACCTACGGCACCCTCGAGCTGGCGCAGATCAATCTTCAGGCGGTGGATATGATGCAGAGCCCGCTGCTGTGGCTGCCGGGGCTGGCGGGGTTCGCCCTGCTGGCGGGGGCTATCCCGCTGCACGGCTGGGCGCCGCAGGCGCACGCCGGGGCCAGCGCGCCGGCCGCCGCGCTGTTTTCCACTGTGGTCATGAAGGTCGGTCTGTACGGCATGTTAACCGTTTCGCTGGCCGGCGGCGTGCCGCCGCTGTGGTGGGGCGTGATGCTGCTGGTGCTGGGGATGATCACCGCCTTTATCGGCGGGCTGTATGCGTTGATGGAACATAACATTCAGCGCCTGCTGGCCTATCACACCCTGGAGAACATCGGCATTATCCTGCTGGGGCTGGGCGCCTTCGTCACCGGCGTGGCCACCCGCAACAGCACGCTGATGGTGCTGGGTTTCATCGGCGGCATGTATCACCTGATTAACCACAGCCTGTTCAAAACTACGCTGTTCCTCGGCGCCGGGGCGGTGTGGTTCCGCACCGGCCATCGCGATATCGAGAAGCTGGGCGGCATCGGTAAAAAAATGCCGCTGATCTCCCTCTCCATGCTGGTGGGGCTGATGGCGATGGCGGCCCTGCCACCGCTGAACGGCTTCGCCGGCGAGTGGGTTATCTACCAGTCCTTCTTCAAAATGAGCACCAGCGACCTGTTTATTGGCCGTCTGCTGGGGCCGCTGCTGGCGGTCGGTCTGGCGATCACCGGCGCGCTGGCGGTGATGTGTATGGCCAAAGTCTATGGCGTCACCTTCCTCGGCGCGCCGCGGAGCAAAGAAGCGGAAAACGCCACCTGCGCCCCCTGGCTGATGACCCTGAGCGTGGTCATGGCGGCGGTCTTCTGCCTCGTTGGCGGCATCGCCGCGCCGTGGCTGCTGCCGCTGGTGAGCGGCGCCTTCCCGCTGCAGGCCCAGGTGTCGAGCGTGGTGTCGCAGCCGATGATCGCGCTGCTGCTTATCGCCTGCCCGCTGCTGCCGTTCTTGCTGATGATCTTCTTTAAAGGCGATCGCCTGGCGGCGCGCTCGCGCGGCGCGGCCTGGGTCTGCGGCTACGATCACGAACAGTCGATGGTGGTCACTGCCCACGGTTTCGCCATGCCGGTGAAAGAGGCCTTTGCGCCGCTGCTGAAGCTGCGTCACTGGCTGAATCCGGTGCGTCTGGTGCCGGGCTGGCAATCGGCCTCGGCGCCGGCGCTGCTGCGCGGAATGGCGCTGGTTGAGCTGGCGGTGCTGGTGGTGATTGTCATTTCGCGAGGAGCCTGAGAATGAGTTTGTTAATTGCATTGCTACAGGCGCTGGCGCTGTTTGCCGTCGCGCCGCTGTTATCCGGGATCGTTCGCGTCGCCCGCGCGCGGCTGCATAACCGCCGCGGTCCGGGCGTGCTGCAGGAGTATCGGGATATCCTGAAACTGCTGGGCCGCCAGAGCGTTGGTCCCGACGCCTCGGGCTGGGTGTTCCGCCTGACGCCGTACGTCATGGTGGGCGTGATGCTGACCATCGCCACCGCCTTGCCGGTGGTGACGGTGGACTCTCCGCTGCCGGTGCTTGGGGATCTCATCACCCTGATCTACCTGTTCGCCATCGCCCGTTTCTTCTTCGCGATTTCCGGTCTGGACACCGGCAGCCCATTTACCGCGCTGGGCAGCAGCCGCGAAGCGATGCTCGGCGTGCTGGTGGAGCCGATCCTGCTGCTGGGCCTGTGGGTCGCCGCGCAGGTCGCCGGCTCGACGCACATCAGCACCATTACCGATACCCTTTATCACTGGCCGGCAGCGCGCAGCATTCCCTTGATTCTGGCGCTGTGCGCCTGCGCCTTCGCCACCTTTATCGAGATGGGCAAACTGCCGTTCGATCTGGCGGAAGCGGAGCAGGAGCTGCAGGAAGGGCCGCTTTCCGAGTACAGCGGTAGCGGCTTTGGCATCCTGAAGTGGGGCATCAGCCTCAAACAGCTGGTGGTGCTGCAGATGTTTGTCGGGGTCTTTTTCCCGTGGGGCCAGATGACCAGCTTCAGCGTCGGCGGCCTGCTGCTGGCGCTGGTGGTGGCCGTCGTCAAGCTGGTGGTGGGCGTGCTGATCATCGCGCTGTTCGAGAACAGCATGGCGCGTCTGCGTTTTTGTGCCACCTCCCGCGTCACCTGGGCCGGGTTTGGTTTTGCCTTTTTAGCCTTCGTCTCCTTGCTGGTGGCGTGATTTAAGAGAGTTTGAGCATGTCTGAAGAAAAAATCGGTCAACACTATCTTGCGGCGCTGCACCAGGCCTTTCCGGGCGTGGTGCTGGACGAAGCCTGGCAGACCAAAGACCAGTTAACCATCACCGTGAAGGTCAATTACCTGCCGGAAGTGGTGGAGTTTCTCTACTACCAGCAGGGCGGCTGGCTGTCGGTGCTGTTCGGCAACGATGAACGTAAGCTGAACGGCCACTACGCGGTCTATTACGTACTGTCGATGGAGCAGGGCACCAAATGCTGGATCACCGTGCGCGTGGAAGTGGACGCCAACAAACCGGAATACCCGTCGGTGACGCCGCGCGTGCCGGCGGCGGTGTGGGGCGAGCGCGAAGTACGCGACATGTACGGCCTGGTGCCGGTCGGCCTGCCGGACGAACGCCGGCTGGTGCTGCCGGACGACTGGCCGGACGAACTCTATCCGCTGCGTAAAGACAGCATGGACTACCGCCAGCGTCCGGCGCCGACCACCGACGCCGAAACCTACGAGTTCATCAACGAGCTCGGCAGTAAGAAAAACAACGTGGTGCCGATCGGCCCGCTGCACGTCACTTCCGATGAGCCCGGCCACTTCCGCCTGTTCGTTGACGGTGAGAACATTATCGATGCCGATTACCGTCTGTTCTATGTCCACCGCGGCATGGAGAAACTGGCGGAAACCCGCATGGGTTATAACGAAGTGACTTTCCTGTCTGACCGCGTGTGCGGCATCTGCGGCTTCGCCCACAGTACCGCTTATACCACTTCGGTGGAGAACGCGATGGGCATCGTGGTGCCGGAGCGGGCGCAGATGATCCGCGCCATTCTGCTGGAGGTGGAACGCCTGCACTCGCACCTTCTGAACCTTGGTCTGGCCTGCCACTTCACCGGCTTCGACTCAGGCTTTATGCAGTTCTTCCGCGTGCGCGAAACCTCGATGAAGATGGCGGAGATCCTCACCGGCGCGCGTAAAACCTACGGTCTGAACCTGATCGGCGGGATCCGCCGCGACCTGCTGAAAGAGGACATGATCCAGACCCGTCAGCTGGCGCAGCAGATGCGTCGCGATGTGCAGGAGCTGGTGGATATGCTGCTCAGCACCCCGAACATGGAGCAGCGCACCGTCGGCATTGGCCGGCTGGACCCGGAAATCGCCCGCGACTTCAGTAACGTTGGCCCGATGGTGCGCGCCAGCGGCCACGCCCGCGATACCCGCGCCGACCATCCGTTCGTCGGTTACGGCCTGCTGCCGATGGAGGTTCACAGCGAGCAGGGCTGCGACGTGATATCCCGCCTCAAGGTGCGGATCAACGAGGTTTATACCGCGCTGAACATGATTGATTACGGTCTCGATAACCTGCCCGGCGGTCCGCTGATGGTGGAAGGGTTCACCTATATCCCGCACCGCTTCGCGCTGGGCTTCTCCGAGGCGCCGCGCGGCGACGATATCCACTGGAGCATGACCGGCGACAACCAAAAACTGTACCGCTGGCGCTGCCGGGCGGCGACCTACGCCAACTGGCCGACCCTCCGCTACATGCTGCGCGGCAACACCGTTTCCGATGCGCCGCTGATCATCGGCAGCCTCGACCCGTGCTACTCCTGTACCGACCGCATGACCGTGGTCGATGTACGCAAGAAGAAGAGCAAAGTGGTGCCGTACAAAGAGCTGGAGCGCTATAGCATCGAGCGTAAAAACTCGCCGCTGAAATAGAAATAATTGAGCCATTGCGTGGGGCCCCTCACCCCGACCCTCTCCCCACAGGGGAGAGGGGTAAGGGCAGACGAGTGCGAATTCACTGACCGTGCAGAACTGTCCCCTCTCCCTTTCAGGGAGAGGGCTAGGGTGAGGGTAAAAGGCCGTACACAACCTGGGAGCAACAATGTTTACCTTTATTAAAAAAGTCATTAAGACCGGCACCGCGACGCACGCCTACCCGCTGGAGCCGATGCCGGTAGATAAAAACTTCCGCGGCAAGCCGGAGCATAACCCGCAGCAGTGTATCGGCTGCGCGGCCTGCGTGAATGCCTGCCCATCGAACGCCCTGACGGTCGAGACCGATCTGGCCACTAACCAGCTGGCGTGGCAGTTCAACCTCGGGCGCTGCATCTTCTGCGGCCGCTGCGAAGAGGTCTGTCCGACGGCGGCGATTAAGCTGTCGCCGGAGTATGAGCTGGCGGTGTGGAAGAAAGAGGATTTTCTCCAGCAGTCGCGCTTCGCTATCTGCCACTGCCGGGAGTGCCAGCGGCCGTTCGCGGTGCAGAAGGAGATCGACTACGCCATCGCGCTGCTCAAGCATAACGGCGACACCCGCGCCGAGCTGCACCGCGAAAGCTTCGAAACCTGCCCGGAATGCAAGCGCCAGAAATGTCTGGTGCCGTCCGATCGTATTGAACTGACCCGCCACATAAGGGAGGCCAGCTGATGAGCACTTTACTTGGCCCGCGCGATGAAAACGGCATTCCGGTGCCGATGACGGTGGATGAATCCATCGCCAGCATGAAGGCCTCGCTGCTGAAGAAAATCAAACGTTCCGCCTACGTTTATCGCGTCGACTGCGGCGGCTGTAACGGCTGCGAAATCGAAATCTTCGCCACCCTTTCGCCGCTGTTCGACGCTGAACGCTTCGGGATTAAGGTTGTGCCTTCGCCGCGCCATGCCGATATCCTGCTGTTTACCGGGGCGGTGACCCGCGCGATGCGCTCCCCGGCGCTGCGAGCCTGGCAGTCGGCGCCGGATCCGAAGATCTGTATCTCCTACGGCGCCTGCGGCAACAGCGGCGGCATCTTTCACGACCTGTACTGCGTCTGGGGCGGTACCGATAAAATCGTACCGGTCGATGTCTATATTCCGGGCTGCCCGCCGACGCCCGCCGCCACCCTGTACGGCTTCGCCATGGCCCTCGGCCTGCTGGAGCAGAAAATTCACGCCCGCCTGCCGGGCGAGCTTGACGAACAGCCGACCGAGCTGCTGCACGCCGATATGGTGCAACCCCTGCGGGTGCGCATCGACCGCGAAGCGCGGCGTCTGGCGGGCTATCGCTATGGCCGGCAGATTGCTGACGACTATATGCGCCTGCTCGGCCAGGGCGACAGCCAGGTGCTGCGCTGGCTGGAGGCGGAGAAAGATCCGCGTCTGACCGAGATCGTCACCCATCTCAACCAGGTGGTCGAGGGGGCGCGTATCCGATGAGCGAGACGGTGGTGTTCAGTCAGCTGAGCCGTAAATTTATTGATGAGAACGACGCCACGCCGGATCAGGCGCAGCAGGTGGTCTATTACAGCCTGGCGATTGGCCACCACCTCGGCGTTATCGACTGTCTTGAGGCGGCGCTGAGCTGCCCGTGGGAGGCGTATCTGGCGTGGATCGCCACCCTTGAGGCCGGCAGCGCCGCGCGGCGCAAAATGGAGGGGGTGCCGAAGTATGGCGAGATCGTCATCGACAGCAGCCACGTGGCAATGCTGGCCAACGCCTTTGATAAAGCGCAGTCCACGCAGACCCCGCAGCAGCAGGCGTGGAGCAAAGCGATGCTCAGCATGCTGCATGATATTCACCAGGAGAGCGCCATCTATCTGATGGTGAGGAGATTACGTGACTAACGTTTTACTCTGTGTTGGCAACAGTATGATGGGCGACGACGGCGCCGGACCGTTGCTGGCGGAGATGTGCGCGGCGAACCCGGCCGGCCAGTGGGTGGTCATCGACGGCGGCAGCGCGCCGGAAAACGACATCGTGGCGATCCGTGAATTACGCCCCGAACGCCTGCTGATTGTTGATGCCACCGACATGGGCCTTAACCCCGGCGACATTCGCGTCATCGACCCCGACGACATCGCCGAGATGTTTATGATGACCACCCATAACATGCCGCTCAACTATCTGGTCGATCAGCTGAAAGAGGACGTCGGCGAAGCGATCTTCCTCGGCATTCAGCCGGATATCGTCGGTTTTTATTATCCGATGACCCAGCCGGTGAAAGAGGCCGTTGCCCGGGTGTACCAGCAGCTGGCAGACTGGCAGGGCCACGGCGGCTTTGCCCGGCTGGAGGCCGCAGACGATTAACCCTGCGGCGATCATGGCTCCCCGACGGCGCGCGACTGGCCTGCCGGGAGCCCCGTTACCGGCGGCGCCAGCTCAAGATTCTCTATCACTAATTTACCGGGCGACACCGAGACTCTGACCTGCGTGCCGACCGGAAATCCCGCCTGCTCCAGCCAGTCGCCGTTCAGGCTCAGGGCCGCGTGGCGGGTGTAGCGCCGCGTCTCCCGCGTTTTGCGGTTCTCATGGCGTTTTCTGACATAACCCACGGTTAACTGGCGAATGGCCCTGACGATCCCTCTGGCTGCGGGGGGCTGCTGTGCGTTCATGATTTGCTCCTTGCTGAAGATACCCCTGAAAATATACTGGATAAAATACCAGTTGTTGTGAACGGGAGGCAAACCAGAAACTGGAATCAGGCTCGAGAAAAAAACATGTAATGGATGCAACAGAAAGCAGACGCCCGTCCCCCGGTCAGCGCAGGGAGACGGGCGAGCGCCGGAGACGCGCTTAGTCGAGGTCGGCGCCGTTGCTGGCTATCACCTTCTGGTACCAGAAGAACGACTTTTTACGCTTGCGCGCCAGCGTGCCGTTGCCGGCGTCGTCGCGATCGACATAGACAAAGCCGTAGCGTTTGCTCATCTCGCCGGTTGACGCCGAGACCAGATCGATACAGCCCCAGCTGGTGTAACCCAGCACCGGAATACCGTCGCCGATGGCGTCGCGCATCGCCTTGATGTGCTCGCGCAGGTAGCTGATGCGATAGTCGTCATTGATCTCGCCCCTGGCGTCGATCTCGTCCCGGGCGCCGAGCCCGTTTTCCACCAGGAACAGCGGCTTCTGATAGCGGTCGTACATCATGTTCATGGTGATACGCAGACCCAGCGGGTCGATGCCCCAGCCCCATTCGCTGGCCGGAATGTGCGGGTTCTTCAGCGACTTGACGATATTGGCGGCATTGGTGTTGCTGGCGTTCATCTCCGCCGAGGCGCAGCGTGAGGCGTAGTAGCTAAAGGAGACGAAATCGACGGTGTTTTTGAGGATCTCGTCATCGCCCGGCTGCTTCGCAATGGTGACCCCCTTTTCCCGGAAAACCCGCGCGGCCCACACCGGGTAGGCGCCGCGCGCCTGGACGTCAATAAAGAACAGATTTTCGCGGTCCTTCTCCAGCGCCATCCAGACATCTTCCGGCTTGCAGGAGTAAGGGTAGAAATTACCGCCCGCCAGCATGCAGCCGACCTGATTTTGCGGGTTTATCTCGTGGGCGATTTTTGTCGCCAGCGCGCTGGCCACCAGCTCGTGATGCGCGGCCTGGTACTTCACCTGCTCCTGGTTTTCTCCCTCTTCAAACACCAGACCGGCGCCGGAGTAGGGGCTGTGCAGCATGATATTGATTTCATTGAAGGTGAGCCAGTATTTCACCAGACCGTCAAAAGCTTCAAAGCAGGTGCGGGCGTAGTGGCTAAAGAAATCGACCATTTTGCGGTTGCGCCAGGAGCCGTACTCCATCACCAGGTGCATCGGCACGTCAAAATGGCACAGCGTGACCAGCGGCTCGATACCGTGCTTTTTGCACTCTTCGAACAGCGAGCGATAGAAGGCGATGCCCTGCGGATTCGGCTGCTGCTCGTCGCCGCGCGGGAACAGGCGGCTCCAGGCGATGGAAGTGCGAAAGACGCTGAACCCCATCTCCGCCATCAGGGCGATATCTTCCTTGTAGCGGTGGTAGAAATCGATCGCCTCGTGGCTGGGGTAGAATTCGTCTTCGCGAAGCGTGAAGCGCTTCTCCAGGCCTAATTTTACCGGCAGACGGTGGGCGCCGTGGGGGAGGGTATCCACGGTGGCCATCCCTTTCCCCCCTTCGCGCCATGCGCCTTCAGACTGGTTGGCGGCCAGTGCGCCGCCCCATAAAAATCCCTGTGGGAAACTCGCCATGCGTTACCTCGTTATCAATGATGTGTTCAGGCGTGGGTTGCCTGGGCCTGGGCCTGGCGCGCTCGGGCGTCGGCGGCGGCCTGTTCAACGGGAATATCTTCAAAGCCGAGGATCAGCGTCAGGGCAAACGACAGCACTACCGACAGCGCCATTACGCCAAACACCCAGACGATGGTCATTGGATTGGCTGGATCGAAAAACTGCACGCTGGTGAACAGCCCCGGCGCCGCCATCGAGTGGCTGGCCAGTCCGGCGATACCCGCCACCGCGCCGCAGATAAAGCCGCTGATCAAGCTGGCGATCAGCGGGCGTTTCAGGCGCACCGCCACGCCGTACAGCGCCGGTTCGGAAATCCCGGCCAGAATCGCCGATGCCGCGGCGGCCAGCGCCGTCTGGCGCAGTTCCGGGTTTTTGGTTTTCCACGCCACCGCCAGCGAAGAGCCGCCGAGCGACAGGTTAGCGCCGATCTCCGACGGCATTACCATGCCCTCTTTGCCGGTTTCGGCGATGGTCTGAATGATGGTCGGCGTAAAGACCCGGTGCATGCCGGTCATCACCAGCAGCGGCCACAGCCCGCCCATGATCGCCACCGACAGCCAGCCGAGATAGCTGTGGATCGTATAGACCAGCGCGGAAATGGCGCTGCCGATCCAGATGCCGAGCGGGCCAATCAGCAGGATCGCCAGCGGGGCGGCGATCAGCACGATCAGCATTGGCTTAAGGAAGTTTTTCGTCACCGCCGGGGTAATGCGATCCACCCAGCGTTCGATATACGACAGGCACCAGGTCATCACCAGCGCCGGGATCACCGTGTAGGTGTATTTCACCGCGGTCACCGGGATAAAGGCAAATTCAACGTGTTCGCCCTGAGCGGCTTTGGCCATTAATTCGATAAACCCGGGATGCACCAGCACCCCGGCGATAGCGATGGCAAGCGACATATTGGTTTTGAATTTCACCGCCGCGGAGGCGGCCACCATCAGCGGCAGGAAGAAAAATGCGCCGTCGCCGATAAGCGTCAGGAGGGTCAGCGTCGGCGAGCCTTTCGGCAACGCGCCGCTCATCTCAAGGATCATCGCCAGCAACTTGACCATCGATCCGCCGATAATCGCCGGGATCAGCGGCGACATGGTGCCGATCAGCGCGTCAAGGATCCCGGCGCCGATGCGTTTCAGGGTGACCGGCGCTTTGCCCTGCGGCTCGACCGGGCGCAGGTCGCCGGGCAGCAGATTCACCACCTCGCGATAGGCCTGTGAGACCGTGTTGCCGATGATCACCTGGCACTGGTTATCGCTGCGCACGACGCCGAGCACCCCGGTCAGGCCTTTCAGTGTAGGGCTATCGACCTGTTCGTTGTCTTTGACCACGAAACGCAGACGAGTCATGCAGTGGGTCACGGCGACGACGTTATCGACTCCGCCTAATGCCGCGACTATCTGTTGCGCCAGGGCTGCATAATTTTTCGACATCGGATTTTATCCTGTTTATCAATAGGGTACTGATCTGTTACCGCGCCGCATCGCCGGGCGATACCATGCTTTATAGGAAACCGGTTCCACAAAATCATGGTGAGTTTCATTTGATTGCACAAGAAATAAAAAAATATGATCTCAGTTTTGTGATTTTGATCGCTAATCGTCGCGGTGAGCAGGGGAGTGCTGTAAAAGCGGGAAACGTGCAGTACACTGCCTGCAACTTTTGCAACAGGAAGAATCACATGGCAACGATGCTGGAGGTCGCTAAGCGCGCGGGGGTATCGAAGGCGACCGTGTCGCGGGTGCTGTCGGGCAACGGCTATGTCAGCCAGGAGACCAAAGACCGGGTGTTTAAGGCGGTGGCGGAGAGCGGCTACCGACCGAATCTGCTGGCGCGCAACCTGGCGACCAAAACCACGCAAACCCTCGGCCTGGTGGTGACCAATACCCTGTACCACGGCGTCTATTTCAGCGAGCTGCTGTATCAGGTGGCGCGGATGACCGAGGACAAGGGGCGGCAGCTGATCCTCGCGGATGGCAAGCACAGCGCGCAAGAGGAGCGGGAGGCGATCCAGTACCTGCTGGATCTGCGCTGCGATGCGATCATCATCTACCCGCGTTTTCTCACTGTCGACGAGATGGATGAGATCGTTGAGAACCACTCGCAGCCGATCATGGTGCTTAACCGCCGCCTGCGCCGCCACGCCAGCCACTGCGTCTGGTCCGATCAAAAAGCGTCGGCGATGCGGGTGGTGGAGCGGCTGATTGCCCTGGGCCACCGCGATATCGCTTTTATTACCGGCTCCCTTGACTCGCCCACCGGCGTTGAGCGTCTTGCCGGCTACAAAGACGCGCTGGCTGGCCACGGCATTACCCTGAACGAGGCGCTCATCGCCGAAGGGCGCTGGACGCCGGAAACCGGCGCGGCGGCAGTGGAGAGCCTGCGTCAGCGCGGGGTGACCTACAGCGCGCTGGTGGCAAGCAATGACGATATGGCCATCGGGGCGATGAAGCAGCTTCACCAGCTGGGCATTAAGGTGCCGGAGCAGGTCTCGGTGGTGGGGTTTGACGATATTGTGCTGGCGCCGTACATGGTGCCGTCGCTTGCCAGCGTCCGGGTGCCGGTGACGGAGATGATTAAAGAGAGCATTAATCGCCTGATATTTATGCTCGATGGCGGGGAATTCAATGTTCAGCAGAGTTTCCCAGGGGCGCTGATCGAGCGTGAGTCGCTGGTGGCGGGTCCCTGCGCCTGACGTCGTCAGCTGTCATCGTCACTACTGACGATGACAGCGCATCACCGATTAAAATCTATTTATTATCAATAATATAAAAATTGGAACGTATTATGCATACTCCGGCGCCTAACCCTCTTACTGCTGGAGAAATGGATGAACCGTTTCATTATCGCCGATGCGAGCAAATGCATCGGCTGTCGCACTTGCGAAGTGGCCTGCGTGGTGTCCCATCAGGAACATCAGGACTGCGCCTCCCTGACGCCGCACACCTTTCAGCCGCGTATTCATGTGATAAAAGGGGTCAATGTCTCCACGGCCACCGCCTGCCGTCAGTGTGAGGACGCTCCCTGCGCCAACGTCTGCCCGAACGGCGCTATCAGTCGCGATAAAGGCTTTGTTCACGTGATGCAGGAGCGCTGCATCGGTTGCAAAACCTGCGTCGTCGCCTGCCCGTACGGGGCGATGGAGGTAGTGGTGCGGCCGGTGATCCGCCATAGCGGCGCCGGACTGAACGTCGTGGCGGAAAAAGCCGAAGCCAACAAGTGCGATCTCTGCTTCCACCGCGACAGCGGCCCGGCCTGCATGGAGGTCTGCCCGACGCACGCCCTGGTCTGCGTAGACCGCAACAAGCTGGAGCAGATGAACCAAGAGAAACGTCGCCGCACGGCGCTGGCCTGGTAACCTCTGGCATGAACGGGGTGCAAATCCGCATTCGCGGTAAGGTGCAGGGGGTGGGGTTCCGCCCCTTTGTCTGGCAGCTGGCTCAGAGGCAGGCTCGCTGCGGCGATGTCTGTAACGACGGCGAGGGCGTTCTGGTGCGGCTGGCCGGGGGCGATGACGGTTTTACTGCCGCCCTCGCTGCCCACTGCCCGCCGCTGGCGCGGGTCGACAGCGCCGACTGCGCCCCTTATCGCTGGGCGGCTCCGCCGCAGGGCTTCACCATCCGTGAGAGCGGGGCGGGGCGGATGCGCACCCAGATCGTGCCCGATGCCGCGACCTGCCCGGCGTGCCTCGCGGAGATGAATGATCCCCGGGCGCGCCGCTATCGCTACCCCTTTATCAACTGCACCCACTGCGGGCCGCGGTTGACCATCATTCGTGCCATGCCTTACGACCGGCCTCTTACCGCGATGGCGCCGTTTCCGCTCTGTCCGCCCTGCGAGGCGGAATACCGCGATCCCGCCGATCGCCGCTTTCACGCCCAGCCGGTGGCCTGCCCCGACTGCGGGCCGCGGCTGGAGTGGCGGGCCCAGGGTGAAGTGCGGCGCGGTGAGGCGGCGCTGCAGGCGGCTATCGCCCGGCTGGCGGCGGGCGACATCGTGGCGATAAAAGGCGTCGGCGGCTTTCATCTGGCCTGCGACGCCGGCAACCCCGCTGCTGTTGCCACGCTGCGGGCGAGGAAACACCGTCCGGCGAAACCGCTGGCGGTGATGCTGCCCTCTGCGGCGGGGTTACCTGCCGACGCCGTGGCGCTGATGGACTCCCCGGCGGCGCCCATCGTACTGATTAGCAAAGCGCAGGTCTCCGGCCTGTGCGACGAGATTGCGCCAGGGCTTGCGGAAGTTGGGGTGATGCTGCCGTCTAATCCGCTGCAGCATTTGCTTCTGCAGGCGCTGGCGCGCCCTATCGTGATGACCTCCGGCAACCTTAGCGGCCGCCCGCCGGCGTTAAGTAATACTGAAGCACTCAACGACTTAGCCGACATCGCCGACGGCTTTTTGCTCCATAACCGCGACATCGTGCAGCGGCTGGATGATTCTCTGGTGCGCTCGAGCGGAGAAATGCTGCGCCGCGCCCGGGGCTATGTCCCGGATGCGCTGCCGCTGCCGCCGGGTCTGGACAAGGTGCCGCCGCTGCTGGCGCTGGGCGCGGACATGAAAAACACCTTCTGCCTGGCGCGCGGGGGCGAAGCGGTTCTCAGCCAGCACTTCGGCGATCTTGGCGAGGAGGGCGTCGAGCAGCAGTGGCGCAGCGCGCTGCAGCTGATGCAGAACATCTTCGCCTTTGCGCCGCAGCGGGTGGTGGTTGACGCCCATCCTGGCTATCGATCGACGCAGTGGGGAGCGGCTCTGCCGCTGCCGGTGGAGACCGTGCTGCATCACCATGCTCACGCTGCGGCGTGCCTGGCAGAGCACCGCTGGCCGCTCGACGGCGGAGACGTTATCGCCCTGATCCTCGACGGAATCGGCATGGGGGAGAACGGCGCGCTATGGGGAGGGGAGTGCCTGCGGGTTAACTATCGCCAGTGCGAACATCTCGGCGGGCTGCCGGCCGTCGCCCTGCCGGGCGGCGACCTGGCGGCGCGTCAGCCGTGGCGTAATCTGCTGGCTCAGTGCCTGGCTTTTGTCCCTGACTGGCAGGATTACCCGCAGACCGGTACGCTGCGCCAGCGCAACTGGCCGCTGCTGGCGCAGGCCATCGACCGCGGTATTAACGCGCCGCGCGCCTCGTCCTGCGGACGGCTGTTTGATGCCGTCGCCTGCGCGCTGGACTGCGCCCCGGAGAGCCTGAGCTATGAGGGGGAGGCGGCCTGTCGGCTGGAGGCGCTGGCCGCCAGCTGCCCCGGCGTCAGCCATCCGGTCACGCTGCCGTGGCGCGGCAATGCGCTGGACCTGGCCACCTTCTGGCGGCAGTGGCTGCGCTGGCAGGCGAGCCCGGCGCAAAAAGCCTGGGCATTTCATGACGCCCTGGCCTGCGGACTGGCGGCGATGGCCCGCGACTGTGCGACTGCCCGCGGCATCGACACGATTGTCTGCAGCGGTGGGGTGCTGCATAACCGTCTGCTGGCGGCGCGATTGACCTTTTATCTGGCGGATTTTACTCTGCTGTTTGCGCAGCAGTTGCCGGCCGGCGACGGCGCAATCGCCTATGGTCAGGCGGTGATCGCCGCCGCTCGCGTTCAGGCTCAAGGAACACAACAATGATAATGACAGTTTTACGCCAGCAGCCGCGCGCCGCGGGCCTGGTGTTGGGGTTGATCGCGGCGAACTTACTGGCCTGGTGCTGGGCGCTGCAGGCCTTTGGCGACAGCGGCGCGCTAATGGCCGCCAGCCTGCTGGCCTGGGGCTACGGCCTACGCCACGCAGTGGACGCCGATCATATCGCGGCGATTGATAACGTCACCCGCAAGATGATGCAGCAGGGGCGGCGGCCCTTCGCCGTCGGGGCCTGGTTCTCGCTGGGCCACTCGTCGATTGTGGTGCTGGCCTCGGCAGCGATTGCCGCTACCGCCACGGCCTTCAGCGCGCAGATGAACTGGCTGCACGACACCGGTAGCGTCATCGGCACCGCTGTGTCGGCGCTGTTTCTGCTGGCGATGGCCTTTATCAACCTGGTGATATTGCGCAGCGTCTGGCGTAGCTTTCGGGCGTGGAAGCGGGGTGAGCCGTTGAGCGACGAGATCGTCAGCGGCGGCGGGGTGATGAGCTGGCTGTTTGGCAAAACCTTTCGTCTGGTCAGCCGCAGCTGGCAGATGTACCTGGTCGGTTTCCTGTTCGGCCTCGGGTTTGATACCGCCACCGAAATCGGCGTGCTGGGCATCTCCGCCGCCGGGGCGTCGAGCGGGATTTCCGTCTGGTCGATTATGGTCTTCCCGGCGCTGTTCGCCAGCGGCATGGCGCTGGTGGACACCCTCGATAACGTGCTGATGGTCGGCGCCTACGGCTGGGCGTTCAGCAAGCCGCAGCGCAAGCTTTACTACAACATGACCATCACCGGCACTTCGGTGGTGGTGGCGCTGTTTATCGGCGGCCTGGAAGCGCTGGGTCTGCTGATGGATAAGTTTGCGCTCAGCGGCGGAATATGGCGCTGGGTAGGGGCGTTAAACGACAACCTCGGCGACGCCGGGTTTGTGGTGGTCGGGCTGTTTGTCGCCTGTTGGGCGCTGTCGGTGCTCAATTATCGCTGGCGCGGCTACGATAATCTGGCGCGTTAGGTTCAGCATTTTCCCGGCTTGCGCTGCGCTAAGCCGGGCGATCATCACTCTCTGGCGGCGCTTCTCTGCGCAGGTTCCCACCGGTCGTCACGAACCATCGCTCTACGTTAATCAGCTCACTTATTTAACTCATTGAAAAATTATACTTTTTAATTAAATCTCAACGCTCCCCCCGTTTAAACGACCTGAAACATCTGTGATTTACCTCTTATTTACATAATTTAAACCAGTTGTTAACTGGATAAAAACACGGCAGCCTCGTTATAGTAGTTTTGTGAAATAAAACTTGGTTGTACATTGTACAACAATGAGTGAGGTGTTCATGGCGATCGTTAGCGCACCGTACCTTGCGGTCAGAACGTGTGGCTGGCGTTACAGCGTGAAGCGCCATGGCAACCCGAGCCGCCCATCCTGATCTTCGGGCGCGGCAAAACGGACGCATCAGGCTGAAGTCACTTATTGCATCTCTACATCGTTTTCCTGATAAACATAATGAAACCCTGCGAGGAAACCATGACCGATCAATTACCGAACCGCGCGAACGATAACGACGCGCTGGAAAAAGAAACCATGCGACGGGTTATCTGGCGCATCCTGCCTTTCCTGGTGGTGAGCTACCTGGTGTCGATTATTGACCGGGGCAATATAGGCATGGCGGCGCTGCAGATGAATGAAGATCTGGGGCTAAGTAAGGCGGCTTTTGGCTTCGCCAGCAGTTTGTATTTTGTGGCCTACTTTATTTTTGAAGTACCCAGCAATCTGGCGATGCAGAAGGTGGGCGCACGCTTGTGGCTGCCGCGCATTATGATCAGCTGGGGAGTGGTATCGATGTGTATGGCGCTGGTGCAAAATACGACCTCACTGTATATCGTCCGTTTTTTGCTGGGCGCCGCCGAAGCGGGCTTCTTTCCGGGCGTGGTGCTTTATCTTACCTGGTGGATCCCGTCGCGCTACCGTGCGCGTATCATTGCCTCTTTTATGGTGGCCATTCCGCTGGCTAACTTTATCGGTTCACCGCTTTCAGGGTTGATCCTGACCCTGGATGGCTGGTTAGGGCTGCGTGGCTGGCATCTGTTATTCATTATTGAAGGGCTGCCGGCGGTACTGCTGGGAATAGCCGCGTTTTTTATTCTGCGCGACCGCCCTCACCAGGCCGGCTGGTTAACCGAGCGGCAAAAAACGTGGCTGGAAAACACCCTTCAGGCGGAGCGGCAACAGCAGACACAGATCGGCCACACCACGACATGGCAACTGTTGAAGCATCGCCAGATCTGGCTTATGGCGCTGATTTACGCTGGCGCTTCTTCTGCCGGCACCACGCTAAGCGTCTGGTCTCCACAGCTGCTGAAGTCGTTCCATCTTGATAACCTGACCACCGGGCTGCTGAATGCCATCCCCTATGGACTGGCCTCGGTGCTGATGATTGTATGGGGACGCAGTTCGGACCGGAATAATGAACGCCGCTGGCACACGGCCCTTGCCCTCTTTATGATTGCGGCTGGCGTGTTCGCGGCATTTATCAATCTATCGCTGCCGGCCACCATTATGATCCTCAGTACCATACTGATTGGCGCATATGCGGCGAAGGGCCCCTTCTGGGCGCTGGCATCGGGCTGGATGAGCAGCACGTCAGCTGCCGCCGGGCTGGCGGCCATCGGCGCGATCGCCAACCTGATTGGCGGCGCGGTGATGGTGAATGCCTATGGCATTATTAGCGAACGGACAGGAAGCTATACGCTGGCGATGCTGCCGCTGGCCGCCTTGTGTCTGGCAGGCGGCATTGCGGTGCTGGCGATGGGGCGCCGTTACTCGCAGTCTGCCAGGCAGGAAAAACAGGTGACCCATTAATAAGCAAAGGCGGGATTTTTCCCGCCTTCTCAGCAAAGCTACTCTTTCACACCGTAAAACGTTTCGCAGAAAGGCTTGCTGGCCCCTAGCTTGAGCGACAGGCGGTTGGCCGTCTCCTGCATGAGCTGGCTGATGCCGCTCGTTTTACGATCTTCCGTCAGACGCGATGCCGGCCCGGTCAGGGCCAGCGCCGCGATCAGTTTATCGTGGACGCCAAAAACAGGCATTGCGAAGGCCGCAGTGTGCGGGTCGCGCGCGCCGGAGGTATAGAACGGCAGCGTCGACTCGTCTTCCGGCAACGATTCACCCAATCCCCAGTGGCGTAAAACCTTGCTGATAGCGGAACCATCCAGCGGGAACTGGCTGCCGGGCAGGTTGCTGTGGCGTAATCCCTGGGAGGCTTCGGCGCGGAACAGGCACAGGCGTTGCCCACCCTCAATCACATACCAGCTTGCGCTTTCGCTGGAGGCCTGCGACAGCGCCTGCAATTCCGGCTGTACGACTCTGGCAAGTTCAAATGATTGCTCATAGAGCTTGCCGAGATAGAGCAAACGGTGGCCGAGCGTATAGGTGCCATCGTCGTGCCGGATGATGTAGTTCATTCGCTCAAGCGAATTCATCAGGCGATAAACGGTTGTTTTGTGATATCCCGAAAGCTGGGCCAGCTCGGTTAACGTCAGACTGTCATTACCGGGACGGAAGCAGTCAAGTAAAGCCAGCGCCTTTTCAACGGCAATTACGCCTTCATTCCCCATCATGTTCTCCTTTTTGCCGACCAAAATTGTACCTGAATTTTGTGAGTATCTTCGTGTTTACATCACAAACAACTTCGCAACACTGGCGAAAAGCGACGCAATGCTCGTATAGTTGTTTTATATAGTACACGCAAGTTGTACCTAGTAAAACAAATGGAGAGTCACCATGTCTGCTTCACAACAGAAACTCATCAATCTTGATATTGCGCGTGTTGACGCGGAAGAGGTCCGTCAGGCTGCCGAATTTCAGGCCGCCATCCTGGCTGACGTAGCCGGACGCCGTGGCACATTACATGGCCGCATCAAGCCGCTGGCGCCGCATATGACGGTTGCCGGGCCGGCGATTACCGTAGAGGTACGCCCAGGGGATAATCTGGCTATTCACGCCGCAATGGCCGTCGCCAAACCTGGCGACGTGCTGGTCATCGACGGGAAGGGCGATCTCTCCTGCGCGCTGCTGGGAGAGATCATGGCAACGCAGGCGCAGGCCAGCGGTATCGCCGGGATCGTCATCGATGGCGCTGTTCGTGATGCGGAAACCTTAAGTAAACAACGCTTTCCGGTTTTCGCAGCCGGCCTGAATCCGTGCGGCCCCACCAAGTTCATTCCTGGCCGGGTCAATCATGCCATTTCGGTCGGTGGCGCCGCGGTGCAGGCAGGTGACTTAGTGGTAGGGGATATTGACGGCGTGGTTGTTATCCCGCGCGATGAAGTCCGCACTATCATCGAGCTGGCGAAAGGTAAACTGGAAATGGAATCAAAACGTCTGGTTGCTATCCGCGACGGCGACCTTCGTCCGCACTGGCTGGAGAGCGCTCTGCGTCAGGCGGGGATGCTGAGCGAAGGGGAGACACTGCCATGAGCGCTAAAAATGTCATACTGATTACCGGCAGCGATTTGGCTGACGCGGCGCTGGGGATGCTGGAAGATTACGAACTTGTCTTTGCCGGCCGCCAGCCTACAGAGGCCCAGCTGATCGCGCTGTGCCAGCAGCACAATCCCGTCGCCATCCTGGTGCGCTATGGCCACATCACTGCCGCCGTTATGGATGCCGCCCCGGCATTGAAGGTGATTGCCAAACATGGCAGCGGCATCGATGTCATTGACGTTGAGGCGGCTGCCGCGCGCGGCATTCTGGTTCGCGCGGCGACCGGGGCGAATGCCGCCGCGGTTTCCGAACACACCTGGGCGTTAATTCTGGCCTGTGCTAAGTCGGTCATTCCGCTTGATCGCCGCCTGCGCGAAGGGCACTGGGATAAATCAACGCATAAATCGCTTGAGCTTGAGGGCAGAACGCTGGGACTCATCGGCCTCGGCGCCATTGGCAGCCGGGTGGCGAAGATTGCCTGTGCCTTTGGCATGAAGGTTCTGGCTTACGATCCCTATGCGAAAGCGGTTCCGCCGGAATGTGAACGTGTTGCTGAACTTAGCGAGCTGCTCATGCAGGCCGATGTGCTGTCGCTTCATTGCCCTTTGACGCAACAAAACAGGGGAATGATCAATGCCGCCACGCTGGCGCAGTGTAAGCCGGGCGCCATCCTCGTGAATACCGCGCGCGGCGGGTTGATTGACGATGCGGCGCTGGCCGCGGCATTAAAAGCGGGGACCTTGCGCTGGGCGGCGCTTGACAGCTTTAATAGTGAACCATTAACCACGCCGCATATCTGGCAGGCGATCGATAATGTCATTCTCTCTCCGCATGTGGGCGGCGTTAGCGATGCCTCTTACGTGAAAATGGGGACCGCCGCCGCGGCCAACATTCTGCAGGTGCTGCAGGAGTTGGCTCAGACAGAAACAACGTATTAAGTGTTAACCGAACCTGCGCTCCCGGTTAATTATTCTGCCCTTATGCACTTACGGGCGGCGTCCGCAGGCCGGGTAAGCGTAGCGCCAGCCGGCGAAATTACCGCGCAACAGGCTGCGTGGGAGGTAATAATGCTTGCCCGGCGGCGCTGCGTGTATTGCAGATACGGTTATCGGAATGCCACTTTGTCACTCCGGCAACAGCGTCTGTCGCCTGTAACTTCAGCGTACATTGCGCTCCCGGTTAATCTTCTGCGTTATGTCTTTCATGGCGCAGGGAGCGCACAGGGGGCGGCCAGTCGCCGCCGCCCCCTGTACCCCCGGGCTCCGGCCAGCAAAATCGCCGCTGCGCGGTCCCTTCGACTTATCCCTGCAGGCTTCGGGTCGGGCCGAGGCAGCGTCCGTGCAAAACACGGCCCTCAGCCCGCATCCATGCGGGCTGCCCCGGCCTTCCGGGAACGTCTCAGCGATTTTGAGGCCGTCAGCACCGGCAGTTTCAGCGACCCCAGCGCCAGCGGTGATTTGGGGCTGTAGGCCGGGTAAGGTGCAGCCGCCACCCGGCGAAATCAAGGATACCGTGCCTGATATCTTGCCCGGCGGCGCTGCGCTTGCACGGGCCTACGGGGTGTGAGCCTGTGAGTGGATCCTGTAGGCCGGGTAAGCGTAGCGCCACCCGGCAAACTAACGGCAAAACAGGGCTGCCTGGAAGGTCATCAACTCACCAGCTGTTTGAGCAGGGCAAAGGCGTCTTTCATCTTGTCTTCGCTGACCACAAAGGCGCGCAGCTGCTTCTCACCATCCAGCCCTTTCGCCACCAGCCCCTCTTTGGCGGCCACGATGTTCCACGTCAGATCCTCGCGACGGGTATCGCCGGCCAGATGCAGCGGCAGATCCGGGGTCTTCACCTTCACCAGCATCGGCGGCAGTTTCAGTTCTCCCGTCTGCGCCAGCAGGTTTTTACTCAGGCACATGGCGCTGAGTAAAATCGGCTGCAGGAACGGCATTACCGTACCGTTGATTTCCGCACAGTCGCCGAGGGCGTAAATCGCCGGGTCGCTGGTTTGCAGCTGGCTATTGACCACCACGCCGCGGTTAATCTGCAATCCGGCGTGGCGCGCCAGCGAGGTTTCCGGGCGCAGGCCGGCGGCGGCCACCACTGCATCGACGGTTATCACGCGCTGGCGATCGAGGCTAACGCGGATGCCGTCGGCGGTATGCTCAAGCCCTTCCAGCTGCGTTTTTAACATCAGATGGACGCCCATCCCGGTGAGGCGATGCTGCAGACGGCTGCTGACCTCCGGCGGCATCAGCGCCGCCAGTACGCTGGCGGCGTTATCAACCACCGTCACCGCTTTACCGGCGCGACAGAAATCCATCGCCAGTTCGCAGCCAATCAGGCCGCCGCCGACGATCAGCACCCGCCTGGCGTCGCGGAGCTGGCTCTGCGCCGCGCCATATTCGCGCTGGCTATTGAGGGTCAGCATCAGCTCGCGCCCCGGCACCGGCGGGATGAACGGCGTGGCGCCGGTGGCCAGCACCAGTTTGTCGTAGCGCCACTGCTTATCCAGGCTTTTCACCCGATGGTTTTCAGCGTCGATATCGTTCACCCAGGTATGGGGAAACAGGCGCAGATTGTACTGCTCGGCGAACTCGCCGGCGCTTTGCAGGGTGAGATCGTCGGCGTGCTGTCCGCGGCTGATGACGTGGCTGAGATCGGGCTTGTTGTACTCATCCATGCTATCGGCGGCGATGAGGGTCAGCGGGATTTCGGCATCCTGCTTACGAATATTTTTCACCAGCTGGCGGGCCGCGAAGCCCGAGCCGATGATGACGATACCATCACTCATTTTGCCTCCGTCGCCAGGACGTCAAAGACATCTTTGCCAAGAGAACACTCAGGACAAAGGAAATTGTCCGGCACTTCACTCCAGGGCGTACCCGGCTGGACATCCTGGTTAGGTTCGCCTTTCGCCGGGTCATAGACCCACTGGCAGACGCTGCACTGCATCATGGGACCGAGATCGGCGGCCGTGGCGGCGGCACAGGCGCAGTCCTGTTGTTCCGGCGTGACTGTCGCTTCAGCAACCGGCAGCGGGGAGAGAGCCCACTGGCGGGCGATGTCGCGACCGTGTTGGCGGCACAGTTCCAGCGCGTCGATATCCGGGCGCCATTTGGCTTTCAGGCTCAGGGACATCTCAAAGCCGGCATCCTGCAGGCGGGTGGACAGGCGGTCTACCGCGCCGCCGCTCCAGCCGTGGGAGCCAAAGGCGCTGGCGCGTTTGTTGCGAAAACGCAGCCCGGTCATCTCTTCCACCAGCCCGGCGATTTTCGGCATCATCACGTTGTTCATGGTGGAGGTGCCCACCAGCACGCCCTTCGAGCGGAAAACATTGGTGAGGATGTCGTTTTTGTCGCTGCGGGCGACGTTAAAGATTTTCACCGCCACCCGTGGGTCGACCTCAGTGATCCCCTGGGCAATGGCGTCCGCCATCATGCGGGTGTTGTTGGACATGGTGTCGTAGAAAATCGTGATGCGATCTTCCTGATAATCCGCCGCCCATTCGAGGTATTTCTCGACGATTTGCGTCGGGTTATCGCGCCAGACCACGCCGTGGGAGGTGGCAATCATCGCTACCGGCAGGTTGAAGCCGAGGATTTCGTTAATTTTCGGCGTCACCAGGCGGCTGAAGGGCGTCAGGATGTTGGCGTAGTAGCGCTGGCACTGTTCGTACAGTTCACTCTGGTCCACTTCATCGTTGAACAGATGTTCGTCGCAGTAGTGCTGCCCGAAGGCGTCATTGCTGAACAGCACCGCGTCGCCGGTCAGGTAGGTCATCATGCTGTCCGGCCAGTGCAGCATTGGCGTTTCGACGAAGATCAGCTGCTTACCGTTGCCGATATCGAGAGTGTCGCCAGTTTTCACCACGTGGAAGTTCCACTCCGGATGGTGGTGATGACCGTTGATGGAGTCGATGGCGTTGGCGGTGCAGTAGATCGGCGTATCCGGGATCTGCATCATCAGCTCAGTCAACGCGCCGGCGTGGTCCTCTTCGGCGTGGTTAATCACGATGTAGTCGAGGTCGGCGAGGTCGATTTCGCGGCGCAGGTTCTGCACGAACTCGCGGCTGAATTTATGATCGACGGTATCGATCAGCACGTTTTTTTCTTCGCGGATGAGATAGCTGTTATAGCTGCTGCCGCGCAGCGTTTTATATTCGGTGCCGTGGAAATCACGCACTTCCCAGTCACGTTGGCCAACCCAAAGAATGTTATTTTTCACCACAATAGACATAGCAACCTCAATCAATACAGTATGTTTAAACTCAGTTGCCTGGCGTATTACAAGTTGCGTGCCAGTTTTTTAAGGTATTGAATAAAAAGAATTTTTAAATTTTCATGATTTTCGTTGCTGTCAAAATGACAATGATTAAAATAGTCGATATGACTATTAAGGTTGTCAAAATGACAATGGAGCGATGATGAGTTTTTCCGTTGAGGCGCTGGCGAGAATCGCCATTGATTTACAAAGCGATATCGGTCACGTCGACCGCTTTTCGCGCCTGATCGCCACCCTGCGGCAGATCCTGGGCTGCGACGCCTCGGCGCTGCTGCGCTATGAGGCCCATCAGTTTGTGCCGCTGGCGATCGATGGCCTGGCGCAGGATGTGCTTGGCCGGCGCTTTGCGCTGGATGGGCATCCGCGGCTGGAGGCGATCGCCCGCGCCGGCGATGTGGTGCGCTTCCCGGCGGACAGCGACCTGCCGGACCCCTATGACGGCCTGATCCCCGGCCAGGAGAGCCTCAAGGTTCACGCCTGCGTGGGGCTGCCGCTATTTGCCGGGCAAACGCTGATCGGTGCACTGACCCTTGACGGTATGGATGCCGACCGCTTCGACAGCTTCAGCGATGAAGAGCTGCGGCTGATCGCCGCCCTGGTGGCTGGGGCGCTGAATAACGCGCTGCTTATCGCCCGCCTTGAAGCGCAAAACGTCCTGCCGCCGCAGGTGGTGAATTACCCGCAGCCGGAGCGCCAGGAGCTCATCGGCCTGTCGGCGCCGATGCTGCAGCTGAAAAAAGAGATCGAGATTGTCGCTGCCTCGGATTTAAACGTGCTGATCAGCGGCGAAACGGGGACCGGCAAAGAGCTGGTGGCGAAGGCGGTGCATCAGGGTTCGCCGCGGGCGGCTAACCCGCTGGTGTACCTCAACTGCGCGGCGCTGCCGGAGAGCGTGGCGGAGAGCGAGCTGTTCGGTCACGTGAAAGGGGCGTTTACCGGGGCTATCAGCAACCGCAGCGGCAAATTTGAGATGGCCGATAACGGCACGCTGTTCCTCGACGAAATCGGCGAACTGTCGCTGGCGCTGCAGGCGAAGCTGCTGCGCGTCCTGCAGTATGGCGATATTCAGCGTGTCGGCGATGACCGCAGCCTGCGTGTCGATGTGCGGGTGCTGGCGGCTACCAACCGCGATCTGCGCAAGGAGGTGGTGGAAGGGCGCTTTCGCGCCGACCTCTATCACCGGCTGAGCGTTTTCCCGCTGTCGGTTCCGGCGCTGCGCGAGCGGGAAAATGACGTGGTGCTGCTGGCAGGCTATTTTTGCGAGCAGTGCCGCCTGCGGATGGGGCTGGCGCGGGTAATTTTAAGTGAGGCAACGCGTAACAGGCTGCAGCAGTGGTCGTGGCCGGGCAACGTGCGCGAACTGGAGCATGCCATTCACCGGGCGGTGGTGCTGGCGCGGGCTACCCAGGCTGGCGATGACGTAGTACTGGAGCCGCAGCATTTCCAGTTTACAGCGGCTGCGCCGACGTTGCCGACCGAGGAGATGGCAGCGGCGCCGGCGATGGGCAACGTCAATCTGCGCGAAGCCACGGATAACTTCCAGCGCGAGGCGATTTCCCGCACGCTGGCGGCGCATCAGGGCAACTGGGCGGCGACCGCCCGCGCGCTGGAACTGGACGTCGCCAACCTGCACCGGCTGGCGAAACGTCTGGGGCTTAAAGGATCCCGGCCTGGTAAAAGTTCTGCAGGTTGATGGCGCCGACCAGCAGGCCGTTTTCATCCACTACCGGCGCGGCGCTGATTTTATGTTTCATCAGCCGCTCTTTGGCTTCCACCGCGCGGCTCTCCGCCTGCAGCGTCACGCCGTTGCGGGTCATCGCCTGCGTGACGCCGTCGTTTAAGGTGCCGCCGCCCACCAGCCAGCGGCGCAGGTCGCCGTCGGTGAAGACGCCCTGCACGCGGTTGGCCTCATCGCAGACCGCCACCAGGCCGAGCCCGGTGCGGCTCAGCTCGAGCATCGCGTCCATGACGTTGGCGTCTGTACCGACGCGCGGCACTTCGTCGTCGCGGCGCATCAGATGATGCACTTTGTTCAGCAGACGCGCGCCGAGCGCCCCCGCCGGATGGGAGCGAGCGAAATCCTCTTCACTGAAGCCGCGGGCTTGCATCACCGCCATCGCCAGCGCGTCGCCGAGCATCAGGGTGTTGACGGTGCTGGAGGTCGGCGCCAGATGCATCGGACAGGCTTCGCGCTCCACGGCGATATCCAGCACTGCTTTCGCCGCCAGCGCCAGCGGCGAGGTGGATTTGCCGGTCATCGCCAGCAGGGGTATCCCTTTTTCCTCCAGCCGCGGCACGATCAGATCCAGCTCTTTCGCGCTGCCGGAGTAGGAGATAAACAGCATCACATCGCGACCGTCGAGCATGCCGAGATCGCCGTGCAGGGCTTCCGCCGGGTGGACGAAAAAGGCCGGAGTGCCGGTGCTGGCGAAGGTCGCCGCCAGCTTTTTGCCGATATGACCGGATTTCCCGATACCGGAGACAATCAGTTTGCCCTCGCAGTGGATGATGGTCTCCGCCGCGCGGATGAAGTCATCGCCCAGGCGTTCCGGCAGGCGGCTCGCCTCCTGTAGCTCCAGCATCAGGGTCTGGCGTCCGGCCTCTAACAAAAAGTTACTCATGATGTTCTCCAGTAATGATGACTTCTATGCCTTTGGCTTCCAGCGCCCGCTGGAATGCAGGGTCAATATCGGCATCGGTAATCAGTTTATCCACGCGCTCCAGGCCGCAGACAATATTGGGGCTTTTACGGCCAAACTTTGACGAGTCGGCCATCAGGATCACTTCGCGGGCGGCGTTGCACATCGCCTTGCTGACGGTATACACCTCATTGAAGGTGGTGACGCCGGCGTTCAGATCGATGCCGTCGGTGCCCATAAACAGCTTGTCGAAACTGAACTGTTCGAAAGCGTTTTCCGCCAGCTGGCCGTGAAAGGAGGCCGATTTTTTGCGGAAGGTGCCGCCGGGCATCAGGATAGTCTGTTCATTATCCAGTTCGGCAAGGGCATTGACGATATGCAGGCTGTTGGTCATCACCGTGATGTTATTGAAGCGGCTGAGCAGCGGGACCATCTGCAGCACCGTGCTGCCGGCATCGAGGATGAGGGAGTCGCCATCATGAATAAAACGCACCGCCGCTTCGGCGATGCGCGCTTTCTTATGGGTGTTGATCAACGTCTTATGATCGATCGGCGGATCGGCTTCATCCTTGTTGAGTACCACGCCACCGTAGGTGCGAATGACGGTGCCGGCGTTTTCCAGCGTGACCAGATCCTTACGGATGGTGGTGCCGGTCGTATCGAAATGTTGCGCCAGCTCTTCGACCGAGCATTTTCCCTGCGACTGCAGGAACTCGAGAATGGCTGCCTGGCGCTGACGTGGTTTCATAGGCGTCTATCCTGCGTTTAAGTTTCGAAGTGATAATTTCGCAAGATATTTACTTTTACAACGAAATTATCCATGTTTCGGATTAAGCGCTAATGATAGTGCATTCTGACAGCGCGGATCATGGGGAAAGATCACATCAGGCTGCAATTCCGCGATATGTTTGCCGTCCAGCGTGGGGATTTTTTGCGGACGGGCGAAAATGGTGAAGCCTTTCATCAGCAGCGTGTCGCAAATGCGGTTGTCATCATCAACGGCGATAGCGACGATGGCGCGCGGTTGAAAGCGTCCGGCGGAGCGGCCGACCCCCACCCGACCCTGCTGGCACAGGCTGTCGAAAGCGCGATTGAAACGGCGGATCTGCCAGCCGCCAAAGGCCATTTGGGTAAGCCAGGCGATGGCGGCGACGGTGATTAATGCGGTAACCATAGGTATCTCCTTAAGGGGGGCGGGAACAACCCGGGTCGTGGCGCGAGCGCCTAACCCGAGCGATCCGCGGTGCCTTTTCGTCGGGTAGCGGCTAACGCCTTACCCGACCTACAGTTTTGTAGCCCGGATAAGCGCGGCGCCATCCGGGATCCCTTTAAAACATCACCTGACCGCCGGTAACGTTGATCGACTGACCGGTGCAGTACGACGCCTGCGGGCTGGCGTAAAACATTAATACGTTCAGCACATCCTGATATTCGCAACCGCGCTTCAGGGGCACCTTGTCGATGTAGTACTGCTCGACCTCGCTCTCATCGATACCGAGCTTGGTGGCGTACTGCGGCAGCAGCGACTGGAACATCGGCGACTTCAGCAGATTGCCGAGCATCAGTGAGTGTACGGTAATACCGTATTCCGCCAGATCCAGCGCCAGCGACTGGGTCAGCCCGACGCCGCCGAACTTCGCCGCGCTGTAGCCGGAGTTGTGCTTGCTGCCGACTTTGCCGGATTTCGAGTTGATCTGAATGATCCGCCCCTTAATGCCGTCGCGGATCATCAACCGCGAGAACTCGCGGGCGCAGAGGAAGTAGCCCACCAGATTGACCTGTAGCGAGCGGTCGAAATCCCCCAGCGCAAAGTCGCTAATAAACGCCGCTTTGGCGATGCCGGCGCTGTACACCAGCAAGTCGACGCGCGAGAAAATCTCATCCACCCCATGGGCCAGCGCGGTGACGCTGGCCTCGCTGGTGGCGTCGGCGCCGAAGCCATACGCCATGCCTTCGCCATATTCAGCGTTAATCTCCTGGGCGACGCGGCTGGCTTTTTCGCTCTGAATATCGACCACCGCCACGCGGTAGCCCTCGGCGGCCAGCCCGCGGCACAGAAACTCTCCTAAGGTTTGTCCACCGCCAATGACAACAGCAACCTGATTCATCTTTCTCTCCTGTTAAGCAACAAATTTCAGTACGCAGCCGGGCGCAATGGCGTCCGGCACCGGGCCCGCCACGTGGACGGTCCCCGGAAACTCCGCGTCGCGATGGCCGTCAAAGCGCAGGGTGATATGGCCCAGCTCGCGCAGATTTTGCTCGGCAACGTCGCCGACGGCGGTCACCGGGTAGCGCAGCTCGCCAAGCTGCAGCTCTGCGCCCGGCTGCAGCGAACCGGCAAGCTCGCCGTGGTTGTGAATAAAGCAATACGCTTCGATATCCGCCGGGGCGCCCTCGCGGAAGGTGATCAGCATTTGCTCTTCCAGCGCCATCGCCGCGCAGGCGCCGATGTGCGTAATAGTGGTCTGGTAAATCACGGTCATGTTCTGGCCCCTCTTACTGGTAAATAAATCCGGAAACGAACCACGCGATCAGCACCGTTGGCGCGCCGGTCAAAAAGCGGCTGACCAGCACCGACGGCACGCCGACGCGCACGGTATCCTGGCGGGCTTCGGCCAGCGACAGGCCAACCGGGATAAAATCGCAGGCGGCCTGGGCGTTAATGGCGAACAGCGCCGGCAGGGCGAGGTGCGGCGGAATATTGCCGAGGCCGATCTGCACGCCGATCAGTACGCCAATCACCTGGGCGATAACCGCGCCAGGGCCGAGAAACGGCGACAGCAGCGGGAAGGAGCAGATCAGCGCCAGGGTCACCAGACCCAGCGGATGGCTGGCGAGCGGCGCCAGGCCATGGGCGATCCAATCGCCGATGCCGGAGGCCATGATGATGCCGATCAGCGCCGAGACGAAGGCCATAAACGGCAGGATCGTCTTCAGCACCGTATCGATGGTGTCGCGTCCGGCCTGGAACAGCACCGCCACCACCGAGCCCATCCCCATCCCGACCTTCGCCAGTAGGCCATCGCTCTGTTCAGTGATCTTTTTGCTGGCGTCGTAGTCGCGACCCGCGCGGTTGTTCTCCGCCGGTGGCTCGGGAGCTATCGTGCCGCCGGTCGCGATGCGCTGAATGTTCTCCTCCTTGACGCCGGAGACGTAGATATCTTCTGTGATGTACTGGGCCAGCGGCCCCGATTTGCCGGTGGCATGGATATTCACCGTCGGGATGCGGCGCTTGGGATAGAGCCCGCAGCGCAGGGTGCCTCCGCAGTCGATAATCGCCACGCCGATGTCGCTTTCCGCCGGTTCGCCCTCTTTAAAACCGTCCACCGCCTGCCAGCCGGTCAGGCTGGCGATACGGTCAACGATCGCCGGGCGGGTGCCGGCGGTGATATAGACGATCTTTTTGCCCTCGACGACGTCGAGCTCAAGGGGGCCGCCCCAGCCGCCGGTGCCTTTCTCAATACGAATCCGGGTCATGATGTCGCTCCTGACAGATGCACTTTCTGAGCCAGCTGAATCGCCATTTTTCGCTCGAAAATCGAGGTGGTCAGGTCGGTAACCCAGCCGCGGAAGAAGTTGGTCACCAGCCCGACCAGCAGATAGCTCACCGCCAGCGGACCGAGCGGCAGGCCGAGGGTGGTGAGGCCGTTGGCGATGCCGAGATAGACGAACAGTTCGCCGGGGTTGATATGCGGAAACAGACCGTTCATTGAGTGGCAGCTATAGGACGCCGCCGCGTAATAGCTGGGCTTGTACTTCTCTGGCATAAAGCGGCCCAGGCTCAGGGTCATCGGGTTACAAAACACAAAGGTACCGATGCAGGGCAACAGCAGGTAGCGGGAGATCGGGTTCCCGGCGCAGCGCTGCGCCAGTTTTTCGATCCGCTGCTGGCCAATAAAGTTGATCAGCGCGTTCATGATCACCAGCAGACTGATCAGCAAGGGGAGGATCCCGGTCACCATGCCGGTAAACACCTCGCCGCCTTTCTGAAACAGGCCGATAAACCACTCCGCGCCGTGGGTCACGACGTCAATCATTGTTCTCTCCTTCAGCATGTTATTTTTCTTGCTAACTGCAGACTTATTTTAATCATTTTGAAAGGTTTTAAAGTGTTAAATGGATCGCAAAATGAAAGATAAATATTTTATTTTGAAAGATTGGCGCTGAGAGGATGAAATAACGAGGGGCATGACAGCATGCAGGGAAGGGGGCGGTGAAGGACTATTTTGTCTACAAACGGATTGTCGCTTTCTTGTTGGTCGTCGCATGCTTTACCATAATTATCCCTTGCTGAATTTGTTAAACGGAATTCCCATGTTGAAGCGTCGCTCTCTGGCTTTACTTCCCCTTTGTGTGCTCCTCGCTGCCTGCAGCAGCAAACCCAAGACTCCCGCGGAAACGGAGATGGCGAGTGGAACCGGCGGCTTTTTGCTGGAACCGCAGCATAACGTGATGCAGATGGGCGGCGACTTCGCCAACAACCCGGCGGCGGCGCAGTTCATCGATAAGATGGTGGCGAAGCACGGCTTCGACAGGCAGCAGCTGCAGGAGATCCTGTCGCAGGCGAAGCGTCTGGACTACGTTCTGCGGCTGATGGATCGTCAGGCGCCGACCGGCTTGCCGCCGACCGGGCCAACCGGCGCCTGGCTGCGCTACAAGAAACAGTTTATTACCCCGGATAACGTGCAGAACGGCGTGGTGTTCTGGAATCAATATCAGGACGCGCTCAACCGCGCTTATCAGGTCTACGGCGTGCCGCCGGAAATCATTGTCGGTATTATCGGCGTGGAGACCCGTTGGGGACGGGTGATGGGCAAAACCCGCATCCTCGACGCGCTGGCGACCCTGTCGTTTAGCTATCCGCGCCGCGCCGAATACTTCTCCTCCGAGCTGGAAACCTTCCTGCTGATGGCGCGCAGCGAAAGCGACGACCCGCTGGATCTGAAAGGCTCTTTCGCCGGGGCGATGGGGTACGGCCAGTTTATGCCGTCGTCCTATAAGCAATACGCGGTGGACTTTAACGGCGACGGCCATATCAACCTGTGGGACCCGGTGGATGCTATCGGCAGCGTGGCCAACTACTTCAAACAGCACGGCTGGGTGAGCGGCGATCTGGTGGCGGTGCAGGCGCTGGGCCAGGCGCCGGGGCTGGAGAATGGTTTCAAAACCAAATACAGCGTGTCGCAGCTGTCGGCGGCGGGATTAACTCCGACCCAGCCGCTGGGCAACCATCAGCAGGCCAGTCTGCTGCGCCTGGACGTCGGCACCGGCTATGAGTACTGGTACGGGTTGCCGAACTTCTACACCATCACTCGCTACAATCACAGCACCCACTACGCCATGGCCGTCTGGCAGCTTGGCCTGGCGGTTTCTCAGGCCCGCAGCGGTTATTAATACTGTCATCGGCTGACAGTATCCGAGCCTCCCCGGATAACGGCGCGTAGCGCCTTATCCGGGCGACGGTCTGTTATCTGGTTGGTGGCCCCGTAAGCGCAGCGCGACCGGGGTATTTCCCGGAAAGGCCGCGCTTATCCTGCTGTTTCTTCCCGTCGGCATGCTTCCTGTCTACCTTTGTTACATTTCCGCTCACCGACGCTGATTTACAATCTAATTTCGCCCCTGTATTGTTATGTTATAACATTTAATAAAAGGGGTAAGGATATGTTCGCATCGGTTTTTATGGCATCCGGCGCGGCGCGCCTGGCCATCGCTGGAACGCTGCTGGCGGCGCTATGGCTGGCGACCTGGTGGGCGGTGACGCTGCCATGATTGAACTGGAACAATTGGTAACCGGCTATGGCGGGGCGGCGATCACCCCTCCGCTGAGCGGGATGATATGTCCCGGCAGCCTGACGGCAATCGTTGGTCTCAATGGCTGCGGAAAATCGACCCTGCTGAAAACCCTCGCCGGGTTTCTTCCGCCGGTCAGCGGCCGCCTGCGCTGGCAGGGAAAGCGGCCGGTGATTGGCTGGCTGGCACAGCGCCATGCCCTCGAGTCACAGTTTCCTCTCAACGTGCAGGATGTGGTGAGTCAGGGCGCATGGCCCGGCGTGTCGCTGCTGCGCGGTCTGAGCGGCGATACCCGGCGACGCATCGGCGCGGTGCTGGAGCGGGTCGGGCTGGCGAGCCTGGCGAAAACCCCGATCGAAGCGCTCTCCGGCGGCCAGTTTCAGCGCATGCTGTTTGCCCGGGTGATGGTGCAGCGGGCGCCGCTGGTGATGCTCGACGAGCCCTTCACGGGTATCGATGAAGCGACCAGTCGCGAACTGATGGAGCTGATCCTCGACATGCACCGGCAGGGGCAAACCATCCTGGCGGTGCTGCATGATAACCAGCGGGTAGCCGACTTTTTTCCGGAGACGCTGCTTTTAACCCGCCAGCGCGCCTGCTGGGGTGCCACCCGGGCGGTTCTCCCGGCCTTCAGCCAGGCGAGGTCAGCATGATCTGGCACACCTTCTTTCAACCTTTTATTGAATTCGGCTTTATGCGCCGGGCGCTGGTGGTCTGCCTGGCGTTGTCGCTAAGCACCACCATGCTGGGCGTCTTCCTGTTGCTGCGGCGCATGAGCTTGATGGGCGACGCGCTGTCGCACGCCATTCTCCCCGGCGTGGCGGTGGGCTATCTGCTGAGCGGCATGTCGCTGCTGGCCATGACCGTGGGCGGCTTTGTCGCCGGCATCGCGGTCGCGCTGGTGGCGGGATGGGTGAGCCGGCGGACGCCGTTAAAAGAGGACGCCAGCTTTGCTGGATTTTATCTGGGATCGCTGGCGCTGGGCGTCACTCTGGTGTCGCTGCGCGGCTCCAGCGTCGACCTGCTGCATCTGCTGTTTGGCTCCATTCTGGCGGTGGATCGTGACGCGGCGCTGTTTGTCAGCGGCGTCGCCAGCCTGACGCTGTTGTGCATCGCGCTGTGCTACCGCGGTCTGGTCAGCGAGGCGTTCGACAGTGCCTGGCTGCAGGTGAATAACCGCCGGCTGCCCGCGGTGCTGCATGGGCTTTTTCTGGCGCTGCTGGTGCTTAACCTGGTGGCGGGATTTCAGGTGCTCGGCACGCTGATGGCGGTAGGGGTGATGATGCTTCCGGCGGTTGCCGCGCGCTGCTGGGCGCGAACGCTGCCGGGCATCCTGCTGCTGGCGGCGCTCTCCGGCGCGCTCTGCGCCTGGCTGGGTTTGAGTCTCTCCTGGGCGGCCAGTCTTCCCGCCGGGCCCGCCATCGTGCTGACCGCCAGCGCGCTGTTTTTTATTTCGCTGTTTTTTGGCACGCGCAGCCGACTGCTGGTCGGCTGGCGCAAATTGATGGGGTAAGGAAATGATGAAACGTAGTGCAATAGTGGTCGCGCTGGCCTTCGGCCTGATGGCGCAGGGGGCGATGGCGAAAACGCTGAATGTGGTAAGCAGTTTTTCAGTGCTGGGTGATATGGTGCAGCAGGTTGGCGGGGAGCATGTCCATGTGGATACCCTGGTCGGCCCGGATGGCGATCCGCACACCTTCGAGCCGTCGCCGAAGGATAGCGCGCTGCTCAGCAAGGCCGACGTGGTGGTGGTTAACGGCCTGGGACTGGAAGGCTGGCTGGATCGCCTGATTAAGGCCTCTGGTTTTAAGGGCGAGCTGGTGGTGGCGTCGAAGGGCGTCAAGACCCATACCCTCGATGAAGACGGCAAAACGGTGACCGATCCCCACGCCTGGAACAGCGCAGCGAACGGCGCATTGTATGCGCAGAATATCCTCGATGGTCTGGTGAAAGCCGACCCGGAAGATAAAGCGGCGTTGACCAGCAGCGGCAAGCGCTATATCGACCAGCTGACGGCCCTCGACGGCTGGGCGAAAGGGCAGTTCAGCGCCATTCCGCTGGCCAAGCGCAAGGTCCTGACCAGCCATGACGCTTTCGGCTATTTTGGCCGCGCTTATCACGTAACCTTCCTCGCGCCGCAGGGGCTCTCTTCAGAGAGCGAGGCCAGCGCGGCGCAGGTGGCGACGCTGATTAAGCAAATCAACGCGGACGGCGTCCATACCTGGTTTATGGAGAACCAGCTTGACCCGCGGCTGGTGAAGCAGATTGCCAGCGCCACCGGCGCGCAGCCCGGCGGAGAACTCTATCCTGAGGCGCTCTCCGCCCCGGGGGGCGTCGCGGATAGCTATGTCAAAATGATGCGTCATAACGTGGCGCTGATCGCCGCCAGCATGAAGTAAGCGTGCGATTTCTCATCCCGGCGCCGCCGGGATGATTCATTTTGGATGTCCCCTCGTAAATTCCACACCTCGTCCCCATATCTCTGTGGAAAGTGCTATCTTTGATGGCCTCTTTATCCGGAGCAAAGCGGGGCGATAATGACCGATTCAGAATTAATGCAGCTAAGCGAGAAGGTCGGCCGGGCGCTGCAGGCGCAGGGCGCGACGGTGACCACGGCGGAATCCTGCACCGGTGGCTGGATAGCGAAAGCCATCACCGATATTGCCGGCAGCTCAGCGTGGTTTGAACGCGGTTTTGTGACTTACAGCAACGAGGCCAAATCGCAAATGATCGGCGTCAGCGAAGCGACGCTGCGGGACAACGGCGCGGTGAGCGAACCGGTGGTGGTGGAGATGGCGATCGGCGCGTTGCGCGCCGCGCGCGCGGACTATGCCATCTCGGTTAGCGGCGTCGCCGGGCCGGATGGCGGCAGCGACGAAAAGCCGGTCGGGACGGTGTGGTTTGGCGTCGCCAGCGTTAGCGGACAAGGGGTGACGCGGCGGGAATGCTTTGCCGGAGACCGCGAAGCGGTACGTCGTCAGGCGACGGCCTACGCGCTCAATCTGCTCTGGCAACAATTTCTACAAAAGACTTGATACTGTATGACTATACAGTATAATTGCCTCAACTGAACAAATATTAACGGCGAAGCGAACACGCTTCACCCTGCATGATTAGGAGTAACAATGGCGATCGACGAAAACAAACAGAAAGCGTTGGCGGCTGCACTGGGCCAGATCGAAAAGCAATTCGGTAAAGGCTCCATCATGCGCCTGGGTGAAGACCGTTCTATGGACGTAGAAACCATCTCCACCGGCTCGCTTTCTCTGGATATCGCGCTGGGCGCCGGCGGTCTGCCAATGGGCCGTATCGTCGAGATCTACGGGCCGGAATCCTCCGGTAAAACCACCCTGACGCTGCAGGTTATCGCCGCAGCGCAGCGCGAAGGTAAAACCTGTGCGTTCATCGATGCGGAACACGCGCTGGATCCGGTCTATGCGCGCAAGCTGGGCGTGGATATCGACAACCTGCTGTGTTCTCAGCCGGATACCGGCGAGCAGGCGCTGGAAATCTGTGACGCGCTGGCGCGCTCCGGCGCGGTTGACGTTATCGTCGTCGACTCCGTCGCGGCGCTGACGCCGAAAGCGGAAATCGAAGGCGAAATCGGCGACTCTCACATGGGCCTCGCGGCGCGTATGATGAGCCAGGCGATGCGTAAACTGGCGGGTAACCTGAAGCAGTCCAACACGCTGCTGATCTTTATCAACCAGATCCGTATGAAAATCGGCGTGATGTTCGGTAACCCGGAAACCACCACCGGCGGTAATGCGCTGAAGTTCTACGCCTCCGTGCGTCTGGATATCCGTCGCATCGGCGCGGTGAAAGAGGGCGACAACGTCGTCGGTAGCGAAACCCGCGTCAAAGTGGTGAAGAACAAGATTGCGGCGCCGTTCAAACAGGCTGAATTCCAGATCCTCTACGGCGAAGGCATCAACTTCTTCGGCGAGCTGGTTGACCTTGGCGTGAAAGAGAAGCTGATTGAGAAAGCGGGCGCCTGGTACAGCTACAACGGCGACAAAATTGGTCAGGGCAAAGCGAACGCTATCACCTGGCTGAAAGAGAACCCGGCGGCGGCGAAAGAGATTGAGAAGAAAGTGCGCGAACTGCTGCTCAACAACCAGGACTCTACGCCGGACTTCGCCGTTGACGGCAACGATGCAGAAGAAACGGAACAAGATTTCTGATATTGTCTAACAGAGTGATAAAGGGCTGCTTATGCGGCCCTTTTGCTTTTTTTAGATTATTGAGGTGCCTGTGACTGAACCTTCATCACGCCGCTCCGGCTACGCCCGCCTGCTGGACCGCGCTATCCGCATTCTGGCGATGCGCGACCACAGCGAACAGGAGCTGCGTCGCAAACTGGCTGCTCCGGTAATGAGCAAAAATGGCCCCGAGGCGCTGGACGTCACCCCTGAAGAGCTGGAGCAGGTGGTTGCCTGGTGTATCGAAAACCGTTATCTCGACGATAATCGTTTTGTCGGCCAGTTCATCGCCAGCCGGAGCCGCAAAGGCTATGGCCCCGCGCGCATTCGTCAGGAGCTCAGCCAGAAAGGCATTGCGCGCCAGGCCGTGGAACAGGCGATGCGCGAATGCGACATCGACTGGGTGAGCCTTGCCAGGGCGCAGGCGCAGCGTAAATACGGTGAACCGTTACCCTCCGCCTTTGCTGAGAAAGTGAAAATCCAGAGATTCCTGCTGTACCGTGGCTACCTGATGGAAGATATCCAGGAAATCTGGCGAAATTTTGCAGATTGACCCATCCGGGATTTTACTTCGCCGTAAAGAAAACTTATCTTATTCCCACTTTATTCCGTCGGGCCGCTGGTTGTGACAGTGCAGGCAGCGTCCTGGGCGATTATTCCTTTACACAAAATCATTCAAGCTGCATCAGGGCGGCAAGAGAGACTATCTTCCGCAACGCACGTCAGTTCGGTGCCGGAAGAGCAAGCGCAGCCAGGACAGAGGCGACTTGAAGGATGACGTGTAGCTTGATTTCAGGATAATTATGAGCAAGAGCACCGCTGAGATCCGTCAGGCGTTTCTCGACTTTTTCCATAGCAAGGGACATCAGGTAGTTGCCAGCAGCTCCCTGGTGCCGCACAACGATCCGACCCTGCTGTTTACCAACGCAGGGATGAACCAGTTCAAGGATGTCTTCCTTGGTCTCGACAAACGTAATTATTCGCGTGCGACCACCGCGCAGCGTTGCGTGCGTGCGGGTGGTAAACACAACGATCTGGAAAACGTCGGTTACACCGCGCGTCACCACACCTTCTTTGAAATGCTGGGCAACTTTAGCTTCGGCGACTACTTCAAGCAGGATGCCATCAAATACGCGTGGGAGCTGCTGACCGGTGAGAACTGGTTCGCGCTGCCGAAAGAGAAGCTGTGGGTCACCGTTTACGAGACCGATGACGAAGCATTCGACATCTGGGCCAATGAAGTAGGCGTCCCGCGCGAGCGAATCATCCGCATCGGCGACAACAAAGGCGCGCCGTTTGCTTCAGACAACTTCTGGCAGATGGGCGACACCGGTCCGTGCGGTCCGTGCACCGAGATTTTCTTCGACCATGGCGATCACATCTGGGGCGGCCCTCCGGGAAGTCCGGAAGAAGACGGCGACCGCTACATTGAGATCTGGAACATCGTCTTCATGCAGTTCAACCGTCAGGCTGACGGTACCATGGAGCCGCTGCCGAAGCCGTCCGTCGACACCGGTATGGGCCTGGAGCGTATTGCCGCGGTGCTGCAGCACGTTAACTCAAACTATGACATCGACCTGTTCCGCGATCTGATCGCCAGCGTGGCGAAAGTCACCGGCGCCACCGATCTGACGAACAAGTCGCTGCGCGTTATTGCCGACCACATTCGCTCCTGCGCCTTCCTGATCGCTGACGGCGTAATCCCGTCGAATGAAAACCGCGGCTATGTGCTGCGCCGCATCATTCGCCGCGCGATCCGTCACGGCAACATGCTGGGCGCGAAGGATACCTTCTTCTGGAAACTGGTTGCCCCGCTGATCGCCGTGATGGGCTCCGCCGGCGAAGAACTGAAGCAGCAGCAGGCTCAGGTTGAGCAGGTGCTGAAAACCGAAGAAGAGCAGTTCGCCCGTACTCTGGAGCGCGGACTGGCGCTGCTGGATGAAGAGCTGTCGAAGCTGAAAGGCGACACCCTGGATGGCGAAACCGCCTTCCGTCTGTACGACACCTACGGCTTCCCGGTCGACCTGACCGCGGACGTCTGCCGCGAGCGCAACATCAAGGTTGACGAAGCCGGCTTTGAGGCCGCCATGGAAGAGCAGCGCCGTCGCGCGCGCGAGTCCAGCGGTTTCGGCGCTGACTATAACGCGATGATCCGCGTTGACGGCGCCTCTGAATTTAAAGGTTACGATCATCTGGAGCTGAACGGCAAAGTGACTGCGCTGTTCATCGATGGCAAAGCGGTGGATAGCGTCAGCGCGGGTCAGGAAGCGGTAGTGATCCTCGACCAGACCCCGTTCTATGCGGAGTCCGGCGGCCAGGTGGGCGATAAAGGCGAACTGAAAGGCGCGGGCTTCTCCTTCGCGGTCAGCGACACGCAGAAGTACGGCCAGGCCATTGGTCATATCGGTAAAGTCGCCAGCGGCTCCCTGAAAGTGGGCGACGCGGTGCAGGCCGATGTGGACGAGGCTCGCCGTCAGCGTATCCGCCTGAACCACTCCGCGACGCACCTGATGCACGCGGCGCTGCGCCAGGTGCTCGGCACACATGTGGCGCAGAAAGGCTCGCTGGTCAACGATAAAGCGCTGCGCTTTGACTTCTCGCATTTCGAAGCGATGAAGCCGGAAGAGATTCGTGCAGTGGAAGATCTGGTCAACGCGCAGATCCGTCGTAACCTGGCTATCGAAACCAACATTATGGATATCGATGCCGCGCGCGCATCCGGCGCCATGGCGCTGTTCGGCGAGAAATACGATGACCGCGTCCGCGTGCTGCGGATGGGCGACTTCTCCACCGAACTGTGCGGCGGGACTCACGCGGCGCGTACCGGTGATATCGGCCTGTTCCGTATCACGTCTGAGTCCGGTACCGCCGCTGGCGTGCGCCGTATCGAAGCGGTGACCGGTGAGGGCGCGATGGCCATGCTGCACGCGCAGAGCGATCAGCTCAGCGATATCGCACAGCTGCTGAAGGGCGACAGCCACAATCTCGGCGAGAAAGTTCGCGCCGCGCTGGAGCGTACCCGTCAGCTGGAAAAAGAGCTGCAGCAGCTGAAAGAGCAGGCTGCGGCGCAGGAGAGCGCAAACCTCTCCAGCAAAGCGGAAGAGATTAACGGCGTTAAGCTGCTGGTCAGCGAGCTGGCCGGCGTGGAGCCGAAGATGCTGCGCACCATGGTTGACGATCTGAAGAACCAGCTGGGTTCGACGGTTGTGGTGTTGGCTACGGTCGCAGACGGTAAAGTTTCCCTGATTGCCGGTGTGTCTAAGGATGTGACAGATCGCGTCAAGGCTGGGGAGCTGGTTGGTATGGTCGCTCAGCAGGTGGGCGGTAAAGGGGGCGGTCGTCCGGATATGGCGCAGGCCGGTGGTACCGATGCGTCTGCTCTCCCTGCAGCGTTAGCCAGTGTGAAAGGCTGGGTCAGCGCAAAACTGTAATAACTATAAACGCATATACCCTAAATAATTCGAGTTGCAGGAAGGCGGCGACACAGCGAATCCCCAGGAGCTTACTCAAGTAAGTGACTGGGGTGAGCGAAGAAAACCAACACACATGCAACTTGAAGTATGGCGGGTTTAGGTGCCGTAACCTCAGGGAAATGGCACCTTGCGCGAGAAACACCGATAACGATAAAGTCGGGTTGAAATTGTGTATATCGGCTAAACTTAGGTTTAACAGAATGTGATGCCATGACTGCTTATACCGTAAGGTATTTGTCATTGCTTACTTTTTGGCGTTATATGATGGATAATGCCGGGATACGAGAGACCCGACTCTTTTAATCTTTCAAGGAGCAAAGAATGCTGATTCTGACTCGTCGAGTTGGTGAGACCCTCATGATTGGAGATGAGGTCACTGTGACAGTTTTAGGGGTAAAGGGTAACCAGGTTCGTATTGGCGTAAACGCCCCTAAAGAAGTATCTGTACACCGTGAAGAGATCTACCAGCGTATTCAGGCTGAAAAATCCCAGCAGTCCAGTTACTAAGGTTTCCGCGCCTCGCTGTTCAGTGAGGCGCATCACTTACCGCCGCTTTTTCCCTTTTTCTGTTTCTTCCCCCTGCACCATACCGCTTTTCATTACCCTTTGCCGCTTTGGTCGTTTGGCATTATGCCAGCGTCAGGGCTGATTTCCTGTTGATAAATTGCCCTTTTTGCCGTTTTTGCACGCGAATTGCGTGCGAAGTGTGCAAACGAAAAAAGGTCTCGAAAAAGTGTTTGACTTATAAGTACCAGAAAGTAATATGTGCGCCATCGCAGCGACGAAGAGCAGAAACAAGTTCTTCGAAGCACTCGAAAGAGGCGTGTGTGGTGAGGTGGCCGAGAGGCTGAAGGCGCTCCCCTGCTAAGGGAGTATGCGGTCAAAAGCTGCATCCGGGGTTCGAATCCCCGCCTCACCGCCATTTTGCATCCGTAGCTCAGCTGGATAGAGTACTCGGCTACGAACCGAGCGGTCGGAGGTTCGAATCCTCCCGGATGCACCATCTTCTTTCTGAATTAAGAGAGAAGAGCGCTGTGAAAGCAGCGGCCCGCAGTGCGAGGCATAATCGAGTCACTCTACCGATTAGGCCGTCATACTCAGTGTGGCATGTGTTAGTTGTGACACTGACGCGTAGTAAAGCAAGTTTCCCGATGCATCCGTAGCTCAGCTGGATAGAGTACTCGGCTACGAACCGAGCGGTCGGAGGTTCGAATCCTCCCGGATGCACCATTCTTTAATAAGAATGGCAAATCGCGAAATTTGATATCAGAATTACAGCAGTAATCCCGATGCATCCGTAGCTCAGCTGGATAGAGTACTCGGCTACGAACCGAGCGGTCGGAGGTTCGAATCCTCCCGGATGCACCATATTCTCCTTAGTAACAGCAACATTGTTGTTATCTGGTTTGCGAAACCATCGTAAGTGCCAGGAGAGTAACCCCGCAGTAAAATAGCTTTTCCGATGCATCCGTAGCTCAGCTGGATAGAGTACTCGGCTACGAACCGAGCGGTCGGAGGTTCGAATCCTCCCGGATGCACCATATTCTCCTTAATAACAGCGACGATGTTGTTTTATGGTCTGCGAAATCATCGCCAGCACCAGGGAGGATAACGTTGCGTAAGCAACGGCCCGAAGGGTGAGGCGAAGCCGAATCATCCTCCCGGATGCACCATATTCTCCTTAATAACAGCGACGATGTTGTTACATAGGCTGCGAAATTATCGCAGCACCCGTTCTGAATGCATCATCTTCACTCTTCTCTCACCATCCCGATAACCGCGTTTCCCATCGCCAGTTTCATCCTGACTTTTTTATTGGCAAGCCGCGCTTTCCACTATAATTTATCCTTGTATATCAGCGTTATCAGGCTGAGATAAATGCAAGGAGAGAAATCCATGAAATGGTTCAAAGCAATACCTGCTTTTTGCGCAACGCTGCTGGTGGCGACTGCCCTCGCTGGCTGTGCGGGATCGGCTACAAAGGAGAGTACGGGCGGCTATATTGACGATACCGTGGTGACCACCAAGGTGAAAACGGCGCTCTTTAACGATAAAGACATCAAGTCCTCTGAAATCAGCGTCCAGACCTTTAAAGGCCGCGTCCAACTGAGCGGATTTGTCTCCTCCGCGGAAAGCGCTAAACGGGCGGTGGAAGTCACCCGTCGGGTGCAGGGCGTGCGAATGGTCGAAAACGATCTGCGAATTAAATAAGGCCGCCTATCCGGTCTGATGCCTGAAGGCGCCTGTGGGCGCCTTTGTCGTCTGCGCCGCTGGCCGCGACAACGACCGGCTTTTGCGTTACAGTAACCATTCATTAACCGGTTGGTGAGAAGACGATGTACGAAGGTTACGCAGGACTGATCTTTGATATGGATGGCACTATCCTCGATACCGAGCCGACCCATCGTCAGGCATGGAATGAGGTGCTGGGCCGCTACGGTATGCGTTTCGACGAACAGGCGATGGTTGCCCTCAATGGCTCACCGACCTGGCGGATTGCCCAGGCGATTATTGAACTCAACCAGGCGGATCTCGATCCACATCGCCTGGCGCAGGAAAAAACCCTGGCCGTTAAGGCGATGCTGCTGGACAGCGTACGTCCATTGCCGCTGATCGAGGTGGTCAAGGCGTGGCACGGCCGTCGCCCGATGTCGGTCGGCACCGGTAGCGAAAGCGCCGTCGCCGAAGCGCTGCTGGCGCACCTGGGCCTGCGTCATTACTTCTCCGCGGTGGTGGCGGCCGATCATGTGGTCAACCATAAACCCGCGCCCGATACCTTCCTGCTGTGCGCCGAGCGCATGGGCGTCGCGCCGGAAAAATGCGTGGTCTTCGAAGATGCCGACTTTGGTCTGCAGGCGGCGAAGCGCGCGGGAATGGACGCTGTAGACGTGCGTTTGCTGTGAGCGATGCGCTGTCACTCCTCTCGCTGTTTGCCAGTAGCTTTTTAAGCGCCACGCTGCTTCCCGGCAATTCGGAGGTTGTGCTGGTGGCTATGCTACTTGCGGGGGTCAGTCATCCGTGGTGGTTAGTATTAATAGCAACAATCGGCAATAGCCTTGGAGGGGTAACTAACGTTATTCTGGGGCGCCTGTTTCCGCTGCGCAAAACCTCGCGCTGGCAGGAGCGGGCGGCCGGCTGGCTTAAGCGCTACGGCGCGGTCACGCTGTTACTGAGCTGGGCGCCGGTTGTCGGCGATTTACTGTGTTTGCTGGCGGGATGGATGCGCATTTCCTGGGGACCGGTACTCTTTTTCTTATGCCTTGGTAAGGCGCTGCGCTATATCGTCATTGCAGCAGCGACGCTTCAGGGCATGACGTGGTGGCACTAATTGGACTGATAGTTCATCCATTACAATTATGCTTATTCAAACGATTTCGACAGGCGGGAGGTCAAATTGATCCCGGACGTATCACAGGCGCTGGCCTGGCTGGAAAAACATCCGCAGGCTCTGCAGGGTATTCAACGTGGTCTGGAGCGGGAAACGCTGCGCGTGAACGCAGACGGCACCCTTGCAACGACCGGTCACCCTCCGGCGTTAGGCTCAGCGCTGACGCATAAATGGATTACCACCGATTTTGCCGAAGCTTTACTTGAGTTCATTACGCCAGTAGATGGCGATATTGAGCATATGCTGACCTTTATGCGCGATGTCCATCGCTATACCGCGCGTCAGATCGGTGATGAGCGGATGTGGCCGCTGAGTATGCCATGCTATATCGCCCCCGGTCAGGATATTGAGCTGGCGCAGTACGGCACCTCTAACGTGGGGCGCCTGAAAACGCTATATCGCGAGGGGCTGAAGAACCGCTATGGCGCGCTGATGCAGACTATCTCCGGCGTGCACTATAACTTCTCCCTACCGATGGCCTTCTGGCAGGCGAAGTGCGGTGTGGAAGACGCTGAGAGTGGTAAAGAGGCCATTTCGGCAGGCTATTTCCGCACGATTCGTAACTACTATCGCTTTGGCTGGGTGATCCCGTATCTGTTCGGCGCCTCGCCGGCGATTTGCGCTTCGTTCCTGCAAGGAAAGCCGACGACGCTGCCCTTTGAGGAGACGGGCAACGGCATGTATTACTTGCCGTACGCCACCTCGCTGCGCCTCAGCGACCTTGGTTATACCAATAAGTCGCAAAGCAATCTCGGAATTACGTTTAACGATCTGCACGAGTATGTGGCAGGATTGAAGCGCGCGATTAAAACGCCGTCGGAAGAGTACGCCAAAATCGGGCTGGAAAAAGACGGTAAGTATCTGCAGATCAACAGCAATATCCTGCAGATTGAAAACGAACTCTATGCGCCGATCCGCCCGAAACGCGTCACCCGTCGGGGCGAAACCCCGTCCGATGCGCTGTTGCGCGGTGGTATTGAGTATATCGAAGTGCGTTCGCTGGATATCAATCCGTTCTCGCCGATCGGCGTTGACGCCCAGCAGGTGCGTTTCCTCGACCTGTTTATGGTCTGGTGCGCGCTGGCCGACGCGCCGGAGATGAGCAGCGATGAGCTGCTGTGCACCCGCACCAACTGGAATCGGGTGATTCTGGAAGGGCGTAAGCCGGGCTTAACGTTGGGCATCGGCTGCGAAAGCGCGCAGTTCCCGCTGGCGCAGGTGGGTAAAGATCTGTTCCGCGATTTACGCCGTGTAGCGCAGACGCTGGACAGCATTCACGGCGGCGAGGCCTATCAACAGGTCTGCGATGAGCTGCTGGCCTGTTTTGACGATCCGGAATTAACCTTCTCAGCCCGCATTCTGCGTTCTATGATTGAAGAAGGGATTGGTGGAACCGGCCGTGCGCTGGCCGATCGTTACCGGACCCAGCTGCGTGAAGAGCCGCTGGAGATCCTGAGCGAAGAAGATTTCATCGCCGAGCGTGACGCGTCGGTGGCGCGACAGAAGAAAATTGAAGCGGAAGACAGCGAGCCGTTTGAGGCGCTGTTGGCGCGGCACGCGTAGCGGTCGAAGCGCTGGAAAAGAAAAAGGCCACATCACTGTGGCCAAACTTTCATCTCTGATTCAGGGATGATGATGATAATAAATGCGCGTCTTTCATATACTGAGACTCGCGGTTGAACAAAGAGTTCATTTTATTTTAAAAAAATTCACTCCCGGAGGTGACGAATGCCGTTGTTAGATAGTTTCACAGTCGACCATACCCGAATGGAAGCCCCAGCGGTGCGTGTCGCGAAGAAAATGAACACGCCGCATGGCGATGAAATCACCGTATTCGATCTGCGCTTCTGCGTGCCGAACCAGGAAGTGATGCCGGAGCGCGGTATCCACACCCTCGAGCACCTGTTCGCCGGCTTTATGCGCGATCACCTGAACGGGAATGGCGTGGAAATTATCGACATTTCGCCAATGGGCTGCCGCACCGGGTTCTATATGAGCCTGATTGGTACGCCGGACGAGCAGCGCGTCGCCGACGCCTGGAAAGCGGCGATGGCCGACGTGCTGAAGGTGAAAGATCAGAACCAGATCCCGGAGCTGAACGTCTACCAGTGCGGGACCTACACCATGCACTCGCTGGAAGAGGCGCAGGAGATCGCTCGTCATATCATCGAGCGCGATGTGCGCATCAACAGCAACGACGAACTGGCGTTGCCGAAAGAAAAACTGCAGGAACTGCACATCTAGTGCTTCCGCCGCGGCCCGACGCCTGTCGCCGGGCCGCTTTCCCGACGCCGCCATGACGACGACCACCACCTTCTCCTTTCAGCACCGCCCGCTGGTGCCCTTTGCCCATGATTATGCTCACGGTGACCAGGAAGACTGGCATCAGCATGACTGCGCCCAGCTGCTGCATATTTTAAGCGGCGTGGTGCGGGTGGCGACGCCGGCAGGCTACTGGGTGGTGCCGCCCGGGCGCGGCGTCTGGCTGCCGGCGGGAACGCCCCACGCGCTGCGCATGACCGGCAACGTCGCGGCGCGAACGCTGTTTATCGATCCGCTGGCGCGCGCCGATCTTCCGGCGGGCTGCCAGATCGTACAGATCACGCCCCTGCTGCGGGAACTGATCGTCTCCTCCCTGGCGCTGGCCGAGCGTTATGCCCCCGCCAGCCGCGACGAACGGATTTATGAGCTGATCCTCGATGAGATCCGCGGGATGGCGATCCTGCCGTTTGGCCTGCCGGAGCCGCAAAGCGAAACGCTGCGCCGGCTGTGCCAGCAGGTGCGCGAGGCGCCGGGCGACGTCTGGAGCAGCAGCCAGGCGGCGAAGGCGTGCAGCATGAGCGAGCGAACCCTAAACCGCCATTTTCAGCAGCAGACTAGCCTGACGTGGCGCGAGTGGGTGCGCCGGGCGAAGCTAATGGAAGCGCTGATTCGCCTGGCGCAGGGCCACTCCGTGCTGCGGGTGGCGCTGGAGCTGGGCTACGGCAGCCACAGCGCCTTCAGCGCCATGTTTCGTCGGGTGATGGGCGTCGCCCCCAGCGACTATTTTCGTCCCCCGGCCTGATCGGCGGCGCTGAGCGCATTGCACAGCGCCTGCAGCGAGGCGCGCGCCACGTCATTATCGATACCCACGCCCCAGTAGCTTTCTCCTTGCGGAAAAACGCAGCGGATATAGGCCACCGACCGGCTGTCGCTGCGCGCGCCGAGGGTATGCTCATGATAGTCCTTGATCATAAACGGTTGCCGAAACAGCGCGCTGAGGCCGCTGGCTGCGGCGGAGAGCAGGCCGTTGCCCTGGCCCTGCAGGCGTCGGGTTTCGCCGTGGTGACGCAGCGTTGCCTGCAGGGAAAGCTGGCCATCCTGCTGGCTGGCGCTCTGATAATCGACCAGCGTCAGCGCAGACTGCGTCTGCAGCCCGTAGCGCGTGCGGAACAGCTGCCACAGCGCATGGTGGGTCATCTCTTTGCCGTCGCTATCGGTGACCTGCTGAACGTGCTGGCTGAAGTCCTGCTGCAGCCCGCGGGGCAGCTTCAGGCCATGATTTTGTTCGATAAGCCAGGCGCTGCCGCTTTTCCCCGACTGGCTGTTGACGCGGATCACCGCCTCATAGCTGCAGCCAATATCCTGCGGGTCAATCGGCAGATAGGGCATCCGCCACGGGTCGCCAGGCTGACGGGCATCAAATCCTTTTTTGATCGCATCCTGATGAGAGCCGGAGAAGGCGGTGTAAGCCAGACTTCCCGCCCACGGGTGGCGCGGGTGAACGGGGATCTGATTGCAGTTTTCCACCACTTCCACCACCCGGTTCATCTGCTCGAAGCGAAGCTCAGGGTCGATGCCCTGGCTGTAGAGATTCATCGCCAGCGTCACCAGACAGACATTGCCGGTGCGTTCGCCGTTGCCAAACAGGCAGCCTTCCACCCGGTCGGCACCGGCCATCACCGCCAGCTCGGCGCTGGCGACGCCGGTGCCGCGGTCATTGTGCGGATGCACGCTGATGCAGACTTCGCCGCGGCGGGAGAAGTGGCGGCAAAAATATTCGATCTGATCGGCATAGACATTCGGGGTGTTGACTTCCACCGTCGCCGGCAGATTGACGATCATCGGTCGCTCGGCGCAGGGCTGCCAGACATCCGCCACCGCTTCGCAAATCTCAAGCGCAAACTCGGGCTCGGTGAAGCAGAAGGTTTCAGGCGAATATTCATATTGCCAGCGGGTCTCTGGCTGCTGTTCGCACTGCTGACGGATAAGCCGGGTGGCGCGGGTCGCGAGGGCGATCACCTCGGCCTTGTCCATGCCGAAAACCAGCTCGCGGAACAGCGGCGCGGTGGCATTGTAGAGGTGGACGGTGGCCCGGCGGGCGCCGCGCAGCGCCTCAAAGGTGCGCAGGATCAGCGGGTCTCGCGCCTGGGTCAGCACCTGGATAGTGACATCCTCCGGGATGCGCTGTTCGTCAATCAGCTGGCGGACAAAGTTGAAGTCGGTTTGTGAAGCGGAAGGGAAGGCGACCTCAATCTCTTTAAAGCCGCACTCCAGCAGCAGATCCCAGAACTGCAGTTTGCGGGCGCTGTCCATGGGCTCGGCCAGCGCCTGGTTGCCGTCGCGCAGGTCAGTCGACAGCCAGCGTGGGGCGTGGCTGATTTGCCGGTCAGGCCAGCGGCGGTCGGGAAGAGCGATCGGCGGATAGGGTCGGTACTTTTCAGCAGGATGGCTCAGCATAGTGTTCTCCTTAATGGTCAGCCTTTATCCTGCCCGAGCGCCGGCGGGCGGGCTTTCGCAAACGAGACAGAAACTAGCGAGAACTGGACAACCTGAAGGCGTAAAAAAGGGACCCGCAGGTCCCTTAATGTGAGGCTTAGTGCGCGCCGCCGCCGCCGCCGCCGGCGCTGAACGGGGGTCTGGCGAACCACACCAGTCCCAACAGCAGGATGAAAATGGCCGCTGAGATCCAGAAGATTTCGTTGGCGGAGATAATCAGCCCCTGGTTGGTTATCTGCTGTGCTATCCAGCCGGACGCCTGTTGCTGCGTCATTCCCATCCCCTGCAGCTGATCGTAGATCTGCTGCGCGTTGGGGTTGAACGGCGTCACCGATTCGGTGAGCTGCGCATGGTGCAGCGCCTCGCGGTTGGTCCACAGGGTGGTGGTGATCGAGGTACCGATGGAGCCAGCAAGGGTACGGGTGAAGTTCGACAAGCTCGACGCCGCCGCCAGCCGCTCCGGCGGCAGGCCGGAAAGGGTGATGGTGGTCAACGGCATGAAGAAGCAGGCCACCGCGAAGCCCTGGATAAACTGCGGCCACGCCGAGGCGCCAAAGTCCATCCCCGGTTCGAAGGTCCAGGCGCGCCAGTAGAAGCAGACGGCGTACATGATAAAGCTGAAGGTGACCAGCCGCCGCATATCGAGCTTATGCGCAAAGCGGCCGATAATCGGCGACAGAATGACCGGGATCACCCCCACCGGCGCTGACGCCAGGCCGGCCCAGGTCGCAGTGTAGCCGTAGACCTCCTGCAACAGCTGCGGCAGCAGCACGATGGCCCCGAAGTAGAGCATGTAGGCCAGGCTGATGCAGAGGCACCCGATGGTGAAGTTGCGCGACTTAAACAGCGACAGATCGACAATCGGGTTATCGTCGGTCAGCTCCCAGACGATCAGGAAGCTTATCGCCACCACCGCCACGATGGTCAGAATGATAATTTCATTGGAGGAGAACCAGTCCAGCTCTTTGCCCCGGTCCAGCATCACCTGCAGACTACCGATACCGATGATCAGCAGCGCCAGGCCGACGCCGTCGATACGCCGCTGTTCGGTTTTGGTTTCCCGGTTGCGCAGGGTCTGCAGGGTCATCAGCACCACCGCCACGCCAATGGGCACGTTGATAAAGAAGATCCATCCCCAGTGGTAGTTATCGCTGATATAGCCGCCGAGGATCGGGCCGCAGATGGGAGCGACGATCACCGTCATCGACCACAGCGCCAGGGCGATAGAGCGTTTCGCCGGCGGATAGTTGCTGAGCAACAGACTTTGCGACAGCGGGATCAGCGGCCCGGCAACAATCCCCTGAATGACGCGGAAGAAGATCAGCATCGTCAGGCTGTTGGAGACGCCGCAGGCCCAGGAGGCGATGGCGAAAGCGGTGGTGGACCACAGGAACAGCTTCACCTCGCCCACGCGCTTGGCCAGCCATCCGGTGATCGGAATGGAGATGGCGTTAGCGACCCCGAACGAAGTGATGACCCAGGTCCCCTGGCTCAGCGATGAGCCAAGGTTACCGGCGATGGTCGGGATCGCCACGTTGGCGATAGTGGAATCCAGCACCTGCATGAACGTCGCGAGCGACAGCGCAATGGTCATGATGACCAGCTGCGCGCCTTCCAGCGGTTTTTGCTGTTGCATTACACTCACCCCGAATTATCCGGCGTTGGCCTGAATGATCTCGTCTATCAGCTTATTGACCGGATCGAGAGCGATTTCGCGGGCGTTGCTCTCGTAGACCGGGGAGCTCCGCACCTGGCTTGCCAGCATTTCGCCATCGCGATCGGTGGTGTTAACTTCTACCAACGTCGAGAGGCCGATGCGCAGCGGGTGTTCCGCCAGCTGTTTTTCATCCAGTTCGATGCGGACCGGCAGACGCTGTACCACTTTGATCCAGTTACCGGTGGCGTTCTGCGCCGGCAGCAGGGAGAAGGCGCTCCCGGTCCCCATATCCAGACCAACCACCTTGCCGGTGTATTTCACGTCATCGCCATAGATGTCGCTGATCACCGTGGCCGGCTGGCCGATGCGCATATGCGCCAGCTGGGTCTCTTTAAAGTTAGCGTCGATCCACAGGTTAGTTGCCGGAACCACCGCCATCAGCGGCGTGGTGGTGCCGATCTGCGCCCCTGGCTGTACCGAGCGACGGGAAACGTAGCCGCTAATCGGGCTGACGATCTGCGTACGCTGCAGGGCCAGCCAGGCGTTACGCACTTCGGTCGCCGCCTGCAGCACCGCCGGCTGCTGTTCGAGTTTGGTACCCAGCACGATCGCCTGGTTGGCGTTGTACTGCTGGATGGCCACGTCAAGCTCGGCCTGCGCGCTGGCGACGGTGTCGCGGGCGTGCTGCAGCTCTTCGCGGCCGATGAGGTTCGCCGCGCCCAGCGGGATACGGCGGTTCAGGTCAGCCTGCGCCTGGGCGAGGGCGGTCTTTTTGACGTCAATATTCGCCTGCAGCTGCTTGCTGTTGATCATCTGCTGACGGGTTTGACGCACGCTGGCGGCCAGCTGCGTCTTGGCTTTCTCAAACGCCTGTTGGGCATCGGTCTGATCGAGGGTGACCAGCGGATCGCCTTTCTGCACGTAGTCCGTGTTGTCAGCCCAGACTTTGGTCACGCTGCCCGAGACCTGGGCCATAATTTGTACCTGGTTCCCTGCCACGTAGGCATCGTCGGTCTCTTCGTAGTGACGCAGTACCAGAAACCAGTAAATCCCATATGCCACGGCAATAATAATGAAGAGCAATGTCAGCAACAGAAGGGCGCCTTTACGCTTCCCTTTTTTGCTGCCTGGTTGCTGCGGGGTTTGGCTCTCCGCATTTGCGCTCATGTTATTCTCCACGATCTTATTATTTCACATCGGCTGAGCCGACCTGTTTATCAGAAAGGCCAGCAGAGATCTGCTGGCCTGGCTGTTTTCCTTGCAACGTAAAAATGGGCTGAGCGACGCCGCCCTTAGCGTAGAGAGTCCGCCAGCACGCCTTCTTCTTCCATCTGGTCAAGGCGGCTCAGGAGTTTGCGGGTAATATGTTCGAGCTGATCTTTTTCGCTGGTGCTGAGTGAAGACCACAGCTGATGCAGGCAGTTATGCTGCGGCGGCAGGACTTCACGCAAAAACTGATGGCCCTTTTCGGTCAGCTGCAGATGCAGACAGCGACGATCGTTATCGCTCTCGCGGCGTTCAATCCAGCCGCGTTTTTCCAGTTCATCAGCGATACGGGTGGCGTTGGTACGCGACGAGCCCAGCGCACAGCTCAGCTCGGACGGCTGAATGCTGTGGTTTTCCTGCGACTCCAGCGTAATCAGCGCCATAAATAATGTCTCGTTAATTCCCTGCGCTTTGAGCATTTTATTGCGATTTTCCAGCAGCTTACCTTGCATATGCATGCAAAGACGAGTTAACAGAATCTCCTGGAACGGGAAATCTTCATGGCGGCTGGCGCGGAACTTGAGCATTTGCTCAATGGGAGTAAACGAACTATCCATTTGGGTATGACCTCATTAATTACAGCCGATATAATAACTATTGTGACAAATAAATCAAATGAATTATTGACCAAAATTGATACGTAAAGCTTAGAGCCCGCTGGCGATTTTCCAGGCCAGACCGTAGGCCAACGCCGACAGGAGGGTCGGGATAATAATGCTGCGGGTTTTCCAGAAGGCGCCCCCCAGCACCAGGAAGCCGATCAGCGTCGGCGCCAGACGATGGGCATCGGCGAGGATCTCCGGCACGCTGGAGACCACCAGCAGCGCGCAAATCGAGGCGATGCCGATGGTATCCAGCAGCACGCTGACCGGGCCACGGCGGGCAGGCCGGGCATGGCCCGCGCGCAGACGCAGGGGAAGATAGCGAAACAGATAGTTCACGCCGCCGACAATCACCCCGAGCAGAAGGACCTCACTGTTCATCCGGCATCCCCTTCAGCATGGCCTGGACCAGCGCCGTCAGACACCCGCAAACAATCCCGGCAAGGATCGCCGCCGGAATGGAAAATAACAGAATGCCACCCAGGGCGCCCGCCAGCGCCGCGGTGACGCACAGGGATTGCTGGCGCTGGAAAGAGGCCAGCAGGAAGCTCATAAACAGCGCCGGCAGCATAAAGCCGAGCGCGGCTTCCACCGCCGGATAGTCCACCAGCAAACCGTTGCCGGACCAGGCGCCGGCCAGCGTGCCGCACACCCAGGATGCCCACGAGGTGAACGCGAGACCGAGCATCCAGTTTTCGCTCCAGCGGCGGTTGTCGCGAACCAGCCTGGCGGTGGCGGCGGCGAAAACCTCATCGGTCAGGCCGAAGGCCCAGAGGGCGGTTTTCTTTTTGTTCAGCGCGGTATGAATGCGGCTGCGCAGCGAGGGTCCATACAGCACGTGGCGTACGTCCATCGCCATCACCGTCAGGGCGGCGACCCACAGCGAACTGCCGGCGGCCAGCATGGCGGTGATCACAAACTGGCTGGCGCCGGCGTAAATGATGCAGGAGAAAAACAGGCTTTCCAGCGGGGTGAAACCCAGCCGGGTGGCATTGAGTCCGAAGGCGAATGCCACCGGAAGGTAGCTGATGACGATGGGGAGACTGTCTTTAATGCCTTCGCCGACGGTGGCGACACGTTCAGATAAGGCACAGGTTAAGGGCGCGGGGTTTTCCATATGAATAACTTATCGCTGGATCCATGTGAAGGTGGCAAATTGACCGATGTCCCCACCTTAACAGAGCGCGACGCGCCTTAACACTATGAAAATGCCCGCAATCCGCTTTTCCCTGACCCAGACGGGATGAAAGGCGGGGAAGGGGGCCCGGATAAGGCGTCGGGCCTTATCCGGGAGCGGGTTACTGCTGCGCGGCGAGGGCGGCTTTCACCCAGCTGTCGAACAGCGGCTGGTGGGCCTTGATCCAGCCATCAACATGACCGTTAATGTCGGCTTCAGAAGCATGGCCTTCGTGCATCATCGCATTCTCGGCATTGATGTCGGCGATCGGCAGCTTCATGACGCTAAACAGAGTGGCGGCGGCCGGGTTTTTCTCCGCCCAGGCTTTGTTGGCGACAATGTGCATGGTGTTGACCGGGAATCCATAGTTGGCGCCATTGGCCAGTTTGGTATCGATGTTTTTCTGCTCGCCCGGCAGGGAGGAGAACGGCACCTGCAGCCAGACGACATCTTTGCCAGGCTTCAGCACGTCGCTAACCCAGTACGGCGTCCAGGTGTAGTAGAGCACCGGTTTACCCTCTTTATAACGGGCGATGGTGTCGGCCATCATCGCCGCGTAGTTGCCCTGGTTATGGGTGACGGTTTTGCTCAGGCCATAGGCGTCAATCTGGTGGTTAATCACCGCTTCGCAGCCCCAGCCAGGGGTGCAGCCGGTGAGGTCCGCTTTACCGTCGTTGTTGGTATCAAACAGTTTGGCGATCTGCGGATCTTTGAGCTGATCGATGGAGGTGATGTGGTACTGCTCGGCGGTTTTTTTGTCGATCAGATAGCCCTGGGCGGCGCCTGAGACGTATACCCCCTTGCGGTAAAATTTGTTATCACCGCCCGCCGCGGCGTACATGTCATCGTGCAGCGGCTGCCAGTTGGTGGCGATGAAGGTGGTATCCCCAGCGGCAATCGAGGTATAGGCAACGTTATAGTCCACTTCGCTCGGTTTCTCGACGGTGTAGCCAAGCTTCTCCAGCGCGCGGCTGACCAGCAGGGTCTGGAAGCTCTCTTCGGAGATGGTGCTCTGGGCCGGCTTGACGGTAATGCCTTTGCCCGGCAGGTTGGCGGCGAAGGCGCTAGTGGCGATCAGGGTGGCAAAGGCGGCGGTGGCCATCATCGTGCTATGTCGCATGGTGGTTCCTCTTATTGTTTAACGGGAAGGGCGGCCCCCCGGCATCGGCTGGTGCCGGGGAGCGGCGCTGTTATCGACTTATCGACAGAAAGGGCGAGTGAGAAGCCCCAGCGGGCCGGTGGTGTACCAGCGGCGGTTGCCGCGACTGCGGGCGTCGCGGCCGACGGCCTGGGTAAGGCGGTCAAGAATAATCGCCAGGATCACGATCCCCACGCCGCCGACGGTGGCCAGGCCCATATCCAGGCGACCAATGCCGCGCAGCACCATCTGGCCAAGACCGCCGACGGCGATCATCGAGGCGATCACCACCATCGACAGGGCCAGCATCAGCGTCTGGTTAACCCCGGCCATAATGGTGGGCATCGCCAGCGGCAGCTGAACTTTAAACAGCAGCTGGCGCGGGCTGGCGCCAAATGAGCGCGACGCTTCGATCAGATCCGCAGGCACCTGGTTTATCCCGAGGATGGTCAGACGGACGATGGGCGGCAGGGCGAAGATAATCGTCACCACCACGCCGGGCACGTTGCCGATGCCGAACAGCATTACGATCGGCACCAGGTAGACGAAGGCCGGCGTGGTCTGCATGGCATCCAGCAGTGGGCGGATAATTTTCGCCGCCCGCGGACTGCGCGCCAGCCAGATCCCCAGCGGCAGGCCGATGATCATGCAGAACAGCAGGGCGGTGAGGACCAGCGCCAGGGTGACCATCGCCTGCGACCACGCGCCGATGGCGCCAATGGCAATCAGCGATACCAGGGTGGCGACCCCCATGCCGAGGCTGGAGATCTGCCAGGCGATCAGCGCGAAGACGATAATCGCCACTGGCGCCGGCATTCCCAACAGCAGCTGCTGAAAGGCGCTGAGAATGTAGTCGATCGGCACGCGGATCCCCTGGAACAGCGGGCGGAAGTGCAGCACGATCCAGTCGATGGCGTGGGTCACCCAACTGTCGAGCGGGATCAGGGTCTTATGGAACGGATCCATGATATTGAACTGTTCCGGCTGCGGCGCCGGGGCGCTGTGCAGCCAGTCGGCGCCGCCGCCATTGGTCGGCGCGGCAGTAGAAGCGCCACCCCAGGCGTCTGCAGCCTGGGCGGCGTTGTCGGTTGCCGGGGCGCTGTCCCACGGATTGGTTTGATCAGCCATGATTCACCCCCTCGCGATCTAAAGCCTGGAGCAACATTCGTTTGGAAATGATGCCAATATATTGTTGTTCTTCATCCACCACCGGGACGGCGCACGGGGCGTGGCCGACGTGGGAGAGCAGATCGCTGAGCGGCGTTTGCGCCTCCACCGCCAGCGGGGCGTCAATCAGCGCCGCCTCGATCCCCTGGCCGGCGCTGAGCGCGGTTTTCAAAGAATCGATCGACACAATCCCGACAAAGCGATTACCACGCTCGATGACATAGCCATATTCCCGGTCTTCATCCTGTAATAATTTCAGCGCTGAGCGGGGGCCAAAACCTGGCGTTTTACGAATCAGGCCGACCGGACTACGACGGGCAATATCTTTGGCGCTGAAGACCTGGCTAATATCGACGCCGCGGAAGAAGGTGCGGACATAATCATTGGCCGGATTATTCAATATTTCATCCGGAGTACCGACCTGGACCACTTCGCCATTTTGCATAATGGCGATACGATCGCCAATTCGCATGGCTTCATCAAGGTCATGGGAAATAAAGACAATGGTACGCTGATGCTTAGCCTGTAATTTGATCAGCTCATCCTGCATTTCGGTGCGAATGAGCGGATCGAGCGCGGAGAAGGCTTCATCCATTAACAGAATATCGGGATTAATCGCCAGGGCGCGGGCTAAACCGACGCGCTGACGCATCCCGCCAGAGAGTTCATCCGGCCAGGCGTGGGCATAATTCTCCAGCCCCACCTGCCGCAGCGCTTCCCGCGCTTTTTGCTCTCGCTCAGCGGCCGGGACGCCGGCAAGCGCCATGCCAAACGCCGTGTTGTCGAGCACGCTCATGTGCGGCATCAGTGCAAAGGATTGAAAAACCATCGCAATTTTTTTACGACGCACCTCGCGCAGCTCGGCGTCCGACATTTTCGCGATATCGACCCCGTCAATCAGCACCTGGCCGCGGGTGGGTTCAATCAGGCGATTGAGAAGGCGAACCATGGTGGATTTCCCCGAACCGGAGAGCCCCATGATGACGAATATCTCGCCTTCTTCAATGGCCAGACTGGCGTCTTTGACGCCAAGCGACAGCCCCGTTTTTTCCAGTATTTGCGCTTTGTTGAGTCCTTTCTCAATATATTTGAAAGCACGGTGAGGGTGCTCGCCAAATATCTTATAAAGATTTTTAATTTCTAATTTAATTGCCATGCAATAGAGAAGTTCCTGTTATTTGTTTATTGCGATACGGTACCCAATGGTGATTATGATCTTTTTACACCCTAACATACTCAGATTCTATGACAACCCTTAATGACAAACTCTGGGCAAAATGGAGTGAGGGACATGGCAGCGCAGCCCCCGTGATATAAGGGCTGAGCGGTAATTTGTTGTGGGTAATATTTTTTGATTATCTCTGGATAATTCGACTGAAATAGACCAGTTTTCTGCTAAATATGACGGGATGATGACGGTTAGGCCATGGAGAGAATATTTGACAGATGAACCCACTTTTCTGCGAAATAGATCACCAGGAATTCGGTCGCGATATTCCTGGTGAAAGTACGGTTAAAAGTCCCAGTCGTCGTCGGCGGTCTCTTCCATTTTTCCTATCACGTAGGAGGAGCCAGAACCGGAGAAAAAGTCGTGGTTTTCATCGGCGTTGGGCGACAGCGCCGCGAGGATCGCTGGATTAACCGCCGCCATCTCCGCCGGGAACAGCGCCTCGTAGCCGAGGTTCATCAGCGCTTTGTTGGCGTTGTAGCACAGGAAAGCGCTAACGTCGTCGAACCAGCCGCTCTCGCCGTACAGTTCCCGGCTGTAGGCCAGCTCGTTGTCGTAAAGATCCATCAGCAGATCGAGGGCGAAATTTTTCAATTCTTCGCGCTTGCCGGGGCTGACGATCTCCAGTCCTTTCTGATATTTGTAGCCGATGTAATAGCCATGCACCGCTTCATCGCGAATGATCAGGCGGATCAGATCCGCGGTGTTGGTCAGTTTTCCCCGGCTGGAGAAGTACATCGGCAGCCAGAAGCCGGAGTAGAAGAGAAAGGATTCGAGGAACACGCTGGCGATTTTTTTCTTCAGCGGCTCGTCGGCCTGATAGTAGCCCAGCATCAGCTGCGCCTTGCGCTGCAGGGGCTCACAGCTTTCGCTCCAGGCGAAGGCGGCATCCACCTCCTTGCTGTGGCACAGCGTGGAAAAGATGGAGCTGTAAGAGCGAGCATGAACCGCTTCCATAAAGCTGATGTTCGACAGCACCGCCTCCTCATGCGGGGTCAGGGCGTCCGCCATCAGCGCCGGCGCGCCGATGGTGTTCTGAATGGTGTCGAGCAGGGTCAGCCCGGTAAAAACGCGAATGGTCAACTGCTGCTCCGCCGCGCTGAGGGTTTGCCAGGCGGGAATGTCGTTCGACAGCGGCACTTTCTCCGGCAGCCAGAAGTTGCTGGTGAGACGGTTCCACACCTCCAGATCTTTATCGTCATCGATGCGGTTCCAGTTGATCGCGCTGACGCGCGTTAAATGGGTCATCCTGATCTCCTTACAGCGCGCAGGACACGCAGCCTTCAATTTCAGTGCCTTCCAGCGCCAGCTGGCGCAGTCGGATGTAGTAGAGCGTCTTAATGCCTTTCTTCCAGGCGTAGATCTGCGCCTTGTTGATATCGCGGGTGGTGGCGGTATCGGGGAAGAACAGGGTCAGCGACAGCCCCTGATCGACGTGGCGCGTCGCCTCGGCGTAGGTGTCGATGATTTTCTGGGGCCCTATCTCGTAGGCATCCTGATAGAGGGCCAGATTGTCGTTATTCATAAACGGCGCGGGGTAGTACACCCGTCCGGTTTTCCCCTCTTTGCGGATCTCAATCTTCGAGACGATCGGGTGAATGCTGGAGGTGGCATGGTTGATGTACGAGATCGAGCCGGTGGGCGGCACCGCCTGCAGATAGCGGTTGTAAATGCCATAGCGCATGACGTCGTCGCGCAGCTGGCGCCAGCTTTCCCGGTCGGGCAGGGAGATGCCGGCGCGGGCGAATAGCGCGCGGACCCGTGCGGTTTTCGGCTGCCACTCCTCATGCAGATATTTGTCGAAGTACTCCCCGCTGGCGTAGCGCGACTGCTCGAAGCCGGCGAAGCGCTGACCGCGCTCGCGAGCCAACAGCATCGAGGTGTGCAGCGCGTGCCAGGTCACGGTGTAAAAGTAGATATTGGTGAAGTCCAGCCCCTCCGGGCTGCCGTAGGCAATGCCTTCCCGCGCCAGGTAACCGTGCAGATTCATCTGCCCCAGGCCGATGGCGTGGGAGGCCGCGTTGCCGGCCGCCACGGAAGGGACCGACTGAATGTGGCTCATGTCGGACACGGCGGTCAGGGCGCGCACCGCGGTGGCGATTGTGCGGCCGAAATCCGGCGAGTCCATGGTATGGGCGATATTCAGCGAGCCGAGGTTGCAGGAGATATCTTCCCCGATATGGGCATAGCTGAGGTCTTCATTATAGGCGGACGGCGTACTGACCTGCAGGATCTCGGAACACAGATTGCTCATGGTGACCCGCCCGGCCACTGGACTGGCGCGGTTCACGGTGTCTTCAAACATGATGTACGGGTAGCCGGATTCAAACTGGATCTCCGCCAGGCGCTGGAACAGGTCGCGGGCGCGGATCCAGCGTTTGCCCACCCGCTCGTCGGCCACCAGCTGCGGATAGAGGTCGCCGATGGCGCAGTCGGCGAAGGGTTTGCCGTACAGCCGTTCGACATCATACGGCGAGAACAGCGCCATCTGCGCGTCTTCTTTCGCCAGCTGGAAAGTGATATCAGGGATCACCACCCCCAGCGACAAGGTTTTGATGCGGATTTTCTCATCGGCATTTTCACGCCGGGTATCAAGGAAGCGCAAAATATCCGGATGGTGCGCGTGCAGCCAGACCGCCCCCGCCCCCTGGCGGGCACCGAGCTGGTTGGCATAGGAGAAGGCATCCTCCAGCATCTTCATCACCGGCACCACGCCGGAGGACTGGTTTTCGATGCGCTTGATCGGCGCCCCGGCCTCGCGCAGGTTAGAGAGTAAAAAGGCCACGCCGCCGCCGCGCTTCGACAGCTGCAGCGCCGAGTTCACCGCCCGGCCGATGGACTCCATATTATCCTCAATGCGCAGCAGGAAGCAGGAGATCAGCTCTCCGCGCTGCTGTTTGCCGGCGTTGAGGAAGGTGGGGGTAGCCGGCTGGAAGCGGCCGCTGAGTATCTCCTCCGTCAGCTGCCGCGCCTGCTGTTCATCGCCCCGGGCCAGCGTCAGGGCCACCATTACGCTGCGTTCGGCGAAATCCTCGAGGTAATGTTTGCCATCAAAGCTCTTCAGCGCGTAGCTGGTGTAGAACTTCCAGGCCCCGAGGAAGGTCTGGAAGCGAAACGCGGCGCGCCGGGCATGGTCGAACAACGCCAACACAAACCCGCGGTCATAGCCGGCCAGCACCTGCGGATCGTAATAGCCCTCGCGGACGAGCCAGCTGAGTTTATCCTCCTGGCTGGCAAAGGCGAGGGTGTTGGGCTGAACCTGGGTCGCCATAAAGGCCTCAACCGCCTGGCGATCTTTCTCAAACGGGATGCGGCCCTCGCTGTCGTATAAGTTCAGCATCGCATTGAGGGCGTGAAAATCCACGGCGGCGGTTATACGTTCTGCGGTTGTCGTTGCCAAAATTCGCTGACTCCTTTGCGTACGTTATCGATATCGTCGGGGGTTCCCATCAGCTCGAAGCGGTAGAGATAGGGCACGGCGCACTTCTGCGCGATGATATCCCCGGCGCGCCCCCAGGCGTCGCCAAAGTTGCGATTGCCGGCGGCAATCACCCCGCGGATCAGTCGACGGTTATGTACGTCGTTTAAAAAGCGGATCGCCTGACGCGGCACGGCGCCGGCGGTGCCGCCGCCGCCATAGCTGGGAACGATGAGAATGTAGGGCTCGTCTACCTGCAGATGTTCACGCTCGTTCAGCGGGATGCGCACCGCCGGCAGCCCCAGGCGCTGCACAAAGCGATGGGTGTTCTCCGAACGGCTGGAGAAGTAGACGATGAGGCTCATGCGCTGGCCGCCGCGACGGAGGGACGCAGGCGATTGATCATATCCGGGCGGAAGCCGCTCCAGCGCAGGTCGCCGGCGATCACCACCGGCAGCTGGCGAAATCCCTGCTCGCGCAGGATGTCGGCGGCATCCGGCTGTTGGTCGACGTTGACCATTTCAAAGGCCAGTCCCCGGCTCTCCATGGCTCGCCGGGTGGCATGGCACTGCACGCAGTCATTTCGAGTGTAAATAATAATGCGCATGATTCGTATTTCCATTTAAGATAACAGCACGGCGCTAAACGTAGCGTCGAACGTTGTGGGCCATTCAATAAGGAAATACTAGATGTGGTTATTTAAAACTTCAACCACTCAATATATAGCGTTTTTAGCAAAGGATTCCCCCTCCGGGATGGCCAGGCGGAGGAGGGGGAAGGTTGCGCGAAACTACAGACGCATGGCGACGGCGAGGCGGTTAAAGGCGTTCATCAGGCTGATAGCGAAGGTGAGATCGCTTATCTGACGCGGGGTAAAATGTTCGCGCAGCGGCAGGTAAACCTCATCTTCCGCATGGCTGGCGGCGATGTCGGTGACCGACTCGGCCCACGCCAGTGCCGCGCGTTCGGCAGGGGTAAAATGGTCGCTCACCCGCCAGCCGGCCAGGGCATCCAGTTTGCTCTGCGCCATGCCGCCCTTGCGCAGCGCCTGGCTGTGCTTCTCAAGGCAGAAGGCGCAGCCGTTGATCTGCGACACGCGTAAATAGACCAGCTCCACCAGGGCGCTGCCCAGTTCGCTTTTCTCCAGCGCGAGGCTGGCCTGCACCAGCCCTTTATAGACTTCCGGGCTTAGTTCACTGAATGGCTGACGTAATTGGCTCATGGTGTTCTCCTCTCTAAGACGGCAGCCAAAATAGCACTATAATGGACTGTAAAAGATAGCCATATTGTGATGAAAAAAGCAGACCATAATGGAAGCCAGCCACCTCCCTCTCTATCAGCGTATTGCCCGCCAGCTGAAATCCGCCATTGAACGGGGCGAACTGGCTCCTGGCAGCCGTCTGCCCGCCAGCCGGGTGTTTGCCCAGGAGCAGGGCGTCTCCCGGGCAACCATCGAAAACGCCTGGGGCGAACTGGTCGCTCAGGGCTGGCTCGAGCGACGCGGGCAGGCGGGAACCTTTGTCAGCGAACGGCTCAGTCCGCGCCAGCTGGCGCCGGTAATGCCAGCGCAACCTGCCGCGCCGGCGGAGCCGTTGCCGTTTCAGATGGGGCTCCCGGCGCTGGATCTCTTTCCGCGCGGGCTGTGGGCGCGGGTGATGGGGCGTCGGCTGCGCACGCAGTCGCGGTTCGATCTGGCGCCCGGCGATCCCGGCGGCGACCCGCTTCTGCGTCAGGCGATCGTCGACTATCTGCGCCTGTCGCGCAGTATCGACTGTCAGCCGGAGCAGGTGCTGATCGCTGGCAACTATGCCACCGCTATGAACCTGATCCTGCGTACTCTGGCACAGCCGGGGCAGCATATGTGGATGGAAGATCCGGGATATCCCTTTATCCGCCCGGTGGTCGAGGCCGGGCAACTGGTGGTGGATGCGATCCCGGTGGACGACGAGGGGATGGATATCGCCTGGGGCCAGCGCCATCATCCGCAGGCGCGGTTTGCCCTGCTCACCCCGGCGCATCAGAGTCCGCTGGGCGTGGCGCTGTCGCTGCCCCGGCGTCGCCAGCTGTTGGCATGGGCCGCGGAGCGTGACGCATGGATCATTGAGGACGATTACGATAGCGAGTTTCGCTATCGCGGCAAACCGTTGCCGCCGCTGAAAAGCCTTGATGCGCCACAGCGGGTCATCTACGCGGGCACCTTCAGCAAGTCGATGTTTCCGGCGCTGCGCACCGCCTGGCTGGTGGTGCCGAGCGCGCTGGCGGCGCGCTTTCAGCAGACCGTGGAGCGCCAGCCCTGTACGGTTCCCACCCTGTGGCAGCAGACGCTGGCGGATTTTATCCAGCAGGGCCATTTCTGGCGTCATCTGAAAAAAATGCGCGCCAGCTACAGCCAGCGCAGGCAGTGGCTGGAGTCGGCTCTGCAGGCGCAGGGCTTTCAGGTTACGCCGCAGCAAGGGGGGATTCAGCTGGTCATGCCGGTTAGCGGCGACGATCGCCTGTTGGCCCAACGGGCGGTGGCGGCCGGGCTGGCGGTACAGGCGTTGAGCGACTGGCGGATGCGCCATGCCGGCGAGGGGGGATTACTGATGAGTTTTACCAATATTCGCTCGCCGGCAATGGCTAGCGCGCTGGCCCGGCGGCTGAGGGAGGCGATCGGCGTCGGCGGCGTCCCCCCCGATGGCGCATAAAAAACCCCTGCGGCCAGAGGCGCGCAGGGGCTGACGCGTATTTGTTATCTTCATTGCTTTCCGTGAAGCAGGCGGGCTTCCGCACGCTTATCGCGCGGCGGCAGCAAACGCTATAGCTATTATCGACGTAAATTGAGCAATACGCCAATAAATACCCCGACGGCGGCGGCGGCGCCCACGCTGTGCCACGGTTTATTGCGCACGTAGGTATCGGCGCAGCCCAGCGCATCACATGCTGCCTGGCGCGCATCCAGCGCCGCCTGCTGCACCCGGTTGTGGCCATTAATGCGGGCGCGGGTCTCTTTTAACAGCGACTGCGCTTTGGCACGCGCCGCTTCCGCTTCCTCTTTCGCGTCACTGCCCCACGATTTCAGCACCTCTTCCAGCGTGTCCGCTAATTGGCTGACATCGTTATGAATATCTTCGGCGTTATCGTCAAAATTGTTGCGGTTCACATGGTTAGCCATCGTTATCTCCCTTAATTCCATCGAGTGAGTAAGTGTAGGACAAGATTTTGAATTATGCTTACTGCTGTGGTTTCTGGAATATTCCGAAAGCACTGCCCTTAATGAATAAGGTAAGGTCAATGTGCGGTAAAAGATAACGAGGAATCAGTATGTATTTAAGACCCGATGAGGTGGCGCGTGTTCTTGAAAAAGCCGGCTTCACCATGGATGTTGTGACGCAAAAAGCGTACGGCTATCGCCGCGGCGATAATTATGTTTATGTGAACCGCGAAGCGCGCATGGGGCGAACAGCGTTAGTTATTCATCCGGCGTTAAAAGAGCGCAGCAATATGCTGGCTGAACCGGCTTCAGATATCAAAACCTGCGACCATTATGAACAGTTTCCGCTGTATTTAGCCGGGGATGCGCAGCAGCATTATGGAATTCCGCACGGATTTAGCTCACGCATGGCGCTTGAGCGTTTTCTGAATGGGCTATTTGGCGAAGCTCAGCCGGCCATGTCGACGAATTAATTCGCTGGATAAAGGCCCGGGCGAAGTCGGCTGGCGGGAGGAAGCGACTGGCAGAGCCAGTCGCTGTTAACGTGTCGGTCAGGCTTTTGCCTGCTGGTAGGGAGCCACGCGGAACAGGCGGCGGCAATAGTCGAGGAAGTAGCCGTAAGCGGCGCCCATCATCATCGATACCGCCAGGTTCGAGCTCACCGCAGCGACAATCTGGTGCCAGTCCGCACCCACGCTCCACAGAATGGCGACATATACCGGCGACTGAAAGGTCACGTAGGCCAGCACGTCGGCCATATTTTTCATCCAGCCGGCCGGAGTGATGCGCCGGGCCTGACGCATGGCGAAATCGCGATAAATCCCGTAAGGAACAGCAATAATAATGTTGACCGGGATCGCCACCAGGCGCGACGATAACGACTGCTCAAACGTCATACCAGAGAGAAAAATTTCGATCATCATGTTGACGACGGTGCAGTAAACCACCATCGCAAAGGTGTCTGCAACCGCATGCCGCAAGCGGGAGTGCGCAGAGAACATCGGAGTGCTCCTCGAAAATGAAGTCAATAACGCCGAAAAATGCGCGTTGGTATAGCGTTTTTGGGCTGCCTGTTTTGATGTGCGTAGAGTATATCTCTGCATTAAAAGTGGCAACTAGCTATAAATTTTTATTTATTGCCTTTTTGTCGATAAAATACTCTGCGACGGTTGGTTTTCTGCCCGTTACGCTACTTTTATTGCTTGTTTTGTTAAATGTGTTTTATTTCATATGGTTATGTGGTTTTTTTGCCGTGATGTTTGACCCACGATTCGGCGTCTGAGCACTCGCCGTGGCGCAAAATCGCGTTAGCCTGTGATGAGTGTCTCGTTTAGATGTTTTTATGCCATTATGCCGGTTTTTGTGGTGGAAAATTCTAAAATTCCGAGTGGCGTTTTATTCTGAATGGCCGAGTAACTATTCATTAGGTTGGGCTGAGAGGGCCTGCGCATCCGCCGACGATAAGAGGATAAGCCGCTGACCATAAAGGTAATATCGCCTGCTGAATATATTTTCCTAACTCATCATACGCCGCTTTTATTTATTCATGGTCTCGTTGGCCCGCGCTGGCGAAAAAGAACCGGGGATTTTCCGATATAGGGCAGGCGGAAGAGATTTACTCTCTGCATAATATATTTATCTGGACAACCGCAGGCTGGAAATAAATAAACGTTTCTATTACACTTGCCGCGTTGTGTCTTTTAATTTGCTATTTGGAATTTTTTAATTTTATGTCTTCAATGTTACACAAACTGAATAATATCCGTTCACTGCGCGCGCTGTCCCGTGAATTCTCCATTGACGTGCTTGAAGAGATGCTGGAAAAGCTCAGGATCGTCACTGAAGAAATACGTACGCAACAGCAGCTGGCGGCACAGCAGCAAGCGGAATATCAGGAAAAAGTGAATACCTGGCTTGAGCTGATGCGCGCCGACGGTATTTCTCCTGACGAGCTGGTGGCCGATATTCAGCCGCCGATGGCGGGCGGTAAAAAGCGGAAACCGCGCCCGGCGAAATATCGTTATACCGATCATACCGGCGCCGAGAAAACCTGGACCGGCCAGGGAAGAATGCCGAAGCCGATTGCCCTGGCGGTCGCCGAGGGGAAATCGCTGGACAGCTTTTTAATTTAAAACCGATTCGGCCAGCGCCACGACGGCGGGGAAGACCCACCGCCCGGCCTGGCCTTATGACCTGCAGCGAGGGAGCTTCAGCAGACGCCGAAGTCTCCCTCTTCCTGATATCGCGTCACCTCGTCTGACTTCAGCGTATAGCGTTCTCCCTGCTCCTGAGCGGCCTGAACCACCACCAGATCCTCGCCCTGCACTTCGATCACTTTCAGTTTTGGCCCGCCCGCACGCGGTTGCACCAGATCGCCGACAGAAAACATCATTCACTCCTCACTGTTAATACTACGTATGAACCTAAACCATAGCTCAACGCCCGTTCACTGAACACCGGGTGTGCTGTTTTTTGTTAAAACAATTTGGAGGTATATGTATTAGAGTTGTTAATGTTTTGCTGGCGCCATACCGCTGCTGAGAAGGGGGGACGGCGAGGGTAGGGTTACCACCAATCAGGTCAGGAAAGACACCATGAAGTATATCATTCTGTTGATCATTGTTATTGCTGTACTGTATGTCCATTACCGCGGACGGGTGCGCTATCGTTTCTGGCGACAGCTCTCCGACCATTCCACATTTACCGCGCCGCTGAATGGATTTATGTATTTATTTTCCCGCGTACCGAATACGCCTTATCTGCGCCCGGAGATGTTTCACGAGCTGGCGATATTGCAGCAGAACTGGCTGGTTATTCGCGAAGAAGGGATCCGCCTCCAGCAACTGGAGCAGATTAAAGCGGCCGATAAATATAACGACGCCGGATTTAACTCATTTTTTAAAACCGGCTGGAAACGCTTTTATCTGAAATGGTATGAGGATGCCCATCCTTCCGCCAGCCAGCTTTGTCCGCAAACTACCGCGCTGCTGCGGGATATCCCGTCGGTAAAAGCGGCTATGTTTGCCACCCTGCCGGACGGCAGCCGTCTGCCGCGCCATCGCGACCCCTACGCCGGTTCCCTGCGCTTTCATCTTGGCCTGGCGACGCCGAACGATGACCGCTGCTTTATCGAGGTGGATGGTCAGCGCTACAGCTGGCGCGACGGGGAAGGCGTGCTGTTTGACGAGACCTATATCCACTATGCAGAAAATACCAGCGGTGAGAATCGACTGATTCTGTTCTGCGATATTGAACGGCCGATGCGCTACCGCTGGGCGCAGAAGGTCAACCACTGGCTGGGGCGCTATCTGATGAGCGCCGCCTCGGCGCCCAACGACGCCAGCGATCGCACCGGCGGAATTAACCGGGCATTTCGCTATATCTACCAGATCCGTATTGTCGGCAAGCAGCTGAAAAAATGGAATAAGACGGTCTATTACATCGTCAAATGGCTGCTTTTCGGCGGCATTGCCTGGCTTATCTGGAGTGCGTTTTAACTCCCCTGGCGCCGGTTCCACGGCATGATCGCCAGCAGGCGCGCCATGCCGCAAAAGCCGGTCACCCCGGCGAAAGTGAGCCCGGCGCCGACCGCGCCGCTGAGCAGGAAAAAGCCGCCGTTCACGGTATAGCCCAGCAGCACCCCCAGAAAAATCAGAACGCCAGCGGCAATTTGCACCTGGCGCATCAGCGGCAGCGGTTGCGATTTATCTTCCTCAACCGGGAGCCCCGCGGCTTTCCACGCCTGAATCCCACCCGCCAGCAGGCTGACCTGCGCCGGCGCGGCGGCGGCGGCCAGACGAATAGCGTTATTCTGCGTCCGGGAGCCGGCCTGGCAGTGGAAGATCACGCGCTCGCCGGCCCGGGCGTTTAGGGTCGCGCCGCCGTTCAGGGTGGCGAGCGGCACCAGCTCGGCATCGGGAATATGTTCGCGCGCGTATTCATCCGCATCGCGGATATCTATCAGTCTCGCGCCCTGGGCAATCTGCGCCCGGGCTTCGGCAGGGGTTAAGGTGGCGATGGTCATAGGCTCCTCACGGGCAATAGAGCGTTTTCAGCGTGTTGATCACCTGCTGTACTGCAGGATGGGTGATGAAATAGTGAATACGCTGAGCGTCGCGTTCGCTGTCGATCAGCCCCTCGTCACGCATCCGCGCGAGATGCTGCGAGGTGGCGGAAGGGCTCAGGCCGGTGGCGCGGGCGAGTTCACCGGCGCTGGCCCGCGGCGCGTCGCACAGCATGCACAGGATCAGCAATCGGTGAGGATTGCTCATCGCTTTCATTAGCGCGGCGGCTTCTCCGGCGCGGGCCTGCAGATCTTCAGGTGTGGTCATGTATTTTAGCTTTTTCTAAATTTAGATAACTCTAAAATAAAAAGACCGCCAGCGCCAGCACATTTTCCCGTGACTCAGGCCGGAACGGCGAGATCGGCTATCTGCGCCCGGGCGCTGGCGATCCCGGCGTCGCGACCGTGCGGGCGGTTATCCAGCCCTTCGGCATAGATAAACTCCACCTCATGGATCCCCATCAGCCCCAGCACCGCGCGCAGATAGGGGGTGACGGCGTCGGTGCTTTCGCCCTGGTGAATACCGCCGCGGCTGCTGACGACCACCGCCCGGACGCCCTCGACCAGCCCCTGCGGCCAGCTGTCGGTGTAGCGAAAGGTTTCCCGCGCCCGCGCCACGAGGTCGAACCATTTCTTCAGATCGGTCGGGACGTTGAGGTTATACATCGGGGCGCCGATCACCAGCAGGTCGCTGGCTTTTAACTCGGCGATAAGCTGGTCGGAGAGCGCAACCGCCGCGCGGATGGCCGGCTGCGGATCCGCCGCCCCGCGCAGGGCGGCGAACAGCGCGCCATCCAGCGTCGGCAGCGCCATGGCGCTGAGATCGTGTTCGCGGATCCGATCGGGGTGACCCGCCGCCTGGCGCGCCGCGAGAAATTCGTTAATCAGCTGATTGGTCAGGGACGTTTCGCCATTAATGCTGGATTTTAATACCAGAACGTTAGCCATGATAAGTGCCTCAGGTAAAGGGTAGAGGCAGAGACTAACACTGTCTTTTTTCTCTCTGGAGTGACATTATTTTCCGCTATTGTATCCCATAAGGAACCAATCTGTGCGCGACGATCTGAACGCGATCCCGGTGTTTGTCACGGTGGTCGAGAGCGGTAACTTTGCCAGCGCGGCGACGATCCTCCACGTCACGCGATCGGCGGTGGGGAAAACCATTGCCCGGCTGGAGGCGCGTCTCGGCGTGGCGCTATTCCAGCGCACCACCCGCAGGCAACTGCTGACGGAAGAGGGAGAGCAATTTTATCACCAGTGTCGGGAGGCGCTGGGTCGCATTCGCGAGGCCGAAGAAGCGCTGCAGCGCGGCAAAGGCGAGGTGCAGGGACGGCTGCGGATTTCGCTGCCGGTGCTGTTTGGCCAGCGCTGCGTGGCGCCGCTGCTGTTCCGCCTGAGTCAGCGCTATCCACTGCTGAAGCTCGAGCTCCACTACAGCGACCGGCAGGTCAATTTGCTGGAAGAGGGGTTTGATCTCGCGGTGCGTATCGGGAGCCTGGCCGATACCGGGTCGCTACGGGCGCGGGCGCTGGGGGAGCATGGCATGGTGCTGTGCGCGGCGGCGGAGTACCTGCGCCGCCAGCCGGCGCCGCAGACCATCGCCGGGCTGAGCGAGCACCGCACCCTCGGCTATCTGCATAACGGTCAGCTGCAAAAATGGCAACTTTACGACCCGCAGCAGGGCGAAGTGCGCTTCACCCCGGAGGCGTGGCTGGTGCAGGATGACTTTGCCGCCATCGCCGCCGCGGCGCAGCAGGGGATGGGCATCGCCTGGCTGCCGGACTGGCTGGTGGCGCAGGCGCTCGCCGACGGGACGCTGCAGCAGGTTCTGGCGCCCAGCGGCCGTGTGCGTTTCGCTATCCACGCGGTGTGGCCGGAAGGGCCGTGGCTGCCGCAAAAAACGCGGGTGGCGATCGATGCCCTGCGGGAAGGACTGCGCCTTGCTAAAAGCACACCGCCCAGCGGTTAAGGGTATCTTAAGGCATCCGGGCGATAATGACAGAAAGATGACGACTGAGAGCTATCGCCATGAACGCCCTGGAAACCCTGAATCAATCTGTTTTTTTCGCGCTTAACGCGCAGCCTGGCGCCGCGGATGGCCTGCTGTCGCTGGCCAGTTTTTGCGCCAATGGCATTGTGTTTATGATGCCGACGATCGCGCTCGGCCTGTGGTTTCTCGGTGGCCGTGAGGGACATCGTCAGGCGCTGTTTATGACCCTGGCCGTGATCATTTCCCTCGGGCTGGGGATGGTGTGCGGGACGCTCTGGTTCCATCCGCGGCCGTTTATGATCCCCCTCGGCCATACCTGGATAAGCCATCCGGCGGATAACAGCTTTCCCAGCGATCACGGTACGGTAATGTTCAGTGCTGCGTTTGCGCTGCTGTCGCTGCGCCTGCGGGCGCTTGGCCTGCTGATGCTGCTGGCCGCGCTGCCGGTGGCCTGGTCGCGGATCTATCTTGGGGTGCATTTTCCGCTGGATATGGTGGGCGCGGCCCTGGTCGCCGTCGGTGGGGTCATCGTGGCGAAGCGAGTCTGGCAGGCGGTCGGCCCACGACTGGTGCTGCTGTGCGAGGCCGTCAGCCGGCGGATGTTCTCCTGGCTGCCGGCGCGCTTTACGCCATAGTCTCAGCGGCGTGGCCGTCCGGCACGGGCGGCGCGACGGTATAACGTGCTGCGGGCGATGCCCAACATCTGCGCCGCCCGGCTGACGTTGCCGTTGACTCTGGCGAGGGTATCGACAATCAACTGCTCGTCATGGGCCTGCAATCCCCCGCGCGGCAGCGGCGCAGGCGCGGTGCGATATGTCTCCGGCAGCGCATCGGGCGTTAATGTGTCGCCCTCATCGGCGAGGGCCAGCATCACCTTCAGGACGCTCTGCAGCTGGCGTACGTTTCCCGGCCACGGCAGCTGGCTGAGGTGGATCAGCAGCGCGGTGGACAGCGTCACCCGGCGCGAAGCGCCGCCCAGGTCGCGCCACAGGGTGGCGATAAAGGTTTCCAGCGCTGGCCACTCGCGCAGCGGAGGCAGCGCCAGGGCATACTCCCGCAGGCGCCACAGTAGATCTTCGCGGAATTCGCCGGCGCTGACCCGCTGGGTCAGGTTGCGGTGCGTGGCGCAGATCAAGGCGAAGTTCACCGGCACGCTGCGGCTGGCGCCCAGCGGGGCAACCTCTTTCTCCTGCAGTACCCGCAGAAGGCGGGTCTGCAGCGCCAGCGGCATATCGCCGATCTCATCAAGAAACAGCACCCCGCCCTCGGCTTCGCGGATTTTGCCGATATAGCCATTTTTACTGGCGCCGGTAAACGCCCCCGGCTGGTAGCCGAAAAGCTCGGACTCGATCAGCGATTCCGGGATGGCGGCGCAGTTAATGGCGACGAATTTACCGCTGCGCCAGCGGCTGTGCTGGTGCAGCGTGCGGCTGACATACTCTTTGCCGCTGCCGGTTTCCCCCTCAATACAGAGCGCGATGCCGGCGTTAAGCAGCCGGAGCAGCTTTTCGCCTTCCCGCGGGCTGGTGAAGGGGAGCTGCATGGCCGGCGGGGCGCTCACCGCCACCCGGCGGCGGGTGGGCTCGCGCAGGCGATAGTGATAGCGACCCTGCGGGGTGGTCAGCGGCAGAGGAACGCTGACCGCCGTTTGCGTCAGCGTCGGAAAAAGCGACGCAAAGGTGAGCTGGCCAAACTGCGCCGCGCTCAGGCCGAACTCGCGCATCGCCAGCCGGTTGCCGGCGGTGAGGACGTTATCGGAAAAGACCAGCAGCAGCTCCTCGACGCTGTCGAGCTTGTCCACCTGCCGGTGCAGGCTCATCAGCCACTGCTCAGGATGCAGGCTCTGCTTCACCCACAGATACTCAATCTGCTTTGCCGCTGCTTTCACCCAGCCAAAGGTATGCTGGTGGGGAAAATCCGCCGGGCCGGAGATATCCAGCACGCCGGCGATACTTCCGTCCGGCCGCTGGAGCGGCATCGCCGCGCAGTACAGATTCTGGTTGCGGGTGAGAAAGTGCTGACGGCCATCGATTTCGCAGCCGTCGTCAATCGCCAGCGCGGTGCCGATGGCGTTGGTCCCACGCCCGCTTTCGCTCCACAGATTGCCGGGCGCCAGCGCCACGCGCTGCGCCTTTTGCATCGCCTGGGTATCGCCGACGGTGTGCAGCACCAGACCGCCGGGGTCGGAGAGGATCACCACCGACTGCAGGTCCGCCACCTGGCGCGACAGGGCTTCCACCACCGGCTGCGCCAACTGCTGCAGGCTGCGGTGGCTGGCGAGTCGATCCGCCAGCTCGCCGGCGTCGAGGCGGGGAAAATCCTCGGTAGCGGGATCCAGACCGTAGCGCTGGCAGCGAGACCATGAATCGCTCAGCAGGGGATTGGCGTTAACCTCTGGTGCGAGAAGAAAGGGATTGCCTGGCACAGAGCACCTCTGGGTCGATGTTGCTGTGTTGCAATATTGTAGCTATTTGGTTTATTTGGTGTTGCGATTTGCAACACATAAGTGGAAACCCGTGCAACAGTGGCTGACCATCTGCCCAGTTAGTGAAGGCAACCTATTAATAAATAAAAAGATTTAAAGTAAATAAAAAACTGGCATAACCCCTGCAAAGTGAGAAGCGTTCGGCGGCAAGTTTAAAAAATCAATATGCCGCTGCGTCTCAACCCTACAGAAGGAGATTTGCGATGCGTTATGCACACCCTGGCCAGCCCGGCGCCCTGGTTTCATTTAAATCCGCTTACGGCAACTTTATTGACGGTAAATTTGTCGAGCCGCTGAGCGGTGAATTCTTTATGAATACCTCCCCGGTAGACGGCAGCAACATTGCGCAGTTTCCCCGGTCGGATGCCAGAGACATTGACTTCGCCCTCGACGCCGCCCACCGTGCGGCGCCGGCGTGGGGCAAAACCTCAGTGCAGCAGCGCTCCCGGCTGCTGCTGCAGGTCGCCGATCGTATTGAACAGCATCTGGAATATCTGGCGGTGGCGGAGAGCTGGGACAACGGGAAACCGATCCGCGAAACGCTGAACGCCGACCTGCCGCTGGCGGTGGATCATTTTCGCTACTTCGCCGGCTGCCTGCGCGCCCAGGAGGGGAGTACCGCCGAGATTGATGAAACCACGGTAGCTTACCATTTCCATGAACCGCTGGGGGTTGTCGGTCAGATTATCCCGTGGAACTTCCCGCTGCTGATGGCCGCGTGGAAGCTGGCCCCGGCCCTGGCGGCGGGTAACTGCGTGGTGCTCAAGCCGGCGGAACAGACGCCGCTGAGTATTACTCTGCTGCTGGAGCTGATCGGCGATCTGTTCCCGGCCGGGGTGCTGAACGTGGTGCAGGGTTTCGGCAAAGAGGCGGGCGAGGCGCTGGCCACCAGCAAACGTATCGCCAAGCTGGCATTTACTGGCTCCACGCCGGTCGGGCGGCATATTCTCGCCTGCGCGGCGGAGAATATTATCCCCTGCACCGTCGAGCTGGGGGGAAAATCGCCCAATATCTACTTCGCCGATGTGATGGAGGGAGAAGAGGAGTTTATTGAGAAGGCGGTGGAGGGGCTGGTGCTCGGCTTCTTCAACCAGGGTGAGGTTTGTACCTGCCCGTCGCGGGCGCTGATCCATGAATCCATCTATGAGCCCTTTATGGCGCGGGTCATGGAGAAGGTGGCGCAGATCCGCCGCGGCGATCCGTTAGATACCGACACCATGATCGGCGCCCAGGCTTCCCGCCAGCAGTTCGACAAGATCCTCTCCTATATTCAGATTGCCCGGGAAGAGGGCGGCCAAATCCTGACAGGCGGCGAGCGGGCGGCTATCGCGCCGGCGCTGGATAATGGTTTTTATATTCAGCCCACGCTAATTAAAGGCCGCAACGATATGCGCTCCTTCCAGGAGGAGATCTTTGGGCCGGTGATCGGGGTGACCACCTTTAAGGACGAAGCGGAAGCGCTGGCTATCGCCAATGAGACCCAGTTTGGCCTCGGCGCTGGGGTGTGGACGCGCGATACCAACCTCGCCTATCGCATGGGCCGCGGCATAAAAGCGGGTCGCGTATGGACCAACTGCTATCATGTCTATCCGGCGCATGCGGCGTTCGGCGGCTATAAACAGTCCGGCGTCGGGCGGGAAACGCATAAGATGGCGCTGGATGCCTATCAGCAAACCAAAAACCTGCTGGTGAGCTACGGCACCGCGCCGCTGGGCCTGTTCTGAAGTTCATCTCATTACTGATTGATCCTCAGTCCGCAATCCGTTCGGGTTGCGGATTTTTTTTGCGTCAAAATAACCCGGTGAAAGGGAGCGGTTACGGTGGCGGATAACGGCAATACATTTGGGTTAATGAAGTAATAGCTTTCATTTGAAAATAAAAATACTTCCATAACAAGAAATTACAGAGCGGATCAGGAGCGCTTTGCCCTAATTTGTGTAGAAATGATGAAGATTAATACCAGGAAAATTCCTAATTTTTTCGTGGCGCCGGGTTTGAGCACAATAAAACAAGACGCTTTTTTGAGCAATTACCTTTAAATTTGTTAATAAAATTGACGTGTTGTTGTTGAGAAGTATTTAATTTTCTTTTGTATAGATATGTAAATTAACATCGAAATGCCATTTCAAAAAATAAATTTATGGCGAGTATAGCCATTAACCTGTATGTAACATTTCATCAGGTTGCCTTTTTTTACATCGGGTAATATATTTATTTTGCACATCAAAATAACTCTTTTTCTTCTGCTTGTTATTCATGGCCACCTTTCGGCGAAATAAAGCGGAGTCAAAGGACGTGTGCCGATTATCCTGCGGAAGGAACGTAATGAACATTTACAGGGAGGAACGGACGAGCCGTTTCGCGATAGCCATGGGGCTATTGTCGATGACGGGAAAATATATTCGTTAACGATGAGATAAATAATGAAAACGCAACTTCGTATTATGGCAATTCTCATGGGAGCGTTGGTTTCTGGCGCTGCAATTTCTGTTACTACGCCAACCATTAACGTTAACCCAGGCTCCAAAGCGGGTACCCAGGGTACCGGCGGACAGGTTATCTTCAATGGATCAATCACCGACAGCTCCTGCAATATCGACAGCGCATCCACCAGCCAGACGGTGGATCTGGGCAAATGGGCCAGCACCTATTTTACCAGCACAGGTTTTGAAACCACCAAAACCCCTTTCCATATCAGTGTGAAAGATTGCCCCGCCAGCGTAAAAAATGTTGCAGTGCTGTTTGACGGCGCGCGCGATCAGTCGGATAACACGCTGCTGGCGACCACCGGCGGCGCCGCTGGCGTGGCGATCAAGCTGTATGAAGATGACAAGTCTACGGCGGTCAGCCTCGGCAAAGCGTCTCAAGCCAAAAATGTCGTTGCGGGCGCGACTGCCGGCACCGGCACTGCCGACCTCAAGTTTTTCGCCGACTATATCTCCACCGGTGCGGTGACGGCAGGCGATGCCAACGGTACGGCTAATTTCAATATGATTTATAACTAATCATATTGCGCGCTATTCAGAGTCAGTTCACTGCGTCCTGATTAATTGCAGATAGCTAAAGTGATAATTGTCATAAAGTCACGGACTATATTCGTGACGGTATAGTTGTTTTTGCTAATTATCCCGACGGGTACTGGCTCTGATATTCCCTGCTTTATTTTATTGTTTGTTCAACCTTTACCTGATGGTAAGTCATGATGAAGAAAATAATTGCCGTTGCGGCCTTTCTGCTGTGCTCCACGGCAGCGCAGGCCGGTATTGTCATGGGTGGAACCCGTGTGATTTATCAGGAAGGGAAGCGTGAAGCCGCTATTTCAGTCACTAATGCCGATACCCATACGCCCTATCTGGTGCAGTCGTGGGTGGAAAATTACGCGGAAAGCGATAAGGCCAAGGTGCCCTTTATTGTTACGCGGCCCTTATTCCGTCTCGATCCGGAGCAAAATAACGTCCTGCGCATTAACTTTATTGGCGCCTCGCTGCCCAGCGACCGTGAATCGGTCTACTGGCTGAACGTCAAAAGTATCGCCCCGACGCCCAATGGCGAGGTGAACAAGCTGCAGGTCAATATTAAGTCGAAATTCAAAATCTTTTATCGCCCCAACGGCCTGGTGGGCGACACGGCTAAAGCCTGGCAGCAGCTGAAGTTTAGCCAGTCCGGCGGTCATCTGACGGTGGCAAACCCCACTCCCTATTTTGTCTCTTTTTACGCCGTCGAAGTGGGCGGGAAGGCAATCGACGAGCCTGGCATGGTCGCCCCCTTTGGCGAGAAAACGTGGCCGGTGAGCGGGCACGGCACCGTCAAATGGCGGGCGATTAACGACTACGGCGGCGTCAGCGATTACGCCCAGTAGTAATTCCCCTTTGTGATGAGCTTACCGGACGGCGCCAGCATGAAAAGAATAACAACAGCCAGGGTGCGGGAGTATGCCGCGTTGCCCGTCACCGCCGGACGGGCGCTGGCGCTGGCGACGCTGCCGACGATGATGTGCTGTCTCAGCCCGCTGAGCAGGGCGCTGGCCGACGACTATTTTGATCCGGCGGCGCTGGAGTTTGCCGACCCGCAGCAGCAAACCTCCGATCTGCACTACTTCGCCAAACCCGGCGGGCAGCAGCCGGGCACTTATCCTGTCACCGTGGTGGTTAACGACCAGGAGCTGGGCCAGGCCGATATCACCTTTGTTGACGATGGCGGGCAGCTGCAGCCGGTGCTGACGCCCGGGCAGCTGGCGGATTATGGTGTCAACGTCAGCGCGTTTCCGGCTTTTCAAACGCTGCATGAGGGTGAGACCTTCACCCGGATCGAGAAGTTTATTCCCGACGCCAGCAGCCGCTTCACCTTCGCTAACCAGCGCCTGACGCTGAGCATTCCTCAGGCGGCGATGAACGTGCAAAGCCGCGGCTATGTCGATCCCTCGCGCTGGGACGATGGCGTGCCGGCCGCGTTTGTCGATTACTATTTTTCCGGCGCGCAGATAAAGAATGCCGATGAAGGGGAGAGCAGCCGCTCAAACTATCTCAATTTACGCAGCGGCGTGAACCTGGGCGCCTGGCGGCTGCGCAACGTCTCCTCAATGCAGTACGACCAGCAGCGCCGGCACTGGGATTCACAGAGCACCTGGCTGCAGCGCGACGTCCGCTCGCTGAAGAGTCTGCTGCGGATCGGCGATACTTACACCACCGGCGATGTGTTTGACAGCATCCCGTTTCGCGGCGTCCAGCTGATGTCTGACGATGAGATGCTCCCGGACAGCCAGCGCGGCTTTGCCCCCACCATCCGCGGCGTGGCGCACAGCAATGCCAAAGTGACCGTCTCCCAGCACGGGTATGTGATCTACGAAACCTTCGTGTCGCCGGGGGCGTTCGCCATCAGCGATCTTTATCCCACCTCGCAGAGCGGCGATCTGGAGGTGAAGGTGACCGAGAGCAATGGTTCGGTGCGCACCTTTACCCAACCCTATTCCGCCGTGCCGTATATGCTGCGCGAAGGGCGAGGCAAATTCAGCCTCAGCGCCGGCCGCTACCACTCCGGGGCGGATTCGGTGCGCTCGCCGGAATTCCTGCAGGGCACCCTGTTCTATGGTTTGTCGGCGGGATTTACCCTCTACGGCGGCACGCAGCTGGCCCAGGACTATCAGTCATGGGCGCTGGGCCTGGGCCGCGGCTTCGGCGAATTCGGATCGCTGGGAGGCGACGTCACCCAGGCCGTCACCCGCACCCCGTCGGGTAAGCGCTATGCGGGCCATTCGCTGCGCGCTCAGTATCAGAAAAATTTTGTCAGCTCGGGCACCGCATTCAGCCTCGCCAGCTACCGCTACTCCTCCAGCGGCTATTACGATTTTGCCGAAGCCAGCGCCCTGGAAAGCGCGCAGGGGCAGGTGGACAACCGGCGCCGACGTGAAGAGATCTCGGTGTCACAAAGCCTTGGCGATCTGGGGAGTCTGGCGGTTTCCGCCTGGTCGCAGGAATACTGGCACCGGCAGAGCCGGGATGAGACGGTGCATCTCGGGTTCTACAGCGCCTGGAAAGGGATCTCCTGGGGGGTGGGCTATTACTACACCCGCGCCAGCGGTCAGCAAAAAAATGATCGCTCCTGGTCTTTCAATATCAATATTCCGCTGGGTGGTCCGCTGTCCGACAGCGCGGTGAGCTACAACACCACCTCGGACAGCAATGGCTATACCTCGCAGCAGGTGTCGCTGTATGGCGCGGTGCCGTCGCGGCCGAACCTGTTCTACTCGGTTCAGCAGGGCTATGGCAATCAGGGACGAGGCACCAACAGCAGCGTCGCCCTGGACTACCACGGCGGCTTCGGCAACGCGCAGCTCGGCTATCGCCATGACGCCGCCAGTAATCAGCTGACCTGGGGAGGCGCCGGCTCGGTGGTCGCGCATCCGCACGGCGTGACCTTCGGTCAGACGGTGGGCGAGAGCTTCGCCATCGTCCGCGCGCCGGGGGCTGCCGGCGTGGCGGTGCAAAACGGCAACAATGTGCACACCGACTGGCGCGGCTATGCCGTGGTGCCGTCTCTGACCACCTACCGGAAAAATGTCATTACCCTCGACACGGAGTCGATGGCGGATGATACCGACGTCGACCAGCAGGGTCAGACGGTGATCCCCGGCGGCGGCGCGGTGGTGATGGCCAACTACCGGACCCGCATAGGCAACCGGGTGCTATTTACCCTGCGCAACGCGCAGGGGCCGTTACCCTTTGGCGCCAGCGCACGGTTGGTCGGGACGGAGGAGAGCGGCAATGCGCCGGGCGGCATGGTAGCCGACGGCGGTCAGGTGTACCTCAGCGGCGTGCCGCAGGAGGGAACCCTGGCGGTGAGCTGGGTCGTCAATAACCAGTCGCAGAGTTGCACGATGCATTTTCATCTTGCGGATAACCCACAGCAGAGTCTGAATACGGTGAAAACCGTCTCCGGGCTGTGCCAGTCACGCTGAGGCGGCTATGAAATCTGTTTTTCGTCTACTTCCTTTTCTCTTTTTGCTGGCGTTGAGCGGCTATCTTCCCGGCGCGCGGGCTGAAAACTGCCGCGCGAATATCGGCCAGACCACCGTCAATATTCCCAATATCAAGTATTTGCCCACGCTGCCGGTCAATACCCAGATGACCAGCGCGATGGCGGATAACGGCAGCGGGATCCCCTTTTCCTGCGACCTGCAGCTGCCGACGGCGAGCGCCAAACGCATTGTCTACAAACAGCTGAAAACCGGCGGCTCGCCGGTGGTGATTAACGGACAGCACGTCTACCCCAGCGCCATCGACGGCATCGGCTACTCGCTTAGCTTCCAGTGCGCCGGCGGCCCGATGCGCGCTATCGACGGCAGCCACTCCGCTGGCGGCGAGTCGGTGGTGGTCTGCGACAGCACGATGCTCCCGGCGCTGATGACGCAGCAGCAAACCACGGTCAGGATCGCGGTGACCTTCTATAAAACCGGGACGGTGCAGCTGGCGGACGGGACGCATACCAACTCGCCGTCGCTGCCGCAGGTGGGGGAGATGACCATTGAGCAGCAGGCCAACGGGAACGCCGGCTTTGTCGCCAGCGCGCCGGTCAGTATTGATATCGCCGCCCTGAACGTGGACATTGGCAGCAGCGGCAGCTGCCAGGTGGCGACCTCAACGATCCAGGTCAGTCTGGGCACGGTAAACCGGGCGGAGTTTCACGGTAAAGGGAGCACCGGCGGCCAGGCGAAGCGCTTTTCGATCCCGGTGTTCTGTCCGTCGCCGACCGATGTGCGCATCGGCTTTTTCGGCGTCAGCGTGGAGAGTGATACCCTGGCGCTAAGCAAGGCCAGCAACAGCGCCAGCGGCGTCGGCGTGAAGCTGACCTACGGCAATAACCCCGGCGCGGCAGTGTCCGATGGCACCAGCGTTAAAATCAATGAGGCCAGCAACTTGCCGATCCTGAAAAGGGTAACCGGCAGTAACGCCGGCACGGCTGAGGCCATTAATTTTAACGCCCAGTATGTGCAAACTGACGCCACGGTGACGGCGGGCACAGCCGACAGCATGGTGACCTTCGCCCTCGAGTATAACTAGCGTGGGGCCGGAGCATAGGCCGCCTGAAGGGGGATCGCCACCACCGCGCCGTCATCGTCGATATAGTTCAACTGGTACAGGCGAGCGCTGTCGGTGGTCATTACGGTATGGCTGCTGTAGGGCCGGAGCATCACGTTTCTCATCGGCGAGAGGTGGCCTTTATTATCGATCAGCGCCCCGTTGACCAGGGTGATATGCAGTGGGCCTGAGTTCGTCAAGCGCAGGTTATTGCCGCTCTGCTGCCACTGCAGCTTTTGCACCTCTTTGACGAGGGTGGTGGCGATGGTGGGTGGACGATAAAACAGCTTCAGACGGGTGCGGACGACAAATTGCAGCGTATGATTGCCGCCGGCGGTCGGCGGCGTCTCCTGGATATTGACCCAGAACAGGCTTTCCCGATCGTCGGGCAGCCCGCTGCCGAGATAGATAAAGCGCAGTTGGGCGGATTGCTGCGGCGATAAATAGACCAGCGGCGGCGTCGCCACCATCGGTAGGCCGACGCGCGAGGCATTGAGCCCGGCGTCCAGCCAGATCTGCACTTTATAGGGGGTGCTGCTGCGGTTATTGATATTCAGGCTGGCGACTTTGTCTTTTCCTGAATAGATCACCCGTGAGGCATTAATGGTTATCCCGGCGCAGGCCTGAAAGGCCAATGCGCTGAGCAAAACAGCCACCTGAGTTTTCATGATCGCTTCCTTTACGTCGACGTTTCATCCCTGACCGGAAAGCTATTCCTGCATAATGGTAAACCGGGCCGTCGCGTTGCCGTCGCCAGGATCCATGTGGGCTTTATCCCAGGTGTAGTAGAAAGCTTTGAGCCTGAAGGTGCCGGAGCCGCCGTCCACCGGGATCTCAATGCGGGGATCGTGTTGCGGATCGATGCGTTCATCGAGGCTGAGCGGAGTGCCTGTACGGTCGGTGAGCAGAATTCCTACGTTGCCGGCCGGCTTGCCGCGGCCGTCGAGGGCCAGTACGCGATGTTCAGGCATGCCGGTGGGGGTGGGGCCATCCACCACAATATAGTAGGTGCCTTTCTCACAATCTTTGACGCGAATATCGACACCTACCGCCGGCCCGGTGCCAGACTGACTGTTTTTCAGCCGCGACAGCGGAATGTCGCCCATGCTGACGTTGATGACCCCGTTGTCGCCCGCTCCCTCAAGCTTGCATGCCCCGTTCACAACCTTACCGATAAAGTTCAGCGTGCCGTCTGCCGCGCCAACCGGGCCGGCAACCAGTCCGGCAACCAATGTCGCCAGACACAGCGAGATTAATTTCATTTTCTTTCCTTCTGTATTGCCGATAAAACAGATCGCCAGAGCATGAATTCTGCCGCGTCAGGGGGGAATTATTTGCACTGGATATGTTTTTAATTAATTTATTTAACTTACCAATTTATTTACGTCTGGAAATAATCTGCGCATGTTATTTATTATCGCTTTACCGGGATATTAGCGTGGGGAAATAGCGGAGTAAATAAGACGGACAATGACCAGAGTGGAAGGGGGGATATCGCGAGATAAAATGTTTTGTTATTTTAATACAATGAGTTAGATTTTTCCTGCTGCTGTTTTTGAACCTAATTTCGACATCACGTCAGGCTGGAAAATACGATCGCTGGCGTAAGGCTACGCCCGGCGGATGAGAAATCATTCACCGGGCGATAGCCCTGTTTCGTTGTCAGATTTGCGATCGGCAACCGCCACGCCGGGTTGTATGTCCCGGAATTTAAAAATAGGATGAATTCCCTGTTACGCGCGGCGGAGGGTGCTGACTGAGAAGCGGCCCGCCACCCCGGCGCGCAAACCCGATAACAATAAGGATGGCGAGATGAAACTGACGGTGGGGCTGGCGCTGACGCTGGCGATAATGACCTGCGGCGCCCAGGCGCGCGATATGCAAACCATCGAGCGCAGCGGTGAACTGAAGGTCGGCGTGCCGGGCGACTACGCCCCGCTGGCGTTTCGCAATGCCGCCGGCGAGCTGCAGGGCTATGACGTCGACATGGCCCGCGATCTCGGGCGCACGCTGGGGCTGAAGGTGAGCTTCGTCTACACCAGCTGGCCCGCGCTCGCCGCCGATCTGCAGGCGGACAAATTCGATATTGCGATGGGCGGCGTGACGCAGACGCCGGCGCGGGCGAAGGACTTCGCCCTCAGCCACCCGGTGGTGGCGAACGGTAAAATCGCCTTAGCCAACTGTCAGGCTGCGCCACGGCTTGGATCGCTGGAGAAGATTGACCGTCCGGAGGTGAAGGTGGTCGTCAACCCTGGCGGCACAAACCAGAGCTTTGTCGATGAGCATATTAAGCAGGCGCAGATTATTCGCGTACAGAACAACGTCGATAATCTGGAGGCGCTGCGGCAGAAAACGGCCGATATGATGGTGACCGATCTGATCGAAGGCGACTATTACCAGAGCAAAGAGCCCGGCGTGTTCTGCGTCGCCAACGAGACGCCGTTCGCCGGCACCGCCAGCGATAAGGTGTATATGATGAGTAAAGATAATCCGGCGCTGCTGGAGAAAGTGAACCAGTGGCTGGATAGCCAGGACAAAGAGGTTCTCAAACGGAAGTGGAAAATTCGCGGTTAACGCGGCGGCGCGTCACCGCCGGCGGGCGCGTCCGGCGGTGGTTATCGGCCGCAGTCAGCCCTGCGGCGACAGCGCCTGTCGCGCCAGACCGCGGAAGTAGCAGGCGTAGCCGAGGGTGGCGGTCAGGCACAGCATATAGCCAAACGACTCGCTGCCTTCCTCCACCGTATTTTTCACCACCCGGGCGAAGTTCTCATTCAGTACGGCGTACCACAGGCCGTGCATGCCGAACAGCCGCGAGAAGACCAGAATCGCCAGCAGGCCGCTGATCATCATGCCGTAATAGGGCGTGCGGGTATAAGCCGCCAGCTGCGACAGGGTCTGACGCAGATGGCGCAGCGGCGCCAGCAGCGACCCCGCGGTGGCCAGCAGGGCAAACCACACCCAGCTGCCATGGGAAAGTAAATCAAACAGGCCATCCAGCTCACGGATCAGCATGGCGAGGAAGAAGCCGCCGATGAGGATATTGCTGTAGCGTAAGTGGGGGTAGTTGCGCGCCAGCAGGAAGTGAACCAGTACGATGACGGCCAGCACGCTCTCCTGCACCACTTCAGTCAGCGACACCTCCGGGATGTCGTTGCCAAATACCCGAATATCCACCCACAGGCAGAGTACCGCGAGAGCGGCTGCGACCGCCGCGCCGAGAAAGAAAAGCAAGCTTCGTAACAGAGACATTAACACCACAACTTATAGTTAAAACAAATATCATAAGTTTTGGGAATACATGTTCCTGTTCACTTTGTGCGACTTTGCGGCTGTTTTTTAACATTTTGCGCTTTTTAGCGCCGGGAAAGGCGACAGGGGAGGGGGACTCCCCTGAATGAGAGGCGTCAGAGAATATCATCCACCACGCCGCCGTCGACGCGCAGCGCGGCGCCGGAGGTGGCCGACGCCTGCGGCGAGCAGACGTAGACCACCATATTGGCGACCTCTTCCACCGAGGCCGCCCGCTGGATCACCGAACTCGGACGGTGGGTCATGACGAACGCTTTCGCCAGTTCCTCCAGCGACTGGCCGGTTCTCGCCACTTCGTCTTTCAGCATTTCGGCAAAGCCGTCAGAAATCGTCGGCCCCGGCAGAACGCTGTTAACGGTCACTCCACTGCCGGCGACATATTTCGCCAGGCCGCGGGCCAGCGACAGTTGGGCGGTCTTGGTGACGCCATAGTGGATCATATCCGCCGGGATATTGCGCGCCGATTCCGAGGAGATAAACACCACCCGTCCCCAGCCTTTGCTGACCATCGCCGGCAGCAGCCCCCGCGACAGGCGTACGCCGGACATGACGTTGGTCTGCCAGTAGTTGTCCCATGTCGCGTCGTCGGTGGCGTAGAAATCCTGCGGGCCATAGATCCCGGCGTTATTGACCAGGATATCGACGCTGGTCACCGCCCGCAGCAGCTGGGCTGCGCCGTCGGCACCGCTGAGGTCGGCGATGGCGGGTCGCACCTTCGCGCCCGACACCTCATTTTGCAGACGAGCGATGGCGGCGTTCACGCTCTGCTCGCTGCGCCCGTTAATGATGATCTCTGCGCCGCTCTCCGCCAGGCCTTTGGCGATAGCAAAGCCAATACCCGCCGTGGAGGCGGTGACCAGCGCGACTTTCCCCGATAAATCAATCTTCATGTTCCTGCCTTCTGGTTGTGAATCACCCATTAAGCGTAGCAGCGACGGTATCGGTGGGGATCAGTAACCGGCGTGCTTATTGACCAGGTTTTTGAGCGGCAGCCCGCGACGCTGGCGCTGAATGTTCTCCAGCAGCTGGCGGGCGATCACCTCGGCAGGGGCAGCAGAGGCCATATGCGGGGTGATCACCACCTGCGGATGGCGCCACAGCGGATCGTCAGCCGGCAGTGGCTCCTGCGGGAAGACGTCGAGCACCGCGCCGGCGAGCTGGCCGCTCTCCAGCGCCGCCAGCACATCCTCATTGACCATATGCTCTCCGCGCCCGCAGTTGATTAATACCGCTCCGGCGGGAAGCCGGCTGAACAGCGGCGCGGCGAGGATACCCCGGGTCTGCGCGGTGAGCGGCAGGAGGTTAATCAGTCCGTCAAGCGACCCGAGGAAGCTGTCGAGCGCCTCCGCGCCGCGATAGCAGGTGACGCCAGCCAGCTGCTTTTCACTGCGCGACCAGCCAGAGACCCGATAGCCAAGGCGGGCCAGCTGGTCGGCGATATAGCCGCCAATTTCGCCGAGCCCCATAATGCCGATATGGAAGTCGGCGGCGGCGCGCTGGGGATAGAGCTTCCAGGTTTGGGTCCGCTGGTGGGCCAGCGCCCGGTCGAAATGGCGCTGAAACCACAGGACGCTCCACAGAGCATATTCGAACATGCCGTGGCGAAAATCTTCATCGATCACCCGGCACAGCGGGATCTCGCTGGCGAACAGCGCGGGCGGCAGATGATCGACCCCGGCGGACGCGGCCTGGATCAGCTTCAGCCCCGGCGAGCGGCTCAGCAGCTGCGGGTCCGGGAACCAGCAGCTGGCGTACTGGGCGTCGCGTGCCGCCTGGTGATGGGGCAGAAGCGCCGTGACGTCGGGAAACTGCTGCAGGGCGGCGCAAATATCGCGGGCGAAATCCGCGTCGTTACAATCCACAACGATAGTGATATCAGACATAGGCGTTAGTCTTGGTAAGAGGTATCGAGACGGTCAAGACGGCGCAGCCACGCCTGCCAGACCTGTTGACGTTCATGCTCTACGCCCATCAGCTGCTCGCAGGCGTGCTGGCTGAGGTGCGGAGCGATGGTGTGGATCGGGCTGAGGGCCGCCAGCTGGGCGGTGGCCATCTGGATCTCGCAGGCGCGGTTCAGGTAGTACATGATGTAAAACGCATCGGCCACGGTGCGGCCCACCGACAGCAGGCCGTGGCTCTGCAGGATCATGGCGATATTATTCCCCAGCGAGCGCTGGATGCGCGCCCGTTCGTCGAGGTCAAAGGCCACCCCTTCATAGGGATGGTAGCCGACGCGCTGGTAAAACTCGGTGCTGATCTGGTTAAGCTGCAGCAGGCCGTCCTCGCAGGCGGCCACCGCCATTCCCGGCAGCGTATGGGTGTGGATCACGCAGTGGGCGTCTTCCCGGGCCATATGCACCGCGCTGTGGATGGTAAAGCCCGCCGAGTTAGCTGGCGCGTCGCCCTCGACGACCTTGCCCTGCATATCCACCACGATCAGGTTGCTGGCGGTGACTTCGTCAAACATCATGCCGAAGGGGTTAATTAAAAAACGCGGCTCGCCATCGCCGGGCAAGCGCACGGAGAAGTGGGTGTAGAGGGTATCCTCCCAGCCGAACAGCGCCGCCAGCCGGTAGGCGGCGGCCAACTGCTGGCGCAGGTGTTGCTCAGTTGCCATTTAGCGTACTCCCATAAATTCACGGATTCGTTGCAGAGAAGGGGCCTCCAGCGGGCTGCGGATCACCTGCGGGGCGATGTCGGCCTGCACCACGCCGTTCTCCATCAGCACCACGCGGTCGGAAATCGACAGGGCAAAATCCATCTCGTGGGTGACAATCAGCATGGTCATGCCTTCGCGGGCCAGCGACTGAATGACCTTCAGCACCTCGCCCACCAGCTCGGGATCCAGCGCTGAGGTCGGTTCGTCAAACAGCATGATGTCCGGCTTCAGCGCCAGCGCCCGGGCGATCGCCACGCGCTGCTGCTGGCCGCCGGAGAGCTGGCCGGGGTATTTGTGGGCGTGGGCCAGCAGACCGACGCGGTCGAGCAGCGCCAGGGCCTGCTCGCGGGCGACCGGCTGATCCAGCAGCTGGTGGTAGCGCGGAGCCAGCATCACGTTGTCGAGCACCGTGCGGTGGGGGAACAGGTTGAAGCTCTGGAAGACCATGCCGATACGCCGCACCCCGGCGCGCATCTGGCGTTTATCGACGATGGCTCCGCCTTTCAGGTAGTCCTCGCCGTAGAGAATGATCTCCCCGCCATCAATACTTTCGAGGGCGTTGATGGTGCGGATCAGGGTCGTTTTGCCTGAGCCGGACGGGCCGATGATGCTGATCACCTCCCCATTCTCCACCTGTAGGTCGATGCCTTTCAGCACCTCATGCTGACCCCAGGATTTGCGGATGCCCCGCAGATCCAGCGCCGGCGGCGCGCCGTTGACGGCCGGAGTTTTGATCTCCTCCGTCAGCGCCGGCAGGCTCTGGCGCAGCGCCTGGCATTCCGCCTCGCTGAGGGTTTGCGGACGCTTGCGCTGAATATCGAGGCTATTCTCCAGCCCCCGGAACAGCCAGGTGAAGACGGTAACCACCATGACGTAGTACACCGCCACCGCCAGCAGCGTCTCCATCACGAGGAAATTTTGCGCGTACAAGCGCTGGCCGGTGAGCAGCAGCTCGGGTAAGGAGACCACCGACAGAATCGAGCTCAGCTTAATGATGGTGATGTATTCATTGATCAGCGTCGGCAGCGAGATGCGAAACGCCTGAGGAATAATAATTAGCCGCTGGATGCCGATAAAGCTGAAGCTCAGCGCATGGCCCGCCTCGCTTTGCCCTTTGGCCACCGACAACAGCCCGCCGCGGTGGATCTCCGCCATATAGGCCGCTTCGGTGACGGTCATCGACACCAGCCCGGCGATAAACGGCACCCCGAGCAGCGGCTGGGTCACCGGAAACAGCTGCGGCAGGTTGTAGACAAACACCAGCAGCACCATCAGCGGCACGCTGCGGAAAAACCAGATATAGAGTTCGACGGGGATCTTGATCCAGCGCGGCGCCGAGAGCTTCGCGCAGGCTAGCAGAAAACCGACCACCAGGCCGATCCCCCAGGACAAGGTGCTGACCACGATCACGGTCACGCACGCCTGCCAGAATGCCCCAATGCTAAACAATGAAAAAAAGTATCCCCAATCGAACGCCATACCGACTCCTGTTGCGCAGTGCTTATTGTCTTAATCGATGCTTTCTAAGTTGTATTTTTTGATCAGCGCGGCATATTTGCCGTTGGCTTTCAGCGTGGCGAGGGTGGCCTTAATCGCCTCCGCCAGCTCGGTGTTACCTTTGGCGACGTAGATCCCCAGCGGCAGCGGGTAGACCAGGCGCGTCGAGCTTATCGCCAGGCGACCGCGGCTCTTATCGACGATAATCTGCGCCGCCGGGGCGATCTCGAGCTGGGCGTCGATATTCTTCGACAGCAGCGCCTGGGAGGCTTCCGGCGCCGTCGGGAACTCCTGAATGGTGATGGCCGGTTTACCGTTTTTCAGGCACCACTCATCGGAGTGTTTTTTCAGGCTGGTCACCCAGGTGGTGCCTGCCTGCAGACCGACCTTCACGCCGCACAGCTCATCTTCGGTTTTCGGCTGCACCGCGCCGCCCTTCAGGGCGATGATCGACGCGCCGGAGAGGGCGTAAGGGATGGCGTCGGCCTGCTTCTGGCGTTCCGGCGTCACGTACATCCCGGAGATCACCGCGTCATATTTCTTGCCGATGCCGAGGATCAGGCTGGTGAACTTGGTGTCGATCAGCTGCGGTTTGGCCTGCAGATGCTCGGCGATCAGCGTCGCGAACTCCGGGTCGAGACCGACGATGTTGTTATTGCTGTCATAGGACTCAAACGGCGGGTAGGTAACCTCCATCCCCACCTTAAAGACGCCCTCGGTCAGCAGTTCCGCCGCCTGGGTGACAGAGGAGAAACAGGCGCTGACGGCGAGGGTAAGCGCGACGCGGCGCGAGATTTTTTTCAGGGTGCTAGTCATCATGGTTCCTCACGGGGGGTTAGGGGGTTTTTTTGCTGTGCCTGTTTTTTCAAATGGCCAAAGGTATTGGTGCCGCGCGCGCGCTCCGGCAGCTGGAGCTCGCCGCGATTGACCTTCTCGCGCAGATAGCGATAGGTTTGCAGCGCCTGGCTCCACATATGCTCTCCGATGCTCAGCTCCTGATATTCGCTGGCTTCGCCGGCGGCCAGAAAGGTCGGTAGCGGGCGGATCAGCGTGTGGTAATCGCAGGCGAAAAACAGCGGGAAGGAGTACCGCTCCTGCGGCACTTTGCGCACCCGGTGGGCTGTAGCAACAAATGTGCCAGCGCTGAGCACTTCCAGCATGTCGCCGATATTGATCACGAACGCCTCTTCTCCGGCGGCGTTCGTGACAGGAGGCGCGTCGATCCACATGCTTTCTTCATTGAGGACTTCAAGTCCGGGCTGGTCGGCGAGCAGCAGGGTGAAGCACTCATAGTCGGTGTGTGCACCAATTCCGGGAACATCTTCGACGCTGGCGTCGAACGGGTAATGGATTAGCCGCAGCTTAGCCGGCGGGCAAGACACCATCGGTTTGAAATACCCTTCCGGCAGGCCGAGCGCGAGGGCGAAAGCGTCGAACAGGCGGTGGCCGAGGGCGAAGACCGCATCGTAGTAGGCCAGCACCCGCGCGCGGAAATCCGGCAGATCGGGCCACTCGTTGGCGCCGATCAGCGGCGTACCGGCGAGCACCAGCGGATGGTCGTCCGCCGCCTGGAAGCCGATATCGAACGCCTCTTTATGGTCCGGCTTGCCAGCGCCGTAGATCTCTTCTCCTTCCGGGACGTAGCCCTTATGGCTTTTGGAGCGGCCGATGTAGTAGTTCATCTTCTCCTCCATCGGCAGGGCGAAGATCTGCTTCGCCGCCTCGCGGACGCCGGCGATCAGCGCCGGGTCGATGCCGTGGCCGGTGATGTAGAAAAAGCCCACCTCGCGCGCCGCGCGGCCGATGGCGTCGGCCACCGCCTGGCGCCTGGCGAGATCGTCGCCGGCCAGATCGCGGATATCGATGGTCGGGAGTTCAGTAAAAGCGTGCTTCACGGCGGTCATGGCTGCGGTTCCTGTTCAGTGAGCGTTAAAAACTGCTGAAAGTGGGCCTGCTGGCGCGCGGCCATCCAGGCGTTGAGCGACCAGAGATCGGCCACCGGAACGTTGGTGAACGGCAGGTGGTGCAGATAGCCGTCGGCGCCAAACTCCGGCGTCAGGGTAGTTTGCTGATAGCCGCGCCGGCGCTGTGAATGCCAGATTTGCTCCCAGAAGCGCTCGGCAAAGGCCAGCGCCGGCTGATATTCCGGCGCCGCCGGGTGCGGCACCTGCGGCCCCTGGTCGTAGCCCACCCGGGCCTGCACGTGATGCACGCGGTCGATAAAGGCGCTGAAGTCATCGCAGGGGTCATCCAGCAAGCGCTCGCTAACCACCACCCAGTGGCTGATGTCGGCGGTAAAGCGCAACTGGGGGAGTTGCTGAACGATCTCCAGGGTGAGCCACGGGCTGTACAGCGAGGTGGCGCGATGGGTTTCAAAGCTGCAGGTCAACCCAAACCCGGCGGCCAGCTCGTGCGCCCTGCCGAGAAAATCGACCTGCTGCGCCAGCGGCCAGCGATCGTTGCCCGCCAGCAGATTGACAAAGCGCGGGTTGAGACCGCTGGCCTCGGCGAAGCGGGTCTGCAGGCGCGCCAGATGCTGTTCCGGCGTTTCATGCTGGGCGGGGAGCACTCCGCCGCCGCTGAAAAGAATGGCGATATACTCCAGCCCCGACGCCTGCAGGCGGTCGGCGAGCTGCCGCCGCTCCTCCGCCGTCAACGGGACGCGGGCTTCGATACCGCAGCAGCCGACGCGCTGCAGTTCATCCAGCGTTTGCGGCCAGGGGGTGGTGACTCCCCAGAGGGTGCGAAAGCATTTCAGCTCCATGGCGGCTTCCTCAGGCGTACTTCACGCCGGGCAGGACGCAGAGCATCTCGTACAGCAGGTTGGCCGCCAGCTGGGAGGTATTACCGCTCACGTCGTAGGGGGGCGAGACCTCCACCAGATCGGCGCCAATCAGGTTCAGGCCGCGGCAGCCGCGGACGATCTCCAGCGCCTGAATGGAGGTCAGACCGCCAACTTCCGGCGTCCCGGTTCCCGGAGCCCAGATAGGATCGAGGCTGTCGATATCAAAGCTGAGATACACCGGCCCGTCGCCCATCTGCTGGCGGACTTCGGCCATTAGCGGCGCCAGCGAGGTATGCCAGCACTGCTCCGCCTGCACCAGGCGAAAGCCCTGGTCAACGCCCCACTGGAAGTCGCCGGCGGCGTAGCCCTGGGCGCGCTGGCCAATCTGCACCACCCGTTTGAGGTCGAGCAGTCCCTCCTCAACGGCGCGGCGGAAGGTGGTGCCGTGGGCGATTTTCTCACCGAACATCTCATCATTGGTGTCGGTATGGGCGTCGACATGGATGAGCCCCACCGGCCCATGTTTTTTGGTCAGCGCCCGCAGGATCGGCAGGGTAATGGTATGGTCCCCGCCGAGGGTGAGGGGGATCAGCGGATAACTATTCAAACCGGTGTAGTAATCTTCGATAATTTGCACCGATTTGAGCAAACTGTAGGTATTGATCGGCACATCGCCGATGTCGGCTACCGACAGCGAGTCGAACGGCGCGGCGCCGGTCGCCATATTGTACGGACGGATCATCACCGATTCGGCGCGAATATAGCGCGGTCCGTAGCGCGTGCCTGAGCGCTGCGAGGTGCCGATATCCAGCGGAATGCCGACAAACGCCGCATCAAGTCCCTGTAAATCTTCGATAAACGGCAGGCGCATCATCGTGGCGCGGCCGGCGAAGCGTGGCATCTCATTGCCACCCTGCGGTTGGTGAAAGAGGTTATCCATGTCTGCTCCTGAATCTGACGGATGAAACGTAACAGGAGAGATAGTGCGCAAGCCGCGCTGGACTTTACATCGTCTGGCGTAAATACTCAGTTCATTTATTGGTGAACTAAATACGATGCATCACGACGCCAGCCTCAATATTCGTCAGCTGCAGGTTTTCGAGGCGGTGGCCCGCCTGGAGAGCTACAGCCGGGCCCAGCAGGAGCTGGGCATTTCGGTCTCCGCCATCAGCAATGCGATGTCGCAACTGGAGGGGCAGCTCGGCTTCACCCTCTGTCAGCGCGGGCGCGGCGGCTTTTCCCTGACCGAGAAAGGTCAGCAGTTTTTACAGCAGGCGATCCGCGTGCTGAGCGAACTCAATGAGCTGGAGCGGCAGTCGGCGCTGCTTAAAGGGGAGCACAGCGGCACCCTGTGCATCTCGACGCTCGACTCCATCGAGACCGAAACGGCGCTCTCGCTGCCGGTGGTCTTGCGCAGCTTCAGCGACAAATTTCCCCATGTGCATATCAAACTGATTATTCGCACCCCGGCGGAGCAACTGAACGGGGTGCTGAACAACCATATCGACCTGGCCATCGGCAGCTACAACTCGCAGGTGCATAACATCATCAGCGAGCCGCTGTATCGCGAGCAGCACTGGCTCTATTGCAGCGATCTGCACCCGATGTTCTTCAGCCGCCAGCTCGATAAAGAGCAGATCAGCCAGTGTCCGCTGGTGACCCGCAGCTACTGGAACACCAGCGATCTCCGCCGCCGGGGCTTCAGCAAAGGCAGCGCCACCGTTGAGACCGTCGACGCCCAGCTGCTGCTGATCCTCTCGGGAAAATATATTGGCTATCTGCCGGAGCATTACGCCTGGCCGTGGATCAAAGAGAACCGCCTGCGGGTGCTGCTGCCCAACGAGTTTGGCTTTCAGTCGCCGTTCTCGGCTATCTGTAAGCGCGGGCGCAGCAATGAACCCTATCTGAAAGCGTTCCGCGATCTGCTGAAGAAGAACACGGTGGCGCGGCCGAAGTGGAATTATTAAGCGGGGCGGGCGCTTCCCTCCGCCGTGGTGGCGGTTTTCGCCCTAAGCGCGCTGCCCGGCGGGGGCGGTTTCCCTGTTCAAAAAACGAACGGCAGCCGGTAGCCCGCCCGGGCTGCGGCTGCCAGGCAACTGCCTCCAGGTTATCCACAGGGTTAGGCGCCGCTGATGTGGACAGGTCGCCTGGCGGCGTGGTCGTTAGCGATTCGCTTTAATGGTTTTTTCCGCGATCGCGATGGTGGAGATTTTGTGCAGGCAGATCAGCGCCAGACAAATCCCGCAGGCAAACAGATAACTTGCCATACAGAATTTTTGCAGACGGGATAAATGATTGATTCTGTCAATCACCGCCGGGCTGGCGAGACCTTCATACAGGAAAGGCAGGGCCGTTAAGAAGCCGCCAATAAAATAGAACACCAGACTGAAGACTTCGACAGCCTTACGGTATAACCAGAAGCGGTAACCCCATTTCTTCCATTTGAATATGCGTTTCTCATCATTGACCGAAATCAGATGCTGGCATTTGCTGTAGTTATCAATATCGCTGACCGGATTTTTGCATTTCAATAATATCTTTCTTTGCGCCATGGTCAGGTTTTTATCTTTGGTCAGCGCGGCGATACCATATTCGTATGCGATCCGTTGCAGCTCGGGGTCGTTACTATTTTTGTACAGCGCGGCGGCGAATTCACTGATATTTTTGCGCGAGGTGAATATCTTATCTTTGGGAAATACCCAACCTGAACGCACGGCGACAATCTGAATAATCAACGTGATAATCGCGATCGCGTATTTGAAAAACTCTGCCGAGAGAATATTCATATCCGTATATTCCTTTCCATGATTAAGGGGAGCACTGAAATATACCTTAGCCATGGGAGCGCAGGGGTGTCAAATATGATACTGCGCGAGAAGAATATCGTCGTTGACAAGGGATTAGCGGCGGGTGAAAGGGGAGTGCCGGCCAATGAACCGGGGAATAATCCGCCAGCGTGGCCGGCGGAGGGCGCCGGGCAGGGCTTATATCGGCTTCGCCGTCAGGGTCATCATATCGCCGATCGCCCGCTGGCGGTCAAAATGGCGATCGCGGTGGATCTCGCTCTCGCCCACCTGCAGCGAGGCGGCCCAGATCTGCTGACAGCGCGGCCGGCGGCGGGCGTCAAAGTGCGCCAGCGCGGCCGCGACGCTGTCGGTCTGCTGCAGCGCTTCGCGCAGCACGATGGCATCCTCAATCGCCATGCCCGCCCCCTGACCGAGATGCGGAGTGGTAGCGTGAACCGCGTCGCCCACCAGCACGATGCGTCCCTGATACCAGGGATCGTCGACGAACAGCTCTTCCAGCGGCTTATAGACGACCTCGTCGTTGTTAACGATATGCGCGTGCAGGCTGCCCGGCAACCCCGCGCCGGGCGGCAGACGGCGGCGCATCTCCGCCGCCAGCTGATCGCGGGCGTAGCGGGGGTTATCCGCTTCGTGGGAGGTGATAAACAGATACATTAGATCGTCCCCCAGCGGCACCAGCCCGCAGTTGCAGCTCTCGCCCATAAAGCACATCAGATGGTCCACCTCCGGCGGTCGCGGAAAGTTGTAGCGCCATACGCCCTGACCGGTAAAGCGGGGGCGATAGCGCTCGCCGTACAGCATGCCGCGCACCCGGGAGTAGATCCCATCGGCGCCCACCAGCAGATCGTAGCGCCCCTGACCGCCACGGCTGAAGCTCACCTCAACCGCATCGTCAACCTGACGGAAGGCGTCAATGCTCTCGCCGGTGGTCAGTCGGACCCCCAGCTCCCGGGCGGTGGAACAGAGTACGTTGTGCAGGGCCAGGCGGGAGATGCCGACGTTGGCCGGGAACTGTTCACCGGCCAGCCGCTGGCCGGGAAAGCTGGCTAGCTGCTGGCCGCTCAGGGTGTGCACCGAGACGCTGTCAAACGGCCAGGCGGCGTCCAGATAGCGTTCCAGCACCCCAAGCCGCTGCATTTCGCGCACGACATTGTTCTGCTGAATGATACCGACGCCGTAGACCCGCCACTGCGGTTGGATCTCTACGACATCGACGGCGACGCCGGCCTGGCGGAGGGCGATGGCGGTACACAGACCGCCGATGCCGCCGCCAACGATTAATGTGTTATTGATGTTCATCGTAGCTGTTTTCTCCAGGGTACAGAGTAAGGACGTTAACCAGGCCAGCGGCGCGCTGACTAATCGCGATAAAGAATGATCGCTATCGCAAAAAACGATATCGCCGTGGAAATTGAAAACAAAAAGTTGCAGAAAAGTTAAATTCAGCCACAGGATAAGCACGCCATTTCTCGCCGGGGGACCCATGCGTTACCAACATCTTGATCTGAACTTACTGGTGGCACTGGATGTGTTACTCGACGAACAGAACATCACCCGCGCCGCGGGCCGGTTGCATATGACCCAGTCTGCCACCAGCGGGGTGCTCAACCGGCTACGCACCTACTTTGAGGACGATCTGCTCACCCAGGTGGGCAGAAAGATGCGGCCCACGCCGCTGGCGGAAGAGCTGCGGGAGCCGGTCCGCGACGTGCTGATGAAAATTCAGACCTCCATTGCCCGCCGGCCGGTGGATGAGCCGGCAACCAGCAAGCGCCATTTCCGCATTATGGCCTCGGATTACGTGATCAACGTGATGCTGAAGGATGCGCTGCAAACGGTGCACCTGCAGGCGCCGAATATGACCTTTGAGTTTTTCTCGCCGGACGCCCAGTCCACCGGCATGCTCAACCGCGGCGAGCTGGATATCATCGTGGCGCCGGAGCGTTTTATGGCCGCCTATCATCCCGCCGAAGCGCTGTTTGACGAAGAGTTTGTCTGCCTGGCCTGGGCGGATAATCCCCACACCGGCGAGGCGCTGACCCTCGATGCCTGGCAACAGCTGGGGCACGTGTCGGTGGTCTTTGGCCGCGAGCGACAGCCGGGGCTGGAGGGCAATCTGTTTGCCGAGTCGGGGCTCAGCCGCCGTATCGAGGTGGTGACCCACAGCTACCACTGCGTTCCTCAGCTGCTGATCGGCACCTCGCGGATCGCCACGCTGCACCGGCGGCTGGCGGAGCAGTACGCGGCGATGCTGCCGCTGCGTCTTTTCCCGGTCCCGGTGACGCTGCCGGTGATGCGCGAATTTATCGGCTGGCACCGCTCGCTGGATAACGATCCTATCTTCGGCTGGCTGAAAGCGAAAATCGTCGCCAGCGCACGCTAACCCACTGGTATTGTTCCCGTCGATACCTGACATCCTGAGACATGATTGGTCGCCCGCAGGTGCTTTATGTGACAGTGCCTGCGCTACAGCGATTGCGACTGAATGTTGAAGGATGACCCTATGTTTCGCTATTTCCCTAAAAACTATGTCTGGAACCTGTCGGTGGATCTCTCCATCGAGATGGGCGCCCGCATCGGTGAGATCGAAGAGATGTGCGCGCCGCTATTGGCCGCGTCCGAGCATCCCGACGCCGAAGGCACCCGCGCGTTCCGGGAAACCTGGTCCCGCATGGCCGATAAATTATGCGCGCTGGCCGGCGAAGATGAGGCGCGGGGGCGGCGGTTGTCGGCAGGAGAGAAGTATCTTCGGGCGGCCAACTATTACCTGACCTGCGAGCGCCTGCAGGCGCATGGCGCGCCGGACCGCGAGGCGCTGTACCGCCGCTTTCTCGATGTCTTTGCCGCCGGGCTGCACCATACCCATGCTAACTGTCAGCGGGTGACTATCCCCTACGAGGGCAAAACCCTGTCGGCGCTTTATGTCCGCGCCGAAGGGATGACCGGCCGCGCGCCGCTGCTGGTGCAGGTCAACGGTCTCGACTCCACCAAAGAGATGAAATATCTGGTTGGGCTGCCGCAGTGGCTGGCGCGGCGCGGCGTCTCCTCGCTGGTGGTCGACCAGCCGGGAACCGGCGAAGCGCTACGTCTTCACGACATGCAGGCCCGCTATGACAGCGAGCACTGGGCCAGCCGCATCGTTGACTGGCTGGAACAGCACCCGGAGGTGGATGCCGGGCGCATCGGCATGGAAGGGGTCTCGCTGGGCGGCTATTACTGCCCGCGGGCGGTGGCGTTTGAGCCGCGCTTCGCCTGCGGCGTGGTATGGGGCGCCAATCACGACTGGCGAGAGGTGCAGCAGCGCCGCCGCGAACGCGAAGGGGATTTTCCGGTACCACACTACTGGCAGCACGTGCGCTGGGTGTGGGGCGGCGAGGATATCGACGCTTTTATGCGCATCGCGGAGAACGTCCATCTCGACGGCATTCTTGACCGTATACGGGTGCCTTTTCTCGTCACCCATGGTGAAAAGGACTCGCAGATCCCGGTGAAATGGGCGCAGCGCACCTACGACCAGCTGGTGAACAGCCCGCGCCGCGAGCTGAAAATTTTCACTGACCGCGAGGGCGGTGTGCAGCACTCCAGCTTCGACAACTCAATTAACGCCGGGCACTACATCGCTGACTGGGTGGCGGAAGCCCTCGGCGGCCGGGTGGCCTGAACACGCATAAGGAACAACCGCGATGAATATTCTTGGTCCGGATTATCTGGTATTTGGCGTCGATGACCTGGCGGGCTGTCGACAGTTTCTTATCGACTACGGTTTACGCGAGCAGGAGAACGGTTTCTTTAGCGCGCTGGATGGCACCGGGGTGCTGCTGCGGGGACGTGACGATCCGTCGCTGCCCGCGGCGCTGCCCAGCGGCAGCCAGCTGCGGGAAACCGTCTATGGCGTGGCGGATAGCGCCACGCTTGAGGCTATTGCCGAGACGCTGCGCCGCGATCGCGAGGTGAAACTTGGCGCCGACGGCGTGCTGCGCTGCGTCGATGATGCCTGCTTTGCCCTCGGGTTTCGCGTCAGCCAGCGCCAGCCGCTGCAGCGGGAAGGTGAGAAAATCAACGCTCCGGGGGATCGCGCCGGGCGGCCGGTCAATCAGACCGGGGCCAGCGCCGACATGGCGGCGGAGCCGCGTTCGCTCTCCCATGTGGTCTATTTTGTGCCGGACGCCGCGCGCGCGGAAGCTTTTTATCAACGGCTGGGCTTTGTCTGTACCGATCGCTTCACCCACGTCGGCCCCTTCCTGCGACCCGCCGGCACCCAGGATCACCATACCCTGTTTCTGATCCAGGCCCCGCCGTTTATGACCGGCATTGAACACTTTACCTTCCACCTCGGCGGGCCCACCGAGTTGATGATGGCCGGCAGCCGCTTTCAGCAGAAGGGGTATCAGACCTTCTGGGGACCGGGGCGCCATCAGCTGGGATCGAACTGGTTCTGGTACTTCAACAGCCCGCTCGGGTGTCATATCGAATACGACGCCGATATGGATCAGCACGATGACCACTGGCAGCCGCGCGAAGCGCTGCCGGGGGCCGATAACTCGCAATATTTCCTGCTGGGGTATCGCGAGAAGTGGGCTCCCGGTCCGGATAACGCCCGCTGATGGTTCGCCTGTGCCGTGCCGACAGCCTGGCTGAGGGCCAGGCGCGGGGATTTGACCCCACGGGCAGCGGGCAGGCGACGGTGATTGCCTGCCGCTATCAGGGAACGCTCTATCTGTGGCGCAACCGCTGTCCGCATCTCGATACCCCGATGAACTGGCGGCAGGACGCTTTTCTCAACGCCCGGGGCGACCGGCTGGTCTGCTTCGCCCACGGGGCGATTTTTATGCCGGACAGCGGCCTCTGCGTGCAGGGCGCCTGCGCTGGCCAACGTCTGAGTCCGCTGGCTGGCGACGTGGACGCCGACGGCTGGCTATGTCTGCTGGAGGAGGCAGGTCATGAAACTGGCAACACGAGATAACGGTGAACGCGACGGCTGCCTGGTGGTGGTATCGGGCGATTTGACGCTGATGGCCGATGCGGCGGACATCGCTCCGACGCTTCAGCTGGCGCTGGAGCAGGCCGCGCGGGTGTGGCCTGCGCTGCAGGCGCGCTATCAGGCGCTCAATGCGCGCCGCTATCCGGCGGCGCAGCCCTATGATCCCCGGCGCCTGCTGGCGCCGCTGCCCCGGGCGTGGCAGTGGCTGGACGGTTCGGCCTTCCTGAGCCATGGCGAGCGCATGCAGCGGGCCTTTCACCTGCCGCCGATTGCCGGCGCCGACCAGACGCCGCTGATGTATCAGGGCAGCGGGGACGACTTTCTTGCCCCCCACGCCGGGATAGTCTGCCGCCGGGTCGAGGATGGCCTCGACTTTGAGGGCGAGTTCGCGGTAGTCGTCGACGAGGTGCCGCAGGGCTGCTCGCCGCAACAGGCGCTGAGCTGTATCCGCCTGATCGTCTTGCTTAACGATATCAGTCTGCGGGCGCTGGCGCCGCGCGAGATGCAGACCGGGTTTGGTTTTATTCACGCCAAACCCGCCTCGGCCTTTGCACCGGTGGCCCTTACCCCGGATGAACTGGGGCAGGCCTGGCAGCACGGGCGGGCGGCGCTGACGCTGCAGGTGACCCGCAATGGCAAGCCGTTTGGCTGCCAGTCGGGTAGCGAGATGCATTTCCATTTTGGCGAACTGATTGCCCATGCGGCGCAGACCCGCCGTCTGCGCGCCGGGACGGTGGTGGGTTCCGGCACGGTGTCCGGGCCGGACGCCAGCCGCGGCGCCAGCTGTATCGCCGAGGTGCGGGCCATAGAGATGCTGGCCTTCGGCGAGCCGCGCACGCCGTTTTTATCCCCGGGGGAGCGGGTGACGATGGAAGCCCACGCCCCCGATGGCCGGCCGCTGTTTGGCGTACTGGATCAACACGTTGTGATGTTAACGGAGTAAACCATGATCAATCTTTTACAGGGGCGTCGGCTGGTCGACCTCTCCGTCAGCCTGGACAACAATCCCTGGACCGATCCGCCGCCGCTGCTGCCGAGCATTGAGTATCAGGATCATCAGCAGGGATGGCCGGAAATGGCGGCGATGTTCCCGGGGCTGGAAAAAGCGCAGATGCCGGGAGAGGAGGCCTGGGCCTCGGAGCGCCTGACCGTGACGCCGCACAATGGCACCCATATGGATGCCCCCTGGCACTACAGCTCGACCACCAACGGCGGCGAACCGGCGTTTGGCATCGATGAGCTGCCGCTGGAGTGGTGCCTGCGCCCCGGCGTCCGGTTGGATTTTCGCCATGTCGCCGACGGGGCGATCCTGCAGCCGGAGGATCTGCAGCGCGAGCTGGCGCGAATAGACTATTGCCTGTCGCCGCTGGATATTGTGTTGATCAATACCGCGGCCGGCGCCCGCTACGGCCAGCCGGATTACCTGCAGCGCGGCTGCGGCATTGGCCGGGCGGCGACGCTGTGGCTGCTGGAGCAGGGGGTACGGGTGGTTGGCACCGACGCCTGGAGCTGGGATGCACCCTTCCACTTTACCCGCGAACGCTTTCAGGCCAGCGGCGACGCCGGGCTGATCTGGGAGGGGCATAAAGCCGGCAGGGAGATCGCCTATGGGCAAATGGAGAAGCTGAGTAACCTGGAGCAGCTTCCCGACCACGGCTTCTGGGTGAGCTGTTTTCCCTACAAGATCCGCCGCGGCTCGGCCGGGTTTATTCGCGCGGTGGCGATTGTCGACGCCTGAAGGCGTCGATGATTATGTTAATTTAATGTGAATGCATTGTATTAATTGTGATAGCAATCGCAGTCCATGCCACCTGCATCCGGTAGGGTAGAACGGTATATGTGCTGAGTTCGCTGATGCGTTTCCAGCCATTAAGCCGGGGCGTAAAACGCCTTTCTTTACCGATAAAAAATAGAACTGTAATTCATATTCTAAATAAAGAGCAGTGACGGAGAGCGGAAGATGGTGATGCACAAAGTTTCAGCAACCCCGCGCGAGGCGGGGGCCGTACAGGCGATGTTACTGATGTTGGCGGCCCTGTTGCCGATCATGGGGACCTTGACCATGCTGCCGGTGATGCCGCTCCTGTTCAGTCATTTTGCCGCGCAGCCGCACGCCCAGCTGCTGGTGCCGATGATCATCACCATACCGGCGGCGAGCATGGCGCTGCTGGCTCCGCTGGCGGGGATGGTAGGCGATCGCCTGAGCCGTCGCCGCCTGCTGATTGCTGCCACCGCTCTGTACGCAGGGTTTGGCCTGCTGCCGGTGATGCTCGACGATCTGTATGCCATTTTGCTGGCGCGGCTGGTGATGGGTATTGCCGACGCCTTTATTCTTACCACCGCCAATGCGCTGATTGGCGACTACTTTACCGGTGAGGCGCGCAGCAAATGGCTGGCGGTGCAGAGCGGCATAGGGTCGATACTGTCGACGCTGATCGTGCTGGGGGCTGGCCTGCTGGGAACCCTGGGCTGGTATGGTCCGATCTACCTGTATGCTCTGGCGATCCCGGTCTTTATCGGCCTGTGTCTGTTCACCGCAGAGCCAGCGACGCGCCGTCGCGTGGACAGTGTCGCTGGCGAAGAGGCTGTCGCTTTTCCACGGCGCAAAATGGCGGCGATCGGCCTGATTACCCTCGCCAGCGCGATCCTCTATTTTCTCGAACCGCTGCAGATAAGCCAGGTGTTTAGTCAGCTCGGGCTGACCTCCAGCAGCCAGATTGGCATCGCTACCGCCGTTGCCGGCACTGGCGTGCCGCTGGGCGCCTGGCTGTATGGCCGCAACGCCAGGCAGCGCGTCGACAGGCAGTTTTTCCTTTTTTACGCCATTTTTGGCCTCGGGCTGCTGTTTATCGCCGTGGCCCACAATCCGCTGGCCGGCGTGGCGGCAGCGTTCGTCGCGCAGGTCGGTAACGGAATGCTGATCCCTCTGATGCTGGCCTGGATGATGAAAGCCTTGCCGGCGCCGCACCGGGCGACGGGGATCGGCATTTGGCACACCTTCTTTTTCCTCGGCATGTTCATCAGCCCGGTTCTGATGACCTTGCTGAATGGCATGACCGGCAGCATGCAGGACAGCCTGCTGCTGTTTGCGCTGCTGACGCTGGCTATCGCCGGCGCGACGGGTATCGCCAGCGCCCGGATGGGGGGCCGCCGCGCGCTGGCTCGTTAATTTCACCTGACGACATCATTACCACACGCCCGCCGGTCTTCCGGCGGGAAGGGGAGGCCATTATTTAGAAAAAGCGTACACCTTATTTAGCGTTAACTTTCAGCCTAATTAATCCCTGTTAATAAACATATTGTGACCAATTTATTTTTCACGATATGGCGCATCTTACCTGCAAAAAATAAAAATGAGGGTTTATTATGAGTCTCTGCTGTACCGACGTAAGTAAGAAAATAGTTTTTCCACTTTCGGCGCTGACGCTGGCGATATTCTCCAGCACTGCGCTGGCCGATACCTGGACCTGTGAGCAACTGGATAAACTGAATACCCGCTCAGCGCAGGTTGTCAGCCCTCCGTCGACCTGCGAATCGCTCATCGGCGATATTGGCGGCTTTCGCAGCGCGCTGGCCGACCGTGGCTGGGGTGTCCAGTTAAGCTGGAACCCGATGGTGATGTACGATCTGAAAGGCCAGTCCGCCGACCCGCAACAATATGCCGGGCAGAATTTTACCTGGTCACAAAATATGTCGCTGAACGTCACCTATGATTTAAGTCGAATTGGTTTTAGCAAAGACGCGCAATTTACTTTTTCTCCCCAGTGGGCGACCTCGAATTATCATGACAGCTATCCGGAACTGCATAATATTGCGGTGCTGGCGGTGAACCAGCCCTTATTAAACGGCCAGCTGGAGCTGCAGTATGGTTTTTATCCGTTAATTCGTCAGTTTTACGGCATGGTGCTGGGGGGCAACTCCTCCTCAGCCGCGCTGGGGCCGACCAGCGTGATACCGGTGCAGGTGGGGATCAGCCTCAATGCGCCGACGCCGACCTTCACCGCCATCGTCCGCGACAGCGATAAGAAATTCTATAACAACTTTGCCGTCAGCCGCAGTATGTCGCCTGCCGGACACCTCGACGACGTGGAGCAGAACCCCTCGGGGCTGAAATGGCACGTCGATGGCGCCAACCCGATCCTGGTAAACGAGTTTGGCTTTAAGCAGGCGGCGGGCGAGTCGCAGCGCTCGCTGTGGTTCCGCGCCGGGGCTATCTATAACACCTCGCACTACCAGTATTTTGACCAGCCCGGCGACAGCAGCAGTAACTATGCGTTCTACGTCGCCAACACCATGCAGCTGACCCAGCCGAAAAAGGGGCTTCCGCTGGGGCTGTATCTCGATGTGAAAGCGGACTATGCTCCGGACGATCGCAATGCTTACACCAGCGACTTCCAGGTGACCTTCTTTGACATCGGCCTGTTTCCCGGCCGAGAGCAGGATATGACCTCGCTGGGCTACACCCGCTCCTTTATCAGTAAGAAGTTCCGCGATTATGTCGGCGAGGCGGGAATGGAGGCGCCGCAGAGCATCAACGCCATCTCCCTGTCGCACGCCCTGCGCGTGACGAAAGGTATTTACTGGATCAACGGTATCACCTGGCAGGATAACCCGACGCTGGTGCCGAAGCATGAGTCGGCGGTTCTCTGGCAGTCCTCGATGTACTGGAACTTCTGACACAGACCGCCCGAGGATTTTAATCCCGCCCGTCGGTACGCTGCCGCCGGGCGGTTTTTTTATCGCGAACCGGCTGGCGCAGGAACAAAAAAAGAGGGCCGGCACGTTGCCGACCCTCTTTGCCATCGGTCCGGGCTTAGCCCCGGTGGCTGATTTTCCCGTCGGGAGTTAGCACGAAGTCAAAGGTTGCCCGGATATCGTCGCTGGCGAAACCCACCGCCAGCTGCCAGGGGCCGCTGGCCAGGCGCCATTCCTGGGCAGGCACCTGCCAGCGCTGCAGCGCGTGACGCGGCAGGACAAGGGTCAGGGCGGCCTCGTCGTGCGCCGGGACGCTGACTGCCGCAAACTCCGCCAGCGCCGACCAGGCCGTCTCCGGCCCCCGCAGGTAGAGCTGGACCACTGCTTTCCCGGCGCGGGCGGCGCGGTTTTCCAACCGGCAGCGCAGCTGCAGAGCGTCCACCTCGTCGCCTGTCAGTGCAGCGGCGATCAGGGTGATATCAGCATACCCCAGACCGTGGCCGAAGGCCCAGGCGGCGGGGCGTTCGCGGGCGTTAAACCAGCGATAGCCTACCTGCTGGCGCTCGTGATACCAGAGATCCCCCGCGGCGTCCGGCGTCAGACTGCGTACCGGATAGTCGTCCAGGCGCTGGGCGAAGGTGACCGGCAGGCGACCGCCAGGCTCACGATCCCCGGCCAGCACCGAGGCCAGCGCCGGGCCAAACTCCTGGCCAGGATACCAGACGACCATCACCGCCGCCGCGTCAGCCAGACACCCGGTATCCACCGGATGGGCGACATTCAGTACCACCACCGTCCGCGGGTTCGCCGCGCAGACGGCGCGGATCAGGGCAACCTGATGCGCCGGCAGCGCGGTAGCGTCCCGGTCGATGCTCTCCAGACCGGCATCGGCCGTTTCGCCTATCACCAGCACCACGCTGTCGGCCGCCCGGGCATGGTCGACCGCCTGCTGCAGCAGGTCGATGGTTTGCGGGGGCTGGCAGCCGAACCAGATGCCGTGGGCGATACTGCTGCCCAGCGCCATCTCGGCCCGGAAGGTCAGGTTTTCCCCCGCCTGCAGCGGAAATTCAAGACGGGTATGCGGGGCTTGCATCAGCTTGCCCATGATATCCCCCTCCAGCGCCTCGCCGTTGAAGGTCGCCACGCGCTCGCCGTTCAGCTGGAGGGCGATCTCCCCGGTGCCGCCGATCCAGAAGCCGTAGCGGCCGCTCACCGGCGCGGTGAACTGGCAGCTTACCGTCACGGTGGCGCGTTCGGTCAGGCGCAGCATGTCGCCGACGCCCGGCATATCGCGGAACCAGATCAGCGAGGAGGCGTCGCGCACCTCCTGATGAACCACGCCCCCGTCAGCGGTGGCGTAGGCAACGTCCAGGCCGCGCTCGCCGGCGGCGGTGCGCAGCGGCAAATGATGCAGAGGTGGGATGCGGTAATCGCTCTCCACCCCCTGGGCATAGCTTATTTCGACCCCAGCGGCGGAAAAGCGCTGGCGAATGGCCTCCAGAGGAGAGATCAGTCCCGGCATCAGCGCCACTCTGGCAAAGGTCCCGCCCTGGAAGCAGGGCGTCGTGGCGTTGGGGCCAATCACCGCCAGCCGCTGTCCCGCCTGCGCGGCGAGGGGCAGCAGCCGCTGGCGATTGTGCAGCAGGACAAAGCCCGCCGCCGCCGCCTCTTCGAGGGTGTGACGCCGCTGCGCCTGGGCGGCGGCAGAGCCATCCCAGGGCAGAGGATGGCTGACCCGTTCGGCCAGCCGCGCCAGCCGGGCGGCGGCATCGTCAAGACGCCGGGCGTCGCTGTCGGTATCCATCAGCGCGGGCAGCAGGCGCTCGCCCATATGGCGGGCCGGGCCCGGCATCTCCAGATCCAGCCCGGCGCGGAAGCTGGCCGGGCCGTTCTGGGTGCCGAACCAGTCGGACATCACCAGCCCGTCCCAGCCGAGATCGCGCTTCAGCCACTGGCTGATGGCCTGATGCTGCTCGGCGCAATAGATCCCGTTCACCCGGTTATAGGCGGTCAGCATGCCCCAGACGCCGCGGCTGGCCGCCACTTCGAACGGCCAGAAATAGACTTCGCGCAGGGTGGCTTCATCGACGACCACGTTCATGGTCCGCCGATCGGTTTCCGAATCATTGCAGACCATATGCTTGACGATGCAGCCCACCCCCTGACGCTGGACGCCGTCGATCCACGCCGCGCCGAGCTCGGCGATATGCCGCGGGTCTTCGCCGAAAAGCTCAAACGCGCGGCCGGCAAGGGGGCTGCGCAACAGGTTCAGGTTAGGCGCCAGCAGCGCCTGCGTTCCGGTGCGCAGCGCCTCCTCGCCGATGACGCCGCCAACCCGGCTGACCAGCTGGCGGTCCCAGCTGGCGCCAAGCGCCAGTCCGCAGGGGCTGAGCAGGGCAATATCCCGCTCGTCAACCCGGCCGCCGGTGATCCCCATCGGGCCGTCGGACAGGGTGACTGAACCCAGCGTGGAGTGGGGGATAGGGTGGGTGGACCACATCCCCATCCCGGCGGTGAGCCGCGCTTTTTCGGCAACGCTAAGCGACAGACTGAGCGCAGGCATCGGCATGTCTCCGTAAGGGGGCGGCGGGGGCGAAGGCCAGCGCCTGTTCGGCTACGGTGGCCAGCGCGCGCTGGACCGCGTCGTCGGTGCAGCGGCCCTCGCTGTCGAACAGCGACACGCCGGCGGTGTTGAGGGTCACCCCCAGCGGAGTCGGCCAGCCGCGCAGGGCGTGAACGATCCCGCGCATGGCGCCGAGGGTGGTGTTGCAACCCTGCCAGCCGGCGGCGGTGACGATGCAGCCCACCGCCCGGCCATCAAGATAGACCCGGCTGTCGCCGCGCAAATCTTCCAGCAGGTCGATGGCGTTCTTCACCAGACCAGACACCCCGCCGTGGTAGCCCGGCGAGGCCAGCAGAATGCCGTCGGCCTGGCGCACGGCGTCGACAAACGCCGTTTCCTGCGGCGTGCGGGTGGTGACTTCCGGGTTAAACGGCGGCAGGGCCGCCAGTTCAGCGCCGCCGAACAGCTGGGTCTGCGCGCCGAGCGTGCGGGCGTGGGCCAGCGCGGCGGCGAGGGCGCGCTCGGTGCTGGAGCCCGGGCGGGTGGTGCCGCCGATGCCGATCAGCAGCGGCGGGCGTGAGAAAGCAGGCTTATTCATAGCAGGATCTCCCGGTTGGATTAGCGAAAGCGCGGCAGGATCTGGTCCGCGAACAACGAGATCGACTGCTGGCTCAGGCGCAGGCGCTCCTCGGTCAGCGGGCCGTTGGTGAAGCCGAGCAGCACGTTGCCGATGCCCAGCCGCTGATGGCGTTCCAGTTCCTCGGCGACGGTCTCCGGGCTGCCGTACAGGCACCAGGTTTTGATCCACTCTTCGCTGAAACAGTCCGGATGGCGGTGCAGCGTAACGCCGCTAAACTCTTCCGCCCGCTTGTTGTACTCATATTCCCGGTCGATGGCCTGCTGGTACCAGCCCATGATCTGCAGCATCTCCTCGCGGGCCTGCTCGTCGGTGGGGGCGATATGGACGCACTGCCAGGTGTGGGTGGTCCACGAGAGGCAGTGGTTCACCACCTCGTCGCTATGGCCGGCGTTGAGCAGGGCATCGCGGTAGCGGGTGAAATAGTGGGTCAGCTGGCCAAACGGATCGTTGCTGGCCGGGATCGGCGGAGTAAACGCGGGAATAAAGGCCGGCCAGCCGTTATCGGCGGCGCGCTGCATGCTGGTTTCACGCAGCGCCACCGGCATAATGCGGTTGAACGGTTTTTGCCAGGGGGCAGGAACGATGCGCTGGACTACCGCGCCCTTATAGTGGCCGGTTTCGAAAATGATCGGATCGTCTTCAATATTTTTCTCCCACAGCCGCTGGACCAGATCGAGGTTCTCCTGCAGCAGGCTGGAGGCGTCCTTGTAGTTCACGCCAAAGCCGATCATCTCTTCCGGCGTGGTGCCGCTGCCGATGCCCACCAGCAGGCGGCCTTCGGTGAGTTGATCCAGCAGGTTAACGCGCTCGGCGAAGCGCACCGGGTGGTGCAGCGGGACGGTGGTCACCGACATGCCGAAGTGGATCTTTTTCAGCTGGCCGGCCAGGTAGGCGGCGAAGACAAACGGATCGCTGGACATCGGCGCATAGCCGGTGAAGTGATGGTCTGGCATAAAGACCGCATCGAAGCCGCGATCTTCGGCCTGGCGCGCATGATCGATCAGCGACTGCATGACAAAACGATCCTGCTCGGGGGCGGTGGAACGGCCGACGAGGAAAACAGAGAAACGCATAGCAACTCCTGGGTTGTGTGGTGGTTGTTATTATTAAATAGAACTAGAATTATGATTCTAGTTGTTTATCAAAGAATGAAAATGACCGCCATCACACTTTTGCCACATGGCCCACGAGTGAGTCGGGCGGGCAATTTGCAGCGCGGTTGCTAACTGCAATACACTGCGGGGGTTTTCTATGGATAAAGAGGTGAGAACTGCGATGACCGATCTTCCCGCGATGCGCCAGCCGAAACAGGACCGGAGCCGGGTGGCGCTGGAGCGGCTGATGGCCGCCAGCCGTGAAATCCTGCATGAAGGCACCTTTGAGCTGCTGACCATTGCTGAAATCAGTAAACGCTCGGGCGTTTCTGTCGGCTCGATTTATGCCCGCTTCGGCGGCAAAGAAGATCTGTTTATCGCCGTCATGATGGAGGTGATGCAGGAGCTGGACGCCGAATGGCAGCAGCTGATCCAGCAGCTGCACGCGCGCAATCTGCCGCTGCGCCAGCGGCTTCCGGCGCTGATGGATGTCCAGGCGGAGTATCTGCGGCGCCATGCCGGGATCCTGCGGCCGTTTATGGCGCGGGCGGATGATGAGCGCGTGGCGGGGATTGGTAAAGCCGCTTACCAGAAAAACGAGCAGACCTTCATCGACCAGCTGCTCGACGCCGCGGCGGAGATCCGCCACCCGGAGCCAGAGCAGGCCGCCCGCTTCTGCTTTACGGTTTCGTATGCCGCGCTGGCGCGCTTCCTCGGCCTGGGGTCGGCGGCAGAAGCCGCCGGTGAGGGCGACTGGGAACAGCTCAAACGCCATCTGGGCATGATGTGTCTGAGCTATCTGGTTACCCCCGTCGAGGCCGGCTAAGCTGCGGGATTTTACTTCGCTAACTGCCAGGCGCTGGCCTGCTTGTGCTGACGCAGGCGCTGGCTATGGCGGGAGAAGGTATAAAGAAATATCGCGGCGGCCAGCACCAGCGCCGCGATGCCGAGCGTCAGGAAGGCGCTCAGCACATCGTTCCCGGCCCGCAGGCGGATCGCGCCGACGATAATCGGGCTGACGAACATGCCCGCGAAGAAGGCCCCGGACCAGGCGCCCATCGCCCGGCCACAGTAGGCGGGCGGAATCAACGACCCTACCCAGTAAATCATCGCATTAATCGCCATGCCGGCACCCAGCTGCTGGATGGCGGAGCCGATCCCCATGGCGATCAGCGTCCGCGATTCGCCCACCACCAGCATTCCGATCCCCATCAGGCAGAGCATGATGGCGAGCACTCGCTCCGGCGTATAGCGGCGGGAGACCAGACCGAACAGCAGCGAACCGACCGGCACGGCGAGGCTGACCAGCGACATAATCAGGCCAATACGCTGCGGGCTGGCGTTTTGCAGGGTATGAAAGGCGTTGGCGCCGTTGATGGTGTACACGTAATAAATGATGGCGCAGACAAAGGTGAGCACGCTGAGGGCGATCACTCGCGGCCACGGAAACGGATTATGCTGCACCGCCTGGGCGGCGTGCTGCGGACGGGCCGCCTGAGCGGGTTCGAACATCCAGAAGTACATCGCCAGAAACAGCAGGATGGCGACAAAGTAGATCATAAAGGCGCCGTTCCAGCGCAGGGCGGTCAGATAGCCGGAGCTGGCCAGCACCAGCACCGCCAGCGCAGGGCCAATCACCCCCTGTACCGTCAGCCAGAAGCGGCGCTGTTTGTCGTCAAAGTAATCAATCAGCATGGTGTTAGCGATGGTCAACACCACCGCCTCCGCCAGCCCGACGCCGAGGCGGCTGCAAAAGATGCCGGTCAGGGAGGTGATGTACAGCGGCATTGTGCCGCAGATGCCATACAGCAGCGTGGCGCTGAGCAGCAGTTTGCGGCGGCCAAATTTATCCGCCAGCCAGCCGGTGCAGGGCCCGGCGATGGCGATCACCAGACCGGGCGCGGTAAGCATCAGCGGCACCAGGGTTTCGACATAAGGCACGCCGGCGAAGTGCTGGATCAGCGTCGGGACCGCCGGCGCCAGGGAAACGATCGCCAGGATGGGCAGAAAGGCGGTCAGGGCGATGATGATGCCCTGGATCGCGCCGGCTTGCGGCGCGTGGGGCGGATTCAGACTATGGCTCACGACGTTCTCCTTTTATCGCGCGGGTCGCCTGTCGTTGGCGGCGGCGCGGTTTTTTAGTATGCAGGTCAGGGATACAGGTGGCGGCGGGAATAGCCGCGGATTTAAGAGTAGGAGCAGGAACGGCGCGGGGAAAAATTGTGATTACGTATGTGATCCATCACAAACAAAAATACCATGAGGTTTATGTGGATTTTGCGGCAATAAAAAGGCGACCGATGTCGCCTTTCGCGAGAAGCCGGGGCCGCTTTTGCCCCGGTAAGCCAGAGGCGCTACAGCAGGCGCGCCACGATATCGTCAGCGGCGAGGATCGCCAGCGCGACGCTGGTCAGCGTCGGGTTGCAGGCGGTTGAGGTGGGGATCGTGCCGTTGCCGCCGACGTACAGATTGTGAAAACCCCAGACCCGCGAGTGGCGGTCGGCCACGCTGTTGCCGTCGTTCGCGTCCCCCAGGCGACAGGTTCCCTGGTAATGCAGCGAGGTGCCCGCCGGCAGGATAATGGCCTCCCCGCCGGGCGCCACGCGGCCCAGCGCGGCGCCGACGCGTTCAGTCACCGCCACCGCCTGCTGTAAACGGCGGCGATCGCCGTCGGTTAACTGATAGTTCAGCTGCATTTTCGGCAGCCCTACGGCGTCGGTGTCATCACTGAAGACGATCCGGTCCTCCTCGCGCAGCTCCTTGGCGAGGAACAACCCCAGGCCCACCACCGGCTTCGCCGGGGTACCCGACGGCTGGGTAAAGGCGATCGGCGAAGTATCCATCTGCATCAGCTGACCGTGGAACGGAAAATCGGGCTCATGGAACGGCAGCCAGGTGACGCCGGAGACATTGTCCCGTCCGTCGCGCACCGGGGAGGTCGGCGCGACGGCGGCCGGCGGGGCGTCCACTTCAATCAGGGCGATCACCTGCGGCTGATCGTTGAGCCAGCGCCCCAGCGCCCGCGGACGGATGCCCGAGGCGTACAGCAGCTGCGGCGTACGCAGCGCATCGGCGGCGACCACTACCGCTTTGGCCGTCACCACATACTGTTCGCCGGTACGCAGATCGCGCAGCTCCGCCCCGCGGGCGACGCCGTCCTCGCTGAGGATCCGCGTGCACAGGGTGGCGGTGCGGATCTCCACCCCGCGCTGGCGGCGGGTCTCTTCCTCCGCCAGCTCGCCAAGCACCACGTCGACGCCGGACCAGCGCGGCTTGCCCTCCGGCGTCGCGGCGCAGGCCAGCGGCATAGGCTGCGCCAGCCGCGCCGGCGGACGGTCGCTGGCGAAGTGCTGATTAAGGGCATCGACGATTTGCCGGCCGATGGCGGTGGCCGGAAATCCTTCGCGGGTCACCTGCAGATAATGCTCAGCCGACTCCCAGGCGTCGACCATCTCCCGCGGATCGAGGAAGGGAATGACTTCGCTGCCGCCCGGTCGCGGACAGGCGCAGGTCCAGTGGACGCCCATGCCGCCGAGGTTAGTGGAGAGCGCGGCGGCCGGCATGCCGCTGTGGGGCGCCGCCGGGTCGAGAAGGTGGGTGCCGGGCCGTGCCTGCAGGGCGTCTGCCGGCAGGTTCTCCGGCAGGGCGGCCAGCGGAAACGCCCGGGCGCGGTCGTAGGCCGTTTCCCGCTGCGCTGGCGCCAGGTTGCGGATATTAACCCCGGTCGCGGACGTCAGCGCTTCGCCGGCTTCCACCACCAGGATCCGCGCGGCGCGGCGATCGGCAATCCGCCGCGCGAAAGTGGCGCCCACCGGGCCGCTGCCAATGATCAGTACATCGATGTTTTCATCCATATCAGTCCATGCCTTTGTTGTTCTCCGGGCGCATGCCCGTTGCAGGTGTACAGAAAATAGGTACTACAGCTTTGTGCGTCCTGATAAATGGTTCCTCATGATAGCAGCCATTGCCGGACGCGATAGGTCATGGCTTACCCGCCGGGGGAAGCACTGAGGCGGGCAGCAGGCGGCTGAGGGCGGCAATCGCCAGCAGGATCAGGGCGCCAAGGGTCAGCAGGGTGATAAAGGCCCCGCGCCAGGCATCCGGCGCGGAGGCGCTTTGCGCCAGATAGAAGCCGCCGAGGGTCGCCATGCCGAGGGCGGCGCCAAACTGCTGGCCGGTGCGAAATAATCCCGACGCCGCGCCGGCGTGGGCCACCGGGATCGCCGCCATGGCAAAGGCCGGCAGCGGGGCGGAGATAAGCCCCATCCCACAGCCGCACAGGCCGAAGCCTAGACCCAGCGCGTTCAGCGCCAGCGTCCCCGGCGCCGTGGCGATCCCGTAGCCCATCAGCAGCAGGCCGCTCATCTGCACGGCCACCCCGACCAGCGTCACGTTACGCCCAAGACGAGGCGATAGCCGGCGGCCGGCGACGGCGATGGAAAACATCGCCCCAAGGGCGAAGGGGATGTGCAGCAGGGCGGTATGGAACGGGCTGAAGCCCAGTCCGCTCTGCAGCACCAGCGCGGTGGCCAGCAGCAGCGAGGCGGTGGTCAGCTGATAGAGCAGGGTGATGACGATCCCGGCGCGAAAGAAGCGGTCGCGCAGCACCGCGGGGGGCAACAGCAGTGTGCCGCCCCGGCGTTCACGGCCCAGCAGATGACGCCAGAGGAGTGACACCGTGATGAGCGACAGCAGCGGCGGCAGCGCCATCCATAGCGGCCAGCGCAGGGCGGGGCCTTCGATCAAGGTGAGCAGCAGCGCGCCGCCGCCCACCACCGCCAGCAGGGTTCCCAGCGGATCGATACCTTTGGCCTCCGGGCTGCGCACCGCCGGCAGCGCCCGCCAGGCGAGAGCGACGGCGATAACGATCACCGGCACGTTGATCAAAAAGATCGGCCGCCAGCTGAGGCCGAACAGATTGCTTTCGATGATGATCCCGCCGAGCACCGGGCCGAGGATCCCGGCGGCGCCGCCGAGCAGGCCGAAAATACTCATCACCCGGAAACGCTCGTGCGGGCGATACAGCACCTGCATCAGGGAGAGAATTTGCGGGCCCATCATCGCCCCGCTGGCCCCCTGCGCAATACGCATCGCCACCAGCATCTCCGGGCTGGCGGCCAGTCCGCAGCCGGCCGATGCGGCACCAAACGCCAGCAGGCCGCTGATAAACAGCCGCCGGTAGCCATACAGATCGCCGAGCCGACCGCCGGTGAGCAGCAGAATGGAGAAAAAGAACAGGTAGCCGGTGACCACCCATTCAATTTGCCGCGGGCTGGCGAGCAGATCCCGCTGTACCACCGGGATGGCGACATTAATGATCGAGACGTCGATGATCTCCAGCACCAGCGCTATCGAAACCACCAGCGTGGCCAGCGTGCGCTGCCGCTCGCTGGTATAGGGAGGCGCCTGAACCGTGGCCGCCGAAGCGTTATTGAGCATGATGTACCTTCAGATTTGGTTAAAAACTTGTTAAATGATGTTGACAATTTATAGCAACCAGAGATTAGAATTAGAGCACTCATTCTGGTTATGCCGCGTCGGATCCTGCTGTTGACCGCGACGCCAGAAGGGAAGGCGTCACACTGCCGCTTCGAAACAGAATAAGAATTCTTATTCTAATTTTGTTTGTTTTGTTCTGGCAAGTAGAGAAGGGGGTCGGATGTATTTGTCCGCATGTATTGAATGGCTGTTTCGTGAAGAGTATCCCGATTTCAGCGATCGGGTCCGGGCAGCGAAAGCGCAGGGATTCAGCCATGTTGAGTTTCATCTCTGGCGTGATAAACCGCTGGCGGCGCTGGCGCAGGCGCTGGAGGAGACCGGCGTGACGCTGTCGAGCTTCGTGGTGGAGCCCCGGCGCAGCCTGGTGGATCCGGCGGAGCATGAGCAGTTTCTGGCGGCAGTGAGCGACAGCCTGGCGGTCTCGCGCCAGCTGGGGTCGCCGCCGCTGGTGGTGGCCTCCGGCTTCAGCCGCGAAGGGGTGGCTATCGCCGAACAGCAGGCGCAGGCGATCCACATCCTGCGCCAGGCGGCGACACTGGCGGAAGCCGCCGGGGTCACTCTGCTGCTGGAGCCGCTCAACACCCGCATCGATCATCCGGGGATGTTCTTAAACGACACCCGGCTGGCGCTGGACATTATCGAGGCGGTCGACAGCCCGCGGCTGCAGCTACTGTTTGACGTCTATCACTCGATGGTGATGGAAGAGGAGATGGAGGAGGTGCTCGGCGGCAGAATGCATCGGGTGGGGCACGTGCAGATAGCGCAGGCGCCGGATCGTAACGAACCGGATCCGCGCAGCGGCGAGTGGCCCAATGTGATCGCCCGGCTGCAACGCCTGGGCTACAACGGGGCCATTGGCCTGGAGTATAAACCGTCGCTGCCCGCAGCGGCCTCGGTGGCCCGCGCCCGCGAAGCGACCGGCTTATCCTGTTAACCAACTTACCTGGTACTTTTATGACTCAGAAAATAAAACGCGGCGTCAGTCTGTACAGTTTTCAGAATGAGACCTATCTCGGCAAGATGTCCCTCGATCAGGCGATCGGTCACTGCGCGGCGTTCGGCGCCCGCGGCATTGAAGTCGTCGGCGAACAGACCTTCGCCGGCTGGCCGGAGTGCGGCATGCCGGAGGCGGCGATCGCCGACTGGCACCGTCTGATGCAGCGCCATGACACGGTGCCGGTGTGCCATGACTTTATGCTCGACTATAAGCGTTATAAAGACCGGCCGATGCCGTTTGACGAGCAGGTGCGCAGCGTGCAAAACGACATCGATTTTGCCGCCCGGCTGGGCATGCGCTTTATCCGCTCTCTGGTTTCCGTGGCGCCGGAGGTGCTGGTGGCGGCGGCGCCGTATGCGGAAGACAAAGGGATCACCATTCTGCTGGAAGTGCACGCCCCGCTGCATTTCGATCATCCGTGGATTATTCGTCATGCCGAAGCCTATGAAAAAGCCAATACCCGGGCGCTGGGCTTCCTGCCGGATATGGGAATGTTTTTAGCCCGCTTCCCGCGGGTGTGGAAAGAGCGCTTTATTCGTAACGGTTGCCCACAGGCGGCAGCGGATTTTATCGAGAAAGCCTATGAGGAGCGGACGCTCAGCGAATACGTGATCCTGGATGTGATGCAAAAATGGGGACCGGGCCCGCAGCTGGCGATGGCGGAAACGCTGCGCCACAACGCGGCGTTCGAGCCGAAGCGGATGCTCGATTTTATGCCGCGGATCCACAACATTCATGCCAAATTCTATGAGATGACCGATGAGATAAGCGAGTGGTCGATTCCCTACGATGAGATCTTCCGCGTGCTGCAGAAGGGCGGCTATGAGGGGTATGTGTGCTCCGAGTATGAAGGCAACCGCTGGGTGGAAGACGCGCAGGAGGTGGACAGCCTGGAGCAGGTCCGCCGCCAGCAGCTGATGTTCTGTCGCCTGTTAGATGAAACCCCACCCCCGGCGCTGCTGGGCCAGTAAGGAGCATTATCATGTTTGATCAGCATATTATCTGCCGCGAAGGTTTCAGTAACGTCACCCGCGACGGAGAAGTTATCGGCGTGCGCTTTTTGGCCCGTCTGCCTTACTACCGCGGTCTGGGTCTGTCGATGGTGGAAGATATCGCCGTGACCCTCAACGGCGAAGCCATCCCGCGGCAGGCGATCCGCCTGGCGCTGCGCGGCCGGGAGTGGACGCTCGACGAGCTGGAGAGCGTCTACGACGACCGGTGGAACTTCGGTGAAAAGGCGATCATCACGGTGCTCAAACCCGGTGGCCTGCCGGCCGGCTGGCATCGCCTGAAGGTGGCCGAGAGGCTGCGGATCTCCTATCTGCCGTTTGTGCCGGTGACCACCTTTGAAACCGAGCTGGAATTAACGGCATAACACCCTGCAGGATCCGCTGCCGTTATGGCAGCGGATTTCTTTAACGCAGGGGGCAGCCACTGGGAAACGGTGAGGAGATTGCCGTTCAGTAAAACCGGTACGGAAGAGCGCGGTTTCTCAGCCCGTCTTTGCGGACGAAATCAGAAAATTTACTTCGCAGGCTAACCGCAGATTGCTTCAAAAAAATTCCCGTATTTGTTATATTGTTGTTCATTGATTACTCACCTCTGCGGTGCCAAAAAGAACAAGATTCACCGCAACCCAGGACAAAACCATGTTAGATTACCGCTTCCCGACAGCTTTGCAGATGGTTCTCAGCGTAGCAATGGCGGAGCAGATGGGTGAACGTTCAACGAGTGCGATTCTGGCCTACGGCCTGGAAGCCAACCCGAGCTTTATCCGCAAATTAATGGTTCCGCTCACCCGTGACGGCATCATTGTCTCCACGCTTGGCCGCAACGGCTCTATTCATCTTGGCCGCCCGGCGGACAAAATCACTCTGCGTGATATCTACCTTTCCGTTATCGAAGATAAAAAACTGTGGGCGTCGCGTCCTGAGGTCCCGGCCCGCTGCGTGGTCAGCGCCAACGCCTGCTGGTACTTCAAATCGGTCGCTGACGAAGCGGAGCAGGCTTCGCTGAACGTCCTTGCTCGCCATACCGTGGCCAGCGCGCTGGAGGCGCTCAAAAACGCCGATACCAGCGGCTGCGACCCGGTACCGGAAATGATCGCCCGCTTTAAAAAAGCGCATTAATCATTTTCTGGTGACGAAAAAAAACCGCCTTCAAATTGTGAAGGCGGTTTTTTGTTATCTGCTGCAGGCTAGGCGCGCAGATCCTCCTGGACCGGCTTACTGCGGGTCACCAGTTTCCGTAGCGTCACGTAAAACACCGGTGTCAGGAACAGACCGAACAGCGTCACCCCCAGCATCCCGGAGAACACCGTGATCCCGGTGACGCCGCGAACTTCCGCTCCTGCGCCGTGGCCGAGGATCAGCGGAATGGTCCCGGCGATAAAGGCGATGGAGGTCATCACAATCGGGCGCAGACGCAGGCGGCACGCCTCCAGCGCGGCCTCCATGATGCCTTTGCCCTGAATCTCCAGCTCGCGGGCAAACTCGACGATCAGAATGGCGTTTTTACAGGCCAGGCCCATCAGGACCACCAGCCCCACCTGCACGAAGACGTTGTTATCGCCCCCGGTCAGCCAGACGCCAAATAGCGCGGAGAGCATCGTCATCGGCACGATAAGGATCACCGCCAGCGGCAGGGTCCAGCTTTCATACAGCGCTGCCAGCACGAGGAACGCCAGCAGCACCGCCACCGGGAAGACGATCAGCGCCGTGTTGCCCTGGGTGGCCTGCTGGAAGCTGAGATCCGTCCATTCAATATTCATCCCATTCGGCAGCACCTGTTTAGACATGGCGTCCAGCAGCGTCATCGCCTGCGAGGAGGAGAGAACGCGCGGATCGGCATCGCCAATCAGGTCCGCCGCCGGATAACCGTTGTAGCGGATCACCGGATCCGGCCCGTAGGTGGTACTGATATTCACCATACTGCCGATCGGCACCATTTCGCCCTGATTATTGCGGGTGCGCAGATTGGCGATATCTTCCACGCTCTCGCGGTATGGTCCGTCAGCCTGGGCCATCACGCGCCAGGTACGCCCGAACTGGTTAAAGTCATTGACATAAGACGAGCCGAGATAGGTCTGCAGCGTGCCGAACAGATCGGTCAGCGATACCCCCTGCGCTTTCGCCTTATCGCGATCGACCTGCACGTCCAGCTGCGGCACGTTAGCCTGGTAGGTCGAGATCGGGAAGTGCATCCCCGGCGTCTGCATAATCGTCCCGGACATCGCATTCACCGCGCTTTGCAGCGCGCCATAGCCCAGCCCACTGCGATCCTGGATGTAAAGGGAGTAGCCGGAGCCCTGACCCAGTCCTAAAATCGGCGGCGGCAGGATGGAGAAGCCAAAGCCCTGCTGGATTTGCGCGATTTTAGCGTTGATTTCCGCATTGATTTCCGCCGCCGAGTGTTTGCGCTGGTCAAACGGTTTCAGGCCAAAAAAGACCGTCCCGGTATTCGGCGTGTTGGTGAACTGCAGCGCATTAAGACCGGGGAAGGCGACCGCATAATCGACCCCTTCGGTATTCATCCCAATCTCGCTCATTTTGCGGATCACCGCATCGGTGCGCGCCAGCGACGAACCTTCCGGCATCTTCACGCCGCCAATCAGGTACAGTTTGTCCTGGGTGGGAATAAATCCGCCGGGAACGACTTTAAACATCACCCCTGCGGCGCAGAGCAGCAGCAGGTACACCACAAACACTGCGCCACGGCGACCGAGGGTTTTACTCACCAGCCCCTGATAGCCGTTCGAGCTGCGCAGGAAAAAGCGGTTAAACGGACGGAAAATCCAGCCAAACAGACGATCGATCAGCCGGGTAGGGAGGTCTTTCTTCGCGCCGTGCGGCTTTAACAGCAGGGCCGCCAGCGCCGGGGAGAGCGTCAGCGAGTTGATGGCCGAGATCACCGTGGAGATGGCGATGGTCACCGCAAACTGCTTGTAGAACTGACCGGTAACGCCTGAGAGAAACGCCATTGGCACGAACACCGCGCACAGCACCAGCGCAATAGCGATAATCGGCCCGGAGACCTCTCGCATCGCCTGATGCGCCGCGGCAAGCGGCGCAAGCCCCTCTTCGATATTGCGCTCGACGTTTTCCACCACCACGATGGCGTCATCCACCACGATACCAATCGCCAGTACCAGCCCGAACAGACTCAGGGTATTCAGCGAGAAGCCCAGCAGATAGAGAATGCTGAAGGTACCGACCACCGATACCGGCACCGCGATCAGCGGGATAATCGATGCGCGCCAGGTCTGCAGGAACAGGATCACCACCAGTACCACCAGCACGACCGCCTCCAGCAGCGTCTGCACCACCGCGCGGATGGAGTCGCGGACGAAAACCGTCGGGTCGTACGGCGCCGCCCACTTCATATCTTCCGGGAAGCGGGTGGCCAGCTCGGCCATTTTGGCACGCACGGCGTTCGACAAATCGATGGCGTTAGCCCCCGGGGACTGGAAGATACCGATCCCGACCGCATCCTTATTGTTGAGCTGGGAGCGCAGCGCATAGCTACCGGAACCCATCTCGATGCGCGCCACGTCGCGCAGGCGGACCAGCGAGCCGTCCTGCGCCGTTTTCAGAATGATATTGCCAAACTCTTCTTCGGTATGCAGACGGCCCTGGGCGTTAATCGAGATCAGGAAGTCGCTCTCCTGCGGCAGCGGCTCGGCGCCAAGCTGACCGGCGGAGACCTGGACGTTCTGCTCCTGCATCGCCGTCACCACATCCGAGGCCGTCAGACCGCGGGCGGCCACCTTGTTGGGATCCAGCCAGACGCGCATCGCGTATTCGCCGGAGCCAAATATCTGGATCTGGCCGACGCCGGGCAGGCGCGCCAGCTCATCCTTCACCTTCAGCGTGGCGTAGTTGCGCATATACAGCGAGTCGTACTTACCGTTAGGCGAAAACAGATGTACCACCAGGGTCAGCGTCGGGGACTGTTTCTGGGTGGTGATCCCCAGACGGCGCACATCCTCCGGCAGACGCGCCTCGGCCTGCGCGACCCGGTTCTGCACCTGAACCTGCGCCTGATCCGGGTCGGTACCCGGGCGGAAGGTCACGGTGGTCACCAGCACGCCGTCGGAGCCGGCGACCGATTTCATGTACATCATGTTTTCAACGCCGTTGATCGCTTCCTCCAGCGGCGTCGCCACGGTCTCGGCGATCACTTTCGGGTTGGCGCCGGGATACTCCGCGCGCACCTGCACGCTGGGCGGCACGACGTCAGGATATTCGCTCACCGGCAGCAGCGGGATGGCGATTAACCCGGTGATAAAAATTAAAATCGACAGCACTGCGGCGAAAATGGGCCTGTCGATAAAAAAGCGGGAAAAGTCCATGTCTTGGATTCTCTGATAAGGGATCAGTTGAGGGCGGCGCTGGGGGTCATGGCAACGGTTTTGGCGTTAACCGGCATACCCGGCATAAACACTTTTTGTAAGCCGTCAACGATGACGCTATCCCCAGGCTTCAGACCCTGCTTCACGATGCGTAAACCGTCGACCAGCCGCCCCGGCGTGATATCACGTCGCTGCGCTTTGCCATTTTTATCAACGATATAGACATATTTGCGGTCCTGATCGGTGAGCACTGCTTTGTCGTCGATAAGCGTAGCCTGGAACGCCGCGCTGCCCGGAAGACGCACGCGGGCAAACAGCCCCGGCGTGAACAGCCGCTGCGAGTTATCCAGCAGGGCGCGCATGCGGATGGTGCCGGTGCTCGGCGTTAACTGATTATCGAGAAAATCCACTTTTCCCTGATGGGGGTAGCCCTCCTCGCCAACCAGGCCAATCTCCACCGGAAGCGCCTGATTATTGCTGGAGGCGCTTTGCCCGCGGCGGGCGAGATTCTGATAGTGGAGGTAGGTTGACTCGTCGACGTCAAAGTAGACATACACCGTCTTCTGCGAGACCAGGGTGGTGAGCACGCTGGCGGTGTCGCCCGCCGTGACAAGATTGCCGCTGGTGATCAGCGCGCGGCTGGCGCGGCCGTCGATAGGGGCAGTCACTTTGGTGAAGTCGAGGTTAAGCTGCGCGGCATCCACCGCCGCCTGCGCGGCGCGAATATCGGCCTGCGCCTGAACCGCGGCTGACCGACGCTGCTCCCACTCTTCACGGGAGACGAGGTTGGTATGCACTAATTTATCGGTGCGGTTCGCCTCGCTTTGCGCCAGGCTGGCCTGCGTTTTGGCTCTCGCCAGCGTCGCCTGCGCCTGCTCCAGCGCGGCGCGATAGGTTCTGTCGTCTATCGTGAACAGCACCTGGCCCTTTTTCACCTCCTGGCCGTCGGTATAATTCACTTTATCAATATATCCCGAGACGCGGGGGCGGAGCTGAACGCTCTCCACCGCTTCAATGCGACCGTTAAAACTATCCCACTGACTGATCGACTTCACCAACACCTTAGCGGCGCTGACGGCCGGCGCGGGCGGCGCGGCGTTTTGTGCGACGCTGTCGTCGCAGCCGACGAGCAGAAAGGAGAGCATCATCGCGCCGAGCGCGGTCAGGTGAATGTTTCCCCAGGTTTTTTGCAGGCTCATTATTTTTATTCCAGTCATTGTAGCCGCCGGGCAAGACGCAGCCTGAGAGGCTGCGCCACTTCCTTTGTCCGGGCTGGCTTAAGGCCATTTGTGTCGATCATCGCCACAAAATTGTAACAATTTCGAATACACTATCGCGGCGATTGTAGGAAGGCGCTTAACTAAGTGCAAGAATAATTGTTGCACTTTATGTGCGATCCTCACCGGAGAAAAAAGGCGCGATCCTGGCAGGGTTTTAAATGCAACAATAAAACTTGCATTTTGTGTAAAACCAGGCCACCTTTTAATGCAACTGCTAAAGATGCTTTTAACCGGCCGCGAGGGGGAAATATGATGAACACTGGCGCCATCATTCAGGATCTGATCGACTGGATCGACAACCATCTTGATAGCCGTCTGGATATTGATACCGTTGCCCGGCGAGCCGGCTATTCGAAGTGGCACCTGCAGCGGATCTTCAAAGAACATACCGGGCACCCCCTCGGGGAGTATATCCGGGCGCAAAAGCTGCAAAAATCGGTTGAACGCTTAGCCCACAGCAACGAGCCGATCCTCAACGTGGCGATCGCCCTCGGCTTTGACTCCCAGCAGTCCTTCAACCGCAGCTTCAAGCGCCAGTATGGCCAGGCGCCCGGCGTCTGGCGCCGGAGTATCAGCCGCTCTGCCGCGCAGACATCTCGTCAGTAATCTTCATGACCGGGGGGGGTCAGTCCTTACCCGGTCCATGATCGAATTTGCTGCCTTTGCCGATGGCATAGAACTGCCCGCCTGCGACATAGTGAACGGTCCGTAGTTCGTCCGGTGCATCATCAAAGATCCAGTGTCCGTTGCGGAATACCCGGTCATCGCTCCAGGCGGCGACGATGTCGCCCATAAACAGATTGTGCTGTTGCTGGATGTCCGGGTAAGGCATCACTTTGCACACCAGCCAGCCCGCGCAGCCTGCGACAAGGGGGAGATCGAACCCTGGCTGATAAAAGAAGGGGATGGTGTCGTTTTTATCCGGCGCATCGGCATAGCTGCGCCCGCCAGCGTAGAGGACGGTTGCCATCTGGCTGACTACGGGGATCTGCACGACGAAATAGCCGCTCTTTTCCACCAGCTGACGAGTGAAGGCCTGGGTGCCGATATAGGCCACCACTTTTCGCTCGCCTGCCAACCCAACCCAGGCGGCTGACATGACATTTTCGACGCCATCATATTTTGCGGAAATCATGGTGGTGGACCCGACCTGCAATAAACGATAGGCCTTACGTAATTCGACAGCCTGAACGGACATGATTTTTCCTTTATACGTGTTATTTAATTTGTTGATTGTATGGATATTTGTTGAGGTCATGGTCATTTTCAACCCTTCATTCGTCATCCACCGTGCAACGATACGCCAGGCGATTAAGCGCAAAAAGGTGCGTAAATTGTTTTCATTATTCATAATTAACGAATAATCATGCCATCTGTCGGTAAGCTGCTCGCTACAGGAGAGAAAGAAGGTGGATCGTATCCAGGCTATGCAGATGTTTGTGCGCGTCGCGGAGGCAGGGAGCTTCGTGCGTGCCGCGAAAACCCTTTCCCTGCCAGCCTCCACTGTCACCAGTACCATTAAAAACCTTGAGAAATACCTGAAGGTGCGGCTGCTGAACCGGACCACAAGGCGGGTGAGCCTGACTCCGGAAGGGATGCAGTATCTGGCGCAGTGCCGGGAAATTCTCGCCCTCATCGAACATAGCGAATCCAGCCTGAGCGAGTCTGTGGCGCGGCCTCAGGGGCGCCTGCGGGTTGATATGCCCGCGGGCATCGCGCATTTCATCGTCATGCCCCATCTGCAAGACTTTTACCGACGCTACCCTGACATCTACCTGATGATCGGCGTCAGCGATCGGCCGGTCGATCTCATTCAGGAAGGCGTCGACTGCGTGATACGCACGGGAGAGCTGAACAACTCCAGCCTGGTGGCCCGGCCTCTGGGCCGCTTTCGCTGGGTCACCTGCGGGTCACCGGACTATCTCAGGGAATATGGCGTGCCGCCATCACCGGAGGCGCTCTCTCAGCACCGGGCCGTGCATTATTTCTCCGGCCAGGCGAGGCGGGCCGATGAGTTCCGCTTCCTTCGCCACGGCGAGACTTTTTCTGTACCCGTCAGCGGCACCGCCGCGGTGAATGAAACGGGGCTTTATATAAAAATGTGCCTGGCGGGCTTCGGGCTGGCGCAGCTGGCGGAGAATATCGTTGCTGACCACCTGCAGGAGGGGAGGCTGGTGGAAGTGCTGGCGGACTGGCAGCCGCCCCCGGTACCCGTCACTTTGCTCTACCCGCACCAGCGCTTTCTCTCTCCCGCCGTGCGGGCGTTTGCTGAGTGGATGCGGGAGGTGGTTTGAGGGGAGTATCGTTTCGGGAGCCCCTCCAGGGAGCGCAGGGTTCCTGCAGAAATATCTGGTCTGCCGATCAATCACTCGATATTCTGTAATGCTTTGTCTTTTTTGTGAACAGGAAAAAGCATGCTGAATACGCTACCCGACTTACACAGAAGTTTCGCAGAGCAACTGAAGCTTAAATTACAGTCCGATTCGCGGATCCACGCCCTTCTCGCCGGCGGCTCGTTTATCCATGGCGGGTTTGATCAATACTCCGATCTGGATTTTGTGGTGGTGGTCGACCCTCTCTATTATGACGAAATCATGGCTCAGCGTATGGCGTTCGCCGGAACCCTCGGCCATCTGCTACATGCTTTCACCGGGGAACACGTCGGTGAGCCTCGCCTGCTGATCTGCCTGTTTGGCCCGGAACTTCTGCATGTCGATCTGAAATTTATCACCCTGGACATGCTCACTCAGCGCGTTGAGGAGCCTGCCGTGCTATTTACCCGTGATAACGATGCTCTCGAGCGGCAGCTGGCAAAATTTAGCGCGCACTGGCCGAACATGACGCCGGAGTGGTTTGAGTCCCGAGCCTGGATCTGGCTGCATTATGCCGTGGTTAAACTGGGCAGGGGCGAACTCTTCGAAGCGCTGGGGATGCTGTCCTTCTTCCGGGAACAAGTGCTGGGACCGATGCTGTTTCGTCGCGCCAATCTACCGCAACGCGGCGTTCGTCGAATAGAAGCCCTCGGCATTGATCCCGATGGCCTGCTGACTTCCACTCTGGCAACACACGATCGTCACTCCGTCGGGATTGCCATTCGAAGGGCTGCTGACGCTTATGTCAACCTGCGGGCTGATGCGCTGCCTGACAATATCGCAGACGATGCGGCGCGTCGGGCGGTCCTTGCCATGCTGGACGCGTATTCTGACAAGGGGTAAATCTATCCCTCCGGCCGCGGACGCGGCCGGAGTGTATAAGGGTTGCGCGAGATGTTGTGGGTGGTCTTATCCTGAGAGGGGGGGCGGGTAATTGGTAACGCTAAAACGACCCCTGGCCCGGTTTGTTCCGCACAGCCAGACGATCAGAGTTTATCCAGTTCATGCACCGTACCTTTTGGGACTTAATCTATGATGAGTTATCCAGCAGCCTAATTGCAGGAACCATACTGGCAGCTATAGTGGCGATGACTACCACCATCGCTGAAACTAAGAGTACATTGCTGCCCCCAAAATATATTGCTAGCGGTCCGGCGACCGTCTCACCGAAGGAAATAGCCACAAACGAACCCACTGCATCACAGGCCTATACGCGAGCCAATTTCTTCTATGGAATATGCGTATCTAGCGAATGAGCCCAGGACACGCCGAACAGGCCAAAAGCGACATCGGCAATAAAAAAGCGGCTGTAAGCCTCAATGCCGATGCAAGCTGGCTGAACAAAAAAATCGGCACTGCGCAAAGTGATATCAGCATGACGCCTAAAAGCGATCTCGCCGTGACGCCATCGCAGGGCAAGGAACGTTCTGCAATCAGGCCAGCACTTAACGTGGCAACGATAATCCCCCAATGAGTTAGTCCAAAAAGCTATCAGCAATTACTGACCCTGGTGTCTTTTCCACACTCTGTCTGGAAAAAACGCTATGACTGGCACCTGGTCGCCGGATACCGGGTAAGCAGCCATTACCAACCAGGGCCTGACTGTCTCTAAGCCCACGGCGATTTACCAGAACGACTTCATATTCAAAACACCCCTGGATATGCCCCACCATCAATCAAAATATTTTGCCCGGTTATATAGCCAGCATTCATGCTACAAAGAAAAGCACAGCAGGCTCCAAATTCATCTGGTATACCAAAACGTCCGGCAGGAATGAGTTTTTTGCGCTCAATCTCCATGCTCTCAGATGATTTTCCCCAGCGTTGTGCATCAGTTGCCAGGGTTTGCATTAATCGCGGTGTGGAAAATGCGCCAGGGAGGAGATTATTGATAGTCACATTTTGACTGGCAAGCTCACTGCTTCTGGCAAGACCGGCAATATAAGTCGTTAAACCCCCACGTGACCCATTCGATAAACTTAATGTACCCCGCGGTGCTTTAACACTCCCGGACGTAATATTAACAATACGGCCAAAGCGACGGTTTCTCATTTCGCTGAGTACAGCCTGAATTAATGCAATAGGGGTGAGCATATTCGTTTCAATCGCCTGCAACCATATTTCACGGGGCCAGTCGTGACTGCCGCCGACTGGCGGTCCCCCCGCATTGGTTACTAAAATATCCACGGTGGGTGTCGCTGTCAGTACGGCATTTTGTACCTCGGGACACGTGATATCGCCTGCAATGCCCTGTATTCGTACTGCTGAGTTGATGGTCCTCAGCAAGCGCACGGCTTCATTAAGTCTATCGCTTTGCCTTGCGTTAATCGTTACATTGACGCCTTCTGACACCAACGCAGCGGCACAGGCAAAGCCTAACCCGCTGCTTGCGGCACACACCACCGCTTGTCGTCCTGTAATGCCAAGATCCATGTTTTGCTCCTGCTAATCTCTGTCGGGGGATGATTGCTGATGGACTGACTGTGCAGTCCAGAATTGTGCGAATGCGATCAGAACAAGGCAAATCAGAGAGAGTAAGAATAAGCCCGATAAGAGACCTGAGGCTGTGCCCGTCCGCCCGCTAGCAAAAAACCACAGCACCAATGCGGCGCCAGCCATTTTGAGAGCCCCTTGCAACGCGCTTCCTGTACCGGCCAATTCGGCATGGCCGTGTAAACTGATACCCAGCAGTAAAGGTGAGGAGAGACCACATCCCAGACCTACCGCAAAGCTGTAAATCACAATGAATCCGATGGATAGCACGCTGGTAAAGTGAACAGATAAAGAAGCCAGCAGCGTGAAAGCTACTAACAAGGGCAGCGAGACCATCAAAATTTTCTCCGGCGTTGCTCGTGACAAACATCGCTTAGTCAGCCAGGAGCCAATAACAATTCCGGCAGAATAAATCATGAATAAATAGCCATTTTGTGAAGAAGTGAGGTGAAATTGTGTCTGAAAAACAAAGGGACTAGCAGTAAAATACCCAATCGTAATGGAGAATAATACGGCTGAAACCACGCTATATATCATGAAGTTTAAATCACTGAATAAGATCCTAAATCCAGCAATACGCCCGCCAGGTAATGCTTTTCTGGGGGAGGTTTCAGGCAGTGTTATTTTGACGAATATAAACCCGGCAAGCATCATCAACGCTAAGGCAATGAAGTTATATTTCCATGGAAAATATTCCGTAATGTATCCGCCAATCACTGGAGCAAAAGCGGGAGAGACTTGTGAGGCCATAGAGAAAACAGCCAGGGATTTTGACAGCTCTGATTTATCCCGAAATGTATCACTGAGAATGGCCCGACTGATTACCGGGCAGCCTCCGGCACCAATCCCGGTAAATAACCGGAAGAGAGATAACATCTGGTAGCTATCAGCCGTTGAGGTCAAATAGTTACCTACGGCAGAAAAGAGCAGTGATAATAATATTACCGGGACCCGGCCGTATTTATCGGAAAGAGGGCCATAAACCAGTTGTGATACTGCAAAACCGCCCAGATACCAGACGACCAGACTCTGGGCCTGTGCGTTACTGATATTGAGAGCCGCCTTAATCGTAGGCAATGCTGGGTTATACAGGTCAATAGAGAATAAACCCAGAATAAGTATAATACAGGAGTTGGTTATAATTAATCGAGAAGCCATTTCCTCATACCTTCTAAATAAGTGGATGCGCTTTAACACGACGGTTATATTCAGTATTAGGTGTTGCATGATAATTATCGCATTTTACTTCAATCAAAAAAGGGGTCTGCTTGCGCATAATGTCCGCAATCATTCCTTCTAACTCTTCTGGAGATTGAACAGAAATTGCCTCGATACCAAAACTTTTGGCTAAAAGACACCAATCATAATCAGGAATATCGGTAAGATCTGCCTGGTTTTCTTTGTTATTAAAATAACTGGCGGCATAGGAGGCGTTATTGAAGACGACAAAAAGTACATTTCGCTGATACTTCGCGGCCGTCGCTAGCTCCATTCCTTGCATTAACATGCACCCGTCCCCGGTAATAACCATGCATTTTCGGTCGGGAGCGGCAAAACTGGCCCCGATGCCTGCTGGAATACTCCATCCCATTGGTCCCAGCGTTGTGGCAGAAAGGTAAGCATCAGGAGTACGAGAAACCCAGTAATGTCCAAAAAAAGAACGATGTGCGCCAGAGTCAACGCTGACGATGCCATTGTCAGGAAAATGAGTCTGCAGAAGGCCAACATAAGAAGCTGGGTGGCGGCTTTCGTCACCGATCGGCATGCAGCGTGAGGTCGTCATAAGCCGTTGCACCCAAGGTTCACGGACGTTGCGACCCTCTGCCAAAATAGGATGGTAATATTCGCTCAGCGCATCAAGAAATGCGCTACTGTCAGCGACAACGCCGCAAGTCACATCCATGAATTTGCCAAGGTAGTCTGCGTTGATATCAACTTGAATCACTCCCCCTGGGGGCTGGAGGTCGGGTGACCAGATCATCGTGCTCCACTGTGTCATATCCATACCGAGTAAAATAACGCCATCGAGTTCACCATCTTTTAAGGCTTCAATGGCGCGAGGATGCCCCGAATAACCATATACCCCCAGTGCAAGCGGATGATCTTCAGGAAAAAGCCCTTTTGCGCTCAGCGTAGTCGCGACGGGAAAACCGTAAGCTTCGGCAAAATCTATCAGCGCTCTGCTGGTTTCAGGTGTCTTGCCTCTCAGGCCCGCGAGAATGATGCAGCGTTGATTATTGGCGAGAAAAGTTTCAAATGCCGAACTGCGCATTTTAATCAGATCCACTGGCTTTCTTTGCCAGCTATCACTGACGCTATCGGTAATCTCGCCACGGTAGGCGTCAACGCTGGTGAGGACTTCTTTACTGACTCCAAGATAGACAGGGCCACGTTCCGCACCTTTCAACGCCCGTAACGACTCCCGAAGAAAGAGACTCAGCGGTTGCCCTTCTTTAACTTCGTAAGCAGCCCGGGTGACTGGCGCAAAAATATCACGTTGATTAATACCGGATTGTGTACTGTCCTGAAGAACGTTACGCATTTCCATCCCGGAGGCAATTTGCCCGGCTAGCAGTAAAACTGGAAAATTATCCGTATAAGCTGAAGCGATACCGGTGAGGGTATTCGTGACCCCGGGGCCACCGATGACCAGACAAACTCCAAAAGCACTGGAGACGCGAGCATAGCCTTCAGCCATATATGCGGCTCCTGTTTCACATGCTGTCACGATAGGGACAGGGAATTCGTCAGATCCGGCCTGGACATCCCGTGGGTAACACCGCATAAAGGCGTTGATCAATTTACCCGGCACCATAAAAAGGTGTGAGGCATCGAGTTGTTTCAATTGACGTAAAATCCATGCCGCTCCTGTTTCGTTCCTTTTAGAAATATGATTTGCCATACGTTATAAACCTATAAAGTGAATGTTTTGCCGCGTCATGCGAGACAGAGAATCCTGATGAAATGAGGTAGGGAATACCACGTTGGGCATATCCGCAAAATAGGGTTTAGGGCTTTTTGGAAGGTAATCGGAAACATGCATACTTCGTTCTGCACGCGCTCGAAGGTAGTCAAGATAAGGGCCGTTATGATCTTGAGAAGCGCTGACAGTCCATTGTAAAGCGAGTTTAGTGCTGTCCGGTGCCTTATCCGGATAGGTGCTTCTATGGGTAATACGATTATCCCAAAGCACTAAGTCTCCGGCTTTGCTCATAACAATTTTTTCGTATTCCTGCGAATCTTTCAGCATATTTTCAATGGCATCTTTATCAAGTCGATGGCTGGAGGGTATTAACGTTATGCCACCTCCCAGTTCAGGATCATTATCTTGTAAGTAAATGGCACATTGCATGAATTGTAAGGGAGATTCTGCGTTAATCACTTCCTGAGGAAGAAAGTAGGCGTCATTATGCCAGGGAATATACACGCTCTCGCGAATAGTAAAATTTGGGAAAAGCGAGAAGTTACGCCCAAAGAGTTCGCGAATTGCTGAAGTTATGTTTTCTTTCAATAACACATTGAAAATAGCAGGTTGATTTAAAATGTCCGTAGGCAACAACGTCGATAACCCTGAGCTTTCGGAGAGATGTTTATAACAGTCACGAATTGTTTGGATTTCATCGCTTCCAATTGCCTGCGGAATGACAACATAGCCGTGCTGATGCATCTGCGCAATCATATTCATATTTTCCTCTCGACTAAGGGGGTCCCTCCCCGAACTAAATTAAATGGCTTCTTCTTTTTGCGGGATTTTTTCTTCAAATCTGACGCCCAATTGCTGGAATTCTTTAAAGAAGTCAGGGAAGGAGCAATGAACGTCTTCATACCCGTCCAGGCGATTAGCCTGCTTACAACGCAATGAGGCGACAAACAGTGACATGAATATGCGATGATCTCCCCAGCTGGAGAGTGAGCAATCACCGTTATAGTTGGCTGCACCCTGAATATCAAACCCATCATAAATGTCATTTTTATACAGAGGAGTGATATTTACTCCCAGCTTACTTAATTCACTCACCATCGCCTTAATACGTGGAGACTTATGCAGGCGAGTAATTGAACCACCTGTAATGCGGAAATTCCCATCGACAAAACTCCCGAGTGCAGCCAACGTCGGTACAATATTTGGGCAGTCACTCACATCGAACGCGAAGTTACCGCGTAAACGACCTGTCTTATTAATAAGACGTAATTCGTTTTGTTCATCATTTCGGATAACTTGCAGCCCCATTTTTTCGACAAAATTAAGGATTGCCTGCTCACCTTGTAAGCTGTGACTGTTGATATTTTTAAGTGTTAGGTCACACGGGAACAAGGTTGAAGCAGCCACTAAATAGGAACAAGAGGTATAGTCCCCGGTGATCGTATATTCAGCAGGACGATATTCACCGGGGAAAACTGTGATCTCGGAAAGGTCCGCATTATGTGAGAAATGAATTCCAGCAGCTTTTAGCGTTGCGAGTGTCTGACGGATATAAGACAGAGAAAGAATCTCGCCTGTGATACGTAGCGTGGTACTGTGTTGAGCCAGCGGAGCGGCGAACAGGATTGCAGTGATAAATTGTGAGCTGATATTGCCCGCGATTTCACATTCACCTCCTGCATAACCTCCCCAATTAACAAAGGGGGCTTTACCATTCATATTGATACTGAAACATTTCCTCCCAGTATGTTAATGGCATCCAGCAATGGTTCCATCACACGCGTTCTAAGAATGGTGTCACCGGTAATAACAGCCGGTTTATTGCTAAAGCATGTCAGAGCAGTCAACACGCGGAATACCAAACCTGAGCCCAGTGCATCAATGACTTTTTCTTCCGGAGATATTTTACCACCGGTTCCATAAATAATAAGACGACCAGGCTCTTCGATAATTTTTGCACCAATGCTTCGGCATGCATCTTTCATGGTACTGGTCTCCAGACAACGAAGATCGTTGTAGATAACAGACTTACCATTAGCCAATGTTGCAGCAAGTATTGCTCTCTGAGTCTCAGGTTTTGACGATGGTATCCAGGCTGAATGCAGAATATGGTTTGTCGGTTCCACCACCAGATAGTTAACTGACGACATGATATCTCCTTGCATAATAATATTGCTGACAAGCAAAATGCTCGCCAGATTTTGTAAGATTAAGATAAGGACTGCGTCGATAGTGAATAGGGCTGTTTTCTTACACCTCTCTCCTTTTTCAATGTCTATAGCATGCAGGCTTGTTGTTTAACCAGAGATTCGGCTGTAAGCCTGCCCCAATGCATGTTTTTACCTGCCATTGATACTGGTAAGAAAACATAACATCACTTTTTATTTACTGTTTGGTATATCTATGTAAATTTACATTTATTTAGCAATGTGGTAATTAACTTATTGATTTAAATGGATAAATAATATGTGTAATTTTGTGTAAATTGTAAGATAAATGTTAACAATGATAAAAGTATACTATATGGTAAATGTATGGGTGATCAGTTCGTTGAGTATGATTTCATGGCTGCAGAAGAAGCCGAGACGGGGAGTCATCGCCATTTTTATTCTGTCTGCACCCTGCAGGCGGGGTAGGCGTTGTGCTATATATGTGTCCTCCCCGTGAAAATGTCAGCTGTACCTGAACATATGTTTACTATTGAAATGATGACGTTGAAAACAGGAGGAAAAGTGTCAGTCCAGTTTGAAGAGTGGCATCACTGTGCGGGCCTGGCCCTTGTTTTGCTTGTAAATTGGCACAGGTAACCTGTTTTCCTATATACTAAAAATATCGCAATAATCACAGTAACCGTGCGGATATGCAGTAATGAAACCAAAATATCATGAAATTATTAATTTATCGTCTCAATTTTTTAATCGAGAAGGTTTCCTTAATCCTAGTATCGATCGTATTGCAGAAGCGGCTGGCATCTCAAAAATGACTTTTTATCGTTATTTTGAAGATAAAGAAGCACTGATTAAGGCTGTTCTCGAAGAGAAACATAATACGTTCATACTGGAGCTGAAATCTTTAATTGCGGAAAAAGAAACAGCCAAAGATAAGCTATTCACAATATTTGATTTTTATCAAAATTGGTTTGCCAGAGAAAGTTTTCATGGTTGTATGTTCACTCGGGCAGTTGTTGAACTCGGAAATACAATGCCAGCCTTGAAGAGCATTACCTTTGATTTTAAGAGCGGTCTATATCGGCTAATACAGGAGATTTTACTGGATTATTTTAGCCCAATAAAATCTGAGAGAGTCGCTTTTGTCATTCTGATGTTGATCGATGGTGCGATATCCGTTAGTCAGACAATGGATAAAGAGATTCGCGAGTTCCCTCCGGCCATGTCTGCATGGGCAGCAGCCAAAACTATAATTGCTGCTGAAAAAGGGGATTAATAACAAAATGCTCCAGGTGGTATGCATACTTAAACGATGACTTACGGGCACGGCACAAGGATCCGTAGCGTAAAATTATCCAAAAATTAACAATAATGATACTATCACGTAACATTTGTGTTGCGTGATGGAGGTAATGGCGATAGAGTGAAAATCCCATCACAACGAAGGTTTTGAAACGATGAGCCTGGATGAATATTTACCGACGATTAACAGCAAAGATGCCGGACGAGAGGACAATGGTTGCCTCGATGAGCTTTTCTTCAGTCTGATTGAATCGACAGCGTTGCATCTGGATGTAGCAGGCAAAGAAGTACCATTTGAGCAGTTAGTTGCCTTAGCAAAAAAACGGTGCGATGAGGCGTTTATCTTCCGGTCTACTGAGGCATTACGTCAAATTCATCAGACACTTTTTTACTCTTATCGGGCAAATTTGGCCGAGCCCCTCTCTAATTTTAGCCTGAATCAATACCATCCAGTATTGCTGCATGTACGTCACTTACTTGAATCACGCTGGCTTGATTCAGAAACAAAACGCTGCCCTCCATGTTTAAATACTTTAACGCCTGATAATATCGGCGCTGAAATAAAAAAATTATGGCGCTGTCACAAGGTATCTGAACATCCTCTTTTTGATTTTCTTGAAAGTGAGGCGAATAATCAGCAGTTGTATTATTTTTTTAAAAGTGACAGTGCATTAAATCTCCTTTTTTTTGATTTAGTAGCGATGACTCTGGTTGGATCTGTTCCCGAAACGCGTGGTGAAATAAGTCAAAATTTGTGGGATGAAATTGGCCAGGGCAGTAATGACTTTACGCACGTCAATCTATATAAAGACCTCCTTAAAAGACGGGACATCGATTTACCTGAAGACCACTTCAGCCATCTCTATGACTGGCAAGGTTTGGCCGGACATAACCTCTTTATGATGGGGGGCGTCACTCGTCGTCATTATTATAAATTGGTTGGTATGATGGCTATGACAGAACTTCTCGACCCGTCACAATATAAAAAATTGGTCAATGGAAGTCACCGCCTGGGACTTTCTGAACGTGATGTCTATTATTACGCGGAACATATTAGAGTCGATATTGGTCATGCAGATGGCTGGCTTAATAAGGTCATCGAGCCTGTCGCTCGTCGTAACCCAGAGTCGCTCGAAGAAATCTACTTTGGCGCGCAGCTCCGTCTGCAAACGTGCCAGGATTACTACGATAATTTGCTGGATACGTTGCGCAGAATTTAAGTGCGTCTCTCCGGCAAGCTGCAGTATGCCGGAGTTAAATTTTCATACTCGTGATCTCCTCCGCCTTTAGCCTGTCGCGTAATGTGTTGATCTGCAATAGGTCGATGCTGCCAGGGGTTTCCATAGATCCAATTTCCTCAATTTGATACTGATGACGGTCATACATGTTACTGGTGAGTCCCTGATCTCTTTGCCATGTACACAGAAACGTCTGCCCAACGGGGGAATTGAAAGAACCGAAAACTGTACTGAGTGGTAAGATTTATGCTTTGTGATAGCGTGGATTGGCAGTTCATTTGGCATTAATTTTATCAGCAGTAACGATATTGCGTAAGGGTATTTGTTTATCCTATTGATTTTATTTGATATATTCATGTGTATTTTTGGTTAAAAAATTGTTGACCATTTGTTTTTGGTGGTGTAGGTTTTGTTACTAGTTGGTAACTTTTAGCTGTCGGATATACTGGTATTTTCCAATTGTTGGCTGAAGAGTAAAAGCTCAGTAATAGAAGTTGAGCGTTTACAAAAGAATTTATCTGCAATCAGCCTGGTTCAATGAAGGTTTAAACAAACAACTTTTAGCAAGGGGGAGTAGAATGACAGACGCTGCTGATATTAAATTTTACCATGACAATGGTTATGTGCTGGTAAAAAAACTTTTTGGTCAAGATAAAATCACGAAGGGACTTATAGCAATTGATGAAATATTATTACGTAATGATGCCGATAAAAATTCTGAGAAAGAGCCAAAAGATAGCACCGTTGTGAGACGTATCTGGTCTCCGACACAAAAACATGAAACATTTGTGGAATTGGCAGAGGATAAACAGTTACTTGATGTTGTGCAGAGTTTAATTGGTGAAAACATCTTATTTCATTACAGCAAGCTGAATATGAAAGGCCCACGGGTTGGAAGTATAGTGGAATGGCACCAGGATTTTTCATATTACCCACACACCAATACTGACTTATTAACGGCCTTGATTTTTCTGGATGATGCAAATAAAGAGAACGGTTGCTTGCGGGTTATTCCTGGCTCTCATAGAAAAGGTCTTTTATCGCATGATATTGACGGGTTCTTTCGGGGGAAACTCTCTGATATTGATGAAGATGATGCAGTTTATATAGAGGCGGAAGCGGGTGATGTGCTATTTCTTCACTGCCTCTGCATGCATGCCTCTGCGGTGAACAGCTCACCTGTTCCGCGGCGTACCTTTCTACCTGCATATCGTAGTGCTGATGCTTTTCCAATCTATTTCGGCCCCCACGCAGCACATAACGAGGCAGGGATAAAACTACTTCGTGGACAGGTATCGAGACAGGCTAGAGTTGATAGTGGCATTCACTACTTACCTATTGCCAGATCCGAATTTGGTTCTATTTATGAGGTGCAAGAAGGATCTCACGAAAGTAAGTCTGTTGATGCAATGAAAAAATCAGGTTACGCTGTCTAACATGCAAAAAAACGCTGAGGTTACTTATAAATGGCGATTGTCATTAGTCGCCATTTCTATTGTTATCTGTATGGCGACAATAGATACCGCTATAGTCAATACGGCGCTTCCTGTTATTTCACGGGAACTAGGTTCAAATCCTTCCAGCGCAGTATGGATTATTAATGCATATCAAATGATTATGATATCTATGCTACTGCCCTTAGCTTCGCTTGGCGAAGTTATTGGATATCGTAGAGTATATATAACTGGGCTTAGCGTCTTTCTTGTCTCATCATTAATGTGTGGTCTGTCAAATAGTCTGTTTTTTTTGATACTGTCACGTTCATTGCAAGGATTCGGCGCGGCAGCGATTATGAGTGTTAATACCGCACTTATTAAATTCATCTACCCCCCAAATAAACTGGGTCAAGGGTTAGGTTTTAATGCACTTATTGTTGCTGTTTCGTTCACTATCGCGCCATTGATTTCTGCTGCGATTTTATCCATTGCTCGCTGGGAATGGCTGTTTTTTATTAATATTCCTGTTGGTTGTATGGCTCTGATACTCTCAGCTATTTATTTGCCTAAGGAGCAACACAACGACCATTTGCCAGTAACGAAATTTGATTGGTTCGCAGCAATGCTTTGCTTTCTGTTATTTTTATTCTTTATTCTGGGGTTTGGAGAGCTAACGCATCAAGGGTATTGGCCGGTGGTATTACTTGAGTGGTCAGTCACCCTTGTTTTTTCCATCCTACTGGCATACAAACAATCAACGCATCCCTCACCCATATTAGCTATCGACCTGCTGCAGTCTGCTAACCTTCTACTCTCTTCTCTTACTTCAATATGTGCTTTTACCGTACAGGGGTTAGCATTTGTTTCATTGCCATTTCTGTTTCTAACGGTATTACATAAAAATCAAATTGAGACAGGGTTACTTATCACCCCCTGGTCTGCGATGGTCGCGGTTATGGCACCAATTGCAGGGCGACTTTCTGACCGTTATAAAAGTGAAATTCTCAGCGGTGCCGGTCTACTTATTCTGATGGGAGGAATGGTCTCTCTCGCAATGGTATCAGACTCCTCCTTTATGTTTGGCACAGGAGTCAAAATGGCGATTTGTGGCATTGGATTCGGCTTGTTTCAGTCACCGAACCTGCGGGCTATAATGGGCTCCGTACCAGCCGCCAGAAGTGGAAGCGCAAGCGGTATTGTCGCTATATCCCGATTGCTTGGTCAAACGTTTGGCGCTGGGCTTGTCGCACTGTGCCTAAGTATATTTCCAGGCGAAAACATAACAATTGTACTCTGGATAGGCGGTGGTGTTGCAATGGGTGGGTTTATTATTTGTACTCTCCGCTGGGTGCTTAGCCTAAATCGTGAGGCGATAAAATAAAGCCAACAACTTTGATACTCATCATGAAATTTTGGGGGGGGGCGGCATGAATTTTGTATTAATACCCGGGTTTATGACTGACCGGGCCTTATGGCGCGATATGGAAGAGAGTATTCGTTCTCTGGGAGAAATTATCTATGGTGATTTATCCTATGGACAGAGCCTACAAGAGATGGCGCTGAGTAATATTGCTGTATTACCAGATCGGTTTATTTTGGTTGGATTTTCTTTAGGCGGCTATGTTGCGCGCTGGATAGCATCGCTGGTCCCGGAAAGGATTGATGCAATGATATTGATTGCCTCTTCAAATAAACCCGATGACGTTAATCTCATGACTGCGAAACACCTAACAGCAAAAATGGTCAATACCGTATCTTTTGGCGGTCTGAGTACGGCGACGATACGCTCATCGCTGCATGATTCAAATAAAAAGAATACAACGCTAATTGAGTTTATACGTTCGATGAGCCTGCGATTAGGTCCGGATGTTTTTGTTCGACAATTGCAGTTACAGCGTAACAGCCCAGTCAGTTTGACAGGAACTGTTAATTTTCCCGTATTGATAGTGGCTTCTGCCAGTGACGAGCTCAGAACACTCTCTGAGGCTGAGGCGCTGCATTCTGACTATCCTGCATCAGTATTACATGTTATTGAGAATGCTGGCCATATGCTGCCTCTTGAGCAACCTGACAAACTAATGCAGGTAATAAAAGAGTGGCTTCACGATACGGGGATAATCTAACTGAGGCGTGCTTTGGATTTGCAGGAAAAATGCTGGACAAGTGGGGATATGAAAGGGGGGCCGTATAGACTTTCCCGGCCGGGATCTCCGACGGACAATGCCATAGTGGAGTCGTTCAATGGCAGGCTGCGACAGGAATGTCTGAACGAGAACGGGTTCATGTCTCTGGAGGAAGCACGGTGCAAAATCAAGGCCTGGCGCATACACTATTATAACCAGAGGCGTCCCCATTCTGCACTGGGCTGGATGACGTCATCCGAATTCACTGAGAAGACTGCCGGTTAGCAGAATATACAGCCAACATGAAGCCGGTAATTCCTGATTACGACTGGATCATATTCGGGGTCAGGCTCATATGAAGACATAACTAATATCGATGTGCATTAATCAACGGGGTGCAGGTCAAAAAGGGTAAGCAGCGATACTTTGTTTAGTTCTCTGCTTTGTTAAAGGCCGATGATAACAAAACTGCCAGAGTTTGCTTCCACCGGACTTGATAAGCAACGTCAACCCTGCATCATCGTATATCTGGTAATCGGTATCTTTAGGTTTGGCGGCTTTGATCTCCGTATCGGTTAACGGCTTGGTTTATCTTGCCATGGGGAGTCTCCATGCGTTTAGGCCCAACGAAAACATTGGAGCTTTTCGTTGGGCCAATCAATAGGCCTAAAAGGTTCGGATTTAATGAGTTTTCTTCGGACTTCGCGGGACAAATTGCAGACACAAAAAAGCCCGCAGGGCTTACGCCGTGCGGGCTCTCAGGACTTCATCGGATGACTCTGGTAATCACCGATGGAGAATTTTGGTGGAGCTGGCGGGAGTTGAACCCGCGTCCGAAATTCCTACATCCTCGGCACTACATGCTTAGTCAGTCTTTACATTCGCTTGCCAGCTGCGGACAGACACGCCACTAACAAACTAGCCTGATTAGATTTAACGCTTCAACCCCAGGCAGGGCATCCACGCGATCTCTTTTGGGTTTGACCTCTCTTTGATCCCCGTCTTAAGAGCGGAAGCTAGGGAGAGAGGGCTCAGAGCAGGTTATTAAGCTGCTAAAGCGTAGTTTTCGTCGTTTGCGACTATTTTTTGCGGCTTTTTACGAGGCCAACCGCCCCTCGGCATGCACCTTGGGTTTCGCAAATCCCGTCGAATCCAGAATCAGCCCCAATGTGTAGGTCAAGTATAACAGATTTGTGAATGTCGTTACCAGCCCCATCACGCAGGATTATTTCAGCAGGGTGGACGAAAAATCAGCATCAACAAGGATATAGCGTAAGGGCCAGCGAGAGCTGGCCCTCGGGGAGGGGAAATTAACGTCCGGCGTGCTTCATAATACGCGCCTTATCCAGCGCCCATTCACGATCTTTCAGGTCGGTACGCTTGTCGTGCTGTTTCTTACCTTTGGCGACGCCGATTTTCACTTTGCACCAGGCGTTCTTCCAGTACAGCGACAGGGCGACGACGGTGTAACCTTCGCGGTTAATGCGGCCGTACAGCGTGTCCAGCTCACGCTGGTTGAGCAGCAGCTTACGGGTGCGCGTCGGGTCGCAGACATAGTGGGTGGAAGCCACGGCCATAGGCGTAAAGTTGGCGCCGAACAGGAAGGCTTCGCCATCCTTCAGGATGACATAGCTATCGCCGATGTTGGCTTTGCCTGCACGCAGGGATTTGACTTCCCAGCCCTGCAGGGCGAGACCAGCCTCGTATTCATCTTCGATAAAGTATTCGTGACGGGCGCGTTTATTCAGCGCAATGGTGGCTGATCCAGGTTTGTGGGCTTTTTTCTTAGTCATAATGTCCTGAAGTCATCGTCTTATACACAGTTACCTCGATCGCATCCTGCGAGGTGTACTGCGCATCTTAGCACGAGTTGCGGCACAGCGTTTTTTTTAGCAGCAGATAAATGATATTATTTGCACTGTGTTTAAATGTGGAACCTGCTATGCCTCAGATTAGCCGTACTGCGCTGGTGCCTTTCAGCGCGGAACAGATGTATCAACTGGTAAACGATGTGAAGTCCTATCCTGATTTTCTGCCAGGCTGCACCGGTAGCCGCGTGCTGGAATTGGGGCCGACGCAAATGACGGCGGCGGTTGATGTGTCCAAAGCCGGCATCAGTAAGACCTTCACCACACGCAATACACTGACCAGCAACCAGAGCATTTTGATGAGCCTGGTGGATGGCCCGTTCAAGAAGCTGATTGGCGGCTGGAAGTTTATTCCGCTGAGCCCCGAGGCCTGCAAAATAGAATTCCATCTCGATTTCGAGTTTACCAATAAACTGATTGAGATGGCTTTTGGCCGGATCTTCAAAGAGCTGGCCGCTAACATGGTGCAGGCGTTCACTTCGCGCGCCAAAGAGGTTTACAGTGCCGGCTAATATTCGTGTTGAAGTCGCCTACGCGCTGCCTGAAAAGCAGTATCTGCAGCGGGTCACCCTGGACGAGGGGGCGACGGTCGAGCAGGCGATTATCGCCAGCGGTCTGCTGGCGCTGCGTGATGACATTGATCTGGCGAAAAACAAGCTGGGTATCTACAGTCGTCCGGTAAAGCTGCATGACGAAGTTCACGACGGCGACCGGGTCGAAATCTATCGACCGCTGATCGCAGACCCGAAAGAGCTGCGTCGCCAGCGGGCAGAGAAAAGCGCCGCAAAGTAACCTGCAGCAGACCGGCTATCAGCCATAAAAAAAGCGCTCACCGAGCGCTTTTTGCTTTTCCGGGCCTTACTGACTGGTCAGCGCGGGCTTGTTATCAATGTTAGTCAACACACCGCCGCTGTTGAAGGTCAGGGTCAGGGTCTGCTGAGTCACTTTCTGGTGGCCCGGCTCCTGACGGAAGACATAGAACCAGGTATTGGTGCCGAACGGATCCGTCATCATTGGCGTCCCCAGAGCATAAGCTACCTGCTGTTGCGTCATACCGACACGAATTTTTGCTACATCGTTTGGTGCCAGATAGTTACCCTGGTTGATGTCAGGACGGTAAACCACTCGTTCCAGAGTGGAACAGCCTGCGGTCAACATAAGAAGAACCGCTGCGGCAGCAGTCAGCGTTTTACAGCGCATAGTGATTTGATTCCTTTTTGGGCCCGAGCAGTACGTGGCTCATCTGTAATATGCCGATAATAATAGACCTTCGCGCCGTTGGAAACCTCCGGCTGCAGGTCAGCAGGCAATTTGCTGTTCACTATGACCCTGTGAAAATCAAAAAGTTTACGCCGCAAGCAACTCTTTCGCGTTCGCCAGGGTGTTGCGCGTGACTTCGCTGCCGCCCAGCAGACGGGCCAGCTCCTGCAAGCGAGCCCGTTTATCCAGCGGCTGCATATGGGTTTCGGTCATCTCGCCATCGGTCTCTTTGCAGACAAAGAAATGATGGTGGCCGCAGCCTGCGACCTGCGGCAGGTGGGTCACGCACATCACCTGCGTGGACTCGCCCAGCTGGCGCAGCAGCTTGCCGACCACGGCGGCGGTCGGGCCGCTGATACCGACGTCCACTTCGTCGAAAATCAGCGCTGGGGTTTCCATTTTACGCGCGGTGATCACCTGAATCGCCAGCGCAATGCGCGACAGTTCGCCGCCGGAGGCCACTTTGGCGATTGGCTGCAGCGGCTGACCGGGGTTAGTGGTGACGCGGAACTCAATATGGTCGGCGCCGTCGGCGGTGAGATGGCGTTCATCGAACGCGACCTCAATCGCGAAGACCCCGTGCGGCATCGAAAGTGAGTGCATACTTTCGGTGATAAGCTGGGTCAGCTCGTCGGCGCTGGCCTGGCGCAGGGCATGCAGCTGGCGCGCGGTCTCCAGCGCCAGCTGATGATGTTCGACCACCTGCTGGCTGAGGGATTCCAGCGAGCCGGCGCTGTCGTCCAGCAGGCGCTGCTCTTCCAGCATCGCCTGATAAACCGCCGGCAGCTCTTCCGGCATCACCTGATGTTTACGCGCCAGCGCGATTTGTCGGGAAATCCGTTGCTCAAGTTCAAACAGACGGTTCGGATCGAGATCCAGACGGTCATGGTAGTGGCGCAACTCGTCGCTGGCCTCGCTGAGCTGAATGGCCGCCTCTTCCAGCATATCCAGGACGCCGGAAAGCTTGCTGTCCATGCCCACCAGCTCGCTGACCAGCTGCTTCGCGGTATAAAGCTGGCTCTGCAGATTGGCCTCTTCGCCGTCCGCCAGTACCGTAAGGGCGTGCTGGCAGGTGCTGAGCAGCTGGCCGCTGTTGGCCAGGCGCTTGTACTCTTCGTCAATCTGCTCAAACTCTCCCGCCAGCGGGTTAAATTCGTTCAGTTCTTTAAGCTGGTACTGCAGCAGATCGGCGCGGGCGGCACGCTCCTGGCTCTGCTGCTGATGCTGGGCCAGCTCGCGGCAGCTCTGGTGCCACTGGCGATAGTGCTCGGCCATACGCTGAGTGAGCGCATACTCACCGGTATAGCCGTCGAGCAGCGTTTTCTGGTGTTCGGGTTTGGTCAACAGCTGGTGCGCATGCTGGCCATGGATCTGGATCAGCAGCTGGCCCAGCTCGCGCAGCTGCGAGAGCGGGACGGCGGTGCCGTTGATGAAGCCGCGCGAGCGGCCGTCGGCGCTGATCACCCGGCGAAGTAAACACTCACGCCCGCTTTCCAGCTGGTTCTCTTCCAGCCAGCGCTGGGCGGCCGGGGTATCTTTCAGCGCGAAGCGCGCGCACAGGTCGGCACGGGTAGCGCCGCGACGCACCATGTCGGCTTCCGCTCTGCCGCCGAGGCACAGCCCCAGCGCGTCGATGGCAATGGATTTCCCGGCGCCGGTTTCCCCGGTGATGGCGGTCATACCGCTGTGGAAATCAATTTCCAGTTCACGAACGATAGCAAAATTACTGATGGTGAGTTGCGCCAACATAGCTGCCTTCCTGTATGAAAAACCAATACTGTGTTTTCGTACAGTATAGACTGGTTTTTTATCCAGTAAAGAGGCAGCGATGTAAATCAGAACAATTTTTTCGACCAGCCGAGCTTGGTGCTTAATGTATTGAAATAGCTGTAGTCTTTGGGATGAATCAGATTGAGGTGGTAATCGCAGCGGCGGATGAGGACATCTTCGCCATCCTGGATCGGCAGGGCAATCTGACTGTCGCAGCTGATCTCCAGATCGCTGCAGCGGTGAGAGAAGCGCAGGCGGATGGTGCTGTCGCCGTTGATCACCAGCGGTCGCGCCGAGAGGGTGTGCGGGAACATCGGCACCAGGGTGATGGCGTCCAGCGACGGGGTGAGGATCGGGCCGCCGGCCGACAGCGAATAGGCTGTGGAGCCGGTCGGGGTGGATATTATCAGGCCATCGGAGCGCTGGGAGAAGGCGAAGACTTCATCGATATAGACTTCGAACTCAATCATATGCGCCACTTTGCCGGGGTGCAGCACCACTTCGTTGATGGCGGTGCTGATGCGTTTCTGGCAATCCTGCTGGCACACCTGGGCCTCCAGCAGAAAGCGTTTCTCGGCGATGTAGTGGCCTTCCAGCACGTCGGCGAGCTGCTGCAGGGCGTTGTCCGGGTCAAGGTCGGTGAGAAAGCCGAGGTTGCCGCGGTTAATGCCGATGACGTTAATGTCGTAACGGGCCAGGGTCCGCGCCGCGCCGAGCATATTGCCGTCGCCGCCCACCACCACCGCGAGATCGGCCTGTTGGCCAATCTCCGCCAGCGTGCCGGTTTTCACGTTGCTGAGCTGAAGTTCATGGGCGATCTGCTGTTCAACCAGCACTTCATACCCTTTGCTGCACAGCCAGCGCCAGAGCATTTCATGTGTGGTCAGGGCGGTGGGGTGACGAGGATGTCCCACAATGCCGATACACTTGAAATGGTTCTTCATGATCTGGATGTCCTTGCGTTAAATGAAATAGTGACAATCTGTCCGCTTCCCTTGAAACCCGGAAACTGATCCCCATAATAAGCGAAGTTAGCGAGATGAATGCGAAAAAAACGCGGAGAAATTCATGAGTAGTAAAGAACAGAAAACGCCTGAGGGGCAAGCCCCGGAAGAAATTATCACGGAGCAGCACGACGACGTTGAGGCGGTAGAGCCTGAAGTTTCGGCTGAGCAGGTGGATCCGCGCGATGAAAAAATTGCGAATCTGGAAGCCCAGCTGGCTGAAGCGCAGAAACGTGAACGTGAAGTGATGCTGCGTGCCAAAGCCGACGAAGATAACCTGCGTCGTCGTACCGAGCAGGATATCGAGAAAGCGCACAAATTCGCGCTGGAAAAATTCGTCAATGAACTGCTGCCGGTAATCGACAGCCTGGACCGCGCGCTGGAAGTGGCTGACAAGGCTAACCCGGAGCTGGCGCCGATGGTGGAAGGGATCGAACTGACCCTGAAATCTATGCTGGACGTAGTGCGTAAGTTCGGCGTGGAAGTGATCGCCGACACCAACGTTCCGCTGGATCCGAACGTCCACCAGGCCATTGCGATGGTCGAGTCTGAAGATGTGGCGGCGGGCAACGTGCTGGCCGTGATGCAGAAAGGTTATACCCTGAACGGCCGCACCATTCGCGCCGCGATGGTGACGGTAGCGAAAGCGAAATAACGCTTGCTGCCTTGCTCAACGGCTGCCTGCGGGCGGCCGTTTTTTGTGTCATCGCTCCCGGCGCGAGATAAAAAAACGGCGGGCCGCAGCCCACCGTGATATTACTTCCTTCGCTCGCGCTACTCCGCGACGCTCTCGCGTAATGATTTCACCGGCATCACTTTCACCTGTTTGATCATGTTGTCCTGCACGTCGAGGATATCTATATCGTACTGCTCAATGCGCACGCGGGTGCCCGGGACCGGGATCTCTTCCAGCGCTTCGAGGATAATACCGTTGACGGTGCGTGCTTCATCTTCCGGCAGGTGCCAGTTAAACGCTTTGTTGATTTCGCGAACGTTGGCGCTGCCGTCGATAATCACCGTGCCGTCGTTAAGCGGGGTCACTTCCTCCGCCAGGGTGGGTGACATGGAGGTGGTGAAGTCGCCGACAATCTCTTCAAGAATATCTTCGACGGTGACAAGCCCCTGAATATCGCCGTATTCATCGACCACCAGACCGACTTTCTTTTTATTGCGCTGAAATTTCACCAGCTGGGTGCTGAGCGGCGTGCCTTCCGGCACAAAGTAGATCTCATCTGCCGCCCGCAGCATGATCTCTTTTGTGAACTCTTTCTTCTCCGTCATCAGACGGTAGGCTTCGCGAACGCGCAGCATGCTGATGGCATCGTCCAGCGAATCGCGGTAGAGCACGATGCGGCCATGCGGGGAGTGGGTCAGCTGGCGGACGATAGATTTCCAGTCATCATTGATATCGATGCCGACAATCTCATTGCGCGGCACCATGATGTCGTTAACGCTGACCTTCTCCAGGTCCAGCACCGACAGCAGCATATCCTGATTGCGTCGTGAGATTTGTGAACGGGATTCATTCACAATCGTGCGCAGTTCATCTTTGCTCAGGGCGCTGCTGATGACGGTATCGGTGCGGATGCCCATCATGCGCATCAGTATGCGGGTGATGGTATTCAGCAGCCACACCAGCGGCATCATCAGCACCTGCAGGGGCGCCAACAGGAAGCTGCTGGGGTAGGCAACCTTTTCCGGATAGAGGGCGGCGATGGTCTTCGGCAGCACTTCGGCAAATACCAGCACCACAAAGGTAAGTACGCCGGTGGCGATCGCGACGCCGGCGTCGCCGTACAGGCGCATGCCGACGATGGTGCCCAGCGCCGAGGCGAGAATGTTGACAAGGTTATTGCCGATCAGCACAAGGCTAATCAGGCGGTCCGGCTTGCGCAGCAGCTTCTCCACGCGCTTGGCGGGGCGGTTGCCTTGTTTCGCCATGTGGCGCAACCGGTAGCGGTTCAGCGTCATCATGCCGGTTTCGGAGCCGGAGAAATAGGCAGAGATAATCACCATGACGATCAGCGTTATGATCAGCGTGGTGGTGGAGATATGTTCCACGTAGGATTCCTTAAAAGACTTAGCTCACGAACTGTTGCAGCACGCGGCTACCAAAATAGGCCAGCGTCAGCAGACCGGCGCCAGCGACGCTGAACCAGACCACGCGACGTCCGCGCCACCCTTCATGATAGTGGCCCCACAGCAGGACGATATAGACGAACCACGCAATAATCGACAGCACCGCTTTATCAATGTTTTCGCTGCTGAACAGATTGTGCATATAGAACAGGCCGCTGCACAGCGTCAGAGTCAGCAGCACTACGCCGACCTGAGTGATGTGGAACATTTTGCGCTCAATGCTCATCAGCGGCGGCATTTCGCTGCTGAAGGCCAGCTTTTTGTTCTTTAACTGGTAGTCGATCCACGCCAGCTGTAGCGCATACAGCGCGGCAATGATCAGCGTGGCGTACGAGAAGAGCGACAGGCCGATATGCACCAGCATCCCCGGAGTGGTTTCCAGGTGGGTGATATATTCGTTAGGCACGAAGGTGGCGAAGGCCAGGTTGATCAGCGCGAAGGCATAGACGATAGGCAGCAGCAGCCAGCCGCGATTGCGCGAGGCCACGATAGTCATCACCGTACAGATCATCAGGCTCACCAGCGACCCGACGTTCAGTAAGCTGAGGTTTTGCCCGCTCTCGCCGCCGGGGAATATCCGTGCTTCCAGCGCAAAAGCATGGCAGATCAACGCGATAGTCGCAGATAAAATCGCCATTCGCCGCCAGCTGCTGTTTTTTTGCAGCAAGCCGGGGATAATCAGCGCGAGGCTGACGGAGTAGGCGACAAGGGCGAGTAGAGCAAAAACAGGCATAGGTGTCGGCTGTTGGCTAAATAAGAAAGAGAAGCAGTATAACGTCAGCAGGCCTCTGCTCCAACCGTTGCAGCACATTCAGATTGATGTCGTGTTATACTCCGCCACATTCGTTTTGTGTGTCGCTGCGGCGACCAACCGTTTCCACCTCAGGCGAGAGACAATGTTTGATAATTTAACCGATCGTTTGTCGCGTACGCTGCGCAACATTAGCGGCCGCGGACGCCTTACAGAAGACAATATTAAAGACACCCTGCGCGAAGTGCGCATGGCGCTGCTGGAAGCGGACGTTGCGCTTCCGGTGGTACGGGACTTCATCAGCCGCGTCAAAGAGAGCGCGGTCGGCCATGAAGTCAATAAAAGCCTGACCCCGGGTCAGGAGTTCGTCAAAATCGTCCGCAACGAACTGGTGGCGGCGATGGGCGAAGAGAACCAGACCCTCGACCTGGCGGCGCAGCCGCCGGCGGTGGTGCTGATGGCGGGCCTGCAGGGGGCTGGTAAAACCACCAGCGTCGGTAAGCTGGGGAAATTCCTGCGCGAGAAGCACAAGAAGAAAGTGCTGGTGGTCTCCGCGGACGTTTACCGCCCGGCGGCGATCAAACAGCTGGAGACCCTGGCCGAGCAGGTCGGCGTCGACTTCTTCCCGTCCGACGTCGGGCAGAAGCCGGTTGATATCGTCAACGCGGCGCTGAAAGAAGCGAAGCTCAAATTCTACGACGTGCTGCTGGTGGATACCGCCGGTCGTCTGCACGTTGACGAAGCGATGATGGACGAAATTAAGCACGTCCACGCCGCCATTAATCCGGTTGAAACCCTGTTCGTCGTCGATGCGATGACCGGCCAGGATGCGGCGAATACCGCCAAAGCCTTTAACGAAGCGCTGCCGCTGACCGGCGTGGTGCTGACCAAAGTGGACGGCGACGCCCGCGGCGGCGCGGCGCTGTCGATTCGCCATATTACCGGTAAGCCGATTAAATTCCTCGGCGTCGGCGAGAAAACCGAAGCGTTGGAACCGTTCCATCCGGACCGCGTCGCCTCCCGCATCCTCGGCATGGGCGACGTGCTGTCGCTGATCGAAGATATCGAGAGTAAAGTCGACCGCGCGCAGGCCGAGAAGCTGGCCTCCAAGCTGAAGAAAGGCGACGGCTTCGACCTCACCGACTTCCTGGAGCAGCTGCGCCAGATGAAAAACATGGGCGGCATGGCCAGCCTGATGGGCAAGCTGCCGGGTATGGGCCAGATCCCGGACAACGTCAAAGCGCAGATGGACGACAAAGTGCTGGTGCGTATGGAAGCGATCATCAACTCGATGACCCTGAAAGAGCGCGCTAAGCCGGAAATCATCAAAGGTTCACGTAAGCGCCGTATCGCCGCCGGCTGCGGGATGCAGGTGCAGGATGTGAACCGTCTGCTCAAGCAGTTCGACGACATGCAGCGCATGATGAAGAAGATGAAGTCGAAAGGCGGCATGATGAAGATGATGCGCGGGATGAAAGGGATGATGCCTCCAGGTTTCCCGGGCCGTTAATACGCGTCATAATTCAAGCCGCAGATGCGTTGGCTGCGTTCGTTCACCCCGGTCACGTACTTGTGTACGCTCCCGGGGATTTACTCACTGGCCGCGTGATTCGGCCATTCGGCCTCACCCCTTCGGGGCCAGCGCAAGCGCTGTTCAAAACGCTTTCGCGTTTTGTCCTGCAACTCGAATTATTTAGCGTATGTAGTTTTGAATTGATTTTTGCACAGAAATCAGTAAAATTTTCGGGCTTTTAATATGACACCGGGCTCCGTTCCTCGATGGGGCCCGGTTGTTTTATTCACACAAGAGGATGTTATGGTAACTATTCGTTTAGCACGTCACGGCGCTAAAAAGCGTCCGTTCTACCAGGTTGTTGTCACCGACAGCCGTAATGCACGCAACGGTCGCTTCATCGAGCGCGTTGGTTTCTTCAACCCGATCGCTAACGGTGCGGAAGAAGAAACTCGCCTGGATCTGGATCGTATCGCTCACTGGGTTGGCCAGGGCGCTACTGTTTCCGATCGCGTTGCCGCGCTGATCAAAGCCGCTAACAAAGCAGCTTAATCTGTCACGGTGGTCATGATGAGCAAGCAACACACCGCACAAGCACCTGTTGATCCGATCGTATTGGGGAAAATGGGTTCTTCCTACGGTATCCGTGGTTGGCTCAGAGTGTTTTCCTCCACCGAAGACGCCGAAAGCATTTTTGACTATCAGCCCTGGTTAATCCAGAAGGCGGGTCAGTGGCAGGTTGTTGAGCTGGAAAGCTGGCGCCACCACAATCAGGACATCATCATCAAGCTGAAAGGCGTTGACGATCGTGATGCCGCGAATCTACTGACTAATTGCGAAATTATCGTGGATTCATCGCAGTTGCCGGAGCTGGAAGAGGGTGACTACTACTGGAAAGACCTGATGGGCTGCCAGGTAGTGACGACGGAAGGCTATAGCCTCGGTAAAGTCATCGATATGATGGAAACCGGGTCTAATGACGTGCTCGTCATCAAGGCAAACCTGAAAGATGCATTTGGTATCAAGGAGCGGTTGGTTCCGTTCCTCGATGGGCAGGTTATCAAGAAAGTCGATCTCACTACGCGTACTATCGAAGTAGATTGGGATCCTGGTTTTTAAATTCTCCGGATAAACGGTAAAAGACGGCGCTATGTGGATTGGCATAATTAGCCTGTTTCCTGAAATGTTCCGCGCAATTACCGATTACGGGGTAACTGGCCGGGCAGTAAAAAATGGCCTGCTGAGCATCGAAAGCTGGAGTCCTCGCGACTTCACGCATGACCGGCACCGTACCGTGGACGATCGTCCTTACGGCGGCGGACCGGGGATGCTAATGATGGTGCAACCCTTACGGGATGCCATTCATGCAGCAAAAGCCGCGGCAGGTGAAGGCGCGAAGGTGATTTATCTGTCACCTCAGGGACGCAAGCTTGATCAAGCGGGCGTCAGCGAACTGGCAACGAATCAGAAACTGATTCTGGTGTGCGGTCGTTACGAAGGGATAGACGAGCGCGTAATCCAAACCGAAATTGACGAAGAATGGTCAATCGGCGATTACGTTCTCAGCGGTGGTGAGTTACCGGCAATGACGCTGATTGACTCCGTTTCCCGGTTCATTCCGGGAGTACTGGGCCATGAAGCATCGGCAACGGAAGATTCCTTTGCTGATGGGTTGCTGGATTGCCCCCACTATACCCGTCCTGAAGTGTTAGAAGAGATGGAAGTACCGCCAGTATTGCTGTCGGGAAACCATGCTGAGATACGTCGCTGGCGTCTGAAGCAGTCGCTGGGCCGCACCTGGCTTAGAAGACCTGAACTTCTGGAAAACCTGGCTCTGACTGAAGAGCAAGCAAAGCTGCTGGCGGAGTTCAAAACTGAACACGCGCAACAGCAGCATAAACATGATGGGCAGGCGTGAGCCCCCAATATCAGTTTACCCAGGATAAGAGATTAAATTATGAGCAACATTATTAAGCAACTTGAACAAGAACAGATGAAGCAGGACGTACCTTCCTTCCGTCCGGGTGATACCGTGGAAGTGAAAGTATGGGTTGTTGAAGGTTCCAAAAAACGTCTGCAGGCATTCGAGGGCGTGGTTATCGCTATTCGTAACCGCGGTCTGCACTCTGCATTCACTGTTCGCAAAATTTCCAACGGCGAAGGCGTTGAGCGTGTCTTCCAGACTCACTCTCCGGTAGTTGACAGCATTGCTGTTAAACGTCGTGGTGCTGTACGTAAAGCTAAACTGTACTACCTGCGTGAGCGCACTGGTAAGTCTGCTCGTATCAAAGAGCGTCTTAACTAAGATTCGCTTTCGCGACATCCTGACAAAAAGGGCTGGCCTCAGGGCCGGCCCTTTTTTTATCTTTGTTGTAACCATCGTGATTTAAATCATTTACAATACGCCCTCTATTCGGAGGGGCGGTGGTCAGTAACAGTTTTCAGCAAACGACACCTAAACGGCGAGCCGCCTGGCTGGCGCTGTTGGCGATCCTGCTGATCGTGGTGGCCCCCCTGATCTCCGTCTCCCTGCAAAAAGACCCTATGAGCGCCATGCCCGGCATGCACCACGCCATGATGATGGACAGCTCGCCAGCGAGTATGGCGCAGATGCCCGGCCACGATATGGCGATGATGCACAGCACAGACGGCGCTACGCCTACCGGACACGAACTGCCGCTGGACCATGCCGAAGCCTGTGGCTATTGCGTGCTGTTAGCCCATGTCCCAGGGCTGATTTTCGCGCTGGCGCTGTTCGTCGCCATGCTCCTGCGGCGCATTCGCCTGCCGGCTTCTCGCCCGGTATTAAAACACTGGCGCTACTTTCCCTGGCTCTACCCCGAAACCCGCGCCCCGCCGCGGCTGTCTGCTTTTTCCCTTTCATAAAAATCAATCTGCGCACCGCGCAACGACCTCTTTTGCTTTAAAAAAAGGAAAAGTATGACAACCTGCACCTCGCGCGCGGCATGGCTGAACCTGCTGCGTCGCCTCCATTTCTATATCGGGCTGTTTATCGGACCGTTTATCTTTGTCGCAGCCCTGACCGGTACGCTTTATGTGGCGACGCCGCAACTGGAAAACTGGCTCTATCACGATGCGCTGTATGGCCTTCCCGAAGGCACCCCGCAACCGCTCAGCGCCCAGATTGCGCTGGCCGAGGAAGCGACCCAGGGTAATCTGCGGCTGCTGGCGGTGCGTCCGGCCCCCGCGGTGGGCGAGACCACCCGCATTATGTTTGCCGATCCGCGTCTCGGGGAGTCGGAATCCCGGGCCATTTTTGTCGATCCGATCGCGCTGCGGGTGAAGGGCGATATGACGGTCTACGGCACCAGCGGCATCCTGCCGCTGCGTCAGTGGATTGACTATGCGCATCGTTCGCTGCTGTTGGGCGACAGCGGGCGGCTCTACAGCGAACTGGCTGCCTCATGGATGTGGGTGGCCGCGCTGGGGGGCATTGCCCTGTGGGCGATGACGCGTCCAAAACGGCGGATCAGTAACGCCCTGCAGAATCATCGTCGGCTGCACGTGACGCTGGGCTGGAGTTTACTGCTGGGCATGCTGCTCTTCTCCGCCACCGGCCTGACCTGGTCGCAATGGGCCGGCGGCAATGTTGATAAAATGCGGGCGGCTTTCGGCTGGTGGACGCCGCAGGTCAATACCCTGCTGCACGGTGAGGCACCGATGGCACACGATCCCCATGCCGGGCATCACAGGGAGGCGATGGCCATGACCCAGCATCAGCCCGCGCAGTTTGACCGGGCACTGGCGGTGGCCCGTCAGGCGGGGCTGAACGCCAGCCGGCTGGAGATCCGTCCCCCGGTATCAGACGGACGCGCCTGGACGGTGAATGAGATCGACCGCCGCTGGCCGACGCAGGTGGATGCGGTAGCGATCGATGGCGCCACGATGGAGGTGGTGGATCGCACCCATTTTGCCGACTTTCCTCTGATGGCGAAACTTACCCGCTGGGGCGTCGATTTCCATATGGGGATCCTCTTCGGTCTGGCGAATCAACTGCTGCTGGTGGGGTTTGGCTGTGCGCTGTGCGTAACCATCGCCGTGGGGTACCGGCTGTGGTGGATGCGCCGTCCGCCTCAGGCCGTCTGGGATCCGGCGCATTCGCTGCTGCGGGCGTGGCTGTCGCTCGCCTGGCCTGCCCGTGGGCTGGTGCTGGGGATAGCGTTAGCCCTGGGTCTGGCCATGCCGTTGATGGGCATCAGCCTGGTGTTGTTCATTGCCGTTGACTACCTGCGCTGGCGCGCGGCAACGGCAATGAGGATGGCGAAGTCCAGCGATTAAGCGGACGTTTACGGCGTGCTGATGACCACCGTAACCCGGCGGTTTTCAGCGCGCCCGGCCGCGGTGTCGTTGCTGGCGATCGGGTATTTTTTGCCAAGGCCGCGGGTGACTAAATTACTGCGCGGGATATGGGCGCCTTCCGCCCAGGCATCGGCTACGCTGTTGGCCCGCTTAAGCGACAGGGCTTCGTTATAGCTATCCTCACCATAATTATCGGTGTGGCCTTCAAGGCGGCTATGCGTTATCCCGGTTGTCGCCAGCCGCGAGGCCATTTGGGTGATCTGCTGGCGGCTGTCGGGACGTAGTCGGTAGTCATTCTTGTCAAACAGGATGCTATCGGATAAGCCCAGGGACCAATCGCCGTTGCTTTCAGTGAAGCCGTAAGATTTCATCGCCGCCACCTGCTCGGGGGTAAATTTTCCCTGAGGAGCCTGGCAACCTGTCAAAAGCGCCGCCGCCATCAGGGCGGGGGCGAAATATTTCGTGATCATAATGCGTCCTTTATTATTTCAGCGTCTGCTGGATACGTTGGTTTTTCATCCGATACATATTCTGATCGGCAAGTTCTTGCAGTGATTCCGCAGTGGCGTGCTCCCACGCCAGGGCATAACCGACACTCAGCGAGAGCGTGGCGCTATGGCCATTGTGCAGATTGAATGGCGGAAGAAATTGTTCCGACAGCGCCTGGCACAGGGCCTGGACTTCTGCTTCCGAGCGCACCTCGCGCAGCAGAACGGCAAACTCATCGCCGCCGAGACGCCACGCCAGATGGCGTTTACCGGCGAAAGTCATCAGGCGGCTGGCGACTTCCATCAGCACTTTATCGCCCGCCGCATGTCCCCAGTTGTCATTGATCAATTTGAAGTTATCGCCATCGAGAAACAGTAACGCTGAGGTCTGGTGATCCACTTCATTTTTCATCAGCTCGGCAAGCGCGTTGCGAAAGGCGGCGCGGTTAGCCAGGCCGGTCAACGGATCGTGTAACGAGCTGCGCAACAGCTGAGCATTTTTGGCCTGCAGCTGGCGCTGCCAGTCCTCCATCTCCCCCAGCAGACTGTTAAAGTCCTGGGCAAACAGATGGAACTCCTCGATACGCTCCTCCGGCACCCGCCGGGAGAAGTGGCGGTTTTCGCGAATATCATGCACGACCTCGGTGATGCTCTGCAGGGCGGCGACGATCCCCCGGTGCAGGGAGTGGGTCAGCAGCAGGCCGATAAACGAGGCGAGCAGAATGCTGCCTGTCAGTACCAGAATCGAGATGCCCAGAAAGTGGCTAATTAGTTCATCAAGCGCGGTTAGTCGCAGCTCGCCGATTTGTTTGCCCTGGTGCCAGATGAGCTGCACCGTGGGCTCCGGAAACAGCCATTTACTGATAAGGCCGCTCACTTGTTCTTTGTTGGCCAGCGGTTCGTGGCGCCATGCGGCGAAGGGCTGCTTCTGGCCGTTGAGCACGATTGCCTGGGAAATCTGCCCTTGCTTCCCCAGCGAAGCGAGGGTCTCCTCTGCTGCCGCGCTGTCGCCAAACACCAGGGCGGCTTCGAGACTGCGGCCCATGGTCGCGGCAGTGAGCTCAAGGTTTTTCTGCGCGTACTGCTTGAGCGTGAAGATAGAGGCCGTGCTCAGCAGCAGCCAGACCAGCGTCATGGAAATCACCACGCTTATCACGCTAATGCGACGCAGCGCGCGTTTGAACGTCGGGCGCGATGTCTGTGAAAAGTCCTTATTCATGTGGTTTCTTCCGGGCAAGCATCAGGACGTCCGGGTTAACCCGAACCCCGCTGTGCGTCAGAACGTCCAGATTAACGGAGAAGCGGACCCTGTCGTCGTTGATGATCAGGCAAAACGCGCTACCAATTGAGCAATCCGTATTTTGTTCTGCGATGAGTAACAGCGGCCTCGAGCCATAGCGGCGAGTTAATTCCGACTGTTGGGTCGGCGATTCGCTGCCAAAATAAAAACCATCGCAGGTTGTTTTTAACGCTTCTTCACTATTACGTACTATCACCGGTTGATAGGGCAATGCATCCGGATCTTCATGAGCCAGGCTATGGGTGAAGCGTGATGAGGCAAAAATGCACAGCTTCGGCGCCCCTGTTAATGACGGCCAACGGGTATAGGTCACGATCCCGGAAACAATCGCGCGAACATGTTCTGAAGGTCCGGCAGCAAAAACAGGAGATACCGCGATGAGAAAAAATACAGTCAATAAAAGACGGTGTAATACTGTCATTAACGCTTCCGTCAAATTCGCCCTGGCGCGGGAAAAGCCGCTGCCGATGCCCGGCGAAGAATATCACTGATAGCAAAACCCGTCATTAGATGCGCCCTTTGCTTTGGGACAAATCTCACCAGGATTTTTCGTAATGCCGATGGCTCTGATGAGCCATTTTGGCGCGATTTCGCTATGTGTAAATATTTTTGTACGTTTAACGCCGTGGTAAGTGCCAATTAATTTATTGGTGTAAAGTAAAATTTACGTAATATGGATTGAATTCTTTACTTTGTATGGTATCGTTACGTCATGCCCGCTGAGGCAACCCCTATCGCAAACGAGCTACACAGGATCGCAATCATGCAAAAAGACGCGCTGAATAACGTACATATTACCGACGAACATGTGTTAATGACCCCGGAGCAACTGAAGGCGGAATTCCCCCTGAGCGTTGAACAGGAAGCGCAGATCGCGCACGCCCGTGAAACCATCTCCGATATCATCGCCGGCCGCGATCCGCGCCTGCTGGTGGTTTGCGGTCCTTGCTCCATTCACGATCCGGAAGCTGCGATCGAATATGCTCGTCGGTTTAAAGCCCTTGCCGCAGAGGTCAGCGATAGCCTCTATCTGGTGATGCGCGTCTATTTTGAAAAACCCCGTACTACCGTTGGCTGGAAGGGGCTGATTAACGACCCGCATATGGATGGTTCGTTTGATGTTGAAGGCGGCCTGAAGATTGCGCGTCGTCTGCTGGTCGAGCTCGTGAATATGGGACTGCCGCTGGCGACGGAAGCGCTGGATCCCAACAGCCCGCAGTACCTTGGGGATCTGTTCAGCTGGTCCGCCATCGGCGCGCGAACCACGGAATCTCAGACGCACCGCGAAATGGCCTCTGGTCTTTCCATGCCGGTAGGCTTTAAAAATGGCACCGACGGCAGCCTGGCCACGGCCATCAACGCCATGCGCGCCGCGGCGATGCCGCACCGTTTCGTCGGTATCAACCAGGCCGGGCAGGTCTGCCTGCTGCAAACGCAGGGTAACCCGAACGGCCATGTGATCCTCCGCGGCGGTAAGGCGCCAAACTACGGTCCGGACGATGTGGCGAAATGCGAAAAAGAGATGGCGCAGGCGGGACTGAAGCCGTCGCTGATGGTAGATTGCAGTCATGGGAACTCCAATAAAGATTTCCGCCGCCAGCCGGCCGTGGCTGAATCCGTTGTCGCGCAGATTAAAGATGGCAATCGCTCCATTATCGGCCTGATGATTGAGAGTAATATCCACGAGGGCAATCAGTCCTCTGAACAGCCGCGTGAGGCGATGAAATACGGCGTTTCGGTAACGGATGCCTGCATCAGCTGGGAAACCACCGATGCGCTACTGCGTGAACTGGATAAGGATCTCCGCGGCCACCTGGCGGCCCGTTTGGTGTAAGAGGAAAGTATGGTTGCTGAACTGACCGCGTTACGCGATCAAATTGATGAAGTAGATAAAGCGTTGCTTAGCCTGCTGGCTAAGCGCCTGGAACTGGTGGCCGAAGTCGGCGAGGTGAAGAGCCAGTATGGCCTGCCGATTTACGTCCCGGAACGCGAGGCGGCGATGCTCGCCTCCCGGCGAGAAGAGGCGGCTGCGCTCGGCGTTCCGCCGGATCTGATCGAGGACGTTCTGCGTCGCGTGATGCGCGAATCCTATTCCAGCGAAAACGACAAAGGCTTCAAAACCCTTTACCCGAATCTGCGGCCGGTAGTGATCGTCGGCGGCGGCGGGCAGATGGGGCGTCTGTTTGAGAAGATGTTAACGCTGTCCGGCTATCAGGTGCGCATTCTGGAAAAAGAGGACTGGGCGCGGGCGACGGATATCGTCGCCGATGCCGGCATGGTCATTGTCAGCGTGCCGATTCACACCACCGTGGAGACGATCGCCAGGCTGCCGCCGCTGCCGGCGGATTGCATTCTGGTCGACCTTGCCTCGGTTAAAGCAGAGCCGCTGCAGGCGATGCTGGCGGCGCATCAGGGCCCGGTACTCGGCCTGCACCCGATGTTTGGTCCGGACAGCGGCAGCCTTGCCAAGCAGGTGGTGGTCTACTGCGATGGCCGCCAGCCAGAGGCCTATCAGTGGTTCCTCGAGCAAATTCAGGTCTGGGGCGCGCGCCTGCATCGCATCAGCGCGGTGGAGCACGATCAGAACATGGCCTTTATTCAGGCGTTGCGCCACTTTGCCACCTTCGCCTATGGGCTGCATCTGGCGGAAGAGAATGTGCGCCTTGAGCAGTTGCTGGCGCTCTCGTCACCCATTTACCGGCTGGAGCTGGCGATGGTGGGCCGTCTGTTTGCCCAGGATCCGCAGCTCTACGCCGACATTATTATGTCTTCGGAAAACAACCTGGCGCTGATTAAGCGCTACTACCAGCGGTTTGGCGAGGCGATCGGTCTGCTGGAGCAGGGCGATAAGCAGGCGTTTATCGATAGCTTCCGTAAAGTCGAACACTGGTTTGGCGATTACGCCCAGCGTTTCCAGAGCGAGAGCCGCACGCTGCTGCGTCAGGCGAACGATAATCGGCAGTAAAGCGAAAAAGGTGTATACAATAAAGCCAGCGACCGCTGGCTTTTTTTATAGGGATGACAACGATGGCTGAACCACAACCGCTGTTTGACTACACCGGATACCTGCCGGAATGCCCGACCTGGAGCGAGGCAGAGCAGGCCCTCTACTGGGCCGATATTATGGAATGTGAAATTCACCGCTACGATACCCGCAGCGGCGAACACCAGGTGCTGCAATTTCCGGAGGAGGTCGGCTGTTTTTCCTTGCGCGAGAAGGGCGGGTTTATCGTTGCATTGCGCAGCGGTATCTGGCTGACCGACGCCCACGGTCTGCTACGGCGTAAAGTCTGCGATAACCCGAGCAATCCGGAACTGGCGCGGTTTAACGATGGCGGGACCGATCGCGATGGGCGCTTTTATGCCGGCACCTTCTGGGGCCCGGGGGATTATAACGGCGCGCTGCTGATGCGGGTCGATAACGACCTGAAGCCGACGGTGATCCAGTGTGACATCCATGGCGCCAACGGTCTGGCGTTTAGCGCCGACCGGCGCTGGATGTATACCTCCGATACGCCGAACGCCGTGATCTACCGTACGCCGCTGGATGAGCAGGGTGAGCCTGGCCGGCGCGAAGTCTTTCGCCGTTTTCAGCCTGGCGAAGGGATACCGGACGGGGCGGCGATTGACGTGGAGGGGTGTTACTGGAGCGCAATGTTTGACGGCTGGCGGATCGCCCGTTTCTCTCCGCAGGGTGAGGAGCTGGAGTCCTACCCGATGCCGGTACGTTGCCCGACGATGGTCTGCTTTGGCGGGGCGGATATGCAAACGCTCTATATCACCACCACCCGGGAAAACATGGAGGACGATGAGTTGGCGCAGTATCCGCTGTCCGGCGCCATCTTCACCCTGCCGGTGGCGGTGGCAGGGATGAAGAAATTACCGTTCCGCGAACGTTAAACCGGATCCACCGGCACGACGTTTTCGCTGGGGTAGCAACCGAGAACCTTCATGGAGCGGGTGATCTCCGCCAGCTCCTTCAGCGCCTTGCGCATGGGCAGCGAGTCCAGGTTTGCCTGAATATCGAGATAAAACATCTCTTCCCACGGATTGCCATGGATGGGGCGAGATTCCAGTTTGGTCATGATCAGATTGTGATTGCGCAGCACCAGTAAGGCTTCCACCAGGGCACCCGCCTGCTGACCGGTCGCCATTAACAGCGTGGTCTTCGCCGGAACCTGATCGGAGACGTTTACCGATTTGCGCGCCAGAACGAGGAAGCGCGTAATATTCTGCGTCTGGTTGGCCTGGCAGTGCTCCAGCACCTGCAGGCCGTACAGAGCGCCGCCCGCTTCGCTGCCCAGCGCCGCGACGGTCGGGGCGTTCGCCTGCGCGACTTTTTCCATCGCCGCTGAGGTGCTCTCGGTATATTCAATCTTCCAGTGCGGGTAGCGACTCAGATACTGGCTACACTGCTGGAACGGTTGCGGATGGCTGTAGACGGTCTGAATTTTATCGGCATCCGTCGAGGTGCTGACCAGTACGCAATGATCGATAGGGATCGTCAGCTCGCCTACGATCGACAGGCTGGTGTGCTGCAGCAGATCGTAGACATCGTTGATCCCGCCGGAGCTGGTGTTTTCAATCGGCACTACGGCGTAATCGGCCTGGCCGGTTTCCACCTGATTAAAAATATCGGCGAACTTCGCGCAGCCGCTTTCAATAAACTGCTCAAAGTGGCGAGCGGCGTACTGACGCGCCGCCAGATGCGAATAAGAGCCTTTGGGACCGAGGAACGCCACGCGAGCCGAATGCGGGTTAATTTTATTCAAATGCTGCTGCAGCAGGGTTTGCTGGGTCAGTACAGAGTCTTCGATAATCAGCTGGAACAGGCGGGTGATGTAATGAGCGTCCAGATTATGGCGCTTGCCGAGGGTCATCAGACGCTCCAGCAGATCGCGTTCGCGGTCAATATCACGCACCGGGCGATGGGAGGCCAGTTTGGCTTTACCAACCTCAACAGCCAGCCCGCGACGCTCCGCCAGCAGAGCAAGCAGTTTCTCATCCAGCGCGCTTATCTTGTCGCGCAGCGCCAGTAATGGGTTTTCCTCGGTCATAGATGTTGCCTTTGTTGTTATCCAATAAAAAAGGCCTCCCGGGTGGGAGGCCTTATTGTTCGTCTTCGCATTCTTTCTTATACGACGAATTGCCTCCCGGTCAGGGGAAGGTAAAAAAGAATGCGAAGAAGAACGGGACGAGTTTCATGATGAATTCCTTTAAGTAGTGGGGATTACAGTACCTGTACTGTTTTCACTCTGTCAATAAAAAACGCGCCCGAAGGCGCGTGGCATGACACAACTTAAGTTAAGGATTACTCTTCTTCTTCCACAAAGCCTGCCTCTTTCACCGACGTCGCGGCGCGGCGGGCTTCCCCTTTGTGTTGCACTTTATTGAGCTGCCGTTCCAGCTTGTTGATCAATTCGTTAATGGCGGCGTACATATCTTCATGACGCGCACTAGCAACCAGATGGCCGTTTGGCGTGTTGATGGTTGCATCAGCGATAAAACCCTGCGGCTCCTTAGACAGAATGATGTGCGGGTTAATTAAATGAGTTTGCCACTTATCCAGTTTGGCGAGACGGTCTGCGACATGCTGGCGGATTGCCGGAGTAATTTCCATTTGTTTACTGGTAATGTTCATTGTCATAAATTTTACCTCTTGTCTTTCCCGTCTTGGTGAATCCAGCATACCTTTCCTAATGTCAAAATGTGTGATTTAAATCACGTTTTATTGTCACTTTTTGTCAACGAATTCATTTTGTGAGACAGGGCAGGAAGAAGTGAGATTTTACTTGTCGAACCTGCCAAAGCAGGCCATATTTGATGAGTTAACTCGACGCTAAACCGCTTCAGCTAACCAGGATAACGAATAAAAAAACGGCAGCCAGTGGCTGCCGTTTGCGATCCATGAGTCAGGCTCAGGTGTTCTTACTGTTCGCGGCGATAATCTTCGCGACTTTGTCCGCCTGAGCATTCATCTGCATTTGACGATAGGCATTTTCCATCTTCGGCAGGGCATCGCGGGTGGCCTGGGTATCCGGATAGTTACGCATCATACCTTCCACGCGGTTAACGACGGCAACCCATGCGCCGCGGTCGGTGTAGTAATCCACTACCGACAGCTCATACTTCGCCAGGCGATCTTTCAGGAATACCATGCGCTTATAGGCGTCCGTGGCATACTGGCTGTTCGGGTAGCCGCGTACCAGTTTGGAGAAGTCATTGAAGGCATCGCGCGCGTGCTGCGGATCGCGGTCGGAACGATCGACGCCGAAGAAGCCCTGCAGGGCGCTGTCATCCAGAGCCATGTTGGTCAGGCCGCGCATATAGATGACGTAGTCGATGTTCGGATGGGTGGGATTCAAGCGCATGAAGCGATCGATGGCCGCTTGAGCCAGCGGCAGATCAGCGTTTTTGTAATACGCATAAATCAGATCCAGCTGTACCTGTTGGGAATAAGGGCCGAATGGATAACGGTTATCCAACGCTTCCAGTTGCGTTATCGCCTGTTTCCAGTTACCGTCCTGCAGTTTTTGCTGGGCGGTCGCGTAGATTTCATTCGGCGGATTATCAGGCACCTCTTCCTTAGAGCCGGAGCAACCCACCAAAGCCAGGCTCAGTGTGGCGGCTGCCACCAGGTATTTCATGCGCGTCATGACGTTTTGACTTCCTCAAAATGTTTATGCGGGAGAATCTCTGTTCCTGCTCCCGATTAAGACCAGCTACAATAGCACACTATATTAAACGGCAAAGCCGTAAAACCCAACGTTAAACGAAGAAGCTGTATATGGCACAACGAGTACAACTCACCGCAACGGTGACCGAAAATCAACTCGGTCAACGCTTAGATCAGGCTTTGGCCGAATTGTTCCCTGATTATTCGCGATCGCGGATAAAAGAATGGATCCTCGACCAACGCGTATTAGTCAATGGCACCATAGGCGATAAACCGAAAGAAAAAGTGCTGGGGGGAGAACGCATCGCTATCGATGTGGAAATCGAAGAAGAGGCGCGCTTCCAGCCGCAGGATATTCCGCTCAATATCGTTTACGAAGATGATGACATCATCGTGATCAACAAACCGCGCGATCTGGTTGTACATCCTGGCGCGGGCAACCCTGACGGTACTGTGCTGAATGCGCTGCTGCACTACTATCCGCCTATTGCCGATGTGCCGCGTGCGGGGATCGTCCATCGTCTGGATAAAGACACCACCGGTCTGATGGTGGTGGCGAAAACCATTCCAGCGCAAACCCGGCTGGTGGAGTCGCTGCAGTTGCGCGAGATCACCCGTGAATACGAAGCGGTGGCGATCGGTCATATGACCGCCGGCGGTACGGTTGAAGAACCGATCAGCCGTCATCCGACCAAGCGTACCCATATGGCGGTGCACCCGATGGGCAAACCGGCGGTGACCCACTACCGCATTATGGAACATTTCCGCATCCATACCCGCCTGCGCCTGCGTCTGGAAACCGGTCGTACGCATCAGATCCGCGTGCATATGTCGCATATCACCCATCCGCTGGTAGGCGACCAGGTGTATGGCGGCCGCCCGCGTCCGCCGAAGGGCGCGTCGGAGGAGTTCATCACCGCGCTGCGTAAATTCGACCGCCAGGCGCTGCACGCCACCATGCTACGTCTGTACCACCCGATTACCGGCATTGAAATGGAGTGGCACGCGCCCATCCCACAAGATATGGTCGAGCTCATCGAGGCGATGCGCGCCGATTTTGAAGCCCATAAGGACGATATTGACTGGTTATGACTAAACTGATTGTACCGCAGTGGCCAATGCCCGGCAGCGTGGCGGCCTGTAGTTCTACCCGCATCGGCGGCGTGAGTCTGCCGCCCTATGACTCGCTCAACCTGGGCGCCCATTGCGGCGACAATCTGCAGCATGTCGAAGAAAACCGGCGGAGGATGTTTGCCGCCGGCGGCTTACCGTCTTACCCGGTTTGGCTTGAGCAGGTTCATGGTACCGATGTGCTCACGCTGGACGGCGGACCCTATCCGTCGAAACGCGCGGATGCCTCTTATAGCCGTACGCCAGGGACTGTCTGCGCGGTGATGACCGCTGACTGCCTGCCGGTCCTGTTCTGTAACCGCGCCGGTACTGAAGTCGCCGCGGCGCATGCGGGATGGCGCGGCTTATGCGAAGGGGTTCTGGAAGAGACGGTCGCCCGTTTCGCCGATAAAGCCGAAAACATTATGGCGTGGCTGGGACCCGCCATCGGTCCGCAGGCGTTTGAGGTGGGCCCAGAAGTTCGCGACGCTTTTATGGCTAAGGATGAGAATGCGCATCAGGCTTTTCGTCCGGCAGGCGAAAAATATTTTGCTGATATCTACCAGCTGGCTCGGCAGCGCCTGGCAAACGTCGGCGTTGAGCAGATTTTCGGCGGCGATCGCTGCACGCTAAGCGAAAAGGATGATTTTTTCTCTTACCGGCGCGACAAGACCACCGGTCGTATGGCAAGTTTCATTTGGCTGATATAACCTAGAGAATCAAGACGATCCAGAAGGCAAACTTATTTTTCGCATAGTTCAGGTCTTTAACCTTGAATAATTGAGGGATGACCTCATTTAATCTCCAGTAGCAAATTTGACCTGTTATGGGAGGAGTTATGCGTCTGGATCGTCTTACCAATAAATTCCAGCTTGCTCTTGCCGATGCCCAGTCGCTTGCACTCGGGCACGACAACCAATTCATCGAACCTCTTCATTTAATGAGCGCCTTGCTGAATCAGGAAGGGGGATCGGTACGTCCTTTATTAACCTCGGCGGGCGTGAATGCCGGGAAACTGCGCACTGACATCGAACAGGCTCTGAGCCGTTTACCGCAGGTGGAAGGCACCGGCGGCGATGTGCAACCTTCTCAGGATTTAGTGCGGATCCTGAACCTTTGCGACAAGCTGGCGCAAAAGAAAAAGGACAACTTTATATCGTCAGAACTGTTTGTTCTGGCGGCGCTTGAATCACGCGGTACGCTGACCGACCTTTTAAAATCCGCCGGAGCAACAACCGCCAACGTGACTCAGGCGATTGAACAAATGCGCGGAGGTGAAAGCGTGAACGATCAGGGTGCCGAAGACCAACGTCAGGCATTGAAGAAATTTACCGTCGATCTCACCGAGCGTGCCGAACAGGGCAAGCTGGACCCGGTTATCGGCCGTGATGAAGAGATCCGCCGTACCATTCAGGTACTGCAGCGCCGTACCAAAAACAATCCGGTGCTGATTGGTGAACCCGGGGTGGGTAAAACCGCTATCGTCGAAGGCCTGGCGCAGCGTATCGTCAACGGCGAAGTGCCGGAAGGGCTGAAAGGCCGCCGGGTGCTGGCTCTGGATATGGGCGCGCTGGTGGCCGGGGCGAAATACCGCGGTGAGTTTGAAGAGCGTCTGAAAGGTGTGCTAACCGACCTGTCGAAACAGGAAGGCAACGTCATTCTGTTTATCGACGAACTGCATACCATGGTTGGCGCCGGTAAAGCCGACGGCGCGATGGACGCGGGTAACATGCTGAAGCCGGCGCTGGCGCGTGGTGAACTGCACTGCGTCGGGGCGACGACGCTTGACGAATACCGTCAGTACATTGAAAAAGACGCTGCGCTGGAGCGCCGCTTCCAGAAGGTGTTCGTCGCCGAGCCGTCGGTAGAAGATACCATCGCTATTCTGCGCGGTCTGAAAGAACGTTATGAACTGCACCACCATGTGCAGATCACCGACCCGGCTATCGTGGCGGCGGCGACCTTGTCGCATCGCTACATTGCCGACCGGCAGCTGCCGGATAAAGCCATCGACCTTATCGATGAAGCGGCGTCCAGCATCCGTATGCAGATCGACTCGAAGCCGGAAGAGCTGGACCGTCTCGATCGCCGTATCATCCAGTTGAAACTGGAGCAGCAGGCGCTGAAGAAAGAGTCTGATGAGGCGAGTCTGAAGCGTCTTGATATGCTCAACGAGGAGCTGGCGGATAAAGAACGGCAGTACTCGGTGCTGGAAGAAGAGTGGAAAGCGGAAAAAGCGTCCCTCTCCGGCACCCAGACCATCAAAGCCGAGCTGGAGCAGGCGAAAATCGCCATCGAACAGGCGCGTCGCGTCGGTGACCTGGCGCGGATGTCCGAGCTGCAGTACGGCAAAATTCCGGAACTGGAGAAACAGCTGGCGGCAGCCACTCAGTCCGAAGGGAAAACCATGCGTCTGCTGCGTAATAAAGTAACGGATGCTGAAATCGCCGAAGTGCTGGCCCGCTGGACCGGTATCCCGGTCTCCCGGATGATGGAAAGCGAGCGTGACAAACTGCTGCGTATGGAGCAGGAACTGCATCATCGGGTGATTGGTCAGGATGAGGCGGTTGAAGCAGTATCTAACGCTATTCGCCGTAGCCGTGCCGGGCTGTCCGATCCGAACCGGCCGATTGGTTCATTCCTGTTCCTCGGTCCGACCGGGGTCGGTAAAACCGAGCTGTGTAAAACGCTGGCTAACTTTATGTTCGACAGCGACGACGCAATGGTGCGTATCGATATGTCCGAGTTTATGGAGAAACACTCCGTCTCGCGTCTGGTCGGTGCGCCTCCGGGATACGTCGGTTATGAAGAGGGCGGTTACCTGACCGAGGCGGTGCGCCGTCGTCCTTATTCCGTCATCCTGCTGGATGAAGTGGAAAAAGCGCACCCGGATGTGTTCAACATTCTGCTGCAGGTACTCGACGACGGGCGCCTCACCGATGGCCAGGGGAGAACGGTCGACTTCCGTAACACGGTGGTCATCATGACCTCGAACCTCGGTTCCGATTTGATTCAGGAACGGTTCGGCGAGCTGGATTACGGACATATGAAAGACCTGGTGCTGGGGGTTGTCAGTCAGAACTTCCGTCCGGAGTTCATCAACCGTATCGATGAAGTGGTGGTCTTCCATCCGCTGGGTGAGAAACACATTGCTTCTATTGCCCAGATCCAGCTGCAGCGTCTGTATAAACGTCTGGAAGAGCGCGGATATGAAGTGCGGATGTCCGATGAGGCGCTGAAGTTGCTCAGCGCCAACGGATACGATCCGGTATACGGCGCGCGGCCACTGAAACGCGCTATTCAGCAGCAGATTGAGAACCCGTTGGCCCAGCAGATCCTTTCCGGTGAGCTGATTCCGGGTAAAACCGTCGAGCTGGTAGTGAAAGACGACCGCATCGTGGCAGTGCAGTAAGTCACAAAACGACAAAAACGGGCCCAGCGGGCTCGTTTTTGTTTAAAAACCAGGCAAGAATTAAAGCTCAACATCTGATTTGGTTGAAAAGTGAGCGATTGAATTCTTTTTTTGAATTTATCCTTGTCACTTCAGAATTACCCCCTATAATGCGCCTCCACTGACACGGAACAACGGCAGGTAAGCCGCCGAGGCAGCAGGATTCAACGGCGAAAGATAACGTTGAAGCCGACAGAGAAAAGCAAAATAAGCGCTTGACTCTGAATGAGGAAAACGTATTATACGGGACCTCGCGACAGAGCGCTAAAGCGCGTCGCAACTGCTCTTTAACAATTTATCAGACAATCTGTGTGGGCACTCAAAGTGACATGGATTCTTAACGTCCTCGGACGAAAAATGAATACCAAGTCTCAAGAGTGAACACGTAATTCATTACGAAGTTTAATTCTTTGAGCATCAAACTTAAATTGAAGAGTTTGATCATGGCTCAGATTGAACGCTGGCG
>NZ_JBNRLG010000004.1:0-371945 GCF_050378715.1 Klebsiella sp. 2-CIP_Kleb.
CTTTTTGTCGGCCGCGGCGTCGATTTTCGCCTGGCGTTCGGCCAGCGCTTTATCAACGGCTTTGGCGACGATGGCGTCGATCTGTTCCTGAGTAAATTCTTGCGCCATTACGGAAATTGGGCACAGCGCGGCGACAACCGCCATGGCTAAAGGCAGTTTTTTCACAGTATTCATGGTTATCTCGCTTTAATAATTAATATATTTCAGATAATAACCATCCCATTCTGGCTAAAATATATAGCCAAAATAAGCTGATTTGTTTTTTAGGGTACAGCGACGCCGGAGAATAATATTCTCGCAGGCGTTATTCCATATTAATTAACGCTGGTACAGATGGATTAATTCTTCTGAGAACTCGCGGGCCAGCAGCGAATTCATCAGATGATCCTGGGCATGTACCATAATCAGCGTCATAGGCTGACGCGCTTCACCGGCATCCTGCTCGATGAGCTGGGTCTGCATCTGATGCGCCCGACGGGCGTAACCGTCGGCTTCATTTAACAGTAAACGCGCTTCGTCGATATTTCCGGTTCGGGCCGCATGTAGCGCTTCAAAACATAATGAGCGTGACTGTCCCGCATTAACGATAATTTCCATTACCGCATCTTCTAATTCAATCATGTGTATTCCTGAGGTCTTTATTATTTAATAATGCAGTGAAAGTCCTTTTTCTGCATTATTACGCTGCCATCATATTATCTCTCCGGGGCGGAGAGGAATTAGCTAACGGTTTCTGCCACCGGAACGCTATTTTTGGTTTTCTCAACTTCGGTTTTCATTAAGGAACGTTCATAGGCGCGCAGGAACGGCAGGTAAATCACCGCCGACATCACCATGCAGATAAGGCACATCACTACCGGGCTCAGCGTCCAGTTGGCCGCCCACGAGGCGCCAATTGGTGCCGGCGTGGTCCACGGAGTGAGGGACACCACCTGGCTCAGCCAGCCAAGACGCGTCGCTCCGTAAGCCAGCACCGCGTTGACCATCGGTACGCAGACGAAGGGGATAAACATCATCGGGTTCATGATGATCGGCGCCCCGAACAGGATCGGCTCGTTGATATTAAAGAAGCTCGGCACGATACCCATCTTGCCGATGGTGCGCAGATGCGTGGCCCGACTACGCAGCAGCAGGAAGGCCAGCGGTAGGGTCGAACCGACGCCGCCAATCAGCAGATAGTGATCCCAGAAGCCCTGCAGATAGACGTGCGGCAACACCGTGCCGGCCGCCAGCGCCGCCTGGTTTGCCGAGAGGTTAGCCATCCAGAACGGGTTCATAATACCGGTGACAATCAGCGAGCCGTGGATCCCAGCGAACCAGAAAATCTGGCACATCAGGACGGAGAGCAAAATCGCCGGCAGCGAGTCGGATGCGGAAACCAGCGGCTCCAGCAGATGCATGATCGCCTGCGGCAGGATCATCCCGGTCTGCGCTTCGATAAACAGGTTCAGCGGATGCAAAGTACCAATCACCACCAGCACCGGGATAAGGATTTCAAACGAACGAGCGACGCCGGTCGGTACCTCTTTCGGCAGTCGAATGGTGATGTTGTTTTGCTTCAGCCACGCGTAGACGCGGGTGGAGTAGATGGCGGTGATGAGGGCGGTAAAAATGCCCTGTCCGGACAGATACTGAGTGGAAATTTTTCCATCGGCATAGGGCGCGGCGACCAGCAGGAAGGCCATAAACGCCAGCAGACCGGACATCACCGGATCCAGCTGAAACTGACGACCGAGGCTGGCGCCAATGCCGACCGAGATAAAGAAGGTCATTACGCCCATGCTGAGGTTAAACGGCAGCATCAGCTGTTCGCGGTAGTGCTGGGAGAAATCGAGCCAGCCGCGGGCAAAGCCGTTGGTGGTCTCGGGTGAAAACGGCGGAAAGATAAATACCAGCATGAAAGAGCCGATGATCATAAACGGCAATGCGGCAGTGAAGCCATCGCGGATAGCGATAACATATTTCTGCTGCCCAAGGCGTCCTGCCAGCGGAGTAATAGATTGCTCGATCACGGCAATCATGGACTGATACAGAGAACTCATTTCAACACCTCTCAGTGCGCCGCTGGGATCAGCGACAGAGCATAATTCAGGACGTTGTCTCCCCGCTGCATACCGTAGTCCATCGTATCGATGGGCTGAACGGGAATGTTCAGGGAAGCCGCTTTGTCAGACAGGGTTTTCAACATGTATTTCACCTGGGGGCCTAGCAACACCACCTGATACTGCGGAAACTGGATGTCAAATTCGGAAACGCCATAGGCGTCAATCTGCACCGGCAGATCACGTTCATTCGCCGCCTCCACCATCTTTCTGACCAGCAGACTGGTGGACATTCCGGCAGAGCAGCACAGCATAATCTTGTACATCGACGACCATCCTCAAAATGTAAAAAGTTATTGCGTGGATGATTTGATATCAGACGGAAACCGGTTTCCATTTATAAAAAGCAGAACTGTGATAGTGGTCAAGATCTCCTGCTTATGGGGCGGATTTATTGGATTTGGCTCACATTATTCTGTCGATTTGGCGATGTTTTGCGCTGAAATGGAAAATCGGTTTCCAAACAAATGGCGAAATGGATATACTGCGCTGGTCATAATTGAAGCGATTCAGGTTTACAGGATTTTGGCGGGACGTGGCGCCCGCGCAGGGGAAAATGATGTCGACAATCAATGATGTTTCACGACTTGCCGGGGTTTCCAAAGCCACGGTGTCGCGAGTGTTGAGCGGCTCACGTGGCGTGAAGGAAGCCAGTCGTCAGGCGGTGCTGCAGGCGGCGGAAGCGCTCAATTACCGGCCAAACATGATAGCCCAGTCGTTGCTTAGCCAGTCCACCGGCTGCATCGGCGTCATCTGCGCCCAGGACAATATCAATCAAACCACCAGCTATCTCTACGCCCTGGAAAAACAGCTCAGCCAGCACCAGAAGCACCTGCTGCTGCGCTTCGCCAACACCAGCAGCGGCGTGATGAACTCGCTGGAGGAGTTAACCTGCGGGCTGTGCGATAACGTGCTGATCATCGGCGCGCGTTTTCCTCTGAATATTAACCGCCCGGACGTGGTGTTGGTGGACTGCCTCGACAGCGAGGGCGAAAACAGCATTCAGTTCGATCACGCCTTCGCCGCCGAAACCGCCTGCCACTATCTGATAAGCCAGGGCAGAAGGCAGATTGCGCTGATCCATCCGCAGAGCAGCGGCTTTGCCGATCAGGTGCTGCTGGGCTACAAGCACGCGCTGGAAAAAAACTTTTTGCCGTTTAATCGCAATCTGGTGTTTCTGGATAACACCTCGCCGTCGGTGGCGGTGCAGGAGCTGGTCAATAACGCCACGACGCTGAACTTTAACGCGCTGCTGGTGAGCGATGAGCTGCAGGCGCAGCGCGTGGTCCCGCAGCTGCAGGCGTTTAACCGCGCCGTTCCGCAAAATGTGATGGTGTTTAGCCTCGCCGGATCGTTACAGCTGCCCGGAATCCCGACTATCCCGGCGATTGAATATTCCATGGACGCGATGGCGTCGCGGATCGTCAACTGGCTGACCGAGAAAACGGACAACCCGGGCGGCAGCCCGCTGCGCGGCGATTTAATTATTCCAAAGCACTGATCGTCGCTCTTGCCCTGACCCGCCGCCGTTGGCTGCGGGTTTTTTATTGGCTGTTTTTTGTCGTATCCCTCACATTATAAATAAAACTCATATCTGTCGCCGGGTTTTCGAACCGGACAGCCTGCGTGACCTGCCTTAAGTTGAGTACGAAAGTTCCACTCAAAAAAAACACTAACCAGAACATTCGTACCGCCTGCTTGAGGAAGTCACCCTATGAATCACATGAACGTTGTCGATGTGAAAGCGTGGATAGATGCCCGCCCGGTCTCGCGCTTTCAATGGAACGTGCTGCTGCTCTGTTTCATCATCATTATGCTGGATGGGTATGACGCTGCGGTGATGGGCTTTGTCGCCCCGGCGCTCATCGAGGACTGGGGCATCAGCCGGGCTGAAATGGGGCCGATTCTTGGGGCGGCTATGTTCGGCGTCGCCATTGGCGCGCTGGTGGCGGGCCCGCTTTCTGACCGCTACGGCCGAAAACGCATTTTACTCTGGTCGGTGGCGCTGTTTGCGCTGTTCAGCCTGGCCGGCGCCGTGGCGCAAAGCCCGTCGCAGCTGGCGCTGCTGCGCTTTCTCACCGGCCTCGGACTTGGCGCCGTGATGCCCAATTGCGTCACGCTGGTGGCGGAATATATGCCGGAGCGGCGTAAAGGGGTGATGATCACCCTGATGTACAGCGGATTCAACGTGGGTTCCGGCCTCGGCGGCTTTATCGCTGCCGGGTTGTTATCGCATTACAGCTGGCACTCGGCGCTGATTTTTGGCGGCGTGCTGCCGCTCGTGGTGCTTCCCTTTATGATCGTGATGTTGCCGGAGTCGGCGATGAGCATGGTGGCGCGCCGACTACCGGGCGAGCAGATCGCCAGGGCGCTTAACCGGCTTGGAGGCCAGTTTACGGCTGACACCGTCTTCCAGCTGAATGCGCCGCCCATCACGCGGAGCAGTAAAGTGGCGCAGCTGTTTCGGTATGGCTATGCCCGCGGCACGATAGCGCTGTGGCTGACCTATTTTATGGGGCTGTTCGTGATATATCTGCTGAACGGCTGGCTGCCAACCATTCTCCGCTCCGGCGGGCTGTCGCTGCAGCAGGCGGCGATGATGACCGGCTTGTTCCAGCTCGGCGGCCCGCTGGGCGGCATCCTTGTCGGTATGCTGATGGATCGTGCTTCGGCGAAAGCGGTGATTGCGGCAACCTATTTCCTTGGCTGCCTGTGCCTGTTGTCCCAGGGGTTGATGGACTTCGGATCGGCGGCGCTGTCGGTGCTGATTTTTATCAGCGGGATGTGCATTAACGGCGCGCAGAACGGTCTGCAGGCCTATTCGCCAGCCTATTATCAAACCGAGATCCGTGCTACCGGCGTCAGCTGGATGCATGGTATCGGCCGTACCGGGGCTATTCTCAGCTCCACGCTGGGCGGGATGCTGATGCTGGCCGTGCCGGGACACTCGTCGATCTTTTTGGTGCTTGCGCTGCCGGCCTGCCTGGCGGGGACCTGTATTTTGTTGCACCGTATGAATCACGCTAAGCCTCGACTCACAGAGGCAGAACTGGACGCTTTGTCATCCCCCCTGGAACACCGATAAGTGGAGTTATCTGATGGCTAACATTCTCGGCGGTATCGCCGTCTCTCATACCCCGACTATCGGCTTCGCGGTCGATCATCATAAACAGCAGGACCCGGCATGGTCGCCGATCTTCCAGAGCTTCGAACCGCTGCAGCGCTGGCTGGAGGAGAAAAAACCGGATGCGCTGGTGTACATCTTTAATGACCATGTGACCGCCTTTTTCTTCGATCACTATTCGACATTTACGCTGGGAATCGATAGTCAATATGACGTTGCCGATGAAGGCGGCGGACCACGCTGTCTGCCGCCGGTCCAGGGCAATGCGGCGCTCTCAAGGCACATTGGCGCCAGCCTGATGGCCGATGAGTTTGATATGTCGTTCTTTATGGATAAAAAGCTCGACCACGGCCTTTTCTCGCCGCTTTCGGCGCTGTTGCCCTGGGATGAAGCGCAGGGGTGGCCGACGGCGGTAATCCCGTTACAGATCGGCGTGCTGCAATTTCCGGTACCGAGCGCGCGCCGTTGTTACCGACTCGGCCAGGCGCTGCGCCGGGCAATTGAAAGCTTCCCGGAAGATATCAATGTGGCGATTGTCGCGACCGGCGGGCTCTCGCATCAGGTTCATGGCGAGCGCTGCGGATTTAATAATCCCGACTGGGATGCCCAGTTTGTTGACATGCTGGTTAATGACCCGGAAAAGCTTACCGAAATGACCCTTGGCGAATATGCCGAGCTGGGGGGAATGGAAGGGTCTGAGGTGATCATGTGGCTGGTGATGCGCGGCGCGCTATCAGCCAATGTCACCGAAACCTGGCGCGACTATTACCTGCCGTCGATGACCGGTATCGCTACGCTGATCCTTGAGAACAATGCGCGCCTGCCCCCCGTCGATACCCTGACGCGCCATCGCCAGCATATGGCGCAGCAGCTGGCCGGGGTGGAGAAACTGCCGGGAACCTATCCTTTTACCCACGAGCGCAGCCTGAATGGCTTGCGGCTTAACCGTTTCCTGCATCGGCTGATTGAGCCTGCCTGGCGCGAACGTTTTCTGCAGTCGCCTCAGTCGCTTTATGCCGAAGCCGGACTGAGTGAGGAGGAACAGCAGTTGCTCAACGCACGCGACTGGCGGGGATTGATTCAGTATGGCGCCAGTTTCTTCCTGCTGGAGAAAATGGGCGCGGTGGTCGGCGTATCCAACCTGCATATTTACGCCGCGATGCGCGGGCAGACGCTGGAGGCGTTTCAGCAAACGCGCAACCAACAGGTAACCTATTCGGTGGCGGGTAAACGTTAAACAGTCCCGTCCTGAACCTGCTGATAAATAAAACGCAACAGCGCCTGCGTCGCCGGGGAGGGCAGGCTGCCGGCGCGAAACGTCAGCCCGATACGCCGGGTGGTATCGGGCAGGGGGACCGGCAACACGCTGAGCAACCCATTGTCAGTTTCAAAACGCATCTGGCTGGCGGAAACCGCCGCCAGCATGTCGGAGTCCTGCAGCAATCCTCGCACCATCGCCGCATCCCCGGTCTCCACCGTCGGCTGGGGCAGCGGCAGCCCCAGGGTGACAAACGCCTTATCCAGCAAATGGCGCGCCGGCGCGTTGGCGCGCGGCAGCACCCATTGTGCCGTCGCCAGCTGGCTGCGCGGATCCGGATGGCGCAGCAGCGGGTGGTTATTACGCAGTAAAATCAGCATATCCTCTTCGAATAACGCCTCGCTACAGAGGTCCGGGAGATCTTCATCCTGACGCAGGGCGCCGATAATAAAATCGATATTACCTGCGCGCATATCGGCGACCAGCGACTCATACGGGCTTTCATTGGTCATGAGGGTAATGCCCGGGTGCTGGGCCAGAAAGGCGGCGATGGCGGAGGGCAGTAGCCGGGTGCGACTCAGCGGCAGGGCGCCAATGCGCACGGTGCCCTCCAGCACCCCGCGACGGGCGGCGAGATCGCTCCAGATGTTTTCCAGCTCGTTGAGCGCTCTGCTCACCGGGGGATAGAGCAGTTCTGCGGCAGGCGTGGGACGCACCCCTTCTGGCGTTCGGCGAAACAGCGCCGAATCCGCCCCTTTCTCCAGGACCTTCAGCGCGGCGCTGACCGCCGGCTGGGTGATCCCCAACTGTTGCGCGACGGTTTGGGTATGGTTGACGTGATAGAGCTGAATAAAAATGGCTAACCGGCGGGTATTGAACAGCCAACCGGCGTCCGCCAGCGGGCCGCTGGTGCGGGTATGGTGCTTCTGCAACAGCGCCGGGATGGCCTGCAGGTCGTCAATCGCCCGCCGGGCGCGCGGCAGGATGCACTTGCCATACTCGGTGGGCACCATGCCGCTGTAATGGCGTTCGAACAGCGTGACGTTCAACGCGGCTTCAAGGTCGCGGATAGCCCGGGTTATCGCTGACTGCGTGCGGAATAAGTCATCGGCAGCACGCGAGACGCTTCCGCGCAGCGCGACCTGACAAAAAAAGCGCAGCTGCATGATATTTATGATTTTATCGTGCTTTCTCTTCAGCATTATTCGTCAGGCCTGAAATAGTGAGTGAGTCGACAACATAAATAAAAATCATAGCCTTCGCAAGTTAACGAATTACCTTCCAACGGCGGGACATGACAAGCTGAAAAAAACAACAGAGGAAGCCATCATGTCTCATCCGGTTAGCGAAAAAAGTGCCCTTGTCGTCAGCGCCCACTCGGCCGATTTCGTCTGGCGCGCGGGCGGTGCGATAGCCCTGCATGCCCTGCAGGGCTATCAGGTCCATGTGGTCTGTTTGTCCTTTGGCGAGCGCGGCGAGTCCGCCAAACTGTGGCGTAAAGGCAACATGACCGAGGAGGCGGTGAAGCAAGTCCGTCGCGAAGAGGCGCAGGCCGCCGCCGAGATCCTGGGCGCCAGCGTCGAATTCTTTGATATCGGCGACTATCCGTTGCGCGCCGATAAAGAGACGCTGTTTCGTCTGGCGGATGTGTATCGCCGTATCCAGCCCCACTTTGTTCTGACGCACTCGCTGCAGGATCCCTATAACTACGATCACCCGCTGGCCTCCCACCTGGCTCAGGAGGCTCGGATTATCGCTCAGGCAGAAGGCTATCGCCCCGGCGAGAAAATTGTCGCTGCTCCCCCGGTTTACTGTTTCGAACCGCACCAGCCGGAGCAGTGCAACTGGAAGCCTGATGTGCTGCTGGACATCACCACTGTCTGGGAGAAAAAGTATCAGGCCATTCAGTGTATGCAGGGCCAGGAGCATTTGTGGGAGTACTACACCCGCGTGGCGCTGCAGCGCGGAGTGCAGGCCAAACGCAACATCGGCATCACGGCCGCGCGCGATATCGTTCACGGCGAAGCCTTCCAGAGCATCTTCCCCCGCGTAACGGAGAACCTGGCATGAAGCTGTTAAATAAAAAAGGCCTTGTGATCCGCCATCTGCCGCGCCATGACGAGGCGGTTTTGCGCCGCTGTGAGGCGGCCGGGGTGGCGACGCTCCATGAAGCCTGGGCACGCCAGGGGCTGATGGGACCGGCAATCCGTCCGATTCAGCAGGGCGTCAGCCGGGCGGGCAACGCGGTCACGGTACTGGTGACGCCAGGCGACAACTGGATGTTTCATGTCGCGGTCGAGCAGTGCCGCGCCGGCGATATTCTGGTGGTGGCCCCGACGTCGCCGTGCGGCGATGGCTTCTTCGGCGATCTGCTGGCGACGTCTCTCCAATCGCGCGGTGTGGTCGGTCTGGTGGGCGATATCGGCATTCGCGATTCGCAAACGTTGCGGGAGATGGGATTCGCCGTCTGGTCCCGTCAGGTTTATGCCCAGGGAACGGTGAAAGAGAGCCTCGGCTCGGTTAACGTCCCGGTGATTTGCGCAGGCCAGCTTGTGCAGCCGGGCGATGTCGTGGTGGCCGACGACGATGGCGTCGTGGTGCTGCCTCACGCCCAGGTGCGTGATGTGCTCGATAAAGCGGAAGCACGCATGAGCAATGAGCTTGCGAAGCGTGAGCGGATGCGCCATGGCGAGCTGGGGCTGGATATTTACGCGATGCGCCAGCGTCTGGCGGAAAAGGGGCTGCGGTATTACGACAGCGCAGATGAGGTGGAGGAGTAAGATGGCGCAACGCGGAATTCCCTGTCTATGGATGCGCGGCGGCACCTCGAAGGCGGCCTGTTTTCTGGCTGACGATCTGCCTGCCGATCCGGTGCAACGTGATGCGGTGCTGCTGGCGGTGATGGGCTCGCCTGATCCCCGGCAAATTGACGGGATCGGCGGCGCCGATCCGCTGACCAGTAAAGTGGCGATTATCCGCCGCTCCGCACGGCCTGACGCCGATGTGGACTATCTGTTTGCCCAGGTGAACGTGACGGGGGCCTCTGTGGACTACGGCCAAAACTGCGGCAATATTCTTGCCGCCGTTGGCCCTTTCGCCATCGAGCGTGGGCTGATTCGCCACGATGCGCCGCTCACTCGGGTGCGTATTTATATGGAGAACACGGGGCAACTGGCGGTGGCAGAGATCCCCTGCGATGCCGACGGGGTCGACTACGTCGGCGAGAGTCGTATCGATGGCGTACCGGGCAGCGCCAGCCCGATCCTGCTCCATTTTCTTGATGTGGCAGGCTCCAGCTGCGGGGCACTGCTGCCGACCGGCCGGGTCCGTGATCGTTTTGACGGCGTCGAGGTGACCTGCATCGATAACGGAATGCCGGTGATCCTGCTGCGCGCGTGCGACCTCGGTTGCACCGGCTATGAGACACGCGAACAGCTGGATAATGACGACGCGCTTAAACGTCGCCTGGAGTCGATTCGCCTGCAGGCCGGGCCGCTGATGCAGCTTGGCGACGTCAGCCAGCGCACGGTGCCCAAGATGACCCTGATCGCCGAGCCGCGACACGGCGGCGCCATCAGCAGCCGCACCTTTATCCCGCACCGCTGCCACGCGTCGATCGGCGTATTTGGCGCGGTGAGCGTGGCCAGCGCCTGTCTGCTTCCTGGATCCGTCGCGCAGGGCATGGCGCAGGTCGCGCCAGGCGCTACGCCGCTGCTCAGCGTTGAGCATCCGACAGGCGAATTTAGCGTGACGCTTCAGCTTGACGCAGACGGCGCCCTGACAGGCTGCGGCCTGTTACGCACGGCGCGACTGCTGTTTGCTGGCGAAGTTTTTATTCCGGCCCGCGTCTGGCCGCGTGAGGAGTAATGATGACGACAATCGCGTTTATTGGTTTTGGCGAGGCGGGTGGCATTCTGGCGGCAGATCTGGCCCGTGAGCATGCGGTGACCATATGGGATTGCAAGCTCAATGGCCCGGAGCGAGAGGCAATGGTCAGGAAAGCCGGTGATTCGCGCGTTCAGGCGGGGAGTTCGCTGGCGCAGGCGCTGGAGAGCGCCGCGCTGATTTTTTCTACTGTGACCGCCGGTGAGGCGCTAAAGGTCGCGCAGCAGGCCGCCGCGCTGCTGCAGCCGGGGCAATATTTCCTCGATCTCAACTCCGTGGCGCCGGAAACGAAACGGCAGGCAGCTGAACATTTTCTGCCCGGCGCCTACATTGATGTCGCGGTGATGGCGCCGGTGCCGCCGGCCCGATTGCAGACACCGTTATTGATCGGCGGGCCGCAGGCGGAGGCGATCGCGCCGCGTCTGCAGGGGCTGGGGCTGAATGCCCGCTATGGCGCCAGTACGGTGGGCCAGATGTCGGCGATAAAAATGTGCCGTAGCGTGATGATCAAAGGTCTTGAAGCGCTCACCACAGAATGCCTGTTCGCGGCCCGTGAATATGGCGTCGAGGAGGAGGTGCTTAGCTCCTTGCATCATAGTTTCCCGTCTCTGGGCTGGACAGGCGCGTTTCCCGACTATCTGATCAGCCGGGTGGCGGAACATGGCGTTCGGCGCAGCGAAGAGATGGAAGAGGTGGTAAAAACCCTGCGTGATGTGGGGAGCGGCGGGATAATGAGCGAGGCGATCGCGAAAAGCCAGCGCCAGCTTCCGGAGCAGATGGCCGCCCGTAGCCTGAGCTACAGGCAGCTGACGCCGTTTGACTGGAAAACGCTGGTCGCCAGGCTGAAATAACCGCTATTTGGCCGGACAGACGATTTTGTCGATTGCGGCCTGGTAGCTTTTTTGGTTATTGCGCTCTTTCGCCAGCGTCGCTTCGCGGACCGCGTTCTTGTTGCCGTCGGTCGCCAGTACTTTATTGGCAAAATCGTTGTCGCTGAGGTGGCTTGCTGGCGCGCATTTTTCCTTCACCGCTTTGAGCACCTGCTGCTTTTGCTGCTCGAACTGCAGGCTTTGCAGCGGTGATTCGGCCCACGCCGACGTGGCGCTCAGGGCGGTGACCAGGCATACCATCCAACATGCTTTCATCAGGCTTCTCCTTCCGTAATCGCTTCCGTCAACTATATGCGCAGGTGGGAAAACACGCAAATAGCGGTTAATTTAACTTATTGAAAAGGCGTTTGTTATCATCGCCTCAGGCGGCTCTCACCCGCCGCCGCGAGTCGATAGCGATCAGCACCACCGACGCCAGGATCAGCAGAGTGCCCAGCCAGTCCGGCAGCGTGAAGGTGATCCCCAGCAGCAGGAGCGACAGCAGGGCGCTGCTCAGCGGTTCGGCGCAGCTGAGGATCCCCGCTTTGGCGCCGCCAATCTTCTGCGCGCCGTTAAGATAAAGGCTGAATGTCAGCGAAGTACCGATCACCACCAGGTAGAAAAAAGCTAACAGCAGGCTGCCGTTCACCACAAAATCGGTGCCCTGGCCGCCGTAAAACGGCAGCAGCATCGCACCGCCGAACAACATACTCCAGCCGACGATCGGCAGCGTCCCGTAGCGGGCAATTAGCGTCGAGGGATAGGTGGTATAAAACGCGGCGGCAAACGCCGAGGCGATCCCCCAGAACAGCGCCGCCGGCGAAATCGACAGCGTCGTCGGGTTGCCGTGGGTTACCAGCAGAAAGGTGCCCGCCAGCGAGGTGCAGATAGCCCCCAGCACCAACGGAGTGGGGCGCGCTTTGCGGGCGAGGGCGAACCAGGCGACGATGATCGTCGGGGACAGGAACTGCAGCACTGTGGCCGTGGCGGCATTCGATTTTTCAATGGTCATCAAAAAGGTGAATTGCACGGTTAACGCGCCAAACAGCGAGAAAAACAGCAGGCTGACGGCGTCGCGGCGGTTTTGCAGCACGCGGAAAATGCGGTCGCCGTGAACAAAGCCGAGCATCAGCAGGATCAGCCCGGCGAACAGCAGACGCGTCATGGTCAGAAACGGCGACGACATCTGGCTTTCCTGCATAATAAACTGCGCGCATACCCCGGAACTGCCCCACAGCACGGCGGCAATCAGTACGTTCAGCATCCCTTTTTTGCTGGAGCCCATCTTTTCCTCTGGTGAAATGTGACAAAGGGGAATCATAACATGCGCCCGCCCGGGCGGCGGGGCAGGAAATGGTAGTTGGCCGCGCCGGGGTAACGATTTTGCAGGCCCGGGAAGGCGAAGTCGCCGCCGGGCATGACCCGACAATCGCGTTCTAGCTTAAATCGACATTTTTACTGCCGAACAGCCAGGTGAGCACAAAGCCGCACAGGTAGGAGACCGCCAGTCCGCCGGCGTAAACCGCCATCCCGGCGTAAATCCCGCTGCCGGAGGTCATCAGCGGCAGCGCCACCAGCCCGGACGGACCGAACACGGTGTTCAGGCCGACCGGCAGCCCCAGCCAGGCGATCAGTCCGACGAAGAAGCCGCCGCAGGCGCCGCCGAGGCAGGCGGTGACAAACGGCTTCATCCGCGGCAGGGTGACGCCGTAGATCAGCGGCTCGCCAATCCCGAGGAAGCCCGGAATAATCGCCCCTTTAATCTGGGTTCGCAGCAGCGAATCGCGCTTCGCCCGCCAGAACAGCGCCAGCGCCGCCCCCACCTGCCCGGCCCCGGCCATCGCCAGGATCGGGAACAGCGAGTTAAAGCCTTGGGCGTCCACCAGCGCAAAATAGACCGGGACAAACCCCTGATGGACGCCGAACATCACCGCCAGCAGGAACAGACCGGCCAGCACCGCCGAGCCAAACGGATTGCCATTAAGATGCAGGAACAACCACGACATGCCGGTAAACAACCAGCCGCCAATCGGCATGATCACCGTAAAGGTCACCGCGCCCATGATCAGCAGCGTCACCGCCGAGGTGAGGATCATATCGAGGTTGGCCGGCATTACCCGCCGCACCTGGCGTTCAACCCACGCGCCAAGGATGGCGGCGATCAGTACGCCGATGATATTGCCGCGCGGATCGATGCTGTGGCCGAAGAAGGTGGAGATCCCGGCGTAGACGCCGCTGGTCGCCTCCGGGTTGTAGCCCAGCACGAACAGCGAGGCGATAATCGCGCCGTTTACCCCGGAGCCGCCGAACGCCTTCTGAGCGTTATAGCCAATCAGGATGCTCAGGAAGGTGAACATCCCTTTGCTGAAGACCTTCATATAGCCAATCAGCGCCACCAGGCTGGCGTTCGGATGGGCGTTCTCCAGCACGAAAACCTGTTCCGCCAGGGTGGCGAAGCCCAGCAGCAGCCCGACGGCGATAAAGCCGGGGATTAGCGGCGTAAAGATGGTGGCGAATTTGGCGAGAAACTTCTGTACCGCGCTGGTCTGCTTGCCCTTCAGCGCCTGTTTTCTCTCCGCCGCGACGTCGGCCAGCGACGGCGCGGCAGGGGCCTCCTCCAGCAGGCCGTTCATCATCTCGGCGGCGGTTTGCGCTTTGCCGGGGCCGAGCACTACCTGGAACTGCTCGTCGCTGACGATTACCCCCATCACGCCGTCAATCTGGCGGATGGCGGTGGTGTCGGCCAGCCCTTCATCGCGCAGGGTCAAGCGCAGGCGCGTCATGCAGTTGCCCGCCTGCGCGACGTTTGCGGCGCCGCCCACGTGGCTGAGGATCCGCGCTATCATCTCTTTCGTTATTTTTGCCATTGCCCGTTACCTGTCTGTCGGCGCTCAGGCGTTGCTGAGCGCCTTGCGGATATAGCCGTTGTTTTTCGCCAGCAGCGACTGCGCCTCTTCGGCGCTTAAGTCTGCCAGCACCATCACGATCGCGGTTTTACAGTGGCGGCCGCAGGCCTCCAGCGCATTCTGGGCGGTGGGGCGATCGCAGTCGGTCGCCTCCATCACGATGGAAACCTGGCGCTCAATCAGCTTGGCGTTGGTCGCTTCGACGTCGACCATCAGATTGCTGTAGACCTTGCCGACGCGGATCATCGCCCCGGTGGAGATCATGTTCAGCACCAGCTTCTGCGCAGTGCCGGCTTTCAGGCGGGTTGAGCCGGTCACCACCTCCGGGCCGACCACCGGAGTAATGGCGACGTCCGCCAGCTGGGCCATTTCGCCATGCGGGTTACAGCTGACGATGGCGACAAAGGCATTCTGGCGATGGGCATACTCCATGGCGCCAATGACGTACGGCGTGCGTCCGCTGGCCGCCAGCCCCACCAGCACATCGCGGTGGCTGAAGTTCAGGTTCTGCAGATCCATCGCCCCCTGCGCTTTATTGTCTTCCACGTTTTCCACGGCGCTGAGAATCGCTTTATGTCCGCCGGCGATGATCCCCACCACCTGCTCCGGGCGGGTGCCGAAGGTCGGTGGGCATTCGCTGGCATCGAGGATCCCCAGACGCCCTGAGGTGCCAGCACCGATATAAATCAAGCGGCCACCGGCCTGCAGCGCCGTCGCGACCTTATCCACCACCTCGGCAATCTGCGGCAGATAGGGCGTAATCGCCTGGGCCACCTGCTGGTCTTCCTGGTTTATCACCGTCAGCATCTCAAGGGTGGAAAGGGTGTCAATGTTGGCGCTGTTGGCGTTGCGTCGCTCGGTCAGCAGTTTGCTCAGGTCGATACTCATAGAAACCTCGTTATTCTCAGTCGTGCGCAGTATAAGGAATTATTTATTCCTTGCCTGTGAAGAGTATCACGATTAGTACGCGGAGAATAATACGAGAATGGTAGAGATGGCGGGAAATGGTGCGGTAATAAAGGTGGAATATTTTATTACCGCACCTGGCGTTTAGCGCGCGCTGCGCGACTGGCTGAGGCCCATTAGCAGCGCCAGCAGGTAGCAGATCGCCATCGCGAGGCTCATTTTCAGCATCGTTTCGCCGCCGAGGCCCGCCAGCGGCGCGGCGATGCCGCCGAAGACAAACATCAGGGTGCCCATCAGCGCGGACGCGGTGCCGGACTGGGCGGCGTCAACGGCGCTCATCGCCTCCGCGCCGGCGACGGTGCTGATGCCGCTCATCAGCGACACGGTAAAGAACAGGCCGACCAGCGCCAGCACCGGCAGCTGCAGCCAGGCAAACAGCAGCATGATCGCCGCGCAGCTCACCGCCAGCGTCAGGCCGCCGCGCAGCAGGCTTTCGGCGCTGAAGCGGCGCGCCAGACGGGAAAAGATCATCGCCGCGATAATCAGCCCGATACCGTTCAGACCGAACAGCAGGCTGAACTGCATGGCGCTCATGCCGTATTCGCTCTGCATCACGAAGGAAGAGGAGCCGATGTAGGAGAACAGTCCGGCCATCATAAAGGCCTGAATCAGGCAGAAGCGTAGAAAACGACGATTCTTCAGCACCGGCTGGCCGGGCCGCTGGCGGGTCGCATTGGTTGCCGCGGCCGGGCGCGTTTCCCGCAGGATAGTCAGGCTCATCACCAGCAGCGCGCCGCCAATGGCGGCCATCGTCCAGAAGAGAATTCGCCAGTCGAAGGCGGTGATCACGTAGCCGCCCAGCACCGGTGACAGAACCGGCGCAATACCGTTCACCGTCATCAGCAGGGCGAAAAACTGGGTCAGCAGGGTGCCCTGGTATTTATCGCGGGCGATGGAGCGCGACAGCACCGAACCGCCGGCGCCGGCGAAGCCCTGTAAAAAACGCCAGACAATCAGCATGTTGATATCCCTTGTCAGGGCGCACATCGCCGAAGAGAAGATAAACAGCAGCAGGGACAGCGCCAGGGGTTTCAGGCGGCCAATGCGGTCGCTCAGCGGGCCGAAAAACAGCTGACCCAGGCCGAGGCCAATCAGCGCGGCGGTCAGCGACAGCTGGGTCTGGGTGCTGGTGGCCTGCAGCTGCTGAGTGATCTCCGGCAGCGCCGGCAGATAAAAATCAGTGCACAGCGGGCCGATACCCGACAGCAGGCCGAGGATCAGCGCCCAGGAGAGGGAAACACGTGCCATAACGATTCCTTGTAGAGGCCGGGCTCGGTCGCCCGGCGGGTAAGTTTAACTGGCGCCGCCGCCCAGCGACTGCCAGAGGGTGATCCGGTTATTGAGGTCGGTCTGCTGCAGGGACAGCAGCGTATTTTTCGCCGACCACAGCGTGCGCTGAGCGGTGAGCACCGACAGATAATCGCCGACCCCGGCCTGATAGCTCTTCATGGCGATATCCAGCGATGTCTGCTCGGCGGCGACGTACTGCCGCTGGGCATCGAGCTCTTCGCTCAGCGTTTCCCGGCGGGCCAGCGCATCGGCAACGTCCTTAAAGGCGCTCTGAATCGATTTCTCGTAGGTGGCGATCAGCCCCTTTTTCTCCGCTTCCGCATAGCGCAACTGCGCCAGGTTGCTGCCGCCGGTGAACAGCGGCAGGCTGATGGAGGGGGCGAACGACCACACCTGCATCCCGTGGCTGAACAGCGACGACAGCGAGTCGCTGCCGACCCCGGCGCTGGCGGTCAGGGAAATCGACGGGAAGAAGTTCGCTCGCGCCGCGCCGATATCGGCATTGGCGCTCTTCAGATTGTGCTCCGCTTCCTGAATGTCCGGCCGACGCAGCAGCACCGACGACGACACGCCCGCCGGCACCAGCGCGATGCTGTTATCCCCGAGACTCTCGAGAGTGCCGGGCAGCAGGCTCTCCGGCACGGTTTCCCCCGCCAGCAGGTTAATGGCGTTTTTATCCTGCGCCACCAGCGTGCGATAGCTGGCGACGCTGGCGCGCGCCTGCTGATAGACGCTTTCCGCCGAGCTTACATCGCCGGCTGAGGCGGTGCCAACCGCCATCTGGCGGGCGACGATGTTGCGCGAGTTTGCCGCGCTGTCCATGGTCTGCTGCGCCAGCGCCAGATTGCTGTTATCCGTCGCCAGCGTCACCCAGGCGGTGGTCAAATCGGCAATCATCGTCAGTCGGGTATTCTGCGCGGTGAATTCGCTGGCAAGCCAGGTTTCGCGCGCCGCGCGCGACAGGCTCTGGTTCTTGCCAAACAGATCCAGCTCGAAGCTGGAGACCGCGCCGTCGGCCTGCGAAGTTGAGCTCAGGCCGCTGGCCACCGTTTTGCTGCGGGTATGGCTCAGCTCGGCATCAACGGTGGGAAACAGCGACGCCCGCGTCTCGCCGTACTGGGCGCGCGCGGCCTCGATATCGGCCAGCGCCTTTTGCACATCGCGGTTGCTGTTCAGCGCGATACTGACCACTTTTTTCAGCCGCGCGTCATTGACCACTTTCTGCCAGTCGCCGACCACCGCCGTCGATTCGCCGTGCGCCCCGGGCAGGGTGGCCGGCACCGGCGCGGCCGGGCGATCATAATGCGGATCAAGCGAGACGCAGCCCGCGGTCAGGAGCGCGATAAACATAAAACTCAAACGAAACATACTTTACTCCTGAGAAGGACGTTGGCGAGTGAAGAAGCGTTTCACCAGCACGAAGAACAGCGGCACAAAGAACACCGCCAGCAGGGTGGCCGTCAGGGTGCCGCCGATGATGCCGGTGCCGATCGCCACGCGGCTGTTGGCCCCGGCGCCGGTGGCGACGGCCAGCGGCAGCACCCCGGCAATAAACGCCAGCGAGGTCATGACAATGGGGCGCAGACGGGTCTGCGCGGCGCGGATCGCCGCCCGGGAGAGCGAATACCCCTCATCCACGGCGGATTCAGCGAACTCGACGATCAGGATGGCGTTCTTCGACGACAGGCCGATGGTGGTCAGCAGCGCCACCTGGAAGTAAACGTCGTTGCTTAAGCCGCGCAGCGTCGCCGCCAGCGCCGCGCCGAGCAGGCCGAGCGGGATGACCATGATCACCGAGAACGGCACCGACCAGCTCTCATACAGCGCCGCCAGGCACAGGAACACCACCAGAATCGAAATGGCGTACAGGCTCATCGCCTGGCCGCTGGCCAGCTTTTCCTGCAGCGAAATGCCGCTCCACGCCCAGGTGGAGCCCGCCGGCAGGCTGTCGGCCAGCTTTTCCATCTTGTCCATCGCCGCGCCGGAGCTGAAGCCGGCGGCGTTTTCGCCCTGGATCTCAAAGGCGGCGGAGCCGTTGTAGCGCACCAGGCTTTCCGGGCCGTATTGCCAGTGGGTGGTGGCGAAGGCGGAGAACGGCGTCATGCTGTTATCGCTGCCGCGAACGAACCATTTGCCAAGGTCGGAGGGCACCGCGCGCGCGTCGCTCTCGCCCTGGATATAGACCTTCTTCACCCGGCCGCGATCGATAAAGTCATTCACGTAGGTGCCGCCCCAGGCGCTGGAGAGCGTATCGGTCACGTCGCTCAGCGACAGCCCCAGCGAGACCGCTTTGTTGTTATCGATATCCACCTGCAGCTGCGGCATCTGCGGCAGGTCGTTGGCGCGCACCGACTGCAGCTCGCCGCTCTGGTTGGCCGCCGCCAGTAGCTGACTGCGCAGCTTCATCAGGCTGTCGCGGTCGGTACCGCCGCTGGCCATCAGCTCGAAGGTGAAGCCGTTGCTCTGTCCGAGACCGTCCACCGACGGCGGGGTCATGGCGAACAGGGTGGCGTCGCGGATCGCCCCAAGTTCTTTGTTGGCGCGCAGGGCGATGGCCTGGGCGGTATTGTCGTCGCCTTTGCGCTGCGACCAGTTGTTCAGCGACACGAAGGCCATCCCGGCGTTCTGACCGCTGCCGCTAAAGCTGAAGCCGTCGACGGTGAAAATGACGTTGGTATTGGCTTTCTCTTTCGTCAGGAACCAGTCGGTTACCTGGCGGCGCACCTCGGCGGTGCGCACCGCGGTGGCCCCGGCGGGCAGGGTGTACTGGACCATGATCTCGCCCTGGTCCTCCACCGGCAGGAAGCTGCCCGGCAGTTTCCACATCGCCAGCGCCATCGCCCCGCAAATCAGGACGTAAGCGGCCATCATCACCGCGCCCCGGCGCAGGCCGCCGAGCACGCGGCGCTGGTAGCCCGCTTCCGTACGCCCCCACAGGCGGTTAAACGCGCCGAAGAACCCTTTGGTATGAGGCCTGGAGTGGCTGAGCAGCGCGCCGCACAGCGCCGGAGTGAGGGTCAGGGCCACCACCACCGACAGCATCATCGCCGAGATAATGGTCACTGAGAACTGGCGATAGATGACCCCGGTCGAGCCGCCGAAAAAGGCCATCGGCAGAAAGACCGCCGACAGCACCAGGGCGATCGCCACCAGCGCGCCGGAGATTTCGCCCATCGATTTTTCGGTGGCTTCCCGGGCGGGCAGCCCTTCGTCGCGCATAATGCGCTCGACGTTCTCCACCACCACGATGGCGTCGTCCACCAGCAGGCCGATCGCCAGCACCATGGCGAACAGCGTCAGGGTGTTAATCGAGTAGCCGAACAGCGCCAGCACCCCGAAGGTGCCGAGCAGCACCACCGGCACCGCCACCGCCGGAATGAGCGTCGCGCGGAAATTCTGCAGGAACAGATACATCACACAGACCACGAGAACGATCGCTTCGAACAGGGTCTGAATCACGTCCTCGACCGAAATTTTAATAAACTCGGTGCTGTCCTTCGGATAGGCGATATCGTATCCCTGCGGCATCTGACGCTGGAATTCGGCGATCTTGCTTTTCACCAGGGTCGCGGTATCCAGCGCGTTGGCGCCGGGGGCCATCATCACCGCGATCCCGGCGGCCGGATGGCCGTTCAGATTGGCGGTAGCGGTATAATCCTCGCTGCCCATCTCCACCCGCGCGACATCGCTCAGGCGCACCACCGAGCCGTCGGCCTGGCTTTTCACGATGATCGCTTTGAACTGATCGGGGGTTTGCAGCCGCGACTGCGCGCGTACGGTGGCGGTCAGCTGCTGGGCGCTGGACGACGGCAGGGCGCCGATTTTACCGGCGGAGATCTGCACGTTCTGCGCCTCAATCGCCGACTGGACGTCGGAAGGCATCAGCGAGTAGGAGGCGAGTTTGGTCGGATCCATCCAGACGCGCATCGCGTATTCGGCGCCGAACACCTGCAGGCTGCCGACGCCCTCCACGCGCGCCAGCGGATCCTGCAGGTTGCTGACCAGCCAGTCGGAGATATCGGAGCTGGTGGCGCGGTCGGTTTTGTCATACACCGCGAGGATCAGCAGGAAGCTGCTCTGCGATTTTTCCACCGTCACGCCGGACTGCTGGACTTCGCTCGGCAGCCGCGATTCCGCCTGCTGGACTTTGTTCTGCACCTGCACCTGGGCGGTGTCCGGGTCGGTCCCCTGCTCAAAGGTGACGGTGATGCTGACCGAGCCGTCGGAGCTGCTGGTAGAGCTGAAGTAGAGCAGATGGTCGAGGCCGGTAAGCTGCTGCTCGATGACCTGGGTGACGCTGTTCTCCAGGGTTTCGGCAGAGGCGCCGGTATAGGTGGCGGAGATTTTCACCGCCGGCGGGGCGACGTCCGGATACTGGCCCACCGGTAGGGTGCGGATCGCCAGCACGCCGGCGAGCATAATCAGAATGGCGATCACCCAGGCAAAGACCGGGCGACGCACGAAGAAACGGGAGAACATCAGGCGTTGCCTCCGTTATTGTTGACGGCAACGGCCTTCACCGTCTGGCCAGGGGCCACTTTACCGGTGCCTTCGACGATCAGCTTGTCGCCCGCTTTCAGGCCGCTCAGCACCAGCCATTTATCGCCGTAGGTGTCGCCGGTTTCCACGGCGCGCTGCGCAACTTTGTTGTCGGCATCGACCACCAGCGCCGTGGCGTTGCCTTTGGCATCGCGGGTAATCCCCTGCTGCGGGGCGAGGATCGCGTCGTTCATGATGCCTTCATCGATGCGCGCGCGAACAAACATCCCCGGCAACAGGACGTGCTGCGGGTTGGGGAAGATAGCGCGCAGGGTTACCGAGCCGGTGGATTCATCGACGGCGACTTCGGTGAGCGCCAGACGCCCTTTTTCCTGATAGGTGCTGCCATCTTCCAGGGTTAACGTCACGCTGAGGGTGTCGCTGTTGCTGGCCAGGCTTTGTTTGCGTAAGCGCAGGAGATCGACGCTGGATCGCGTCAGATCGACATACATGGTGTCGAGCCCGCGGATCGTCGCCAGCGCGGTATCCTGATCGGCGGAGACCAGCGCCCCCGGCGTGACCGACGAGATGCCGATGCGCCCGGCAATCGGCGCGGTGACGGTGGTCCAGTTCAGGTTGATGCGCGCGCTCTCCAGCGCCGCTTTCTTCGATTCCACGCTGGCCTTGTCCTGGGCGCAGGTGGAGGCGGCGTCGTCGGCATCCTGGCGGGAGACGCCGTTATCCCGGACCAGCGACGCGTAGCGCTGAGCCTTCTGGCAGTCGGAGACTACCAGCGCCTGGGCCTGTTTCAGCGCCGCCGCCGCTTCGTTCCAGGTCGCGCGATAGCTGGAGGGATCGATCTGGTAAAGGGCCTGCCCGGCCTTCACCATATCGCCTTCGGTAAACAGGCGCTTCTGGATGATGCCGCCCACCTGCGGGCGTACTTCGGCGCTGAGCGAGGCGGTGGTGCGGCCGGTGAGCTGGCTGACTACCGGAACCGGCTGGCTTTGCAGAGTGACCACGCCCACTTCCGGCGTGGGTTGCTGCGGGGCAGATGTCTGCGCATTATCGCATCCGCTAAGGAGAAATAATGCTGTCGCGATGGGAGCTATGATGTATTTCATTATATTTTCTCAAGATATAAGACGTCCGCCCCGTTTATTTAAAAACGAGGGAATAGGTTGGGCGCTGAGGCATTTTCGGCTAAGCGAAAATGACAAAAAAGGAACACAGATGTTCCTGAACGTGATTGTTATTGTGTCTCCGCTGAAGCCAACCTCTTCGGCCTTCAGGAGGTGAAAAGTGCATCTCCTCTGGTTTTTTGGTGAGAATGATCATTCTCATTTTTTGCCATTATACGATCCGCCGCGATAATGGAAAGGTTTTTTTGCTTACTTTTAGAACGCAAAAAATTAAGGCAAATAATCATGGAGAAAATAAGAATTTTTTGTGAAAGTGGAGAGGGAAAATAACCATTCGGCATCGCGATACTGGAGATAGTTAATGGCGTTAATCATTACAAAAAGCATTAATCCCGACGATCAACAAGAATTATTCGCCGGTCTGCGGCACTATAATCAGCAGTATCTTGATGCGGCGCAGTTTGGCGATCTGGGGGTTTACTCCCGCGATGCACAAGGGGTGATGCAGGGCGGGCTGATTGCCAAACGCAAAGGCAACTGGCTGTGTATTGAGTATCTGTGGGTCAGCGAGGCGACCCGCGGACGCGGTCTGGGAAGCGAGCTGATGCAGGAGGCGGAGCGGCAGGCGCAGGCGCTGGGCTGCAGCCATCTGCTGGTGGATACCTTTAGCTTCCAGGCGCTGCCGTTTTATCAGAAATTAGGCTATCAGTTGCAGATGTCGCTGCCCGACTTCCCGCACGCGGGGATGCAGCGTCACTATTTGTCGAAAGCGCTGTAACGATCCTGATATCGCCGGGCGGTCAGGTACCGTACCTGTGATTGTGCCGGATGGCGGCATAAATGCCTTATCCGGCCTACACCGTTCTCCCATAGTTTCGCCCCACCCAGGACCGGCAAGCGCAGCGCCGCCGGGCAGGATATCAGGCACGTCACCTGTATTCTTGCCGGGTGGAGCCTGTCGCCTTACCCGTCCTGGGGTTCGTGCGACCTGTTGTTAATTTAACCACTTGCGCGACTGAAACTGCCGGTGCTGGCGGCCTCAAAATCGCTGAGACGTTCCCGGAAGGCCGGGGCAGCCCGCATGGATGCGGGCTGAGGGCCGTGTTTTGCATGGACGCTGCCTCGGCCCGACCCGAAGCCTGCAGGGATAAGTCGAAGGCACCGCGCAGCGGCGATTTTGCTGGCCGGAGCCCGGGGGTACAGGGGGCGGCGGCGACTGGCCACCCCCTGTGCGCTCCCTGCTCCATAAGAGACATAACGCAGAAGATCAACCGGGAGCGCAATCTGCCCGGATATAACACGGGAGTGGTAGCCCTGCTAAACGTTGTGGCCCTGCCAAACATAGTGCGAACAGGGACATTTCCGGTTGTGCCGTTATTTCGCCGTGTGGCGGCTGCGCCTGACCCGGCCTACGACTGTAGCCCTGCTAAGCGTAGCGCGAGCAGGGAAAATCCCGGATGGCGGCGCGTGGCGCCTTATCCGGGCTACAAAAGCTTTTGCCCGTCGGCGGCTGCGCTTAACCCCCGACGCCATGGCCCATCAACGCCAGCGCGTGGCTGACGATGGTCTGGCGGTTGACCGCCTGTAAACGCGGATCGCTGTGGATGCGCGAAAACGGCACCAGCACCAGGCTAATCACCGTGGTAAACAGCAGCTCCGGCGACAGCGCCGGGTTAATCTTGCCCTCCAGCTGCCAGCGGCGCACTGCCTCCAGCATCACCTGAAAACGCTCCTCGCCGAAGCGGGCATCCATATGCTGACGCAGGATCGGCATCTCGCCGATGATCTCCTGCATCCACAGCGGCGCGAACCAGGTGTTCTTCTCCGCCATATGCGCCAGCGTTTCGACCATCATCGTCAGCGCCAGCACCGGGTCCTGCGGATGGTCGACAAAGATGCGGCTGATGTGGTTGCGCAGCGGCATAAAGCGCTCCTCAATCAGCTGCGTCACCAGCGCATCCCGCGAACTGAAATAGTAATGCAGCATCGCCGGCGTTACCCCGGCCTCTTTGGCGATGGCGTTCAACGACACGCGGGCCGCACCGTCGCGGGCAAACAGCGTCAGGGCGATGTCCATCAGCTGTTCGCGGTTGGCGGTACCCGGTTTTTTTCCACGCGGTCGCCCCGGGCGGCGGGGGGCATTCTGATCCTTTTGTGCTGTCATGATATGGCGATCTCTTGACCCGACTCATTCTTTCACTAAATATTAATTATTCGTTTAATTAATTTCAAGCGAGCGTTGTAATGACTTCTCAAATCGCGAATCCACCGGTGCAGTCGATACGCCTGCTGTTCAGCGCATTGCTGTTGGTGATGCTGCTCTCCGCGCTGGATCAGACCATTGTCTCCACCGCGCTGCCGACGATTGTCGGCGAACTGGGGGGGCTGGACAAGCTTTCCTGGGTGGTCACCGCCTATATCCTCAGCTCCACCATCGCGGTGCCGCTGTACGGTAAATTCGGCGATCTGTTCGGTCGCAAAATCGTGCTGCAGGTGGCGATTGGGCTGTTTCTCGTCGGCTCCGCCCTCTGCGGGCTGGCGCAAAACATGACCCAGCTGGTGCTGATGCGCGGCCTGCAGGGGCTCGGCGGCGGCGGCCTGATGGTGATCAGCATGGCGGCGGTGGCCGACGTCATCCCGCCCGCCAACCGCGGCCGCTATCAGGGTCTGTTCGGCGGCGTTTTTGGCCTGGCGACGGTGATCGGCCCGCTGATCGGCGGCTTTCTGGTGCAACACGCCTCCTGGCGCTGGATCTTCTACATCAATCTGCCGCTGGGCCTCTTCGCGCTGCTGGTGATCGGCGCGGTATTCCACAGCAGCAGTAAACGCAGCCAGCATCAGATTGACTGGCTGGGAGCGATTTACCTCAGCATGGCGCTGTTGTGCATCATCCTGTTTACCTCGGAAGGGGGCAGCGTCCATGCCTGGAATGACCCGCAGCTGTGGTGCATTCTGGCCTTCGGCATCGTGGGTGTCATCGGCTTTATCTACGAAGAGCGGATGGCCGCCGAGCCGATTATTCCGCTGTCGCTGTTCCGCAACCGCAGCTTCCTGCTGTGCAGCCTGATCGGCTTCGTCATCGGCATGTCGCTGTTCGGGTCGGTCACCTTCCTGCCGCTCTATCTGCAGGTGGTGAAGGAGGCAACCCCCACCGAGGCCGGGCTGCAGCTGATCCCCCTGATGGGCGGCCTGCTGCTGACCTCGGTTATCAGTGGGCGCATTATCAGCCGGACCGGTAAATATCGCCTGTTTCCGATCCTCGGCACCCTGCTTGGCGTGACCGGCATGGTGCTGCTGACCCGGATCACCATTCACTCGCCGCTGTGGCAGCTGTACCTGTTTACCGGCGTGCTGGGGGCGGGTCTGGGGCTGGTGATGCAGGTGCTGGTCCTGGCGGTGCAGAACGCGATGCCGGCGAAGCTGTACGGCGTGGCCACTTCCGGCGTGACCCTGTTCCGCTCGATCGGCGGCTCCATCGGCGTGGCGCTGTTTGGCGCGGTGTTCACACACGTACTGCAGAGCAACCTGCAAAAGCTGTTGCCGGAAGGCGCGGTACTGCCGCCGGGAATGAATCCGGTGGCGGTGCAGCACCTGCCCGCGGATATCCGCCTCGACTATCTCGACGCCTTCGGCGCGGCGATCCACGCGGCGTTCCTGATGGCGGCCGGCATTATGGCGGTGGCGTTTGTCCTCTCCTGGCTGTTAAAGGAGGCGCCGCTGAAGACCGCGACGCACTAAGCGGCCCCGGCGATGCGCAGCAGCGCCTGACGCAGCGCCGGCGCGGCAAAATCGATAAATTTTCGCAGCTTAAGCGGCGCCAGGTCCCGCGCGGTATACAGCAAATGGACCGGCGCCGGTTCCGGCTCGACGCGTTCCAGCAGCAGACGGAGCTCACCCTGTCGCAGGCCGTCCAGCGCCTGATAGTGCAGTAAGCGAGCTACGCCCACCCCCAGCCGCGCGGCATCAGCAGCGCTCTCCGGCGTGGTGACCGATAGCGCCGGCGGCAGATTAATTAGCTGGTCCTCGCGCTCAGCGGCGCGAAAGCGCCAGCCGCGATAGGGCATCGGCGATTCAATACGGATGATCGGCAGCGCCGCCAGATCGCGCGGCCGCTGCGGCTCGCCGTATTTCGCCAGCAGCGCCGGATGGGCGCAGGCCACAATGCGCATCCTGCCGAGGCGGGTGGCCACCATGCTGCTGTCCGCCAGGTCGCCAATCCGCACCGCCAGATCGATATGGTCGCCCACCAGGTCGGCGTTACGATCGCTGAGCAGCAAACGGACGCGAATTTGCGGGTAACGGGCGATAAATTCAGCGATCACCGGGAGAACGTGCTGGCGTCCAAACATCGTCGGCGCAGAGATCACCAGCTCGCCTTTCGGCTCCTGATACTCGCCCGTCGCCTGGCGCTCGGCGTTTTCCACCTCCTCGAGGATCCGCCGCGCGGCGGCGACATAATCGACCCCAGCGTCGGTGAGCGTCAGTTTGCGGGTGGTCCGCGCCAGCAGGCGCACCCCCAGCGCGTTCTCCAGCTCGCCGATATGGCGGCTGACGGTGGTCAACGGCATATTCAGCGCCCGCGCCGCCGCTGACATACTCCCCAGCTCGGTCACTTTCACCAGCAGCGCCATCGCGCTTAATCGATCCATTATTCTCCCGATTTTTGGAAAGATGATTGCCACTAAATCAGTATTATCATTTTTCGCAGTACAGTCCATGATGGCGCCAGACAACAGGAGGCGCTATGGCAGCAACCTTTCTCGATATCGCCATCACCCCGGACGTGATGGATGTGCAGCATGAAATGGGCAGCGACCAGCTGTGGCAAACGCCGCATAGCCGCCGCCAGGCCGACCGCTTCGGCGACAGCGAAGCGGGGATGATCGCCACCCGCGACAGCTTCTATCTGGCGACGGTGTCGCAGAGCGGCTGGCCCTATGTCCAGCACCGCGGCGGCCCGCCGGGGTTTCTGCATCTGCTGGATGACACCACCCTGGCGATGGCGGATTTCGGCGGTAACCGTCAGTACATCACCACCGGCAACCTGCGCGGCAGCGACCGGGCCTGCCTGTTTTTGATGGATTATCCACGCCGTGCCAGGCTGAAAATCTACGCCACCGTCGAGGTCGTGGCGGCAGAGGACCACCCGCAGCTGCTGGCGCAGGTGGCGCCGGCCAACTATCGCGCCCGCATCGAGCGCCTGTTTCTCTTTCATCTGCAGGCGTTTGACTGGAACTGCCCGCAGCACATTACGCCGCGCTACAGCGCGCAGCAGGTGGCGGAGTACAGCCAGAACCTGCAGCAACGTATTCATGACCTGGAGCAGGAGAATCAGCGCCTGCAGCAGCAATTAGCCCGCAGAGGAGAGTCAGCATGACCGAACAACGTCCCCCGTTACCGCCGTTTACCCGTGACAGCGCTATCCAGAAGGTTCGCGCCGCAGAAGATGGCTGGAACAGCCGCGATGCCGAAAAAGTCGCTCTGGCCTACACCGTGGACAGCGAATGGCGCAACCGCAGCGAGTTTGTTCATGGCAGGAGGGAAATTGTCGAATTCCTGCAGCGAAAATGGCGCAAAGAGCAGCAATATCGGCTGATTAAGGAGCTGTGGGCATGGCAGGAAAATCGTATCGCCGTGCGCTTCGCCTACGAGTGGTGCGACGACAGCGGCAACTGGTTTCGCTCGTACGGCAATGAAAACTGGGAGTTTGATAAGCATGGACTGATGCAGACGCGCTACGCCTGCATCAACGATCTGCCGATCGCTGAAAGCGAGCGCCTGTTCCACTGGCCCCAGGGGCGTCGCCCGGACGATCATCCGGGGCTCAGCGATCTGGGGCTGTAAAACCGGCGCTGCGCGACGGATTAATCGGCTTTCGGGAAGTCGACCACCGTGTCGTTAACCCGGTTCACCATGTTGGTGAACAGGATCGCGCTGATGGCGCTGATAATCTCAATCACCTGCTGGTCACTAAACCCGGCGTTGCGTAGCGCGGCGACGTCGGCTTCCGGCAGCGTACCGGTGGTGGTGACCAGAGTCTGCGCAAATTTCACCAGCGCATCAAGCTGTGTCTCTTCCGCATACGCCCCGCGGCGCAGGGCGTGGATCTGCTCGCTGCTGAAGCCGGCTTTTTTCGCCATCAGGGTGTGCGCGGCCAGGCAGTAGTCACAGCCGGTGGCTTCGCTGACTGACAGATTAATCGCCTCCAGCTGTTGGGCGCTGAGGCTGCCTTTATGGAGCATCGCATTGTGCGCCAGCGCCTGCTGCAACGCCGCCGGCGAGTGGCCGCCGATGGTCAGGTAGGCGTTTGGCACTTTGCCCATCGCTTTTTTGATCCCGGCGAAAATATCGGCGGCTTTGCCGGTGGCGTCTTGTTCACGGATATCAGCTAAACGGCTCATAGTTAACTCCTGTTGTTATCGAGGGTGTGTGTTGGCATTGGGGTCATCTTAGGCCGTTGCCGCATGCTAGACTGGCGGTCTTCGTCTCACCTTTTTGTCTTATCGTCTCAGGAGAAGCATGGACAGTCTCAGTCATCTGCTGGCGCTGCTGGCGCCGCGCTGCGAAGTGAACCTGCACTGTCGCTTCGGCGGCCGCTGGCAGGCCGGGCACCAGCAAATGCGCAGCGGCGTGGTGCCGTGGCACGTGGTGCTGCGCGGTGAGGGGCGGCTTAACGTCGGCGGCCTGACTCATCACCTGCGCGCGGGAGATGTGGTCCTCCTGCCGCACGGTTCGCCGCATCTGATGGAGAGCCTGGTGGAGTGGGGCCAGGTGCTGCCGGTAGCGCACCGGTTTAACGGCACGGTGACGGAAATGCGCGCCGGCCCGGCGGAGGGGGCGCTGGAGATGCTGTGCGGCGAATTTTATTTTGGTCCGCACGTTAGCTGGCTGTTCACTGAGGCATCGACGCTGATCCATCTCCATACCGATACGCGCGAAGACTGCCCGGAGCTGCAGCCGTTGCTTAACATACTGGTCCGCGAAAGCCTGGCGCAGCGTCCCGGCGGCAGCGCTATCGTGCGCAGCCTCGGCGATACGCTGCTGGTGCTGCTGCTGCGCATGCTGCTTGGCGAGCAGCAGCCGCCCGGCGGGCTGCTGCGTCTGATGAGCGATGAACGCCTGATGCCGGCGGTGCTGGCGGTGATGGCAACCCCGGAGCAGCCGTGGACGCTGGAAACCATGGCCGCCCGCGCCTTTCTGTCGCGGGCCACCTTTGCCCGTCATTTTTCCCGCGTTTATCACCTGACGCCGCAGGCGTGGCTGTCGCAGCTGCGAATGGCGCTGGCCGCCCGGCTGCTGCGCCTCAAGCGTCAGACCAACCTCGAGGTGATTGCCGAACGCTGCGGCTTTCAGTCGCTGGCGTCCTTCTCGAAGCGTTTCAAAATGCGCTATGGCGTGACGCCGGGCGAGTGGCGACGGGGCTAGTGCTTCGCTCTGGGGAAGATGATTTTATTTCCGGTTGCGTGGTTTGCTGTTTATTACCCCACCCGAAAGTCGCTATAGTTTTGCACGAAAAAAACAATGACAGTCAGGACGGACAGGGTGAAGAGGATGAGATTACGTTTACGTGCCGCCGCCGCGGTAATGCTGGCGGGTCTGGCGCTGGTCGGCTGCGACCAAAAGAGTAATGAAGCGAAGCACATTAAGGTCGGCGTGATTAATGGCGCTGAACAGGATGTGGCGGAAGTGGCGAAGAAGGTGGCCAAAGAGAAGTATGGTCTGGAGGTTGAGCTGGTGGGGTTCAGCGGCTCGCTGTTGCCTAACGAATCGACCAACGCCGGGGATCTGGACGCCAACGTCTTCCAGCATCGGCCTTTCCTTGAGCAGGACAACAAAGCGCATAACTACCATCTGGTGGCGGTCGGCAATACCTTCGTCTTCCCGATGGCCGGCTATTCGCGCAAGATCAAGTCAGTCGCCGAACTGAAAGACGGCGCGACAATCGCCATCCCCAACGACCCGACCAATCTCGGGCGGGCGCTGCTGCTGTTGCAAAAAGAGAAGCTGATTACCCTCAAAGCCGGCACCGGCCTGCTGCCGACGGCGGTGGATATCACCGACAACCCGCATCACCTGAGAATTATGGAGCTGGAAGGGGCGCAGCTGCCGCGCGTACTCGACGATCCTAAAGTCGACGTGGCCATCATCAGCACCACCTACCTGCAGCAAACCGGGCTGTCGCCGGTTCGCGATGGCATCTTTATCGAAGATAAAAACTCGCCCTACGTGAACATCATCGTGACCCGTGAAGACAATAAAGACGCGGAAAACGTGAAGGAGTTTATGCAGTCGTACCAGTCGCCGGAGGTGGCGAAGGCGGCAGAGACTATCTTCAACGGCGGCGCGGTGCCGGGCTGGTAAGCCAACACACAGGGAGAGGCGCGTATGGTACGCCAACGGCAGGCTGACCTGCTGCTGATTGCCGCGACGGTGATTGCCGCCTGCGGCTGGATTTTTTCCCGCGAGGCGATCGCCGGCATGCCGGTATTCGCGTTCCTTGGGCTGCGCTTTTTTTTCGCCGCCCTGCTGCTGCTGCCGTTCTGCCGCGGGTTTCGCCCGCAAAAGCAGCACTGGCCAAAGCTCATCATCAGCGGGCTGTGGTTTGCGCTCAACCTCTGCCTGTGGATCTACTCGGTCTCCACGACGGCGTCGCTCGGCGAAGGGGCGTTTATTATGAGCCTGTCGATGATGTTCGTCCCGCTGACCGCGTGGGTGATGATGAAGGTGCGTCCGCCGCGGGCCTGGTGGGAGTGCCTGCCGATCGCGGTGGTGGGCCTGGGCCTGCTCAGCCTGCACATGCCGATAGCCTTCCATCCCAGCCAGGGCTGGTTTTTGCTGACGGCGCTGGTGCAGTCGATCTGGTTCTGTTACACCAGCCGCTGCGCGCGTGAAGTACCGCTGATCCCCCTGACCACCGTGCAGCTGGCGATCACTGGTATCGTCGGGTTGACCATCTCCGCTGCCGTTGAACGCTGGGACCAGCCGATGACCCTGCCGACCTTCGGCTGGCTGGTGGCCAGCATAGTCATCGCCACCAGCCTGCGCTTCGGTCTGCAGATGAAGGGGCAAAAGTACGCGGCGGTGGCCAGCGCGGCGATCATTATGGTGCTCGAACCGCTGCTGACGGTCATTGCCGCCGCGCTGTGGTACGGCGAACAGCTGCCGCTGCAGAAAATTATCGGCGGCGTGCTGATCCTGGTTGCCCAGCTGTGGTTCCGCTGGCGAATGCTTAAGCCGTAGCCTGCCCGGTGCGCGGCTGCGCCATCAATTGCAGCAGCGGCACCAGCGACAGCCCGTCCGGCATTTCGCCGCGGGCGATCAGCTGGTTTATCTCCTCAAAGGTAAACCAGCCGGTTTCCATTACCTCATCCTGATCCGCATCCATCCCCACCCAGCGTAAACCGGTAGCCAGCCAGGTGATAAACAGCTGATCGCTGCTGCCGTAGGAGGGGTTGAAGCGAATGATCTCCTCGACGCGTTGCGCCTGCCAGCCGGTCTCTTCCCGCAGCTCGCGCAGCGCGGCCGCCGCCGGATCTTCCCCTTCGTCAACGCCGCCAGACGGAATGGCCCACACCACCTTGTCGATCAGGTAGCGGTAGTGGCGAATCAGCAGCACTTTGCCCTCCTGGATAGCCACAACCCCCACCGCCGGGCGGGGATAGTGAATGGCGTAAAAGTCGCGGCGCTCGCCGGGGGCGATATCAATACCCACCTTGCGCATGCTGAACCACGGCGTCTCGGCGATGACCTGCGGGTCGTGCATATCGGCGGCGGTCAGTTTTTTCTTCATCCTGCCACTCCTGTCAAAAATGGAGCCTTCAGAACAACATAGCCGGAGACGGATAGCAATCGCCGCAGGTTGGCCCGATTTCATCGATCCTTGCCCAAATGCCCCTATTGCGCCAGGCTGGTACTCATTACGATGTTCGTCAAATCACCCCCTGAGGAACGCCGACATGAACATCACCCATATCCGTAACGCGACCCAGATTATTGAATACGCCGGGAAAAAGTTTCTGATCGATCCGATGCTGGCGGACAAAGGCGCCTGGCCGGGTTTTCCGGGCACCGCGCGCAGCGAGCTGCGCAACCCGCTGGTGGCCTTGCCTTTTTCCCGCGATAACATTATCGACGTTGACGCAGTGATCGTCACCCACACCCATGACGATCACTGGGACGAGGCGGCGATCGCCGCGATCCCGAAAACCCTGCCGGTGTTCGTCCAGCACGAGGCCGACGGTGCGCTGCTGCGCAGCCAGGGATTCCAGGATATCCGCCTGCTGATGGCAGACAGCGAATTTGCCGGCGTGCGCCTGCTGAAAACCACCTCCGGCCAGCACGGCAGCGATCGCACCTACGCGGTGCCGGCGATGGCCGAACGCCTGGGCGAGGCCTGCGGCGTGCTGTTTCGCCATCCGCAGGAGAAGACGCTGTGGCTGGTGGGGGATACCATCTGGCGTGATGAAATTGCGGCCGACCTGCTGAAGCTGCGCCCGGACGTGGTGGTCCTCAACGCCGGCTATGCCCACGTCATCGGCTTTGGCCCGATTATCATGGGCAAAGAGGATCTCCTGAACGTACACTTCACCCTGCCGGAAGCGAAAATCATGGCTATCCACCTCGAGGCGGTCAACCACTGCCTGGTGAGTCGGGAAGAGATGCGCCAGTATGCGCTGGATAATCAGATTGCCGAGGTCGTGTGTATCCCGCAGGATGGGGAAACCGTGGTTTATTAACGTGCGCAAGGGGAAAGGACGATGAAGCTCACCGACGTGGCGATTGTTGCCGTAGAGGGCTTTAGCCCGTTTCATTACGCCGTTCCCTGCATGCTGTTTGGCGATTCGGTCTCTGAAAACAAACGCTTTAATCTGCACATTTGCGCCGAGCGACCGGGGCTGCTGCGCGCCCGCGACGGCTTCGCGCTGTACGCCAGCGGCGATTACGCCGTACTGGAACAGGCGGATATCGTGGTGGTGCCTTACTGGGGCGAGGTCGACCGGCGCCCGCCGCAGGCGCTGCTTGATAGCCTGGTGCGGGCCCGGAATAACGGCGCGGAAATCGTCGGTCTGTGCCTGGGCGCGTTCGTCCTTGGCTACGCCGGGCTGCTGGACGGGAAACGCGCGGCGACCCACTGGGAGTTTGAGCAGGATTTTCAGCACCGGTTTCCGCAGGTGCGGCTGGATATCAACGCCCTGTACGTCGACGATCAGCGGATCATTACTTCAGCGGGCACCGCGGCGGCGCTCGACTGTTGCCTCTACATTATCCGCCAGCGTTACGGCAGCCTCGCGGCCAACCAGATCGCCCGGCGGCTGATTGTTTCGCCGCACCGCGAGGGCGGCCAGGCGCAGTTCATCGCTCAGCCGGTGCCGAAAAATACCCGCGATGCGCGAATCAACTGCCTGCTGGATTATCTGCAGCAGCATATTGCCGAGCCGCATAATCTCGATTCGCTGGCCCGGGTGGTGGCGATGAGCCGCCGCAGCCTGACCCGCCACTTCGCCCGGGCGACCGGGATGAGCATCACCGACTGGCTGACCGCCGAACGCCTGCGCCGCAGCCAGAGCCTGCTTGAGGCGGGGGATCTGCCGGTCGAGCAGGTGGCGGAGGCGGTGGGTTATCTCTCTGCCGTCACCTGGCGTCAGCAGTTTAAGGCGCGCTTTGGCGTCAGTCCGACCGAATGGCGGCGTACCTTCCGCCGCGGCGCTTAGCCGCCGAGGGTCGCGCTGTCGATCACGAAGCGGTATTTCACGTCACCCTTGACCATTCTTTCCCAGGCTTCGTTGATCTCATCGCCGCGGATCAGTTCGATATCGGCGACGATGCCGTGTTCAGCGCAGAAGTCGAGCATCTCCTGGGTTTCCGCGATCCCGCCAATCATCGACCCGGCAATTGACCGGCGGCGGATGATCAGATTGAACACTTCCGGCGACGGATGCGGTGTGGCCGGCGCGCCTACCAGCGTCATGGTGCCATCGCGCTTCAGCAGCGTGGTGAAGGCATCGAGATTATGCGGCGCCGCCACGGTGTTGAGGATGAAATCGAAGCTTTTAACGTGGGCCGCCATTTCCTCTTCGTTACGCGACACCACCACTTCATCAGCGCCTAGCGCTCTGGCCGCACTACGCTTGGATTCGGAGGTGGTAAAGGCCACCACGTGGGCCCCCATGGCGTGGGCCAACTTGATTCCCATATGTCCAAGGCCGCCAATGCCAACCACGCCGACTTTTTTACCCGGCCCGGCGTGCCAGTGGCGCAGCGGCGAGTAGGTTGTGATCCCGGCGCACAGCAGCGGCGCGACGGCGGCCAGCTGTGCTTCGGGATGAGTTATCCGCAGCACGTAGTGTTCTTTGACCACGATCTGCTGTGAATAGCCGCCCAGGGTGTGGCCCGGCGCGTCCTGGGTCGGTCCGTTGTAGGTCAGCACCATATGGTCGCAGTAGTTCTCCAGCCCTTCAGCGCACTCCTCGCACTGTTGACAGCTATCGACCATGCAGCCGACGCCCACCAGATCGCCGACGGCGTAGCGCGAGACGGCCTCGCCGACCGCGGTGACCCGGCCCACAATTTCATGCCCCGGCACGCAGGGGTAGAGCGTTCCGGCCCATTCCGATCGCGCCTGGTGGAGATCGGAGTGGCAGACGCCGCAGTAGGCGATGGCGATCTGCACATCCTGCGGCCCCGGTTCGCGGCGGGTGATGGCCATTGATTCCAGCGGTTGGCTGGCGGAGTAGGTACCTATAGCGTTGATCAGCATAGCGAAACCTCTTGATTATATCGGTGTTAAAACGGGCGGACGGAGGTGAGCGTTTTTTGCGCGGTAAAGATAAGCGTAGCCTGGAGCGCCCGGGATGCGAGACGGGTAGCTCAAAGCGTTAAAACCGCTCCTCACCGGGTGAGGAGCAGACTTTTCAGGGGGCGACTGGCGTCAGATAGTCCAGGCGCAGTGGCTCGGCGAGCAGGGAATCCATCTCGCCAATAAAGGCCTGAAAGTAGGGTTGGTCGATATGCTCATCCAGCGCCTGCTGGTCACGCCAGGACTCACGCATGTAGAAGGTATCCGGCGCGTCGCGCAGCTGGAACAGCGCGTAGTCAAGATTGCCCGGCTCTTGTCTCGTCGGCAGGAGCAGACCCTGCAGGACCTTGCGCAGCGCGTCCGTTTGGCCTGGTTTCGCCTTGAGCACGGCGAGAAGGGTTATCATCTTAAAATCCCTCCAGCACAATCTTGCCCACTGCGCGTCCGGTTTCCAGCTGGCGATGCGCTTTCTGCAGATTGTCGGCGGTGATAGCGCCGTAGTGTTCGCCGAGTGTGGTTTTGATCGTGTGGTTGTCGATCAGGGCCGCCACGCGGGTTAGCAACTGATGCTGGGCGATCATGTCATCCGTCTCAAACATTGAGCGGGTGAACATAAATTCCCAGTGCAGGGACAGGCTTTTGGCTTTCAGCGGCACCACGTCCAGGGTCTCCGGGTCATCAATCAGCGCCAGCTTGCCCTGCGGGGCGAGGGCGTCGATCAGCGCGTTGAAGTGCTGGTCGGTGTTGGTCAGGCTGGCGACATGGGTCACCGCGTTGATGCCGATGCGCGCCAGCTCGTCGGAGAGCGGCTTGCTGTGATCGATAACATGGTGCGCGCCCGCCTCGCGGACCCAGCGTTGGCTCTCCGGACGCGAGGCGGTGCCGATCACCGTCATGGCGGTCAGTTTGCTGGCCAGCTGGGTCAGGATCGACCCTACGCCGCCCGCCGCGCCGACGATCAGCAGCGTGTCGCCCGCGTTGCCGCCTTCCGTGACGCCAAGACGGTGAAACAGCAGCTCCCAGGCGGTGATAGCCGTCAGCGGCAGCGCGGCGGCGGAGGCGTTATCGAGGGTGCGCGGTTTGTGGGCCACCAGGCGCTCATCCACCAGCTGATATTCACTGTTGCTGCCGGCCCGGCCCAGGGCGCCGGCGTACCAGACCTCATCGCCTGGTGCGAACAGCGTCACTTCCTCACCGACGGACTGCACCACGCCAACGGCGTCCCAGCCCAGCACCCGCGGCGTGTCGCCCTGGAAGCCGGCGCGCACTTTGGTGTCCACCGGATTGACCGAGACCGCCTTCACGGCAACCAGCAGGTCACGCCCGTGGGCGGAAGGGACCGGCAGGTCGATCTCGGTTAAAAAAGGGATATTGTCGCCGTCAGCGGCGGCTTGAGTAATGGCGATAGCTTTCATAACTGCTCCGGTCTGTGAATCGGGTGAATAAAGCGATGACGCGATAGTAGACCGGCGCCGGGAGGGGAAAAACGGGTTAACGGCAATAACAGTTATATGCAGAAAGTGAAAATCAGCCCACCTGATAGAAATCGAGCATCACCCCATCCTGAGTACGTCCGCCCGCGCAGATAAACAGCGAGGTGGTTAGCCAGCTGAGCGCGGGGGTATCCACCTCGAAGGTGGGGACGGTGCGAAAATAGATTTCTTCCGGCGGAATAGTGCTAAAAAAGCGCATATCGTCGGCGAACAGCTGGTCATGATAGCGGGCCGGCACCCGGCGAATACCGTGGTTTTCCACGTACACCGTTCCTTCCTCCACCTGCAGGGCATAGCGGGCGGATAGCCTGCACGTGCCGTCGGGCTCGATAATCTGGCTGTCGACGCCGCCGGGCAGCACGTGGCCGCGAAGTTGACCCGAAACGCTACCGCCGAGAATCGGGATCAGCTGACGCTTGCCGGTTTGCGGACTGCGGGAAACGATTATCGGTTTATCAACCTGGATGGTAATGGAAAAACAGTGTCTCAGTTCGGGGGTCATCATGGCTCTCCTGTTTCGGTTGGCAACGGCACGCGGTCTTTGCGCCAGTGTAACGGGTTCGCAGGAGACAAAATAACGCAGAGTTTGGATGAAAATGATTGACTGGGATGATGGGTTTTGCGGCTCAGTTTGGTATGGCGTGGCGGTGGAGGAGCAGAGGCAAACTGGCGGAAGATCACAGGAGTTGAACCTGCCCGGGACCGCTGGCGGCCCCAACTGGATTTGAAGTCCAGCCACCTCACCGGAGATGACGATCTTCCGCGCCTCGATTGCTACATGGAGGCGGGGCGCATTATAGCTACTTTCAGCCGTTTACCACATACCTGAACGCACTTTTTTACTGTTAAAACTGGACTTTGCAGAACAGTCTGAAACAAATCCGTTCAAAATCCATGGGTTACACTTTTTCATACGCTTTCAGGCTACCGCGATCACAGAAAACAAGAAACGTAATCTGATAACGAGATATCGCAATTCATCTTCCTGCGGCAAAGGTTTACAAGAAATGTAACCGGTACCAATCCGTGGCGCCGCTAAGGGAATTGTGCCCATATGAAAGATCATATTTTGTCCGTCAAAGAGAAAATTGGCTACGGCATGGGTGACGCCGCCAGCCACATCATTTTTGATAACGTTATGTTGTATATGATGTTTTTCTACACCGATATCTTCGGCATCCCCGCTGGTTTTGTCGGCACCATGTTCCTGCTGGCGCGCGCGCTGGATGCGATCTCCGACCCGTGCATGGGCCTGCTGGCCGACCGTACCCGCAGCCGCTGGGGTAAATTTCGCCCGTGGATCCTCTTCGGCGCCATTCCGTTCGGCCTCGTCTGCGTACTAGCCTACAGCTCGCCGGACTTAAGCCACCACGGCAAGCTGATTTACGCTGCGGTAACCTACACGCTACTGACCCTGCTCTACACCGTGGTGAATATCCCCTACTGCGCGCTCGGCGGCGTGATCACCGACAACCCGACACAGCGCATCTCACTCCAGTCCTGGCGCTTTGTGCTGGCGACGGCAGGCGGCATGCTTTCCACCGTGCTGATGATGCCGCTGGTCAACTTTATCGGCGGCGAAGACAAAGCGCTTGGCTTCCAGGGCGGCATCGCGGTGCTGTCGGCGATCGCCTTCCTGATGCTGGCCTTCTGCTTTTTTACCACCAAAGAGCGTGTCGAAGCGCCGCCGAGCAGCACCTCGATGCGCGAAGATTTGCGCGATATCTGGCGCAATGACCAGTGGCGAGTGGTTGGCGTGCTCACCATTCTCAATATCCTCGCGGTCTGCGTTCGCGGCGGCGCGATGATGTACTACACCACCTGGATCATGGGCTCGGCGGCGCTGTTCACCGTCTTCCTCACCACCTACTGCGTCGGCAACCTGATTGGCTCGGCGCTGGCGAAACCGCTGACCGACTGGAAATGCAAAGTCAGCGTCTTCTGGTGGACCAACGCCATCCTGGCGGTGCTCAGCGTGGCGATGTTTTTCGTACCGATGAATGCCGAAATCACCATGTTCGTCTTTATCTTCGCCATTGGCGTACTGCACCAGCTGGTGACGCCAATCCAGTGGGTGATGATGTCCGACACCGTCGACTACGGCGAATGGTGCAACGGCAAACGCCTGACCGGCATCAGCTTTGCCGGCACCCTGTTTGTGCTCAAGCTGGGTCTGGCGCTGGGCGGCGCGCTCATCGGCTGGATGCTGGCCGGCGGCGGTTACGACGCCGCAGCCAAAACTCAGAACGGCGCCACCCTCACCATTATTATCGCCTTGTTCACCCTCGTTCCAGCGGTGTGCTACCTGCTGAGCGCGGCGATCGCCAAACGCTACTACACGCTGAAAACGCCGTTCCTGAAAAAAATGATGGCCGAGCTGGCCGAGGGCGCGCGTCGTAATGAACAAGATTTCGCAACAGCCCCGATCGACAAAGAATGGCAAAACTAAGAGGACGTTTTAATGAAAATCAGTGATGGAAACTGGCTCATTCAACCAGGGCTCACCCTGATCCAACCCGTACAGGTTTATGAGGTGGAGCAGCAGGGGAATGAAATGGTGGTCTATGCCGCGCCGCGCGATGTCCGCGAACGCGCCTGGCAGCTGGATACGCCGTTATTCACCCTGCGCTTTTTCTCCCCGCTGGAAGGGGTGATTGGGGTGCGTATGGAGCACTTCCAGGGCGCGCTGGATAACGGTCCGCACTACCCGCTGAACGTGCAGAACGACGTCAATGTCACCATAGAGGATACGGCCGAATTCGCCGAGCTGAAAAGCGGTAGCCTTAGCGTGCGCGTCACTAAAGGCGAATTCTGGGCGCTGGATTTTCTGCGCGACGGCGTGCGTATCACCGGTAGTCAGCTGAAAAACAACGGCTACGTGCAGGATAGTCAGACCCAGCGCAATTATCTGTTTGAGCGCCTCGACCTCGGTGTCGGCGAAACCGTCTACGGTCTCGGCGAGCGCTTTACCGCCCTGGTGCGCAACGGCCAGACGGTAGAAACCTGGAACGAAGACGGCGGCACCAGCACCGAGCAATCCTATAAAAACATTCCGTTCTACCTGACCAACCGCGGCTACGGCGTGCTGGTCAATCACCCGCAGCGCGTCTCCTTCGAGGTGGGCTCGGAGAAGGTCTCGAAAGTCCAGTTTAGCGTGGAAGGTGAATACCTTGAGTACTTCGTGATCGATGGCCCGACGCCGAAAGCGGTGCTCAACCGCTATACGCAGCTCACCGGTCGCCCGGCGCTGCCGCCGGCATGGTCGTTTGGTCTGTGGCTGACCACCTCGTTCACCACCAACTATGACGAAGCGACGGTGAACCGCTTTATCGACGGCATGGCCGAGCGCCAGCTGCCGCTGCACGTCTTCCATTTCGACTGTTTCTGGATGAAGGCCTTCCAGTGGTGCGATTTCGAATGGGATCCGCTGACTTTCCCGGACCCGGAAGGGATGATCAAGCGCCTGAAGGCGAAAGGGCTGAAGATCTGCGTGTGGATCAATCCGTATATCGGCCAGCGCTCGCCGGTGTTCAAGGAGCTGAGAGAGAAGGGCTATCTGCTGAAGCGCCCGGACGGTTCGCTGTGGCAGTGGGATAAGTGGCAGCCTGGGCTGGCGATATATGACTTCACCAACCCGGAAGCCTGTCAGTGGTACGCCGACAAACTCAAAGGCCTGGTGGCGATGGGCGTCGACTGCTTCAAGACCGACTTCGGCGAACGCATCCCGACCGATGTGCAGTGGTTTGATGGTTCTGACCCGCAGAAAATGCACAACCATTACGCCTTCATCTATAACGAACTGGTGTGGAACGTGCTGAAAGAGACCGTCGGCGAGAAAGAAGCGGTGCTGTTCGCTCGCTCCGCCTCGGTGGGCGCGCAGCAGTTCCCGGTGCACTGGGGCGGCGACTGCTACGCCAATTACGAATCGATGGCGGAAAGCCTGCGCGGCGGGTTGTCGATCGGCATGTCTGGCTTCGGTTTCTGGAGCCACGATATCGGCGGTTTCGAGAATACCGCCCCGGCCCACGTCTACAAGCGCTGGTGCGCCTTCGGCCTGCTTTCCAGCCACAGCCGCCTGCACGGCAGTAAATCCTATCGTGTGCCATGGGCCTACGACGAAGAGTCCTGCGACGTGGTGCGCCACTTCACGCAGCTGAAATGCCGCATGATGCCCTATCTCTATCGTCAGGCGGCATTGGCCAATGAGTACGGCACCCCGATGCTGCGCGCGATGATGCTCGAGTTCCCGGACGATCCGACCTGCGACTATCTCGACCGCCAGTATATGCTGGGTGATTCAGTGCTGGTCGCGCCGGTGTTCTCCGAAGCGGGCGATGTGCAGTTTTATCTGCCGGAAGGGCGCTGGACGCATCTGTGGCATAACGATGAATTGCCGGGTAGCCGCTGGCATAAGCAGAATCATAATGCGCTGAGTCTGCCGGTCTACATTCGCGACAATACTCTGCTGGCGCTGGGCAACAATGACCAGAAACCCGATTATGCCTGGCATGAAGGCACCGCCTTCCAGCTGTTCCACCTCGAAGAGGGGCGCGAGGCGCGCTGTCAGGTTCCGGCGGCGGACGGTTCCACGATCTTCACCCTGAAGGCGAAGCGCCAGGGCAACACCATCGCCGTGAGCGGCGAAGGCGAAGCCCGCGGCTGGACGCTGTGCCTGCGCAATATCCAGCAGATAGCCGGCGTTCAGGGCGGCACGCAGACCGGCAGCGAATGGGGTGTGGTGGTGAGCGCCCAGGGCAATACGCTGACGATTACATTGTAAAAGACTGCATTAACGGCAGAGACCCTCTTCGCCTGGCGGAGAGGGTTTTTTATTCCATTTTTGTACAAAAAGTAATATTCATTTCAGTCTGGTGACTCAGGCCGCAGACGCCGTTGCTGAACGGTGATAGCGTATTCTGCCGCTGAGAGGAGCCCGCCATGGACGTAGAAAATATCTTTCGTGACGTGAAGCTAAGCAAAACGGAAATGACCGTGCTGCGCTTTATCCAGAACGACCCGGAGCAGTGTATCCGCCAGGGGGTCCGCGCCGTGGCGGAGCAGTGCTACAGTAATCCCTCCTCGCTGGTACGGCTGGCGAAAAAGCTTAAGTTCAGCGGCTGGCTGGAGCTGGTCTATTTCATCAAGTTCAATATCACCATGCCGAAGCTCGATGTCACCAACGATATCGACTATATGAGCATTCAGCCGGCGGAGGCGCTGACGCCACTGCTGGCAAGCCTCGCGCAGCAGCGCGTCCTGATCCACGGCAGCGGCTTTTCGCAGCTGATCGCCCAGTATATTTATAACAAGTTTCTCGTCACTGGGGTGAATGCCAGCCTGGCGCTGTGGCCGGATTACGAAATTCTTGAACAGAAAAACGCCGCTCGCTTCGACTCCATCTGGATCATTTCGAAATCCGGGCGCAGCAGCTCAGCGCTTAACTGGGTGAAGGCCCTGGAGGGGAAGGAGATTAATCTGGTCTGCTTTACCGGTGATTATCAGAGCCCGCTGGCGCAGGCTGCAGATACGGCGTTTATTATTCACGACCCGCAGAAGTTTGACGATGATATTTACTGGAGCAACCCGTTTTTCGGCTACTGCATCTTAGGCTTTGAGCGGCTACTGAAGATGTGGTTTACCCGCGTACGGAGCAATAGCTAGACCCGCTAAGCGCGGTGCGAGCGGGGGGAGTTCCCGGATGGCGGCTGGCGCCTTATCCGGGCTACCGGGTGATGCAGCTATTTGTCGGGTGGCGGCTTACGCTTGAACCGACCTACATAAAATCATAACCGCTCCGTTCGTAGCCCCGCTAAGCGCGGTGCGAGCGGGGGAGTTCCCGGATGGCGGCTGGCGCCTTATCCGGGCTACCGGGTGATGCGGCTATTTGTCGGGTGGCGGCTTACGCCTGACCCGACCTACATATAATAATAACCGCTCCGTTCGTAGCCCCGCTAAGCGTAGCGCAAGCGGGGGAATCCCATCGGCAGCAGGTTACCGCCAGGCGGCGAACTGCTCATCGTCGAGGTAGGCCTCGACCAGGGTTTTCGCCAGCGACCAGGAACCGATCAGCGGGTGCGCCATCAGCGCCCGCACCGCCAGCGACTTATCCTGCTGCAGGATCGCCGCAACCGCCAGCCGCTCATACTCTTTCACGCAGGAAATCATATTTTTCTGCGCCGTCGGCACCTTCACCGGCGTTACCGGCTTGAGACCCTCCCGGCTCAGGTCGCAGCTGATCTCAATCACGTCGTCAGGGCGCAAAAAGTCGAGCGTGCCATTATTCTGGATCGACACCACGATCCGCTTGGTGGTGGTGCTGTTCACCGCTTCCAGAATATCCAGCGCCACCCCGGCATAGCCGCCGGTGTCCGGCTCTTCGATAAACTGCCGCAGCGTCAGCGGCTCGCGGGTATGAAATTTCTCCTGACGGGATTCGTTCTGCATATAGCTGTTTTCCCGGCGAAGGTAGTGTTGCATCCAGATATTGAAGGCGGCTTCCGGCTGCGTTCTGGCATCCACGGTGCGCAGCGCCTGGCGCATCTCCTGATTGATACGGGCGATCTGCTCCCCGCGCGTTTCGCCTGCCCCCTGAATCGCCTTCAGCGCCTCGTCGCGATAGTAATAATAATAGAGATATTCGTTGAGTAACTGGTTATCGCACAGCCGCACCAGTTCGGGTGAGAAATACTGCATCGCGGTCTTCTGGTACAGCGCCGGGCTGGCGATCAGCCGCTCGGTCACCGCTTCCCCGCGCACGGTGAAGTGGGTAAACCAGGAGAAATGGTTCAGCCCATAGCATTCCACGCTCAGGTCGCGCTCCTCACAGCCGAGGATCGCCGGCAGCTCACGAATCAGCTCGGAGGGGGCATCGCAGATCCCGTAGACCCGACGCTTAAAGCCGGACTTGACGATCGCTTCCGTCACCAGGCCTGAGGGGTTGGTAAAGTTAAACAGAATGGCGTCTTCGGCGGCATGCGCTTCGATCAGCCGGCAATAGTCGAGGATCGCCGGGATCGAACGCATGGCCATCGCAAAGCCGCCGGCGCCGGTGGTCTCCTGGCCGAGGGTGTTATGTTGCAGCGCAATGCGCTCGTCGCGAATACGGCTTTCATCACCACCGACCCGCAGGGTGGTAATAATATAATTGGCGTTTTGTAGCGCCGCGACCGGGTCGGTGGTGGTCGTGAAATGAATATCCGGGCGAATGGTCGTAAATACATAGCGGGCAATTTCGCCGAATATCGCCAGATTATCTGCAGAGTTATCGAGAAAAACCACCTCCGTTAAACCAATGCGGTGAGCATTATATGCCAGAGATTTCGCTAAAAATGCAGAGCGAACGCCGCCCCCGCCTAATACGGTTAATTTCATACAAACTCCTCATTAATTTTCTGCTAACCAGTTATCAACCCGGGAACGTACCTGTCCCACTTTTACGCCATAAATAACCTGAACCTCATTGCGATTGCGCACTACGCCGTTGGCGCCAGTATTTTTTAATTGCGCGTCATCAACCCGCGCCATATCGCGCACGGCCACGCGCAGGCGGGTAAAACAATTATCGACGGAGAGAATATTCTCCTTGCCCCCGAGACCGCGGATAATGTCATCGGTGACCGACTGCGGCTGCGCGACTTTCTGGCGATACTCCGCTTTGCTGTAGAGCTTCACGTTCTCGTCATCTTCCCGGCCCGGCGTTTTCAGATTCAGCTTCACCACCAGAGTGCGGAAAATCACGTAGTAGACGGCGAACTGGCCGATACCGATAAGGACATATCCCGGCCAGCGCGTTAAGGAGACCGGTAGCGGCAGGTTATAGATCAGAAATTCGATCAGGCCCGAGGCTCCCCAGGGGCGTACGGTGAAGAGGTCGCAAATGGCCTGCGAGGCGGCGGTTAACGTCGCATGGATCACCCACAGCAGCGGCGAGACAAACAAGAAGGTAAACTCAATCGGCTCGGTGATGCCGGTCAGCATAGAGGTGATAATCGCCGGCAGCAGAATCGCCTTGGCCATCACTTTTTTCTCCGGCTTCGCGGTGTGGTAGAACGCCAGCGAGGCGCCGGCCAGGCCGAAGATGGTGGTCATCCCTTGCTGTGAGAAGCGTAGGGCCTCATTCATCACCGGGGTCAGATCCGGATGGCGCATGTAGGCGAGAAAAATGGCTTGGGTACCGGAGACCACCTGACCGTCCACGTTCAGGGTGCCGCCAATCTGGGTGAGCTGGAAGGGTGACCAGACAAAATGGTGCAGGCCGGTCGGGATAAGAAATTTTTCAAAGAAACCATAGACGAAGACCCCGGCGACCCCAGCATTTTTCATAAAGCCGGTGAGGGCGGAGATGCCGTGGGTCATAAACGGCCAAATCCAGGTAAAGGCGATGGCGTAGAAGATAACCACCGGCGTCATCGCCACCAGCGTCAGCTTGGCGCCGCCGTACATCGACAGCGCGCCGGGCAGCTCAATGGTAGAGACTTTATTGTGCACCCACGCGATAGTGCAGCCGAGAATAATGCCAAGGAAAACGCCCATATCCACCACTACAAAGCCCAGCAGTTGGGTTTGCCCGGTGCCATAATATTCACCGTTAATTTTTTCGGCGAGTCCGTGGGTGTGTTCCAGCCAGGAGTGGTTGGCGCCAAGAAACATAATGAAGCACATCACCGCAACCAGCGCGACTTCGGTTTTTTTATCTTTTGCCAGGCCATAGCTAATACCGACGCAAAATAATAAGCCGAGGTTGCCAAATAGAGGCCAAAAGGTGTCGCCGAGCATCTGCCCCAGCTGGTGCAGGAAACTGGTTTCAGCAATTAATGTCGGATTAGTTAATACTGAACTGAGGGCCAGAATTAAGCCAATGACCGGCAAGAACAATACGGCGCCGATCATGGCCCGGGAGAATTTTTGCATATTCTCCAGAATACGCTGACGTATTTCAGGCATGATTGATCCTTTTATATTTTTGTAGGTACAGGGAGCGGTTTGTTTTTATCGACTTCCAGTATTTTGGTTATAGCAACTCTGATATTTGAAAGGAACCAGTAGCGGTAAATAGGCACAGATAGCCGCTTATTGCACACAGGTTGCAGAATGCTTGCAGACCCCCTCCCTGAAAGGGAAAGGGCGTAGCCAGAGCGGAGTGTTTGCAGAGAAGCGTTCCCTCTCCCCGTGGGGGAGAGGGTGATGGGGCATCGCTAGGGCGTGACGGGAGTGGGCGCTGGCGCGGCGGGGGCGGTATTGACCTCGCCGTTGCGCATCGTTTGCGCCACCTGCTGTTTCTCCATATTCACGGCGCTAAGCTGTGCGTTGACCGTCGGCTTGAGCGGGGCATCGGCCTGCACGCTACCGCTGGCGGTCAGCTGGAGATTGCCATCCCCGCTAATGGGGAGCGAAGGCCAGCCCCAGGCCTGCAGAATATTCAGCGGCACGCCGCGGCCGTTCAGGCTCAGATTGACCTGGCGCTGCGGCAGCTGGGATACGGCGGCGGTGGCCTGCAGAATGCCGCGCTCGGTGAAGGCGCTGAGCTCAGTGATATTGACCGTCGACGCCGTGGCGCTCAGCTTGAGTGAAGGGCGACGCACGTCAATTCGGTTAAAGGTCGCCGCCGCGGCGTTCAGCGTCGCGCTACCGTTCCACACCCCCCAGCTGCCGTTTTTCACCAGCTGAAGCTCGCCGCCATAGCCATCAAGAGCGGTAATTTGCCATGGGAAGGCTGGGTCCACATCGATGATCAGGTTGCGGCTGGCGCTGAATTTTTTCAGCGTCAGGCTTTGCAGCCAGGCCGGCAGCGGCGTCATCCACAGTGGCTTCCAGTTCGCCGGCAGCGTGTACTCCAGCCCGGCGAAGGCGGTGTCGTCAAGCACCAGCGCGTTACCGGCGCGCAGCCAGTTGCCGGAGGTTCGCACCATACCGCCCTCCCAGCGCGAGGAGAACTGGCGCAGGGCAATACCCTGGGGTGAAAATTCGGCATTCAGGATCGGGTCGAAAAAGTGCAGCGAGCCGTAGATAAATTCGCTGGCATTCATCGACAGCGCGCCGTCCTGGCTCTGCCAGCCGCCGTGACTGAGCGTCAGGTTGCGCAGGCTCAGGTCAAGGTCGGTTACCGCCCAGTCCGGCCCCTGCAGGCGGGCGTCGGTGATATCCAGGCGGCCAATCTGCAGAGAGGGGACCGTGGTTAACGGCGCGAAAAAGTCGGCCAGCGAGGCGGCGCTCTGCAGTCGGATCTCATTGAGCTGCAGGTTATCCACCAGCCAGCTGCCGTCGGCGCTGCGTTTCGCATTGCCGGTTAAGGTGCCGCGGGCGACATCGGCGCCGAGGGTGGAGAGGGTGACCTCGCCCTGATCAATCTTGCCCTGAATCAGAACATTGCTGGCTTCGACGCCATTGAGCGTCATCGAGCCCGCGCTCATCTGGATCTGCGCCGTTTTCCCCAGCACATTGCCTGCCTCCGGCGCCCATGGGCTGACGCCGCCAGTGACGCGCTGCGCGCTGAGCGCCCAGCCGGTTTCCGGACTATTGAAGGCCATATTGCGCAACATTAGCCGGTCTGCAGCGAACGGCAGGTCGGCAGAGTGGGGTGACAGATTCAGGGTGCCGTCGTTAAGGACAATCTCATCCGCATGCAGCGGGTCGCTAAACTGGCGGGTGCTGAAGCCAATATCGACCGTTTTCGCCACCAGGGTTGCCGGCTTGCCTTCCCGGCCAAAGGTGACGTTTTGCAACTGCACATGAAGAGGGGAGGAGAAATCGTGGTCCATCGCATCGAAGGAGACCTGCCAGCCGGTGCCATTGCTGAGCCAGGCGCTGGCCTGGCGGGCGCCCCAGTGGGTTTGCAGCAGGAACCACGCGCCAACGATGACGAGCAGCAGAGCGACTAGCAGCCAGAGAATCAGCTTTCCAAGAAATTTCATGGTCTTCCATTCTGTGAGATGCACATAACCGTGTTATGCCCGATTTATGCGCACTTCTCAAGGCAGGCGTGGTTTATTTCCGTGACGGGGCAGGCGGTGGAGGGCAGCGCCAGGGTGCCCCGGCCGATGGCACGACCGGGACGCGTTAAATCAGGCTTTTTCTGGCGGGAAAATTAAATTCAGAACAATCGCCGTGATACCGCCGGCGGCGATACCGGAGGAGAGCAGATTCTTCAGCCAGTCCGGCGCGAACTGCAGGATCAACGGCTGCTGCGACACGCCGAGGCCCACCGCCAGCGACAGGGCGATAATCAGGATCGCCCGGCGATTCAGCGGCTCGCGGGAGACGATGCGCACGCCGGACGCGGCGATGGTGCCGAACATCACCAGCGTGGCGCCGCCGAGCACTGGCTCAGGGATATGCTGTACGAAGCCGCTCACCGCCGGGAACAGCCCGAGGACGATCAGCATCAGCGCCACCACAAAGCCGACGTAGCGGCTGGCGACGCCGGTCAGCTGGATCACGCCGTTGTTCTGGCCGAAGCAGGAGTTCGGGAAGGTGTTGAAGACCGCGGACACAAAGGAGTTGAGGCCGTTAGCCAGCACGCCGCCTTTCAGGCGTTTCATATACAGCGGACCGGAGACAGGCTGCTCGGAGACATCAGAGGTGGCGGTGATATCGCCGATGGTTTCCAGGGAGGTGATCATAAACACCAGCATCAGCGGCAGCAGCAGGCTCCAGTCAATGCCGAGGCCATAGTAGAGCGGCGTCGGGACGGTGATGAGGCTGCTGTTGGTCGGGGCGGTGCTGGCCGGCAGCATATCGAGGAACCACGCCGCCAGATAGCCCGCCGCCATGGCAATCACCAGCGAAGCGATGCGCAAATAGGGATTACGCTGGCGGTTGAGAATGATGATCAGCGCCAGCACGATGCCCGCCAGCAGCAGGTTCTTCGGCGCGCCGAAGGTATGGTCGGCCATCGCCGCGTAGCCGCCGCCGATGGAGGTCAACCCAACCTGAATCAGCGACAGGCCGATGATCATCACCACCACGCCGGAGACCAGCGGGGTAATGATGCGGCGCGCGAGGTGCAGGACGCGGGAGAGGACCATTTCCGTGCAGCTGGCCAGCATCAGGGTGCCGAACAGGGCGGCCATCATCGTCGGGACGTCGGCGCCGCCGGTTTTCAGCGCGGTGCCGCCCATGATCAGCGGGGCGACAAAGTTGAAGCTGGTGCCCTGGATGGAGAGCAGTCCGGAACCGACCGGGCCCCAGGCTTTGATCTGAATAATGGAGGCCACGCCGGAGGCGAACAGCGACATGCTGATGATATGTTGGGTATCTTGCGCCGGGAGACCGAGAGCCTGGCAGATTAATAGCGCCGGGGTGATCACCGCGACAAACATCGCCAGCAGGTGCTGGAAGGCGGCGAACAGGGTTTGCGGTAGGGGCGGGCGATCTTCGAGGCGGTAAATTAATTCGCTGGCTGGTTTATGCGCAACCGGTTGCGCATTTTCTGACTCTGCGGTGTTAACGGACATCACAAGCAATCCCAAGGTGGCAAAGCGGGAATTTTATCGGACTGTAGACCAAAAGCAAACGTTTGCCAGCGTTTGCCCATAAAAATTTATGCTGTGAATATGCGCAACGAGATTATTAACATTATGTATGCTAAATCGCATCATTCAGGATACAAAATATCTTTTTCTGTCATTTTTTCCGCCGTTCTGCGTAAAATCCCCCTCTGCCTCCTCATGAAGAGAAGCTAAAGACACCAGGAATATCGTCGCGTGTGAATGGATCATGCGCCCATAAGGAGCTTTTTATGTTTCATCTCGATACCTTATCGACGCTCGTTGCCGCAACGCTTGTGCTATTACTCGGCAGAAAACTCGTCCAAACCGTACCCCTCCTCAAGAAATACACCATTCCTGAACCTGTTGCCGGCGGTCTGCTGGTGGCGCTGGCGCTGCTGGTGCTGAAAAAAAGTATGGATATCGATATTGATTTCGATATGAGCCTCAAAGATCCGCTGATGCTGGCGTTCTTCGCCACCATCGGTCTGAACGCCAACCTGGCCAGCCTGCGGGCGGGCGGCAAGGTACTGGGTACCTTTCTGATTGTGGTGGTTGGTCTGTTGCTGCTGCAGAACGCCCTCGGTATCGGCATGGCGAAGCTGTTGGGCCTGGATCCGCTGATGGGTCTGCTGGCCGGTTCTATTACCCTTTCCGGCGGCCACGGCACCGGGGCGGCATGGAGCAAGCTGTTCGTTGAGCGCTATGGTTTTGCCAACGCCACCGAGGTGGCGATGGCCTGCGCGACTTTCGGCCTGGTGCTCGGCGGCCTGATCGGCGGCCCGGTGGCGCGTTACCTGGTGAAACACTCTTCCTCGCCGGACGGGACGCCGGACGATCAGGTGGCGCCGACCGCCTTCGAAAAGCCGGACGTGGGGCGGGTGATCACCTCGCTGGTGCTGATCGAGAGTATCGCCCTGATCGCCATCTGTCTGACGGTGGGCAAGGTGGTTGCGCAACTGCTGGCGGGCAGTGTCTTTGAATTGCCGACCTTTGTCTGCGTGCTGTTTATCGGCGTGATCCTCAGCAACAGCCTGGCGCTGGCGGGGCTGTATCGGGTGTTCGATCGCGCGGTGTCGGTGCTGGGCAACGTCAGCCTGTCGCTGTTCCTCGCCATGGCGCTGATGAGCCTCAAGCTCTGGGAACTGGCTTCTCTGGCGCTGCCGATGATTATTATCCTGGCGGTGCAGGCGGTAGCGATGGCGCTGTATGCAGTGTTCGTCACCTATCGGATGATGGGTAAAAACTACGATGCCGCGGTGCTGGCAGCCGGGCATTGCGGGTTTGGTCTGGGGGCAACGCCGACGGCGATCGCCAATATGCAGGCAATTACCGACCGTTTCGGCCCGTCACATATGGCCTTCCTGGTGGTGCCGATGGTGGGGGCGTTCTTTATCGATATCGTCAACGCGCTGGTGATTAAGCTGTACCTGTTGCTGCCGATATTTGGTTGATAAAAAACCCGGAGGCGGTGCTGCGCACCTGTCCGGGCTACAAGATCGTGCTGTTTGGGGTTTTGTAGCCCGGCTAAGGCGTTTACGCCGCAAGCCGGGAATACCTCCACAATCTTACGCTTCGTCGTGCTCTTCCCACGCTAACGCGCGTTTCACCGCTTTCTTCCAGCCGCTGTAACGATAGTTACGCTCGGTGGTTTCAATCCCCGGGCGGAATTCACGCTCAATCACCGCTTTTTCCTGCAGCTCATCGAGGTTCTGCCAGAAGCCGACCGCCAGACCGGCCAGATAGGCGGCGCCCAGGGCTGTCACTTCGCGCACTTCCGGACGCTCCACGCGGGTGCCGAGGATATCGGACTGGAACTGCATGAGGAAGTTGTTGGCCACCGCGCCGCCATCCACGCGCAGCGCATGCAGACGGATACCGGAGTCAGCCTGCATCGCTTCCAGCACGTCGCGGGTCTGATAGGCGATGGACTCCAGCGTCGCACGGATAATGTGGTTCGAGTTCACGCCACGGGTGAGGCCGAAAATCGCGCCGCGGGCATAGGGGTCCCAGTACGGCGCGCCAAGACCGGTGAACGCAGGCACGACGTACACGCCGTTGGTGTCCTTCACTTTGGTGGCGAAGTACTCGGAATCGAACGCATCGCTGATGAGCTTCATCTCGTCGCGCAGCCACTGAATGGAGGCGCCAGCCATAAACACCGCCCCTTCCAGTGCGTAGTTCACCTCGCCGCGCGGACCGCAGGCGATGGTGGTCAGCAGACCGTGAGTGGAGGTCACCGCTTTTTCGCCGGTGTTCATCAGCATAAAGCAGCCGGTGCCGTAGGTATTTTTCGCCATCCCTTCCTTGACGCACAGCTGGCCGAACAGGGCCGCCTGCTGGTCACCGGCGATCCCGGCGATAGGAATACGGGTCCCGCCTTTACCACCGATGTTGGTCTGGCCGTACACTTCGGACGACTTGCGTACTTCCGGCAGCATGGCGCGCGGAATATCCAGCGCGTCGAGCATCTTGTCGTCCCAGTCCAGGTCGTGGATGTTGAACAGCATGGTACGCGAGGCGTTGGTGTAGTCGGTGACGTGCACGCGACCCTGGGTCATCTTCCAGATAAGCCAGGTGTCCACGGTGCCGAACAGCAGCTCACCGCGCTTCGCACGCTCACGGGAACCTTCGACATGGTCGAGGATCCATTTCACCTTGGTGCCGGAGAAGTAGGGGTCCACCACCAGGCCAGTGGCCTTGCGGATATACTCCTCCATCCCGTCACGCTTGAGCTGCTCGCAGATCTCGGCGGTGCGGCGGCACTGCCAGACGATGGCGTTATAGATCGGTTTGCCGGTCTCGCGCTCCCACACCACCACGGTCTCACGCTGGTTGGTGATACCGATGGCCGCGATCTGATCGGAGTTGATATCCGCTTTGGCCAGCGCTTCGACCAGCGTCGAGCTTTGGGACGCCCAGATTTCCATCGGGTCGTGTTCAACCCAGCCTGGCTTAGGATAAATTTGTTCGAATTCTCGCTGGGAGACGCTGACGATATTGGCATCATGATCCATCACAACGGCCCGGGAGCTGGTAGTGCCCTGGTCAAGCGCAACGATATATTTTTTGTCGGTCATAGTCGGTGTCCCGTAGTCAGATTACAGCGAAGCTTTATGTTGAGTGGAGGAAGAGGAGGGGCTCTCTTGCTCTTCGTCCACGCAGGTGTCGCAAGGCAGGTGGCGGCCAATCAGCTTACGATAGCTGAACGCGCCCAGCGCCGCGCCGACCACCGGTGCGCACAGCGGCACCAGGAAATAAGGAATATCTTTACCGCCGGTGAAGGCGACGTCGCCCCAGCCGGCCAGCCAGGCGAAGGCTTTCGGGCCGATATCACGCGCCGGGTTCATGGCGAAGCCGGTCAGCGGTCCCATGGAGGCGCCAATCACCGCGATCAGCAGGCCGATCAGCAGCGGCGCCAGCGGGCCGCGCGGCACACCGTTGCCATCGTCGGTCAGCGCCAGGATGACGCCCATCAGGATAGCGGTAATCACCATCTCTACCGCGAAGGCCTGCACAAAATTGATATGCGGGTTCGGGTAAGTGGAGAAGATGCCAGCCAGATCAAGGCTTTCCACGCTGCCGCGTACCATATGGTGGGTGGTTTCATAATCGAGGAAAAGATTGTAATAAAGCCCGTAAACTAATGCCGCAGCGCAAAAGGCGCCAGCGAATTGCGAAATAATAAAAGGAACCACTTTGCGGCCATCGAAGCAGGCGAACAGCCAGAGCGCGATAGTCACCGCAGGGTTAAGGTGCGCACCGGATACGCCTGCGGTCAGGTAGATCGCCATGGCGACGCCCAGACCCCAGATGATGCTGATTTCCCACTGTCCGAAGCTGGCTCCCGCGACCTTGAGCGCAGCCACGCACCCAACGCCGAAAAAGATCAACAACCCGGTACCGAGGAACTCTGCGATGCACTGGCCTTTTAAGGTTGATGTTTGGCTCATAATCGAATCCTGAAGCGTGGTGATGATTATTGTATGTAGGGTGGTCACAGACGACCATATTGCCATGTAGGCATAGTGTTAATTTATCGTTAACGAGCAAAAACGAGAAATATCGAACTTCAAATGTGTGTACCACGTCAAGAAAATGAGCGTTTTCGCGCCATTCGCGCGCATTAAGCGCGCTGCCGGAGCGTTTCACCTCGCATTTTGTTAACCATAATATTAACAATGGCTCATGAAGTACGAGCGAACTGCGCTGAAAGTACCAGGTAAAGACTGAAAAGTGTTGCAAACCGCAATCTGCGCGGCTTGCCGCTGGACAGGGGCGGCGGGGATTCATACAATCGACGATAACACCGCTATGTGCGCTAATTTTCGTTAAGGCGGGACCGCGTATACGAAACACCAGTTTCTATCAACGCCTTGCAAGTTCAGGAGAGGTATGACGATGTCATTAGAAGTGTTTGAGAAATTAGAATCTAAGGTTCAGCAGGCGATTGATACCATCACTCTGTTGCAGATGGAAATCGAAGAGCTGAAAGAAAAGAACAACACCCTGGTGCAGGAAGTTCAGAGCGCGCAGCATGGTCGTGAAGAGCTGGAGCGCGAAAACAGCCAGCTGAAAGAGCAGCAGCAGGGCTGGCAGGAGCGTCTGCAGGCGCTGCTGGGCCGCATGGAAGAAGTCTAATCGCTTCACGCCCTCTCCCGCCAGGGAGGGGGTGATCCTTATCCCTTCCTTTATACTCACAAGTTATAGCCAATCTTTTTTTATTCTTTAATCATTGAATCGCTTTCTGGCACGCTTAGCCCATCACAACACGACATAAAGAGAGCGGTGCGATGAATAAGTGGGGCGTAGGGTTAACTCTGTTGCTGGCATCCGCCAGCGTTCTGGCAAAAGATTTTCAGCTATTAAACGTATCTTATGATCCAACGCGCGAGCTGTACGAACAGTACAACAAAGCGTTCAGCGCGCACTGGAAGCAGGAGACCGGCGACAACGTGGTGATCCGCCAGTCGCACGGCGGCTCCGGCAAGCAGGCGACCTCGGTGATTAACGGTATTGAAGCGGATGTGGTTACGCTGGCGCTGGCCTACGACGTCGACGCGATCGCCGAGCGCGGCCGTATCGATAAAAACTGGCTGAAGCGCCTGCCGGATAACTCCGCGCCTTATACTTCCACCATCGTGTTCCTTGTCCGTAAGGGCAACCCGAAACAGATCCATGACTGGAACGACCTGATCAAACCGGGCGTGTCGGTCATCACCCCGAACCCGAAAAGCTCCGGCGGCGCTCGCTGGAACTACCTGGCGGCATGGGGCTATGCCCTGCATCAGAACCATGGCGACCAGGCGAAAGCCCAGGATTTCGTCAAGGCGCTGTATAAAAATGTGGAGGTGCTGGACTCTGGCGCGCGCGGTTCGACCAATACCTTCGTAGAACGCGGGATCGGCGATGTGCTGATCGCCTGGGAAAACGAAGCGCTGCTGGCGACCAACGAACTGGGCAAAGACAAGTTTGAAATCGTGACCCCGAGTGAGTCGATTCTGGCTGAGCCGACCGTTTCGGTGGTCGATAAAGTCGTGGATAAGAAAGGCACCCGCCAGGTGGCGGAAGCGTACCTGAAGTATCTCTACTCGCCGGAAGGCCAGGAGATTGCGGCGAAGAACTTCTACCGTCCGCGCGATCCGAACGTGGCGAAGAAATATGCTAATGAATTCCCGAAACTGAAACTGTTCACTATCGATCAGGAGTTCGGCGGCTGGACGAAAGCGCAGAAAGAGCACTTCTCCAACGGTGGCACCTTCGACCAGATTAGCCAGCGTTAATTCTCTTGTCCCTGCTTGCGCTACGCTTAGCAGGGCTACAGTTCTGCGCTGTGCGTAACCCGGGTAAGGCGCCAGACGCCACCCGGGAATCCCTGCTTGCACTAGGCTTAGCAGGGCTACACTTCTGCGCTGTGCGTAGCCCGGGTAAGGCGCCAGCCGCGACCCGGAAAACGCTCCGCCCGTCATCTGTTTTCATTTAGTCATCAAATTACGTTACTCTTCCGCTTCAGGCTTAACAGGGAATGAAAATGAGAAGAGTAAGATACTTTTTGCTGGCGCTGCTGGTGGCGATCCTCGCGGCGCTGGCGGGCGGCTACTACTGGCTGCACTCTGGCAACCCGGACGCGTTGCGCAAGATTGTTCTGCAGCAGTGCGTTCCTTATCAGCAACAGCAGCAAAACCCGTCGCCGTGTGCCGAAGTGAACCTCAAGGGCGGCTATGTGCTGTTTAAAGATCGTAACGGCCCGCTGCAGTATTTGCTGATGCCGACCTACCGCATTAACGGCACCGAAAGCCCGCTGCTGTTGGATCCACTGACGCCGAACTTCTTCTGGCAGGCCTGGCAGGGGCGTGAGATCATGAGCCAGCGCCACGGCGCGCCGGTTCCCGATAACGCGGTATCGCTGGCGATCAACTCGCGCAGCGGACGCACGCAAAACCATTTCCATATTCATATCTCCTGCCTGCGCCCCGATGTGCGCGCGCAGTTAGACAAGGATGCGGCGGCGATCAGCAGCCGCTGGCTGCCGTTGCCGGGTGGGCTTCAGGGCCATGAATATCTGGCGCGCCGGGTGACGGAGGCGGAGCTCGCCCAGCGCAGCCCGTTCCTGATGCTGGCGGAAGAGGTGCCGGAGGCGCGTCAGCATATGGGACGCTATGCGCTGGCGATGGCGCAGCAGAGCGACGGCTCGCTGGTGCTGCTGGCGACGGAGCGTAACCTGCTGTCCCTGAACCGGGCTTCAGCGGAAGAAATTCAGGATCATCGCTGCGCCATCCTTAACGCAAACCACTAGTTCTGGCGTTTACCTGTCTTACCTGTCGTCGTATTCTTGCTGAAAAAAACGACAGGAGACAGGCATGTCGCTCTGGCTTACCCACCCGCTGTTCCTCCCTTCACTGATTGTCGGCGTTACCATTGTGCTCTGGGCGACGTCGCTGCTGCCGGAATTTATCACCGCGCTGCTGTTTTTCGCTGCGGCGATGATGGCGAAAATCGCCCCGCCGGAGGTGATCTTTGGCGGCTTTGCCTCCTCGGCCTTCTGGCTGGTGTTCAGCGGCTTTGTGCTCGGCATCGCGATCCGTAAAACCGGGCTGGCGGACCGGGCGGCGCAGGCGCTGTCGGCGCGGCTAACCGACTCCTGGCCGCGGATGGTCGCCAGCGTGGTACTCCTGAGCTATGCCCTGGCGTTCGTGATGCCTTCCAACATGGGGCGCATCGCGCTGCTGATGCCGATCGTGGCGGCGATGGCCCGCCGGGCGGGCATTGCCGACGGCAGCCGCGGCTGGTTCGGCCTGGCGCTGGCGGTGGGGTTCGGCACCTTTCAGCTTTCGGCGACGATTTTGCCCGCCAACGTGCCGAATCTGGTGATGAGCGGCGCGGCGGAGGGCTCGTACGGTATCCATCTGAATTATGTTCCCTATTTACTGCTGCATACGCCGGTGCTTGGCTGGCTGAAAGGGGCGGCGCTGGTGGCGCTGATCTGCTGGCTGTTTCCCGGTAAGCCGCATCCGCCGCGCGACCTGGCGCCGCTGCCGGCGATGAGCCGCGACGAGAAGCGTCTGGCGTGGCTGCTGGCGGTGGTCCTCACGCTGTGGGTGACCGAGAGCTGGCATGGCATCGGCCCGGCGTGGACCGGCCTGGCGGCGGCGGTGGTCACGCTGTTGCCGCGGGTGGGCTTTATCAGTGGCGAAGAGTTTGCCAGCGGGGTGAATATGCGCACCTGCATTTATGTTGCCGGGATTTTGGGGCTGGCGATCACCGTCACCCAAACCGGGATTGGCGGCGTGGTGGGCAATGCGCTGCTGCAGGTGATGCCCCTGGATAAAGACAATCCTTTCACCAGCTTCCTGGCGCTGACCGGAATTACCAGCGCGCTGAACTTTATTATGACCGCCAACGGCGTGCCGGCGCTGTATACCACCTTTGCCCAGAGCTTTGCCGACGCCACCGGCTTCCCGCTGCTGAGCGTGATTATGATTCAGGTGCTGGGCTATTCCACGCCGCTGCTGCCGTATCAGGCGTCGCCAATCGTGGTCGCGATGGGGTTAGGCAAAGTCCCGGCGAGGGCGGGGATGTTGCTTTGTCTGGCGCTGGCGGCGGTGAGCTATTTGATTTTACTGCCGCTGGACTACGCGTGGTATCAGCTGTTGGGGAAACTGTAACGGCAAAAGAAAGCCCGGCTTGCGCTGTGCTAAGCCAGGCTCCCACGTTTTGTCAGTCAACCCGGTCGCGTGTCGCCACCGGGAAAAGCGAATTAAGCTTTTTTCGCTGCTTCTGCTGCTTTAACGATCACCGCGAAAGCGTCAGCTTTCAGGGAGGCGCCGCCAACCAGCGCGCCGTCGATGTCCGGCTGGGTGAACAGCTCTGCGGCGTTGCCAGCGTTAACGGAACCGCCGTACTGGATGATCACTTGCTCAGCGATTTTCGCGTCAGCTTTAGCAATGTGGTCACGGATGAATTTGTGCACCGCCTGAGCCTGAGCCGGGGTCGCGGATTTGCCGGTACCGATAGCCCATACAGGTTCGTAAGCGATAACCACGCCTTCGAAAGCGGCAGCGCCCTGCGTTTTCAGTACCGCGTCGATCTGACGTGCGCAAACTTCTTCCGTTTTGCCCGCTTCGTTTTCGGCTTCGGTTTCACCGATGCACAGTACCGGAGTCAGACCCTGCTCTTTCAGCACGGCGAATTTCTTCGCAATCAGCTCGTCGGATTCTTTGTGGTAGGTACGACGCTCGGAGTGGCCGATGATGATGTACTGTGCGCCGATATCTTTCAGCATTTCGGCGGAGGTTTCACCGGTGAAAGCGCCGGACAGGTTTACGTCAACGTTCTGCGCGCCCAGGTGGATGTGGCTGCCTTCTGCCGCACGCTTAGCCAGGTCCAGATACATTTCCGGCGGGGCGATGGCAACTGCGCAGCCGCTTACGCCAGCCAGCTCGGTACGCAGGTTCGCAACCAGTTCGTTTACCATGTGGCGGCTGCCGTTCAGTTTCCAGTTACCCATCACTAAAGGATGTCGCATTTTAATTCTCCACGCTACTTAAGCGAATTAAGGAATATAGCCGCCCCAGAGGGCAGCATGGTCTGTGAAACAGTATAGAGACTCGTCACTGGAAAGGCTTTGCTTTTTGTCATTTATTGTTACCTTCCAGCGTTTCAGATAGCGCCAGCTTAATCGGTTCAACAGCGAAGGTCAGACCCTTTTCACCATGATCTGCCACCACATAGCGCACAGCGCCCTCGGTGTCGGAGAAGTAGCGTTTGCCTTTGCCGGCAGTCAGCAGTTTCTGCAGTTTTTGCTGGCTCTGCGCCGGGCTAAGGGTGGGCACGAAGGCGCGGATCATGGCGCTCATATACTCCAGCGCTTTGGCCTTCGCCGCCTTTTGCTCCGGCCCCTGGATCGGCAGCCAGGTGATCTGCATGGATTTGATCTTCAGCGTGCCGCGCTCCAGCGCGGTGGAGGCATAGAGATTTTCGTTAATCTTGCTGGCGGCGCGGGTCAGGTTAGCCCGATCGCGGCTGGTTGATATGGAACGGAATTCATTCAGAGGCAGCTTCGGGTTATCGGTGTTAAATTTTTCCCGGAACTGGCTGATCGACAGGTCAAAGCTCGGCGCGCCGGCGAGCAGGTAGGGGGCAGCGGTCGTCGATTCGCTTTCTGCGGACAACGCATGCGGGCCGACGGCAAGGCCCATCAGCCCACTGAAACACAAGATTGTCCACTTCTTCATGCCCGTCGTTCCTTTTTTTGCCTGCTGACGATTAAATCGGGAAGCGCGGCGCTTGTCAAAAAGTCACGACGCCAGGGTAAACTACGCAGACGATGATGATAAGGAAAAACGCATGACCCTACAGCAGTGGTTATTCTCAATTAAAGGGCGCATTGGCCGCCGCGATTTCTGGATCTGGATTGCCATTTGGCTGGTGACCATGAGCGCGCTGTTCACCCTGGCAGGCAGCAATCTGCTTAATCTGCAGACGGCGGCGTTTATTATTGTCTGCCTGCTGTGGCCGACGGCGGCGGTGGTGGTGAAGCGGCTGCACGATCGCGGCAAATCCGGACTGTGGGCGCTGCTGATGATTCTGGCGTGGATGCTGCTGGCGGGGAACTGGGCGATGCTGCCGCAGGTCTGGCAGTGGGGCGTCGGGCGCTTTGTGCCGACGCTGATTATCGTCATGATGCTGATCGACCTTGGGGCGTTTGTCGGCACCCAGGGCGAGAATAAGTTCGGCAAGGAGACCCTGGACGTGCGCTGGAAAGCGGACGCCTGATTACCAGTAGTGCTCCGCCGTCATGTGGCCCGGCCGGCGACGCAGATGTTTGGTCATCTGCCGGGTCTCTTTTAACAGCTGTTGGGTATCGCGCACCATCTGCGGGTTGCCGCACAGCATCACATGGCTGGTGTCGCGGGTCATCGGCAGGCCGACCGCCTCCTCCAGCGCCCCGGTTTCAATCAGGAACGGCACCCGGCCGGTCAGCGAGCCTGCCACGGTTTCGCGGCTGACCACCGTCTGGATGCGTAATTTGCCGGCGTAGCGCTGCTCGAGTTCGCGCATCAGCGGCAGATAGCTCAGGTCCGCGGCGTAGCGCACGGCGTGGACCAGCACCAGATGAGTAAATCGCTCAAGATCTTTGCCTTCCTGGAGAATCGACAGATAAGGCCCGAGGGCGGTGCCGGTCGCCAGCATCCACAGAGTATCGCAATCCGGTACTTCCTCGAGGACGAAGAAGCCAGCCGCTTCGCTCACCACCTGGACCTCATCGCCCGGTTTCAGCGCCGCCAGACGCGGGCTCAGCTTGCCTTCCGGGACGGTGACCAGATAGAACTCGAGATCGGGATTGCCGGGGGCGTTGACGTAGGAGTAGGCGCGCTGCACGCGTTCGCCGTCGATTTCCAGCCCGAGCTTGGTAAATTGCCCGGCGGTAAACGGATGGACAGGCGCCCGCACGTATAAACTGAACAAGGCGTCCGTCCAGTACTCCACTTTTGTCACTTTGCCGCTAACCCAGTCCGCCATCGTCTTCTCCTGTTGCCAAGCGATGCCTTATCTTCGGCCCAGACGGGCAAGATTTCCACCCCGCAGGCGCAAGAAAGCTCTATTGATCAAATATAAACGAAGAACAGGACAACCGCCCGCGGACGGTTGCCTGGAGGAGAGAAAGCGGTATTACAGGATGTGCTGCTGGACGTCCGGATCTTTACGGTCGAGGTAATGAATCGACTGGATCCGACGGATGGTGCGCGACTTGCCGCGGATCAGCAGCGTCTCGGTGGTGGCCATATTGCCCTTACGGGTGATGCCGTCCAGCAGATCGCCTTTGGTGATGCCGGTAGCGGAGAAGACGACGTTATCGCTGCGCGCCATTTCATCAAGGCGCAGCACTTTACCCGCTTCGATGCCCATGGTTTTGCAGCGCGCCAGCTCGTTTTCACCGATGCGGCGATTCTCTTCGCTGTCGCCCTTCACGTGGTGACGAGCCAGCAGGCGGCCCTGCATATCGCCGTCGAGCGCGCGGATCACCGCGGCGGAAACCACCCCTTCCGGCGCGCCGCCGATGCCGTACAGCACGTCCACTTCGCTATCCGGCATGCAGGTGAGAATGGAGGCCGCGACGTCGCCATCGGGAATGGCGAACACGCGCACGCCCAGCTGCTGCAGCTGAGCAATCGCCGCATCGTGGCGCGGTTTCGCCAGCACGGTGACGGTCAGCTCGCCCAGCGGCTTGTTCAGCGCGCGGGCGATATTGCGCAGGTTCTCTTCCAGCGGCAGATTGAGATCGATAGCACCTTTAGCGCCTGGGCCGACAATCAGCTTTTCCATATACATATCCGGCGCGTTGAGGAAGCAGCCTTTATCGCCGACCGCCATCACTGCCAGGGCATTAGCCTGGCCCATCGCCGTCATCCGGGTACCTTCGATGGGATCGACGGCGATATCCACCGCATCGCCCTGGCCGGTGCCCACTTTTTCGCCGATATAGAGCATCGGCGCTTCATCGATTTCGCCCTCGCCGATGACGATGGTGCCGTCGATATTGACGAGGTTAAGCATAATGCGCATGGCGTTAACCGCTGCGCCGTCGGCGGAGTTTTTATCGCCGCGGCCCAGCCATTTATAGCCCGCCAGCGCGGCGGCTTCGGTGACACGCGAAAATTCGATGGCCAGTTCTCGTTTCATAATCCACTCATTGTGTAGAAAGATTGCCCGCAGCGCGGCAAAAGCGCGCTACGCGTTGGAATAGCGTTCGGTTTCCGGCATCCAGCGCTCGATCAGCGCCTGGGCCTGCAGCGGATAGCGTTCATGAATGTGACGCGCAATGCGCTGAACGTCGGGGATCATCGCCTGATCGCGCAGCAAATCCGCCACTTTAAACTCAGCGTTGCCGGTCTGGCGGGTGCCGAGCAGCTCACCGGGACCGCGAATTTCAAGGTCTTTCTGGGCGATGACGAAACCGTCGTTACTGTCACGCAGCACCTGCAGGCGTTTCTGCGCCGTTTTAGAGAGCGGCGATTTATAGAGTAGCACGCAGTGGGAAGCGACCGCGCCGCGCCCGACGCGCCCTCTGAGCTGGTGCAGCTGCGCCAGACCCAGACGTTCCGGGTTTTCGATAATCATCAGGCTCGAGTTCGGTACGTCGACACCGACTTCAATGACCGTCGTGGCCACCAGCAGATGCATTTCGCCCTGCTTGAAAGCCTGCATCACCGCCTGCTTCTCCGCCGGTTTCATCCGCCCGTGCACCAGACCGATATTCAGCTCCGGCAGCGCCAGCTTGAGCTCCTCCCAGGTCGCTTCCGCCGCCTGGGCCTCCAGCAGATCGGACTCCTCAATCAGCGTACAGACCCAATACGCCTGGCGGCCTTCGTGGGTGCAAGCGTTGCGCACGCGGTCAATAATATCGCTGCGCCGGGTGTCCGGGATAGCGACGGTAGTCACCGGGGTTCGGCCCGGCGGCAGCTCGTCGATAACCGAGGTATCGAGGTCGGCGTAGGCGGTCATCGCCAGGGTGCGCGGGATCGGCGTGGCGGTCATGATCAGCTGATGCGGGTGGAAACCTTGCTGCTGACCTTTCTCCCACAGCGCCAGCCGCTGGTGTACGCCGAAGCGGTGCTGTTCGTCGATGATCACCAGCGCCAGGCCGTTAAACTGCACCTGTTCCTGGAAGATGGCGTGGGTGCCGACAATCATCTGCACCTCGCCGCTGGCAATAGCGTCCTGCTGCGCCTGGCGTGCTTTGCCTTTCTGTTTGCCCGCCAGCCAGCCGACCTCAATGCCCAGCGGTGCAAACCAGCTGCGGAAGTTGTTGGCGTGCTGCTCGGCGAGCAGTTCGGTGGGCGCCATCAGCGCCACCTGTTTGCCATGGGCGATAGCGCGCAGAGCGGCCAGGGCGGCGACCAGCGTTTTACCGGAGCCGACGTCGCCCTGCACCAGGCGCATCATCGGCACGTCCAGCGCCATATCGCGCTCGATCTCGGCGGTGACCCGCGCCTGCGCGCCGGTGGGCTTAAAGGGCAGGGAGGCCAGCAGCTGATTTTTCAGGGTATCGTTGGCGCCGAGCGGCAGGGCGTGATAGCGCTGGGCGCCTGCCCGTAGCGCCAGCATGCTGAGGTTGTGCGCCAGCAGCTCTTCCAGAATCAGGCGCTGCTGCGCCGGGTGCTTGCCGCTTTCCAGCTCGCTAAGTTGCAATGAGGGAGGCGGACGGTGCAGCGTACGCAGCGCCTCCGGCAGGCTCATCATCCCCTGCGCCAGCTCCGGCGGCAGGAGTTCGCTAATTGCGCAGGTCTCGAGCAGCTCGAGCGCCTGATCGGTGAGCTTGCGCAGGGTCGCCTGCTTAATGCCTTCGGTAGTCGGGTAGACCGGCGTCAGGGTCTCCTGCAGCTCCGGGGTGCTCATATCGCCCTGGACGCGGTATTCCGGGTGGATCATCTCGGCGCCGTACTTCCCGCGTTTGGCTTCACCGTAGGCCAGCACTCGTCGACCGGTCGCGAGGCTGTTTTTCATCGCCGCGTTGAAGTTGAAAAAGCGCATGGTGAGGATGCCGGTGCCATCGCTGATCTGGCAGGTCATCATTCGGCGGCCGCCGAAGGTGATATTGCTGTTGAGCACTTCGCCTTCCACGGTGGCATAAACCCCGGGCAGCAGATCGGCTATCGGGTAAAGATGGGTGCGATCTTCGTAGCGCAAAGGCAGGTGCAGCAGCAGATCCTGTACCGTATGCAGGCCGATCTTCGCCAGCTTGCTGCTCTGCGCAGCCCCAACGCCGGTGAGTGAACTGAGCGGAACGGCATCTAACAGGCGGCCTGACATGGGGTTTACCTCGCAGCCTGCATGGTGGCCCACCACGCGGCATCGGCTTCCACTTCGCCCTGCTCGTTAACGTGGGGGTAAGGCAGCCCTTTCTGTCTCGCGACGCGGGCCAGCACCGGATAGCCGCCTTCAAACAGCAGGCGCTGCTGCTCTTCCGGCGGCAGCATGCTGTTGGCGCGTTGGTACATCCCGGCGTTTTGTCGCTGCCGCTGGGCTTCATACAGGATCAGCGCCGAGGCGACGGAGACGTTCAGCGACTGCACCATGCCGATCATCGGGATAATAATGTCCTGATCGGCCAGGGCCAGCGCTTCCTGAGTGATGCCGGTTTTCTCCTGACCCATCAGGATGCAGGTTGGGCGCGTATAGTCGATTTCACGGAAATCGATGGCTTTGCCGGAAAGATGGGTGGCGAGGATTTGCATACCCTGGCCTTTGAGGTGGCCGACGGCATCTGCGATGGTACGGTGGGTTTTCACCTGCACCCAGCTGTTGCTGCCCGCGGCGGCGGAGGCCATGGTGCGCATCCGGCTGCTCGGCCAGACCGCGTGCACCTCGTGTACGCCAACGGCGTCTGCGGTCCGGATGACCGCAGAGACGTTATGGGGCTTATGGACCTGCTCCATGCAGACCGTCAGGTCAGGCTGACGCCTAGCGAGCATCTCGCAGATACGCGCATAACGCTGTGAATTCATTACACTTCATCCTTCGAATTACCTCTTTAGTCGCTGCGGATCACGCGGCCCATCCCTGGACCTCGCCCCTGACGGGGCCTGCAAGCAGCGTTCAAATCTGCTCCCGGCAGATTTGTCATTCGCTTGCTGCCTTGATGCAATTCGAATGTTTTGTCTAAAAGCTAATTTCGGTTACGGGTGACTTTAATCACGTCCGGCATGACGCGGATTTTGCGCATGATATTCGCCAGATGCACGCGGTCGCGGGCGGTCAGGCGGATAAAGGCGCTGTATACGCGGCCATCTTTCTCTTCCGTATTCAGACTCTGGATATTGGAAGAGGCGGTGTTGATCGCCGCCGTCAGGTTAGCCAGTGCGCCCTGGTGGTTAAACATATCCACCTTGATCTCCGTAATGAACTCCTGAGCGGTCTCTTTATCCCACTCAACCGCCATAAATTTCTCCGGCTCTTTCTGGTAGCCGCGGATGTTACGACAGGATTCATGATGGATAACCAGCCCTTTGCCGGGACTGACGTGGGCGATAATCGGGTCACCGGGGATCGGACGACAGCATTTGGCAAAAGTGATCAGCACGCCATCGGCGCCTTTGATCGGTAGATGGCCGTGGTTTGAGGCATTGGCCGGCACCGGAGCCGCAGCGGCTTCGCCCTGCTGCAGGTTTTTCGCCACCACCACGCTCATGGCGTTGCCCAGACCGATCTCCGCCAGCAGATCGTCAAGCGAGGCCAGCTTCATCCGGTCGAGCTCGCGCTGGATATTCTCCGGCGGGATCTCGGCGAGTTTGCGGCTACCGCCCAGCGCGTGGTTGAGCAGACGACGGCCAAGGCTGACCGAGTCATCGCGCTTGAGGTTTTTCAGCAGCTGACGGATCTTGGCGCGCGCCTTCGAGCTGACGACAAAGTTCAACCAGGCGGCATTCGGACGTGCGCCCGGCGCGGTAATAATTTCGACAGTCTGACCGCTGGAGAGCGGCTGCGACAGTGGATAGGGCTGGCGGTCGACGCGCGCGCCGACGCAGGCATGGCCGATATCGGTATGCACCGCATAGGCGAAGTCCACCGGCGTGGCGCCAGCGGGCAGTTCGACAATGCGCCCTTCCGGGGTGAAAACGTAAATCTCATCGGGGAACAGATCGGATTTAACGCTCTCAATAAATTCAAACGAGCTGCCGGCGCTCTGCTGCAGCTCCAGCAGGCTTTGCATCCAGCGCTGGGCGCGGATTTGCGCGGTGGTGCTGCTTTCGCCGCCGTGCTCTTTATAAGCCCAGTGCGCTGCGACCCCCATCTCCGCCATCTGATCCATGTCTTCGGTACGAATTTGTACCTCGACCGGGACGCCGTGGGGGCCGATCATCGAGGTGTGCAAAGACTGATAGCCGTTCGCTTTCGGAATGGCGATGTAATCTTTGAAACGACCTGGACGCGGTTTATAGAGGCTGTGCATCTGGCCAAGCACGCGGTAGCAGACATCGGCATCGTGGACGATAACGCGGAAGGCGTAGATATCCATGATCGAGTGAAAACGCTGCTCTTTGAGCACCATTTTGCAGTAGATCGAGTACAGATGCTTTTCGCGACCGCTGACGCGGCAGGGGATCCCCGCTTCCTGCAAACGCCCTTCGATTTCCGAGAGGATCTTTTGGATCATCTCTTTACGGTTGCCGCGCGCCGCTTTGACCACCTCTTTAATGACGCGGTAGCGGTTCGGGTACAGCGCCTCAAAGCCCAGCTCTTCGAGCTCAGTTTTGATGTGATGGATACCTAAACGGTGCGCCAGCGGGCTGTAGATTTCCAGCGTTTCGCGGGCGATGCGGCGGCGTTTATCCGGGCGTAGCGAGCCCAGGGTACGCATGTTGTGGGTGCGGTCGGCAAGCTTGATGAGGATGACGCGGATGTCCTGCACCATCGCCATGATCATTTTACGAAAGTTTTCGGCCTGCGCCTCTTTCTTATCGCGGAACTTGAGCTTATCAAGTTTCGATACCCCCTCTACCAGTTCGGCGACGCTTTTACCAAAAAGCTGTTCCATGTCCTGGTAGGTGGCGGGAGTATCTTCAATCACATCATGCAGCAGCGCGGCCATCAGCGTTTCGTAGTCGAGCTTCATCTCGGCCAGAATACAGGCTACCGCGACCGGGTGCGTGATATAAGGTTCACCGCTTGAACGTGTCTGACCCTCGTGAGCGTCACGTGCAACGAGATACGCCTGCCGCAGACGTTTGATCTGGTCTTCCGGCAGGTAGTTTTGAATCAGCTGATTCAGGCTTTCAAACAGATACAAGGGCGACCCGCTGTGTGATTAACGACGACCTTCAGCAATCGCGGTAACGGCTTGTAATTCAGCGGCTTCCTGCTCTTGCTGTTCCTGGCGCTCACGTACGTCGAGGATCTGGTTGTTGATCAGACCTTCTTCGATTTCGCGCAGTGCGATTACGGTGGTTTTATCGTTTTCTTCCGGTACCAGCGGATCCTTTCCGCCTACCTGCATCTGACGAGCGCGACGCGCGGCGACCAGTACCAGGTCAAAACGGTTACCAATTTTCTCTACAGCGTCCTGAACAGTTACGCGTGCCATACTTAAAATGCTCCACAGGTGAAGAAATGACTGGGCATGATACTGAATGTGGGTTCAGTCTGCCAATAGTTTGGTGATTAAAGCGCCATGTCGCTGCTTTTGGCGGCTCATGCGCAGACGTTCAGCGCGGATGATATTTTTCAGGTCGCTCAGGGCGGTGTCAAAATCATCGTTCACAATCAGGTAATCATATTCGGCGTAATGGCTCATTTCCGCAACGGCCTGGGCCATTCGTTTCGCGATCACCTCTTCGCTGTCCTGGCCGCGGCCGCGCAGGCGACGGTCCAGTTCATCTTTTGACGGCGGCAGAATAAAAATGCTGCGTGCGCCCGGCATGCTTTTACGGATCTGCTGCGCGCCCTGCCAGTCGATATCGAGAAAGACATCAACACCGGTCGCCAGCACCTGCTCGATCGCTTTACGCGACGTGCCGTAATAGTTGCCAAAGACCTCTGCATGTTCCAGAAACGCGTTTTCGCCAATCATCGAGCGGAATTCGTCGTGATTCACGAAGAAATAGTGTTCGCCGTGCACTTCACCCGGACGCGGCGCCCGCGTGGTATGGGAAACCGATACCTGGGTGTCATACAACGGTTGGGTTTTTAATAAAGCCTGAATCAGACTGGATTTACCCGCGCCGCTAGGGGCGGAAACAATATAAAGCGTGCCTTGAGCCATGAGTGTCTTTTGTATGTGGTTATCGAAAGAGGTCCTACATACGAGCCTATTATACACGTCGCCGCGGCGTGACGCAGTCCTTGTCACACTTTTTGCCGCTGTTTCTTTCATTTTGCCTGCCGTTTTCCTGAATTCGCCAGCCGTTGCTGCAACGAGGTGCAAATCCTGGAAGGCGCTTCGCAGGGTGAAAAAGCCCCCGTCGCGGTTTCCGGTATTCTGCCGCAGACTCTCCGTCAGGTGCTGAAGGAGGGAACTGCAATGCGTAAAGGAGGGGGGTGGCTGGCGATAGGGATGTTCTCTGCCAGCGCGCTGGCGACGTGCCCGGACTGGCCGCCGGCTAAAGGCAGACAGGAGATGGCACGTCTTCATCAACAGATTGAGGCCTGGAACGAGGCTTACTGGCGACAGGGCGCCAGCGAGGTGAGTGATGACGTTTACGACCAGCTCACCCAGCGCCTGACGCAGTGGCGGCAATGCTTTCCGGGCGCGACGCCTGAGGAGGACGGTCTGCCTCCACTGACCGGCGATACGCGTCATCCGGTCGCCCATACCGGCGTACGCAAGCTGGCGGATGAAGCCAGCGTGGCCCGCTGGATGAAAAATAAAACCGACCTGTGGATACAGCCTAAGGTGGACGGCGTGGCGGTAACCCTGGTCTATCGCCAGGGGCATCTGGTTCAGGCTATCAGCCGCGGGGATGGCCTGCGCGGTGAGTTGTGGACCGCCCGAGCGCGGCAGATCCCGGCGCTGGCGAAGCTGACGACCGGCGAACTGGCCAACAGCGTGCTGCAGGGGGAGCTGTTTCTGCGTCGGGAGGGGCATGTTCAGCAGCAGGCTGGCGGAATGAACGCGCGGGCAAAAGTCGCCGGGTTGATGATGCGGGCTGACGCGGCGGCGCCCCTCAGCCAGCTGGACGTTTTTATCTGGGCCTGGCCAGACGGTCCGTTGGATATGCGCCGTCGTCAGAAGCTGCTGGCGCAGGCGGGGTTTATCTACAGCGGACAATACACCCATCCGGTGACGCGTGTTGAGCAGGTGGCGGAGTGGCGCCAGCGGTGGTATCGCTCGCCGCTGCCCTTCGTCAGCGATGGCGTGATTGTGCGTGAAGAGCGCGAACCGGCGGGGCGCGTCTGGTCACCGGGAAAGGGCGAATGGCTGGCAGCCTGGAAATATCCTCCGGCATCGCGGGTGATGGAGGTGCGGGCGATCCATTTCAGTACCGGCCGCAGCGGTAGAGTCAACGTAGTGGCTGAGCTTGAGCCCCAGCGACTGGATGACAAACGCGTGCAGCGGGTTAACGTTGGCTCTGTGGCCCGCTGGCAGGCGCTGGATATTGGGGTGGGCGATCAGCTGCAGATCAGTCTGGCAGGTCAGGGTATTCCACGGATCGACGCGGTCGTCTGGCGGATGGCCGAGCGCCTTAAACCGACGCCGCCGGCGGCCAAATTCAATGCGCTAACCTGTTATTTCGCCACCCCTGAGTGCAGCGAACAGTTTCTTTCCCGGCTGGTCTGGTTGTCATCAAAGTCGGCGCTGGATATCGATGGCGTAGGGGAAAACGTATGGCGCGTCATTCAGCGGCAGCATCCGATGGAGCATCTTTTTTCCTGGCTGGCGCTCACGGCGGAGCAGCTGCAGGCGATGCCTGGGATCTCGGCCACCCGTGGGCAGCACCTCTGGCATCAGTTTGATCTTATTCGTAAACGGCCTTTTATACGCTGGGTGCTGGCGATGGGGATCCCGGCGCCCCAGGAGGCGCTGGCGCAGCCTGGAAATGAAAACTGGCGCCTCCTCACGGCAAAGAGTGAAGCGCAATGGCGCACGCTGCCGGGCGTGGGGGCGATCAGAGCCCGACAGCTGGTGGCTTTCCTGCATCACCCTGACGTGGCGGCGCTGGCGCAATGGCTTAGCGGGCAGCGCATCCCCGGGTTTTGAGGCGGTTAGTGGGCGTCGTGGGTGTAGTGGAAGACCGGTAGCCCGAGCTTCCAGCGCAGCGCCAGCATGCGGGCGGTAAAGCCGAACAGCAGCGTGGCCAGGACCACCACATCGTGGCTGCTGACGTAATGTTGCAGCGCTATATAAAGTACCGCTGCGGCAAACGAGATCCCGGCATACAGCTCTTTCTGGAAGACCAGCGGAATGCGTTTGCAGAACATATCGCGCAGTACACCGCCAAAAACGCCGGTGATGACCGCAGCAATAGAGGCGATAACCGGCCCTTCTCCCATATCCAGGGCGATTTGCGCGCCGATGATGGAAAATACGATCAGCCCCAGCGCATCCAGCACCAGGAAAAGCCGGCGCAGGTGCGGCATTACCGGGGCGGCAATTGTGGTAAGGACGGCGGCGACGGCGACAATAATGACGTATTCGGGATGCTTCACCCAGCCGAGAGGATAGTGTCCCAGCAGGATATCGCGAACGGAACCCCCGCCCAGCGCGGTCGCGGTGGCGATAATAATGACGCCGAACGTATCCATCCGCCGACGCCCGGCAGCCAGCGCTCCGGTCATAGCTTCCGCGGTGATACCGATTAAATACAGAACATGAAGCAGCATAGATCCCCCCAGACAGTGGCCGGCAGGTTAACGATTTGTGCGCAGGATCACGATTGAGATTTTCTAAAGTGAAATCGTTAGGCCAGGAAAAACTAATGCCAATATAGATTAAATTGGCTTTAATTGGCGGTTTATTTCTATTTTTTGAATTTTTAAAGATTAGAAAAAGTAATGATTTGTTCCCGATCGATTTTCTATATTGAAAACGCTACGAATACCTAATGTTTAAGTCCCGACCTTTATCCTTTTATTTTCTTTCTCGAGGAGATGAGAAAATGCGTGTCGCCGCCGGGAGCAAACATTCTCTGACTCGCCTGTTGGCCGTGGTATTAACCGGGATTCTGGCCGGTCTGTCCGGCATGGTTTTGGCACTGATTTTACACGCCATTCAGCACCTGGCTTTTGGCTACAGTTCCGGGCAGATCGTCGGTTCGGTGTCATTTTTACAGGGCGTCACGGCGTCGCCCTGGCCACGTCGCATCGCGGCAATCGTGGCCGGCGGCATCGTCGCCGGATTTGGCTGGTGGCTGCTTGGTCGCTATGGGCAGAAGCGGGTTTCCATTGCCGCGGCGGCGGCTAACCCTTCCGTCCCCATGCCCGCGGGCACCACGACGATCCACGCCCTGTTGCAGATCGTCACCGTAGCGCTGGGTTCCCCGCTTGGCCGCGAAGTGGCGCCGCGGGAAATGGGCGCGCTGGGAGGGGGGATGGTGGCGCGTAAGCTGAGCCTGCTGGAGGATGACACCCGCACGCTGATTGCCTGTGGGGCGGGCGCGGGCCTGGCGGCGGTGTATAACGTCCCGCTGGCAGGGGCGTTGTTCACCCTCGAGGTCATGCTGCTGTCGTTTAGCTGGGAAAAAACGCTGGCGGCGATAACGACCTCGGCGATTGCCGCCTGGACGGCCACCCTCGGGTTAGGGGATGAATCGCAATACCATTTTGTTTCCAGCGCGCTTCCGCACACCTTTCTCTGGTGGGCGATTCTGGTGGGCCCGATTCTGGGCGCCGGCGCCTGGCTCTTTCGCAAAGCGACCAACGCAGCGCGTTCACGCGTGCGAAGTAACTGGCAGATGCCAGTGTTCTGTCTGCTGGCGTTTTCACTTCTTGCCGTCCTGAGCCTCTGGTTCCCTGCGCTACCGGGCAATGGCAAGGGGCCGATGCAGCTGGCGCTCAGCGACGGGCTGCCTCTCTCCATGGTCGCGATCCTGTTAGGGCTGAAGATGGTGGTGATCCTGGCGGTGCTGCGCGGCGGCGCGGAGGGCGGGTTGCTAACCCCGGGGCTGGCGGTGGGCGGGCTGGCCAGCCTGCTGCTCTGCGCGCTCTGGCAATCAGGGTTCCCCGGCGGAGATGAAAGTAGTTTCGCCCTGGTGGGAGCAGCCGCTTTTCTCGCCGCCTCCATGCAGATGCCGCTGACGGCGGTGGTGCTGGTGATGGAATTCACCCACATGGATCACAGCTATCTGGCCCCGACGCTGCTGTGCGCGGCAGGGGCGTTTTTGACCTGCCGGGTACTGGATAAGAAATATTGCTTTTGAAATGGATGAAAAAAGGCCGGTAAACCGGCCTTCAGAAAGGTATCTGAGATTACTCGATATTCTGGATCTGCTCGCGCATTTGCTCGATCAGCACTTTCAGCTCAATCGCGGAGTTGGTGACCTCGGCATTGATCGATTTTGACGCCAGGGTGTTCGACTCACGGTTGAACTCCTGCATCATAAAGTCGAGACGGCGACCCACGGCCTCTTTCTTTTTCAGAATGTTGTAGGTCTCTTTCACGTGGGCTTCGAGGCGGTCCAGCTCTTCGGCAACGTCGATACGCTGCGCCATCAGCACCAGCTCTTGCTCGAGACGGTTATTCTCCAGCTGCACTTCCGCATCCTCCAGCTTGGCGACCAGACGCTCGCGCTGCCACTGGAGAATTTCCGGCATATGAGCGCGAACTTTCGCCACTTCGCCGCTCACGCCTTCAAGACGCTGCTCGATAAGCGTTTTCAGCGCCTGGCCTTCCGTTTCGCGAGCGACGATGAAGTCATCCAGCGCGCCGTCAAGGGCTGCCAGAATGTCGGCGGCGATGGCGTCAAGATCCTGCTCTTTGGCGGCCATCACGCCCGGCCAGCGCAGGATATCAACCGGATTGATTTCCCCTTCATCGCTCTGCATTTTCACCCAGTTGGCAGCGTTAACCAGCTGTTTAGCCAGCTTTTCGTTGAGAATGAGTTCGCCCTGAGCGCTGGGGTCTTGTTCAAAACGCAGGGTGCACTCGACTTTACCGCGAGTCAGGCGGGCGCGAATGCGCTCGCGTACCACGGGCTCCAGGCTACGGAACTGCTCCGGCAGGCGGAAGTACGTTTCCAGATAGCGCTGGTTTACCGAGCGCAGCTCCCATGCGGCGCTACCCCAGTCACCCTTGATTTCACGGCGGGCATAGGCGGTCATACTGCGGATCATAGTCGTTCCTGTTTTTAAAGGAGAGTGGGGAGGATTATAGCTTTCGAGGCCTTATCAGGATAGGAATAAGCGCCTTTAATCCGTATAATGCGCAGCCACATTCGTTTCAAGCCGGAGATTTCTATCATGCGTCCAGCAGGTCGTAGCGCCAACCAGGTGCGCCCCGTCACCCTGACCCGTAATTACACAAAACACGCTGAAGGCTCTGTGCTGGTTGAATTCGGTGATACCAAAGTGCTGTGCACCGCCTCCATTGACGAAGGCGTTCCGCGTTTCCTGAAAGGACAGGGACAGGGGTGGATCACCGCTGAATATGGCATGCTGCCGCGTTCAACGCACACGCGTAACGCGCGTGAAGCGGCAAAAGGCAAGCAGGGCGGCCGGACGATGGAAATTCAGCGCCTGATCGCCCGTGCGCTGCGCGCGGCGGTTGATCTGAAAGCGCTGGGCGAATTTACTATCACCCTCGACTGCGATGTGCTGCAGGCCGACGGCGGCACCCGCACCGCGTCTATTACCGGTGCCTGCGTGGCGCTGGCCGACGCGCTGAATAAGCTGGTGGCGGCCGGCAAGCTGAAAACTAACCCGATGAAAGGGATGGTGGCGGCGGTCTCTGTTGGGATCGTTAATGGCGAAGCCATCTGCGATCTGGAGTACATCGAAGACTCTGCCGCGGAAACCGACATGAACGTGGTGATGACCGAAGATGGTCGCATCATTGAGGTGCAGGGTACGGCAGAAGGCGAGCCGTTCACCCATGAAGAGCTCCTCACTCTCCTGGCGTTAGCCCGAGGGGGGATCGAATCCATTATTACGACGCAGAAGGCGGCGTTAGCAGATTAGTTTTTAAGGCGACTGAGAAGTCGCCTTTTTTTGGACCGTAAAAAAGTAAGATGAGGAGCGAATCCATGAAGCCGTATCAGCGCCAGTTTATTGAGTTTGCGCTTAGCAAGCAGGTTCTTAAGTTTGGCGAGTTTACGCTGAAATCCGGGCGTAAGAGCCCCTATTTCTTTAACGCCGGCCTGTTTAACACCGGGCGCGATCTGGCTCTGCTGGGCCGTTTTTATGCCGAGGCGCTGGTGGATTCCGGGATTGAGTTCGACCTGCTGTTTGGCCCGGCCTACAAAGGGATCCCGATCGCCACCACCACCGCGGTGGCGTTAGCCGAACACCATGACCGCGACCTGCCTTACTGCTTTAACCGTAAAGAGGCAAAGACTCACGGCGAAGGCGGCAATCTGGTCGGTAGTCCACTGCAAGGGCGGGTCATGCTGGTGGATGACGTGATCACCGCCGGTACGGCGATTCGCGAATCCATGGAGATCATCCAGGCCAACGGCGCGCAGCTGGCGGGCGTGCTGATCTCCCTGGATCGTCAGGAGCGCGGCCGCGGTGAAATCTCCGCCATTCAGGAAGTGGAGCGGGATTACGGCTGCCAGGTTATCTCGATCGTAACCCTGAAAGAGCTGATCGCTTATCTGGAAGAGAAACCGGAGATGGCGGAACACTTGGCCGCCGTTCGCGCTTATCGCGAAGCCTACGGCGTGTAACGAAAAAGCCCGGTAAGCAGAGCGCTACCGGGCAATGCAAAGAAAACTACTGCAGCTGTGCGGCGACCAGCGGCCAGCGGGCGTCGAAATCATCCGTCGGACGGTATTTGAACTCGCTGCGCACAAAGCGCGACAGCATGCCCTCGCAGAAGGCGAGCAGCTGGCTGGCCAGCAGCGTTTCGTCGAGCGTGTAGCCTTCGCCTTCGCGCATTTTTTTCTCGCGCATCACCTGACGCAGCTGCACTTCGATGCGTTCAAAAAGCTGGTTGATACGGCCCTGCAGCCGGTCCTGTTCGAACATCAGCGCGTGTCCGGTGAGGATGCGCGTCAGCCCAGGATTACGCTCGCCAAACCCAAGAATCAACAGAACAATCAGGCGCAGGCGCGCGGACGTGTCCTTCTCATCTTTCAGAATCAAATTGATGCGCGTAATCAGACTGTCTTCAATGAACTCGATCAGGCTGTCAAACATGCGGGTTTTGCTGGGAAAATGGCGATACAGCGCGGCTTCAGAAACGCCGACGGAAGCCGCCAGTTTCGCGGTGGTAATACGTTGGCTACCATCGCTGGATTCCAGCATTAGCGCCAGAGATTGAAGTATTTCTTCGCGACGATTCCGTTTCGCAGTTTGCTTTTCTGCCATGTTTTAAAATACCCCTGAAAATAAGCACTTGTCAGGCAGACATCCACAACGCGACCGCAAACCAGAGTTTGCGGTGATGTTATTGCATTATGCGCGTTGGGATGCAGATTCCGTGTTGCTGGGCTTATTTACGCCCTGAGTGACCGAAGCCGCCTTCGCCGCGGTCGGTGGCATCGAAAGATTCCACCAGGTTAAATTCCGCCTGCACGACCGGCACAAAGACCATCTGCGCGATACGTTCGCCCGGCTCGATAATAAAGCTCTGCTGACCGCGGTTCCAGACGGACACCATCAGCTGCCCCTGGTAATCGGAGTCGATAAGGCCCACCAGGTTGCCCAGCACCACGCCGTGCTTATGACCCAGGCCCGAGCGCGGCAGGATCACCGCCGCCAGAGAGGGATCGGCGATATGAATCGCAAGGCCGGTCGGCAACAGCGTGGTTGCGCCCGGCGCCAGCTCTACGGCGTCGTCGAGACAGGCTCGCAGGTCAAGTCCGGCGGAGCCGGAGGTGGCATAGGTCGGCAGCGGAAATTGCTGGCCGACACGCGGGTCCAGAATCTTAACGTCGATTTTTTTCATCATAACGGGTCACGATCTCGTCGAGTAATAATTGGCCCAGGAGTTCCTTGCGCTCAAGTGGTAAGCGCTTTTCCCCATCCTGCCAGAAAAGGTGTAATGCGTTGCTATCGCTGTTAAATCCCTGATTAGGCTGGGAAACATCGTTGGCGCAAATCAGGTCGAGGTTTTTGCGGGCACGTTTTTGCCGCGCATATTCTTCCACATTATTCGTTTCGGCGGCAAACCCAACGACGTAGGGGCGATGCGATTTTAGCGCTGCAACCCCGGCGACGATATCCGGGTTTTTAACCATTTTTATTGTTAATTCATCACCTTGTTTTTTTATTTTATCTTCGGCGATGGCGGCGGCGCGGTAATCCGCCACCGCGGCGCAGCCAATAAAAATGTGCTGCTGCTGAGCGCTGGCCTGGACGGCCGCTTCCATTTCCAGCGCGGTAGTGACATCAATGCGCTGCACAAAGGGCGGTGTCGGTAGCGATACCGGTCCGCTGACCAGGGTCACGTTCGCGCCGCGCTGTGCGGCGGCGGCGGCAATCGCGAAGCCCATCTTACCGGAGCTGTGGTTTGAGATGTAACGCACCGGATCCAACGGCTCACGGGTCGGGCCCGCGGTAATCATGAGGTTGAGATGTTGCAAATCTTTGACAGGGGAGGCGAAATGCTGTGCAACCATCTCCACGATGGTTAACGGATCGAGCATTCGCCCCGGGCCGACGTCGCCGCAGGCCTGGCTACCGCTGTCCGGTCCCCACAGCAGCAGGCCGCGGGAAGCGAGCGTCTGCAGATTATGCTGGGTGGCCTGCGCGCGATACATCTGCTGGTTCATGGCGGGCAAGACGGCAACCGGGGAAGGGGTGGCGAGACAGATCGTCGACACCAAATCATTGGCCATGCCTGCCGCCACGCGGGCGATCAAATCGGCGGTCGCCGGGGCGAGGATCACCAGGTCGGCCCATTTTCCGAGCTCAATATGGCCCATGGCCGCTTCCGCCGCCGGATCGAGCAGGCTGTCGGAAACCGGATAGCCGGATACCGCCTGCAGGCTGAGTGGGGTGATGAACGCTTTTGCCGCCTCCGTCATTGCGACACGCACTTCCGCGCCGCGTTCACGTAGTCGCCGTACCAGTTCCGGGGTTTTATACGCCGCGATACCGCCGCTGACGCCCAGGACGATTTTTTTACCCGCCAGAGTCATCATGATGTATTCCTGTTGCCGTAGACCAGAATCCGCGCATCTTATCACAATCCTGCCGCCGTCGTGCCTCTGACGGGCATTCACTTTGCGAGCGGCTACGCAGGGTGAAAAGCGGCGGGTCGGCAGCGTCGTCAGGTTGTGCCAGGATAGGCTGATTCACGCAGGAGGGCGCATGGACGGAACGGAAAATCTGATGCCACGGGAGAAGATGCTGCAATTCGGCATCGAGGCGCTGACGGATGTTGAGCTACTGGCGCTGTTTCTGCGCATTGGCACACGCCGTCAGGATGTGCTGAGCTACGCCCAGGCGTTATTGCAGCGTTTTGGTTCGCTCTACGCTCTGCTTTCCGCTGATAAAGCGCAACTGGTTGCCGTTGACGGGCTGGGGCTGGCGAAATATGCGCAACTGAAGGGGATTGCCGAGCTGGCGCGGCGCTATTTTAGCTCGCAACTGGTTGAGGAGGCCGCGCTGGTCACCCCCTCGATGACGCGGGAATTTTTGCAAAGCCAGCTGACGGAAGAGGAGCGCGAGATCTTTATGGTGATCTTTTTAGATAATCAGAACCGCGTGTTGAAACATAGCCGCCTTTTTTCTGGTACTCTTAGCCACGTTGAGGTGCATCCGCGAGAAATTGTACGCGAAGCCATCAAAGTGAACGCCGCCGCCGTGATCCTTGCGCATAATCATCCCTCCGGTAGTCCGGAGCCGAGTCAGGCTGACAGGCTGATTACCGAAAGGGTGGTAAAGTGTTGTCGATTCATGGAGATACGTGTGCTTGACCATCTGGTTATCGGCCGCGGTGCGTATGTATCTTTTGCCGAACGTGGCTGGATTTAGCCCCGAACTGGCGATCCTTCGGGATCTTTGTCTGTTCGGGACTTGAGCACATCGCCGAGTCAGCGTATACTACGCCACCTTTGAGAATCTCGGGTTTGGCATTTGGGCCTGGCAGTCGAGAGTTCACATTGAACTGCGATGACCAGGCTGTAAAGCCTGACGAGGCGCCAATACCCCATACGAAGCTCGAGCTAATTTGATTTTTGGAGAATAGACATGTCCCGAGTCTGCCAAGTTACTGGCAAGCGTCCGGTGACCGGTAACAACCGTTCCCACGCACTGAACGCGACTAAACGCCGTTTCCTGCCGAACCTGCACTCTCACCGTTTCTGGGTTGAGAGCGAGAAGCGTTTTGTCACCCTGCGCGTATCTGCTAAAGGTATGCGTGTAATCGATAAGAAAGGCATCGATACAGTTCTGGCTGAACTGCGTGCCCGTGGCGAAAAGTACTAAGTACTTAGAGGAAATAAATCATGGCTAAAGGTATTCGTGAGAAAATCAAGCTGGTTTCTTCCGCTGGTACTGGTCACTTCTACACCACCACGAAGAACAAACGTACCAAACCGGAAAAAATGGAACTGAAAAAGTACGATCCGGTTGTACGTCAGCACGTTATCTACAAAGAAGCTAAAATCAAATAATTTTAGCCTCCTTGTATAAAAACCCCGCTCCGGCGGGGTTTTTTGTTTTTAAAACTCCCCCATATTGCTTTCACACACTCCCTTTTCAGCCACCTGTCCGTGAAGCACAATACGCCGGGTAAATGGAGGAAAATCATGCCTGAATTACCAGAGGTGGAAACCAGCCGTCGCGGCATTGAGCCGCACCTGGTTGGCGCCACCATTCTGCACGCCGTCGTGCGCAACGGACGGTTGCGCTGGCCGGTTTCCGAAGAGATTTATCGCCTGAGCGACGTTCCGGTGCTCAGCGTGCGACGTCGCGCCAAATATTTGCTTCTGGAACTCCCGGACGGCTGGATCATCGTCCATCTTGGGATGTCCGGGAGCCTGCGCATCCTGAGCGAAGAGCTGCCTGCGGGAAAACACGATCACGTTGATCTGGTTATGAGTAACGGTAAAGTTCTGCGCTATACCGATCCGCGCCGCTTTGGCGCCTGGCTATGGACCAAAGAGCTGGAAGGCCACCCGGTGCTGGCGCATCTGGGGCCGGAACCGCTAAGCGATGCCTTCAACGCCGACTATCTCCAGCAGAAATGCGCGAAGAAGAAAATCGCGATCAAACCCTGGCTGATGGATAACAAGCTGGTGGTGGGCGTCGGCAATATCTACGCCAGTGAATCGCTGTTCTCCGCCGGGATCCACCCTGACAGGCTGGCGTCCTCGCTGTCGCGGGACGAGTGCGAGCAGTTGGTGAAGGTGATTAAGCTGGTCCTGCTGCGCTCGATAGAGCAGGGCGGCACCACGCTGAAGGACTTCCTGCAAAGCGATGGCAAGCCCGGTTATTTTGCCCAGGAGCTACAGGTCTATGGCCGCAAGGGCGAACCCTGCCGGATCTGCGGCACGCCGGTCGTCGGGACCAAACATGCCCAGCGGGCGACCTTTTATTGCCGCCAGTGTCAGAAATAGTCACCGGAACAGGAATGATTGTCGGCCAGGTCAGCGAAACTGCGGGTGCGCATCTGGCGGACCCGGGGCGTTTGTAGGCCAGGTAAGCGCAGCGCCACCTGGCATCAAGACAGAGACAGAGCCGGTGTGGATGGCCCAGCAGCGCAGCGCCAGCCCGCGTGGCTCACGCCCCAGCAGATGCGTTACTTCAGCTTATTCAACAGCGCCTGGTGGACGTTGGCTGGCAGGAAATGAGAGACATCGCCCTGGTGGCGCGCGACTTCCTTCACCAGCGAAGAGGAGATAAACGACCACTCTTTGCACGGCATCAGGAACACGCTCTCAAGGGTGGGCATCAGATGGCGGTTCATATGGGCCAGCTGCATCTCATACTCGAAATCCGCCACCGCCCGCAGGCCGCGGATCAGGATATTGGCCTGCTGCGCGCGCGCGAAGCTGGCCATCAGGTCGCTGAAGCCGACCACCTGCACGTTCACCAGGTGGGCCGTCGCCTGCTCCGCCAGCGCAATGCGTTCATCAAGGCTGAACATCGGCTTTTTGCTTGGGCTGGCGGCGATAGCCAGCACCACTTTATCGAACATACTCGCCGCGCGGGTGACAATATCGATATGGCCATTGGTGATGGGATCGAAGGTACCCGGATAGATCGCTTTTGTGCTCATGATGACTCTTTCTCCGAGTAGCCGTGGCTCAGCGCCCACAGCTCGGTATATTTTGTAAACGTATACTGCGCGTTGACCATCGCCAGTAACCAGCCCTGCTTACCGTCCAGCACCCCACCGCGCAGCAGCAGCGTTTTCAGGAACGCCCCCAGCGTATGGCTGAATATCCCCGCCATCGAGGTCTTCTTGCCCTTCTGATGGCGTTCCAGCGCCCACGCGGCGGCATACGCCAGCTGTTTTTGCTGGAAGCCAGCGAAGTCGCGGCACGTCAGATGCAGGAGATCGCCGGTCAACGGAATGACCTCGGCGCCTAGGCTATCCAGCGATTCATGGACCAGATTATCGTTATAGCGGTAACGGGCGCGTTCGTACAGGCGCAGGACGCGATCGGGGTACCAACCGCTGTGGCGCATAAAGCGTCCGAGAAAATAGTTACGCCGGGCGATGCTGTAGATGGCGCCGCGCTGCGGGGCTTCCAGTACCTTAAGAATAGCCTGCCTGAGTTCTGGCGTGACGCGCTCATCGGTATCGATCATCAACACCCAGTCGCCGGTGGCGTAGTCCTGCGCGCGCTGGCGCTGAATGCCATAGCCTCGCCAGTCGGTATGGGTATAGACCTGCGCCCCGAGGCGGCGAGCCAGCTCGACGGTGCTGTCAGTACTGCCGGAGTCGAGGACGATAATTTCATCCGCCCAGCTAACGGAGTCCAGACAATCCGGCAGCAGGTCCGCTGCGTTTTTGGCGATCATCACCACGGAAAGCCGGTTAGACATTAATGACTCCGCTGCGGCAGGTAAGGTTGCAGTAACTGTAGCAGACGCGACAGCGCGCCCTGGTTCTGGTGCAGCACTTCCACCGCGTGACGGCCATACCACAGGCGGTAGTCTTCATCGGTCAGGAGCGTGGAAACCTCTTTGACCAGCGAGTTCGCGTCGGTGACGGTGATCAGGCCATCGTCCTGCTGCAGCTTGGCGCAGATATCTTTGAAATTGAAGGTATGCGGCCCCATCAGCACCGGAATGGCGTGCGCCGCCGGCTCGAGCGGATTATGGCCGCCGCGCTCCACCAGGCTGCCGCCGACGAAAGCGAGGTCGGCAATGCCGTAGAGCAGCATCAGTTCGCCCATGGTATCGCCAATAACCACCTGGGTACTGGAGGAGGGGATCTCGCCGGTGCTGCGTAGAGTGAAGCTCATTCCGGCTTTTTGCACCATGTCGCGGGCGTCAGGGAAGCGCTCCGGATGGCGGGGAACAAGGATCAGCAGCAGGTTCGGAAAGGTCTCCAGCAGCTTTTTATGCGCCTGGAGGATAATTTGCTCTTCGCCATCGTGGGTGCTGGTGGCAATCCAGACTTTGCGGTGCGGCGCCCATTGCCGACGCAGCGTCACCGCGCGCGCCGCCAGCTCTGGCGTAACGGAGATATCGAATTTCAGGCTGCCGGTGACCGCCAGCTGATTGCGCTTCAGTCCCAGCGCGAGGAAGCGGTTGCCATCTTCTTCATTCTGCGCGGCGATAAGCGTAATACGGCTCAACAGGCGGCGCATAAAGCCGCCCAGTTTGGCATAGCCTTTGGCGGAACGTTCGGACAGGCGGGCGTTGGCAATCACCAGCGGGATCTTACGCTTATGCAGCGCGGCCACCATGTTCGGCCACAGCTCGGTCTCCATGACGATCACCAGCTTCGGCTGAACGGTGTCCAGGAAGCGGTTCATAGCGCCGGGCAGATCGTAGGGCAGATAGACGTGATGGACATCTTTGCCGAAGGCCGACATGGCGCGCTCGGAGCCGGTCGGCGTCATGGTGGTGACGGTGATCGGCAGAGAAGGGTAGCGGTGGCGCAGGGCGCGAACCAGCGGAATGGCGGCTAAGGTCTCGCCGACGGAAACGGAGTGCAGCAGAATGCCATCCGGCTCTACCTTGTTCTGACAGAAGCCATAGCGTTCCGCCCAGCGTTTACGGTAGGCAGGAGCCTTACGACTGCGCAGCAGCAGCCGCAGCCACACCAGCGGCTGAATAAGGTAAAGTAGGGTGGTATAAAGCAATTCCAAACTATTTATCCGTTCTCTGTTTTGGCGGGCAAATTCTAAGCATTTAGCCCGCGTAAAGCTATCTCTTTGGCGGAAACAGCGGGTTTTTGGTCTATCCCGCGTGGCGATAACGCTTAATACGCAGATAACGGCGTCCCAGGCGCCAGCGTAAACGGAAAGTACAGGCGTTTTTCCAGATTAACCGCCAGATACCGCGGTCGAAGAATTCTTTAATAATAACATGCTTTTTCGACTCATCTTTCATGCTGTCGAAGGTGTGGATGATCCCCAGGCCTTCTTTGGCGATCTGCCAGCGACAGGCGGCGATATGGCGCACTTTATCCGGGTAACGCTGGTTGATCGCCTCCAGCATCTCCAGAATTTTCATGTAATGGCGCGCCGAACGCATCAGCGTGTCGTCGTTGTCCGGCTTATGCGATACCGACTCAGAATGGATGTAGTAATCATAGAATTGCTGACTGGTGTACTGCACGCGCTCTGCGGCCAGCAGCGCCTCGGTGGTCCACGGGATATCCTGATGGCGCAGGCCGGGCTCGAAATGGAAGTGATGCTGGCGGATAAAATCGTGGCGATAGATATTGAGCCAGGTGACGTGCAGAAATTTCCGCGAGTCCAGGGCCTGCTTGAGCCAGACATGGCCCGGCAACACGCCGGTCGAGGGCAAGCGATCCAGCGGGAAGATCGGGTGGCTCTCGCGGCGCTTTTCGTACACATAGGTGCCGTTGCAGGTGGCGACATCGAGATGTGCTTTCTCGGCCATTTCCAGCAGCGTGCGATACATGCCCGGATAGAGTTTATCGTCGATGTCCGGAAACGCGAGGTACTTGCCGCTGGCGGCGGCGAGGCCGGTATTACGCGCGACCGAGACGCCCTGGTTTTCCTGCTCCAGCACCTGGACGTTCTGCAGCCGATCCCGCCATTCGGCGATCACCGCCAGGCTGTTGTCCGTCGACCCATCGTTCACCAGGATCAGTTCATAGCTGTCCAGCTGCTGCTGTTCAATGCACTCAAAGAATTGCGCAAGAAATTTCTCACCGTTGTAGACGGCAGCCACGATGCTCAGTAAAGGCGTTTGACTCATAAATCTTCGATCCTGGTTAACTAACGGCGTCAGGTGCGCTGCAGCTGACGGTACTGCTGACAAATGGACACGACGCTGAATTTTTCCAGCGTGGCATCGTCGATGGCCGGCGGGTTATGGTAAATGCTTTGCATCGTCTGAGCCAGCGCCGGACTGGTGAGATCCGCCAAACCGCGGGCAAGTTCGCCGGTGAGGATCTCGGTGACGCCGCCGGGGCAGCGGGTGCTGGCGACCGGGGTATGTAACAGCAGCGCCTCCACTACCACATTGCCGAATCCTTCGCTATCCGAGCTCAAAACCAGCATCCGCGCGCCTTTGATCCACGGTAAGGGATTTTTCTGAAAACCCTTGAACCACACCCGGTCTTCAATCTCAAGCGTTTTGGCCAGCTGGCGCAGGCGTTGCTCTTGCTCCGGTTTCCCCTGTCCTAACAGCACCAGCGGCGCGTCGATGCCGCTTTGCGCGTAGGCTTCGAGCAGGCGGTCGTGACGTTTGCCGGGATGGAAGCGGCCGACGTGAATCAGGTAGTCGCCGTCCGGGCGCTCGCTGTCGGCTTCCGCTTCTGCGCGCAGGGCGGCAATATCGAAGGGGTTATAGATGGTTTTCAGCTGCGCCGGGCGCAGGGCGAAGGCTTCCACCAGATCGCGCCCCACGGCGTCGGAAACCGCCACCACGTTGCGCCCCTGGTAAATCTGCTTAATTTTCTGCTGCTTCATCCAGCGGTCAAAGCCGGTACGGTGACCGAGATAAGAGGCCGAGAAGACGCCGTGCAGGCAGAACCAGACGTTGCGCTCGCGCAGCGCCCGGCTGCGGGCGACGATGCGGTCGGTTTTATGCAGGTTGGAGAGTACAAGGTCAAATTGTCCCTGCTGCTCGGCCCGGATGACCGCGGCGTCCAGCTGGCGGGCGCGGCGGGACAGCTCGGTCAGCTTGCGCCAGGGTTTGCGGCAGCGATCGGCCACCACCTGGTAGTCGAGCCCCTCGGGCAAGGGGTACTCGCAGACGTCGCGTAGCGAAATGAGTGATACCCGATCGCCGTCGCGCAGGAACTGTGCTGCCAGGGTCAGGACCACTTTTTCCGCGCCGCCGCCGGGCAATCCGTCAATCACAAATAAGATGCGCATCGTTATTTCACCAGATCCTGATAAAGGGAAAGCAGCTGGGTGGAGAGGCGCTCGCTGGTGCAGGCCATGATGCGCTCGCGGGCGCGGTCGCCTTCCGCGGAGCCCAGCGCGCGGGCGGGGAGGGCCATCACCGCCTGCTGCAGCGCCGGGATATCCAGGGCGTCGCAGACGTAACCGTTGTGGCCGTTGACGATAAACTCCGCCCCGCCGCAGCCGGTGGTGGTGATCACCGGCAGACCGCAGGCCATTGCCTCGAGGATGACGTTGGGGAACGGATCGTAGAGGGTGGGCAGCAGCAGGCCATCGGCCATCTGATAGAACGGCAGCGTCTCCGACTGCATGCCGAAGAAGCGCACCCGCGCTTCGCAGTTCAGGCTCTTCGCCAGCGCCTGGTAGCGCGGCTGATCCTTATCTTTGCCAACCACCAGCAGATAGCGATCGGTCGGGGCGATGGCGCGGATCGCCGCCGCCAGCCCTTTACGCTCAAAGCCGGAGCCGACGTAAATCAGGCAGGTTGCCTGCAGCGGCAACTGCCATTTGGCGCGTAAGGCGGCAAAGGTGTCTTCGCCCGGCGGCAGGAAACGCTGGTTATCAATGGCGTTATAGATAACGTGGATCTTGTCCGCCGGCAGGCCAAAGTCTTCAATGATCTCGCGCTTGATCATCTCGGCGTTGCAGATCACCCCGCGCAGATGCGGGTCTTCGTACATCTCCCGTTCCGCTTGCATCACATAGCGGTGGTAGCGGTCGGCGAACAGCAGGCGGCTTTTCCAGGCCGGTAAGATGCGCGAGCGCTGTTGCAGCCAGCGGCGATGAACGCCGTCGCCGGCGCGGTAGAGATCGCAGCCGGGAATACGTTCATGGCTCTGCACCAGGTCGAAGGACTCGCGCTGCCAGAGCGCCCGCGCAGCGTTGGCAAACCCACGCTCGCGGCTAATGCGCCCCCATTTGCGCGGATTACAGATATGGATCTGCCAGTCGGGCTTCACCGGCCCCTGCCATTCGCGGGTGATGACGTTCAGCTGTAGATGACTGCTGTCGAGGGCTTCCAGCGCGCGGGAGACAAACCGTTCTGCGCCGCCGTCCGGGCGGTACTTCTGCCGCACCAGAGCCAGCCTGAATTTACTCATGCCAGTACCTTTTTCGCCGCCGCGATCACGGCGTCGGTAGGAATTAAATCGAGATAACGTTCGTCGGTGTTGGTGTTGATGGCGTCCGGGTCGGGCAGCGGTCCGAAGTCGCCGGCCCAGATCACCTCGCCTTTCGCCTGCCACGGACGCCAGAAGGTCAGCTTCGAGGGGCCGAACAGGGCGACCAGCGGGGTGCCGAGAGCCGCTGCCATATGCATCGGCACCGAGTCGACGCCGATAAACAGCCGGGCGTGATCGATCACCGCCGCCAGCTGGCGCAGCGTTAACTGACCGGCTAAAGAGTGCAGCCGCGCCTGCGGGCAGCCGGCGATGATGGTCTCCACCATCTGCTTCTCTCTGTCGTCGGGGCCGGAGGTGAGCACCACCGCGTACCCTTCGGCGGACAGCGCGTTGATCAGGGCGCTCATCCGATCTTCGCGCCAGCATTTAAAGAACCAACGCGACGTTGGCTGGATGACGATGTAGTTATCCCGGAAGTCCTCCGGCAGCAGGGCGCGGCTGGTGGCCCAGTCTGCTTCGCTGTAGCCCATCCGCGCCGGCGCGTCGTTCAACTGGATACCGAGCGGAGCGAGGATAGAGAGATTCTGCTGTACCGTATGCAGCTGATTATGCTGTTGGGTGGCGGCCAGCGCGGTGTGGCAATAGCGCCAGAACGGGTGGCGACGCTTCGGAAAATCAAAGCCGATCCGCGTCGCGGCGCCGGTCAGTTTGCTGATAATCGCGCTCGGCCACTGGTCGGCAAGGTTAAGCACCATATCGTATCGCTGCTGGCGCAGCGTCTGAATGAGCTGCCATTGCATCTTCAACTGATGCTTTTTCCCCTGCTTTTTCCAGCGGCGGTCGAGACCATAAATTTGGTGAATATCGGGGTTGGCGGCGAGCATATCCCGGGTCTCTTCATACAGCAGGACATCCACGCAGGCGTCGGGGTACTGCTGTTTCAGCGCGTGAATAAGCGGGGTGATCAGCAGCATGTCGCCATGATGGCGCAGCTTAATGACCAGGATCCGCGCCGGGTTCAAGGGGCTGCGGGAGAGGGTTTCAGGCGTCATACTCTGTTCTTCATCCAGGATAAGGGTTCCGATTCTAGGGGATCAGACAGATTGAGAGAAGCGTTGTATTGCTCTACCATGACCCGATACGTATGGCCTGAGGACGTTTTCGTGCACAATCCCGCATTTCTCATCACGATTGATACAGAGGGTGATAACCTCTGGCAAAAACATGACAGCATCACCACCGAGAATGCGCGTTATCTCCCGCGTTTTCAGCAGCTTTGCGAAAAGTATGGCTTTAAACCGGTCTATTTGACCAACTATGAAATGGCCATCGACCCCTTTTATATCGAATTCGCCAGAGACGTGATTGCCCGCGGCACCGCGGAAGTCGGTATGCATTTGCATGCCTGGAACAGCCCGCCGACCGAGCCGCTAACCGCCGACGACTGGCGGCATAAGCCTTATCTCATTGAATACAGCGATGCCATGATGCGTGAAAAGGTCGACTATATGACGCATCTGCTGGAGGACACCTTCCAGACCAAAATGGTTAGCCATCGCGCCGGGCGCTGGGCCTTTGACGAGCGCTATGCGCGTCTGCTGGTGGAGCACGGTTATCAGGTGGATTGCTCGGTGACCCCGCGGGTGAACTGGAAGACCGCCAAGGGGGCGCCGCAGGGCGATGGCGGGACCGATTATCGCCGCTTCCCGCAGCATGCCTATTTTCTCGATGAAAATGACATCAGCCGCGAAGGCCACTCGCCGCTGCTGGAAGTGCCGATGAGCATTCAGTACAAGCACTCCGCGTGGATGAACAGCGTGAAGCAGGGCTACGACCGCCTGCGCGGCAAAGTGCGTTCTCCCTCCGTACACTGGCTGCGTCCGATGGGCGGCAACGTGGAGACGATGAAAAAAGTCGTCGAACAAACGTTGACGCAGGGCAATGACTACGTGGAATATATGCTCCACTCTTCAGAGTATATGCCCGGCGGCAGCCCCACGTTCCAGAATGAACGGGATATTGAGCGTTTATACGCTGACCTTGAAGCCTTTTTTAGCTGGCTGGCGCCGCAGGTGAAGGGCATGACGTTGGCAGAATATTACCAGCGGAAAATCACACAGCGCTAACACAGCTCAAGGTACCGTATGCGTATCCTTAAACAACTGACGCGGAAAAAGAACGCTTTTTTCCGCGGCATTAAATTTAATTTAATTAACTATCGATACAGAAATAAGCCGGCGCGCAAACCCTTCGACCCGGCCCCTGTGCGCCGCGTGCTGCTATTGCGCCTGGACGATAAAGTCGGTGATATGGTGGTGACCACCGGCTGCGCCAGAATACTGGCCGAACGGGGATATCAGGTTTCGGTGTTAACCGGACCAATATGCTGCGAAATATTAGCCGGCTCAGAATTCATCGAGCAAGTATATTTATATCGACCACGCATGTCCTTAAATACGTTACGGGCGGCGGGTTTTGATGCGGTTATCGATTTTGATGACGTGACCAGCTATGAACGTTTTAAATTACTCGCCGATTTACGGGCGACCAGCGTGATTGGGTTTAATAAAGAGCCCTATAAACTTTACGATCATTCGATCGCTTTTTTTGACAGCAACAGCCATATTTCCCAGCGCTATAAACAGGTGGTGAAGCTTTTTGGCGTCGTTGACGACCACCCGTATCACTACCATCTCCCCGGCTGCCGCCATGAGCGGGAGAAGGTGGCGCGCTTGCTTTCCCAGGCCGGAGAGGTCGCACTGCGCATCGCCATTAACCCTTTTACCGCCTCCGAAGATAAAGACTTCTGTCGTCATCAGGTGGCGACCCTGGTCGAGCGGCTACATGCTCTGCCTTACCGGGTCTGTATCGTGATGGTGGGGCGCAGTGAGAAGATTCAGCAGCTGGGGCTGGATATGGCGCTGTACATCGCCGACAGCACCATCAACTCCGCCGTGGAGGTGATCCGCAGCTGTGATTTAGTCATTACGCCGGACACCTCGATCGTGCATATCGCCCGCGCCTTCGATAAACCGATGGTGGCGGTCTATAACAAACGTAAACTCAAGGATACCGGCCTGCCCGGCTATCATATCTGGGCGCCGGGCTATGACAAAGCGAGGCAGATCGTCTGTGAAGAAGCGAATGTCGCCGATGTGGCGATTGAGTCGGTGTGGCCGGTGATTAAAGAGCAGGCCGACCGGCTGGTCGCCGCCCGCAGTTAATATAAAAGTGACTATAAAAAAGGGCCGTCAGCGGCCCTTTTTTGTTAACGCTTTTCCGCCAGCCCTTTGCTGAGCGCAATGCCCAGCGGCAGCCAGAACAGCACCCAGGTCTCCCGGGGGTTGCTGATGATAAACATCCCCTGCGAGGCCATAAACACCAGAGCGTAAAACAGGATCGCCAGACTGTAGCGGCTGTCGGAGCGGCGCTTGCGCCACGCCTGCCAGAGTCCGCAGGCAATGACCGCCAGCAGCAGCAGTAAACCCACGATGCCGCCTTTCAGCAGGGCGCCCATATACACGCTGTGGGTGGTGGTGATGTGTTCGCCGCTGTAGTTGATGAAATCCAGTTCATAGCTGAAACCGCGTCCCAGCCAGGGCTGGCTGGCCATCTCCGACAGCGTATGGTGCCAGATACTCAGACGCAGCCCGCTTTGGGTGCCCAGCTCTTCGAAACGGGCGAGCAGCATGTCGCCCACCGGCGTCATGACTAAAAGCAGAGCCACCAGCACGGCCAGCGCCGCGGCGATCAGCAGGTTGCGGCGGGTGAAGACGTGCAGGTGCAGCGTACAGCCGACCGCCAGCACCAGGGCGATGATCGGCCCGCGGCTTTGGGTCAGCAGCATCATCACCAGCATGATGGCCACCGGCAGATAGAGCCAGTGGCTGGCTTTTTCTTTCAGTAGCATGCCGCAGATTAAGATGCCGATGCCGCAGTATCCGGCAAGGTCGATAACGTTTGTTGGCCCGGGGTTCTCGGGGGAGACCGCTCGTTCGGTGAGGACCAGCGTGTGGTCGAACATCAGCGTCCACAGCGAGAGCACGGTGATCCCGCCAACCACCGCCAGCATGGCCAGGCGGCGGGTTCGTTCGTCGCTAAGCAGCATCGCCATCAGCAACAGATAGCCCGTCAGATACACACCGTGGGTGATCGGCGAATCAATATGCTGCGGCGTATGGCCCCACAGGTTACTGAGGGCGTAATAGGTAAAGAAGGCCGCCAGCAGCGTCCAGGTCTGCCACTGCTCGCGTAACACGTCGGCCAGCGCCTGGCGATTTTCCTGGCGTACCAGCGACAGCAACAGCAGCAGGATCGATAAATGCAGCAGATTATTGGTCCGGGTGGACATACAAAAAATCGCGCTGAAAAATAAAAACAAAGGAAAGACAATCGAGTAACCCTGTCGGGCGAAGTTACTCACTTTTAAAGTACTCATTAAACGCAACCTTTTCGAAAATAGTATCCGGTACAGCGCTTTCTGGGGAAAAATTAATCACCCGGATCTGGCGTTGCTGCAGTACCTGCGCGGCATGCGCAAAGGAGGGCATGACGAGGGTATCCACTTTTGTTGCCAGGTAAGAAGGCAATTTTTCTTGTTGTGTTTCGTAGAATCGCGGCTGGTTAAAATTGGTCATATCCAGGCCGCTCACCAGGATAGTATTGAAGCCCAGCCAGGCGAGAACTTGCAGCGCCCAGTAGACCACCGTACCGGCATCAAAGACGCCCTGGCGAATATCGGTGCTAAAACAGATATCCGGGCGCTGGGGATGAAAGCACATCGCCGGATTCTGCTGGTAAGTGCGCTTTATCGCTTCGCTGGCGACTTTCGGCTGGTAAATCTTATAGCAACCGTCCTCAATCAACGCCAAACGGCAGCGCAGCGCGTCCGGATAGCGATCGACGATTTTGGCGATCCCATGCATGGTGGTGAACAGCAGAATGTCCGGTTGGCTGACGATAGCGCGGATAATGTCCGGCTTCTTATCGAAAAACTCCATGTCGACGATGGTATAGAGCGAAAAGTGCAGGCGGTCGGCAAGATGCCAGGCGCCATTGACGCCCATCACTGGGATCGTTTTCGACAACAGGGAAAAATCGATATTGCGGGTCGAAGGGCCGGTGGCGGTCAGCAGGACTTCACCCTGCATGCTGTTTTTCAGCGCGCTCAGGCTGACCAGCGGCACCGTTTTCCCTTTATAGCGCAACGCGCTGATTTCGCCGCTCGGCGCGCGGGTGATGCGGGTAAAAGGCCACAGATTTTCATTGTGACGATAAGCGCGAGGGCGGGTGTAGCGATAGATCTGCTTAAACAGAGATCCCATCAGAGCAGCCCCTGATTGTGCAGAAGAAGATGAACCCGGCTGGCGGTAATATCGCCGGTGCTGGCGCTGTTTTCCGGCCGCACGATGTGCTGGTTTTTACCGTATCCGCCAATCAGCCCCGGATCGGTCGGGCCGTAAAGCGTGAAGTTCGGTTTATCCAGCGCGGCGGTCAGATGACTGAGGCCGGTATCGACCGAGACGACGGCCCGGGCGCTGGCCAGAACCTGCGCTACCTGCTCAAGGCTCATGCGCGGCAGCACTTCAACATACTCCCGGCCTTCCGCCAGCCGCTTCGCCCGCGCCTCTTCGTGCGGGGCGCCCCACGGCAGCTTAATGCGGACGCCACTGTCGGCCAGCAGATCGAGCAGCTCCTGCCAGCGGTTTTCCGGCCAGTGCTTATCGTCGCGGGTGGTGGCATGCAGGAACACCAGATAGGGGGCGGCAGCGCTAGCCTCGTGCTGCAGGAAATGGCGCGCAATGGCGTAATCCCCCTGGGTTTGGGGTTTCGCGTAGCCGAGACTTTTGGCGAACAGCTCGCGGGTACGCTCCACGGCGTGCTGCTGTTTCGCAATGTGGTGGCGGCGGTTGTAAAACAGGCTGGCCAGCGGCTCGCGGGCCGTTTGCCAGTCCATACCATGCTTGACGCCGTGCGCCAGGCGGGTGACCAGCGCAGCGCTTTTCACCAGCCCCTGGGCGTCGATGATGGCGTCATACTTTACCGCCTGGACGGCCTCGCGAAAGGCTTTACGCTCCGCTTTGATCGGCGCGGAGAACCAGGCTTTACGCCAGCGGCGGATCGCCACCGGGATCACCCGCTCGACGCTTTCATGCCAGGAGGGGATCTGCGCGAAGCCTTCTTCCACTACCCAGTCGAAGCGGATGCCGGGGATAGCCTGCGCGGCGTCGGTCAGCGCGGGCAGCGTGTGCAGCACGTCGCCCATCGATGAGGTTTTTACAATCAATACCCGCATCCGCTACGCTTCCTCGTGCCCGGTTTTATCCGTCAACAATTCATTCAGCTCTTGCAGGACGCGCTCTGGCGTAATGTCGATCAGGCTCTGATGATAGCCTTCGGCGGCATCGCCTTTGCGCACTTTGTGGTAGCCGCTAATCAGGCGGATCACGCGCGCTTTATGCGACAGCGGCGGGGTAAAGTCCGGACTGCTCGGGCCATACAGCGCCACCAGCGGGCGGTCCAGCGCCGCGGCGACGTGCATCAGCCCCGAATCGTTAGTCACCACCGCTTTACAGGCGGCAATCAGGATCACCGCCTGCTCCAGCTGGGTTTCACCCGCCAGATTCCGGCACCAGGCCTGCTGCTCGCTGCTGAGGGCGGCGATGATCTCTTTGCCGGCCTCGTTATCTTTTGCCGAGCCAAATAGCGCGATCTGATAGCCATCGTCGATGAGCTTTTTCGCCAGCGCAGCATAGTGATAGTGCGGCCAGCGTTTTGCCGGGCCGAACTCCGCGCCGGGGCAGAAGCCGATGATCGGCCGATCGTTGGACAGGTTAAAGGCGCTGCAGGCCTGCGACTTTTCCCCTTCGTTGACCTGCAGCTGCGGCCACAGCAGCGGCTGCGGCAGATCTTTGGCGCAGCGCATCACGCCGTTGTCGTAGGCCAGCGCCACGTAGCGTTCCACCATCAGCGGCCAGGCGTCTTTGTCCAGCACCCGGGCGTCGTTGAGCAGGCCGTAGCGCATCTCGCCGCGCCAGCCGGTGCGCAGCGGGATGTTGGCAAAGAAGGGGACTAATGCCGATTTAAACGAGTTCGGCAGCACGTAAGCGCGATCGTAGCGACGCTCGCGCAGGCTGTGCCCGAGCTTGCGGCGTTCGCCGATAGCCAGCGCGCCGTGGCCCAGCGGCATCGGGATCGCTTCGTTCACTTCCGGCATGCGCGATAACAACGGACGGCACCAGGCAGGCGCCATCACGTCGATAATCGCCTGGGGATAGCGCGCCCTGAGCGTACGATAAAGACTTTGCGACATCATCATGTCGCCCACCCAAGACGGGCCTACCACCAGAATTTTCATGTTATCTCTTACGCGCCCCGATTCAGCCAGGCCATATACTCCGTTACGCCTTCGGCAACGGTTTTGAACGGTTTGTCATAGCCCGCTTTACGCAGGTTAGTCAGATCCGCCTGGGTGAACGCCTGGTAGCGGCCTTTCAGTTTGTCCGGGAACGGGATGTACTCGATGCTGCCTTTTTTGTGGTACGCCAGGGTCGCATCGGCGACGGCCTGGAAGGATTCCGCGCGGCCGGTGCCGAGGTTGAAGATGCCGGAAACGCCGTTTTCCCAGAACCACAGGTTGACGTCAGCCACGTCGCCGACGTAGACGAAGTCGCGCTTGAAGCCGTCGCTGCCTTCGAACAGTTTCGGACTTTCGCCATTATTCAGCTGGGTGTTGAGGTGGAAAGCGACACTCGCCATGCTGCCTTTGTGGCCTTCGCGCGGCCCGTAAACGTTGAAGTAGCGGAAGCCGACGATCTGCGAATTGGCTTCAGGCAGGATCTGACGGACGTATTCATCGAACAGGAATTTGGAGTAGCCGTAGACGTTCAGCGGCTGCTCGTACTCGCGGGACTCGATGAAATCGCTGGTGCGTCCACCGTAGGTGGCTGCCGAAGAGGCGTACAGGAACGGAATTTCGCGCTCCAGGCAGTAGTGCAGCAGCTCTTTGGAGTACTGATAGTTGTTGTCCATCATGTACTTGCCGTCCCACTCCGTGGTGGAAGAGCACGCGCCTTCGTGGAAGATAGCGTCAATGTCGCCGAACTCTTCGCCTGCCATAATCTGGATCAGAAAGTCTTCTTTATCCATGTAGTCAGCGATGTTCAGGTCAACCAGGTTCACAAACTTGGTGCCGTCTTTCAGATTGTCGACAACCAGAATGTCGGTAATGCCCTTGTCGTTCAGCGCTTTAACGATGTTGCTGCCGATAAAGCCTGCGCCGCCGGTTACGATGATCATAACTGTACCTTTGAAGTTGAGAGCCCGGAGACAATCCGGACATGAATGCTCATATCATATCACCACATGAGCAAGCCTACAGCCATTCGCAGAATAAGGTGCTGGGCTGACGTGATTTATGCTGCAAATAATTCATTCAGGCATGCATCATCTCGTATCAGCGTATAGCTTTGGGTAATATGTGCCAAATTTTGCCGAATCTGGAGAGTTGCAATGCGTGGTGATTTCTACAAACAGTTAACTAGCAATCTGGAGACCGCTCGGGCCGAAGGCTTGTTTAAAGAAGAGCGCATCATCACCTCGGCGCAGCAGGCGGATATTACCGTCGGCGACAGCCACGTGATTAACTTCTGCGCCAATAACTATCTGGGTCTGGCCAACCACCCGGCGCTGATCGACGCGGCGAAATCCGGTATGGACAGCCACGGCTTCGGGATGGCCTCGGTACGCTTCATCTGCGGCACCCAGGATACGCACAAGCAGCTGGAGAAGAAGCTGGCGGATTTCCTCGGTATGGAAGACGCGATCCTCTACTCCTCCTGCTTCGACGCCAACGGCGGCCTGTTTGAAACGCTGCTCGGCCCGGAAGACGCCATTATCTCCGACGCCCTGAACCATGCCTCTATCATCGACGGCGTACGCCTGTGTAAAGCGAAACGCTTCCGCTATGCCAACAACGACATGCAGGAGCTGGAAGCGCGCCTGAAAGAAGCCCGCGACGCCGGGGCGCGTCACGTGTTAATCGCCACCGACGGCGTCTTCTCGATGGACGGCGTGATCGCCAACCTGAAAGGCGTATGCGATCTGGCGGATAAATACGATGCGCTGGTGATGGTCGATGACTCCCACGCCGTCGGCTTCGTCGGCGAAAACGGCCGCGGCTCCCACGAATACTGCGATGTGATGGGGCGCGTCGATATCATCACCGGTACGTTGGGTAAAGCGCTGGGCGGCGCCTCCGGCGGCTACACCGCCGCACGCAAAGAGGTGGTCGAGTGGCTGCGCCAGCGTTCCCGTCCGTATCTGTTCTCTAACTCTCTGGCGCCGGCCATCGTGGCCGCCTCCATCAAAGTGCTGGAGATGGTCGAAGAGGGTGCAGACCTGCGCGATCGCCTGTGGGCCAACGCGCGTCTGTTCCGTGAAAAAATGACCGCGGCAGGATTCACCCTGGCGGGCGCCGACCACGCCATCATTCCGGTGATGCTGGGCGAAGCGGTGGTGGCGCAGAACTTTGCCCGCGAGCTGCAGAAAGAAGGGATCTATGTCACCGGCTTCTTCTATCCGGTGGTACCGAAAGGCCAGGCGCGTATTCGCACCCAGATGTCGGCGGCGCATACCCCTGAACAAATTGAGCGTGCGGTGGAAGCCTTTACCCGCATCGGTAAACAACTGGGCGTCATCGCCTAATAAGGGTGTGAGATGAAAGCGTTATCCAAACTGAAAGCGGAAGAAGGCATCTGGATGACCGACGTACCGGAACCGGAAGTCGGCCATAACGATCTGCTGATTAAAATCCGCAAGACCGCCATTTGCGGGACCGACGTGCACATCTACAACTGGGATGAGTGGTCGCAGAAGACTATTCCGGTACCGATGGTGGTCGGGCACGAATATGTCGGCGAAGTGGTGGGGATTGGCCAGGAAGTGCGCGGCTTTAAGATTGGCGACCGCGTCTCCGGCGAAGGGCATATCACCTGCGGCCACTGCCGTAACTGCCGCGCGGGCCGTACCCACCTGTGCCGCAACACCATCGGCGTGGGCGTCAACCGCCCGGGCTGCTTTGCCGAGTATCTGGTGATCCCGGCCTTTAACGCCTTTAAAATCCCCGACAATATCTCTGATGACCTGGCGTCTATCTTCGACCCGTTCGGCAACGCGGTGCACACTGCGCTCTCCTTCGATCTGGTGGGGGAAGACGTGCTGGTCTCCGGCGCCGGCCCGATCGGCGTGATGGCGGCGGCGGTGGCGAAACACGTCGGCGCGCGTAATGTGGTGATCACTGACGTTAACGAGTACCGTCTTGAGCTGGCGCGCAAAATGGGCGTCACTCGCGCGGTGAACGTGGCGAAAGAGAACCTCAATGACGTGATGGCCGAGCTGGGGATGACCGAAGGTTTCGACGTGGGCCTGGAGATGTCCGGCGCGCCGCCGGCGTTCCGCAGCATGCTGGATACCATGAACCACGGCGGTCGTATCGCGATGCTGGGTATTCCACCGTCAGATATGTCCATTGACTGGACCAAGGTCATCTTTAAGGGGCTGTTTATCAAAGGGATCTACGGCCGCGAGATGTTCGAAACCTGGTATAAGATGGCGGCGCTGATCCAGTCTGGTCTGGATCTTTCACCGATCATCACCCACCGCTTCGGCATTGACGACTTCCAGAAGGGTTTTGACGCCATGCGCTCCGGCCAGTCCGGTAAAGTGGTTCTGAGCTGGGAATAACGCCTCCGGTCTGTTGTAAAAACCAGCAAAAAAGGCGCCTGCGGGCGCCTTAATTTAGATTTGGATAACATTTTTAGCCTGCTTAATATCAAGCGCACAATTTCTACATCGATTTTACGGTTATTCGCTTATACAGTGTGTTTAGTCGCGGTTTAACTTTGTAACTATCATGCTTAAACTCTCCGTATGCTTACTGACCTGTAACTCTGCACGTCTGCTCATGGAGGTGCTGCCCCCGCTGCTGAGGGTGGCCGATGAGTGTATTGTCGTCGACTCCGGTAGCACCGACGAAACGGTCTCTATTTGTCAGCAGTTTGGTCTCACCGTCCATCACCATGCCTATAAAGCCCACGGCGCGCAGATGAACTATGCCATTGGGCTGGCCAGCCATGACTGGGTGCTGTGCATGGACAGCGATGAAATTCTTGATAACGACGTCGTGTCGGCCATTCAGGCGTTAAAAGCGGGGGAGGAGCCTGACCCGAGCTGCGCCTGGCGTTTGCCGCGCTACTGGTTTGTCCTCGGCAAGCAGGTGCGGACGATCTACCCCATTTCCTCGCCGGATTACCCGGTGCGCCTCTTTAACCGCCAGCAGGCGCGATTTAACGACCGGCCGGTGGATGACCAGGTGGTTGGACACGCGCGATCCGTCAGGCTGCCGGGCTTTGTACGCCATGACACCTTTTATTCGCTGCATGAAGTGTTTAATAAGCTGAACAGCTATACCACCCGGCTGGTGAAGCACCAGCAGATCAAACCTTCGCTGGCGCGGGGGATCGTCAGCGCGATTGGCGCTTTCTTTAAATGGTATCTGTTCAGCGGGGCGTGGCGCTATGGCAAAGTCGGCGTGGTCACCGGCCTGTACGCCACGTTTTATAGCTTTCTCAAATATTTTAAGGCGTGGTACGCCCACGAAGATAACCAGGCGCCCGTCGCGCAAAAGCGAACGGACCCCTGAGTGGTCTAGTTGCCGGGATTGTCCCAGCCCTGCCATTTGAGGCGATAGTACTGGACCAGCGCGCTCTGGCTGATGCTGTCGCTGAGGATAGTGAAGAAGCGGCTGGCGTTCACGGGCTCCAGCGGGCGCTTCGGCTTGCAATACTTCACGCCGTGGAACGGATTACGCGGCTTCTGCTGCTGCGGCGCCGTTTGTTGCGCGGGCGGCTGAGCGTAGTTTGGCGTCGAATTGTCGACCTGCGGCTCGTTGAGCAGGCTGCTCGGGCGCACCAGCGTGATATCCGGCGGCAGATTATAGACCATCTGCTGCAGCACCCGCACCGTCGTCGGATGCGGATGGCCAATGGCTATCGCCGAACCGTTACGCCGCGCCAGGGCGATGGCGCGGTTGAACTGGGTGCGGATATCGGCTTCATTCTGCGTATCGTCAAGAAACACCTTGCGCTTAATCACCTTCACCCCGGTGCCCTGCGCGGCGCGCATGGCCTGGGTATTGCCGATGGTCACGCTGTCGAGAAAATAGAGATTGTAGCGCTCCAGGGCCTGCATCACCTTCTGCATGCCAAACAGGTTGGAGGTCATCGCGCTGCCCATATGGTTATTCAGCCCGACGGCGTAGGGGACTTTGCCGTAAGCCTCGCGAATGATGCGCTCGATCTCCTCGCTGCTCATTTCGGGACGCAGGGTGTCTTTTTCCAGCGGCTGTTTGCTGAGCGGCGCCATCGGCAGGTGGATGAGCACTTCATGGCCCAGATTATGCGCTTTCGTGGCCATTTCCCGGGCGTGCGGCGCGTTCGGCAGCACGGCGACGGAGATAGTGGAAGGCAGCGCCAGCACCTGATTTTCGGTCTGCGGGCGGTAGCCAAAATCGTCAATAACGATGGAGAGTTTGCCAGCGAACGCTGGCGCCGCCAGAGCCAGCGAACCGGCTACGGCAAGAGCAATTGCGCGAAATTGAAGCAAAACTTATCTTCCCAACCACGGCTGTGGATTGACCGCCTGACCCTGGCGGCGAATTTCGAAATAGAGCGACGGACGGCCCTGACCGCCGCTGCTGCCTACGAGCGCGATAGGCTGACCGGCACGCACCTGCGTACCGACGCTGACCAGCGCGCTTTGGTTATAGCCATACAGGCTCATGTCGCCTTTGCCATGCTCGACCACCACCACCAGACCATAGCCCTGCAGCCAGTCGGCCAGAATGACCCGACCATCGGCAATGGCTCTGACTTCGGTGCCTTCAGACGCGGCGATAACCATCCCTTTCCAACGTAGTTCACCTTGCAGCTGTTCGCCATATCGATGAAGGAGCGGACCGCGAACCGGCCAGAACGCCTGACCGCGCGGCGAGCCCAGCCCGCCGGTGCGTGACATCAGCGAACGCTCGCTTTCCGTTGGTTTATAGGTGGTGCCTTTGCGCGATGCTTCCTGCTGGCGGTCGCGCACCGCCTGCGCATCGCGTGCTTCCCGATCGGCTCGGGCTTTGGCGGCAGCCTCCGCCTGGGCGATACGACCGCGTAGGCGCGATTCGTTAGCCCGCAATTCACTTAACTGTTGCTGACCTTGCTGAATGGAGGATTCCAGTCCGGAAAGGGTCTTTTTCCGTTCGTTACGCGCCTGCTCCAGCTTCGCCTGCTGAGCTTTTTGCTCGTAGACCAGCGTCTGCTGCTGGCTCTGCTTCTCTTCGAGCATCGACTTTTGCACCGCCATCTCTTCGCGCGTTTTCTTCAGTTCCGCGATGGTTTCCTGACGGGCCTGGTTGAAATAGCTGAAGTAGACCTGCATCCGCTGATTGCGCTGGCCCTCTTCACCGCTCAGCACCATCTGGATGCCGGTATGCGGCCCCTGGCGGAACGCGGCGTCAAGCTGCGCGGCGAGGTTACGCTCCTGAGACGCGCGCTGGCGCTCCAGCTTGGCGAGAGAGGCGTTCATTTCGTCAATCTGCTTATTGAGCTGGTTCAGGTTGTCCTGGGTTTCGCGCAGTTTGCGGGCCGCGGCGGCGATCGCTTCTTCCTGCGCTTTGAGCTGGGCGAGCAGGCTTGCGCGCTGCTGCTGCTGCTGCTTAATCGCCCGCTGCCTGGCGGCGATGTCGGCCTGGATGGACTTAAGCTGATCGCGATCGTCGGCGTGCGCAGATGACGCGCACAGTAATACGCCAGCGCTGAGCGCGCTGGCGTAAAGGACGGATCGAACTGCCGTTGCGATCCATGTAGTTGAATACGTCGCCTTTCCCCTCATGGGGAAGGATTATTCCACGATGAACAGCGGCTTGCCAGTCATCTCTTGCGGGATTTCCATTCCCATCAGCGACAGCATGGTTGGGGCGATGTCGGAAAGTTTGCCGCCATTGACCGCTTTAACCGCTTTGTTACCGACGTAGATCAGCGGAACCGGCAGGTTGGTGTGGGCGGTATGCGCCTGACCGGTGGCCGGGTCGCGCATCTGCTCGGCGTTACCGTGGTCGGCGGTGATCAGCAGCTGACCGCCAACGGATTCCACCGCCTGCGCCACCTGATCGATGCAGTGATCCAGCGCTTCAACGGCTTTTACGGCGGCTTCCATCACCCCGGTATGGCCAACCATATCGCCGTTCGGGTAGTTACAGATGATAGTGTCGTACTGGCCGCCTTTGATGGCCGCGACCAGTTTCTCGGTCAGCTCGGCGGAGCTCATTTCCGGCTGCAGATCGTAGGTCGCTACTTTCGGCGAATTAATCAGAATCCGCTCTTCGCCTTTGAACGGCTCTTCTACGCCGCCGTTGAAGAAGAAGGTGACGTGGGCGTATTTTTCAGTTTCGGAGATGCGCAGCTGGGTTTTATCGTGCTTGGCCATCCACTCGCCGAAGGTATTGGCCAGCGAGGCGGGCGGGTAGGCGCAGGCGACTTTGATGTCGGCGGCATATTCGGTGAGCATCACGAAGTCGAGGTTAACCACTTTCTTACGCGCAAAGCCGTCGAAGTCGGCGTTGACGAAGGCGCGGGTGATTTCGCGCGCGCGGTCAGCACGGAAGTTCATGAAGATCAGCGCATCGCCATCTTCCATCGCCGCATCGGCCTGGCCGGCGGCGCGGATCACGGTCGCTTTCACGAACTCGTCGTTTTCGTCACGGGCGTAGGCAGCCTGCAGACCGGCGACGGCGGTATCGGCCTGGAATTCGCCTTTCGCCAGGGTCATCAGGTCATAGGCCTGCTCAACGCGATCCCAGCGGTTGTCGCGGTCCATGGCGTAGTAGCGGCCGATGAGCGACGCGATGCGGCCTTTGCCCAGCGCGGCAAATTTGGCTTCGAATGTCGCCAGCGTTTTTTCCGCGCTGCGCGGCGGCGTATCACGGCCGTCGAGGAAGGCGTGCAGGTAGATCTTCTCAGCGCCGCGCTCTGCCGCCAGCTCCACCATCGCCATGATGTGATCTTCGTGGCTGTGGACGCCGCCTGGCGACATCAGACCCATGATATGTACCGCTTTGCCGGCGGCAACCGCTTTATCGACCGCGGCGGTCAGTACCGGGTTGGCGAAGAAGGTGCGTTCTTTAATTTCCACATCGAGACGGGTCAGGTCCTGATAGACGATACGACCGGCGCCCAGGTTGACGTGACCCACTTCGGAGTTCCCCATCTGACGGTCCGGCAGGCCAACTTCCAGGCCGGATGCATCGATCAGGGTATGCGGACATTTGGCCCACAGGGCGTCCATTACCGGCGTTTTAGCGCTGTAAATGGCGTTATCCTGTTGGTCTTCGCGATAGCCGTAGCCATCCAGAATCACCAGTACCATAGGTTTTTTAGTAACCGACATTGCGACAACCTCATGCTCAAAGACAGAAATTTTGCGTAATTTTACTACAGCTGAATCGTTTAAATCCCCGTGAAAGATCAAAGAAAGGGAGCGGCCAGTCCGCGGCGCGTCAGCGAGAACGGCTTTTTTTCGCCGCCGCCCGCAGAAAATACATTACATCGCGCTCACTGGCTGTAATTGCCGCAAGGCACAGGTATACTCCTTTCCTGGTTTTTTTCTCACTTAGTCGGGAGTTGTAACCCCCCATGCAAGAAATTATGCAATTCATCGGCCGTCACCCTGTTCTGAGCATCGCGTGGATCGCGCTGCTGGGGGCGGTGCTGTTCACCACCTTCAAGGGCCTGATGTCGAAAGTTAAAGTCATCACCCGTGGTGAAGCGACGCGTCTTATCAATAAAGAAGACGCGGTAGTGGTCGACCTGCGTCAGCGTGACGATTTCCGTAAAGGCCATATTGCCGGCGCCATCAACCTGCTGCCCAGCGATATCAAAGCGAATAACGTCGGCGAGTTGGAAAAACACAAATCGCAACCCATTATTGTGGTAGACGGTTCCGGCATGCAGGCGCAAGAGCCAGCCAACGCGCTGAACAAAGCCGGGTTTGAAAAAGTCTTTGTACTGAAAGAGGGCATTGCTGGCTGGAGCGGCGAAAACCTCCCTTTGGTACGCGGCAAATAACTTACCTCGCGTGGTGATGCCGCCGCGTTTTCCCCGTCGCGCCTGACGTGAGGGGAACACAGGCTGCGGCGTAAAACCCTCAGGGTAATAACAGGAGTGAAGTCATGGCCAATATTGAGATCTACACCAAAGCGACCTGCCCGTTCTGCATCCGCGCGAAAGCGCTGCTGAACAGCAAAGGCGTAACGTTCCATGAGTTGCCGATCGATGGCGATGCCGCGAAGCGTGAGGAGATGATCCAGCGCAGCGGACGGACGACGGTTCCGCAGATTTTTATTGATGCGCAGCACATTGGCGGCTGTGACGACTTGTATGCGCTTGATTCACGTGGTGGACTTGATCCCCTCTTGCGCTAATTTTTGCGCGCTTTCCCTGCCGGAAGCGCGTATTTAAGGACAACACGAAAGGGTTTTACTATGTCAGAACAAAACAGCACCGAAATGACCTTCCAGATCCAGCGTATCTATACCAAAGATATCTCTTTTGAAGCGCCGAACGCGCCGCAAGTTTTCCAGAAAGACTGGCAGCCGGAAGTTAAACTTGATCTGGATACCGCCTCCACCCAGCTGGCTGAAGGCGTTTATGAAGTGGTGCTGCGTGTAACCGTGACCGCCGCTCTGGGCGAAGAGACCGCGTTCCTCTGCGAAGTACAGCAGGGCGGTATTTTCTCCATCGACGGCATCGAAGGCACCCAGATGGCGCACTGCCTTGGCGCATACTGCCCGAACATTCTGTTCCCGTACGCGCGCGAGTGCATCACCAGCCTGGTTTCCCGCGGTACCTTCCCGCAACTTAACCTTGCGCCAGTGAACTTCGACGCGCTGTTTATGAACTATCTGCAGCAGCAGGCTGGCGAAGGTGCTGAACAACATCAGGATGCCTGATGAACGCACTTAATGCTGCAATGACTGTGATCGGTGCCGGCTCTTACGGCACCGCTCTTGCCATCACCCTGGCAAGAAATGGCCACCACGTTGTGCTCTGGGGCCATGACCCGAAACATATCGCGACGCTGCAACACGATCGCTGCAACGCCGCGTTCCTTCCCGATGTGCCTTTCCCGGATACGCTGCATCTTGAAAGCGACCTGGCCACCGCGCTGGCCGCCAGCCGCGATATTCTGGTGGTGGTGCCAAGCCATGTGTTTGGTCAGGTGTTACGCCAGATTCAACCGCTGATGCGTCCTGACGCGCGTCTGGTGTGGGCGACCAAAGGCCTTGAGGCCGAAACCGGTCGTCTGCTGCAGGACGTGGCGCGTGAAGCGCTGGGCGATGATATCCCGCTGGCGGTGATCTCCGGGCCAACCTTCGCCAAAGAGCTGGCCGCCGGCCTGCCGACGGCGATTTCGCTGGCGGCGACGGATCCGCAGTTTGCCGAGGATCTGCAGCACCTGCTGCACTGCGGCAAGAGCTTCCGCGTCTACATCAACCCGGACTTTATCGGCGTACAACTCGGCGGCGCGGTGAAAAACGTCATCGCCATCGGGGCGGGGATGTCGGACGGCATCGGCTTCGGCGCCAATGCGCGGACGGCGCTGATTACCCGTGGCCTGGTGGAAATGTCTCGCCTTGGCGCGGCGCTGGGCGCCGACCCGGAAACCTTTATGGGGATGGCCGGCCTCGGTGACCTGGTGCTCACCTGCACCGACAACCAGTCCCGTAACCGTCGCTTCGGCATGATGCTCGGCCAGGGGATGGACGTGCAAAGCGCCCAGGAAAAGATTGGCCAGGTGGTTGAAGGCTACCGCAATACCAAGGAAGTTCGCGTTCTGGCACAGCGTTTAGGTGTCGAAATGCCAATAACCGAGGAAATTTATCAGGTATTGTATTGCGGAAAAATTGCGCGCGAGGCAGCATTGACCTTATTGGGTCGCGCCCGCAAGGACGAGCGCAGCAGCAATTAGCTTTCCTTTGTCACCTGAATGACCCTGCCAGCGCAGAACTGGCAGGTCATTACCATATCGCCTGGAGTATGCAATGCCGTGTGAAGAACTGGATATCGTCTGGAATAATATTAAAGCCGAAGCCCGGGCTCTGGCTGACTGTGAGCCAATGCTCGCCAGTTTTTACCACGCAACGTTACTCAAGCATGAAAATCTGGGCAGCGCACTGAGCTATATGTTGGCCAACAAGCTGGCTTCCCCGATTATGCCGGCGATCGCCATTCGCGAAGTGGTGGAAGAAGCCTACGCCGCCGACCCGGAAATGATCGCCTCCGCCGCCTGCGATATTCAGGCGGTGCGCACGCGTGACCCGGCGGTGGATAAATACTCCACGCCGCTGCTCTATCTGAAGGGTTTCCATGCCCTGCAGGCCTATCGTATCGGCCACTGGCTGTGGACGCAGGGCCGGCGTGCGCTGGCGATTTTCCTGCAAAACCAGGTCTCCGTCTCTTTCCAGGTGGATATCCACCCGGCGGCGAAAATCGGCCGCGGGATCATGCTCGACCACGCCACCGGTATTGTGGTTGGCGAAACGGCGGTGATTGAGGATGACGTCTCTATTCTGCAGTCGGTCACCCTCGGCGGTACCGGTAAAACCAGCGGCGACCGTCACCCGAAAATTCGCGAAGGCGTGATGATTGGCGCCGGAGCGAAGATCCTCGGCAATATCGAAGTCGGGCGTGGGGCGAAGATTGGCGCCGGTTCGGTGGTATTGCAGCCGGTTCCGCCGCATACCACCGCCGCAGGTGTTCCTGCGCGCATCGTCGGCAAGCCGGAGAGCGATAAGCCGGCGATGGATATGGATCAGCATTTCAACGGTATTCACCACACTTTCGAGTACGGCGACGGGATTTAACGTCTTGCCCGGTGGCGCTGCGCTTACCGGGCCTACGATCTCATCCCGCCAGCCTGTCGCCCGGATAAGGCGCCGTGCGCTGCAATCCGGAATCGCTCAGGTTAGCTGCGCAGCACAGCGCCGGGATAGCCCAGCTGGCGCCAGGCTTCATACACCACCACCGACACCGCGTTTGACAGGTTCATGCTGCGGCTGTCCGGCATCATCGGAATCCGAATTTTCTGCTCCGGCGGCAGGGCATCAAGGATGCTCGCCGGCAGACCGCGGGTTTCCGGACCAAACATCAAGAAATCGCCATCCTGATAGCTCACCGCGCTGTGCGCCGGCGTACCTTTGGTGGTCAGGGCGAACAGACGCTGCGGCTGCGCGCTGGCGAGAAACGCCGCGTAATCGGCGTGGCGCTGCACGGCGGTGAACTCGTGATAGTCCAGTCCGGCGCGTCTCAGGCGCTTATCGTCCCAGGTGAAGCCCATGGGCTCAATGATATGCAGACTGAAGCCCGTGTTGGCGCACAGGCGGATAATATTCCCGGTGTTCGGCGGGATCTCTGGTTCGAATAACACGATGTTCAGCATACTGCCCCCTTAATTGCGGGGGGCAGAATAGCAGATATTTGGTCAACCCTCACCCCGGCCCTCTCCCTGAGGGAGAGGGGGAAAACCGGCGCCGGCCGGTGGGCCGGAGGACGCGGGTAAAAGGACTCACCCAACCTTCGGTACTTTACCTGGACGGAGGTTAAGGCGAACGCTACCGCTAGCCTGGCTGCCGGACGGTTCCCTCTCCCTGACGGAGAGGGTGAGGAGAGAGAGCACAACGGCGCAGCTTATGCCGCGTTATGCTGCTTCAGCGCATCGAAGGTCTGCAGCGCCTCCGCGTTCTGCACCAGCGAATCACGGCTAATGTCCGCGATGGTTTTCGCGCCGGTCAGGGTCATCGCCACCTTCATCTCTTTCTCGATTAGATTCAGCAGATTCGCCACCCCCTGCTTGCCATGGGTCGCCAGGGCGTACAGGTAAGCGCGGCCCAGCAGTACGCTGTCGGCGCCCAGGGCGATCATCCGCACGACGTCGAGACCGTTGCGGATGCCGCTGTCGGCGAGAATGGTAATGTCGCCTTTCACGGCGTCGGCAATTGCCGGCAGGGCGCGAGCGGAGGAGAGCACGCCGTCAAGCTGGCGGCCGCCGTGGTTGGAGACCACAATACCGTCGGCGCCAAAGCGCACCGCGTCGCGGGCGTCCTCCGGGTCGAGGATCCCTTTGATCACCATCGGACCGTCCCAGAAATCACGGATCCACTCGAGGTCTTTCCATGAAATCGATGGATCGAAGTTATTCGCCAGCCAGCCGATGTAATCCTCCAGGCCGGTCGGCTGGCCGAGATAGGCGGAGATATTCCCCAGATCGTGCGGACGGCCGTTGAGGCCAACGTCCCATGCCCACTGCGGATGGGTGACCGCCTGCCAGTAGCGGCGCAGGGCGGCGTTCGGGCCGCTCATGCCGGAATGGGCGTCGCGGTAACGGGCGCCGGGGGTCGGCATATCGACGGTAAAGACCAGCGTTGAACAACCCGCCGCCTTAGCGCGCTCCAGCGCATTGCGCATAAAGCCGCGGTCGCGCAGAACGTACAGCTGGAACCACATCGGCCGCTTGATGGTCGGGGCGACCTCTTCGATTGGGCAGACGGAAACGGTGGAGAGGGTAAACGGAATACCTTTGTCATCCGCTGCGCCGGCGGCCTGCACTTCGCCGCGGCGGGCGTACATCCCGCACAGCCCCACCGGCGCCAGCGCCGTCGGCATCGCCAGCTTCTCGTTGAAGAGGGTGGTCTCGAGGCTCAGGTCCGACATATTGCGCAGAATACGCTGGCGTAACGCCACGTCGGAGAGATCTTCCACGTTGCGGCGCAGGGTATGTTCGGCGTAAGCCCCGCCGTCGATATAGTGGAACAGGAAAGGCGGCAGGATACGCTGGGCGGCGGCGCGATAGTCGCTGGCGGCGGAAATAATCATCACGAATTCTCCCTGGAATTATCAATAGCATCGCCGGGCAGGCGGGTAATTCGCGCCTGGCGGGCCTGGTCTTCATCAAAACGTTTAATGGTGGCGTGGACAAAGCCTAAGTGGGCCATCATCGCCTGGCGCGCCGCCTCGGCGTCGCCGGCGACAATCGCCTCCATGACGGCCTGGTGCTGTTCGGTCAGGCGGGCAAATACCGGCGGCACCAGATACATACGCTGACGGCTCTGCTTGACGGAGGAGTGCAGCAGGTCGAAAAAGCCGCGCATGGTTTGCAGGAGCACCACGTTATGCGAGGCTTCGGCGATGGCCAGATGGAAGCGGACGTCCGCCTGCGAGGCGATATCCGGGTCTTCGCTCTGGGTCGCTTCAAAGCACAGGCGAATTTTTTCTTTATCAGCGTCGGTGGCCCGCATCGCCGCGTGCCACGCGGTGCTGGCTTCGATGGCGTGGCGGGCCTCGAGGATGTCGAAGCTGTAGTCAGGGTCATCGGCTAGTAGCGTCTTCAGCGGCTGGACGATGTTTTGCTCCGACCACGGTTCATGCTGAAAGCGGACGAAAGTGCCGCCGCCTCGACGGCTCAGCAGTACCCCTTCATTGACCAGCATCGCCAGCGCTTCGCGCAGGGAATTGCGCGAGACGCCGAGCTGAGCGGCGAGCTGACGCTCGGCGGGCAGTCGCATGCCCGCCTCCAGCTGTTGTTCTTCAATCAGCGCCCGGACGCGACGGGCTACATCGTCGGCCAGGCGTTTAGGCATCACTATCACGGGATCATCCAGGTTAAAACGTAGGCCTGCAGCGTGGTGATCAGGCCCACCATACAGGTGAAGATCAGGCTGTGTTTGACGGTAAAGCGGAACAGATCCGACTCTTTACCCACCAGGCCAACCGCGGCGCAGGCGATGGCGATCGACTGTGGGGAAATCATCTTGCCGGTGACGCCGCCGGTGGTATTGGCCGCGACCAGCAGGATATCGGAGACGCCAATCTGCTGCGCCGCCGTTGCCTGCAGCGCGGCGAACAGGGCGTTAGACGAGGTGTCCGAACCGGTCAGGAATACCCCCAGCCAGCCCAGGAACGGCGAGAAGAAGGTAAACGCGTGGCCGGTATGGGCCAGCGCCAGGGCCAGGGTTGACGACAGCCCGGAGTAGTTGGAGATAAAGGCGAACGCCAGCACCATGCCGATAGAGTAGATCGGCAGCGCCAGGTCCTTCAGCGTCCCGGCGAAGGTGGTCAGCGCGTCTTTCGGCTTCATACGCAGCCAGACGATGGACAGCAGGGCGGCGAACAGAATGGCGGTGCCGGTTGCCGACAGCCAGTCAAACTTATAGATGGCGGCGTAAGGCGTCGCGGCGCTGACCACCGGCGGCATGCGGGCGACCATTTTGTCGAGGAACGGCACCGAAAAATTGATGACGAAGTCATACATCGCGCCGCCCGGTGCGAACAGCGCTTTGAACGGCGGCACGCTCCACAGGGTTACGGTGGCGGTCAGGAACAGGAACGGCGACCAGGCGCGGATCACTTGTCCTGCGGTGTAGCGCGTGCGGGCCAGCGTCATATCCACCTGCGAGGCGCCGATGTCGCCAAAGCGGAAGATGCGCACCGGCTGCCAGCGTTTGAGGAACAGGGTCAGGCAGACCAGGGAGACCAGCGATGAGATGATGTCCGGCAGCTCCGGGCCAAGGAAGTTAGAGCTGAGGTACTGGGCGATAGCGAACGAGCCGCCTGCGACCATCACCGCCGGCCAGGTCTCTTTGATGCCCCGCCAGCCATCCATGATGGCCATGATCCAGAACAGCACGATAATGGTCAGGAACGGCAGCTGACGGCCCACCATCTGGCCGATGGCGAAGCTGTCGATACCGGTTACCTGGCCGGCCACCAGGATTGGGATGCCCATCGCGCCGAAGGCCACCGGCGCGGTGTTGACGATCAGGCACAGACCAGCCGCATACAGCGGGTTAAACCCGAGTCCGACCAGCAGCGCCGCGGTAATCGCCACCGGCGCGCCAAACCCCGCTGCCCCTTCGAGAAAGGCGCCGAACGAGAATCCGACGATCAGCATCTGCAGGCGTTGGTCAGGCGTAATTGACAGGATCGACGAGCGGATAATGTCGAACTGTCCGGTCTTCACCGAGATTTTATAGACAAAGACCGCGGCGATAATAATCCACGCGATGGGCCACAGTCCGTAGAAGAAGCCATACACTACCGAGGCCAGGGCGCGGTCCACCGGCATTTTATAGAACAGCAATGCGACGGCCAGGGCGATCGCAACGGTCCAGGTAGCGGCGAGATAGCCTTTCAGTTTGAGCTTAATCAGCGCAAAAAAGAAAAACAGAATCGGTAGCGATGCGATAAGACTGGATAACCAGATATTACCGGCGGGATCGTAGTTTTGTTGCCAGAGATTCATGCAGGGTCTCCATCGGGCCGCCAGGACGAGTGGGCTGAGTCTGCGCTCATTGCCGAATCCGTCTTAGGTAAAATTGGCCCGGCCAATTAGGGATAGCAGGGTTGATGACAACGAATGGTTAACCAGATGTTACTCTTAGGCAACGGGTTTGTGATGCATTTTGATGGATTTGTGAACTGCTGGGGGGTAGATGAATTTATTGGTTGGACCAATCTGCCAGCAGGGGACGAAAAAGGGTGGCGGTAGGACAGAATAACCCTCTCCGGACGGAGAGGGCTGGGGATTAGAATTCGCTGCGGGCGAAACCGGTCATCTCTTTCAGACCCATTTCCCGGCCCAGGGCGGTCATCGGATGGACGACTACCAGGCCGCGGACGCTTTTCTTCAGCTTGCCCATATCGGCCTGCTCTTTTTTGGTAATCGCGCGACGGAACGGCAGGCTCATCAGCTTTTGCGCCTCTTTGCTCAGCTTCTGGCTCTGGACGGAACGCAGACGTTCAATCTCCGTTTCCAGAGTGGCTTTTTCTTTTTCCAGCTCAGCGTATTTATCGGCGGCTTCCACCAGCGACAGCTCGGCCTGCTGGTGGCGGATGGCGTCGAGACGATCGCTCAGACGTTTGATTTCATTCTTTTCGACTTCTTTCATGGTGATTTGATCTGTTAATAAAGGGGCTTCATTCGCCTATAGTATGTGCCGTGACCGCTATTGTTGATAGCTATTTATCAAAAATTCGCCGTTAATCGCCGTCAGAATACGATACCTGAACCTGCTAATAATTTGAATTTTATTAATATTCTTTCTGATACCCGCTCTAATTTCATTTCTGTGAAGCCGGTCGGCAGATAAGCACGTTTTCCTTAACCCACGCCGGTGAATTGGCTAATGCTTAATCAGATTATTCCCAAAAGGAGGACGTGATGGCAAAGATCGGCGACGGCGTACCACGTTTAATCGACAAAGCGGTTGATTTTATGGCTTCCAGTCAGGCGTTTATGGAGTATTTGAAAAAGTCTCCGCGGCTGCAGCATGTACCGCGAGATATCCCGCAGGATAAGGAAGCGTTGTTTCTGCAGCGTCTGGAATATTATCGTCAGCTTTACCGGCCGACCTGCGACCAGACGGAGCCGGAATCAGAGCGTTGATTTCTGGAAGGCTTTTTTTAAGCTGATTCGTGAAATCAGCTCAGTCAGGGACAACACCATCGTTGAACGCACCATCTGCTGGTAACGCAGTTTCTGCATTGCCAGCAGTTCGGCGTCGCTGTCATCAAACTGCGGCGTTGGCGGCAGGGCGGCGACGCAGTGCAGTTCGCCGAACGGACCGATAATTTCGTCGTCGGTAAAGCTGTACTCATTGCCGTCGTGATTAAGCTCCTCGCGCAGGGCCATCAGCAGCTCGGCGTCTTCATATTCGGCACGACTTATCACCCCAAGGCCATAAATCAGCTTCAGGCGTACAGAGAGATCGCCGAGCGGCCCGCTGCCCTCCAGCAAGGGCTCGACGGCGTATTTCACCGCGTAGTCGTCTTTACGGAACACCTGAAGCACCAGAATATTGACCGCTTCCGTTAACAGCTCGACGGTGGCGATCAGGAAGCTTCGTACGGTTTTGCCAGCATTCAGACGCTCAAGCACACGGTTTTCAAATGCTTGTGTTTCTTCCATCATTGCCTGCATATCTGACAGGAGTCGTAATGGGCGCGACGTCGGTCGCGCCAGGTTGTGCATCATTTTACCGCGTTGTAGTCGTTAACGGCCTCCGCGACGACATCGCTTGCCGCGTCAAGGCCGGAAATCTGGGCCAGCGCGGCCTGCGGCCCCTTGTCGGCGATCAGCGCCGCCAGCTCCTGAGCCTGCGGATCGTCTTCGCTACGGAAATGCATCGCCGCCGCGATCCCTTTCACCAGGTTGCGGTGCGGCAGGCCGTATTCCAGTGTACCCAGCAGCGGCTTAATTAAACGGTCGCCGGCGCTCAGTTTGCGCAGCGGCTGACGGCCAACGCGCTCAACATCGTCTTTCAGGTACGGGTTCTCGAAACGGCCAAGAATTTTCTGGATATAAGCCGCGTGCTTCTGCGGGTCAAAGGCGTAGCGTTTGATCAGCACCGCGCCGCTCTCCTCCATCGCGCCCTGCACGACGGCCCGAATTTTCTCGTCGAGGATCGCATCGCGAATCGTCTGGTGGCCCGCCAGTTTTCCGAGGTAGGCGGTTATAGCATGCCCGGTGTTCAAGGTGAAGAGCTTGCGCTCGACAAATGCCATCAGGTTATCAGTTAATTCCATTCCCGGGATGGTCGGCAGTTCGCCCTTGAACTGGGTTTTATCGACGATCCATTCGCTGAAGGTTTCCACGGTGACTTCCAGCGGGTCATGGGTAGCGGACGCCGATGGCGGCACGATACGGTCAACGGCGGAGTCGACGAAGCCGATATGGGTTTCCACCCAGGCCTTATCTTCCTCCGCCAGGGCGTTAAATACGTGGCCTTTTAACTGCGTGGTGCCGCGCACCATATTTTCGCAGGCGATAATGTTCAGCGAGCGTTCGGTGCCCTGCGCTTTGCGCTTCGCCAGCCCTTTGGCGATGGCCGGGGCGATGCGCTCAAGGACCACGGGACCGACGGCAGTGGTCACCAGGTCGACGCTGGCGATCAGATCCACGACCTCGTCGCCAATGCTGCTGACGGCATTCACGCCGGAGACGGTATCCACCTGCTCATTTTCGCCAACGACGTGAACCTGGTAGCTATGACGGGCATTCAGGGCATCAAGTACGGTCTGATTAACATCGGCAAACGTCAGTTCGATGCCCGCGTCGGCCAGCAGTTTACCGATAAAGCCACGTCCGATATTACCTGCGCCAAAATGTAATGCTTTCATAGTATTAACCTTCAATTAATGTTTTTACCTGAGAGGGCTGGGGTGAGGCTTTTCCCCTCACCCAAACCCTCTCCAAAAAGGAGAGGGAATGGACCGGCTGTTTATTTATTCAGCAGCGCCAGTACGTCGTCGACGCTGGTGGTGTTCGCCAGTCGCTCAATCACCATTTCGTCATCCAGCGCGTTGGTCAGGCTGGTAATCACCTGAATGTGCTCGTTGTTGCGGGCGGCGATGCCGATCACCAGGCGGGCAACATCGTCTTCATCTTCCCCAAAGCGCACCCCTTCCGGGTACTGGCAGAAGACGACGCCGGTTTTCAGCACGCGGTCTTTCGCTTCGATGGTGCCGTGCGGCACCGCGATGGACTCGCCAAGATAGGTCGAGGTCAGTTTTTCGCGGTCCAGCATCGCCTGCACATATTCCGGCTCGACGTAGCCGCCTTTCACCAGTTGCTCGCCGGCGAAGCGGATGGCTTCTTCTTTTGTGGCCGCTTTGCGACCAAGGAAGATGTTATCCGCACCCAGCTTGAACAGGTTTTTGTCAGTATCATCAAAGCTGTCTTTCAGGCTATCAGTGACTTTGACTTCGTTGTCGATGTGGCGCTGGGCCGCCACCAGACGCTCGGTCAGGCTGGTGTAGAGACCGCTGTCGAGGAAGTTGGTCAGCGAAATATGCTGCGCCTGCGGTACCTGGCGCATGGCGCGCTCGGTCAGGTCGCGGTGGGTGATCACCAGGTCAACATCCGGCGGCAGATTATTGATCGCGCTGTTGGTGACCGAGATGTTGCTCAGGCCGGCATCCTGCACTTTCTTGCGTAGTACCCCGGCGCCCATGGCGCTGGAACCCATCCCGGCGTCGCAAGCGACGATGATTTTCCGCACATGGCTCAGGTCGTTGGTGACATTGCCTGCCGCCAGCGGGTTGGCGCCTTTTGATTGCGCCTTCATGTCATGCATACGACGCGTCGCGGCTTCGATATCGTCTTCTTCTTTGACTTTGCTGGTCTTCAGCAGAACCGCAGAGACCACGAAGGAGACCGCCATCGCGGCGATAATGGCTGCGATGTTCGCGAAGTAGGCTCCTTTCGGCGTCATCGCCAGCACCGCCAGGATAGAGCCCGGGGAAGCCGGAGAGACCAGACCGCCGTTGAGGATGGTCAGGGTGAAGACACCGGTCATCCCGCCGAGGATAACGGCCAGGATCAGACGCGGGTTCATCAGCACGTACGGGAAATAGATTTCATGGATACCACCCAGGAAGTGGATGATAGCCGCCCCGCCTGCAGACTGTTTAGCGCTGCCGCGGCCAAAGAACATGTACGCCAGCAGAACGCCCATCCCCGGACCCGGGTTCGCTTCAATCAGGAAGAAGATGGATTTACCCAGCTCGTGGGACTGCTGAATACCCAGCGGCGAGAAGATACCGTGGTTGATGGCGTTGTTAAGGAACAGGATTTTCGCCGGTTCCACGAAGATAGACGCCAGCGGCAGCATGTCGTGCGCCACCATGAAGTTAACGCCAGCCGCCAGAATTTTCGACAGAACTTCTACCGCCGGGCCGATGCCGAGGAAGGCAAGAATAGCGAGGATCATCCCGATGATGCCGGCGGAGAAGTTATTCACCAGCATTTCAAAACCGGATTTGATCTTACCGTCGACCCAGTTATCGAACTTCTTGATGCAGTAGCCGCCCAGCGGGCCGGCAATCATGGAGCCGAGGAACATCGGCATATCCGCGCCGACGATAACGCCCATGGTGGTGATCGCCCCGACCACGCCGCCACGTTCGCCGCCGACTAATTTACCGCCGGTGTAACCGATCAGCAGCGGCAGCAGGTAGGTGATCATCGGACCGACCAGCTTCGCCAGCGTTTCGTTTGGCAACCACCCTGTCGGAATGAAAAGCGCGGTGATGATACCCCACGCGATAAACGCGCCGATATTCGGCATCACCATATTGCTGAGAAAACGACCAAAGCTTTGCACTTTGATCTTGATATCGGATGACATAAAACACCCCTTCTTCTGTTTTGCGTATCGCGCAGGCTAAAAGCCCGAGGTTTGTTGTTAATGTGGCGGCAGAGGTAGCCGGGCCCTGATTGATAGTGCGAAATCTGGCACTGAATCGTTTAGCTGTCCAGCCAACGCCTTTTTATGTGATGTAGATCACATGAATATAGGGTGCGCGGTGGGTTTTGTAGTGATTGTGATCACATAATTGCTGTGTAAAAAAACAACAGACCGTCGTTTTTGCCGCTAATCTGCGATTTTGTGTGATATTTATCACAATTTTGTTTCGTGTTTTTGTTGTTTGTTTGTGATTTTGATCACAAAGAATTTCGCGGTGGATTTTCGCCGCTGTGATCTCGGCCCGGTTTTGCGGCCAGGGCGAGGTGGCTGTGTAACTAAGCAACCATGTTGGTTAAATAACTTTTTTCCACCGGATGGCAAAAATGAAAGGGGTGAATTATGCTCAAATCAGCGGCCCGGATGTCAGTGGGGCGTGAATAAAATTTATATAAATTATTAGCGTAAAGCCGAGGGAATTATGTTTCTCAATTATTTTGCGCTGGGTGTTCTGATCTTCGTTTTTCTGGTCATTTTTTATGGGATTATCGTTATTCACGATATTCCTTATTTGATTGCCAAAAAACGCAACCACCCCCATTCCGATGCTATTCATGTCGCCGGATGGGTCAGTCTTTTTACTCTCCATGTCATCTGGCCGTTTTTATGGATATGGGCCACGCTGTACCAACCTGAGCGCGGCTGGGGCATGCAGCATAAGGCGAATACGGACCCCGACGAACCTGAAAAAGAAAGCGATATACAACAGCTTCGCCAACGACTGAGCGACCTTGAACATCAGGTGGCGGCCATCCAGCGGCCACAGTCCACCTCTGCGGCGGAGAAATAAACTATGGATCTGTTGATAATTTTGACCTACGTGGCTATCGCCTGGTCGATATTTAAAATTTTCAAAATACCGGTAAATAAATGGACAGTTCCCACCGCGGCGCTGGGGGGCGTATTTATTGTTAGCGCGCTTATTTTATTAATGAACTATAACCACCCTTACACCTTTCTGGCGCAAAAGGCGGTGATATCTATTCCTATCACGCCGCAGGTTACCGGAGTAGTTGACAGCGTCACCGACAAAGCGAATCAGCGCGTCGAAAAGGGCGAGGTGTTATTTACCATTGACCCGGCGCGCTACCAGGCGCGGGTCGATCGCCTGCAGGCCGACCTGGTGACAGCGCTGCACAGTATTAACACCCTCAAGGCGCAGCTCTCTGAAGCCCAGGCCAACACCACCCGCGTGTCGGCGGAACGCGATCGCTTATACAAGGACTATCAGCGCTACCTGAAAGGGAGCCAGGCGCGGGTGAACCCGTTCTCGGAAAGCGACATCGATAACACCCGGCAGAATTATCTGGCTCAGGACGCGCTGGTCAAGGCGTCGGTAGCGGAACAGGCGCAGATCCAGAGCCAGCTGGATAGCATGATCAACGGCGAGCAGTCGCAGGTGGTTAGCCTGCGCGCCCAGCTGGCGGAGGCGAAGTACAATCTCGACCAGACTACCGTGCGGGCGCCCAGCGATGGGTATATCACTCAAGTGTTGATCCGTCCGGGGACCTACGCTGCCTCGCTGCCGCTGCGGCCGGTGATGGTGTTTATCCCTGAGCAAAAAAGGCTGATCGTCGCCCAGTTCAGGCAAAATTCGCTGTTAAGGCTGGAGAAGGGCGACGACGCGGAAGCGGTGTTTAATGCCCTGCCCGGACAGGTATTCCACGGCAAACTGGTGAGCATTTTACCGGTGGTGCCGGGGGGAACCTATCAGGCGCAGGGGGCGTTGCAGTCGCTGACCGTGACGCCGGGCAGCGATGGCGTGCTGGCGACCATTGAGCTCGATCCGAATGCCGAAATCGATGCACTACCCGATGGCATCTATGCGCAGGTGGCGGTCTACTCCGACCATTTCGCCCACGTTTCGGTGATGCGTAAAGTGCTGCTGCGCATGACCAGTTGGATGCACTACCTCTATCTCGACCATTAATGCGATCGGCGGCAGGTTGAGCGGGATGCTCACCTGCCTTTTACCTCGCCCTGAGCCATACTCATATCTTTGTTGGCGATAAGGAGCAGGCTATGAAACTGATCGGCAGCTACACCAGTCCCTTTGTGCGCAAAATATCGGTGATCCTGCTGGAAAAGCGCATCCCTTTTGAATTTGTCAACGAATCCCCCTACAGCGAAAGCAACGGCGTGTCGCGCTATAACCCGCTGGGCAAAGTGCCGGTGCTGGTGACAGATGACGGCGAATGCTGGTTTGACTCTCCGGTTATCGCGCAGTATCTCGAGCTGCTGGGCGTGGCGCCGCCGATGATCCCCGCCGATCCCAGAGCCGCTCTCAGGATGCGCCAGCTTGAAGCGCTGGCAGATGGGGTGATGGAGGCCGCCCAGGCGCTGGTGCGCGAAAAAGCTCGCCCTGCGGCCCAACAGTCAGAGCAAGAGCTGCTCCGCCAGCGGGAGAAAGTGGCGCGCGGCCTCGACAGGCTGGAAGCCTGCGCGGCGGACGGAACGCTACGCGGCGACGAGGTCAATCTGGCGACCATCTCTACGGCCTGCGCCATTGCCTACCTGAACTTTCGCCGGGTGGCGCCGGGCTGGTGCGCCACCCGGCCGCAGTTGGTGAAGTTGGTGGATGCGCTGTTCCAGCGCGCCAGCTTTGCGCGCACCGAACCGCCGCGGACTTGACCCAGGCAGGTAACAGTTTGCGCAAGGAGGCGTTACAATCGCCGCTGATTGTTGACTCCCTCTCCCGTCGGGAGGGGGGAAAATAACTTACCGCTAGGCCCATTCATGACTACCGAAATTCGTGCGCTTTATACCCGGCTTCCGGCCATTGACCGCTTACTCCGCGACCCCGCTTTTTCCTCCCTGCTGGCGCAGCACGGCCATTCGCAGGTGGTGACGCAGCTGCGCCAGATGCTGGACGAGGCGCGGGAACAGATCCGCCAGTGTCAGACACTGCCTGACTGGAGCCATGACTGGCTGAGTGCCTGCGCGCAGCGGCTGACCGCCAGCCGGCAGAGCGCCCTGCGTCCGGTGTTTAATCTCACCGGTACGGTGCTGCACACCAATCTCGGGCGCGCCATCCAGGCTGAGGCGGCGGTGGAGGCGGTCGTCAGCGCGATGCGCGCGCCGGTGACGCTCGAATATGATCTCGACGACGCCGGGCGCGGCCATCGCGATCGCGCTATTGCCGATCTGCTGTGCCAGATCACCGGCGCGGAAGATGCCTGTATCGTGAACAACAACGCGGCGGCCGTGCTGCTGATGCTGGCGGCCACCGCCAGCGGCAGGGAGGTGGTGGTCTCCCGCGGCGAGCTGGTGGAGATCGGCGGGGCGTTCCGCATTCCCGACGTGATGCGTCAGGCAGGTTGTCAGCTGCACGAAGTAGGCACCACCAACCGCACCCACGCCAAAGACTATCGCCAGGCGGTGAATGACAATACCGCCCTGCTGATGAAGGTCCACACCAGCAACTACAGCATTGAAGGCTTTACCAAAGCCGTCGACGAAGCGGAGCTGGCGGTCATCGGCCGCGAGCTGGACGTCCCGGTAGTGGCCGACCTGGGCAGCGGGTCGCTGGTGGATCTCAGTCAGTATGGCCTGCCGAAGGAGCCGATGCCGCAAGAGATGATCGCCGCCGGGGTGAGCCTGGTCAGTTTCTCTGGCGACAAGCTGCTCGGCGGCCCGCAGGCCGGAATTATCGTTGGCAAACGCGCGCTGATTGCCCGCCTGCAGAGCCATCCGCTGAAGCGGGCCCTGCGCGCGGATAAAATGACTCTCGCGGCGCTGGAAGCCACGCTGCGCCTCTATCAGCATCCGGAAGCGCTGCGGGAAACCTTACCGACGCTGCGCCTGCTCACCCGCCCGGCGGACGAGATCCGCCGGCAGGCTGAACGCCTGCAGCCTGCCCTGGCGGCACACTATGCTGATTTTGCCGTCAACGTGGCAGCCTGCCAGTCGCAGATTGGCAGCGGCTCGTTACCCGTCGACCGTCTGCCTGGCGCGGCGTTGACCTTTACCCCCCATGACGGCCGCGGCAGCCGGCTGGAGGCTTTGGCGGCCCGCTGGCGCAGGCTGCCATGCCCGGTGATTGGCCGCATTTATGACGGCCGGCTCTGGCTGGATCTGCGCTGTCTGGAAGATGAAACCCGGTTTATGGAGATGTTGTTACGATGATTATTGCCACCGCTGGACATGTTGACCACGGCAAAACGACGCTGCTGCAGGCGATAACCGGCGTGAATGCCGATCGTCTGCCGGAAGAGAAAGCGCGGGGAATGACGATCGATCTCGGCTATGCCTACTGGCCGCAGCCGGACGGGCGGGTGCTGGGGTTTATTGACGTGCCCGGGCACGAAAAGTTTTTGTCCAACATGCTGGCGGGGGTGGGTGGGATCGACCATGCGCTGCTGGTGGTGGCCTGCGATGACGGGGTGATGGCGCAAACCCGCGAACACCTGGCGATCCTGCAGCTGACCGGAAAGCCGACGCTGACCGTGGCGCTCACCAAGACGGACCGCGTGACGGCCGCCCGGGTGGCGGAGGTTCAGGCGGAGGTCGAGCAGGCCCTGCGCGAACTGAGCTTTGACGCCGCCGCTTTCTTCCCCACCGCGGCGGTGGAAAACCTCGGTATTGCCGAACTGCGCAGCCATCTGCTGCAGCTTGCGGAGCGCCCCCATCCGCAGCAGCGGCGTTTTCGCCTGGCGCTGGATCGCGCCTTTACCGTCAAAGGGGCGGGGCTGGTGGTCACCGGGACGGCGCTCTCCGGCGAAGTACGGGTCGGGGATACCCTGTGGCTTACCGGCGTCAACACGCCGATGCGCGTCCGCGGTCTGCATGCCCAGAATCAAGCGGTTGAGCAGGCGCAAGCCGGGCAGCGTATTGCGCTGAACATTGTCGGCGATGCGCAGAAAGAGGCATTGCACCGCGGCGACTGGCTGCTCTCTTCCCCGCCGCCGGAGCCTGCAGAGCGGGTGATTGTCGAACTGCAGTGCCATACGCCGCTCAGCCAGTGGCAGCCGCTGCATATTCACCACGCTGCCAGCCACATCACCGGCCGGGTGTCGCTCCTTGAGGGCGACCTGGCGGAGCTGGTGCTGGATACCCCGCTGTGGCTGGCGGATAACGACCGGCTGGTACTACGCGATATCTCTGCTCGCTTGACGTTGGCCGGCGCACGAGTGGTGACGCTGGATCCCCCGCGCCGCGGCAAGCGTAAACCGGAGTATTTGCAGTGGTTGCACGCCCTGGCGGCGGTTGGCGCTGACGATGCGCAGGCCCTGGAGCTGCATCTGCAGCGGGACGCCGTCCGGCTTGAGCGCTTCGCCTGGGCTCGGCAGCTGAGTGAAACCGGAATGGCGGCCTTGATCCAGCGGCCTGACTATCTGCAGGCCGGACAGCGCTTGCTTAGCGCGCCGCTTGCCGCCCGCTGGCAGCGAAAATTGTTGGATGCCCTGGCGCGCTACCATGAACAGCATCGCGACGAGCCCGGCCCTGGCCGGGAGCGTCTGCGCCGCATCGCGCTGCCGATGGAAGATGAAGCGCTGGTGCTGCTGCTGATTGAGCAGATGCGCGAGAGCGGCTTAGTCCGCAGCCATCACGGCTGGCTGCATCTGCCCGAGCATAAAGCCGGGTTTACCGACGAGCAGCAGGCGGTCTGGCAGAAGGTGGAGACCCTGTTCGGCGATGATCCCTGGTGGGTGCGCGATCTCGCGCGCGAAGTCCATGTGGAAGAGTCCCTGATGCGCGCGGTGCTGCGCCAGGCGGCGCAGCAGGGGATAATTACCGCGATCGTCAAGGATCGTTACTACCGCAACGATCGCATTGTGCAGTTCGCCCAGCGGGTGCGCGAGCTGGATCAACTGCGCGGGTCAACCTGCGCGGCGGATTTTCGCGATACCTTAAACGTAGGGCGGAAGCTGGCGATCCAGATCCTGGAGTATTTCGATCGGATTGGCTTCACCCGCCGTCGCGGCAACGATCATATCCTGCGCGATAAGGCTTTGTTTCTGTAATCATTAACGCCTGCTCCCCGGCGGACAGCGAACGCTGTGTTGCCGGGGAAGAGGAGGTCGCGCTGTGCCGGGCCTTATTCGGCTTCCCGTACCCAGATACGCATTTCGCCTTCTCCGCGGTTTGCCCAGCTAAACCAGGGAATAAAGGTCAGCGTCTGTGAATGGGGGGTGGCCAGCGGGTGATCGTAGCTCCAGAGATTCTGCGCGTCGGCGTTTTCTGCATGTTTTCTGTAGCCTGGAGCCTGAATCAACATGTTGCGAGCAAACAGCCCCTTTCCTTCAAACACCGTGAACATGGCATCGCGTGGCAGCAGCAGGTTATGCAGCGCTTCGCCGTTATCAGCTTGTTCGAGACAATAGACCAGTGGACCGCGCTGCAGCGCGACCTGGCCTGCCTGGTGACGAACAAGCGGATTGCCATATACCCGGCGAACCGGCATCGGCAAGGTAAGCATCAGGGTGTCACCTTCCTGCCAGAGATGATGGATATGCAGATAGCCCTGGCGAATATCCTGCGTGACCGGCGCGCCGTTCAGGGTGATGTGCGGACCCTCGCACCAGTCAGGTAGACGCAGCGCCAGCGTATGGTTCACTGTTGACGGTGATTCGATGACAATTTTGACCTGTTCCCGCCAGGGATAGTCACCGCTGATACGCAGGCGTAACGTCTTTTCCCCAACCGGGATCTCGACCTGATTGCCGACATAGAGATTGATATACAACGCCTCCTCGCGTGGCGTGTAGATATAATGCCCCAGTGAGGTCAGAAGACGAGCGATATTCGGTGGGCAGCAGGCACAGCCGAACCAACGCTGACGAACAGGCTTAACATGGTCATAAATATGATTGAATTTTAAAGACTTAGGCTGCACTTCCAAGGGGTTGACGTAAAAGAAATGTTTACCGTCCAGCGCCATACCGCCCAGAACGGTATTGTACAGCGCGCGCTCCATTACATCAGCATATTGGCTGTCGGCTTCCAGTTCCAGCATGCGGCGCGCGAACATCATCAGCCCGATAGAGGCGCAGCTTTCCGCATAAACGGTATCATTCGGCAGGTCGTAATCGCTGCTGAAGGCTTCCCCGCTGCTCTGTGAGCCAATGCCGCCCGTAATATACAGCTGACGCTGGACCATGTTTTTCCATAACCGCAGGCAATCCTGGCGTTTGCCTTCGTTCTTGCTCAGGCGCGCAAGGTGCGCTACGCCGGCCATTAAATAAACAAAGCGAACCGCGTGACCCACAGCGGTGGTCTGTTCGGCAAGCGGCAAATGCGCCTGGCTGTAGGGTTTATCCATCACCATCCACGCCGGCCCATAGGTATTCCAGAAGGAAGTTTTGCCGCGTTTTTCATACTCGATGTCATAGAAATGCGGCTGTGTCCCACGCTGTTCAACGAAGTAATTAGCCAGCGCCATATAGCGTGGTTCCTGAGTCACATCGTACAAACGCATTAACGCCAGCTCTATTTCAGGGTGTCCCGGGTAGCCGTGCAACTGATTGTCGTCGGGGCCAAACACGCTGTCGATATGATCGGCGAGGCGACATACCACCTCCAGCAAGCGGCGTTTACTGGTCGCCTGGAAGAATGCCACCCCAGCCTCAATCAGGTGACCGGCACAGTACAATTCATGGCATTCGGCGAGATTGGTCCAGCGTTCCCCGGGCGCTTTCACCGTAAAATAGGTGTTCAGATAACCATCTTCACATTGCGCGGCGGCAATCAGCTCAATCACCTCGTCGGCGGTTTTTTCCAGTTCCGCATCTGGCTTCTGGCACAATGACCAGGCGACGGCCTCCAGCCATTTCGCCACATCGCTATCCTGGAACACCATTCCGTAGAATTCTCCTGCCTGCTGACCTGCGGCGATACGGAAGTTTTCTATCGCATGGCTGGGCTCAGCCTCGGCGATCCGGTCATTTAGGGCCTCCCACTGGTAGGGAATGACGACATCACGCACCAGTTGCTGATACTGACCCAGAAACGGATCGTTAACTTTCAGTTTGTGCAGATCGACTTCCATGATTTCTCCTTAAGACTGAACGTGACGTGCGCGCAGATCGGCTGCAATACGCGACATCATGGGATTGTTGAGCTTGCAGGCGCGGATAGCGAAGGCCAGCAACAGATGGAACAGCGCGGGCAGCAGGGTTTCCATCGCCGTGATCCCCGATAGTGAGGATGGAGTCTGGTTGCTGGCGCCGGGTTGATAAGCGACGTAGATAAATACCAGGCTGATAATGCCCGCACTGGAGGCCCATGCCAGCTTGATAAAGAACAGGTTGAAAGCAAAGTTCATCCCCGACGAACGGACACCCGTCTTCCATTCGCCATAATCATCAGAGAAGGCCATCAACGAAAAATGCAGCGGTAGGGTAAAGCCCAGGATGATGCCATTGCCGAGAATGACCGCCAGCCACAGCGTTTGCCAGGACGGACCGGTGGGCAGGAACCACATTCCGACCGCCAGTAAGGCCAGTACCACATTGGTGTAGTAATAGAGCTTGACGGTATCAACGTGGCGCGACAGCCAATTGACGATCGCGGCGCCCAGAATCGAGGAAAAGGTGACCATGGTGAAAAACAGCGATGTATAGCCAGTAGAGCCGCCGAGTACATAGGTAATGAAGTACATGTAGCCGCCACCGCGAATGTTAAACACGTTGATCAACAGGAATGACATCGCCAGCATGAGTAACAGCTGATCGTTTTTACGCAGACCGGCGATATGTTCGCGCAGGGTGAATTTGCCGAGCATCTCCAGGGAAACACGCTCTCGTACCCAGAAAAAGCAGCACAGAAACATCACCGCCGCGATGGCGCACAGTACGCCGACACCATACTGATAACCCTGGGCGGTATTCCCCTGACCGAGCGCTTTTACCAACCACGGCAGGCCCACGGAGACCAGGAATCCTGCCACACCGCATAGTATAAAGCGCCATGCCTGGCAGGAGATCACCTCGCTATGGCGAGTGGTCATCGTATTAATGAGCGCGCAGTAAGGGACGTTAATCGCGGTATAGCTGACTGAAAGCAGCAGGTAAGTGCCGAAGGCCCAGGCGATTTTTACCCCCATGCCGGCATCCGGCACGGTAAAGGTCAGCACGCCGATCGCTGCAATCGGAACCGCAATCCATAGCTGCCAGGGGCGAAAACGTCCCCATCGGCTTTGGGTCCGATCGGCGAGGGCGCCCATGATCGGATCGGAAATAGCATCAAACACGCGCAGCGCAAGGAACAGAGTACCGACCAGCGCCGGGGTGAGCCCAAAGACGTCAGTATAGAAAAAAGTGAGAAAGTTCATGATCAGGCAGGTGATGACCGTTCCACCGGCGTCGCCCAGACCATAGCCTATTTTTTCACGGAGAGATAATTTGTCGTCCTGCATGTGCTTCGTGAGGTCGCTTGTCGTAATCGGAGCCGTAGTCATAAATAACTCCCGAAGAGAATGTTCAGAATTATTCCGCTGTCTGGCCGGCGGACATTTTTTGTCTTTTGCAAATACATTAATTATTTTGCACCGAATAAACGAGGCAACAAGGGAAGGGAAAAGTATAAAAAGAGAACGATTCCGACTTTGTCATAAAAATGTGATTCCGATCCGGAAAGGCGTTAATTTATGATTAATAATCAGTTGGAAAGAGATGTTTTATCGTTTCGTTAGCGGAAAATTAAATATATATGCTTGAATTATCCATGTCTCTTCCGATTCGCGTACAAAATGGCGGCTTATTTATTTCCCGTGGTGTCGGCAGCCATCCGGCGCGTAAACTGCAATCCTGGGAAATTATTTTTGTCGAAAAGGGAACGTTAACGATTTGCGAAGAGGATGAAATATTTAACGTTAATGCAGGGGAAAGTTTATTGCTGTGGCCAGAACGTTCTCATGTTGGGGTGGGGGAATTTCCCGCCGACCTGAAATTTTATTGGCTGCATTTTGAAGTACTGACGGAGAGTGTCCGGTCTCTGCCGCCAGCGCTGCTTAACGTTCCGCAACATACCCGCGTCAGCGATCCACAATACATTATTTCGCTGTTTCGCCAGTTTCTTCGTGAACAGGAGAACATTCACCGCAGCCTGGCGCTGGAGCTCCTGTTATTGCTGATACTGCAGCAGATTGCTGCGGCGGCAAGCGAAAAACCGGACGACAGTCCCGGTGCTGCGCTGGCCTGGAAAGCGCAGCAGATCATCCATACCCGTTACCACTTGCCTGTTTCAGCCTCGATGCTGGCGAAAGAGCTGCACTGTAATGCGGACTATTTAGGACGCGTGTATCGTCACGTTTTCCGCGTGACGTTGACCGAAGCGATCCATCGTCAGCGGGTCAGAGCGGCGGAAAAGCTGTTGATCAGCGATTCACTGTCGTTGACCGAAGTCGCGGGTCAGTGTGGCTTTAATGACGTCGGTTATTTTCGCAAGATCTTTCGTAAGCACACCAGCCTCACGCCTGCCGCCTGGAAGCGCCGCTACTGTAAGGAGCACATTAATTCAGCGTAATGAAAAATCAGTTGTGCTAGTGACTAAAAACAGCGCTGATTCCATTCAGGATCAAAGCGCGGGCAGGGACTATTCTGGCACCCTGCGGTTTTATCCCCAGGGAGCAGAGGATGAACCGGTTTCTTATTGCTAATGCCCAACAGTGTATTGGCTGTCGTACCTGTGAAGTGGCCTGCGCGGTGGCGCACCAGCAGGCGCAGGATGTGTCCATGCTGTCGACAAGCCATTTCGCGCCGCGGATCCGGGTGGTGAAAAGCGGCGAGATATCAACGGCGACGGCCTGTCGGCAGTGCGAGGATGCCCCCTGCGCCAGCGTCTGCCCGCAGGGGGCGATTCGTCTGGAGGAGGACGTCTGGTGGGTCGATCAGCGCCGCTGCATCGGCTGTAAAAGCTGCATGGTGGCCTGCCCGTACGGCGCGATGACCGTCACGGCGGTGAACCAGCAGGCGCAGGCGCTGAAATGCGATTTATGCCACCACCGCGCCGAGGGGCCGGCCTGCGTAGCCGCCTGCCCGACGCAGGCGCTGCGGGTGATGGCTCCCGCGGAGCTGGAGGCGCTATGCGCGCAAAAACGCCAGCGGCTGGCGCTGGCGTGAGCGGGTCCGCCGACGGACGTTACCCGTCAGCAGCGTCAGGAATTACGCTTCCTGTTCGCGCCAGGCGAATTCAACCTCTTCGGCGAGAATTTTCACCCCGGCCTCGATTTTTTGCGGGTCCGGCACATAGTTCATGCGCATGCACTGGTGGGTATGCGGCCACGGTTTATCGAGTCCCGGGAAGAAGTAATCCCCCGGCACCATCAGCACGCCGCGCTTTTTCAGCCGCTGATACAGCAGCTCGGTGGAGATCGGCAGATCCTTAAACCACAGCCAGAGGAAGATCGCCCCCTCCGGTTTGTGAATAAGGCAGCGCTCCTCCGGCAGATAGCGGCGAATAATGGCGATGGTCTCCTGCACCCGCTGGTAATAGAAGGGTTTGATCACTGTCTCTGACAGGCGCAGCAGATCCTGACGTTTAATCATTTCACACATCATTGCCGGCCCGATACCGCCGGGCGCGAGGCTGATAATGCCGTTCATGTTGCTGATGGCGGTAATGATTTTCTCGTTGGCGATGATAATCCCGCAGCGGCTGCCCGGCAGGCCCAGCTTGGACAGGCTCATACACAGCACGATGTTCGGATTCCACAGCGGTCGGGCGTTGCTGAAGATTATGCCCGGGAACGGCACGCCGTAGGCGTTATCAATCACCAGCGGGACCCCGTGCTGATTCGCCAGCGCATCCAGTTTGATCAGCTCTTCATCAGTGATGACGTTGCCGGTCGGGTTGGTGGGACGCGAGACGCAGATCATCCCGGTCTCCTCCGTCACCTGCAGATGCTCAAAATCAACGTGGTACTTGAACTGGCCTTCCGGCAGCAGTTCGATATTCGGCCGGGTGGCAACGAACAGATCCTCTTCCAGGCCGGCATCGGCATAGCCGATATATTCCGGCGTCAGCGGGAACAGCACCTTGCGGGTGGTGCCATCTGCCCGACGCCCTGCGAACAGATTAAATAAGTAGAAAAATGCGCTCTGACTGCCGTTTGTTAGCGCAATATTCTGTGGTTCTATCTCCCAGCCCAGTTCGTCGCGCAGCATCTTCGCCAGCAGGCTCAGCAGCTCGCTCTTGCCCTGCGGACCATCATAATTACAAAGCGCATCAAGGGCTTTGCCATTATCCAGCATGTCGGAGAGCAACTGCTGGAAGTAGTCATTCATCTCCGGGATCTGAGCGGGGTTGCCGCCGCCCAGCATAATAGCGCCCGGCGTGCGCAGACCGTCATTAAGGTCTTCCATCAGGCGGGTAATGCCTGAATGACGGGTGAATTTGTCGCCGAAAAGGGAAAATGTCATCGCGAATCGTCTGTCGGTGGTTCTGGAAAGTGGCTAACCATAACGCCAGCGCCAGCGTGGTGCAAATCGAAGGGAAGAGGGGTATTTTTGTTTTTATCCTGTGAATCGATATTTTATCAGCGTATTGTTCTGAATGGCTCCCCGCCGGGCAGGGAGCCACTCCTGTATTACTGCTGTTGTCCGGCCCAGATGACCATCACTTTGTCTTCACCGCTCTCGCGCACGAATCCGTAACCCCGCGGCATCGACAGCGTTGTCTGTTTGCCCATGCCGATCGCCGGATGGCGCGCGCGGAACTGGCCGATCTTCTGCCAGTGGGTAACGCTGCGGGCCGCTTTACCGTTGACATCCTGCCAGTTCATCTCTGAACGGGTGCCCTGCAGCGGGTCCGAGCCGGTGGGGCCGAACGGGCGCGACGACTCGTCACCATAGAAGATCTGCACGGCGCCAGGGGCCAGCAGCAGCAGCTCTGCCGCCGTGGTGCCACCTTCGCGGAACAGGCGCGTATCGTGTGAGGAGAGGTAGCTCAGCACGTTAAAGCTCTGCAGCTTGTCCGCCATTTGCTGCCAGGTGAGGTCAATGTTGGCCATGCAGGTCGCCGCTTTCGCCGCCTGGTCCTGATAGTCGAAATTGATCATCGCATCAAAACCGTGGCGATAGTAATCGCTCTCCATCACCCCGTGTCCCCAGGCTTCCCCGGTCATCCAGAACGGCGCCGCATCCAGCGCTTTATCCGGATTGGCTTTTTTCCACTCCGCCAGCGCGGCGGTGGCCTGGGTTTTTAACTGCTGCCAGGCATCCATCTCCACATGTTTAGCGGTATCGACGCGGAAGCCGTCGATGCCGTAGTCGCGCACCCACTGGCTCAGCCAGTGGGTCAGGTAGTCGCGCGGCGTATAGCCCGGGATCGCCTTCGCCGCAGTGTCCGGTTTATGGCTATAGAAGTTCGGCAGGCCCGACGCCTCCTTCGATTCGGTTTTCAGGTCCGGCAGGAAGGCCAGCGACATGGTGAGGTCGTCATAGCCCGGGTTGTCGTAATCGCCGATATCGGTGCGGATCCACTTCTTACCCCACCACTTCTCCCAACCGGCCTTGTCGCTGAAGTTGATATAGTCGTTAAAGCTGTGCCAGGTCTGGCCCGCGCCGGGCTTCCAGTCCGTCCAGCGCTCGCCGAGGGTTTTTTTCAGCTCATCCCCTTGCAGATACAGGGAGCCGAACTGGAACTCCTGCATGTCGGCCAGGGTGGCGTAGCCGGTATGGTTCATCACCACGTCGAACAGAATACGTATTCCGCGCTTATGCGCTTCATCCACCAGCCGGCGGAGATCCGCTTCGGTCCCCATGTTGGCGTCCAGTTTCGACCAGTCCTGAGTGTAATAGCCGTGGTAGGCGTAGTGCGGGAAATCGCCTTTCGTCCCACCGCCGACCCAGCCGTGGATCTGCTCGAGCGGGGAGCTGATCCACAGGGCATTGACCCCCATCTGCTGCAGATAATCCAGCTTGCTGGTTAATCCCTGCAGGTCGCCGCCGTGGAAGGTGCCTATCTCCTGCATGCCGTCTTTATGTCGGCCATAGCTATTGTCGTTGGCCGGGTTACCGTTCACGAAGCGGTCGGTCAGGACGAAGTAGACGGTGGCGTTGTGCCAGTCGAACGGCGCCGGCGCGGCCGTCTCGGCGCGCTCAAGCAGCAGCAGGCCATTGCTGCCGAAGGCGGGCTGCAGAGTGATTTTGCCGCCGCTGACAGTCGCGACATTGCCGCTGTAAAAATCGCGAACCTTACTGCCCTCGGCGAAGGTTTTGCTAACGTCGATGGTCAGAGGTTTTCCATCCCACTTCGGACACTGGCGGATCTGCGGCGCTGCGGCGCTGGCCTCTTTTTCCTCCAGCGAAATCATCATCGTCGGCGTGCCGGAGCGGGTATCCACCTCCAGGGTATACAGGCCCTGGCGGAAGATGCGCCATTGCGGCGGCGTGCCGCGACAGGGTTCCATGGAGAGCATCTGGTTGAGCTTAATGCCGCCGGAAGGCTGCCAGCACTGTTGGTCAAAATTTAGCTGCAGGGGACGTGTACCCTTCTCAACCACTTTCTGGCTGATGAAGCGGCCCGTCCCTTCTTCGGTGAAAGCAGGGAAGTCGGCGGTGGTCCAGGCGGCAAAGGCCATCCCAGGCACGAATAACGTGGCAAGCGCAGCGAGTTTCATTGCGGGATCCTTGAGCGGTTTTTATCTAGTGTGCCTTGTTGCCGCAAGGGTGAACTCCTCCCGGCGGACGTTTTGCCAGGAGGATGAAAAGGGGTGAGTGACACCGCTCAAAAAATAGGCTAAAAATGAGACGAAGCTAGCATTTTCGCGCTGGCGATGCGGCGCAGAAACCGATTTCAGATGACAGCAATTCGGAATTGGACTATTTCTGTTGATGCCCTCAGTGCGTATTTTTGATACTATTAGCGATTCAGCTATCGTTTTTTTGTGAAAAACAAGGTGTTGGAATGCATATATCCGACCAGGAGACCTGATGATATCGAATCCCATACGACGATATGGGGCCGCCATACTTATGTTACTAACCTGCGTCTTTTCAGGTAGTGTGTTGGCAACAACGCACACAGCAACAAAGAGTCATAAAGCCCCAACGGTTAAGAAGATCAGTAGTACTAAGGTAAGCAGTAAACAAGAGTATTCTCGCAATAGTGTAAAGAGCAGTTCACTTCCTGACTTGCGAAAATACCCTTCCGGAACACCAAGGAAAAAAGCGTTTCTCCGGACGGTCATGCCTTATATTACCAAGCAGAATCAGGCGATTACTGCGGATCGTAACTGGCTTGTTTCCAAGCAGTACGATGCTCGCTGGTCGCCGAGCGAAAAGGCGCGCCTGAAAGATATCGCGACGCGTTACAAGGTGAAGTGGTCAGGCAATACGCGTCATGTGCCATGGAACGCGCTGCTTGAGCGTGTCGACATTATTCCGAACAGCATGGTTGCGACCATGGCGGCGGCGGAAAGTGGCTGGGGTACCTCTAAGCTGGCGCGTGAGAACAACAATCTGTTCGGCATGAAGTGCGGCGCTGGTCGCTGCCGCGGCGCGATGAAAGGCTACTCGCAGTTTGAGTCGGTGGAGCAGTCGGTACAGGCTTACGTCACCAACCTGAACACCCACCCGGCCTATTCCTCTTTCCGCAAATCGCGCCTGCAGCTGCGTAAGGCGGATCAGGAAGTAACGGCCAGCACCATGATTCATAAGCTGAAGGGGTATTCGACCAAAGGGTCGAGCTACAACAACTATCTCTTCGCGATGTATCAGGATAACCAGCGGTTAATTGCCGCGCACATGTAATGTGCTTATCTACGTCATTATTAATGCCCGGCGCGCAAGCCCGGGCATTTTTCTTTGCTCTCTACATCATGACTTCACTGTGCCGGTCACGGTACTCTTTCGGCGTCACGTCGTACTCCTTCTTAAACACCGAATAGAAATATTGCAGCGACGGGTAGCCGCACATCTGCGAAATCTCATTGATCGACAGGCTGGTGGACACCAGCAGGCTGCGCGCCTTTTCCAGTTTCTCGCTGTGGATCACCGTGTGGATGGTCTCCCCCACTTCCTCTTTAAAGCGTTTCTCCAGGTTGGAGCGTGAAATGCCGACGGCGTCGAGCACCTGCTCCACCTTGATGCCTTTGCAGGCGTTGTTGCGAATGTAATGCATCGCCTGAATCACGGAGGGGTCGTTTAACGACCGGTAGTCGGTGGAGCGTCGCTCAACGACGCGCATCGGCGGGATCAGCTGGCGCTGCAGCGGGAGCGCCTCGTTATTCAGCAGCCGGTGGAGTAATTTTGCCGCCTGATAACCCATCTGGCGGGTGCCCTGGGCGACGGAGGAGAGGGCGACGCGAGAGAGATAGCGGGTCAGCTCTTCGTTATCGATGCCAATAACGCACAGTTTCTCTGGCACCGGGATATGCAGCAGCTCGCAGGCCTGCAGGACGTGGCGGGCGCGGGCGTCGGTGACGGCGATGATGCCGGTTTGCGGCGGCAGCGTTTGCAACCAGTCGGCGAGCCGGTTTTGCGCGTGCTGCCAGTTTTCCGGCGCCGTCTCCAGCCCCTGGTAGACCACGCCGCGATACTTCTCCTTCGCCACCAACTGGCAGAAGGCGTACTCGCGCTCTACTGCCCAGCGTTTACCGCTGGAGGTGGGGAGTCCGTAAAACGCGAAGCGGTGTACTCCTTTTTCCTTCAGATGAAGAAAGGCGCTTTCCACCAGCGCGGCGTTGTCCGTGGCGATATAGTGGACCGGCGGGTACTGCTCTGGCTGATGATAAGAGCCGCCGACGCCGACGATGGGGACGTTGACATCGGCCAGTAGCTTTTCGATTTCGGGATCGTCATAGTCGGCGATAACGCCATCGCCTAACCACTCTTTGATGTTTTCGATTCGCGCCCGAAAATCCTCTTCAATAAAGATATCCCACTCCAGCTGGGAGGCCTGCAGATACTCGCCGACACCCTCAACCACCTGACGGTCATAAGCTTTGTTGGCGTTGAATAACAGCGTAATACGGTGACGCTTTTCAAACATAGATGATGTTCCTGCTCTAACCCCGGTCATACCCCTTCATTCATGATGTTGCCGATGGCCTGGCTTTCTCATTCACCCCGGCCACGTACGCGATACGCGGCCGGGATGCGCCGTCTGCAACCCGAATGCTGTTGGGTATACACTACCGGCTAATGCCCGAGATATTTCAAGCGCCTTATGGCGAAGTTTGGCGGTAGCGCAAAGAATTCAGACATTCTTCAGAGAGCGCTTCCTTACGCGCGCCGCTTGGTGGCGGAGTCCATCCACACCGCCAGCAGCAAAATGGCGCCTTTGACGATATATTGCCAGAAGGTGGCGACGTCCATCATGCTCATGCCGTTATCCAGGGCCGACATAATAAACGCCCCCATTACCGCCCCGGCGACGCTGCCGATCCCGCCCGCCAGGCTGGTGCCGCCGATAACGCAGGCGGCGATGGCGTCCAGTTCGGCGATGTTGCCCGCCGAGGGCGACCCCGCGCCGAGGCGCGAGCTGAGGATCAGTCCGGCAATGGCGACCATCAGGCCGTTAATGGCAAACACCGCCAGCTTGGTGCGCTCGACGTTAATCCCGGACAGGCGTGCCGCCTCCAGGTTGCCGCCGATGGCGTAGATGCGGCGGCCAAAGGCGGTACGAGTGGCCATGAACAGCCCTGCCAGCAGCAGGGCGGCGAGGATCAGTACCGGCGTCGGCACACCGCGATAGTCATTGAGCAGCCAGATTGCGCCCAGCACAATCACCGCGGTAATGGCCTGGCGGCCAACGGCGGCGGTGGAAGACGCGGTCGCGAGACCTAACGCCTGCCGGCGCATCCGTCCGCGCCACTGCCAGATAATGAACGCCGCCATGCCGACAACGCCGATGCCAAAGCCAATGCCATCTGGCAGGTAGCTTTGGCCGATCTGCGCCATCGCCGGGCTGGTGGGCGAGACGGTGGTCCCGTTGGTGATGCCGATCAGAATGCCGCGAAACGCCAGCATCCCGGCGAGGGTGACGATAAACGAGGGAACCTTACGATAGGCCACCCACCATCCGTTCCACGCGCCGAGCAGCAGGCCCATCACCAGCGTCACCAGAATGGTGAGCGGCAGCGGCCAGCCGAGCCAGACGTCAAAGATCGCTGCCGCGCCGCCGAGAAGCCCCATCATCGAGCCGACGGACAGGTCGATTTCTGCCGAAATAATCACAAACACCATGCCGACGGCGAGGATGCCGGTGATGGCCGTCTGGCGCAGCAGGTTGGAGATATTGCGTGCGCTCAGGTAGGCGCCATCGGTAACCCAGGTGAAAAACAGCATAATGACGACGATCGCGGCGATCATCACGAAGACCTGGAGGTTAAGCCCCTTCAGCGCCGGCAGGGCGGTAGGGGCGGTTGGAGTAAGTTTGATTTCAGACGACGTGTTCTTCGACATGGCGTTCGCTCCTCAGCGCGGCTTCCATCACCTGTTCCTGGGTCAGATGTTGATTAACCAAATTGGCTTTTAGCCTGCCTTCGTGCATGACCAGCACCCGATCGCTAAGACCAAGCACCTCGGGCAGTTCGGATGAAATGACAATGACCGCGATGCCCTGCTGCACCAGCTGGTTAATCAGTTTATAAATTTCATACTTCGCCCCGATATCGATGCCGCGGGTGGGTTCGTCGAGGATCAGAATGCGCGGATTAAGCAGCAGACAGCGGGCCAGAATCGCCTTTTGCTGGTTGCCACCGCTCAGGCGGCCAATCGCCAGCTCCGGCGAGGAGGTTTTAATTTTCAATCGCTGAATGGACTGCTCAATACAGTGCTGCTCGGCGGCGTCGTCCAGGCTGCTCATCGCGCCGGTGAACTGGCTGAGCGCTGCCAGGGTAATGTTCTTACCTACCGCCATTACCGGCACGATACCGTCTTTTTTGCGGTCTTCCGGCACCATGGCGATGCCGTGGCCAATGGCCTGCTGACAGTTAGTGATGCTGACCGGCTGGCCATCAATAAAAATCTCCCCCTGCCAGCGCCCCGGCCAGACGCCGAACAGGCACTGCACCGCCTCGGTCCGTCCGGCGCCGACCAGCCCGGCGATGCCGAGGATTTCCCCGCGACGCAGGGAAAACGAGACGTCGTTGACCCGTTTAATATGACGGTTTACCGGGTGCCAGGCGGTCAAGTGTTCGACCCGCAGGATCTCCTCGCCGTGGGCGTGCGGTTCGCTGGGATAGAGCGCGGTGAGCTCCCGGCCAACCATCATGGTGATGATGTCGTCTTCGCTCATGCCGCTGGCGTCGCGAGTGCCGATGTGCTGGCCGTCGCGGATCACGCAGATTGTATCGGAGATCGCTTTGACCTCATTGAGCTTGTGCGAAATATAGATGCAGGCGATATCGTGGTTTTGCAGATCGCGAACGATCGCCAGCAGCGTCGCGGTCTCTTGTTCGGTTAAGGAGGCGGTCGGTTCGTCGAGGATCAGCAGGCGAACCTGTTTATTCAGCGCCTTGGCGATCTCCACCAGCTGCTGCTGACCGAGGCCGAGGTCGCCGACGCGGGTGTCGGGCGAAATGGGCAGATTGACCTGCGCCAGCAGCTTCTGGCAGCGCAGCGTCATGGTTTCATAATCCAGCAGACCGTGGCGGGAGATCTCGGCGCCGAGGAAAATGTTCTCCAGCACGGTGAGATGTTTCACCAGCGCCAGCTCCTGATGAATAATGGCGATGCCTTTGCGTTCGGTATCGCGAATATGGTTTGCCTGCAGCGTTTCGCCGGCAAAAATAATCTCCCCCTCATAGCTTCCGTGCGGATAGATACCGCACAGCACTTTCATCAGCGTCGATTTTCCCGAACCATTTTCACCGCATAACGAGACCACCTCGCCAGCGTTCAGGCGCAGGCTGACATTATCCACGGCCTTAACGGCGCCGAAGGTTTTGGTGATGTTCTTCATTTCGAGTAGCCAGGCCATAAAGACTCCGAAAAGTGATATCCGGCGGGATGAAAATGACGCCCCGCAGCGGGGCGTCAGCCATTACAGTTCACTCTTTTTATGGAAACCGTCTTTAATCACCGTGGCGTCGATATTCTCTTTATTCACTTCAATTGGCGTTAACAGGCGCGAAGGGACATCTTTTAAACCGTTATTCAGCGTAGTGTCAGACTTCGGCTGCTTATCGTTGCCCAGCTCAACGGCGATTTCGGCGGCGTTGGTGGCCAGGGTGGTAATCGGTTTATAGACGGTCATCGTCTGGGTACCGGAAATAATGCGCTTCACGCCCGCCAGGTCAGCATCCTGACCGGAGATCGCCACTTTGCCGGCCAGCCCCTGGGCGGTTAAGGCCTGGATGGCGCCGCCGGCGGTGGCGTCATTGGAGGCAACCACGGCGTCGATTTTGTTATTATTCGCCGTCAACGCGTTTTCCATTATTTTCAGCGCGTTTTCCGGCAGCCAGCCGTCAACCCACTGATCGCCGACAATCTTAATTTTGCCCTCATCGACATACGGCTTGAGGACCTTCATCTGCCCGGCGCGGAACAGTTTGGCATTATTATCCACCGGCGAACCGCCCATCAGGAAATAATTACCCTGCGGCACTTTGTCGACCAGGCTTTGCGCCTGCATTTCGCCGACTTTTTCATTGTCGAAAGAAATATAAAAATCAATATCAGCATTATTAATCATGCGATCATAGGCCAGGACTTTAATACCTTCCTGTTTGGCCTCTTTAATAACGTTGCTGAGCACCTGACCGTTATAAGGAATAATGACTAAGACATCGACGCCGCGGTTGATCATGTTTTCAATTTGCGACATTTGCGTTTCTTCATTGCCATTGGCGGACTGAACAAAAACTTTGGCGCCTAAGGATTCCGCTTTATTGACGAAAATATCGCGGTCTTTCTGCCAGCGCTCCAGACGCAGATCGTCGATGGCCATGCCAATCTTCACTTCTTTCGCCATCCCCGCCATGCTGGCGAGCAGGAGGGAGCTGGCGCAAAGCGTAAGGCAAAGGTTCTTTATCTTCATAATAACGATACCTTTTTTGTAAGGGTAGGTAAGACGAACGGAAAATAATGTTTGATACATGAGGTTGCGGATACGTTACAGATTCTTAACGCGGAAAGCAGGGCTGGCAATTACCGGTTTTTATTTTGCGGTTATGAAATTTCGTTTAATGCGTAAATTATGACGGCGATCGTATTTTATTCATGCACACTCTTATTATTGCACTGGACTTCTCTGACAGGACGGCAGAAGAACGAGCAGATATTATTTTTTGCGAGCTAGCGCACGTTTGTGGATTCTCTCAATGGCGGTGTGAAATAACGTAATTGAGGAAAATGAAAGCGAAATTCTATATTGGCTTAAACCCGTCATACTTCAAGTTGTAGGTGTGTTGGTGACATTCGTTGCTTCGCCCCCTGGTTATCGGGGACTCGCGCTCCTGCCGCCTTCCTGCAACTCGAATTATTTAGGGTACCTGATTGGTTATTCGCCGCATCTCTGAATATGGAGTTCTCTATGCAGACCTATTTCGATCAACTCGATCGCGTTCGTTACGAAGGCCCGAAATCCACTAACCCGCTGGCTTTCCGTCATTACAACCCGGATGAACTGGTGCTGGGCAAACGGATGGAAGATCATCTGCGTTTTGCGGCCTGTTACTGGCACACTTTCTGCTGGAATGGCGCCGATATGTTTGGCGTGGGCTCCTTCGATCGCCCATGGCAGCAGCCTGGCGACGCCCTGGAGATGGCCAAACGCAAAGCCGATGTGGCGTTCGAATTTTTCCATAAACTCAACGTGCCTTACTACTGCTTCCACGACGTTGACGTCTCGCCGGAAGGGAGTTCGCTCAAGGAGTACAGCAATAACTTCGCCCGGATGGTCGAGGTACTGGCGGAGAAGCAGCAGCAGAGCGGCGTCAAGCTTCTGTGGGGGACCGCAAACTGCTTCACCAACCCGCGCTACGGCGCTGGTGCGGCCACCAACCCGGACCCGGAAGTGTTCAGCTGGGCGGCCACCCAGGTGGTCACCGCCATGAATGCCACCCATCAGCTGGGCGGCGAAAACTATGTTCTGTGGGGCGGTCGCGAGGGCTATGAAACCCTGCTGAATACCGACCTGCGCCAGGAGCGTGAACAGATTGGCCGCTTTATGCAGCTGGTGGTGGAGCATAAGCACAAAATCGGCTTTAAAGGCACGCTGCTGATCGAGCCCAAACCGCAGGAGCCTACCAAGCATCAGTATGATTATGATGCCTCTACCGTTTACGGCTTCCTCAAGCAGTTTGGCCTGGAAAAAGAGATTAAACTGAACATTGAAGCCAACCATGCGACCCTCGCCGGCCACTCTTTCCATCATGAGATCGCGACGGCCATCGCGCTGGGGCTGTTCGGTTCCGTCGACGCCAACCGCGGCGATCCGCAGCTGGGCTGGGATACCGACCAGTTCCCGAACAGCGTCGAAGAGAACGCGCTGGTGATGTATGAAATTCTCAAAGCGGGCGGCTTCACCACCGGCGGCCTCAATTTTGATGCGAAAGTGCGCCGTCAGAGCACCGACAAATATGATCTGTTCTACGGCCATATCGGCGCGATGGATACCATGGCGCTGTCGTTGAAGGTCGCGGCGCGGATGATCGAGGACGGTGAACTGGATAAACGCGTGGCCAAACGCTACGCCGGCTGGAACGGCGAGCTGGGGCAGCAGATCCTGAACGGGCAGATGACCCTCAGCGACATTGCCCAGTATGCCGTTCAGCATCAGCTGGCGCCGCAGCATCGCAGCGGCCAGCAGGAACAACTGGAAAACCTGGTCAACCATTATCTGTTTGACAAGTAATCATGCGGCGGCGCCCGGCGTGACCGGGGTCGCCACCAGGATGCTCTGTTCGCGCCACGCTCAGCCGTGGCGCGCGTTTAAGGAGAGGGAGTATGTATATCGGCATCGATCTGGGGACATCGGGCGTCAAAGCCATTCTGCTCAATGAGCAGGGTGATGTGGTGGCATCGCATACCGAAAAGCTTACAGTCTCGCGTCCGCATCCGCTGTGGTCGGAACAAGATCCCGAGCAGTGGTGGCAGGCTACGGACACGGCGATGAAAGCCCTGGGCGCGCAGCATAGTCTGCGCGACGTGAAGGCGCTGGGGATCGCCGGGCAGATGCACGGCGCCACCCTGCTGGATAAATCGTTACAGGTGCTGCGTCCTGCCATTTTATGGAATGACGGCCGCTGCGGCGAAGAGTGCCAGCTGCTGGAGGAAAAAGTCAGCGCTTCCCGGCAGATCACCGGCAACCTGATGATGCCGGGCTTTACGGCGCCGAAGCTCTTGTGGGTGCAGCGCCACGAGGCGGCGGTGTTCAGCCAGGTCGATAAAGTGCTGCTGCCGAAGGATTATCTGCGTCTGCGGATGACCGGCGAGCTTGCCAGCGATATGTCTGACGCCGCCGGTACCCTGTGGATGGACGTCGCCCGACGCGACTGGAGCGATGAGATGCTCGCCGCCTGCGATCTCAACCGGGACGCGATGCCGGCCCTGTTTGAAGGCAGCGACGTCACCGGGCAGCTGCGCCCGGAGGTGGCGCAGGCGTGGAATATGCCACAGGCGCTGGTGGTGGGGGGCGGCGGCGACAACGCCGCCGGCGCGGTCGGGGTTGGCATGGCCGATGCCGGTCAGGCGATGCTGTCGCTGGGCACTTCAGGTGTGTATTTCGCGGTCAGCGAAGGATTCCTCAGCAAGCCTGAAAGCGCGGTGCATAGCTTTTGTCATGCGCTACCGGGCCGCTGGCATTTGATGTCGGTGATGCTCAGCGCGGCCTCCTGTCTGGACTGGGCGGCGAAATTAACCGGTCTCGCCAGCGTGCCGGCGCTGATTGCGGCGGCACAGTCAGCCGACGAGAGCGCCGGTCCGGTGTGGTTCCTGCCCTATCTGTCGGGCGAACGCACGCCGCACAACAACCCGCAGGCCAAGGGCGTCTTCTTCGGCCTGACGCATCAGCATGGGCCGGCAGAGCTGGCGCGGGCAGTACTGGAGGGGGTGGGCTATGCGCTGGCGGACGGTATGGACGTGGTACACGCCTGCGGCATCAAGCCGCAGAGCATCACCCTTATCGGCGGCGGGGCGCGTAGCGCTTACTGGCGACAAATGCTGGCGGATATCAGCGGCCAGCAGCTCGATTACCGTACCGGGGGCGACGTCGGCCCGGCGCTGGGGGCGGCCAGGCTGGCGCAGCTGGCGGTGCACGGCGAAGCCGACCGCGCCGGGCTGTTGACGCCGCTGCCGCTTGAGCAAGCGCATCGCCCGGACGATCGCCGAGTGGCCCACTATGCGCCGCAGCGGGAAACCTTCCGCCAGATTTATCAGCAGCTGAAACCGCTGATGTCATAGCCTCAGTCCGTCCGGCAGCGCCGGGCGGATTACTCCCCTGAATGTCCAGTCTGCATTCATCCAAAACACGTATTTATTAATTCCGAAATGTCAGCTTTGCTGCACCTGGCCTGCGCCATCGCCGGGCGGTTCGGTCATAATCAGCGCGTGTCGACAGGGAGGAGCGATGAATATAAAACGCAGTATTGCCAGAGGGATGATGGCAGCAGGGTCGCTGGTTTATCTGCTGGGTATCTGGCGGACCTGCCCGCTGTTTAGCGGTAAAGGTTATTTTCTTGGCGTACTGGTGATGGGGATGTTTGCCGTCCTCGCCCATCAGCGCGCCAGACGGTGGCAGGGGCAGGACGACGGATTTATCGCGTTATGCCGGCTGGTGTTGCTGCTGTCGGCGGGCCTGCTGCTGGTGGGCGCCTGGCATGTGCCGGCAGACTGGTATGAAAAAGCCGTCTATATCGCGGCGTGGTTTGTCTGCTTATACGGCGCATCTGCGACCCCCGAACGGGCCCGCGTCGCCCGCGCGGTGCAAAAAACGGAATAGGCGCCCGGTTGTCCGGTGCGCCGGGCCGTTAGCTGACCAGCCGGCGGCGATCAACCCGCTGCACCAGGCCGGACAGCAGCAGACTGCCGAGCAGGGCGGCGCTGAAAATCCACACAATATCCAGCAGCGGCCAGCGGCTCAGTTCCAGATGGCTGGCGCGCAGCGCATGTACAATCAGGGCATGGAAGCCGTAAATCCCCAGAGAATGACGCGCAATACATTCGATACCGGGCAGGGGACGCGCGTTAAGCCAGTTTTTGGCGAGCGTCAGCAGGGTGACCGCGCAAACGAACACCGCCGGTCCGCAGTAGAGATACCAGGTGTCGCCGAAGTCCCCGCGCCAGCGCAGCTCATGCAGCGTGCCGCGGGAGATGACCCACACGGCGGCGAGGAACAGCGCGGCGCAGAGCGGGGTCAGCCATTTTTTATCCGTGTTCAGGGTGCCAATGGCCCTGCCCAGCACGCCGTAGAGCACGTAATAAAAGGTGTCGCCATTGATATAGAGGTTGACCGGCAACCACTCAATCCCGGCGGCTTTGACGCCGACCATATTGGGGTTGGCCAGAATGCCGAGGATCGCCATCAGCGTCAGCAGCATTTTGCCGCTGACGGACTTAACCTGAATAAGCGGCGAGAGCAGGTAGATAACGGTGATAGCAAAGAAAAACCACAGGTGGTAGAAGACAGGCTTCTGCAGCACATTCTTTAACGACAGCTCGACGTTGATATGGGTAAACAGCGCGATATACAGCAGAGAAAGCGCGCTATAGAACGCAATGCACAGGCCAATCCGCCAGAAGTGGCGCGGCTGGGCGCTGCGTTCCCCAAAAAAGAGGTAGCCCGAGATCATAAAAAACAGCGGCACGCTGACGCGGGAGGTGGAATTGAGCAGATTGGCGATATCCCATTGCAGCAGCGTAATCGCATGCGGATGAGTGATATACCAGCTGGTACTGTGGATCATCACCACCATCATGCAGGCAATGCCGCGCAGGTTGGTGATCCAGTGAATCTTTTCTTGCATCCGTCCCTCAAAGTCTACTGGCGAAATAAGGTCTGACCCGCCTTATGCCCCGGTGTCGCACGAGATTAGTCTGAGTTTTTGGTCACAGACTTGTCGCTGTTTCATGATATTCGCAAAATACCTGTAATACTGAATATTTACGATAACAACTTGCTAACAAGGCGGTGGAGGAGAACGTGGTGAAAGGTGTCGTTTCCATAATGCTGGTGCTGCTCCTTGCGGGCTGCAGCGAGACCGTTTCCCCGCCGGCGCAAAAAGCGCAGCGCGCGCGTATTACCCCGCAAACCACGCTCAATATGGCGCAGCTTTGCAAGGACCAGGCCGCTATCCGCTATAACACGCAAACGCAGTTAGTTGACGTGAACCATTTTGAACAATTCCAGGCAAGCTATGAGCTGTCGGGCCGTACCGGCAAGAATGAACGTTTCATCTGTTCCTTTGACCCGGACGGCCAGTTTATGCATCTTTCGATGCGCTGAATCGACCCCACCTGGCGTAAATTTCGTCCGTTTTCCTGAAACTACGCCGTTTCGTACTGTATATCTCGCAGCCAGCGGGTATACTGACTCCTTCCTTTAAATCCACACGTATCCAGCACGAAATCATATGCAAAAGTTTGATACCAGGACCTTCCAGGGCCTGATCCTGACCTTACAGGATTACTGGGCTCGTCAGGGCTGCACCATTGTTCAACCACTGGACATGGAAGTCGGCGCCGGCACCTCTCACCCGATGACCTGCCTGCGCGCGCTAGGGCCGGAGCCGATGGCGACCGCCTACGTACAGCCTTCCCGTCGTCCAACCGATGGCCGCTATGGCGAAAACCCGAACCGTTTACAGCATTACTATCAGTTTCAGGTGGTGATTAAGCCTTCTCCGGACAACATCCAGGAGCTGTACCTCGGGTCGCTGAAAGAGCTGGGTATGGACCCGACCATTCACGACATTCGCTTCGTCGAAGACAACTGGGAAAACCCGACGCTGGGCGCCTGGGGTCTGGGTTGGGAAGTGTGGCTCAACGGCATGGAAGTGACGCAGTTCACCTACTTCCAGCAGGTGGGCGGCCTGGAGTGTAAGCCGGTGACCGGCGAGATCACCTACGGTCTGGAGCGTCTGGCGATGTACATCCAGGGCGTCGACAGCGTCTACGACCTGGTCTGGAGCGACGGCCCGCTGGGGAAAACCACCTACGGCGACGTGTTCCACCAGAACGAAGTGGAGCAGTCCACCTATAACTTCGAATACGCCGACGTCGATTTCCTCTTCTCCTGCTTCGAGCAGTATGAGAAAGAGGCCCAGCAGCTGCTGGCGCTGGAGACCCCGCTGCCGCTGCCGGCCTACGAGCGTATTCTGAAAGCGGCTCACAGCTTCAACCTGCTGGATGCGCGTAAAGCCATCTCCGTCACCGAGCGTCAGCGCTATATCCTGCGCATTCGCACCCTGACGAAAGCAGTGGCGGAAGCGTACTACGCTTCCCGTGAAGCGCTCGGCTTCCCGATGTGCAACAAGAATAAATAAGAGGCGGCCATGTCTGAGAATACTTTTCTGGTGGAAATCGGCACTGAAGAGCTGCCACCAAAAGCGCTGCGCAGCCTGGCGGAATCTTTTGCTGCGAACGTGACCGCAGAGCTGGATAACGCCGGCCTCGCGCACGGTAAAGTGGAATGGTTTGCCGCTCCGCGTCGTCTGGCGCTGAAGGTAGCCAACCTGGCGGCGGCGCAGGCCGATCGCGAAGTGGAAAAACGCGGCCCGGCCGTTGCCCAGGCGTTCGATGCCGAAGGCAAGCCAAGCAAAGCGGCCGAAGGCTGGGCGCGCGGCTGCGGTATCACCGTCGATCAGGCCGAACGTCTGACCACGGACAAAGGCGAGTGGCTGCTGTATCGCGCCCATGTGAAGGGCGAAAGCACTGAAGCCCTGCTGCCGAACATGATTGCCAGCTCGCTGGCGAAGCTGCCGATCCCGAAACTGATGCGCTGGGGCGCGTCTGACGTCCACTTCGTGCGCCCGGTTCACACCGTCACGCTGCTGCTGGGTGACAAAGTGATCCCGGCTACTATCCTCGGTATTCCGTCCGATCGCGTGATCCGCGGCCATCGCTTTATGGGCAAGCCGGAATTCACCATCGACCATGCCGACCAGTATCCGCAGATCCTGCTGGAGCGCGGTAAAGTCATCGCCGATTACGAACAGCGTAAAGCCAAAATCAAAGCCGATGCGGAAGAGGCGGCGCGTAAGATTGGCGGTAAAGCCGATCTGAGCGAAAGCCTGCTGGAAGAAGTCACCTCGCTGGTGGAATGGCCGGTGGTGCTGACGGCGAAGTTCGAAGAAAAATTCCTCGCGGTGCCGTCTGAAGCGCTGGTTTACACCATGAAGGGCGACCAGAAGTACTTCCCGGTCTACGACAACGCCGGTAAGCTGCTGCCGAACTTTATCTTCGTCGCTAACATCGAGTCGAAAGATCCGCAGCAGATCATCTCCGGTAACGAGAAGGTAGTCCGTCCGCGTCTGGCCGATGCCGAGTTCTTCTTCAACACCGACCGTAAAAAACGTCTGGAAGACAACCTGCCGCGTCTGGAAACCGTGCTGTTCCAGCAGCAGCTGGGGACGTTGCGCGACAAGACCGATCGCATTCAGGCGCTGGCGGGCTGGATTGCCGAGCAGATTGGCGCTGACGTGAACCACGCGACCCGCGCGGGCCTGCTGTCCAAGTGCGACCTGATGACCAACATGGTCTTCGAGTTCACCGACACCCAGGGCGTGATGGGGATGCACTACGCGCGCCATGATGGCGAAGCGGAAGATGTGGCCGTGGCGCTGAACGAACAGTATCAGCCGCGCTTTGCCGGCGACGCGCTGCCGTCTAACCCGGTGGCCTGCGCGGTGGCGATTGCCGATAAGATGGACACCCTGGCGGGTATCTTCGGTATCGGCCAGCACCCGAAAGGCGATAAAGACCCGTTTGCGCTGCGCCGCGCCGCGCTGGGCGTCCTGCGTATTATCGTCGAGAAGAACCTGAATCTCGATCTGCAAACGCTGACTGAAGAAGCGGTGCGTCTGTACGGTGAGAAGCTGACCAACGCCAACGTGGTCGATGACGTGATCGACTTTATGCTGGGCCGTTTCCGCGCCTGGTATCAGGACGAAGGCTACGGTGTCGACACTATCCAGGCGGTACTGGCGCGTCGTCCAACCCGCCCGGCGGATTTCGATGCGCGTATGAAGGCGGTATCGCACTTCCGTACTCTGGAAGAGTCCTCCGCGCTGGCGGCGGCGAACAAGCGTGTCTCCAACATCCTGGCGAAATCCGACGAAACGCTGAACGACATCGTTCACGCTTCGGTGCTGAAAGAAGCGGCGGAAATTAAGCTGGCGGGCAATCTGGTGGTGCTGCGCGACAAGCTGCAGCCGTACTTCGCCGCAGGCCGCTATCAGGATGCGCTGATTGAGCTGGCCGCCCTGCGCGAGCCGGTGGATGAGTTCTTCGAGAACGTGATGGTTAACGCTGAAGACAAAGATGTTCGCATCAACCGTCTGACGCTGCTGTCCAAACTGCGCGAGCTGTTCCTGCAGGTAGCGGATATTTCTCTGCTGCAGTAAGCGTATCGGAAATAATAAAAGACCTGCCTCAGGGCAGGTTTTTTTATACGTGAAATATAAATAGGTGAACCGCTAATAATTCTGTCATTGATATCTTCATTATTTTCATTCATCGATAAGAAATGTTTAGGAATATATAAACATAATTCCGCGAGGTATTTACGCTAGAATGGCGGCGGGTGCTTGAGACTGTGTGTCTCAGGTATTCAGCGGGAGACAGACAGAGAAAAGCCCCACCTGATAGTAATCAATGTGAGGCTCCCCTATGCATGAACACCATAAGAGTAGCCTCTTACTTGTTGAAAATCAACACGGGAGGCGAGGAATGCCGCAAAAGTATCTGTTGTTTGGCTTAGTAGTGATTTGCTTCACTATTTTATTATTGACCTGGATGGTTCGTGATTCGCTATGTGAATTACAGATCAGGCAGGGAAATATTGAGCTGGTGGCATTCTTAGCCTGTGATATTAAACAGTAAGAGCATCTGGTGGGGATCTATCCCCACCACGCTTGCGGTGTCAGGTATTCTCAATGCACCCTTTCATTGTTCACCAAATAAATCCTTTGCCTCATGATATCAGGAGGCCTTTTTATTTTTACACGGCCGTTGAATTAAACGGGCTTGAAATTCATAGCGGAGTGTGGCTATCCTATGCCCCGACGAATCCCTCGTCTCACTGGAGCGCGCCCCACAAATGAACAAACACGACTGATGAATTTCACGCCTTACCTCGCAGATGTTGCGGGTAGGGGAGTATTGATTTCATTCAGGAGTGCTTATGGCTCATTGCGCCCACATCCCCGCTTTTGTTTTACATCAGGTCACCTGTCAGTTTGCGACGGGACAGACCCTGTTTGGTCCGCTAAATTTATCGCTGGAACCGACCCTTTGCGGTCTGGTCGGCCGGAACGGCGTCGGTAAGACGCGCCTGCTGCGCCTGCTGGCGGGCCTTGATTCTCCTGCCGGCGGCCATATCGAGCGCGCCGCCGCCGTGGCCTGGGTGGCGCAGCAGCCGACGCTCACGCCGGAGACCACCCTCGCCGCGCTTCTCGGCTATGCGCCGGTATTTGACGCCTTGTTCCGCCTGGAACAGGGTAATGGACTGGCCGACGATTTCGAGCTATTGGATGGCCACTGGGATCTCACCGATCGCCTGAGTTTAGCTTTCCGTGAAGCCGATCTCCCGCCGTTCTCTGCCGATCGCCCCGCTTTTTCACTCAGCGGCGGCGAGCGGATGAAGGCTCTGCTGTGCGGCGCCTTTGTCTCCGGCGCCGATTATCTGCTGCTGGATGAGCCTACCAACCATCTGGACCGCCAGGGGCGGGAGTGGCTCTATCACCAGCTGGAAAGCTGGCAGGGCGGGGCGCTGATCGCCAGCCACGACCGCGAGCTGCTGACGCGGATGCCGAGGATTATTGAGCTGACGCCGACGGCGCTGCGCAGCTACGGCGGCAACTATGCTGAATATCAGCGGCAGCGTGAGGCGGAGCAGCAGGCCGCACGCGCGGCGCTGGACCATGCGACGACCGAGCGGCGACGCACCCGCGCGCGAATGCAAAAGGAGCATGACGCCGCCCAGCGGCGCTCGGCGCAGACATTGCGTACTATTGATACCCTGAATATCGCCTCTTTTGAACGTGTGAAGTACAAAGGCGCGGCAAAAGAGCGTCCGGGAACGCTGCGCCGTCAGCATCGTGAACAGAACAGCAGTCTGAATGGCGCCGTGCAGCAGGCGCGAGAGCGGGTGGAAGAGGATACGCCGGTGATGTTCACCCTGCCAGGCAGCGAAGTGGCCGCCGGCAAGCAGGTGCTGGTGGTGGAAGCATTGCAGCTCGACCATGCACCGGCTGCGCCGCTGGACTGGCGCGTGGATGGTCCAATGCGCATCGCGCTAAAGGGGCCGAACGGCTGTGGCAAAACCACTTTGCTGAAAACGCTGCTGGGGCTGGAGCAGGCCGCCTCAGGCGATGTCCGGCTGTCGGTGAGCGCCGCTTACCTCGATCAACATCTGACGCAGCTGGATCTGTCGTTATCGGTCATGGCGCACCTGAGCCTGGAAGATACCCCGCTGGATGAGGGCCTCCTGCGCACCCGCCTGGCGCAGCTGCAGCTGGGCGCGGATAAGGTCACTCTGCCGCTGTCGGCGCTCAGCGGCGGCGAACGCCTGAAAGCGGCCCTGGCCTGCGTACTCTGGCGACGCGATCCGGCCCAGCTGCTGTTGTTGGATGAGCCGACCAACCATCTCGATTTAGCATCGACGCAGGCTATTGAAAGCGCGCTGGCGGCGTTTCCCGGCGCGATGCTGGTGGTGTCGCATGATGAGGCGTTTTTACAAGGTCTGAGGCTGACCCATAGTCTGGCATGGGAGGAAACGGGCTGGCGCTATACCCGGCTCTGAATGCCCAACAGCCGCCATCGTAAGCTGGCGGCTGTTGGCGACAGATAAAAAAAATCCCCGCCATCAGGCAGGGATTCTTGATTCTTAGCGGCTTGAACTTACAGAGAAGTTACGTTGCCAGCTGCCGGGCCTTTAGCGCCGCTTTCGATGGTGAAGGAGACTTTCTGACCTTCATCCAGGGATTTGTAGCCATCGTTCTGGATAGCAGAGAAGTGTACGAACACGTCTTTAGAGCCATCGTCAGGAGTGATGAAGCCGAAGCCTTTGTCAGCGTTGAACCATTTTACGATACCAGTCATTTTACCGGACATAGTGAATTACCTTTAAAAAAATAAGTGAGCCTTGCGGCGTAGCGGTCTGGACTACAGATTTAAAGCGATAAAGGGAAAGTTCACTACGGGGGTATCTTTGGATAACCTTAGAAGGACTGCTCTATTCGACTGCTCTGTGGTCTGTACATCAAACCTGCGAGCATTAACGCACGTTCAGCACCTGATAGCAAACTTTTTTTACGGTGCAGCGGTAAAAGCTCCCTTGCTGGCCCTTACCGCTGCGCTCGGGATTAATCGAGTAACTGCCTTGAAAGCTGGGGGTTGGCCTGAATCAGGCGCATTAATTTTAGCTCAGTGGGGGACGGTCTTACCCGTCTCGATTCCCACTCTCTTACCATAGCGACGCTCACGCCCATGGCGTTGGCGAAGTCGTCAATCTTAAGTCCAGTGCCTTTACGCAGCTGTTCAAATTCACTAAACACAGTGGACTTACGGTTTGAGGTAAGTGTCTGATTATCGTCCTTAAAAACGATGTGTTCCAGGCTGCTCAGCAGTTCAAACACGGGATCTTTATATTCCATTGAGAACTCCTTTTATCACACAGCGGAAGAGATTTTTCTAAAGCTCTTTAAGAATAGTCAGAAAAAAGCATCAAGGATGGTAACGCCCGTGATTATTTGCCAGCAGGTTATCGAATCAGCCCCAATAGCCGAACGGCAGCGGTGCCTAAGAGCATGATTACTAATACGATGGCGTGGCTTCGAAAATTTTTGTAAACGGATAAGAAAAAAGCGGCAAAGCCGGCGCGGGACGCCGGCTTGTCGATCAGGCTTTCTGCAGACCTCTCGCGTCCTCTGTCGCCGCCGGCACTGATTTACTGACCCGATATTTAATCAGCAGCGCGATGGCTGACAGGAATGCCGGGATAGCCAGCAGGGTGAAAATGGTCTCAAACGAGAGCTGGGCTTGCATCAGGAAGGCGCCGCTGAACGCGCCAAGGATCCCGCCGAAGCGGCCAATGCCCAGCATCCAGGCCACGCCGGTGGCGCGCCCTTGCGTTGGATAGAAGCCTGCCGCCAGCGCCGGCATCGACGACTGCGCGCCGTTCATAATACTGCCGGCGATGAACACCATCACCCCCATCAGCGCCAGGCTGCTGGTAGAGAAGCCCACCAGACAGACGAAAACGCCGGTCAGCAGCCAGCCGACGGCCACCACCTTATTGGGATTGATCTTGTCCATCAGAGCACCGAGGATCAGCACGCCAATTCCACCGCCGAGTGGGAACAGGGCGGTGATAATAGAGGCCTGACTCATCGATGCGCCGGTTTCACGGATCAGCAGCGGCAGCCAGCTGGTCAGGAGATAGAAGATCAGCAGACCCATAAAGTAGGTCAGGCACAGCATCACAGTGCCCACCGCGTAGCGTGGGGAGAAAATGACGCCGATGGCCGACTTCTCTTTCACCTGGCCTGCTTCGTGCAGCTCAAACTCCACCGTCTCCGGCAGCGGCGCGATACGCCGCAGGATGGCGGCAATGCGCTGCGCCGGCTGACGCTTCACCACCAGATAGCGGGCGGACTCCGGCAGCAGGAAAATTAATGCTACCGCCAGCAGGAGAGGCATCACGCCGCCCAGCACCAGCACGCTCTGCCAGCCATAGTGCGGGATCATCCAGGCGGATAAAAAGCCGCCCAGCGACGAGCCCATCGGAAAGCCGACAAACATCAGGTTCACCAGCAGCGCCCGACGGCGCTCCGGCGCATATTCGCTCATTAGCGTCGCGGCATTGGGCATCGCCGCGCCGAGGCCCAGGCCGGTCAGGAAGCGCAGCAGCGTCAGCTGGTTAAGGCTGGTGGCAAAGGCGGTGAGCAGGCTGAATCCTCCGAACACCACGATCGACATAATCAGCACTTTCTTGCGGCCGATACGGTCAGCCAGTGGTCCCGCGGTTAACGCGCCGACCGCCAGGCCAACCAGCGCGGCGCTCATCACCGGGCCGAGGGCTGATTTTTCCACGCCCCATTCCTGGACCAGGTCGGAGGCGATGAATCCGATGATCGCGGTGTCGAACCCGTCCATCGCGACGGTGATGAAGCAGAGCGCGAGGATCATCCACTGGTAGCGGGTGAAGGGGTGCTCGTTGATAAAGGCCTGAATGTCGATGGTTGTCTTAGTCATACGGCTTTCCTGGCAGACTGAGCGAGGGACAGAGGTTTGTTATTATCGTCGCCTTCGCGTCGTTGAGATTGATTTGTGCGATAATCGAACGCATCGCCGTTAATCGCTCATTCATCAAATCATTGAAGCGCTGACCAGGCAATCCGGGTGGGCGCCAAAGCGTGCGATTATCGTCCGCTTCAGGGCGCGGCGTTGGGCAGTGGATTATAAATTTCAAAAATATCAATCAGTTAATTGATATTCATCGGTCTAATTTGAAGCGCATATTTGTGATGCGCATAACAGACGCGCCAGGCGACGGCAGCGGCGTGCGGAATGGCGTTTTTCCTGCGTAAGATTAGCAGTAAAGGGTATCCTGCGAGGCCGAGCTGGACTATCCTTGTCAGCGTCTGGCACGTGTGTGTCTTTGTGCGCTTTTTTTGGCTGAAAGGAGTAAAAAAATGGCGACAGGAAAGTCCTGCTCTCGCTGGTTTGCGGCTATGGCGGCCTTATTAATGGTGGTTAGCCTGAGTGGGTGTTTTGATAAAGAAGGCGATCAGCGCAAAGCGTTTATCGACTTCCTGCAGAATACGGCGATGCGTAGCGGTGAACGACTGCCGACGCTGACCGCCGATCAGAAAAAACAGTTTGGGCCGTTTGTCTCTGACTACGCGGTGATCTACGGCTACTCGCAGCAGGTGAGCCAGGCGATGGACGCTGGTCTGCGCCCGGTAGTGGACAGCGTCAATGCGATCCGCGTTCCGCAGGACTATATGACCCAGCGCGAGCCGCTGCGTCAGGCGAACGGCGCGCTGGGCGTGCTCAGCCAGCAGCTGCAGAATGCCAAAATGCAGGCCGATGCCGCGCATGGCGCGCTGAAGCAGGCGGACGATCTCAAGCCGGTCTTCGATCAGGTTTACGCCAAGGTGGTGACGGCGCCAGCCGACGCGCTGCAGCCGCTGATCCCGGCCGCGCAGATCTTTACCCAGCAGCTGGTTCAGGTGGGGGATTTTGTCGCCCAGCAGGGAACCCAGGTGAGCTTTGTGGCCAACGGCATTCAATTCCCGACTTCCCAGCAGGCTAGTCAGTACAATGCGCTGATTGGGCCGCTGGCGGCGCAGCATCAGGCGTTTAATCAGGCATGGACGGCGGCGGTGAACGCGACCCGCTAATGCCCTGTCTGGCTGACGTGAGCTGCGGCGAACGGGCTGGATAACGGACAGAATGCAAAAAGAACCCGGGGAGGGCGATTGCCGCCGCTACCCGGGTTTTTTTATGGCTTATTTTACCTGCGGATTGACGCAGTTTTTTTCGACCTTGCCGTTCAGGGCGTCGATCAGGTTATCCACCGCGCAGGCCGCCATGTTGTAGCGCGTCTCATGGGTGGCGGAGCCGATATGCGGCAGCGCGACGACGTTCGGCAGGCTCAGCAGCGGCGAATCTTTAGCCAGCGGCTCGTGCTCGAAGACATCAAGGCCGGCAGCGTGAATGTCACCCGCCTGCAGGGCGGCGATCAGCGCCTGCTCATCGACCACCGGGCCGCGCCCGGCGTTAATAAAGATGGCGGAAGATTTCATTTTGGCGAACTGCGCCTGGCCGAACAGATGATGGGTCTCTTCGCTCAGGGGCAGGATCAGGCAGACAAAATCGGCTTCCTGCAGCAGGGTATCAAGATCGCAATAGCGTGCGTTGAAACGTTCCTCCGCCTGCGGATGCTGGCGGCGCGCGTTATACAGGATCGGCATGCCGAACCCGAAGTGGGCGCGCTGCGCCAGCGCCATGCCGATGCGGCCCATGCCGACGATACCTAAGGTTTTATGGTGTACGTCGGTACCGAACCAGTCTGGCCCAATGCTCTTCGTCCATTCGCCCGCTTTAACGCGCTCCGCCACTTCCACCACCCGGCGGGCGGTGCTCAGCACCAGCGCCATGATCGTGTCGGCGACGGTCTCGGTCAGCACGGTCGGGGTATGCATCAGCAGCACCCGGCGGGCGTTCAACGCCTCCACGTCGAAGTTGTCATAACCAACGGACACGGTGGAGGTCGCACGCAGCTTCGGCATCTTCTCCAGCAGCGCGGCGTCAACCTTTTCGCTGGAGCCCAGCAGGCCTTCAGCCTGGGCAAAGGCCTCAGCGTGCTGCGAAACGGTCTCCGGCCGCAGGTTTTTCACCTGAGTGACGGAAAAGTGCTCCTCCAGACGCTGTAGCAGGTCGTCGGGAAGCGTTTTATAGAGAATGACAGACGGCTTCATGCGAATCTCCGTAGTGTGAGTCGTTCAGGCGTGATGAGCGCCAAGTGGAAGGTTTTGATTATTAGCAGGCTTAACAATCAAAGTCAGCCATACTGAGGCGAAAAGCGCCACCCCCATAAAAATATAGGAAGCTGCTGGGCTGCCGGTGGCACCGTTCAGGTAGCCAACAAACCACGAGCCGCAGAAGGAGCCCAGGGCGCCCATGCTGTTGATCAGCGCCATGGCGCCACCGGCGACGTTGCGTGGCAGCATTTCCGGAATAATGGCGAAGAAGGGGCCGTAAGGCGCATACATTGCCGCACCAGCCACTACCAGCAAGGTGTAAGAGACCCAGAAGTGGTTGGCGCCGACCGCCCAGGAGCCGATGAAGGCCAGTCCGCCAATCAGCAGCAGCGGCCAGACGAACAGCTTACGGTTCTGCATTTTATCGGAGGCCCAGGAGACCACGATCATGGCGATAGTCGCCGCCAGGTATGGGACCGAGGAGAGCCAGCCCACTTCCACCATCCCCATATTTTCGCCGCCGCTGCGGATAATCGACGGCAGCCACAGTACAAAGCCGTACACGCCGATGCTCCAGGCAAAGTACTGGGCGCAGAGCAGGATCACGTTGCGGGAGCGGAAGGCCTCGCCATAGTTACGCACCGCTTTGATGCCCTGCTGCTCACGATCCAATTGTTCCTGCAGCGCGGCTTTTTCACTCTCCGCCAGCCAGGATACCTGCGACGGTTTATCTTTCACCAGCACCCACCAGCAGAAGGCCCAGATCACCGCCGGCACCCCTTCGATGATAAACATTTCCCGCCAGCCGAAGGCCTGAATCAGGTAGCCGGAGACCACCGACATCCACAGGACCGTCACCGGGTTGCCGAGGATCAGGAAGGTATTGGCCCGCGAGCGCTCGGATTTGGTGAACCAGTTGCTGATATAGATCAGCATCGCCGGCATCACCGCCGCTTCGACGACGCCGAGAATAAAGCGAATGGCCGCCAGCGCCGGGATATTATGCACAATCCCGGTCAGGGAGGCGCAGCCGCCCCACAGGATCAGGCAGATAAAGATCAGTTTGCGAACGCTGCGGCGCTCTGCATAAATAGCGCCGGGGATCTGAAAGAAGAAGTAGCCAAGGAAGAACAGCGCCCCCAGCAGGGAAGAGATCCCTTTGGTGATGCCCAGGTCTTCGGTAATGCCTGCCGCGGAGGCGAAGCTGAAGTTGGCGCGGTCGAGGTACGCCAGGCTATACGTGATAAACACGATAGGCATGATGTACCACCAGCGTTTCGTTGCATTTGTTGAGCTATTCATAGGCTTGCCTCTGTCAATGAGGTGACATACGTCCGTCGAAACGGACGCTGCTGTGCCGCGCTGCAGGTAGGGTACAGGACGGCTGTTATTGTTGCGTATAAATGTTATTCGCCCAGCGCGTCGCGGGTGGGCAGCCCCTCGCTGTCGCCCTGGACCTGAATCGCCAGCGAACCGATTTTATTGCCGCGGTTCACCGCCTGAAGCAGGGTTTTGCCTTCCAGCAGGGCGCTAATCACCCCAACGGCAAAGCCGTCGCCGGCGCCGACGGTATCGACGACGTTTTCGACTTTAATGGCATCAACCGTTCCCTGTTCGCCGTTGGCGCTCTTGAACCAGGCGCCGTCGCAGCCGGTTTTAATGACCACCGCCTTGACGCCGCGCGAGAGATAGAAATCGGCTATCCCCTCCGGAGTCTGCTGGCCGGTGAGGATGACGCCCTCTTTTAAGCCTGGCAAAACCCAGTCAGCCTGGAAGGCGAGACGGTTGAGTTTCTCCACCATCTCGGCTTCGCTTTTCCACAGCACCGGACGCAGATTGGGATCGAAAGAGAGGGTTTTGCCCTCGGCTTTCATGACCTTCGCCGCATGCTCCAGCAGTGCATATGAGCTTTCAGAGAGCGCGGCGGCCACGCCGCTCAGGTGCAAATGACGGGCGCTGGTGAAGTAGTCGGCGCGAAAATCGTCAGGCGACAGATGGCTGGCGGCAGAACCTTTGCGGAAATACTCCACAATGGGATCGGTTCCATTTTCGACTTTCGATTTCATCTGGAAACCGGTAGCGAAGCGGTTATCAATGGCGACAGCATGACTATCGATCCCCTCTTTCGCCAGCGATTGCAGTACGAAGCGGCCAAAGCTATCGTTACCGACGCGGCTGACCCAGCCGACCTTCAGACCCAGGCGCGCCAGACCGGTGGCGACGTTCAGCTCGGCGCCGGCGACACGTTTCATAAAATGCTCCACCTCGGCCAGATCGCCGGTTTCGGTGGCGACAAACATGGCCATAGCTTCGCCGATGGTGATGACATCTAAATTTTCCACGGCTTATTCCTCGCGTAACAGGTTGACGTAGCGGCGGGTCACGGCCGTCAGGTCATGGCCAGTCAGCGGAAACTCGATTCCACGCGGTGCGTCGGCGGGAAGATTATCGAGCAGGGCCAGCCAGCGGTCGGCGGCCTGATCCGGCGGCACAGCGCGGAATTTCTCCTGATGTGGCTCCGCCGCTTTCACATGAATATAGCTGACCGCCGGCGCAAGATGGCGGGCTGCCTCTTCCGGCGAATCGCCGACCCACAGCCAGTTGCCCATATCAAACGTTAAGGTGATCGGCAGCTGATGGACCCGGCAGGCGGCTTTGAAGCGCTGCATCGGCGCCAGCTGGCCGCAGTCGGTCTGATCATTCTCCACCACCAGCGCCATGCCGCTGTCGCTGAGGATATGGCGCAGCTCGTCGAGCTGCTGGTTGTGGCGGAAATGGCCAAGGGAGAGCTTCAGCCACAGGGCGTTAAGGGTCTGCGCTTCCGCGAGCAGCGTCGGGAGATGCGGGTTAAGCTCGCCGTTGTCGGCGAACAGCGCCTGGGGCGCGGAGTAGCAAGCCAGCAGGCCGTGGCGCTCGATGGCGGCTGCCAGCGCCGGCAGGGCGTTGAGCTCTTCGGCGCTGAACAGCTCGCGGCGGATTTCGACGCCGTCCGCGCCGGCGTCGGCGATAAACGGCAGGACGGCGGCCTGGCCGCCTAAGGATTTAACATGGTCATTACCATAGGCAGCGGTAACGACAATAATTTTTCTGGCCATCGCGCTCTTACTCCCGGCGTTTGTTGCTTAATCTCCTTATTACGCTAGATGGTATCGGTTCCATAAGAAAGGGCGAGATGTTTAATTTATGATCGGCATCACGAAGGATCGTTAACGGGAGGTTGATCCGCGGACGATAAGCTCGCCGGAAAAGACCCGCTCGCAGATGGGGTCGTTAGTGCCGGCAATGCGTCGAATCACCTGTTCCACCGCCGCGTAGCCGATCTGCCACGTCGGTTGTTTGAGGGTGGTGATGCCGACGCCGGCCAGCTCCGCCCACTCCAGTTCGTCGAAGCCCAGCAGGCCGATATCGCTGCCCCAGATCAGGCCGACGCGCTTCAGGGCGCGGGCCACCTGCAGCGTCAGCGCGCCGTTGGCGGAGATCACCGCTTTGCGCATCCCGCGGTGGCGGGCGTGGAACTGGCGCAGGACGTTGTCCATCATCGCGCCGTCGTTGAGCTGTACTTCGGCGTTTTCGGCCACCACGCCGTGGTGGCGGGCGAGCGTGGCGCGAAAGGCGCTCAGGCGCTCGCGGCGGGTATTGACCGAGCCCAGCGGTTCGCTGAGAAACAGGATGGCCTCAAAGCCTTTCTCCACCAGGTGTTCGGTGGCGGTGGTGGCGGCCTGAGCGTTATCAAGCCCGACCACATCGCAGGCGAAATCGGGGATTTTACGGTCAATCAGCACCATCGGCAGGGCCGACTGCTGCAGGCGGTTCAGGCCATCCTCCCGCATGCCGACCGCGTTGACGACGATGCCTTCCACCTGATAGCTGCGCAGCAGGTCGAGATAGTGCAGCTCCTGGTCAAGCTCGTTATTGGTGTTACACACCAGCAGGGTAAAGCCCTTTTCCCGGCAGGCCGCTTCAATGCCGCTCATGACATTGACCGAATAGGGGTTGGTGATATCGGCGATGATCAGGCCGATGAGGCGGGTGCGGCCGTGCTTGAGGCCGCGGGCCATCAGGCTGGGGCGGTAGTCGAGTTCGGCAATGGCTTTTTCAATACGTGATAACAGATCGTCGGAAAGCAGGTGCTTCTCGCCGTTAAGATACCGTGAAATGCTGGTTTTGCCGGTCTTTGCGGCTTTCGCCACATCGCTAATGGTTGCACGCGCCGCTTTCGCCATGATGGCTTCCTTTGCTGAAAATCTGCCAACACCTTAGCGCGAAAAATAGCGATATCAAGCATTTTGCCCGGCAGAGCGGCTGCCGGGCGACATGAGGTTGCGCTTACTGCAGCGGGCTGAGGGTAATTTCTACGCGACGGTTCTGCGCTTTGCCTTCCGCCGTGCTGTTGCTGGCGATCGGGTTTGCCGGGCCCATGCCGGTGGTGCGAATGCGATTGGCCGCCACGCCCTGGGTGATCAGTGCGCTGGCGACGCTGTCCGCACGCTGCTGCGACAGACGCATATTCAGATCCTTGCTGCCGGTGCTGTCGGTGTAGCCGACGACGTTAACGGCGGTTTTCTCATACTCTTTCAGCACCATGGCCACGCCGGTCAGGGTGTTGGCGCCGGCCGGTTTCAGGTTGGCGCTGTTGCTGTCGAAAGTGACGTTATTCGGCATGTTCAGCACGATATTGTCACCATTTCGCGTCACGCTGACCCCGGTTCCCTGCATTTTGTCGCGCAGCTTCGCTTCCTGCACGTCCATGTAGTAGCCTATGCCGCCGCCCAGCGCCGCGCCTGCCGCTGCGCCAATCAGCGCGCCTTTGCCGCGGTCATGTTTGGAAGAGGAGAGCGCGCCGACGCCAGCGCCCACTAAGGAGCCAATACCTGCGCCAATACCGGATTTACCTGCTTCACGCTCACCGGTATAGGGGTTGGTGGTGCAGCCAGAAATCGCCAGGGTGCCGCTGACCAGCGCCGCAATCATAAGTACGCGTTTTTTCATTTAATGTCCTTAATCCTTTTTATTCTTTGTCACAGCGAACGTGACGGTTGATTATGACGCGCGAATACGTAGAAAATTCCCCAAACACCATCTCATTTTGTAAATAACATTGAACGGCGCCGATCGCACCGTCACCACACCTGCTTTCGCTGACCAGGAGCTGCCCTTGCCAACCTCATCTGCAACCAAAACCATTTTAACCGCCGCCCATTGGGGACCGATGCTGGTGGAAACGGACGGGGAAAACGTCCTTTCCTCCCGCGGCGCGCTGGCGACACCGTTTGCCAACTCGCTGCAAACGGCGGTGCGCGACCAGGTGCACAGTAAAACCCGCGTGCGCTACCCGATGGTGCGCAAAGGTTTCCTTGCCTCTCCGGACAAGCCCCAGGGGGTCCGCGGTCAGGATGAATTTGTGCGGGTGAGCTGGGAGCAGGCGCTGGATCTGATCGATGCCCAGCATCGTCGGATCCGCGAAAGCTACGGACCGGCCTCTATTTTTGCCGGCTCCTACGGCTGGCGTTCTAACGGCGTCTTGCATAAGGCGGCCACCCTGCTGCAGCGCTATATGAGCCTGGCGGGCGGCTACACCGGCCATCTCGGGGATTACTCCACCGGCGCGGCGCAGGCGATCATGCCTTACGTCGTGGGCGGCAATGAGGTGTATCAGCAGCAGACCAGCTGGCCGCTGGTGCTGGAATACAGCGAGGTAGTGGTGCTGTGGAGCGCCAACCCGCTGAATACGCTGAAAATTGCCTGGAACGCCTCCGACGAGCAGGGTATCCCGTGGTTCGACCGGCTGCGCCAGAGCGGAAAACGCCTGATCTGCATCGATCCGATGCGATCGGAAACTGTCGATTTCTTTGGCGATTCGATGGAGTGGATCGCGCCGCATATGGGCACCGACGTCGCGCTGATGCTGGGTATCGCCCATACGCTGATGGAGAATGGCTGGCAGGACGACGAGTTTCTTGCCCGCAGCGCCAGCGGCTACGAGATTTTTGCCCGCTATCTGACCGGCGAAAGCGACGGCGTGGCGAAAACCGCCGACTGGGCGGCGGCTATCTGCGGCGTCGCAGCGGATAAGATCCGCGAACTGGCGAAACTTTTCCACGAAAACACCACTATGTTGATGTCTGGCTGGGGCATGCAGCGCCAGCAGTATGGCGAGCAGAAACACTGGATGCTGGTCACCCTGGCTGCGATGCTGGGGCAGATTGGCACCCCGGGGGGCGGGTTTGGTCTTTCCTACCATTTCGCCAACGGCGGCAATCCGACCCGCCGCGCGGCGGTGCTGGGCTCGATGCAGGGGAGCGTGGCCGGAGGCGTGGACGCCGTGGAGAAGATCCCGGTCGCGCGGATTGTCGAGGCGCTGGAGAACCCGGGGGCGGAGTATCAGCACAACGGCATGGCGCGGCGCTTCCCCGATATTCGCTTTATCTGGTGGGCCGGCGGCGCCAACTTTACCCATCATCAGGATACCAACCGCCTGATTCAGGCCTGGCAGAAACCAGAGCTTATCGTCATCTCCGAATGCTTCTGGACCGCCGCCGCGCGTCATGCCGATATCGTCCTGCCGGCGACCACCTCGTTTGAGCGCAACGATCTGACGATGACCGGGGACTACAGCAATCAGCATCTGGTGCCGATGAAGCAGGTGGTCGCCCCGCAGGGTGAAGCGCGCGATGATTTCGCGGTCTTTGCCGACCTCAGCGAACGCTGGGAGGCGGGCGGCCGCGAGCGCTTTACCGAAGGGAAGAGCGATCTGCAGTGGCTGGAGACCTTCTATCAGATGGCCGCCCGGCGCGGCGCCCAGCAGCAGGTGACGCTGCCGCCGTTTGCCGAATTCTGGCAGGCTAACCAGCTGATTGAGATGCCGGAGGAGCCGGAGAATGCCCGTTTCATCCGCTTTGCCGCCTTCCGCGACGATCCCCAGGCCAACCCGCTGAAAACGGCGAGCGGTAAAATTGAGATCCACTCGCCGACCATCGCCGCCTTTGGCTACACCGACTGCCCGCCGCACCCAATGTGGCTGGAGCCCGACGAATGGCATGGCAACGCCGAGGCGGGGCAGCTGCAGCTGCTGTCGGCCCATCCGGCCCACCGGCTGCACAGTCAACTGAACTACTCCGCGCTGCGCGAACGCTATGCCGTTGCCGGACGCGAACCGTTGACTATTCATCCGCAGGATGCCCGGGCGCGGGGGATTGCCGATGGCGATCTGGTGCGGGTGTGGAACGCCCGCGGTCAGGTGCTGGCCGGCGCGGTGGTGACGGAGGGGATCCGCCCGGGGGTGATATGCCTGCATGAAGGGGCGTGGCCCGACCTGGATCCGGTGGCGGGCATCTGCAAAAACGGGGCGGTGAACGTCTTAACTAAAGATATCCCAACATCCCGCCTGGGCAACGGCTGTGCCGGTAACACCGCCCTGGCGTGGCTGGAGAAATATACCGGCCCGGCGCTGCCGCTTACGGCATTTGATCCGCCGGCCAACGCATAATCCAGGTGGGGTGCTGAGTATCGTCCTGCCATGCGCAATCTTCAATGCGGAAGCCTTGCGCATGGTAGAAACTGACCGCTGATTCGTTTTTCTGATAAACCTCAAGGCTAAGCCAGGCGTAGTGCTGCTTGACTTCATCCAGCAGCGCCCGGCCAATGCCCTGGCGAATAGCGTCGGGCGCGACGAACAGCGCGCCGACGAAACGGGACTCCAGCACGCTGACAAAGCCTTTTAGCTCCCCGTCGCGCTCCCAGACCCAGGTGCTGGCGGCGGGAAGATAGACATCCCGTACCACCGCGACGCTGTCGCGCCAGTAGCTTTCGCTGATAAAGGGATGGGCATGAATCGTGCTTTCCAGCCACAGGTCCAGCAGCGGCAGGTTATCTTTAGCGTCCCATTTGCGGATCATCCTGACCTCCCGGGTGACAGAAGCAGCCGGTGACATGGTCGTTGACCAGCCCGCAGGCCTGCATAAAAGAGTAACAGATTGTCGAACCGACAAACTTAAAACCGCGTTTTTTCAAGGCCTTAGACAGCGCATCTGAGGCCGGCGTCGTGGTCGGGATCTCCGCCAGCGTCGCCGCGCGGGTGACCTGGGGCGCATTGTCGACGAAGGACCAGACAAAATCAGTGAACGACTCGCCATTTTCCTCCATCGCCAGATACGCCCGGGCGTTGCCGATGATGGCCTGGATTTTTCCCCGATGGCGGATAATCCCGGCATCCTGCAGCAGTCGCTCGACATCTTCATCCCCCATCGCCGCCACCCGCACCGGATCGAACTGGTGAAAAGCCTGGCGATAGTTTTGCCGTTTTTTTAACACCGTGATCCATGATAACCCGGCCTGCTGACCCTCAAGGCAGATCATTTCAAACAGCCGCTGGGATGCTTTTTGCGCGACACCCCATTCGGTATCGTGATACTCGATATATAACGGATCCTGACTCACCCATCCGCAACGCTGCATAGCTATTTCTCCCTCTGCGCTAAAAAAGTGGACGCCCCGGCTTGACGACTGAAAGATAAAGATAATAGTTAATACAGGGAAATCGTATCCCCCAAAAAAACACAGCAATAATGCCGATTCGGCTCTTTTCTGGAGTCGCATTAATGATAATAAAGAAATGCAATGGCCTCCGGGGGTTCTTGTTCCCGGTGTGCGTATCCGTCTGGGTGTCGTGTGTCTCTGGAGCGAATGCCTGGCAACAGGAATATATCGCTATCGATACAAAAAGTAATACGTCGGAACGCTATACATGGGATAGCGATCACCAACCACGCTATGAAGATATCCTCGCCGAGCGGATGAAGTCGTCTGAAACGCCGGGCGGACTGGCGTTAAACCAGGGGTTGGCGCCGCCGGACAGCAGCCGTGGGATGAGCGTCGGCTGGAATTATCTGCTGGCAAACGGCATGACCTCCGGGCCGGTGGCCAGCCTGCGCAGCGACTACACCGCGCCGGCGACGAAAAGCGTGGGCGAGACGGGATATGTCAACACGCTCGGCTGGCGTATGGATTATCAGTCGCTGTGGGGCGTGCACCCTTGGGCGCAGGTGAGCTATAACCAGTCGCTCGCCAGCGATGCCTGGTCGCCGACCACCCGCGCCAGAGAGGGCGGCTGGAGTGATGTCACCCTGGGCGCCGATATGCCGCTGGGATCGCATGTGGCGGCATGGGCCACGCTGTCACAGGCGGACAACGTCCCATCGGGGGAAAATACGCTCTATCTGATGGGGGTCAGCGCCAACTTTTGACCCGCGATTGTTACGCATTTGAAACGATGTGGTTATTGTTAAATCTCAGTAATGGCGCATTTCTGTGAGATAGCGCACACTAACTTTTTCCCTGAAATTCGCGGAATGAATGTCATGCAATGTCATTCATTCCGCCATTAATGCATTTCATTCCCTGCTGATGGCAGTTCATGCCTTTTTCCCCCACTGGATGAGGGGCCTTCGCTATTGTGGCGGCAGTTAATTTATCAGGACAACTGCTATGAACGCTGCAAACCGTCAATCGACCCGCTGGCTTACGCTTATCGGCACCATCATCACCCAATTCGCTCTCGGTTCGGTTTATACCTGGAGCCTGTTTAACAGTTCACTGTCTGACAAACTGGGCGAGCCGGTCAGCCAGGTCGCCTTCTCCTTTGGCCTGCTGAGCCTCGGGCTGGCGCTCTCTTCGTCGGTCGCCGGCAAGCTGCAGGAGCGTTTTGGCGTGAAGCGCGTCACCATGGCCTCTGGGATCCTGCTTGGTCTGGGCTTCTTTCTGACCGCCCACTCCAGCAGCCTGATGATGCTGTGGCTGAGCGCTGGCGTGCTGGTGGGGCTGGCGGACGGCGCCGGTTATCTGCTGACCCTGTCGAACTGCGTCAAGTGGTTCCCGGAACGCAAAGGGCTGATCTCCGCCTTCTCCATCGGTTCCTATGGCCTCGGCAGCCTGGGGTTCAAATTCATTGATACTCATCTGCTGGCCACCGTTGGTCTGGAAAAAACCTTCGTTATCTGGGGCGCTATCGTGCTGGTGATGATCGTCTTTGGCGCGACCTTGATGAAAGATGCGCCAAATCATACGGCGACCACCACGGCCAACGGCGTCGTGGAAAACGACTTCACTCTCGCCGAATCGATGCGTAAACCGCAGTACTGGATGCTGGCGGTGATGTTCCTGACGGCCTGCATGAGCGGTCTGTATGTGATTGGCGTGGCGAAAGATATCGCGCAGGGAATGGTCCACCTGGATGTCGCCACGGCGGCCAATGCGGTAACGGTTATCTCAATCGCTAACCTTAGCGGTCGCCTGGTGTTAGGTATCCTGTCCGATAAAATCTCCCGCATTCGCGTGATCACCATCGGTCAGGTGGTGTCGCTGGTGGGGATGGCCGCGCTGCTGTTCGCTCCGCTGAATGCCATGACCTTTTTCGCCGCCATCGCCTGCGTTGCTTTTAACTTCGGCGGAACCATCACCGTCTTCCCATCGCTGGTCAGTGAATTCTTCGGTCTGAACAACCTGGCGAAAAACTATGGTGTGATTTATCTGGGTTTTGGTATCGGCAGCATCTGCGGTTCCCTCATCGCTTCGCTGTTCGGGGGCTTCTACGTCACCTTCTGCGTGATATTCGCCCTGCTGATTATTTCGCTGGCGCTTTCCACCACCATTCGTCAGCCGAAAGGCAGTGTCTATAGCGAGGCGCATGCCTGAAACCTGCAGCGTGAAACGTGCCCCTGATTAATACCCTAAGCAAATAGTGCCAATCCAGCCAAATATTTTGTAAATGTTTGGCTGGATCACATTCCCTCCTGATACTTTTCCCGTTCCCTGTGGTCTACTTATCGCGCTTTGTAGAGGTTTCTGATAACCAACCCTAACGCACCCTATTAGCCTACTGACTCATGCCACAGCGTCAGGCGGTGTTTTATTCTTCTTTTTCCAGGTTTGCTTGCATGAAATATATTAGAACGATGACGCAGCAGAAGCTTAGTTTTTGGCTGGCGCTGTACATCGGCTGGTTTATGAACGTCGCCGTTTTTTTTCGGCGTTTCGATGGTTATGCTCAAGAGTTCACTGTCTGGAAAGGGCTTTCCGGTGTCGTTGAACTGGTGGCCACGGTCTTTGTCACCTTCTTCCTGTTACGTCTTCTGTCGCTGTTCGGTCGCCGTATCTGGCGCATTCTGGCGACGCTGATTGTTCTGTTTTCCGCCGCCGCCAGTTACTACATGACGTTCCTTAACGTGGTGATTGGCTACGGGATTATCGCCTCGGTGATGACCACCGATATCGACCTGTCGAAAGAGGTCATCGGCTGGCATCTGATCCTCTGGCTGGCGGCAGTGAGCGCGCCGCCACTGCTGTTTATCTGGAGCAACCGCTGCCGCCATACGCTGCTGCGCCAACTGCGTACCCCGGGCCAGCGGGTTAAAAACGTGCTGATCGTGGTGTTGGCCGGCCTCATCGTCTGGGGACCTATCCGCCTGCTTGAGCTGCGCCAACACGATGTCGAGCGCCATTCGGAAGTGGATATGCCGAGCTACGGCGGGGTGATCGCCAACTCCTACCTGCCGTCGAACTGGCTGTCGGCGCTGGGGCTGTACGCCTGGGCGCAGGTGGATGAATCCTCAGATAACAAATCGCTGATTAACCCGGCGAAGAAATTTACCTACGTCGCCCCGGAAGGGCTCGATGACACCTACGTGGTGTTTATCATTGGCGAAACCACCCGCTGGGATCATATGGGCATCCTTGGCTATAGCCGTAACACCACGCCAGAGCTGGCGAAAGAGAAGAATCTGGTCGCTTTCCGCGGCTACTCGTGCGATACCGCCACCAAGCTGTCGTTACGCTGCATGTTTGTGCGTCAGGGCGGGGCAGAGGATAACCCGCAGCGGACCCTCAAAGAGCAGAACGTCTTTGCGGTGCTTCATCAGCTGGGCTTCAGCGGCAATCTGTACGCCATGCAGAGTGAGATGTGGTTCTACAGCAACACGATGGCCAACAATATCGCCTATCGCGAGCAGATTGGCGCCGAGCCGCGCAACCGCGGCAAGAGCGTTGACGATATGCTGCTGGTGGATGAGATGAAGCGCGGTATGGAGCAGGGCAACGCCTCTGGTAAGCACCTAATCATCCTCCACACGAAAGGCTCGCACTTTAACTACACCCAACGCTATCCGCGCAGCTTCGCCCAGTGGAAGCCGGAGTGCGTCGGTGTTGATAACAAGTGCTCGAAAGCGGAGCTGATCAACTCCTACGACAACAGCGTGACCTATGTCGATCACTTTATCGTCAGCGTCCTCGACCAGCTGCGGGATAAGAAAGCGATTGTGTTCTATGCCGCCGACCATGGCGAGTCGATTAACGAGCGTGAACATCTGCACGGTACGCCGCGCAAGATGGCGCCGCCGGAACAGTTCCGTGTGCCGATGATGGTCTGGATGTCGGATAAATACCTGGAGAATCCGGATCATGCCGCTGCGTTTGCCCATCTGCAGCAGCAGGCCGCGATGAAGGTGCCGCGACGCCACGTCGAGCTGTACGACACAATTATGGGCTGCCTCGGCTATACCTCGCCGGATGGTGGGATCAACGAGAACAACAACTGGTGTCGCGTGCCGGCTTCGAAGAAAGCGGCGAAGGAATAGCAATAGTGGCGAGATTCTCGCCGCTTGATTGATTTTTTGCTAATAAGGCATTGACGGGGGTGCATCCCAGCAGTAAGATGCGCCCCGCATTCGGTGATTGGCGCAGCCTGGTAGCGCACTTCGTTCGGGACGAAGGGGTCGGAGGTTCGAATCCTCTATCACCGACCAAATTCGAAAAGCCTGCTCAATGAGCAGGCTTTTTTGCATCTGCGGCCAGTGAGGATGAGAACCTCCGGGGGCAGGAGGTTCGACTCGAGCGAAGCGAGAGAACGTTGCGTCAGCAACGGCCCGCAGGGCGAGCCACAAAGTGGCGAGTCATCCTCTATCACCGACCAAATTCGAAAAGCCTGCTCAACGAGCAGGCTTTTTTGCATCTGCGGCCAGTGAGGATGAGAACCCCGAAGGTTCGCTTCGGATCCCGTAGGCCCGCGCAAGCGCAGCGCCGCCGGGCACCTTCTGCAGTCTCCCGGCCCAAAACCGCATCAAAATCACAAAAAACATCTTTACCCCCGTTTCCAGCCAGCTGTTCGCTATTTTGTGACATCTTCCATTGCATTTTTTTATCGATGAACAGATCTTTTTTCGCGAAGCTTATGGCTGAATACAGCATTTTCCGCTGTGCGTTTTAACGTTCACGCTATTAATCGCTCACATATTGGTCACATAGCAAGAAATTTTTCTCATTTACTGGCATTGTTTCCCACTGGGTGTCGCAAATTAATAAGGTCTTTATTCTGCATATTCGCCAGTAGCATAAATTTCTCTGCTGAAAATAGCGTCTTGAAGTTTTTTTAATCTTTGCCTGTCGTTTCTCACGCTGGATGTAAAACCCGGCTGGCTGTATTGACGTTTCCCCATTCTGTTGACAGATTGTAGGGCATGAGGGGCATTTCATGGAGAATCCGTACTGCAACTCAGTCGTTTTTGCGAAAGGAATCCCCATCTCTCTCAACGCCTTCGGGCACCACCGACTGGACCGGGTATATTCTAAATAGTTCGAATTGCGGCAAGGCGGCAAGCTTGAGCATCCCCAGGAGCATAGATGGCTATGTGACTGGCTTATTGAGCACAGCCAACGCATCCATCATTCGAATATGACGAATAAAAATAAATAAAGGTCCGGCGGATATATGCAAACAACATCACAGTTTTGGAGCAGAATAATGAGTATTTCCTTGAAGAAATCAGGGATGCTGAAGCTTGGTCTGAGCCTTGTCGCCATGACCGTCGCTGCCAGCGTGCAAGCGAAAACCCTGGTTTATTGTTCAGAAGGCTCGCCGGAAGGCTTTAACCCACAGCTCTTCACCTCTGGCACCACCTATGACGCCAGTTCCGTACCGATCTACAATCGCCTGGTCGAATTCAAAACCGGTACGACGGAAGTTATTCCTGGACTGGCTGAAAAATGGGAAGTTAGCCCGGATGGTAAAACCTATACTTTCCACCTGCGTCAGGGCGTGAAATGGCAGGATAATAAAGACTTTAAACCAACCCGTGACCTGAACGCCGATGACGTGGTGTTCTCCTTCGATCGTCAGAAGAATACCAATAACCCGTACCATAAAGTTTCTGGCGGCAGCTATGAATACTTTGAAGGGATGGGGTTACCCGACCTGATTAGCGAAGTGAAGAAAGTGGACGATAAAACCGTCCAGTTCGTCCTGACCCGCCCGGAAGCGCCGTTCCTCGCTGACCTGGCCATGGACTTCGCCTCTATTCTCTCTAAAGAGTATGCCGACAACATGCTGAAAGCCGGCACGCCGGAAAAAGTAGACCTCAATCCTATCGGTACCGGTCCATTCCAGCTGCTGCAGTATCAGAAAGATTCCCGCATTCTGTATAAAGCCTTCCCGGGCTACTGGGGCACCAAGCCGAAGATCGATCGTCTGGTCTTCTCCATCACCCCGGATGCCTCCGTGCGCTATGCCAAGCTGCAGAAAAATGAGTGCCAGGTGATGCCGTATCCGAACCCGGCGGACATCGCGCGCATGAAGGAAGATAAGAGCATTACCCTGCTGGAACAGCCGGGCCTGAACGTCGGTTATCTCTCCTTCAACACCGAGAAGAAACCGCTGGACGACGTGAAAGTTCGTCAGGCGCTGACCTACGCGGTTAACAAAGAAGCGATCATCAAAGCCGTTTACCAGGGCGCAGGCCAGGCGGCGAAGAACCTGATCCCGCCGACCATGTGGGGCTATAACGACGACGTTAAAGACTACACCTACGATCCGGAGAAGGCGAAGCAGCTGCTGAAAGAAGCGGGCCTGGAAAAAGGCTTCACTATCGATCTGTGGGCGATGCCGGTACAGCGTCCGTATAACCCGAACGCCCGCCGTATGGCGGAAATGATTCAGGCCGACTGGGCCAAGATTGGCGTCCAGGCCAAAATCGTCACCTACGAGTGGGGCGAGTATCTGAAACGCGCGAAAGCGGGCGAGCACCAGACCGTCATGATGGGCTGGACCGGCGACAACGGGGATCCGGATAACTTCTTCGCCACCCTGTTCAGCTGCGCCGCGGCGAAAGACGGCTCCAACTACTCGCGCTGGTGCTATAAGCCGTTTGAAGATCTGATTCAGCCGGCCCGCGCCACCGACGACCACAACAAGCGTATTGAACTGTACAAACAGGCTCAGGTAGTGATGCATGACCAGGCTCCGGCGCTGATCATCGCTCACTCCACCGTTTACGAGCCAGTGCGTAAAGAAGTCAAAGGCTATGTGGTGGATCCGCTGGGTAAACACCACTTCGATAACGTCTCTGTCGAATAATAAGCACGATGCCTGACCCCCTCTCTCCGCGTGGGAGAGGTGGGGGGCGTATTCCCGCTATTCCGGGGAATGCTTTTGTGAGCAATACAGACGCCCTGTCGCCAGGCGGGGCGTCACTAGAGAGAATCCGGGTTATGTTGCAGTTTATTCTCCGACGTCTGGGACTTGTCATCCCGACATTTATCGGTATCACCCTTCTCACCTTTGCCTTCGTCCATATGATCCCCGGCGATCCGGTGATGATTATGGCGGGCGAACGTGGTATTTCCCCCGAACGTCACGCGCAGCTGCTGGCCGAAATGGGCCTTGATAAGCCGCTGTGGCAGCAATATGCCCACTATATCTGGGGCGTGCTGCACGGCGATTTAGGCATCTCGCTGAAAAGCCGCATTCCCGTGTGGCAGGAGTTTGTCCCACGCTTTAAAGCCACCCTTGAGCTGGGCGTCTGCGCGATGATCTTCGCCGTCGCCGTCGGCATTCCGGTGGGCGTGCTGGCTGCGGTAAAACGCGGCTCCATCTTTGACCACACCGCGGTAGGCCTGGCGCTGACCGGCTACTCGATGCCTATCTTCTGGTGGGGCATGATGTTGATTATGCTGGTTTCGGTGCAGCTGAACCTGACGCCGGTCTCCGGGCGTATCAGCGATACGGTCTTCCTTGACGATACCTTGCCGCTGACCGGCTTTATGCTGATCGACACCGCCATCTGGGGCGAGCAGGGCGACTTTATTGACGCCTTAATCCATATGATCCTGCCCGCCATCGTGCTGGGCACCATTCCGCTGGCGGTGATCGTGCGTATGACCCGATCGTCGATGCTGGAAGTGCTCGGCGAAGACTACATCCGCACCGCGCGCGCCAAAGGCCTGACCCGGATGCGGGTGATTGTGATCCACGCGCTGCGTAACGCGATGCTGCCGGTGGTCACGGTGATTGGCCTGCAGGTGGGCACGCTGCTGGCGGGCGCCATCCTGACGGAAACCATTTTCTCATGGCCTGGTTTAGGCCGCTGGCTGATCGACGCGTTGCAGCGTCGCGATTATCCGGTGGTGCAGGGCGGGGTGCTGCTGGTGGCGACGATGATTATCCTCGTCAACCTGCTGGTCGACCTGCTGTACGGCGTGGTGAACCCGCGTATCCGGCATAAGAAGTAAGGGGTCATCATGTCACAAGTTACTGAAAATAAAGTTATCACTGCGCCGGTGCCCATGACCCCGCTGCAGGAGTTCTGGCACTATTTCAAACGCAATAAAGGGGCGGTGGTCGGTCTGGTGTACGTGGCGGTGATGATCGTAATCGCCGTGTTCGCCAACTTTCTCGCCCCGTATAACCCGGCGGATCAGTTCCGTGATTCGCTGCTGGCGCCGCCGTTCTGGCAGGAGGGCGGCAGCCTGGCGCATCTGCTCGGCACCGACGACGTGGGCCGCGATATTCTGTCTCGCCTGATGTATGGCGCGCGCCTGTCGCTGCTGGTGGGCTGCCTGGTGGTGGTCCTGTCGCTGATCCTCGGCGTGGTGCTCGGCCTGGTGGCGGGCTATTTCGGCGGAGTGGTGGACTCAATCATCATGCGCGTCGTCGATATTATGCTGGCGCTGCCGAGTCTGCTTCTGGCGCTGGTGCTGGTGGCTATCTTCGGACCCTCCATCGTCAACGCCTCGCTGGCGCTGACCTTCGTGGCGCTCCCGCACTATGTGCGTCTGACGCGCGCGGCGGTGCTGGTGGAGGTCAACCGCGACTACGTGACCGCCTCCCGGGTGGCGGGCGCCGGGGCGATGCGCCAGATGTTCGTCAATATTCTGCCTAACTGTCTCGCGCCGCTGATCGTTCAGGCGTCGCTGGGCTTTTCTAACGCCATTCTCGACATGGCCGCGCTGGGGTTCCTCGGCATGGGCGCGCAGCCGCCGACGCCGGAGTGGGGCACCATGCTCTCCGACGTATTGCAGTTCGCGCAGAGCGCCTGGTGGGTGGTGACCTTCCCGGGCGTGGCGATCCTGCTGACGGTGCTGGCATTTAACCTGATGGGTGACGGTCTGCGTGACGCGCTCGATCCCAAACTGAAGCAGTAAGAGGTTCGAGATGGCGTTATTGAATGTAGATAAATTATCGGTGCATTTCGGCGATGAAAACGCGCCGTTCCGCGCCGTGGACCGCATCAGCTATAGCGTGAAGCAGGGCGAAGTGGTCGGCATCGTCGGGGAGTCTGGATCCGGTAAATCCGTCAGCTCGTTGGCGATTATGGGTCTGATTGATTACCCCGGCCGGGTCATGGCGGACAAACTGGAGTTTAACGGCCGCGACCTGCAGCGCATCTCTGAAAAAGAGCGGCGCCAGCTGGTGGGGGCGGAGGTGGCGATGATCTTCCAGGATCCGATGACCAGCCTCAATCCCTGCTTTACCGTCGGCTTCCAGATTATGGAAGCGATAAAAGTCCATCAGGGCGGCAACAAGCAAACCCGCCGCCAGCGGGCCATCGACCTGCTGAACCAGGTCGGCATTCCCGATCCGGCGTCGCGGCTGGACGTCTACCCGCATCAGCTTTCCGGCGGGATGAGCCAGCGCGTCATGATCGCGATGGCGATTGCCTGTCGGCCAAAATTGCTGATTGCCGATGAACCGACCACCGCGCTGGACGTGACCATTCAGGCGCAGATCATCGAGCTGCTGCTGGAACTGCAGCAGCAGGAGAATATGGCGCTAGTGTTGATCACCCACGACCTGGCGCTGGTGGCCGAGGCCGCGCATAAAATTATCGTTATGTATGCCGGTCAGGTGGTGGAGACTGGTGATGCGAAGGATATTTTCCGCGCGCCGCGCCATCCATACACCCAGGCGCTGCTGCGCGCGCTGCCGGAGTTCGCCCAGGATAAAGCGCGTCTGGCGTCGCTGCCGGGCGTAGTGCCGGGGAAATATGACCGTCCCAACGGCTGCCTGCTGAACCCGCGCTGCCCCTATGCTACGGATAAATGCCGTAGCGAAGAGCCGGCGCTCGCGGATCTCAATGGCGGTCGCCAGTCTAAATGTCACTACCCACTCGATGATGCCGGGAGGCCTGGATTATGAGTACGCAAAAGGCCGCCACGCCACAACCGCTGTTGCAGGCCATTGATCTGAAAAAACACTACCCGGTGAAGAAGGGGTTATTCGCCCCGGAACGGCTGGTGAAGGCGCTGGACGGCGTCTCCTTTACTCTTGAGCGCGGTAAAACGCTGGCGGTGGTGGGAGAGTCGGGCTGCGGTAAATCGACCCTCGGTCGTCTGCTGACGATGATTGAAATTCCCACCGGCGGCGAGCTCTATTATCAGGGGCAGGATCTGCTTAAGCACGACCCACAGGCGCAGAAGCTGCGGCGGCAAAAAATCCAGATTGTGTTCCAGAACCCCTACGGTTCTCTGAACCCGCGTAAAAAAGTGGGGCAGATTCTGGAAGAGCCGCTGCTGATTAACAGTAGCCTGAGCAAAGAGCAGCGCCGCGAAAAAGCGCTGGCGATGATGGCGAAAGTGGGCCTGAAAACAGAGCATTACGATCGCTACCCGCATATGTTCTCCGGCGGTCAGCGCCAGCGTATCGCCATTGCCCGCGGTCTGATGCTGGATCCGGACGTGGTGATCGCCGATGAGCCGGTCTCCGCGCTGGACGTTTCGGTACGCGCTCAGGTGCTGAACCTGATGATGGATCTGCAGCAGGATTTAGGTCTGTCCTACGTGTTTATCTCCCACGATCTGTCGGTCGTCGAGCATATCGCTGATGAAGTGATGGTGATGTATCTCGGCCGCTGCGTGGAGAAGGGCACCAAGGAGCAGATCTTTAACAATCCGCGTCATCCGTACACCCAGGCGCTGTTGTCGGCGACGCCGCGTCTGAACCCGGACGACCGTCGCGAGCGGATTAAGCTGACCGGCGAGCTGCCGAGCCCGCTGAATCCGCCGCCGGGCTGCGCCTTCAACGCGCGCTGCCGCCGGCGCTTCGGCCCTTGCACCCAGCTTCAGCCGCAGCTGAAGGATTACGGCGGCCAGCTGGTGGCCTGCTTTGCCGTCGACCAGGATGAGAATCCGCAAAAGCCCCACGCCTGACGGCACGCTCCCGGTCCGATAACCGGGGGCTTCTCTCCCGCCGGGGATAAAACCCGGCGATATCGCCTTTTATCGCAGTGAATGCCACGTCCTCGGCGCATTCTTCGTCGATTATCCGAAAAAATAAGACTTTCAGTCCATTTTTATAGAATTAAAGAGAAATTAAAATGGTTCAGGTTTATTCTTTCGCTGATCTGACGCTATGATTCTATCATTACCTAATACATTTATATAAAAACGGACGGGAAGCGCGGTGGAAGCGTGGTTTAAGGATGGACGCATACCTAAAAAATGGGGCTATCCTTCTGAAAAGAAAATGTTAGTGTAGCGATACTTCTGCCGTGGAATCACACCGGAAATCAAATTCTAAACTATTATAACCCTGTCAACCGTATGTATTGGTACGTCTCCAACGGCGCGTTTTCTGCCATACCAGAGACGCAACGATATTTTAAATATACTTAGAAAATAACAACAAACTTAATATGAAATTTTTAAAATCATGAGGTTATCAATGAACCATTATGATGATCTGCAGCGCTTTCAGGAAAAAACGCGGACGCAAAACCTCAAGTTTCAGGATCTTTCATCGCAAGCCGCCACGCGCGAGCATGGAGACTGGGCGATCCTCAATCAGCTAAATCCCGGCGCAGAGAAACCCTCTTCCCTGGCGCTGGGAGGCTCGGTTTCCGCGCCCCTGCCGCAGTCAGTGCCCGCGGATCTGTTCCACCAGATAGAAGCGGCCGTAGCGGCGGCGCCAGCCTCCGCTTCCGTTGTGCCTGCCGCTCCGGCCGCGCCAGCGGCCCCGCAGCCGGCCGTGGAGACCGCCACCGCCGCGCCGGAGCCAGTCAGGCAGGAGCCTGCGGTGACCCCTGCGCCTTCAATCCCGGCGCCTGAACCGGCAATGGCGCCGCCGAGAATGGCTCCTCGACCCGCGCCCACCGCCGAGAACTATGCCCACCTGTTCGCGGCGAAAAGCGCAGAGCCGGTGGCGAAAAATAAAGACCAGCCTTTGAAATCACTTCTGGAAAGGATCGCAACATGCCGTTGATTTGCGTCTGTTCACCGAAAGGTGGCGTAGGGAAAACGACCCTGGCGGCCAATTTAGCCTATTCGCTGGCGCGGACCGGCAGCAAAGTGCTGGCGCTGGATTTTGATGTCCAGAACGCGCTGCGTTTGCATTTTGGCGTGCCGCTGAACGATGAGCGCGGCTATGTGGCGAAGGCGCTGGAGCTGCACGACTGGAGCCAGTGCGTGCTGAGCGCCGGCAGCAACATTTTCGTCCTGCCGTATGGCGAAGTGAGCGAAGCGCAGCGTCAGGCGTTTGATGAGCAGCTGACCCACAACGACCATTTTCTCCAGCGCGGACTGTCCGCACTGCTGAATTATCCCGGACTTATCACCATCGCTGATATGCCGCCAGGGCCTTCGCCGGCGCTAAAGGCGCTGACGGGGCTGGCGGACCTGCATCTGATCCCGCTGCTGGCTGATACTGCCTCGATGTCGACCCTGGCGCACGTGGAAAAACAGCGCCTGACCGGCGCGGCGCTGAATCACAAGCATGGGCACTATTTCGTCATTAACCAAAGCGATAGCCGTCGCCAGGTCAGCCGGGACGTCACCAGCCTGATGGAAGAGAAGCTGGGCGAGCGACTGCTTGGCATCGTCCATCGTGATGAAAGCGTGGTGGAGGCCAATGCGTCGCAGAAGTCGATTCTGGACTTTAACGCTTCCTCGGCAGCGGCCTTCGATATTGAAATTATTGCTAAAAAAATATCTTCGCTGTTGGGTATCCATATTGGCGATGGCACGGTGCACAGCCAGCCACGCATGTCAGGGCTTTAACTTATTGCAGGGCTGCTGAATGAAAAAATCTCTTTTTTGGTTGCTGGCGCTGGTGCTGTCACCCGTCGCCGTGCTGGTGGTGATCACGCCGATGGACAGCCAGAAGCAGTATATTTTTGGTCTGCTGAGCATCGGTATTCTCTTTCTGATGGGGTTCAGCAAGCGCCGCAGCGTATCGGTCATTATGGTCGTCACGTCGCTGCTGATGTCTACCCGTTACATGTATTTTCGCCTCACGCAGACCCTGCACTTCAACTCAGCTATTGAAACTATCCTCGGCATGGGGCTCTTTCTGGCGGAAGTCTATATCTGGGTGATGCTGCTGCTTAACTATCTGCAGACCGTGTGGCCGCTGAAGCGCGGTATTGTTCCGCTGCCGGATGATATGAGCAAGTGGCCGACGGTGGATATCTATATTCCGAGCTATAACGAACCGCTTGAGGTGGTGCGTGACACCGTCCTCGCGGCACAATGTATTGATTATCCAAAAGATAAAATGAAAATCTATCTTCTGGATGATGGTAAGCGCAGCGAGTTTGCCGTCTTCGCCGCCGACGTCGGGGTGGGTTATATCACCCGCAACGATAACAAACACGCTAAAGCGGGAAACCTCAACCACGCCCTAACCCTGACCCAGGGGGAGCTTATCTGTGTTTTCGACTGCGACCACGTTGCCACGCGCGTGTTTCTGCAGGCCACTGTCGGCGGCTTCCTGAAAGATCCGATGCTGGCTCTGGTGCAGACGCCGCACTACTTCTATTCCCCGGATCCGTTCGAGCGCAACCTCTCCGTCGGACGCAACATCCCGAACGAAGGGATGCTGTTCTATGGCCCGATTCAGCAGGGCAACGATAACTGGAACGCCACCTTTTTCTGCGGCTCCTGCGCGGTGATCCGCCGCGAGGCGCTGGCGCAGATCGGCGGTTTCGCCGTGGAAACGGTGACCGAAGATGCCCATACGGCGCTCAAGTTCCAGCGCCTTGGTTGGAAGTCGGCCTTTCTCGATATCCCGCTGGCGGCTGGTCTCGCCACCGAGCGCCTGGTGGTGCACGTTATCCAGCGTACCCGCTGGGCGCGCGGGATGACGCAGATTTTTCGCGTCGATAACCCGCTGTTTGGCCGCGGGCTGACCTTCCAGCAGCGCTTGTGCTACCTCAGCGCCATGCTCTACTACCAGTTTGCGCTCCCGAGGGTAGTGTTTGTCACCGCCCCGCTGGCTTATCTGCTGTTTAACCTCAATATCATTTACTCGTCAGCGAGCCTGATCGTCTCCTATGCGCTGCCGCACCTGTTTCTCGCCATCTACGTCGGTTCGCGAATGAACGGCCGCTATCGCTACAGCTTCTGGGGGGAAATCTACGACATTGTGCTGGCTTTCCACCTGGTGCTGCCGACCCTGGTGACGATGATTTTCCCCAAACGCGGCAAATTCAACGTCACCGATAAGGGCGGCCTGCTGGACGTCGGCTACTTCGATTTCACCGTGGTGCGTCCGCACCTGGTGGTGGCCTGTCTGCTGGCGCTGGGGGTGATCGTCGGCATCGTCCGGGCGATTGGCCATGACTACTTTGGCTCGGACCCCAACGTTATCGCTCTGAACGTCGGGTGGGGTATCTACAGCCTGATCTTCCTGCTGGCGGCGATTGCCGTCGCGCGTGAAACGCGGCAGGTGCGGAAAACCATTCGTATCGATGTCGATATCCCGGTAGTGATCCATTACGCCAGCGGCATTGTGTCCCGCAGCCACACCGAGGATCTGTCGATGGGCGGTTGCCGCGTAGTGGCGCCGGATAAGCGCCATCTGGAGGATGATATCGAAGAGGTTGAGCTGATCCTGCAGTCCGGGGCTATCTCCATCCCGGCCCAGTTGGTCACCTCTGACGAGCGCTTCCTGCGCCTCAAGTTTGATGAAGATATTCCGCTTTCGCGCCGCCGTGAGCTGGTGCGCGTGGTGCTGGCCCGCGCGGATGCGTGGATTAATCCGCCGCGCCCGCAGGATAACCCGTTTCGCTCCTTCTTCACCATTTTACGCTGCGTGTTCGAACTGTTCTGGCTGACGTGGAAAACCCGTCGCAGCCAGCGCAATCGGGCAACAGTGGCGAAAACGGCGCAGGAGGATGGCACGTTATGAAGCGATTAACGACGCTGGCGCTGCTGGCAGGGATGCTCTCTGCGCCTGCGCTGCACAGTGAAGAACCGGGCTCCGGCGCCGCCGCGCCGCTGAGCTTTCCGCAGCTCAATGGCGCGGCGGACAGCGAGCCAGGCGACGAAGCCCCGGCCGCCTCGCCGGAGGAGAGCGCCTCCCCGACAGCCCCCTCCACCGCCGGCGATGCGACGGCGACGGCCCCTGCGCCGGATATGCCGGACTTGCCCCCGCCGGTGAGCGGGTCGGCCGCGCCGGAGGTCATTCCTGTCGCCCCGGTCTGGGGAGGCGATCTGAATCTGGCGCAGATGGGGATGCCGGACGGCATTATTCTCAGCGGCGGTCAGCGGCAGGGGGGCGTCAGCTTTACCCTGCCTTCCGATCAGGTGGTGATCCATTCGCAGCTTAGCCTTGCCGTTCGCGTATCGCCGGAAATGGCGAGCCGCAACGCCACCCTGCAGCTGATGCTCAACGGTCAACCGCTCGGCACCCTGCCGTTGGGCGCCGATGGCGAGGATGTCTCCCATTATCAACTGGATATCCCGCCCGCGCTGATGGTTTCCAGTAATAACCTGAGCGTGAAGATCAACGATGGCGATACCCTGCAGTGCCAGCGTGACATTCATGATTCGTCGCGGGTGACGGTGCTGCCCACGTCGCATTTCAGCTGGGAAAGCCAGCAGTTGAACATCAGCGACGATCTGAGCCACTTCCCGCGTCCATTCTTCGACAGCATGCAGATGACGCCGGCGGACATCGCCGTTTCCTATGGAGCGAAGCCGTCGGCCGACGTCTTCAGCGCCGCGGCGCTGGTCTCTTCCTGGCTGGGTATCCAGGCGGACTATCGCGGCATCGCCTTCAGCGCGCTGCGCGACCGCCTGCCGGAACGCCACGGTATCGTGATTGGCCACCCGGGCGAGCAGGTGGGCGGCATGACGCTGCCGGAAACCGATAAGCCACTGCTGCGCATCATCGCCAACCCCGCCAATCCAGCCTACAAGCTGCTGTTGATTGTCGGCAAAAACGATACCGCGCTGCGCATGGCCGCCTGGCGCCTGACCCGCGGCAACTTCGCGCCGCAAACCGCGACGCTGGATGTTGAACCACAGACCATCCCGGTTGGCAAAGCGTACGATGCGCCGCGCTGGATCCCCACCGATCGTCCAGTCAGACTCAGCGAACTGCTGCGTAAGGATCAAAGCCCGACCGTCAGCGGCGTCTGGCACGAACCTTTACGTATCGCCTTCCGCGCCGCGCCGGACCTCTATCTGTGGGATGGCGAGACGATCCCGCTGCAGGTTGGCTACCGCTTCCCGTCGGAGAGTTGGATCAATGAAGACAAGTCCCTGCTGAGCGTCACGCTCAACGGCACCTTCCTCAACAACCTGCCGATGAACAAGCAGGGGCCGCTGGAGAAAGTCTGGCGCTACCTCGGGGGCGATGCGCGCCAGGAGCGCTTTACCATCCCGCTGGCACCCTACCTGATCTATGGCGATAACCAGCTGTCGATGTACTTCAATGTGGTGCCGAAGGACGATGTTCCGTGCTCGGTTCTGCTGAATAACAATATCAAGAGCCGCATCACTGACGACTCATGGATTGATTTGAGCAAAACGCGACACTTCTCGCTGCTGCCAAACCTCTCCTATTTCGTCGGCGCCTCTTTCCCTTTCTCGCGGCTGGCGGACTATTCGCAAACGACGCTCCTGCTGCCGGCGGAACCGTCTGAGACCCAGGTGGCAACCCTGCTGAATCTGGCGGCGCGCTCCGGGAATGCGACCGGCACCGCGCTGGCGAATAACCGCGTCGTGCTTGGGATGCCCACCGGCGGCGGGGATTTGCAGTCGCTGCGCGAACGTGATGTGCTGGCGGTCACCGCTCTCGATCAGCAGGCCTTCAACCAGAGCCTGCTGGCCGACTCACCCTACCGCCCGGTGGATAATGTGCTGAGCGTCCGCGAGCCCGACCTGTGGCAAAAAGCGCAGCGCCGACTCACCGGCGACTGGACCTCCGCCAGCCTCGATGCCGATCGCTACTTCTCATCCAGCAGCGCCTGGCGCGGGTTTATCAGCTATCGTTCGCCGTGGAACCCCGCCCGCCTGGTGGTGGTGGCGATGGCCAGCAATGATGACCAGCTGGCGCGACTGAAAAACGATCTGGACTCACCGCGCATCAATGCCGGGATCCGTGGCGATACCGCGGTGATCACCAGCGATAACGGGGTGCGTAGTTTCCAGGTGAGTACGCCGTTCCCCAGCGGTCAGATGCCGTGGTACATGATGGCGGTCTGGTATGCCAGCCAGCACTCCGGTTTCCTCGCTCTGCTGGGGCTGATTGCCACCTCGATAATGGGACTGGCGCTGACCGCGATGTTTAAACGTCACGCCCGTAAGCGTCTGGGTTCGGGGGATAACCAATGAAAAGAAAGATAACGATAACGATGAAAAGCTCCCGGCGGCTCACCACATTCTGCCTCACCGGCGCCCTGGCTCTCGGCGCTTCTGGCGGCGCGCTGGCGGCGGGTAACGATGCGGCGCTGCAGGCGCTGTTCGCCCAGGCCAACTACTGGCATGAGAAATCCCATGACGAGCTGGCGATGGAGTCCCTGCAGAAGGTGCTCTCGGTGGATGCCAACAACACCCAGGCGCTGTATCTGATGGCGCTCTGGTCGCAGCAGGGCGGCGATATGCAGGCGGCGGCGCAGTGGCGCGCGCGGCTGGCGAAAGCGGCGCCGGACAGCCCGGGGCTGCAGGATCTGGACAACGCCAAAAAAATGTCGCAGGTGCCGCAGGGCCAGCTCAGCCTGGCTCGCCAGCAGGCGCGCGGCGGCAATATCCCCGGCGCGCTGGCGACCTGGCGCAGCATGTTCAATGGCAATACGCCGCCTGCCGGGCTGGCGGCGGAATATTACCTGACCATGGCCAGCGACAAATCGCTCTATCCGCAGGCCATTAGCGAACTGCGGCAGTACGTGGCGCAGCATCCCCAGGAGAACGCCCCGCGGGTAGCGTTGGGCAAAGCGTTAACCTGGCGGGAAGATACCCGTCGGGAAGGGATCGCCCTGCTCGAGCCGATGGCCAGCGGCAATAAAGAGGCGGACAGTGGCTTGCGTCAGGCCTTGCTCTGGCTGGGTCCGCAGGCCGGGGATGAGCAGTATTACGACACCTGGATGCAGCGTCATCCGCAGGATAGCGAAGTTCAGAACTACTTTCGTGAACGGCGCAGCGGCCAGGCGCGCGGCCAGGGCTACGCCAATCTTAACAGCGGCAATACCGCTGCCGCGAAGCAGCAGTTTGAAGAGGTATTGCAGACCAACCCGCAGGATGCCGATGCGTTGGCGGGCATGGGCTATATCGCGCAGCGCAGCGGCGACTACCAGGCCGCATCGCAATATCTGAGCCGGGCGGCGGACCTCGGCGGCGACGCCTCGGCGACCCGCCGTCAGCAGGCGGCTGATGCCCTGTTCTACGGCCAGCTGGCGCAGGCTCAGCAGGCCTATAAGCAGGGCAATATCAGCCAGGCGCTGGCGCTCTCCGCGCCGCTTGCGCAGCAGAGCGGGGCGCGGGGCGCCTCGGCGAAGCTGTTTCGTGCCGATGTGCTGCGACATAACAAAGATTTACCCCAGGCCGAGCAAACGCTGCGCTCACTGTTAAACGACGACCCGCAGAATGCGGCGGCGCGGGAAAACCTCTACTACGTGCTGCGCGAGCAGAATAAATCCGCCGAGGCGCAGGCGATGCTGCAGACGCTGCCGCAGAGCCTACAGCAAAAACTGCAGCCGCGAGTGGTGGCCGGCATGCCAGGCGACGCCCTGCGTCGTCAGGCCCAGGCGCAGGTCAGCAGCGGTAACCCAGCCGGCGCAATAGCCACCCTGCGCGAAGGCGTTGCCCGCTATCCGGACGATCCCTGGCTGCGTCTCGATCTGGCCCGACTGCTGCAAAAATCGGGTAACGCCAGCGAGGCCTCTTCGCTGATGTCGGCGGCCTATCGCCCCGGCGCCAGCAACAGCGCGCTGTATGCCGCCGCGCTGTTCGCCAGCGAAAACGGCGCCTGGCAACAGGCGCAGACGCTGCTGGCGCGCATTCCCGGCGGCAGCCAGACCAGCGACATGCGCGATTTACGCCAGCGGGTGAACTACAACCTGCAGCTGGTGACCGCCGAAAACTACCTGGCGCAGGGCAATACCATCGCCGCCAGCAATACCCTGCGGGCGATGGCCTCCACGCCGCCGAAAGCCCCGGCGGACGCCGGCAAGCTGGCGCGGCTGCTGGCCGAGAGCGGCGACCTGACCACCGCGGTATCGCTGGTGCGCAACAATATCAGCGGCGGGGTGTCCGGCAACGCCGGGGATTACGCCGATCAGATCGCCGTCCTGAACCAGGCCGGGCTGACCGGCGAGGCGCAGAACCTGATCAGCAATCCGCAGCTGCAGGCCAGCAGTACGCCGACGCAGCTGGCGAGCATTCGCAATGGCTATGTGATCAACGAGGCCGACCGCCTGCGCGAGCAGGGCAATTATGCCGCGGCGTATGACAAGCTGATCCGTGCCATGCAGAGCGATCCGCAGAATACCGATCTGATGTTCGCCATGGCGCGGCTGTACCAGAGCGGCAAAATGAACAAAGAGGCCGGTGTGGTCTATGACTACCTGATGACGCGCGATACGCCGAACCAGGATGCGCGCGCCGGGGCTATCGACGTCGCGCTGTCGGCGGGGAACAACGATCGCGCGGAACAGCTGGCCGTCGGCTTGCGTCAGGATAACTCCCCGGATCGCCTGCTGCTGCTGGCGAGAGTGGCGGAGGCCCAGGGTCATCATCAGCAGGCGATGACCTACCTGCGCAGCGCCCGCGGCAAACTGCTGGGCATGCAAAGCACCAACAGCAGCGAAACGCCGACCGTCGGCGGGGTGCTGGCGGCGGATAACCCCTTCATCGGCGTGTCGCAAACGTCGGCGCCGACGCGGACGGCCTCCGCCTACGGGCAGTATATGCCGTGGCAGGTTGCCCAGTCGGCCGCCGCGCCCGGCTCCTCACTGCCGGGGATCCAGCGCACCGATCTGCCGGTGGACACCGCCCAGACGCGGATGCTGCGTCAGGTGGACACCATGATGGAGTCGCTGCAGGAGAAAACCGGCAGCTGGCTGCAGGGGGGAATGGACGTGCGCGGACGCGACGGCGAATCGGGCACCAGCAAGCTGACGGAGCTCAGAACGCCGCTGACCTGGTCCTCCTCGCCGTTTGGCGACTCGCGCTTTGACTTTACCGTCACCCCGGTGTCGTTAAACGCCGGGACCGCCAGCGGCGACGCCTGGCGTCGCTACGGCGCCAACCCGCTGGCCAACGCGGTCTCCAATATGGTGAGTACCGCCACCAGCGAGCAGGCGGCGATCGCCTCGATGACCGAGGCGGAGCGGACGGCCTATTTTGCCAGCAATCCGGGGGCAGAGGCGTTAAGCGGCCTGGGCACCCTGAACGCGGCGGACTTCAATCCGACCACCAGCAGCGGGATGGAAAACCTGGCGAAGCTCGGGAGCTATGATTCGGGGCAGGTGGCCAGCTATCTTTCCTCGTCCAGCCGTAAGCCGAACGTTGACCAGACCAGCGGCTCGACCGATTCGCAGAAGGCCAACGGCGTCGAACTGGCGCTGGCGCTAAGCGGTGACGATTACCGGGTCGATATCGGCAGCACGCCGCTGGGCCAGGATCTGAATACCGTTGTCGGCGGGGTGAAATGGTCGCCCAAGCTGACCAACTATCTGTCGCTGATCCTCACCGGCGAACGCCGCTCGCTCACCGACAGCCTGCTTTCGTATGTCGGTCTGAAGGATGCCTATTCCGGTAAAACCTGGGGGCAGGTGACGAAAAACGGCGGCACCCTGCAGCTGAGTTATGACGACGGTGACGCGGGCTTCTACGTTGGCGGCGGCGGTTACAGCTACCTGGGGCAGAACGTCGCCAGCAACACCAGCATCAACGCCAATGCCGGGGTCTATCTGCGGCCCTATCATGACGAATACCGCCAGCTGCAGGCCGGGTTGAGCATGAGCTATATGGATTACTCCAAAAACCTCAGCTACTTCACCTATGGCCAGGGGGGCTACTTTAGTCCGCAAAACTACGTCAGCGTGTCGCTGCCGGTCAGTCTGACGGAAAAATATGATAACTGGACCATGAAGCTCGGCGGCTCGGTGGGCTACCAGTCTTACAGCCAGGATAAGAGCGCCTATTTCCCGACCAATTCGGAGTGGCAGCAGACCCTGGAGACGGCGGTGAGCAATGGGTTTGCCAAGGAAGCCTACTATTCTGCGACCTCGAAGAGCGGCATCGGCTATACCCTGCGCGCCGGGGCGGATTACAAGGTCAACAAACAGATGACGCTGGGGGGCCAGATTGGCTATGACACCTTCGGGGATTATAACGAAAGCACCGCCGGGCTCTATATTCGCTATATGTTAGGAGATCATTGATGATGACGGAGAACAATAACCCGGTGGTGATGACCTGGTTTCAGCAGCAGCAAACGCCTGCCGGATGGTTCGATCTGTTGATTATTATGGTCGAAGGTATGTTAAATAATGCCGGCGAGCTGGAAAGTCAGCCCTTCCTGCGTCAGATGGGCGCCTCGTTGGCGGAGACCCATCCGTTGCCGGCGTCGGAGACCGTAGGGGAGCTGGAGGCGAATATCAACCGGCTGCTGACCCATTTCCACTGGGGGGTGGTGACCATCGACGTCGGTGAGGATGGCCTGCGCTTGCGCCATCAGGCGTTGCCGGTCAGCCGCGACGATGCGGGGCGCGTGCGCTGGTGCAACGCGTTCTGTGCCATACTCGAGGGGTTATATTCTCGCTGGCTGCAGAGTCAGGGAGGCAGCGCTCACGTAATATTGCAGCGTGAGCGGGTGTTCTCTGTCTCTGACGTTCAGTTTCTTTACTACCATCCATAATGAGTGAATTTATGCCCCTGCGTGCTTTAGTGGCGGTGATAGTGACAACGGCAGTAATGCTGGTGCCCCGGGCGTGGGCGGATACGGCCTGGGAGCGTTATAAGGCCCGTTTTATGATGCCGGACGGCCGTATCATTGATACCGCCAATGGCAATGTGTCGCATACGGAAGGCCAGGGCTTCGCCATGCTCCTGGCGGTGGCGAATAACGATCGCCCGGCGTTCGACAAGCTGTGGCAGTGGACGGACAGCACCCTGCGCGACAAGTCTAACGGGCTGTTTTACTGGCGCTATAACCCGGTGGCACCGGACCCGATCGCCGATAAAAACAACGCCACCGATGGCGATACCCTGATCGCCTGGGCGCTGCTGCGCGCGCAAAAGCAGTGGCAGGACAAGCGCTACGCCACGGCCTCCGATGCCATCACCGCCTCCCTGCTGAAATATACGGTGGTGACTTTCGCCGGTCGCCAGGTGATGCTCCCGGGCGTGAAGGGGTTTAACCGCAACGACCACCTGAACCTTAACCCCTCCTATTTCATCTTCCCGGCCTGGCGGGCCTTTGCGGAGCGGACGCACCTGACCGCCTGGCGGACATTGCAGAGTGACGGGCAGGCGCTGCTGGGGCAGATGGGCTGGGGGAAATCGCATCTGCCCAGCGACTGGGTGGCGCTGCGGGCGGATGGCAAGATGCTGCCGGCCAAAGAGTGGCCGCCGCGGATGAGTTTCGATGCGATCCGTATCCCGCTGTATATCTCGTGGGTCGATCCGCACAGCGCCTTGCTCGCACCGTGGAAAGCCTGGATGCAGAGTTACCCGCGCCTGCAAACTCCGGCGTGGATCAACGTTAGCACCAACGAGGTCGCCCCGTGGAATATGGCCGGCGGCCTGCTGGCGGTGCGTGATTTAACGCTTGGCGAACCGCTGGAAGCGCCGCAGATTGACGACAAGGATGATTATTACTCCGCCAGCCTCAAGCTGCTGGTCTGGCTGGCGAAACAGGATCAGCGCTAGCGCTGTGATGGCTTTGCAGGTTTCTCAGCCCGTATCCTGCGGGCTGAGAGAAAAGAGCAGGAACGTCTCACGATGTAAGGCCGCCAGAATAGGCGGCCTTGTCGCTTATTGCGGATAAGGCACCCAACTGCCGCCATTCAGCTGGACATAAGGCTTGCCCTGATACTGGATAACGATGGCGTTGGCGTTTTCGGACACCGCCGCGCTCTGCGGCAGGTTGGCGACATACTGCTGCCAGTTGACGCTGTCTTCGCTGAACATTTTGCCGTCGAGGGCGCGCACCACCAGCTCCGACACCGCCAGGTAGCTGCTGGGCTGATCGATGATAATTGGCGCGCCTTCATGCGGCGCCTTCATGCCGAAGAATTTCACCGCCGTCGGGACGTTAGTGATCGACGGGCTCGGGATATCCCGCAGGCCAGACACCTGCATCTTATCGCCCTTCAGCGCGCCGCCGTGTTCCGGCACCACTACCACCATCACCTTACGCCCCGATTTTTCCAGTTCGGTGAAGAAGTTATCCAGGTCGTCAAACAGCTTCTGCGCTCGCACTTTGTAGTCCGCGGTTTTGCTTTGTCCCGGGAAGTGATTGCCGTCATGCAGCGGCAGGGTGTTATAGAACGTGGCGCTCCGCGGATTGCTGCTGGCCTCTTCGGTCTTCAGCCAGCGGTTGAGAACCGCGAGATCCTCATACACTGGCGAGCCATCAAATGCCTGCAGGCTGACCGGCAGACCGCTCTGGTCCATCAGCGGGCTCTGCATGCCGCCCAGCGAACGCAGCTCTTTTAGGAAGTCGCCGAACAGGCCGTTGTGGCCGAGCATCAACTGCTGGTTGAAGCCGAGTTTCGCCAGGTTTTCAAACAGGTAGCAATCGGCGCCGGATGGCTGATACAGGTTGGTATGCGACAGCTGGCCGCAGCTGGCGCGCAGCAGACGCACCGCCGCAGGTCCGCTGTAGGAGGTCGCTGAGTTAAAGTTTTTGAAGACGATATCGAAATGCTTCCACAGCGGGTGGTCCATCAGCCCGGCGGCTTCAATATCCGACCAGGAGAGCGAGCAGATATTGATCACCAGCAGGTCAAACGGCTGCGCATCCGCCGGCAGCTGGTCCGGGAACGGTGTCTTGCGCTTCTGCTCGGCGGCATAGAAACCGTTCAGCCAGTTGGTGAGGTTGGCCGAGGTCGGCGGTTCGGTCTGCGGCGGAATATCGCTGCTGGCCGGGCTGGACGCGGCGCCAGCGGCAGCGTTGGTCCCGACGTTGGCCGGCGCGGTGGCGGCGGCAGTGGTGGGCTGACCGGCAGGCCAAATGGTAAAGGCCGGCAGCAGCGGACTGACCGCCTGCCAGACGACCATCGCGGAGACAAACACGGTAACGCGCAGCCACTGGCTGATAAACAGCCACAGCACCAGTAAAACAAAGAAGGCGCCGACCATGCTCCAGTTGATAAAGCGGACAATCAGATCCCAGATATAGCTGGCGCTGAAGCCGGCGATTTGCGATCCCTGGCTAAAAATCGACTCTGGCCCGGGCAGCCAGGTATCGTGCCAGAACAGCGCGAATCCCAGCGGAATGGCGATCCAGTGGCGGATGCGGTGCAGCTTTTCGCGCGGGATTGGCACCAGCAGAAAGGCGAGAAACACCAGGTTAAGCATCGGGTGAAAATTGAGATACCCGGCCCACAGCAGGGCAAACTTGACCAGAAAGTAGAAGTTCCAGCCGCCAAGGCCGCGCCAGTACTGCCAGAGCGGAAGCGGTGCCGCGGTCGTTTTTTTATTTGTCATTTGTTCGCTTTGCCTTGCTTAACCGTTGTTCCCCGGCGTAATACCCCTGCCGGTTTCACGTAACGGGGTTTAAAGAACATCAGTCTTAACGTCGTGCGGATCCGGCGCTGATAGTGGCGCGTCAGGTAGCCCAGCGGAAAAAACAGCAGGGCGCAGAGCACCACCAGTTGCAGAATATCGGCGATAGACATCATCAGGCTTGCTCCTCACGGGTGGTTAACCGGTGTGGTTCGGGGTAGCGTCGCCAGTGGCGTCCATCATGGGTGGCGTTGATGGTCTCGTTTTTACCGACCGTGAGAGGCAGCGGCGTATTCCAGCGCGCCGGCTCGATGCCGCGCATGATCACAATTTCCGAGAGAATCTGTTTGTCTTCAAACCACACCATGCGGTTAGAAAAAATATCGCCGGTCGGCAGCGGGAAAATGTGGTTTAGCGCGGTATCGAGGTCATTGATCCGGCAAAACGACAAGAACAGCACCAGCCGGTTATTGCCGATGGTCATGATGTCGCCCATCCGGTTGGGTTTGCATAACGTCAGCGCCTGCTCAACGCGCAGCCCCGGCGCCGGGCGCAGGGCCACCATCACGCCTTTGCTGTCGGCCGGCAGCAGGGTATTGGTCATCACGTTGTGCACCGCTTCGCAAAAGGCGTCCCATTTCTGATAGCCGCGCAGTTTTAACGGCTGGCTCCAGGTGAGCAGGGTGGCAAAATCTTCCGGGATATGGCGGGAGAACTTTTGGTTCTGAACGCTTTCGATTAGCGTCAGGCAGCGGGAGAGCGATGCGCTGCTGGGGATCACCAGGCTGGCGCCGCTGCTGAGCAGCAGCCGCTCATCAGTCGCGCGCAGGCTGGGGGTTTGTTCGCGGACAATAATTTTCAGCGCCGTGCCGCGCTGACGGCGCAGGGTATGAATATAGCGTCCCAGCTGTTCAATTTGCGTGTTCTGGGTAATGGAGAAGAGGATCGTCGCCGCCTGCGCAGTGCGCCCGGCGTTGAAGACCTCGTCATTGGTATCGAACAGGGTCCAGTATTCCGACAGCGGGGGAGCGCCTTCCAGCACGCGCACATGGCTGAGGATCGCTTTTTCATCGCTGCGCGGCTGCACGCTGGTTTCAGCGTCCTGCGCTAATCGCCAGCCGGCGTCATCATGTTGCACCATCAGCTGCTGCTGGGCGCTGATACCCTTATCGCTTCCCCACCAGGCAATATCAAAGATATGCCGGTCGCCCTGGTAACGAATACTTGCCAGTCCGGAAAGGGAGCGGTACTCACGTAATAAGGGAGTCAGCTGCCGATCAATATCCTGCGCGGAATTGATCGCTAAGAATGCGCAGCGATGATATTGCGCCCAGCGGCTGGTCTTTTCCACCCAGGCGCATAACTTTTCGTTATTTATATTTTGCCAGGCATTTTCAGCACATAGCAGAATAAATAAATAATTGCCAGGTTCGAGGGAGCAGACCAAGTCGCGATGTATTTCTTCCAGCGCCTCCGGACGATTCGGCAGGGTAAACAGTGCAATATTATCCGGGCCGTGAATGTGTTCTAATGAAATGATATCATTTGGTTTATTCCCCATCACCAGCGCGGCAACCTTGCTGTTTTTCGCCTGCGTGGCCAGCGTCTGATTAAATAGACTGACGGCATCGGCATAACGGTCAACGTTGAGCCACCATACCCCGCCGACCGGCATATGGCACACTTCATCCCATAATGATGAAATACCCAAAGTAAATACACTATCCACGGCATCCCTCGTGCGCCCTGATTCACACTGGATAAGTTTACTAGCGAAACTGACAGAGTAAACCTAACATTGAAATTAAAGGTCATCAGTTTTAGCATGTACACCTGCTTTTTAAGGATGCGCTGTATACGTCCTCTGGTTTAATAATAAATTTCGAACGGACAGAGATATGCCAGCAAAAGATCCTGCGGTACCCACGGACGCCACGCTGGGGTACACCTTTCAAAATGATTTTCTGGCGCTTAGCCGGGCATTTTCCCTGCCGGATATTGATTATCATGATATTTCCAGGCGCGAACAGCTGAACGCGGCGCTGAAGCGCTGGCCGCTGCTGGCAGAGTTTGCAGAAAAAAAATAAGGAAGCCGGAGATGGCTATTCTGGGATTACAGGGCGTGCGAGGGGGGACTGGCGTCACGTCCATTACGGCTGCACTCGCCTGGGCGCTGCAATTGCTCGGTGAAACGGTGCTGGCGATCGACGCCAGCCCGGATAATATGCTGCGTTTTTTCTTCAATACCGACATCCATCATCAGGACGGCTGGGCGCGGGCGCTGCTCGATGGCCGGGACTGGCGCGACGCGGGTCTGCGCTATACGCAGCATATCGATCTGCTGCCGTTTGGCCAGCTCAGCGCGGGCGAAAGAGAAAACGTCGACCAGCTGCAGCCCACCCTGGGGGCGATGACGGAGGCTGTACAGCAGCTGCAGGGGCAGTACCGCTGGCTACTGCTGGATCTGCCGGCGGGCTATTCGCCGTTGACCCGCGAGCTGCTGACGCTCTGCGACCGCTCGCTGGTGGTGGTCCATCCCGACGCCAACAGCCATATCCGTTTGCACCAGCAGCCCTTTCCGGCCAACAGCGATATTCTGATTAACGATCTGCGGGTCGGCAGCCAGCTGCAGGAAGATCTCTACCAGCTGTGGCTCGAGAACCAGCCGCGCATCCTGCCGGTGACCATTCATCGCGACGAGGCGATGGCCGAGTGCCTGGCGGCGAAGCAGCCCCTTGGGGAGTATCGCCAGGACTCTCTGGCGGCGGAAGAGGTACTGACCCTGGCGAACTGGTGTCTGATCCACTATGCCGGCGGGAGGCCGGCATGATCCGCCTCAGCACGCTGCTGCTGGCCCCGCCGGTGGGGGAACGGCTGCGCGCGCGCTATGACGACTACCGGCAGCATGGCGCCTCATGGCTGTCGGCGTCGCTTGGCTGCCTGTGGGCATCGCTGGTCTGGGCGCTAATGCCGCTGGAGACGCCGCGCTGGCAGGCGATTCTGGCGCACCATGACACCTATTTCCCCCATATTAATCCGCATCGGCCACGTCCGCTGGATCCGCTGCGCTACCTGCTGCAATCCCTGTGGTTACTGACAACGCGCGTGCCGGAGCCGGAGAAAAAGGTCAACTGGCGTTCGCTGGCGGCGCTGGAAGGGGTGCACGGTCGCTATACGCAGTGGCTGGAAAAATTGCCTGAGCAGGTCAACGCCCGCACCGGTCATCTGGATAAACAGAAAGAGCTGGCGCACCTCAATCCCAAACTGCGCCGGGCGATCCTTGGGGGGGTGACCTGCTGCTCGCTGGTGCTGGCGCTGATGTGTATTACGCAGCCTTTTAACCCGCTGTCGCAGTTTATCTTCCTGATGCTGCTGTGGGGCGTGGCGCTGCTGGTGCGGCGCATCCCCGGCCGCTTCTCGGCGCTGATGCTGATCGTGCTGTCGCTGACGGTCTCGTGCCGCTATATCTGGTGGCGCTATACCTCGACGCTGAACTGGAACGACCCGGTAAGCCTGGTGTGCGGGATTATTTTGCTGTTCGCTGAGACCTACGCCTGGGTGGTGCTGGTGCTGGGCTACTTCCAGGTGGTCTGGCCGTTGAACCGCCAACCGGTGCCGCTGCCGGAGGACATGGATCTGTGGCCGACGGTGGACATCTTCGTCCCCACCTACAACGAAGATCTCAACGTGGTGAAAAACACCATCTACGCCTCGCAGGGCATCGACTGGCCGAAGGACAAGCTTAACATCTGGATCCTCGACGACGGCGGACGGGAAGCGTTTCGCCAGTTTGCCAAAGATGTCGGGGTGCACTATATCGCCCGTACCAGCCATGAGCACGCCAAAGCCGGCAACATCAACAATGCGCTGAAATACGCCAAAGGGGAGTTCGTCTCGATCTTTGACTGCGACCATGTGCCGACGCGCTCGTTTCTGCAGATGACCATGGGCTGGTTCCTGAAAGAGAAAGAGCTGGCGATGATGCAGACCCCGCACCACTTCTTCTCGCCCGATCCCTTCGAGCGCAACCTTGGTCGTTTTCGCAAAACGCCGAACGAAGGGACGCTATTCTACGGCCTGGTGCAGGACGGGAACGACATGTGGGACGCCACCTTCTTCTGCGGCTCCTGCGCCGTGATTCGCCGTGGCCCGCTGGATGAGATCGGCGGAATCGCCGTCGAAACGGTGACCGAAGATGCCCACACCTCGCTGCGCCTGCACCGGCGGGGTTACACCTCCGCCTATATGCGTATTCCGCAGGCGGCGGGGCTGGCGACGGAGAGTTTATCCGCGCATATCGGCCAGCGCATCCGCTGGGCGCGCGGGATGGTGCAGATATTCCGCCTCGATAATCCGCTGTTTGGCAAAGGCCTGAAGCTGGTACAGCGCGTCTGCTACGCCAACGCCATGCTTCACTTTCTCTCCGGTATTCCGCGCCTCATCTTCCTCACGGCGCCGCTGGCCTTTTTGCTGCTCCATGCCTATATCATTTATGCGCCAGCGCTGATGATCGCGCTATTCGTGTTGCCGCATATGATCCACGCCAGCCTGACCAACTCGAAGATTCAGGGCAAATATCGCCATTCGTTCTGGAGTGAAATCTACGAGACGGTGCTCGCCTGGTATATCGCGCCGCCCACCTTTGTGGCGCTGATTAATCCGCATAAAGGCAAATTCAACGTCACCGCGAAGGGCGGACTGGTGGAAGAGGAGTATGTCGACTGGGTGATCTCCCGGCCCTATATCTACCTCGTGCTGCTCAACCTGGTCGGCGTCGCGGTGGGGATCTGGCGCTTTATGTACGGCCCGGAAAACGAAATTCTCACCGTCTGGGTGAGTATTGTCTGGGTGTTCTACAACCTGATTATTCTTGGCGGCGCGGTGGCGGTCTCGGTCGAAAGCAAGCAGGTCCGCCGGTCGCATCGTGTCGAAATGAGCATGCCGGCGGCAATTGCCCGCGAAGATGGCCATCTGTTCTCCTGCACCGTTCACGACTATTCCGACGGTGGGCTGGGGATCAAAATTCACGGCGACGCTCAGGTGTTGGAGGGGCAGAACGCCAGGCTGCTGCTCAAACGGGGACAGCAGGAGTATGCCTTCCCGGTGCGGGTCGCGCGGGTCAACGGCAGCGAAGTGGGATTGCAGCTGCTGCCGTTGACCAACCAGCAGCATATCGATTTTGTGCAGTGTACGTTTGCCCGCGCCGATACGTGGGCGCTTTGGCAGGATAGCTTCCCGGAAGACAAGCCGATGGAAAGCCTGCTGGATATCCTCAAGCTGGGGTTCCGTGGCTATCGTCACCTGGCGGAGTTTTCGCCGCCGTCGGTGAAGGTGGTTTTCCGCGCGCTCACCTCGCTGGTGGCATGGATAGTGTCGTTTGTACCCCGACGCCCTGAACGCGCCGCGCCGACGCTCTCCGCAGACCCGGCAATGGCTCAACAATGATGATAATGCGATGAAAAGAAAACTTTCCTGGATGTGTGCAGTAGCGGTGGGCATGTGCAGCTGGTATCCGCTGGCCTCTTACGCGGCGCCGGCCACCGTGGTGAATCCGGCCCCTGGCGTTCAGCCGCAGGCGGCCTCCCCGCTCGCGCCGGTGACGACAGGCGAGCCGACGGCAACCCTCGCCGAACCGACCGCTCCGGCGGTGGTCGCCGAGAACGTCCCGCAGCGGGAGGTGAAGCTGACCTTTGCCACCATCGCGCCGCCTCCGGGCAGCATTGTGCTGCGCGGCTCACGGCCTGACGCCTCGGTTGAATTCGGCATGCGCAGCGATGAGCTGGTCGCCAACGCGCTGCTCAATCTGGAATACACCCCGTCGCCCTCGCTGCTGCCCGTGCAGTCGCAACTGAAAGTCTATCTCAACGATGAGCTGATGGGCGTCCTGCCCGTCACCAAAGAGCAGCTGGGGAAAAAGATCCGCGCGCAGCTGCCGATTGACCCGCTGTATATCACTGACTTCAACCGTATACGGCTGGAGTTTGTCGGCCACTACCGCGATGTCTGCGAAAACCCGGCCAGCAGCACGCTATGGCTGGACGTCGGGCGCGAAAGCTATCTGGATCTCACCTACCAGTCGCTGAAGGTGCATAACGATCTGTCGCACTTCCCGGTACCGTTCTACGATCCGCGCGACAACCGCCCGCTGACGCTGCCGATGATTTTCCCGGGCTCGCCGGCGGTGGCCCAGCAGCAGGCGGCGGCGATTATCGCTTCATGGTTCGGCAGCAAGGCCGGCTGGCGCGGCCAGCAGTTCCCGGTCTATTTCAACGAACTGCCGGATCGTAACGCCATTGTCTTCGCCACCAACGACAAGCGTCCGGATTTCCTGCGCGATCATCCGCCGGTCAACGCGCCGACCATCGAAATGATCGACAACCCGAACGATCCTTACGTCAAGCTGCTGGTTATTTTCGGCCGCGATGATAAAGACCTGCTGCTGGCGGCGAAGGGGATTGCCCAGGGCAATATTCTGTTCCGCGGCAGCAGCGTCACCGTGGACGGCATCAAAACCCTGCAGCCGCGGCAGCCATACGATGCGCCAAACTGGGTGCGCACCGACCGCTCGGTCACCTTTGCTGAGCTGAAAACCTATGAGCAACAGCTGCAGTCCAGCGGGCTGGTGCCGGATGCCATCACCGTGGCGCTTAACCTGCCGCCGGATCTCTATCTGCTGCGGGCCAACGGCATCGATATGGATCTGAAATATCGCTATACCATGCCGCCGGTGAAGGATAGCTCGCGGATGGATATCAGCCTTAACGACCAGTTCCTGCAGTCGTTCAGCCTTAACAGCTCGCAGGACGTGAACAAACTGATCCTGCGCCTGCCGGTGCTGCAGGGGCTGCTGGACGGCAAATCGGAGGTTACCATACCTGCGCTGCGTCTTGGGGCGGTGAACCAGCTGCGCTTTGACTTCCAGTACATGAACCCGATGCCCGGCGGCTCTATCGACAACTGTATTACCTTCCAGCCGGTGCAGAACCATGTGGTGATCGGCGACGATTCGACCATCGACTTCTCGAAGTATTATCACTTTATTGCTCTACCGGACCTGCGCGTCTTCGCCAATGCTGGCTTCCCTTACAGCCGTATGGCGGACCTCGCCGACACCCTGGTGGTGGTGCCGAAGGCGCCGACCCAGGGCCAGGTGGCGACGCTGCTGCAGGCGCTGGGCGGCATCGGTTCGCAGACCGGCCTGGCGGCGATTAATCTGCAAATGACTGACGATGGCAACCAGATCAAGAATAAAGATGCGGATCTGCTGCTGATCGGCGCGATCCCCTCGTCCCTCAAGGACGATACCAAAATCAACCTGCTGGTCGAGGCGACCAAAAGCTGGGTGAAAATGCCGATGCGTCATTACGACCTGGCGAGCATTTATCCCGATGACGAGGCCCGCACGCCCAACACCCGCACCGACATCACTTCTTCCGGACCGATGGCGGCGGTGATTGGCTTCCAGTCGCCCTACAACGATCAACGCAGCGTGGTGGCCCTGCTGGCCGACAGCCCGCGCGGTAATGAACTGCTAACCAACGCCCTCAACGACAGCGGTAAGCGGGCGGCGATGTTTGGCTCGGTGGCGGTGATCCGCGAATCCGGCGTCAACAGCCTGCGGGTGGGCGATGTTTACTATGTCGGCCATCTGCCCTGGTTCGAGCGCATCTGGTTCGCGCTCTCTAACCACCCGATACTGCTGGCGATCTTCGCCGCGGTCAGTATCGTGCTGCTGGCGTGGGTGCTGTGGCGCATGCTGCGCATTATCAGCCGCCGCCGCCTTAGCCTGGATGATGAGTAAACCATGATGAAAGTACTTTGCGGCGCGGTGCTCTCCGCGCTGGTGCTGGCGGCGGGCCAGGCGAGCGCCGCCTGCCAGTGGCCCGCCTGGGAGCAGTTTAAGCAAGCCTACGTCAGCCCCGAGGGGCGGGTGATCGACCCCAGCGATGCGCGCAAAATTTCCACTTCCGAAGGACAGAGCTATGGCCTGTTCTTTGCCCTGGCGGCCAACGATCGCGCGGGGTTCGACAAGCTGCTGACCTGGACACAGAACAACCTGGCGGAGGGCGACCTGCGGCAGCATCTGCCGGGCTGGCTGTGGGGGAAAAAGGACGACGAGCAGTGGACGCTGCTGGACAGCAATTCGGCATCCGACTCAGATCTGTGGATAGCCTGGGCGCTGCTGGAGGCGGGGCGCCTGTGGCAGCAGCCGCAGTACACCGAGACCGGGAAAGCGCTGCTGGCGCGGATTGTCGATGAAGAGACGGTGGCGGTGCCGGGCCTTGGCACGATGCTGCTGCCGGGAAAAGTCGGTTTTGCCGATGACAGCGGCTGGCGGTTTAACCCCAGCTATCTTCCACCGCAGCTGGCCACCTATTTTGTGCGTTTTGGCGCGCCGTGGCCTGCCCTGCGCGATACTAACCTGCGTCTGCTGCTGGAGACCGCACCGAAAGGCTTTACCCCGGACTGGGTGCGCTATGAGAAAGGGAAAGGCTGGCAGCTGAAAACGGAGAAGCCGCCGATCGGCAGCTATGACGCGATTCGCGTCTACCTGTGGGTGGGCATGCTTCATGACGGCGATAAGCAGAAAGCGCGTCTGCTGGCCCGCTTTGCGCCGATGGCGGCGCAGACCGCGGAGCAGGGGGTACCGCCGGAGAAAGTGAATATCGCCACCGGCAAAACCAGCGGCCAGGGGCCGGTGGGCTTTTCCGCGGTGATGCTGCCGTTTTTACAGAACGACGAGGCCCGGTCGGTGCAACGGCAGCGCGTCGCCGATAACTATCCCGGCGCGGATGCCTACTACAGCGCGGTCCTGACGCTGTTTGGCCAGGGTTGGGATCAACACCGTTTTCGTTTCACTGCGGGTGGCGAATTACAACCTGACTGGAACCAGGAATGCGCAAGCTCTCACTAAGTTTACTCACGCTGTCCCTCGGCGTTGCGCTGCTGCCGTTAGCGCAGGCGACGACGACGCCCGCCCAGGAACATCTGCTGGAGCAGGTGCGCCTCGGCGAGGCCAGCAATCGTGAAGACCTGGTGCGCCAGTCGCTGTACCGTCTGGAGCTGATTGACCCCAACAACCCGGACCTGATTGCCGCGCGGATGCGCTATCTGCTGCGCCAGGGGGATGCCGCCGGGGCGCAAAAAGAGCTGGAGCGACTGACGAAGCTGGCGCCGGACTCCCCGGAGCTGAAGGCGTCGCGCAATGAGATGAAAAGCAACACCGGCGAGGGTCGTCAGGCGCTGCAGCAGGCGCGACTGCTGGGCGTGGCCGGGAAGGTCGATGAAGCCATCGCCGCCTACGAAAAGCTGTTCGGCGGCGTGCCGGATGATGTTGATGCCGCTATTGAATACTGGACGCTGGTGGCGCGCCTGCCGGCCCGTCATAGCGAAGGCGTCAGCCAGCTGAAAAAACTGAACGCCAGCGCGCCGGGCAACGTCAGCCTGCTCACGGCGCTGGCGAAGCAGATGTTTGCCGATAACAAACCGCAGGAAGGGTTCGCCTATCTGGCGGAAATGGCCCGCTCGGCCTCAGGACGCGGTATCGCCGCCGATATGTGGTACAGCGAGGTGAAAAGCATGCCGGTGAGCAAGGCCAGCGTGCAGGCGTTGCAGCAATTCCTGCTGCAGTTTCCTACCGGCTCGGTGGCGGCGAACGCCCGCGTCCTGCTCGACCAGCAGCAGGCGCAGCTGCAGGATCCGACGTTCCGCGCCCGCTCGGAAGGGCTGGCGGCGGTCAAATCCGGAAATACCTCGCAGGCGGTGGCGGATCTGCAGAAAGCCGTTCAGGCCGACAGCCGCGACAGCGATGCGGTGGGCGCCCTCGGCCAGGCCTATTCCCAGCGCGGCGACCGCGCGCGGGCGGTGGCCCAGCTCAATAAAGCGATCGCCATGGATCCCGACAGCCCGAATCGCGGCAAATGGGACAGCCTGCTGCAAACCAACCGCTACTGGCTGCTGATCAAGCAGGGGGATAACGCCCTGAAGGCCGGTCAGCTTGCGCAGGCGCAGAATTATTATGCCCAGGCGCAGCGGGTCGATCGGACCGACAGCTATGCCGTGCTGGGGCTGGGCGACGTCGCGGCGGCGCGCAAAGAGTCGGCGGCGGCGGAGCGCTATTATCAGCAGGCGTTGCGCCTGGATCGCGGCAATAACCTGGCGGTGCGCGGCCTGGCCAACCTCTATCGCGCCGAATCGCCCGAGAAAGCCAGCGCCTGGATCGCCGGCCTTCCTGCTGCCCAGCGGCGCAGTATTGATGATATCGAGCGCAGCCTGACCAACGACCGGCTGGAGAAACAGGCGCAGGCCCTGGAGAGCCAGGGCAACTGGGCGCAGGCGGCGGAAGTCCAGCGTCGGCGCCTGGCGCTCGATCCGGACAGCGTGTGGATCACCTATCGTCTGGCGCGGGATCTGGTCAGCGCCGGCGAACGCCAGCAAGCCGATGCGCTGATGCGGGCGATGGTCAACCGCCGGCCGCAGGATGCTGAACGGATATACGCCTCGGGGCTGTACCTGTCGGGGAACGACCAGGACGATCTGGCGCTGGCGCAAATCGCCACCCTGCCGCGCAGCGCGTGGACGGATAACATCCGTGAACTGGAGGCGCGTCTGCAAAGCGACCGGGTGCTGCGCCAGGCGAACCAATTGCGCGACAGCGGCGAGGAAGCGCAGGCGATCGCCCTCATCAAACAGCAGCCGGCCTCGGTACGCTATAACCTGACGCTGGCCGACTGGGCGCAGCAGCGCGGCGACAACCAGACGGCGATTGCCGACTATCAGCGGGTGCTGCGTCAGGAAGCCGACAACGGCGATGCGCGCCTCGGCCTTGCGGAAGTCTACCTGGCCGAGGGGGATAAACCGGCCGCCCGGGCGCAGGTCATGCAGCTGAAAGGCGCAGAGGCCGAATCCATGAATATGCAGCGGCGGGTCGCCCTGGCGCGAGCTGGCCTTGGCGATACCGCTGACGCCCAACGGATTTTTAACCAGATTGTGCCGCAGGCGAAGGCGCAGCCGCCCTCGATGGAGAGCGCGCTGGTGCTGCGCGATGCCGCCCGCTTTGCCACCCGGAACGGGGAGCCGCAGCAGGCGCTGACCCACTACCGGGAGGCGATGGTGGCCTCCGGCATCACCCCCGCGCAGCCGCAGGATAACGATACCTTTACCCGGCTGACGCGCAACGACAGCCGGGATGACTGGCTGAAGCGCGGGATCCGCAGCGATGCCGCCGATCTTTATCGCCAGCAGGATCTGAACGTCACCCTGGAACATGACTTCTGGGGATCCAGCGGCACCGGCGGCTATTCCGATCTGAAGGCGCATACCACCATGCTGCAGGTGGATGCCCCGCTAGCGGATGGCCGGATGTTCTTCCGCACCGACCTGGTCAATATGGATGCCGGCAGCTTTTCCACCCACAGCGACGGGAGCTACTCGCCCAGCTGGGGCACCTGCGGGGAGATCGCCTGCACCAGCGGTAGTAAAAATCAGACCGACAGCGGGGCCAGCGTGGCGGTCGGCTGGCAGAACGACACCTGGAGCGGGGATATCGGCACCACGCCGATGGGCTTCAATGTCGTCGATGTGGTCGGCGGCCTGAGCTACAGCAGCGACGTCGGGCCAGTGGGGTACACGGTCAACGTCCACCGGCGGCCCATCTCCAGCTCGCTGCTCTCCTTCGGCGGGCAGAAAGACAGCAACAGCCATACCGGCACCACCTGGGGCGGTGTTCGCGCCGACGGCGGCGGTGTGAGCCTCAGCTATGACCGGGGCGAAGCGCACGGGATCTGGTCCTCGCTGGGGGCCGACTCGCTGACCGGTAAAAACGTGGCGGATAACTGGCGCGTGCGCTGGATGACCGGCTACTACTACAAGGTGATTAACGAGAATAATCGTCGCGTCACCGTCGGCCTCAACAATATGATCTGGCACTACGACAAAGATCTCAGCGGCTACACCCTCGGCCAGGGCGGCTATTACAGCCCGCAGGAGTACCTCTCTTTCGCCGTGCCGGTGACCTGGCGTCAGCGCACGGAGAACTGGTCCTGGGAACTCGGCGGGTCGGTGTCATGGTCCCATTCGCGTACCCAAACGCAGGCCCGCTATCCGCTGCTGAACCTGATCCCGTCCGACTACCGGCAGCGCGCCAGCGAACTGACGGAGCAGGGCAGCAGCAGCCAGGGATTCGGTTACACCGCCAGAGCGCTGGTGGAGCGGCGGGTGACCAGCAACTGGTTCGTTGGCGCCGCGGTCGATATTCAGCAGGCGAAGGATTATACCCCAAGCCATGCGCTGCTTTACGTCCGCTACTCGGCGGCAGGCTGGCAGGGGGATCTGGATATGCCGCCCCAGCCGCTGGTGCCTTACGCCGACTGGTAGCAGAATAGGCTGAATTACGTCACAGAGCGCCACTCCACGGCGCGCTTCGCGTATACTCGTGAGGCGTTGCCCACCGTCGGCCGCCGGGGAGGTCTCTCCGGCGTCTGCGTCACCGCGCGGAAATATCCCGTCACTTCATCCCTCGCGGGCGTGGGCGAAGGATTTGAGTATATAATCAGCCTGAAACGACCGGGATTGAAGGATTGATACCGGGTATGCATTCAGTATCAGTGGAGAACACCGTTGCGCGTCAGCCGTTCACTTACAATCAAACAGATGGCGATGGTCGCGAGCGTGTCCATGGCCTTTGTATTGGTTTTTTGCACTATTTTGCTGTTTCACTTTGTGCAACAGAGTCGCTTTACCACGGCCACGCAGTTAGAAAGTATCGCGCGATCCGTTCGCGAACCGCTGTCGGCGGCTATTCTGAAAGCCGATATTCCGGAAGCGGAAGCTATTTTAAGCCGTATCCAGCCTGCTGGCATCGTCAGCCGGGCGGATGTGGTCTTGCCCAACCAGTTCCAGGCGTTACGGATGCGGTTTATCCCCGAGCGGTCGGTGCCGGTGACCATCACCCGGCTATTTGAGCTGCCGGTGCAGATTTCGCTGCCCATTTATTCGCTGGAGCGGCCGGCCAACCCGCAGCCGCTGGCCTATCTGGTGCTGCAGGCCGATTCCTATCGCATGTATAAATTCGTCATGAGCGCCCTTGCCACGTTAGTGACTGCTTACTTACTTCTGGTGCTGATGTTGACGGTGGCGCTCACCTGGTGCATCAACCGGCTGATGGTTCGCCCTCTGCGGCGTATCGCCCGCGAGCTGAACGATCTCTCCCAGCAGGAGCGTCTTGGGCATCAGCTGACCCTCCCGCGCCTGCACCATGACGACGAGATCGGCATGCTGGTGCGCAGCTATAACCGCAACCAGCAGAGCCTGGTGCGCCAGCATGATGAGCTGTCCATCCAGTCGACCCGCTTCCCGGTCTCCGAGCTGCCGAATAAAGCCTTTTTGCTGGCGATGCTGGAGCAGACGGTGGCCCGCCCGCAGAGCGCCGCGCTGATCGTCGTCGCCTGTGAAACCCTGCAGGACGCCGCCGGCGTGCTCAAGGAGAGCCAGCGCGAAATGCTGCTCCTGACGCTGGTGGAGAAGCTGCGCGCCGCGATCCCGCCGCAGATGGTGCTGGCTCAGGTGAGCGGCTATGACTTCGCCATTCTCGCCGATGGCCTCGCCGAATCCTGGCAGGCGGTGACGTTAAGTAAGCAAGTGCTCACTATTATTAATGAACGTTTGCCGCTGCATGGTCTGCAGCTGCGACCCTACGCCAGCGTCGGGATCGCCATGTTCCACCCCGGCCTCAGCGCCGAACAGTTTTACCGGCGCGCGGTGTCGGCCGCCGTCACCGCGAGACGCAAAGGTAAAAACCAGATTGAGTTCTTCGATCCCGAGCAGATGGAAAAGGCCCAGCGTCGGCTGATGGAAGAGCACGATATTATGACCGCCCTCGACAACCAGCAGTTCGCTATCTGGCTGCAACCGCAGGTGGCCTGCGCCAGCGGCGAGATCTGCGGCGCCGAGGTGCTGCTGCGTCAGCGGCAGGCGGATGGCAGCTGGTCGCTACCGCCGGCGCTGATTGAACGCATTGAGTCCTGCGGGCTGATTATCCCGGTCGGCTACTGGGTGATGGAAGAGGCCTGCCGCCAGCTGGCTGCCTGGCAAAGCCAGGGGATTATGCTGCCGCTGTCGGTCAATGTTTCGCTGCTTCAGCTGCTGGAGCACGATCGCGGCGAGGAGATGCTGAAGCTGATCGCCCGCTACCGCATCGCGCCGGGTACTTTAATCCTCGAGGTGACGGAGAGCTGCCGGATGGACGATCCGCAGGACGTGATGGCGCGGTTGCGGCCTCTGCGCGAGGCCGGGGTACGTATTGCGCTGGATGATTTTGGCATGGGTTACGCCGGGTTGCACCAGCTGCAGCAGATGAAGGCCCTGCCGGTGGATATCCTGAAAATCGATAAGGTATTCATCGATATGCTGCCGGAGGATGTCAGCATGGTGCCGGCGATGATCCAGCTCGCGCGCGGCCTGTCGCTACGTATCGTGGCGGAAGGGGTGGAGAACGAGGCCCAGTACCGCTGGTTGCAAGCCGCCGGCGTCGAGGTGCTCCAGGGCCATCTGTTCGGTTGCGCTTTACCGCAGGAGGCGTTCAGCGCGCGCTATCTCTCCCCGGTCCGGGAGGATGCAAATTTGTAAATGTTTTGTTGACTTGTGCGAGTCAGCTCAAAGATTTTAACAATTGCGTTGCACTTTCGGCGTTAGTTATTTCTGAAATGTTTCCAGGGTGTTATTTTTAAGCCACAGACGTCAAATATCCCTTCTTGCTCTGTGGTTATTCCCAAAGGACACCCTATGAAAACCTCTATCTTTAAAAGCCTCTATGTCCAGGTTCTGACGGCCATAGCGATCGGTATTCTGCTGGGCCATTTTTACCCGGAACTGGGCGCGCAAATGAAACCCTTCGGCGACGCCTTCGTTAAGCTGATTAAAATGGTGATTGCTCCGGTTATCTTCTGTACCGTCGTGACGGGGATCGCCGGGATGGAGAGCATGAAAGCCGTTGGCCGTACCGGGGCGGTAGCGCTACTCTATTTCGAAGTGGTCAGCACCATCGCGCTGATTATCGGTCTGATTATCGTCAACGTGGTGCAGCCGGGGGCCGGGATGAACGTCGACCCGTCGACGCTCGATGCGAAAGCGGTGGCGGTGTACGCTGAGCAGGCGAAAGACCAGGGGGTGGTGGCCTTTTTACTGGATGTGATCCCGGGCAGCGTCATTGGCGCCTTCGCCAGCGGCAACATCCTGCAGGTTCTGCTGTTCGCCGTTCTGTTTGGCTTTGCCCTGCATCGTCTGGGCAGCAAGGGCCAGCTGATTTTCAACGTCATTGAAAGTTTCTCGCAGGTCATCTTCGGCATCATCAATATGATCATGCGCCTGGCGCCGATCGGCGCCTTCGGGGCCATGGCCTTCACCATCGGTAAATATGGCGTCGGCACCCTGGTGCAGCTGGGGCAGCTGATCATCTGCTTCTATATCACCTGTATCCTGTTCGTGGTGCTGGTGCTGGGGAGCATCGCCCGGGCCACCGGCTTCAGCATCTTTAAATTTATCCGCTATATCCGTGAAGAGCTGCTGATCGTGCTGGGGACCTCCTCATCCGAATCGGCGCTGCCGCGCATGCTCGACAAGATGGAGAAGCTCGGCTGTCGTAAGTCGGTGGTGGGCCTGGTGATCCCGACCGGCTATTCGTTTAACCTCGACGGCACCTCTATCTATCTGACGATGGCGGCGGTGTTTATCGCCCAGGCGACCAACAGCCATATGGATATTTTCCATCAAATCACCCTGCTGGTGGTGCTGCTGCTCTCCTCGAAAGGGGCGGCGGGAGTGACCGGCAGCGGCTTCATCGTGCTGGCGGCGACCATCTCGGCGGTTGGGCATTTACCGGTCGCTGGCCTGGCGCTGATCCTCGGTATCGACCGCTTTATGTCCGAAGCCCGCGCTTTGACTAACCTGGTCGGTAACGGCGTCGCCACGGTGGTGGTGGCAAAATGGGTGAAAGAACTCGATGCCAAACAGATGGATGATGTGCTGAATAACCGTGTTCCCGCGAACAAAACGCACGAATTATCCTCTTAAATCCTCCTCTTAGGCCCGTACTCCCTTGCTGGAGTACGGGCTCCTGCGCATAATTAGAGGTCATTTCCGCCCGGCGGGAATGACACGAAATGATTATTTTACGTTGTCATGCGACATTTTCGTCTCCGTGTGGTCTAACCGACGTATTTCACTCTCACTTTTTTCGGCAGCCCGTCAGTGGGATGCTGTTGTAACCAGGAATGTTCATCAGGGGTTCACATGCAGGGCACAACAATTAAACTCTTAACGGGCGGTTTGCTGATGGTAGCGGCGGCCGGTTATGTGCAGGCAGAAGCGCTCCAGCCTGATCCGGCCTGGCAACAAGGGACCTTAGCGAATGGGTTGTCGTGGCAGGTGCTGGCCACGCCGCAGCGTCCCAGCGACCGTATCGAAGTCCGTCTGTCCGTGAATATTGGCTCGCTGAGCGAAAGCACTCAGCAGAGCGGTTTCAGCCGTTTTATTCCCCGTCTGGCGTTGACGCAAAGCGGCAGCCTGCCGACGATGCAGGCGCGCTCGCTGTGGCAGCAGAGTATTGACCCGAAGCGTCCTCTGCCGCCGGCCATCGTCTCCTACGATTACACGATGTTTAATCTCAGCCTGCCGAATAACCGCAACGATCTGCTGAAAGAGGCGCTGAGCTGGCTGGCGGACGCCAGCGGTAAACTGACCATTACGCCTGAATCGATCAATCACGCGCTGCAGGGCAGCGACATGGTGGCGACCTGGCCGCTGGATACCAAAGAGGGCTGGTGGCGCTATCGCCTGAAGGGCTCCACCATGCTGGGCCACGATCCCGCCGCGCCGCTGAAGCAGCCGATCGACGTGGCGCAGCTGAAAGACTTTTATCAAAAATGGTACACCCCTGACGCCATGACGCTGATCGTGGTGGGTAACGTCGACAGCCGCAGCGTCGCTGAGCAAATCAGCAAGACCTTTGGCGATCTGAAGGGGAAGCGGGAAACGCCGGCGGCGGTGCCGACCTTATCGCCGCTGCCCACCGTGCCGGTCAGCATCATGACCAGCGCCGTGCGCCAGGACAAACTGTCCATCATGTGGGACGCCCCCTGGCAGCCGATCCGCGATTCCGCAGCGCTGCAGCGCTACTGGCGCGACGACCTCGCCCGCGAAGCGCTGTTCTGGCACGTGCAGCAGAGCCTGAGCAAAAATAACGTCAAGGATATTGGGCTTGGTTTCGACTGCCGGGTGCTCTATCAGCGCGCGCAGTGCGCCATCAATATCGAATCGCCGGGCGAGCGCCTGAATAACAATCTGAGCGTGGTTTCGCGCGAATTGGCGAAAGTGCGCGACAACGGCCTGCCGCAGGAGGAGTTTGACGCGCTTATCGCCCAGAAAAGCCTCGAGCTGCAGAAGCTGTTTGCCACCTATGCGCGCACCGATACCGACATTCTGATGAGCCAGCGCATGCGCTCCCTGCAAAATCAGGTGGTGGATATCGCGCCGGAGCAGTACCAGAAGCTGCGTCAGGAGTTCCTCAACTCCCTGACGGTGGACATGCTGAACCAGTACCTGCGTCAGCAACTCTCTCAGGATATGGCGCTGGTGTTACAGCAGCCGAAAGGCGAACCGGAATACAACATGAAGGAGCTGCAGGCCACGTGGGAAAAACTGATGGCGCCGAGTCCGGCGAGTCCGGCGGCCGCAGCGACCAGCGGCAGCGCCGATACGGTTGACGCCCACAGCGAGGCCAGCGACATCCCGTCGGGGCAGTAACCTGACGCCTCTCCGGCGCGCCAGCGGCGGCCGGAGAGCGCTTACAGGTGAGGATTATTGCGGCATCGCTTCCCGCGGGATGATCGCCCCGCGATACTGGATCACCGTGCTGGCGGTCAGATGTCCGCGTCTGGCGGCGGATTCAGCATCGCCGCCGGTCAGGCGAACGGCCAGATAGCCGGCGCTGAAGGAGTCGCCGGCGGCGGTGGTATCCACCACCTTCTCTTTGGCCAGCTTGACGGCCGGCACTTCCCGCAGCGGTTGCCCGCTAACCGAGACCAGGCAGGCATCCGCTCCGCGCTTCACCACCACCTCTTCCACGCCGGCGGCGTGGGTGCGGGCGATCACCTCGGCGACCGGTTTTTCCCCCCACAGCGCGTCTTCATCGTCGAGGGTCAGAAACGCGATATCGGTGCAGGCGAGCATCTCCTGATAAACCTGCTGCGTCTCCGCCTGGCTGACCCACAGGCGCGGGCGATAGTTGTTGTCGAAGATCACCTTGCCGCCGTTGGCGCGGCACTCACGCAGCAGCGTGAACAACGTTGCACGACTGACCGGGCTGAGAATGGCGAGGCTGATACCGCTCAGATAGAGATAGTCGAAAGTGGCCAGCTCTTCGCAAATCGCCGCTGCGCGATCGCTCTCCAGCCAGAATTTTGCCGCCGCCTCGTTGCGCCAGTAGTAGAAGGTGCGCTCGCCGGCGTCATCGGTTTCAATGTAATACAGCCCCGGCAGGCGGTCGGCCATCCGCTGGATAAGATCGATGTTGACGTTTTCCTGCTGCCAGCTGTCGAGCATCTGCTGGCTGAACGCATCGGTTCCCAGCGCGGTGACGTAGTGGACGCTCAGCGCGCTGGCATCTGTCTGCCGCGCGATATAGACCGAAGTGTTTAAGGTATCGCCGCCAAAGCCGCGGTTAACGGCCCCGTTCTTCTCTGACAGCTCAATCATGCATTCGCCAATGACGGCAATTTTTTTAGACATAGCCAGAACCTGCAATGGAATCGATATAAGCGCTAGTGTGCGCTGCGCTGTTTTGCTGGTCAATCATATTAAAACATCGTTCCATTATTTTTTTGACCTGACGCGCGTAATGTGACGAAAAGCGCATTTCCAGGAGAAACGCCGCTTTTTGACTATATTCAGGACTGACGTGATGCAAAAGGAGCGGAGTAGGGATGAGCAGAACCCGTAAAACGTTGGTAATCATCACAGGAACGATACTGTTGCTGATCGTTCTCTTCTTTATCGTGCTGGCCACCTTTGACTGGAACCGGCTGAAGCCGACGATCAATCAGAAAGTGTCTGCCGAGCTGAACCGCCCGTTCGCCATCCGCGGCGATCTCGGCGTGGTCTGGGAGCGTCAGCCGGAGGAGCGCGGCTGGCGCAGCTGGATCCCGTGGCCCCATGTGCACGCGGAGGATATCGTGCTGGGCAATCCGCCGGCCATTCCCCAGGTGACCATGATCCACCTGCCGCGGGTGGAGGCGACCCTCGCCCCGCTGGCGCTGCTGAGCAAAACGGTGTATCTGCCGTGGATCAAGCTGGAACGGCCCGACGTGCGGCTGATCCGCCTGGCGGAAGACAACAATAACTGGACCTTTCAGCTGGCTGGCGATCGGCGTGCCGCGGGGGACAGCGCCCCCGTCAGCTGGTCTTTCCGCCTTGATAATATTCTTTTCGACCGCGGGACTATCGCTATCGATGACAAGATCACCCGCAGCGATATTACCATCCTCGTCGATCCCCTAGGCAAACCGCTACCGTTCAGCGAAGTCACCGGCACGAAGGATCGGCAGAGCGCGGCGAAACCAGGCGACTACGTCTTTGGCCTGTCGCTGAAGGGCCGCTACAAGGGCCAGCCGGTTAGCGGCAACGGTAAAATCGGCGGTATGCTGGCCCTGCGCAGCGCAAGCACGCCTTTCCCGCTGCAGGGCGACTTCCGCTCCGGCAATACGCGGGTGGCGTTTAGCGGTACGGTCAGCGACCCGCTCAACGTCGGTGGCATTGACCTGCGGCTGAAATTCGCCGGCGATTCGCTGCGCGACCTCTACGACCTGACCGGCGTGCTGCTGCCGGAGACGCCGTCGTTCTCCACCGACGGCCACCTGCGCGCCGACTTTAAGCAGAAAAACCGCATGCGCTTTGACTATCAGGATTTTAACGGCCGGATCGGCGATAGCGACATTCATGGCTCCCTGACCTATACCACTGGCAAACCGCGACCGAAGCTCAGCGGCGACATGGAGTCGAAGCAGCTGCGGCTGGCGGATCTCGGGCCGTTAATCGGCGTCGACTCCGGCAAAGGGACGAAGAAAAGCGCTGCGCGCCAGGCGGGCGACCGACCGCAGCCGGCGGGTAAAGTGTTGCCAGCGGACCGCTTTGAAACCGATAAATGGCAGGTGATGGATGCCGATGTGCGCTTTAAGGGCCGGAGAATTGAGCACGGCGGCACGCTGCCGATCAGCGATCTGGCGACCCACGTGATCCTGGAGGATGGCGACCTGCGCCTGCAGCCGGTGCGTTTTGGCCTGGCCAACGGGTCGATTGCCGGCAGCGTGCACCTGCAGGGCGATAAAAAGCCGCTGCAGGGTGAGGCTAATCTGCAGGCGCGGCGCCTGAAGCTGAAGGCGCTGATGCCGAACGTCGAGATGATGCAGAAAACCCTCGGCGAGATGAATGGCGACGTTCAGCTGCGCGGCAGCGGCAACTCGGTGGCGGCCCTGCTCGGCAACAGCAACGGCAACCTGAAGCTGCTGATGAACGACGGCCTGATCAGTCGCAACCTGATGGAAATTCTCGGCCTTAACGTCGGCAACTACCTGATCGGCCAGATTTTTGGCGATGAGGAGGTTCGGGTGAACTGCGCGGCGGCCAATATTGACGTGACCAACGGCGTCGCCCGGCCGCAGATTTTTGCCTTCGATACGGAAAACGCGCTGATCAATGTGACCGGGACCGCCAGCTTCGCCTCCGAGCAGCTGGACCTGACCATCGATCCGGAAAGCAAAGGCTTCCGGGTGATCACCCTGCGTTCCCCGCTGTATGTTCGCGGCACCTTTAAATCGCCGCAGGCGGGGGTGAAGGCCGGGCCGCTGATTGTCCGCGGCGCGGTAGCGGCGGCGCTGGCCACCCTGGTGACCCCGGCTGCCGCGCTGCTGGCGCTGGTTTCTCCGGCGGAGGGCGATAGCAACCAGTGCCGGACCATTTTGTCGCAGATGAAAAAGTAGGAGAGCGCCCTGACGCCAGCGGCGTCAGGGCGAAGGATCACAACGACTGGTGGCGGGTCTCGTGGGTCAGCAGCAGGGCGATCAGCGTCAGCGCCGCCATCGCCGCCAGATAGGTGCCGACCGCCGCGAGGCCATAGTTGCCCTGCAGCCAGGCGGCAATGTACGGCGCCACCGAGGCGCCGAGGATCGACGACACGTTATAGGAGAACGATGCCCCGGTGTAGCGCACTTCGGTCGGGAACAGCTCCGGCAGCAGCGCGCCCATCGGGCCAAAGGTCAGTCCCATCAGGCTTAAGCCCAGCAGCAGGAAGGCGAAGACCAGCAGCGGATTGCCGGAGCCCAGCAGCGGTTTAAAGGCGAACAGGGCGAACAAAATAATCATCGTGGTGATGATAATCATGCTCTTACGACGACCAAAGGCATCCGCCAGCAGGCCGGCGATCGGCACCATCACGCCAAAGCCAATCACCGCCATCATCAGCATCCACAGCACTTCGTTACGCGGCAGGCCCAGGCCATTCGGCGCCGCGCCGGTGCTGAAGGTCATCGAGTAGACGGTCATGATGTAGAACAGGGTATAGGTTGCCAGCATGATGAAGGTGCCCAGCACCGTCACGCGAACGTGTTTGGTCAACAGGGTACCCAGCGGGATTTTGACCTGTTTTTTCGCCGCCGCCACTTTGGCGAAGACCGGGGTCTCATGCAGCGAAACGCGAACATAAAGACCGATGATCACCAGCACCGCGGAGAAGATAAACGGCACACGCCAGCCCCACTCCATAAACTGCTGATCGGTTAACAGCCAGGAAAGCAGCAGGAAGGTGCCGTTGGCGAAGAAGAAGCCGATCGGCGCGCCCAGCTGCGGGAAGGAGCCGTACAGGGCGCGCTTGCGCGCCGGGGCGTTTTCCGTAGCCAGCAGCGCCGCGCCGCCCCATTCCCCTCCGAGGCCAAGTCCCTGACCGAAGCGCGCCAGCGCCAGCAGCATCGGCGCGACAATGCCAATGCTTTCATAGCCGGGCAGCAGGCCGATCACCACGGTGGAGATCCCCATGGTTAACAGCGAAGCCACCAGGGTAACCTTGCGGCCGACGCGATCGCCGAAGTGGCCAAACAGCGCGGAGCCGATTGGCCGGGCGACGAAGGCGATGGCGAAGGTGGCCAGCGATTGCAGGGTGGCCGCGGCGGCATCGCCCTGCGGGAAGAAGATATGCGGGAAGACGATGACCGCGGCAGTGGCATAAATGTAGAAGTCGAAAAACTCAATGGCGGTGCCAATGAGCGAGGCGACAACGACTTTATTGCGTGAGTTGACCGGGGCGGTTTCCTGCGTGTTTTCGAGTGTGGTGGCTGTGGCTTGCATAGATCTTTCTTATTTTTGCGCGAACGAAAAGCCATATAGCCACAGCCACAGGGACATTTCAATCTGTAACAAACGAGGAGAATGAGCAAAAAAGCGGCAAAAAGCGGATAATTTTTACGCCAGAAAAAATAGTTCTATGAAATGCTTCACACAATTAAAAGGATAGAGAATAAAACCAGTTTTTCGTTAAATAAAAGTTACGCGCTGGATTTATCTGCTGAAATCAAGCGCGAGGATGAATTTTGCCTCTTTTATTCATCCTCGCAATACGTCAGCGGTGGGTTTTGCCCGGCATCCGTCGGTCGTCTTTATACTCCGCGGTGGCGATCCACGCGGCGCAGAACAGCGTCAGGCGGGCAAAGAAATAGAAAAAGGCCATCAGCCCGAGCACCGATCCGAACGCCGCCCCGGAGGGGGATTTCACCAGCGCCGGCAGCGTCCAGGTCATGACGATTTTGATGATTTCAAAGCCAATCGCCGCGATAAGCGTGCCGCGAAACAGGGCCTTGCGCCGCGGACGATGGCGCGGCAGCCGCCAGAAGATCCAGAAAAAGAGCAGATAGTTGGCAAAAATAGAGATGGCGAGACCGATCAGCCGCCAGGCGGGTTTCAGCCATTCAATATTGTCCAGATACAGCGCGGAGATAATCAACTGCTGGGCGGAACCGGCGACAGAGGTGATCGACAGCGTAATAATCAGCGCCACCAGCAGACCGATCAGCGAGATAAGATCGCGGAAGTATTTTATCCAGATTTTCTCCTCGTCCTGCGGCCGGCGCTCCCAGACGTCGCGTGACTGAGCGCGGATCGCTTCGCGCAGGTTGCCCATCCAGTTAATACCGGAATAGAGCGCCACCAGCAGGCCGACCACACCGACGGCGGTGCGCTGCTGCACCGCGGTGTTGATGGTGTTTTTCAGCGTCGCCGCCAGCGTCGGGTCGCTGACGTTTTGCAGAATTTTGTCGAAAATGTCCTGCAGCAGGGTCGGATGCCAGGCCAGAACGAAGCCGGCGGCGGCAAATGAGACCATCAGGATCGGGATCATCGACAGGAACGAGAAATAGGTGATGGCCGCGCCGAACTGATTTCCCAGCCGGTCGTTGAAGCGCTCTGCGGCGCGTAGCAGGTGGGCGATCACCGGGTTGCGCTGCACTTTAGCCGCCGTTCCGGTGACGGTCTTCAGCGCCTGGCTGGCTTTTTGGCCGACGGCCGTGTCATTGAGGGCGTCGAGGGGGCTTTTGCTTTTCTCCGGCTGCGTGTCCGGTTCCTGTGGTGGGCGTCGATCGTCGTTTTCCGGCGTCATACGTAATTTCTTCCTTTTTTACCGCGAGATTCAGCAAAAAGTATACCTTAAATGCCGTATCCTGCAGGAACGCATCTGCCCGCCCCCCGTTCACCCTCCGCGCGGATCAATCGACGTAATCTTTCATCAGCCCGCCCAGCCACTCCATAAACAGATGCACGCGGCGGGAGAGATTGCGCCGGTGCGGGTAGATAAGCGAGACCGGCAGCGGCTCAGCGCGGTACTGGGGCAGGATCTCGATCAGTTCGCCGGCGCGTAACGCCTCGCGCACGCCGGTGCGCGGCACCTGAATAATTCCCAGCCCGGCGATACAGGCCGCCTGATAGGTTTCCGTGCTGTTGACCGTCAATATGCCGCCGCTTTTTACCCAGCGCACGGCGCCGTCGATCACCACCTCGAAGCCGGAAGGACGGACCCCGAGAGTGCTGGCGTAGTGGATCAGGGCATGATCCGCCAGATCCTCCAGGGATTGCGGGTAGCCAAAACGGGCCAGGTAGTCCGGGCTGGCGCAGTTAATTTGCGTCAGCTTGCCCAGTGGGCGGGCGATAAGCCCGGAGTCTTTGAGCGCGCCGACGCGCACCACGCAGTCAAACCCCTCGCGGATCACGTCCACCAGCCGGTCGCTGCTGCTCAGCTCCAGTTCGATGCCCGGATACTGCTGCAAAAAAGTCGGCAGATGCGGGATAACCAGCTTTTTGGCAAAACCGACCGGCATATCCACCCGCAGCCGGCCGCTGATGCTCGCCGGATCGTGCTGGAACATCCCGTCCAGTTCGTCGAGGTTGCTCAGCAGATCCTTCGCCCGCTCGTAGTAGACCATCCCATCCTGGGTGAGCTGAACCCGACGGGTGGTACGGTGCAGGAGCCGCACGCCAAGATGGCTTTCCAGGGCCTGAATCTGCCGCGAGACGCTGCCTTTCGGCAGCGCCAGGGTCTCGGCGGCGCGGGAGAAGCTCTCCAGATCCGCTACGCGAATGAATAACTGCATTGCATGAATTTTATCCATGCCGATGGCCTATTGTTGTTGAGAATGAAACAGTAAAACGTAATGTAGCGTATTTATTGTTTTACTGGCAGTTAATAAGCTAGAACACAATCACAACGCAACCTGAAAGGGGTCTTCTGATGACACAACGTATCGCTTTAGTGACCGGCGGCAGCCGTGGCCTGGGTAAAAACGCCGCGTTGAAGCTGGCGGCGAAGGGAACCGACATTCTTCTGACCTATCACAGCAACCGCCAGGCGGCTCTCGATGTGGTGGCGGAGATTGAGCAAAAAGGGGTCAAGGCGGCAGCATTGGCGCTGAACGTCGGCGATTCCTCAACATTCGACGCCTTTGCCAGCGAGGTGGCGCAGGTGCTGGCGCAGAAGTGGGGACGCACTACCTTTGATTATTTACTGAACAACGCTGGGATCGGCCTCAACGTCCCCTTCGCCGAGACCAGTGAAGCGCAGTTTGACGAGCTGATGAACATCCAGTTCAAAGGGCCGTTTTTTCTGACCCAGCGGCTGCTGCCCCTCCTGCAGGACGGGGGGCGGATCCTTAATGTCTCCAGCGGCCTGGCGCGCTTTGCCCTGCCGGGCTATGCGGCCTACGCCGCGATGAAGGGGGCGATGGAGGTCCTGACCCGCTATCAGGCGAAAGAGCTGGGCGGACGGGAGATATCGGTGAACATCATCGCGCCGGGGGCCATTGAGACCGATTTTGGCGGCGGGGAGGTGCGTGATAACGCCGAGGTGAATCGGCATATCGCCGCCCAGACCGCGCTGGGGCGCGTCGGGCTACCGGATGATATCGGCGACGCCATCGCCGCCCTGCTCAGCGATGAGCTGGCGTGGATGAACGCGCAGCGTGTGGAAGTCTCGGGAGGGATGTTCCTCTGAACCCCGCTGTCATCAGACCGTGAGCGGCGGCGCGCTAGGGCGCATCGCCCTCCGCGCGCAGCCGACCGAACAGCCAGTCGTTGTGCCAGCGTCCGTTGAGCCAGTAGTTCTCCCGCAGCTCCCCCTCCAGCCGGAACCCGGCTTTGAGCAGTAACTGCTTAGACGCCTCGTTGCCGGCGGTGACGGTGGCGGTCAGGCGGCGGACGCCGCCGGTGGTGAAGGCGTAGTCGCACAGCGCGCGCAGCGATTCGTAGCCGTAGCCCCGGCCCTGCGCCGCCGGGGCGAAGAGAAAGCCGACCTCGGCTATGTCGCGCTGATGATGTAGGTAACCGGTGAGGCCGAGCGGGGTATGGGTCAGCCTGTCGCGCACCACCAGGCACAGCCAGTGTGCATCCCCGGGCGTCCACGGCGGCAGCCGCGAATCGAACGCCTCGCGGATGGCCGCCTGCGGCCGGGGGTCGGCCACATAGAGCATGACCTGCGGATCCTGCTGCAGGGAAAGAAAAAACGACCAGTCGTCCAGCTGCAGCGGTGAGCAGCGCAGGCGCGGCGTCAGAAGTTCAGGCATAAGCGTCATTCCGGGCAGGGCGAATCCCCTGAACATAGCAGGAGAAGGCCGCCGGGAACAGCCCGACTAGGTTGGCTCACCGTACAGGCCAATCAGCCGGCGCACCACGCCGTTGGTCCAGCCGAAGCCATCCTGCAGGGGATACTCCCCGCCGCCGCCCTCATGCGGCACGCCGGTGGCGATGTGGTATTTCTCAATCAGCTTGTGGTGCTGCTTGTAGAAGTGGTTGACCGTCTGCAGCCAGCTCCAGGCGATCTCATCTCCCAACGGATCCTGACCGTAGCGTTTAAATCCCTGCACCGCCATCCACTGCAGCGGCGCCCAGCCGTTGGGTTTATCCCACTGCTCGCCGCTTTCGTATTCGGTGGCCATGATCCCTCCGGGGGTGAGCAGGCGGGCCCGCACCGCATCGGCAAGGCGTTCCGCCTGTTCGTGGGTCGCCAGGCCGACGTAAAGGGTGACAATGCTGGCGGCGGAAAACAGCGCCAGCTGTTCGCGGCGCCAGTCATAATCGCGAAAACAGCCGTTCTCATCGTCCCACAGGTAGCGGTTAACCGCCGCCCGCCGATCCTGAGCCTTCTGGCGGAAGGCTGCTTCCGTCTCGCGATCGCCCTTCAGCCCGGAGAGGTTGGCGATGGTCGTCTCCAGCTTGAACAGGAAGGCGTTCAGGTCGATGGGGATAAACTGCGTGGTACGGATACTGGCCAGCCGCGTGATATCCCGCAGCCAGCGGCTGGAGTAGTCCCAGCCGGACGCGGCGCCCGCCCGCAGATCGCGGTAGACTTCATTAGCCGGCCGTCCCGAGTGGCGGGCGGTCTCCACGTCCTCGCGCCACGATTCATCCCGCGGCGTGTCCCGATCGTCCCAGTAGCGATTGAGCAAGGAGCCATCCGGCATGCGCACCACGTGCCGATACGCCTGATGCGGGATCAGCGACTCGGCGCCGTCCATCCAGAAGGCGTGCTCCATCTTCAGATGATCCAGATAGCGCTTCGCGCCGCGCACGCCGTCCTCTTCAAAAAGTTCGACCATCAGGGCGAACACCGGTGGCTGCGAGCGGCTGAGGTAGTAGGTGCGGTTGCCGTTCGGAATATGACCGTAGGTTTCAATCAGCCAGGCGAAGTTATCGGCCATGCATTTCAGCAGATCTTCCCGGCCGCTCTCCGCCAGCCCCAGCATGGTGAAATAAGAGTCCCAGTAATAGGTTTCGCTAAAGCGGCCGCCGGGGACGATATAGGCCTGCGGCAGCGCCAGCAGCGACGACCAGGGGATATGATCCTGAGGCTCGCGGGTCAGCACCGGCCACAGCTTATCGATGTGCTCTTTCAGCGTCAGGTTGGGGTCGGAGGTGTAAACGTCGGTCTGGCTCTCCGGCAGCCAGAAGTTGTCCTCAACGAACTGTCGTAGATCGAAATCGGGCTGACGTTTGACCTTCCGGTAGTTCCGCAGGATGTCCAGCGGGTCGTGCTTCGGCGCGCAGTCGGGAAACGTTTTGCTGTCGGCAAAAATGCGTGTTTTCTGCACGTTGGTAAACAGCTCAAGATAGCGATCCGCCGGGGTGAGGGCGTCAGACGCCGGAAGCCCCTCGATCACCTCAGGCTCCGGTTCAGCGTCAATCATCTCATCCAGCTTTAATTCGTACGGATCGGCTTCGTAGCAGGGATCGATGTCGATCCTTAACTCGTCGTCTTCAACGTGGCGTAATTTCTGGCTGAACATAGCGATACGGACCTCCGGATAGCGTGAGTTCGCGGCCGGGCGTACCCGGCCTTGTCTTTTAAGCGTAGACAGTCGCTTCGGTGAGTGTGAAGCAAACTGTGCGTTAGATCACGCTTTTCCGCCTGAAGGGGACGCCGTGATTTTTAAGTAACGCCTTGATAAATCATTAATAAGTCCGCGCTTGGGCGAAGATAAAATTCGGAGCATTCATTATGCAACAAAATTTTATCCCGGGGCGCTCACTCCCACGCCGCCTCCAGCATCTCCAGCAGCTGTTCGCTGCTCAGGCTGACCGGATTGGCCTTCATGGATGAGGAGGTGCTGGCGGCCAGCGCCGCCGGCTCCAGCGCGTCGCGCGCCACGCCGAGGTCGCGCAGGGTGCCGAGACCGGCGTGAAGGCTCCATTCCCGCAGACTGTCCCAGACCCGATCCGCCGGGACCTCCAGCCCGTCGGCCAGCCAGCGGCGAACGTCGTTGAAGCGCTGGCGCAGGGCGGGGTCGTTTATCTGCGACTCATTCAGCGCCAGCCCAAACGGCAGCAGGCTGCCGCACAGGGCACCGTGCGAGGCGCGGCTCAGGCCGCCCAGCGGGCCGGCGAGGCCGTGGATCACCCCCAGCCCGGCGTTCGCCAGCGCCAGTCCGCCGCACAGGCTGACCCAGGCCATCTCGTCGCGGCTGGCCGGGCACTCTTTTTCCATCAGAACCTTCAGCGCGCGGATACCCCGCGGGATCGCCTGTTGACAGAGGGCGTCGGTGAAAGGGGTGGCCCGGCTGCAGAGCCACGGCTCTATCACCTGGGTCAGGGCGTCAAGGCCGGAGCTCAGGGTGATACTCCGCGGCGCGTTGTCGGTTAGCGCCGGGTCGACAATCGCCAGGTCAGGCAGCATCCGGTCGTCGCGCAGGCTCACCTTCCGCTGCTGTTCCGGAACGTTGATCACCGCATTTTTGGTAACCTCCGCGCCCGTCCCGGCGGTGGTGGGGATCGCCACGAACGGCAGGGGACTGGCTTCCAGCTGACGGCCCGTTCCCACCACCTCCAGATAGTCGATCACCGGGCCGGTGGCGGGGACCAGCGCCGCAATCGCCTTACCGGCGTCAATCACCGCGCCGCCGCCGAGGCTGACCACCGCCCTGATCCCTTTCTCACGCGCCAGCTGGACGCCCTGCTCAATATCGCTAAGCCAGGGTTCGCGACTTATCGCCAGCGTCGTGACCGCAAGCTGCAGCGCCTCCAGCTGCTGGCGGAGAAACGCCGCCCGCTGCGGGCTGGCACCATGCACCAGCAGAATGGGACCACCCTGCTGCGCCAGCCAGGGGGCGGCGCTCTGGGCCTGACCGCGGCCAAAACGAATATTGGCGGGCATCAAAACGGTAAAAGGGGTCAACATGTCGGGTTCCTTTTCGGCAAACAGGCTGGAATCAACTATACACATTATCCAGCGCTCTGCCTTGTTGCTGGCTGGCAATAGAGTAGAGTGAATGAACTGTCTTTTATGGCTGAGGAATCGCTGACGATGCTAACAATTCTGGGCAAACGCTCTTCAATCAATGTACGGAAAGTGCTGTGGACCTGCGAGGAGATCGGGCTGGCGTACCAGCAGGAGGATTACGGCAGCGGGTTTAAGCCCCTGGACACCCCTGAATTTCAGCGCCTGAATCCTAACAGCCTGGTGCCGGTGCTGCTGGACGATGACTTTGTGCTCTGGGAGTCGAACAGCATCTGCCGCTATCTGGCGCGGAAAGCGGAGCGCTGGGATCTGCTGCCCGCTGAGCCGCAGCCCGCCGCCGAGGTGGAGCACTGGATGGACTGGCAGGCGACCGAGTTCAATAATGCCTGGCGCCATGCCTTTATGGGGCTGGTGCGTAAAGATCCTCGCTTTCAGGATCCGGCGGCGATTAAAGAGAGCATTGCCACCTGGACCCACTGTGTGCGCATTGTCGAGGCGCAGTTGCAGCGTACCGGGGCGTGGATAGCCGGCGAGCGCTTCACCCTGGCCGATATCGTGCTGGGGCTGTCGGTGCATCGCTGGAAGATGACGCCCTTTGCGCATCCGGAAATGCCGGCCGTGGAGCGCTGGTATATGGCGCTCAATCAGCGCCCGGCGTTTATGCGCCATGGCAATAACGGCGTGGCCTGAGCATAAAAAAAGAAGCCCCTCAGGGCTTCTTTTTATCATCCGGCGCTCGCGTGTTAGCGCATGGTGACGAACTCTTCTGCCGCCGTCGGGTGAATAGCGACGGTATTGTCGAAGTCTTTTTTGGTAGCGCCCATCTTCAACGCCACCGCAAAGCCCTGCAGCATCTCATCCATTCCGAAGCCGATGCCGTGGATGCCGACAATCTTCTCTTCCGGGCCAACGCACACCAGCTTCATGCGGCACGGCTGGCGGTGCGAGGTGACGGCGGTGTACATCGCGGTGAAGGAGGATTTGTAGACCTTCACCGCGTCGTCGCCATACTGCTCGCGCGCCTGCGGCTCGGTTAAGCCGACGGTGCCGATAGGCGGGTGGCTGAAGACCACGGTCGGAATATTGTTGTAGTCCAGATGCTCTTCTGGCTTGTTGTTAAACAAGCGTTCGGAGAGGCGACGGCCTGCGGCCACGGCCACCGGGGTCAGTTCGACGGCGCCAGTGTTATCGCCCACGGCGTAGATGCCCGGCACGCTGGTGTTCTGGAACTTATCGACGACGATGTAGCCTTTATCGTCGGTTTTCACGCCGGTAGCCGCCAGGTTGAAGTTATCGGTCGCCGGTTCGCGGCCAATCGCCCAGATCAGGCAGTCAACGGTCTGGCTGCGGCCATCTTCCAGCTCAAGGGTCAGGCTACCGTCGGCATGCTTCACCACCGCTTTCGGGATGGCGTTGGTATGCAGCTGCGGACCTTCGGCGTTCATCACTTCCACCAGCGTTTCGACGATCAGCGGATCGAAGCTGCGCAGCGGCGCGTGCTTACGCACGAACAGGTGGGTCTCAGCGCCGAGGCCGTTAATCACCCCCGCCAGTTCAACGGCGATGTAGCCCGCGCCGACCACCGCCACGCGCTTCGGCAGCGCCGGCAGTTCGAAGAAACCGTCGGAATCAATACCGTATTCCACGCCCGGAATGTTCGGGTGGCTCGGACGGCCGCCGGTGGCGATCAGGATATGATCGGCGGTAATGGTCTCGCCGTTCACTTCCACGGTGTGGGCATCGACAAAACGCGCAAACCCTTTGATCACGTCGACGTTATTCTTACCCAGCACGTTGTCGTAGGAGGTATGAATGCGGTCGATATAGGCGCTGCGGCTGGCGACCAGCTTCTCCCAGTCGAAATGGTTGATGGTGGTATCGAAACCGTAGTCCGGGCCGTAAAGATGAATGGCTTCGCGGATCTGCGCCGCATGCCACATCACTTTTTTCGGCACGCAGCCGACGTTGACGCAGGTGCCGCCCAGCGCTTTGGCTTCAATCAGCGCGCACTTCTGGCCGTACATGGCCGCACGGTTAATCGAGGCGATACCGCCGCTACCGCCGCCGATGGCGAGGTAATCATAATGTTTGCTCATGCCCATATGTCCTTAATCGTTGATTGCCGCGATTGTAGCGCGAGGCGTAAAAGGTTCCACCGATGGTTGCGATTACTCCGGCACGATCCAGCTGACGGTCGTGTGACCGGTACCGGCCGGCACCAGCTTGCTGTGTAGCCACGGCAGCACATTGTTCATCTGCTGCTCCAGCTTCCACGGCGGGTTGATGACGATCATCCCGGAGGCGGTCATGCCGCGCTGGTCGCTGTCCGGACGCACCGCCAGCTCGATTTGCAGAATTTTGCGGATACCTGTGGCTTCTAAATCTTTGATCATGCGTTTTATTTGCGCGCGCAGCACCACCGGATACCACAGCGCGTAGGTGCCGGTGGCGAAGCGTTTATAGCCTTCGTTAATCCCGGTCACCACCGCCTGATAGTCGGTTTTAATTTCGTACGGCGGGTCGATCAGAATCAGACCGCGGCGCGAGACCGGCGGCAGCTTAGCTTTCAGCTGCTGGTAGCCATCGGCTTTATCGACGCGCGCGCGGCTGTCTTTCTGGAACTCGGCGCGCAGCAGCGGGAAGTCGCTCGGGTGCAGCTCGGTCATCTGCAGGCTGTCCTGCTCGCGGAGCAGCTGGCGGGCGATCAGCGGGGAGCCCGGGTAGTAGCGCAGCTGGCCGTTACGGTTGAAGTGTTCGACCACCGAAATATAGGGCTCAAGCTCTGCCGGCAGGTCGTCCTGCTGCCAGATTCGGGCGATGCCTTCAAGATACTCGCCGGTACGCTCGGCGTGCTCGCCGCTCAGCTGATAGCGGCCCGCGCCGGCGTGGGTGTCCAGGTAGAGAAACGGTTTTTCTTTCTCTTTCAGCGCTTCGATGATCAGGCTCTGAACGGTGTGTTTGAGGACGTCGGCGTGGTTGCCTGCGTGAAAGCTGTGGCGATAACTGAGCATGGATGCAGAGATTCCGGGAAATAAACAAGTTAACCGATAGTTTACCGCAGATCGGCCGAGATTACCGCTGCGCCGCCGCGCTGTTTCATTTCTGCCAAAAGCGTTGCAAAACATAACGCTGTCATAAAAGCGTCAAACGGCCGCGCTAGCGTCGGATACAGGCAAGGTAATTGTTTGAATAAAAGGAAAAATAATGAAAAATCAACTCTCGCTGCTGGCCGTGGCGCTGCTGCTGGCGCAACCGGTTCTGGCTAAAGACATCCCGCTGAACAGGGCGGCGGCCCTCGCCAATAGCGTGACGCCGGCTGCCTCCAGCCAGGCGTATGGCGATCTTGAGCAACAGGCGCTGGCGCAGCTGCGCCACGCTCTGCAGGGGGATGCCGCCGCGCTGACACGCGATCGGCTGGCGCACGCGAAACAAAACAAAACCCAGGCCGATACCGCCTGGCTGAAGGCCAGCGGCTATGACTTCCAGACCCGGGCCAATCAGCAGGCGGGCATTGCGCTGCTGTCGGCGTTCAGCAGCCTGCCGGAGACCGTCGTGCAGCAGAATCTGGCGATGGTGACCGCCATTAACCGCGACGCCGTACAGACCACCCGCCGTCAGGCGCTGGCAGATGCGGAAGGGATTAGCTACCTCTACTTCCTCAGCGACGCGCTGGGGCCGCGGCTGGGCAACGCGTTTCTGACCGCCTATGACCAGGGCGCGCTGGGGAAAGCGGCGGCGCTGATCAAAGCCTCGGAGGTCAGCACCGGCGAGGCGAAAAAGCACTACAACAATCCGCGGCCGTTTCTGGTGCAGGGCAACACCATTCACCTGGTGCCGGACGACGTGGTGGTGAAGGATAACCAGCCCTATACCGCCGACGGCGGCTCGTTCCCCAGCGGTCACACCAACACTGGCTATACTGATGCGCTGCTGCTGGCGGCGATGATCCCGGAGCGCTACGACGCGCTGGTGGCGCGCGGCGCACGCTATGGCTATTCGCGCATCGTGCTGGGTGTCCACTATCCCCTGGATGTGATCGGCTCGCGGATGGTGGCCGAGCGCAACGTGGCCCATTATCTTAACGATCCGCGCTACCGGGTATTATTTAACGAAGCCCGCGATCAGCTGCGCGCCGCGCTGGCGAAAGCCTGCGGCACATCGCTTGCCGAGTGCGCGAAGAGCAGCGTGAAAGACGATCCCTGGCGCGATCCGGCGATGCGTGATTTCACTCGTTTCACCATGACCTACGACCTGCCGCGGCAGACGGGGCCGCAGCCGCGCCTGCAGGTGCCGAAGGGGGCGGAAGTGCTGCTGGAGGCTGCCCTGCCGCAGCTGTCTGCGGCCCAGCGTCGGGCGCTGATGGTCAATACCGCGCTGCCGGCGGGCTACCCGCTGTCCGGCACCACCCCCGAGCAGCAGTTCTGGCAGCGGGTAAATCTGTCGGCGGCCTGGGAAATGGCGCAAAAAGGGCATTAATGCGGTTTCCGGCACGCTGCACCGCGTGCCGCGTTTTTCCGGCAACGGGCGGACTTATCGCAGCAATACCCAGGCTGACGCACCGCCCGTCATTGAAATTCCCCCAACTATCCCCCATTCTAGATCTCATGCATAAGCGCCGGACGCGCGCTTCACTCACCCTTTTCAACAGGACAGCGCATATGACCAATCCATTACTGACGCCTTTTTCCCTGCCGCCTTTTTCTGCGATCAAACCAGAGCACGTGGTCCCCGCGGTCACCAAAGCGCTGGAGGATTGCCGGGCCGCAGTGGAAAGCGCGGTGGCGCACGGCGCGCCGTATAGCTGGGAAAATCTTTGCCAGCCGCTGGCGGAAGTGGACGATGTGCTGGGACGCATCTTCTCGCCTGTCAGCCATCTCAATTCGGTAAAAAACAGCCCGGAACTGCGCGAGGCCTACGAACAGACGCTGCCGCTGCTCTCCGAGTACAGCACCTGGGTCGGCCAGCATGAAGGCCTGTATAAAGCCTACCGCGACCTGCGCGATGGCGATAACTACGCCACGCTGAATACCGCGCAGAAAAAAGCGGTTGATAACGCGCTGCGCGATTTCGAATTATCCGGTATTGGCCTGCCGCCGGAGGCACAGAAACGCTACGGTGAAATCGCCGCGCGCCTCTCTGAGCTGGGCAACCAGTACAGCAACAACGTTCTTGACGCCACCATGGGCTGGAACAAGCTGGTGACCGACGTCGCCGATCTGGCCGGTATGCCGGAAAGCGCGCTGGCCGCCGCTCAGGCGCAGGCCCAGGCCAAAGAGCAGGAAGGGTATCTGCTGACGCTGGATATCCCGAGCTACCTGCCGGTGATGACCTACTGCGACAATCAGGCGCTGCGCGAAGAGATGTACCGCGCCTATTCCACCCGCGCCTCCGATCAGGGGCCGAACGCCGGGAAATGGGATAACAGCCCGGTGATGGCGGAGATCCTCGCTCTGCGCCACGAGCTGGCGCAGCTGCTGGGCTTTGACAGCTACGCCTTTAAATCCCTCGCCACCAAAATGGCGGAGGATCCGCAGCAGGTGCTCGACTTCCTCACCGACCTGGCAAAACGCGCCCGTCCACAGGGCGAAAAAGAGCTGGCCCAGCTGCGCGCTTTCGCTAAAACCGAGTTCGGCGTCGAAGAGCTGCAGCCGTGGGACATCGCTTACTACAGCGAAAAACAGAAACAGCATCTCTACAGCATCAGCGATGAGCAGCTGCGCCCCTATTTCCCGGAAAACAAAGCCGTTAACGGTCTGTTCGAAGTGGTGAAGCGCATTTACGGTATTACCGCCAAAGAGCGTACCGATGTTGATGTGTGGCATCCGGAAGTGCGCTTCTTCGAGCTGTATGACGAACACAACGAGCTGCGCGGCAGCTTCTATCTCGACCTGTATGCCCGCGAGCACAAGCGCGGCGGGGCGTGGATGGACGACTGCGTCGGCCAGATGCGTAAGCTGGATGGCTCCCTGCAGAAACCGGTCGCCTACCTGACCTGTAACTTCAACCGTCCGGTCAACGGCAAACCGGCGCTGTTCACCCACGACGAAGTGATCACCCTGTTCCACGAGTTCGGCCACGGTCTGCACCACATGCTGACCCGCATCGATACCGCCGGGGTTTCCGGCATCAGCGGGGTGCCGTGGGACGCGGTCGAGCTGCCGAGCCAGTTTATGGAAAACTGGTGCTGGGAGCCGGAAGCGCTGGCCTTTATCTCCGGTCATTATGAAACCGGTGAACCGCTGCCGCAGGCGCTGCTGGAGAAAATGCTGGCGGCGAAAAACTACCAGGCGGCGATGTTTATTCTGCGCCAGCTGGAGTTCGGCCTGTTCGATTTCCGCCTGCATGCGGAGTACAAACCGGAGCAGGGAGCGAAAATCCTTGAGACCCTGGCCGAGATTAAAAAGCAGGTCGCCGTGGTGCCGGGGCCGACCTGGGGCCGCTTCCCGCACGCCTTCAGCCACATCTTCGCTGGCGGCTATGCGGCAGGTTACTACAGCTACCTGTGGGCCGACGTGCTGGCGGCAGACGCCTTCTCACGCTTCGAAGAAGAGGGGATTTTCAACCGTGAAACCGGTCAGTCGTTCCTCGACAATATCCTGAGCCGCGGCGGTTCCGAAGAGCCGATGGAGCTGTTCAAACGCTTCCGCGGGCGCGAGCCGCAGCTGGATGCGATGCTTGAGCATTACGGGATCAAAGGCTGATTGCTACGTGAAGATCTGCTTAATTGATGAAACGGGCGCCGGAGACGGCGCCTTATCTGTTTTAGCCGCCCGCTGGGGGCTGGAGCAGGATGACGATAACCTAATGGCGCTGGTGTTGACCGCTGAGCATCTGGAGCTGCGTAAGCGCGATGAGCCTAAGCTTGGCGGTATCTTCGTCGATTTCGTCGGCGGGGCGATGGCCCACCGGCGCAAGTTTGGCGGCGGCCGCGGTGAAGCGGTAGCCAAAGCGGTGGGCATTAAAGGCGATTATCTGCCGGATGTGGTTGACGCCACCGCCGGCCTGGGGCGCGATGCCTTCGTGCTGGCGTCGGTCGGCTGCCGCGTGCGGATGCTGGAGCGCAATCCGGTGGTCGCCGCGCTGCTCGACGATGGTCTGGCCCGCGGCTATGCCGATGCGGAAATCGGCGGCTGGCTGCAGGAGCGGCTGCAGCTGATCCACGCCTCCAGCCTGACGGCGCTGACCGATATCACCCCGCGTCCGCAGGTGGTCTACCTCGACCCGATGTTCCCGCATAAGCAGAAAAGCGCGCTGGTGAAGAAAGAGATGCGCGTTTTTCAGTCGCTGGTGGGGCCTGACTTAGACGCCGATGGCCTGCTGGCCCCGGCGCGCCAGCTGGCGACCAAACGGGTGGTGGTAAAGCGCCCGGATTACGCGCCGCCGCTGGCGGAAGTCGCCACGCCGAACGCGGTGGTGACCAAAGGGCATCGGTTTGATATTTACGCCGGCACGCCGGAGTAATATTACGCCGTGGTGGTATCTCCCGGATAGCGGCGCAACGCGCCTTATCCGGGCTACCGCATTGTAGCCCGGCTCAGCGTAGCGCAAGCCGGGAACCGTAATATTTAAACAAACGGCGCCAGTGCGGATCGGCCATCTTAAACGGTTACTCGGCGCTGGCCGGGGTATTAATCATCCGGTTCAGCCACGGCACCATCAGCGCCATCACCACCGTGACCCCCAGGGTCACCAGGCCAATTTTACTGAACACGCTGGTGTAAACCGGCAGCGTCTGCAGCGGGTCGGTGATATTTTCCGGCACCGCGGTGAAGGTCGCCACATAGCCGCCAAGCAGGAACGCGGCGGCCTGGGTCAGGAACCACATCCCCAGAATAAAGCCCATCAGATGCTGCGGCACCAGCGCGGCGACCATCGCCAGCCCCAGGGCGCTGATCAGCAGCTCGCCCAGGCTCTGGAACAGATAAACCAGCACAATAAACCACGGCGAGGTTAATCCCTGGGCGTCGGCGAACCACATCCCGGCGGCCGCGGCGGTCAGGAAGCCCAGCGCGCAGAGGAACATCCCGAGGGTAAATTTCACCGGCATGGTCAGGTCTTTACCCTTATGACCGAGATGGGTGTAAATCGCCGCCAGCACCGGGCTGGCCACCACCACCCAGAAGGGGTTCAGCGCCTGGAAGCTGACCGGGTTGATGGTAAAACCCAGGATCTGATGATGGACGTTGTTGATGGCGAAGAAGTTCAGCGAGGTCGGCATCTGGGCGTAGAGAATGTAAAACAGCACCGCCTCGATCATCAGGATAAAGGCGACGAACATTTTGTTGCGCCCGGTTTTATCAAGGCGAAACGCCTCGCGGAAAAAGAACGCAATGACCACGACCGACAGGACAATCAGCACCAGGTTGGCGATCATCACGTTATGCATCAGCCAGGCGCAGAGAAAAATCATTACCACCGTACCGGCCAGCACCAGCGCCAGATTGCGCAGGCTGAGGGGGCGGTGATCGGGCTCGGAGCCAATATCTTTTACCATCCCGCGGCAGGCGAAGTAGACCAGCAGCGCGATAATCAGCCCCGCGCCGCACAGATTATAGGTCACCGCGTAGCCAAACTTTTCCGCGATCACCGGCGCCAGCGACAGCGACAGCAGCGAACCGATGTTTATCGACATATAAAACAGGGTAAACGCCCCGTCGAGACGGGCATCCTTCGGCGGATAGCATTTTGACAGCAGGCTCGCCGGGTTGGCTTTAAACAAACCGTTGCCGACGGCGATGGTGCCGAGGGCGATAAAAATCAGCTGCGGTTTCAGCAGCGACATCCCGGTCATAAAGTAGCCGATAGCCAGCACAACCGCGCCGAGCACCAGGGTACGTTTGGTCCCCAGCAGATGGTCGCCCACGTAGCCGCCGATCGAGATCAGCCCGTAAACCAGCGCCGCGAAGGCGCCGAAGGTGATAAAGGCCTGTTCCTGAGAGAAGCCCAACTGTTTAACAAAGAAGACCGCCAGGATCCCCTGAACGCCGTAATAGCCAAAACGTTCCCAGAGCTCCACAAAGAAGATCATGAAGAACGGACGAGGTTGCTGCAGCAAACCCGTAGGTGCAGTTGTATTCATATTCCTTCGCCTTGTATTACTTTCCCAAAAAGTATGAACGCGTATGCCAGAACGCGCCGAAAATGTCTGATAACTCGCCATGCTGCGGTTATTGGCTTAATGAGTAGATTATTATATAGATGTTTTAGTGAATAACTGGCTGATCACACTAATGGAATGGCTTTTTTATGGATTTAAGCTCTGTTGTCTGGCGGGGCGGAAGCGAAAATAAAAACGCCCGCAGCGGCGGGCGTCTGGCATGACACAACGGGAGGGTTATTCGTCTTCTTCGTCGCGCAGCGGGACGATCAGCATGTCGACATGGACGGTGTTGATCAGCTGACGGGCAGAGGACATCAGCTTGCTCCAGAAGTCCTGATGGTGGCCGCAGACCACCAGGTCCATATCATATTTTTTAATCGCATCGACCAGCACCTGACCGAGGTCGCCGCTGCCGCTCAGGGTCTCGGTGATCGGGTAGCCGGCGTTGGTCGAGAGCTCGGTCAGCGCGTGATGGGTCTCTTCGGAGATGCGTTTTTGCATATCGCCGAGGTTCACGTCAATCAGCCCGGTGTAGAGGTCGGAGTAATTGACATCCACGTGGATCAGGGAGACTTTCGCGTTATAAGGGCGGGCCATAGAAACGGCTTTTTCAACCAGTACTTTACTCTCCGGGGACAGGTCTACTGCAATCAGAATATGTTTGTAAGCCATAGTGTTACTCCTTCCATAAGTTTGTCGATGACCATTGGACCTGACAGCTGGCGCTGCCGTTTCGCCCGCGTCCTGCGTGCTACATTCGCGGGAGGGTAGCCTTTAAGGACTTCATTGTAGAAGATATTTCTTACCTTATAGCGCCCCCCGCACTCCGTCAATGCACTGGGTTCACCTAAAAGCTAAACAAATTTATCCGTCTTACGTATTGATAACGAATAACCTTGTGGTAAAAAAATTAATGGATCTCCTACACTATTTAATGAGCCGGTCGGAAAAATAAATGTGATCGGAATCGCACTCTTTACGGTATTGTCGTCGGTTATTTGGGGAGCGGTAGCCGCGGAGGATTTCTCCGTGGGCGGGTCGCCGGGGAGGAGGTATGATCAGCACTATTGCGCTGTTTTGGGCCCTGTGTGTCGTTTGTGTGGTGAATATGGCACGCTACTTCTCATCGTTGCGTGCATTATTGGTTGTGCTACGTGGTTGCGATCCCTTGCTCTATCAGTACGTCGATGGCGGCGGCTTTTTTACCTCGCACGGGCAGCCCAGCAAACAGATGCGGCTGGTCTGGTATATCTATGCCCAGCGCTACCGTGACCATCATGACGATGAATTTATTCGTCGCTGCGAACGTGTTCGTCGCCAGTTTATTCTGACCAGCGCCCTGTGCGGCCTGGTGGTGGTGAGCCTGATTGCGCTGATGATCTGGCACTAACGATATTTTCAGAATAAAAAACGGGCCAGCAAGCTGGCCCGTTTTGAACGAATAACGCTTAAATCAGCTTCAGGGAGAGCCAGTAAAGGACGCCTGAAAGGATAATCGCTGCCGGCAGGGTCAGTACCCAGGCCATCAGAATGCTGGTTACCGTCTTTTTCTGCAGACCACCGCCATCCACCAGCATCGTCCCCGCTACCGAGGAGGAGAGCACGTGGGTGGTGGAAACTGGCATCCCGGTGTAGCTCGCCAGACCGATTGAGACCGCTGCGGTCATCTGCGCCGACATCCCCTGGGCGTAGGTCATACCCTTCTTACCGATCTTCTCACCGATGGTGGTCGCCACGCGGCGCCAGCCGATCATGGTACCAATACCCAGCGCCAGCGCGACCGCCATGATAATCCAGATTGGCGCGTACTCGATGGTGCTCAGCATATCGGTTTTCAGTTTCTTCAGCAGACGCTGGTCGTCAGCGCTCACGTCCGGCAGTTTCGCCACTTTGTCGGTAGTGTCGGAGATGCAGAGCATGATGCGACGCAGCTGGCCGCGCTGTTCCGGTTTTAGCGACTCGTAGTTCTCAACGCCGGTCAGCATGGTCTTCACGCGGTCAAGGGCGTTGATGGTGTTCGCCGGATGGCAATGAAACTCGCCGTTGGCCGCGGTATTGGTGTCCGGAGAGGGAACCAGCTGGTCAACGCCGGTGGCTTTCTTCAGCAGGTCAGGGCGCTGCTGGAAGAAGGTTTCCACGTTGTTGACCGCATCGCGGGTACGGGTGATTTCGTAACCGGAGGCGTTCATATTCACCACGAATCCCGCCGGGGCGACGCCGATCAGGACCAGCATCACCAGACCAATGCCTTTCTGTCCATCGTTAGCGCCGTGAGAGAACGACACGCCGATAGCGGACAGGATCAGGGCGATACGGGTCCAGAACGGCGGCTTTTTCTTGCCGTCTTTCTTTTCACGCTCCGCCGGGGTCAGGTGGATACGCGCCCGTTTTTTGGTGCCGCTCCAGTAGCGGCGCAGCAGGAAAATCAGGCCGCCCGCAATCACCAGACCAACGATAGGCGAGATGATAAGCGAACCAAAAATGCCGATGACTTTCGGGATATTCAACGCATCAACCACGGAGGTGCCTGTCATCAGCGCATTGGTTAAACCAATACCGATGATGGCGCCGATCAGGGTATGAGAACTGGATGCCGGAAGACCGAAGTACCAGGTCCCGAGGTTCCAGATGATCGCCGCCAGCAGCATAGAGAACACCATGGCGAGGCCATGCGCGGAACCCATGTTAAGCAGCAGATCGGTCGGCAGCATATGCACGATGGCATAGGCTACGCTGAGACCGCCCAGCAGAACGCCGAAGAAGTTGAAGAGCGCCGCCATCGCCACAGCGAGCTGTGAGCGCATAGCGCGAGTGTAGATAACCGTAGCCACCGCGTTTGCGGTATCATGGAAACCGTTAATCGCTTCGTAAAACAGTACAAAAGCTAAAGCAAGCAATAATAATAGTCCGGTATGTAAATCCAGACCGGCAAATAAATGTAGCATAGGACGTTACGCCATTTTGAGGACATGAACGCGGCGCATTATCAGTGACTTTAGCGGCGCGGGCAAAGTGAAATATAGACTTTTTTTGATTTTCTTCCTGTTTAGGTTTTACCCTGTTGGGAGTAATCCTATATCTTTCAATGATGTATCTAATGCGGGATTTTTCCCGCTGGTGTGACCAGAGTGAAATATTTACAAAACCCGACAATTGGGGAACGAGGAATGCGGTGTGGAAAGGTTTGATGCCATTGTCGTTGGCGCCGGAGCGGCGGGAATGTTTTGCGCAGCGCAGGCGGGGCAGCTCGGCTGTCGCGTCCTGCTGCTCGACAACGGCAAAAAGCCGGGGCGAAAAATTCTGATGTCTGGCGGCGGCCGCTGCAACTTTACCAATATGTATGTCGAGCCGGCTGCCTATTTGAGCCAAAACCCGCATTTTTGCAAATCTGCCCTGGCGCGCTACACCCAGTGGGACTTTATCGAGCTGGTCGGCAAATATGGCATCGCCTGGCATGAGAAAACCCTCGGTCAGCTGTTTTGCGATGATTCGGCGGAACAGATCGTCACTCTGTTGCTGGCGGAATGCGAAAAGGGCGGCGTGCAGATCCGCCTGCGCAGCGAAATTCTCAGCGTGGAGCGCGACGAGCAAGGCTATCGGCTTCAGGTGAACGGCGAAACGCTGGCGACCAAAAAGCTGGTGATCGCCTCCGGCGGCTTGTCGATGCCGGGCCTCGGCGCCTCGCCGTTTGGCTATAAAATCGCCGAACAGTTCGGCCTGAAGGTGCTGCCGACCCGTGCGGGTCTGGTGCCGTTTACCCTGCACAAGCCGCTGCTTGAGCAGCTCCAGGTTCTCTCCGGCGTCTCGGTGCCGTCGACCATCACCGCCGAGAACGGCACCCTGTTCCGCGAAAATCTGCTGTTCACCCATCGCGGCCTTTCCGGACCGGCGGTGCTGCAAATTTCCAGCTACTGGCAGCCCGGCGAGTTCGTCACCGTGAATCTGCTGCCGGACTGCAATCTTGAGGAATTCCTTAACGAGCAGCGCGGCGCGCATCCCAACCAGAGCCTGAAAAACACCCTCGCGATGCAGTTGCCGAAGCGGCTGGTGGAGTGTCTGCAGCAGCTGGGGCAAATTCCTGATGTCACGCTGAAGCAGCTGAACGTTCGAGATCAGCAAGCGCTGGTGGAGACGCTGACCGCCTGGCGCGTGCAGCCGAACGGCACCGAAGGCTACCGGACGGCGGAAGTGACCCTCGGCGGCGTGGACACCAATGAGCTCTCGTCGCGTACCATGGAGGCGCGTAAGGCGCCGGGCCTCTACTTTATCGGCGAAGTGATGGACGTCACCGGCTGGCTCGGCGGCTATAACTTCCAGTGGGCGTGGTCAAGCGCCTGGGCCTGCGCGCAGGCGCTGGTGGAAGGGTAACGGCGGTTTTATTCCGGCGGACAGGTTCGGTTTATCCGCTGATGTTATGTTGCTTCAGTTTACGCCACAGGGTGGTAGGACTGATGCCGAGGATGGCCGAGGCTTTGGTTCTGTCGCCATCCGTTTTTTCAATCACGCTCGCGATCAGCTGTTTCTCCTGTTTTTTTAGCAGATCGCTCTCATCCGCGACCACCGCGAGGTCAGTCACAAGAGACACGCCCTGGTGACAGGGCGATGAGAGTTGACTGATCTGCTGCAATACCGCTTTATCCACCGTATCACCCTCCAGCAAGACGATGAGGCGATAAATGACCGCCTGCAGCTCACGGATATTGCCTGGCCAGTCATAGTTCTGTAAGCAGTTCACGGCATCCGGGGTAAAGGTGAGGTGCTTGTTCTGTTGCTGCAGAAGATGGTGAATCAGCACCATAATATCTTCAGGTCTTTCGCGTAATGGCGGGAGCTGCAGTTCAAGGATATTGATTCGGTAATAGAGATCCTGGCGGAACTCCCCGCTGGCGATGAGCTGCCCCAGATCTTTATTGCTGGCGGTGATCAGGCGAAAATCGGCTGAGAGCAGGCTGTCGCCACCAAGACGGGAAAATTGCTTCTCCTGCAATACGCGCAGTAGCTTCACCTGGACCGACAGCGGGGCCTCACTGATCTCATCGATAAATACCGTTCCGTTAGTGGCCATTTCAAAGACCCCGGGTTTGCCTCCCTTCCGCGCATTGGTAAATGCGCCTTCGGCATAACCGAAAAGTTCACTTTCCAGCAGGCTCTCCGGAATAGCCGCGCAGTTGATGGCGATAAAAGGACCATGGCTGCGGGCGCTGACGTGATGAATACTCTGAGCAAACAGTTCCTTCCCCGTGCCGGTATCCCCTAAGAGATGGACCGGAAGATCATGCTGAGCGCACAGCCTGGCTTTTTGTATCACCTGATGCATGATCGGCGATTGCGTAATAATATTGTCAAAAGAATAGCTGGTGGCATAGCCGCGTAATTTACTTTTTTTACTGTTAGTCTGCTGCCAGAGTGTGCTTTCCTGGCTTAAGCCAGTGATAATGGCATAGGTGTTTTGGCGATTGGAAAAATGACGGACTGAGATACAAACAAGTGTGCCATTAATTTCGATAGTTTGCTCTTTGATGTTGGACTCATTAATCATGCTGGCATAGATATCTTTAAAAGCTTCTTTTTTAAAGATTTTGTCACCCACCTGACATTGAAATAAGGTCATGCCGATAGCATTGATATTAATGATTTCACCCAGTTGATCAACACACATAATGCCTTCGCGTGATTGATTCAATGCCGCATGGCTCATGACTAACTTTAAATTTTCCCGATTAATATATTTTAGTAAGCCATGAGCTTCATTAATGGCTTGTTCAATGGAATTATTGTCGGCGTCGCCTTCAATAACGTTGAGATTGTATTTCTTGGCCATTTCGGCGACAGTCAAACCACCAATGACCATATGATAACCATTTTCTGACAGATTTTTTATAACATTTTCAATGTCATGGTGATTGTAGACCTGGCAGATTTTAAACTCGTCGTTGGTCATGCTTTGGTAATGCCGCAGCGCCCGGCAAAACTGAGGGAAACCAATGGCGGCAATTTTCTGTGATTTATTCTTGGCTTCCTGCAGGATGCGGTATACGCCATGAAAATCATGGGCAATTTCGATAACCGGAATAGGGATGTTATTGCGAAGCAGGGCCGCAGTGCCGCCCCGGCTAATAATGATTCTGGTGCCGGACTGGATCATTTCATTAGCTTTGTTGAGAACGTCAGAATAACGAAATTCATAGACGGGGATTTCCAGTTTACGCTCAATAAGAACATTCATTATCCGTTGGGTAATGGTGCTGGAAACTGAGAAGATGACAATTTCATTATTCTTCATACATTATTCACTTATCGGCTCAGGATTGGCTAAAATCATTATAATTTTAAGGCGCAGATAAATAATGACGAAGGTCATAGAAGAGGGGTTTTATCATACCAGCCATACGCCTGGAAAGGCGTATGGCTGGTGGCTTGCGAATTAGAAACGCAGACGGCGATAAACAATCTGTCCGTTACAGATAGTGGCGCAGTTATCGAGGTAGCAATCACCCTCCAGGGTTTTTCCCCGGGTATCTTCAAAGGTGATCTTATCTTTGCGTAATTTCACAATGGAAATATCGGCAATAGCGTTTGCCGCCAGGGTACCAATCTGCCCCTGCATTTTCATCAGGCGAGCCGGCGTGGCGGTCACGGCGCGGATAACGTCAAAGAACGGCATGCCCATATTGAGATATTTCGACATCACATGCAGCAGGCTATAGACCTTATCAGTACGCAAGCTATTGCGCAGGGTTAAATCGGTACTGATGATATCAGGGTAGAATCCCTGCTCCATCGCCGATTGCGCCACCTTGAAATCAAAGTGGGCGACACCGTTTGAACAATCGAAGATCACCCCCCTGGACTGTGCTTCTTTGATGGCGGCATACACCTGCCCTTGTTCGTTGAGAATAGAATGACCGGTACCGTGGAAACAGTGTGCATAGATGTCACCCTCTTCAAAATAGCGGATCAGTTCATCGGCGCACAACAGGGAGTCGGTGACATGCACGCAAATCGAGGTTTCCAGTTTGCGTGCGAGGGCGACCGTGGCTAACAGCGGATCGCTGGCATACTGTTTGCCTCGGGCGATATCCTGGCTATAGCGTAATTTCAAACCCAGGATGTTGTCTCTATTGTCATTCAGCGTCTGGGCAATTTTTTCCTCGTTGTAATTGGCCGGATTGGTATTTTCAAGGTAGCCGGTGGGCCCGCCACCGAGGGTGGAGAGGCCAACATTGACCACGTTTAAATAGCTCTTAATTTTCACCATCGCCGGATGGATCACGCTATTACGAAATAGCGAATAGTTGACCCATCCGCTGCTCCCGGCATCGACCATGCTGGTGACGCCGTTTGGTAAACAGACGATATCAGGGTTAACGCTAATCGCCGTTCCGCCATGGAAAACATGGCCATGAAAATCGATGAGGCCGGGAAGAATGATACAGCCCGACGCATCAATAACGGTTTCAGCCTGCAGGTCGCTATGATGAGAAATATCAACGATGCGGTTACCCTTAATACCAATATCGGCGTTGATATAAGTACGGTTTTCAATATCGGCGATCTGGCCGTTTTTAATGACTATATCCAGTTTCATTTTATGCTCCTGTCAGATGCCGATAAGCTTCCAGTAAGGAATACCGATAAAGAAGAAGATTAACACGTTCACCACAACCATAATGGTGCCGAGCATCCAGAAGGTTTTCTGTGGCACGTAGCCGCTGGAGAACGTAAATACACCAGCCCCATTGCCATAGTGGGTCAATAAAGCGCCATAGCCTGCGGAGAAGGCCAGGGAGAGCGCGACGTACATCGGATGTGCCTGCGTGGTCATACCCAGGGTAAAAAGTACCGGATAGAAAGAGACCACAAAGGCGCTGTTTGAGACGAAGAAATAGCGGACCGCAAGGCTGATAAACACCAGCACGGCAATCGCGCTGATTTCACTCAAATGCGAGAGATCGAGATAATTTTTAATCACGTCGACCAGGTAAACATAGAAGCCCCCTTTTGACAGCGCCACCGCGCAACCGTAGAAGGCGCCGTACCAGACAAAGGTCTGCCAGGCTGATTTTTCGCTGACCACGTCATTCCAGCTCAGGACGCCGAAAAGCAGCAGACAGGCGAGGAAGGCGAGCCCTACCGGAATAAAGGCAATACCGGTGATAGACCCGGTCATCCAGCCTAACACGCCGAGAATAAAGAACACGATCAACAGCTTCTCTTCGCGTTTGACCGGGCCTAATTCATTGAGGCCTTTTTCCGCAATTTCGTTCACGTTCTCAATAACTTTGAGTTCCGGGGCATAGATTTTATACAGGATCCAGGGCGCCAGAATGAGCACCAGTCCCGCCGGGACAACGGCGGCTTTAAACCAGGTCATCCACTCAAGATTGACCTTCATAATTTCATTGGCTAATGAAACGGTGATCGAGTTGGTGGCCATCCCGGTCAGGAACAGGCTGGAGGTCCCCATCGAGACGACGTACATCAGGATAGTCAGATAGGCACCGATTTTGCGGCTACCGTCGTCGGGCTTCGAGCCAAGCGCTTCGGCGATATTCCTGAAAATGGGGTAGGTGATCCCTCCCGAACGCGACATGTTTGAACCGGTCGCCGGGGCCAGTACGGTATCGGTGACCATCATCAGATAGCCGAGCGTCAGGGTATTTTTGCCGTAGCGTTTGAGTAACAGATAAGCAATGCGTTTACCTAACCCGGTAATGACAAATGCTTTGCAAATAATAAAAGCGCTGATAATAAACCATACCATCGGGCTGCCAAATCCAGCGAATAGTGGACCGGGGTCGAGTACCAGAGAGGCGAATCCCAGAATAATCAGCATAATCACCGCGTCGGTAAACGGGCGTAAAACCAAGCCACAGAGCATGGCCAGATAAATGCCAACCATATGCCATGTCGGGGCGGCAACGCCTTCCGGATGCGGTATTATCCAAAATAAAACAGGGAAAAAGATAATCGGCAAGAGTTTTAAATAAAGCATTTTTGTTACCTTTGCTTTAAGGCCACGGCAGATAAACCACCGTGGCTTATATTATTTAATCGAATTAACGATACGTGTCGTCGATAAATTCGACGCCCGTTGCATCCAGCGATTTTTTAACCCATTGACGATTGGCGGTACCGTTTTTGGCGGCGTCCACTTTGCTGGCATCGAATTTGGCGTACTCTTTCGCTTTATCCAGCACCGTTTCTGCATCGCTCAGTGGGATGACAATGACGCCATCCGCATCGCCGACAATTAAATCGCCAGGGCAGACAGCGACGCCGCCCACGGCAATGGGGGTATTCACTTCCCCGGGTCCCATTTTGAAAGGGCCTGCCGGATTCGAGCCTGTGGCATAGAGCGGAAAATCAAGCACCGATAGGGCGTCGATATCGCGAATCGGCCCGTCCAGCACGATACCGGCAATTTTCTTCATGTGATGGGCATACGCCACCATGATTTCGCCCATCAATGCCCGCGAGCGATCCCCTTCGTTGGAGACCACGATGACGTCATTTTCTCCCGCCATATCCAGGGCGGCATGGAGCATCAAATTGTCGCCGGCGCGAGCTTTTACCGTAATGGCGAAGCCGGCCATAATCGGTTTTTGGGGTGAGGAAATACGCTTGATGCCGTTGCCTAATACCGCGATACGGTTCATGGTGTCAGCAATATTTGCCGCCGGCAGGTGCTCATATTCTTTCAGCAGGGCAATATTTCCCACCGGACGTTTTAAAAATACACGGTTACCAATAGTCATCTCTTGCTCCTTAAAAACCTGGGACCGGCCAGGACGGTTTTTTACCCGATAACACTTCGTCAATGCCGATGGCGGAATGAAGAGACGCCCTGTCGGTTGCTTCGATAGTGGCGGCACCGATATGGGGGCCGATGACGATATTGCTCAGCGCGAAAATAGGATCGTTGGCATCGAAGGGTTCTTTCTTCAAAACATCAACACCGGCGCCGGCGATAATTTGCTGGCTTAAGGCGTGATAAAGTGCGCGCTCATCGACGAGTTTGCCGCGGGCGGTATTAATGAAATAGGCGCTGGGCTTCATCATCGAGAACTGTTTTTCGCCGACGAAGTCGGTGGTTTCCGCTGTTGTTGGGCAGTGCAGCGAAACGAAATCACTCTCTTTGAAAATTCGGTCGAAATCGTCAGTCAGTTCGACACCCTCGGGGATCTGCTGCTGCGTTTTATAGGGATCATAGGCAATGACTTTCATATTAAAGCCGTGCAATGCTTTTAACGCGACGCGCGAGCCGATATTTCCTACGCCAATTAAACCCAGGGTTTTACCATCAAGTTCAACTTTCGGGGTGCGCAGTTTTGCCCAGTAATAATCTTCAAGCATTTTTTCTTCGACCAGCTTGAAATTACGTGAGCAGTGCAGCATATAAAATATGGTCAGTTCCGCAACTGACATGCTGTTGGCTATCGGGGCATTTAATACCACAACGCCATGACGTTTGGCGGACTCCAGATCTACGGTATCGTAACCTGCGCCATGGCGGGCCACCACTTTGAGCTTTTTAGCCGCTTCAAAAACGCGGTCGGACATTTTTGACAGGCGCACGATGATACCGTCGCAGTCGCCGATATCGCGGATGATATCTTCCTCTTCCATCCCGGAACCATTAATTAGCTGATAACCCCGGCTTTCCAGATACTCTCTCCCTTCGGCCATGATCTCTTGCGGGAGTAGAATTTTATACGTCATGTCAATTTCTCCAGTGTTGTTTACGTGGAGATAAATGCATGCCCTATGCCACAACTTATTTATAGTGTGATAATTTTTATAATATATTGAAATTAAAATGATTTTTATTTTGTTAATTAATGGTGAATTGTTTTTATGTTGATGAGTATCACAAATTTATATTAGGGGTTATCGTCGGTTTTTTTCATTATGAAATGGCTGGATTGCAAAATTAAATAACGGTGTTATGCATTTCACATTGTTGCTCGACAGGGCATTGGCAGCCAGTGATTGACATTTTGTTTGCGGTTAACTAAAACGATGGCGGAATGAATAAATAAAAAGGGGGTATTGACTATGAATAATGCCCAGATTGAAATGTTCAGTGTTATGGTACAAACGGGGAATATTCATCATACAGCACAACGTTTTGGTATCGATGCCGCGTCCATTACCACCAGTATTTGTGCGCTGGAAAACGAGATTGGTTTTAATCTCATCGTGCGAGGGAAAAATATCAGGAAGGTAATATTAACGGAAAAGGGAAAGGCTTTTTACAAACTCACGCCAGAGATCCTTTGTATCCTGAATGCTATCGCCACGATTCGTTGCGCCGAGAACCTGGTTGAATAAGCCCGGCGCAAATCGGCCGGGCTGTTACGTGATCTTAGTTCAACCCAAGAAAATACTGGGCGATTTTGAAATAGATAATCAGTCCGGTGCCATCGATCAGCGTGGCGATAAACGGCGCGGAAACCACCGCCGGATCGATGCCGATCCGTTTAAGCACCATCGGAATGACCGACGAGACAACTGCGCTCCACAGGGTAATGCAGACCAGCGTCAGGCTGACGATCAGCGTGATTTCCATGCCGATGCCCATCATCCAGGCGCGCAGGCAGCCCGCCAGCCCCAGCGTTAAGGCAATCAGAAACGAGGTCGACACCTCTTTGCGGATCACCCGCCCCATATCGCGCAGCCGTACTTCTCCCAGCGCCATCGAGCGCACCAGCGTCGAGGTGATCTGCGTTCCGCTGTTGCCGCCTGTGCCGATGAGCAACGGAATAAAGAAGGCCAGCGCAATGGCCGACTCCAGCGCCTCTTCGAAATGCTGCAGCACGCTGCTGGTGTAGGCTTCGGCCACGAACAGCAGCAGCAGCCACACCGAGCGTTTCTTCCACAGCGTCCAGGGGCTGATCTCGAGGTACGGTTTTTCCAGCGGCAGCGTCGCCCCCTGCAGCTGAGCGTCCTCGGTGACGTCATCCTCCAGCAGATGGGCGATCTCCTTTTCCATCAGGCAGCCGACCAGCTCGCCTTTATCGACGACGGGAACCAGCTCGAGGCCGCGCTCGTTGAGCTCGGCAATGACCTGCGGGCGTTCATCGTCAGGTTTGACGCGGAACAGGCAGCTGTCCATCAGGTAGCGGATAGACTGCCCGACATCCCCTTCCTGCAGTAGCTTTTTGACCGACAGGCTGCCGCGCAGCTTTTTACCGGCGACAACAAACACCTGGCCGGGAATATCATCGCTGGTGAGCTGCGAGATAAAGTGCTCCCGCGCCTCATGGACGCTGAGATGTTCCTGCAGCGTAATAAAGTCGGTACGCATGTACTGGGCGATGGCATCGCCGTTGAAGCCAGAGGTCGCCTGATGGGCGGCGCAGAGTTGAATGGAAGACATGATTAAAATCCCTATAAAAAATCACTCATAGGGGCGAACAAGACAGGGTTAGCGCAGGCAGATCCCTACGTCCTGGTTTTAGCACTGCATAACGTATCTGAACGGTCATGACCGCCAGAAGTTACCTTGGCAACACCTTGATTCGATGGAAGCCTGTATTTCCCTGAGTGGTCTCTCTCGATACCAACAGGGCGGTAACTTGTATTTATGCAGGAGCCTCGCCATAACGAGATCGTTAAATGAAGCTCCATTATTGGCGAAGCGGGATAATTCACAAAGCGTATAATTTATGTGGTTTATCAACTGTTGATAAACCACCTAAGAATTTTCAAATAGTTAATCATCCGCTAAACACTGCAAATGCCCATGGCGCACGCCGCGCTGGGCAATCACGTCGTCGGCAAAATGCTGTATCTCGACCATGTCTCCCTTCAGCACCGCAATCTCCAGGCAGTCGTCATGACTGATATGCACATGCAGCGTGGCGACGGAGAGATCGTGATGATGATGCTGGGTGGCCACCAGCCGGCTCGCCAGTTCGCGTTTTTCATGCTCGTAGACATATGACAGGACGGCATAACCGCGCCGCGGCTCCGACGGCGCGGGATCCTGGTTGAGGGCGTCTCGCAGAATATCGCGTACCGCCTCCGAACGATTGTGGTAGCCGCGGCGGGCGCTGAGCGCATCGAGAGCGGCCAGCAGGTCATCATCAAGGGTCAGGGTTACGCGCTGCATGGCATGGCCTCGTTAAGCAGAGTGGCAGGAAAAGGTGGCAGCACCGCCTGCTGGAGCGCCTGTCCGGCAGGGGAGCGCAGGCGCAGCGGTAGACTGACCGCTGCGGTTTCGACGATGCGTCCGTGCTCCATCACCAGCACCCGCTGGCAAAAGCGCTCCACCAGCCGCAGGTCGTGAGTGATGAACAGGCAGGCGGTGCCAAACTGGGCCTGCAGGCGTTTCAGCAGGGCGATAATCTCCGCCTGCAGCAGCAGATCGAGATTCGAGACCGCTTCATCCAGAATCAACAGCTGCGGCCGTACCGCCAGGGCGCGAGCCAGGCAGACGCGCTGCAGCTGTCCGCCGCTGAGCTGCGACGGGCGTTTATCGAGTAGCGTCGTGGAAAGGTCGACCGCCTGCAGCATCTCTTCCACCTGACGCGCGCGTTCCTCGCGCGACAAGCGCAACAGATGGCGCAGCGGCTCGCTGACGATCTCGCGCACCGTTTTGCGCGGATTCACCGCGCTGAAGGCGTCCTGAAACACCAGCTGAATATCGCGGCGGAAGGCGCCGACGGCCTCGCCCTTCAGGGCGGTCAGCGGTGTGCCGCGCCAGACAATATCGCCGTGCTGCGGCGTTTCCAGGCCCACCAGCATCCGCGCCAGGGTGCTCTTGCCGCAGCCGCTGCGCCCGAGCAGGGCCACCGTTTCGCCGGGGGCGATGGCGAGTTGGATCTCGTGCAGGACCCTGCCGTGGTGCGGGTAATTGTGGCTCACCCCGGTGACGCTGAGTAAATTCATGCTGTTTTCTCCAGTCCGTACAGCGCCAGATGCGCCGCCAACAGGCGTTGGCTCAGCGGGTGCTGTGGGGCGCTGAACAGCGTATTTACATCGCACTGTTCAACGAGGCGACCGTTCTCCATGACCGCTACGTAATCCGCCAGCCGCGCCACAACGCCCATGTCATGGGTCACCAGCAGCAGCCCCAGACCGCGGCTGGCGACGATATCCGCCAGCAGATTGAGGATCCGCGCCTGGGCGATGGCATCGAGGTCGGTGGTCGGTTCGTCGGCGATGATAAAGGGCGCGCGGCTGAGCAGGGCGAGGGCGACCATCATCCGTTGCAGCATGCCGCCGCTCATCTCAAAGGGGTAGCGTTTCAGCAGCGCCCGCGGATTATCCAGACCCACCTCTTCCATTGCCGCCAGCAGGGCGGCGTCAATTGCTTCGCGGCCCGCCGCCCGGCAGGTTTCCCGGGCGTGGGCGGCCATGGTATGCAGCGGATTAAAGGCGCTGCGTGGGTTCTGCATGATAGTGGCGATAGTCGCGCCGCGCAGCTGTTCGCCGTGCACCGGCATGCCGTCAAGCAACACCCGGCCGGCGGTCTGGTTGACGCCGGGCGGCAGCAGGCCCAGCGCGGCGGCGCAGGTGAGCGATTTCCCGCTGCCGCTGCTGCCGAGCAGCGCCAGTACCTGGCCGCGGCGCAGGGTAAGCGAGACGTCGCTGACCAGCGGGCGGTCGGCGGCAAGGGCGATCTGTTGCAGTTGGATCTTCTGCGGCATCAGTGGCTATGCTCCGCGATCAGGTGAGGATCGAGGCGATCGCGCAGCGCGTCGCCCAGCAGGTTAAAGGCCATCACGCTGATGAACAGCGCCAGCCCCGGCCAGACCATCTGCAGCGGCTGGGTCCAGATATACTGCCGGGCGTCGTTGATCATCACCCCCCATTCCGCCGTCGGCGCGCTGACGCCGAGGCCAAGGAACGACATGCCGGCCACGTGAAGCATCATATGGCCGATATCCAGTGAGGCGAGCACCAGCAGCGAGGGGATCACCGCCCCTGCCAGATGGTCGCTGAACAGCCGCCACTGGCTGGCGCCGCTCAGGCGGGCGGCGAGGATAAATTCGCGCTGGCGCAGGGAGACCACCAGATTACGCACCATTCTGGCGTACCAGGCCCAGTGCGACAGCGCAATGGCGAGGATCACGTTGGTCAGCCCGGTTCCCAACACCCCCACCATAAAGAACGACAGGATCGAGGTCGGAAAGGTCATAAACAGTTCGGCGAGGCGCATCAGGCCGCGGTCGGCGCGGCCGCCCAGCAGCCCGGCGCTGCCGCCAACCGCCAGACCGATCAGCAGCACCAGCAGCAGGCAGGCCATTACCGCCCCCAGCGAGACGCGGGTGGCGGCCAGCAGGCGCGAGAAAATATCCCGTCCAAGATGATCGGTTCCCAGCCAGTGCGCCCCCCCTGGCGGCAGCAGCCGCTGCTGCAGGTTAATCGCCGCCGGATCCCAGGGCAGCCACCAGCCGCTGCCGAGGGCGATGACCGCCAGCAGCGCGATAACCAGCAGGGCCAGTTTCACCGGCCAGCGGAAGTTTCGCAGCCATCTCATACGCTCACCTCCTCATGGCGGCGCAGGCGCGGGTCGAGCGCCGCGTTAAGCACATCCACCGCCAGGTTAGCCAGTACGAACACCGTGACCATCATCAGGGTAAAGCACTGAATCACTGGATAATCGCGATTGAAGATCGCGGAAACCGCGTAGCGGCCAACCCCCGGCCAGGCAAAGATATTTTCGATAATCATCGTGCCGCCGATCAGCTCACCAATGTGCATGCCCATGGCGGTCACCACCGGCAGGGTGGCGTTGCGCAGGATATGCCGCCGCTCCACCTGGCGCGTGCTCAACCCGCGCAGCCGCGCCCATACCACGTGACGCTGGCCGGAGACCTCCAGCATGCTGGCGCGCAGCAGCCGGGCGTTAATCGCCAGCGACATAAAGGCGATGGAGACGGCGGGCAATATCAGGTGCTGCCAGTCGCCGTATCCCATCGCCGGGAGCCACTGCAGATGCACGGAAAAGAGCATGACCAGCAGAAAGGCTAGCCAGAAGTTCGGCATCGACACGCCGAGGAAGGCAATCAGCCGTACAGCAAAATCCGGCAGGCGATCGCGATGGCGCGCCGCCCAGATCCCCAGCGGCAGCGAGGTGACGAGGATCAGCGCCAGCGCCGCGCCGGTGAGCAGCAGGGTGGCCGGCAGGAAGTGCAGCAGGTCGTCCAGCACCGGCCTCCGGGTGGCATAAGAGAGGCCGAAGTCCAGGTGCAGCGCCCGCCACAGCCAGTGCAGATACTGCATCGCCAGCGGCTGGTTGAGCCCCAGCAGTTCGCGGGTCGAGGCGACCATCTCTTCCGTGGGCGGCAAGTTCGACAGGCGCAGATAATCCAGCGCCGGGTCGCCGGTGCCGAGCCGCAGCAGCAGAAAGATGATGGCGGAGGCGGCGAGCAACAGCGGGATCAGCAGCAGCAGGCGGCGTAAAATATAGCGTAGCATTATGGTGTTACCGGTTTAATCTGGTCGAACGGGATCTCGGTGGTCACCGGCGCGAACGGGATCTCGCCGACCTCCTGGCGCGCAACCGACATCAGCGAGACATAGCTGATGGGTAGGTACACCGCGTCCTGATGCAGACGGGTCAGCACATCGTGGTACAGCCGTTTCCGCTGCGCCTCGTCGCTGGTGGTCAGCACCTCGCTAATCTCTTTATCAATCAGCGCTTTGTCGGGCAGGCCGCGCTGGGCCTGATAATCGGCATGCGAGGGCACGCGCATCGAGCTTAAAAAGGCATGCGGATCGTAGGGGGCGCCCCAGGTGCGATTGAAGATCATGCCGAACCGGCCTTCGCGCTGGCGCGCATAGATGCTGCTCTCCTCCTCGCCCACCAGGGTGACGCGGACGCCGACCTCCCGCAGATTGGCCTGAATAATTTCGGCCATCGATTTAGCCAGCGCGTCGGTGCCGATAAACGCCAGCTCAATCGCCAGCGCTTGCCCGGCTTTTTGTCGCCAGGGCTGGCCTTCCGGCTGCTGCCAGCCGGCCTGCGCCAGCAGGGCGCGGGCTTTTGCCGGATCGTAACGGCGCGGCGTCAGATCCTGCGGGGCGTAGGGGACCGAGGGCGCAAACAGGGTGTCGGCAACCTGCTGGGTGCCGTAGAGCACGCTATCGACGAGGGTCTGCTTGTCGACGGCGTAGTTGAGCGCCTCGCGAACCGCCTGCTCGCGGGTCGGGCCCTGGCTGGCGTTCAGCGCTAGCATCACCGTCTCCGTCGGGGCGGAGAGTCGAGCCACGTAGCCGGGGTGATGACGAAAGCGTTCGAAGGTATCCAGCGGTAGCAGCCCTTCGTCGCCGTAGAGCATGTCAATTTCCCCGGTTTCGAACGCTACCGCGCGGCTGGTGGCGTCAGGGATCACTTTGATGGTGATTTGCTGCAGCGCGGGTTTATTACCCCAGTACTGTTCGTTGCGTACCAGCACGTCGCGCTGATTGAGCTGCGAGCTCGCCAGTCGCCACGGCCCGGTGCCGATCGGGGCTTTGATGCCGTTGGCGGTGCCGCCATCGATAAACTGCGAGGGGGCGATAAAGCGGAATGGGCGGGGCAGGGCCAGCTCTTGTAGCAAGGGGGCGTAGGCGCTTTTCAGGGTGATCTGCAGCTCGCTGGCGCTGAGCGCCCGCACGTCGGTTATCTGATTGGCGAGCTCAAGCCAGGCGTGGCGTTGACGGTTGGCGAGCACCGCCTGGAAATTCGCCGCTGCGGCCTGGGCGTTAAAGGGTTCGCCGTTGGAGAAGGTCACATCCTCGCGCAGGGTGAACCACCAGGTTTTACCATCGTCGGAGTGACGCCAGCGGGTCGCCAGCCAGGGCTGCACGCTGCCGTCAGCCTGATACTTCACCAGCGGCTCATAGACCATGCTTTGGGCAAACATCTGGTTGGGGGTATAAAGATGCGGATTCAGCGGGCCGACGTTCACCGGCCAGGCGGTGGTGAGCGAGTGCTGCGCGGCCTGAGCCAGCAGAGGGACGCAGGCGATCAGCGCCAGCAGAGTGAGGCGGAAAATAGACAAGACGGCAATCTCAACGACAGGAAAGTATGACGATTTTAGTGATTCATCATACTTTCGGAGTAACCTGGATCAATATTGCGCCGAAAAGTATAAGTAATCCGTATGATTATGCGCAGGGGCAGGCGCCGCTTTACCCCTCAGGGCGCCCGGAACAACCCCAGCAGCGTGGCCACCTGTTCGTCGATCGGCACCAGATCCCGCTTGACGATCAGATGCAGCGGCGTCGCGCGGCGCGCGCCATGGCTGAGGGGCAGCCGCTTCAGCACGCCCTGATCGAGATGGGAACGAATGCGCTCTTCCGGCAGCCAGCCGAAGCCGACCTGATACATCACCGCATCAATGGCGGCGTCAATGGTGGAGAAAGTCCAGGCGTCACGCGTCGCCTGGCCATCGCCGGTCTGGTCGGCAATGCGCACCAGCGGCCATGGTGCCAGCGCGCTATCCTCCAGCGGACCGTCGAGCGCGGCGAGAGGATGGTCGCGGTGGGCGACGGCGATAAAATCAATATTCATCAGCCACTCTCCGCGGCCGGTAATATCCTGGCGGCGGGTCAGAACCATGACATCGGCTTCCGTTCGCGCCGCGCCCTCGTCATCCATATTTTCCAGCACTTCGGTGAGTCTGACCTGCGTCTGCGGATAACGCTGCTGAAACTGGCGCAAAATGGCGAACAGCCGTTGGCGCGGGAAAATGCTGTCGACCACCAGATCCAGACGGGTGCGCGCCCCATTGCGCAGAGTAGCGGCATGCGTCTCAACGTAGGCGAAGGCCTGTAGCAGCGGTTTGACCTGATTCAGCAGCAGTTCGCCGGCTGGGGTCAGCACCGCCCGCCGCCCGGACGGCGCCAGCAGCGCCACCCCTAAACGCTCCTGCAGCAGCGCGAGGTTATAGCTCACCGAAGACTGGCTGCGATTGGTCTCCTCCGCCGCTCTGGCAAAGCTCCCCAATTCCACTACCTTTTCGAGTAACGCCCACTGCTCCAGGGTTGTCTTGTGCATAATCAATCTAAAATTTGGATGTATTTAATCCAAACATAGCGTTATTCATTCAATTTTTAAAGACGTATGCTGTCCTCAACAACATAGAGGAGAATAAATGATGAGCACTTTCGACAAACATGACCTCAGCGGCTTTATCGGTAAACATCTGGTCTACACCTACGACAACGGCTGGAACTACGAAATTTACGTCAAAAACGGCCACACCCTCGACTACCGTATTCACAGCGGCATCGTCGGCAATCGCTGGGTGAAAGATCAGGAAGCGTACATCGTGCGGGTGGGGGAAAGTATCTACAAAATCTCATGGACCGAACCGACCGGTACCGACGTCAGCCTGATCGTCAACCTGGGCGATAAACTGTTCCACGGCACCATTTTCTTCCCGCGCTGGATCATGAATAACCCGGAAAAAACCGTCTGCTTCCAGAACGATCACATTCCTCTGATGAATTCGTACCGCGATGCCGGCCCGGCCTACCCGACGGAAGTGATTGACGAGTTTGCTACTATCACCTTCATTCGCGACTGTGGCGCGGATAATGACGAGGTTATTAATTGCCCGGCAAGTGAATTGCCAGCTGATTTTCCTGCAAATTTGTAATTAAGCAGAAATAAATGTGTGATCTGCGCTAACTTTTTGTCATCAAGCGTGACAAAGACAGCGTCATTAATTGTTATCTGGTTTAACCCCCGTTTACTTTCCGCGATAGCGTTCCTGTTTGCTTTTCCAGACAGGAACGCTTTTTTGTCAAAATTCTGCCATAAATAAAACCTATCATTCTGTTTCTTAATGATTTATTTGGCTATGCTGAGAAAAGATTAATTTCTTAATATTATCCTAAGCAAGGTCAACTACATTAATAGTGGTCGAAATACCCTGAAATGGAATGCCGCGCTGAACTCACTTCATTTTAATTTCGTTTAAGTCCGCAGGCGCAGGATATTTTATTCTAACGACCCAGGTTTGTGCGTGGGTCATCTACAGAACAGGATGATGATGAGCGATTTTTTGCCTTTTTCGCGCCCGTCGATGGGCGACGCAGAGCTGGCAGCCCTGCGTGAAGTTTTAACGTCGGGCTGGATCACCACCGGACCGAAGAATCAGGCACTTGAAGCGGCATTTTGCCAGCTGACCGGCAACCGCCACGCGATTGCCGTCAGTTCAGCGACCGGCGGGATGCATGTGACCCTGATGGCGCTGGGTATTGGCCCTGGCGATGAAGTCATTACACCGTCCCAGACCTGGGTCTCCACTCTCAATATGATCTGCCTGCTGGGCGCCACGCCGGTGATGATCGATGTCGATAACGACAATCTGATGATCACCCCTGAGGCGGTGGCAGCGGCGATCACCTCGCGTACCAAAGCGATTATTCCTGTGCACTACGCGGGGGCGCCAGCCGATATCGACGCCATTCGCGCGGTGGGCGAGCGCCATGGCATTCCGGTGATCGAAGACGCCGCCCATGCGGCGGGGACCCACTATAAGGGCCGCCACGTAGGCTGGCAGGGGACCGCGATTTTCTCGTTCCACGCGATCAAAAACATGACCTGCGCTGAAGGCGGCCTGATTGTCACCGACGACGACGAGCTGGCCTCCCGTATCCGCAGCCTGAAATTCCATGGCCTTGGCGTGGACGCCTTTGACCGCCAGACCCATGGCCGCGCGCCGCAGGCGGAGGTGATCGCTCCGGGCTTTAAATACAATCTTGCCGACATCAACGCCGCGCTGGCGCTGGTCCAGCTGGAAAAACTGCCTCACGCCAACCAGCGGCGGGCGGAAATTGCCCAGCGCTATCTGCGCGAGCTGGCGGACACGCCGTTTACGCCCCTGACCGTCCCGGCCTGGGATCACCAGCACGCCTGGCATCTGTTTATCATCCGCGTCGATGAGGCTGCCTGCGGCATCAGCCGCGACGCGTTGATGGAAAAGCTAAAGGCGATGGGTATCGGCACCGGTCTGCACTTCCGTGCGGCCCATACGCAAAAATATTACCGCGAGCGCTTCCCGGAGGTTTCCCTGCCGAATACCGAATGGAACAGCGCCCGCATCTGTTCTCTCCCGTTGTTCCCGGACATGACCGATGACGATGTCACTCGCGTCATTTCCGCACTGCGCCAGCTGTCAGGACGTTGATATGCTTACTTACCCTCCCGTGAAGAAGGTCTCGGTGGTTATTCCGGTTTATAACGAACAGGATAGCCTGCCGGAGCTGCTTCGTCGTACGGATACCGCCTGCGCCACGCTGGGGCGGCAATATGAAATTCTGCTGATCGACGATGGCAGCAGCGACGATTCCGCGCGCATGCTCACCGAAGCTGCCGAGGCGGAAGGCAGTCACGTCGTCGCCGTGCTGTTAAACCGTAACTACGGGCAGCACTCGGCGATCATGGCCGGTTTCAGCCATGTAACCGGCGATTTAATCATTACGCTTGACGCCGACCTGCAAAACCCGCCGGAAGAGATCCCGCGGCTGGTGGCGAAGGCGGATGAAGGTTACGACGTGGTGGGCACCGTTCGCCAGAACCGTCAGGACAGCATCTTCCGCAAAACCGCGTCGAAGATGATCAACCGCCTGATCCAGCGCACCACCGGCAAAGCGATGGGCGACTACGGCTGCATGCTGCGCGCTTACCGCCGCCATATCATCGACGCCATGCTCAACTGCCATGAGCGCAGCACCTTTATCCCGATCCTGGCGAATACCTTCGCCCGGCGCGCGGTGGAGATCCCGGTGATGCACGCCGAGCGCGAATTCGGCGACTCCAAATACAGCTTTATGCGCCTGATCAACCTGATGTACGACCTGGTGACCTGTCTGACCACCACGCCGCTGCGTCTGCTCAGCATTTTCGGCAGCGTGATAGCCCTGCTGGGCTTCGCCTTTGGCCTGATGCTGGTGGTGCTGCGTCTGGCCTTTGGCCCGCAGTGGGCGGCGGAAGGGGTATTTATGCTCTTCGCCGTGCTGTTTATGTTCATCGGCGCTCAGTTTATCGGGATGGGCCTGCTCGGGGAGTATATCGGACGCATCTATAACGACGTGCGCGCGCGTCCCCGCTACTTTATTCAACGTGTTGTTCGCCAGCCGGAAACGGCATCTAAAGAGGAAGATCGTTCATGAAAGCCGTAGTCTTCGCTTATCACGATATGGGCTGCACCGGTATCCAGGCTCTGCTGGATGCTGGATATGATATCGCTGCTATTTTCACCCACCCGGATAACCCTGGCGAAAACCATTTCTTTGGCTCCGTGGCGCGCCTTGCCGCCGAGCAGGGCATTCCGGTGTGGGCGCCGGAAGACGTGAACCATCCGCTGTGGATTGAGCGTATCCGCGAGATGAAGCCGGACGTGCTGTTCTCCTTCTACTACCGCAACCTGCTGGGCGATGAGATCCTCAGTCTTGCGCCGAGAGGGGCGTTTAACCTACACGGTTCGCTGCTGCCGAAATATCGCGGCCGCGCGCCGCTGAACTGGGTACTGGTCAATGGCGAAAGCGAAACCGGCGTGACGCTGCACCGGATGGTGAACCGCGCGGATGCCGGCGATATCGTCGCTCAGCAAACCGTGGCGATTGGCCCGGATGACGCCGCCCTGACGCTGCACCGCAAGCTGTGCGCTGCCGCCACTGAGCTGCTGAGCCAGGCGCTGCCCGCCATCCTCGCCGGAACCACCGATGAACGTCCTCAGGATCACAGCCAGGCGACCTATGTGGGGCGTCGCACCCCGGAAGATGGCCGCCTCGACTGGGAGCAGCCGGCGCAGACGCTGCACAATCTGGTGCGCGCGGTCTCCGATCCGTGGCCGGGGGCCTTCGGCTACGCTGGCGCGAACAAATTTATTGTCTGGAAATCCCGTGTACGCAGTGATCTACCTGCAGCCAAACCGGGCACCGTTATCTCCGTTGCACCGCTGATCGTGGCGTGCCAGGAAGGGGCGCTGGAGATTGTCACCGGCCAGACCGAACGCGGCGTGTACATGCAGGGCGCCCAGCTGGCGCAGGCGCTGGGCCTGGTGTCCGGGGCGGTGATCAGCAGCAAACCGGTGGTGGCGGTTAAGCGTCGTACCCGGGTGCTGATCCTCGGCGTCAATGGCTTTATCGGTAACCATCTGACCGAACGCCTGCTGCAGGACGACAACTATGAGATTTACGGCCTGGATATCGGCTCCGACGCCATCAGCCGTTTCCTCGACTGCCCGCGTTTTCACTTCGTGGAAGGCGATATCAGCATTCACTCCGAGTGGATCGAATATCACATTAAGAAATGCGACGTGGTGCTGCCGCTGGTAGCTATCGCCACCCCTATCGAGTACACCCGCAACCCGCTGCGCGTGTTCGAGCTGGATTTCGAAGAGAACCTGAAGATCATCCGCGATTGCGTGAAATACAATAAGCGCATCATCTTCCCGTCGACCTCTGAAGTGTACGGCATGTGCACCGACAAAAACTTCGACGAAGATACTTCTAACCTGGTGGTCGGGCCGATCAACAAACAGCGCTGGATCTACTCGGTCTCCAAGCAGCTGCTGGACCGCGTGATCTGGGCCTACGGCGATAAGAATGGCCTGAAGTTCACCCTGTTCCGTCCGTTCAACTGGATGGGGCCGCGTCTGGATAACCTCAACGCCGCGCGTATCGGCAGCTCCCGCGCCATCACCCAACTGATCCTTAACCTGGTGGAAGGCTCGCCGATCAAGCTCATCGAAGGCGGCAAGCAGAAGCGCTGCTTTACTGACATCAGCGACGGTATCGAAGCGCTGTTCCGCATCATTGAGAACAAAGACGGCCGCTGCGACGGGCAGATCATCAACATCGGCAATCCGGATAACGAAGCGAGCATCAAAGAGCTGGCGGAGATGCTGCTGGCCTGCTTCGAACGCCATCCGCTGCGCGATCGCTTCCCGCCGTTTGCCGGCTTCCGCGAAGTGGAAAGCAGCGACTACTACGGCAAGGGCTATCAGGACGTTGAGCATCGCAAACCGAGCATCCGCAACGCCAAACGCTGCCTGAACTGGGAGCCGAAGGTGGAGATGGAAGAGACCGTTGAGCATACGCTGGACTTCTTCCTGCGCACGGTAGAACTGGTGGACGCTAAACATCCATGAAACAGGTCGGCTTACGCATAGATGTCGATACTTTTCGCGGGACGCGGGACGGTGTTCCGCGGCTGCTGGACCTGCTGGGCCAGCACGGGATTCAGGCAAGCTTCTTCTTCAGCGTCGGGCCGGACAATATGGGGCGTCACCTGTGGCGCCTGGTAAAACCGAAGTTTCTGTGGAAGATGCTGCGTTCCAGAGCGGCTTCGCTGTACGGCTGGGATATTCTGCTGGCCGGCACCGCGTGGCCGGGACGCCGCATCGGCGCGGGGAACGAGGCGGTGATCCGCGCGACCGCCGAGTCTCATGAAGTGGGCCTGCACGCCTGGGACCACTACAGCTGGCAGGCGTGGAGCGGCGTCTGGCCGCAGGAACGGCTGACGCTGGAGGTCGAGCGTGGCCTGCTGGAGCTCGAGCGCATCATCGGCCGCCCGGTCACCTGTTCGGCCGTTGCCGGCTGGCGCGCCGATCAGCGGGTGGTGAAAGCCAAAGAATCCTTCGATTTTCTCTACAACAGCGACTGTCGCGGCACGCGGCCGTTTCTGCCCCAGCTCGGCAGCGGCGTCTCTGGTACGGTGCAGATCCCGGTCACGTTGCCGACCTGGGACGAGGCGGTGGGCACGGCGGTGGATATCGCCGGCTTTAACCGCTATCTCCTCGACTGCATCCATCGCGACCCTGGCGTGCCGGTCTATACCATTCACGCCGAAGTGGAAGGTATTGCCTATGCCGATCAGTTCGATGAACTGCTGACCATGGCGGCGGAAGAAGAAATTCAGTTTTGCCCACTGAGCCAGCTGCTGCCCGCTGACTTTAGCGAGCTGCCGTCCGGCAAAGTGGTTCGGGGTGAACTGGCTGGCCGGGAAGGCTGGCTCGGACGTGAACAATTACTGACTTCGGGTGTTTGATGAAAAGCATTCGCTATGGCGTCTCTCTGATTGCGCTGTTTGCGCTGTATTACCTGCTGCCGCTCAATTTCCGTTTGCTCTGGCAACCCGATGAAACACGCTATGCGGAGATCAGCCGTGAAATGCTGGCCACCGGCGACTGGGTGGTGCCGCATTTTCTCGGGCTGCGCTACTTCGAAAAGCCGATTGCCGGTTACTGGATCAACAGTGTCGGCCAGTGGCTGTTTGGCCATAATAACTTCGGCGTACGCTTCGGGTCGGTCTTCGCCATCACCATGACCGCCGTGCTGGTGGCCTGGCTGGCGTGGCGCATCTTTCGCGATAAGCGGGTAGCCGTCCTGTCGCCAGTGATTTTTCTCACCGCGATGCTGGTGTATGCGATTGGTACCTATGCGGTGCTGGACCCGATGATCACCCTGTGGCTGGCGCTGGCGATGTGCAGCTTCTGGGGCGCGACGCAGGCGCAGAGCCGCGGCGGCAAAATACTGGGTTACGTGCTGTTGGGCGTCGCCTGCGGTATGGGGGTGATGACCAAAGGTTTCCTTGCGCTGGCGGTGCCGGTGGTGGGCGTTCTGCCGTGGGTGATCGCCCGTAAACGCTGGCGTGAAGTGCTGACCTACGGTTGGCTGGCGGTGGTCGTCTGTACGCTGGTGGTGCTGCCCTGGGGGCTGGCTATCGCCCAGCGCGAGCCGGACTTCTGGCGCTACTTCTTCTGGGTCGAGCATATTCAGCGTTTCGCCGAAAAAGACGCCCAGCACAAAGCGCCGTTCTGGTACTACATCCCGTTCCTGATTGCCGGCAGCCTGCCGTGGCTGGCCCTGCTGCCAGGGGCGCTGAAGCGCGGCTGGCGTGAGCGCGATGAGGCCCGCGGCGCGCTGTATCTGCTCGGTTGGGTGGCGATGCCGCTCCTGTTCTTCAGTATTGCAAAAGGCAAACTGCCGACCTATATCCTGCCGTGCTTTGCGCCGCTGTCGATCCTGATGGCGCGCTACGCGCTGGAGGCGGCGAAGACCGGCGCGAAAGCGCTGCGCATCAATGGGATGATCAACCTGGGCTTTGGCCTGCTGGGGCTGATCGCCGTGCTGGTAGTTTCGCCCTGGGGCGTGATGCACAAGCCGGTGTGGACCAAGATTGAGCTGTATAAATGTCTGCTGGCGGCCATCGCCTTCGCCGTCTGGGCGCTGATGGGCTGGCTGGCGATGAAAGACGCTGGCCGCCGTTGGAGCCTGGCGGCGCTCTGCCCGCTCGGCCTGGCGCTGCTGGTGGGCTTCGCCATCCCGGACCGGGTTATCGACAGCAAACAGCCGCAGTTCCTCGTGGATATCGTCAGCGAATCCCTGCAGCCCAGCCGCTACGTCCTGACCAACAACGTCGGGATCGCCGGCGGCCTGGCCTGGGAGCTGAAGCGAAGCGATATTATTATGTTCGACAAACAAGGTGAGCTGAAGTACGGTCTCGACTGGCCGGACGCTCAGGGTAGCTTTGTCAGCCAGGCCGGGTTTGCCGACTGGCTGGCCGCGCATCGTCAGCAGGGGCCGGTCTCGCTGGTGCTGTTGATGGATAAAGGAGAGAGTATGCTCGACTTACCGTTACCGAAACCCGATAACGCTTACGAGCTGGGGCGGGTCGTTTTCCTTCAGTATCTGCCGCAATGAGCGTCTGGATCTGTCTGGTGTTCGCCAGCCTGCTGAGCTGCGCCGGACAGCTGTGCCAGAAACAGGCGACCCGCCCGTCCCGTCGCGGACGGCGGAGTCGCCATATACTCTTCTGGCTGGGGATGGCACTGCTATGCCTCGGCTGCGGCATGCTGCTGTGGCTGAGCGTCCTGCAGTCTATTCCGGTGAGCATCGCCTATCCGATGCTGAGCCTGAACTTCGTCTGGGTCACCCTCGCGGGCTGGGGCATCTGGCATGAGCCGGTCGCTCGCCGCCACTGGTTTGGCGTCGGGTTGATCGTCGTGGGCATTGTCATTCTGGGGACCAGCGTTTGATGGGCTTTCTCTGGGCATTATTCAGCGTCGGCCTTGTCAGCGCCGCGCAGCTGCTGCTGCGCAGCGCCATGGTGGCCTTGCCGCCGCTGACCGATATTCTGGCCTTTCTCCAGCATCTGCTGCATTTCGAGCCCGGCACCTTCGGCCTGTTTTTCGGCCTGCTGGGCTACCTGTTGTCAATGGTCTGCTGGTACTTTGCCCTCCACCGTCTACCGTTATCAAAAGCGTATGCACTGTTGAGCCTGAGCTATATCCTGGTGTGGGCTGCCGCCATCTGGCTGCCCGGCTGGCATGAGCCGTTCTACTGGCAATCGCTGCTGGGCGTGGCGATTATCGTCGCCGGCGTATTGACCATCTTCTGGCCGGTGAAACGCCGCTAGCCGGGGAGCCGGCTTTTGGGACGCCCCGGGCCGAGCAGGATCGCCAGCTTGCTGCCCCCGACGGTGGTCTCCATCCAGATTTTACAGACGCTGGTTAACGGCACCGAGAGCAGCATTCCCACCGGCCCCAGCAGCCAGCCCCAGACCAGCAGCGACAGGAACACCACCAGGGTCGACATCCCCAGCCGGTGGCCCATCATGCGCGGCTCCACCATGTTGCCCAGCACCATATGCACCACCAGAAACAGCGCCCCGACCAGCAGGCACTCGTAGATGCCGCTGAACAGCAGCGCCTGCAGCATGGGTGGGATAGCGGAGATGGCGGAGCCGATATTCGGCACATAGTTCAGCAGGAACGCCAGCACCCCCCACATCAGCGCGAACTGTACCCCCATCGCCAGCAGCCCCAGCCAGACAATCAGCCCGGTCCACAGGCTGATTAGCGTTTTCAGCGCCAGATAGTGGGTAACGCCTTTCAGCGCCCGGTGCAGCCCGGCGATATGCAGACGAGGGTTATTGAGGGCAAAACGCAGTTTGTAGGGCAGGTGGCGAACCTCAAAAAGCATAAAGATCACCGTCATCACCAGCAGCACAATGCTGGCCATCGCCCCGGAAAGCTGGGTCATCAGCGTCGTGGCCCAGGTCATCAGCCGTTCTGAATCCATACGTCGCAGCATGCGCTCCGGATTGATATGCAGGTTGAGAAAGGGGAGATACTCCTGGAGCTGGACGATCTTACGCGTCAGGGCGCGGTTGAAATCAGGCAGCATGGCGACAAAGTCATTGAGCGACGCCGCCAGCACGCCAAGCAGCGCGGTGAGCATCACCAGCATTGCCGTCACCACCAGGGTAATGGCGAACGGGCGCCGCACCCCGCGGCGAATGAACCAGGTGACCAGCGGGTTGAGGACGATAGCGAAAAACAGCGCCAGCAGCAGCTGCACCAGAATATCGGCGGCGGCGTGGATCCCGGCGAGGATAATCACCAGCGCCGCCAGCTTAAGTAAAATATGGAGCCCGGCTTTATCAGCCTGCGGAGGGGACATAGGTATTCCTTTTGTGAGTCGCGCCTGATAAGTGTAGCGGTTCGCCGACTGCCAATATTCTGAAAGGCGAGCTGCTTTTCCGCCGCCAGCGTGGTAATAGTGAAAGCTGGTTGTCGAAATCTGGTGGAACCTGATGCCCGAACCCGTCGCCGAACCGGCGCTCACTGGACTGCGCCTCAATCTGCGGATTGTCTCCGTCGTCATTTTTAACTTTGCCAGCTATCTCACCATCGGCTTGCCGCTGGCGGTGCTTCCCGGCTATGTGCTTGATGTAATGGGCTTTAGCGCTTTCTGGGCCGGCCTGGTGATTAGTCTGCAATATTTCGCCACGCTGCTCAGCCGCCCGCACGCCGGGCGCTATGCTGACCTGCTGGGGCCCAAAAAGATCGTTGTCTTCGGCCTCTGCGGCTGCTTTTTAAGCGGCCTGAGCTACCTGCTTGCCGCCTGGAGCAGCGGCTGGCCGCTGGTTAGCCTGCTGCTGCTATGCCTCGGGCGGGTCATTCTCGGCATCGGCCAGAGCTTTGCCGGCACCGGCTCGACGCTGTGGGGCGTCGGCGTTGTTGGGTCGCTGCATATCGGGCGGGTGATCTCGTGGAACGGCATTGTGACCTACGGGGCGATGGCGATGGGCGCCCCGCTCGGCGTGCTGTGCTATTCGTACATTGGCCTCAGCGGCCTGGCCGGGGTCATTATGGCGGTTGCGCTGGCGGCTATCCTCTGCGCGCTGCCCCGCGCAGCGGTGAAGGCGGCGAAAGGCAAAGCGATGTCGTTTCGCGCGGTGCTCGGGCGGGTGTGGCCCTACGGCATGGCGCTGGCCCTGGCCTCCGCCGGTTTCGGGGTTATCGCCACCTTTATCACGCTGTTTTATGAGGCCAAAGGCTGGGACGGGGCGGCCTTCGCCCTGACGCTGTTCAGCTGCGCGTTCGTTGGCGCGCGGCTGCTGTTTCCCAACGCCATTAACCGCTTCGGCGGGCTGAACGTGGCGATGCTCTGCTTTAGCGTGGAGATCATCGGCCTGCTGCTGGTCGGCTTTGCTGATACGCCGCTGCTGGCGAAAATCGGCACCTTGCTTACCGGGGCCGGGTTCTCGTTGGTCTTTCCGGCGCTGGGCGTGGTGGCGGTGAAAGCGGTGCCGCAGCACAACCAAGGGTCGGCGCTGGCCACCTATACCGTGTTTATGGATTTGTCGTTAGGCGTCACCGGGCCGCTGGCCGGCTTGCTGATGGCGTGGACCGGGATCCCGGTGATATATCTGGCGGCGGCAGGTCTGGTGATGGCGGCGCTGCTGCTGGGCTGGCGGTTAAAAAAACGGCCCCCGGGTGGCGAACCGGAGGCCGTCGCACCAGGCCAGTAATTACTGGATGGTGAGGGTGCTGATGATGCTTTCCGCTTCGGTCTGCGCCTGCTGCTGGTTGTCCGCCGGCAGGGTGACCTGCAGGGTCAGCAGTTTGTCATCCACTTTGCCGAGCAGTACGGAAGACCACGCGGTCTGCCCCTTGGCGGAGATGATGCTGTCCAGCTGCTGCAGGGTATGACCTTTGATCTCCAGCGACTTATTGCTCACCACCTGCAGCTGCGGGTCGCGGCTACGCTGCTGATCTTCCAGGCGTTTCGCCAGCACCGCCAGGTCTTCATTGGTGCTGTCGCCGACGATGACGATGACTGCTTTCTGGCCGGTGGCGTCAGAATAGACGTGCATGTTGTTCGCCTGAGTACCCAGTTTGCCGCTCTGGTCGGCCATGCCCGCAGGCAGGGTGAAGCTCAGTTTGCCATCCAGCAGGCTGATCGCCTGGCCGCTGGTGTTGCTCTCCGCTGCTGCCCCAACGGTTTGCGCTTTTGAATCGCTGTTATCGCAGGCGGCAAGCCCCATCACCAGCAGGCCAATACCGACATATTTAACCAAATTGCGCATTGACATCTTCCTTTCGATAAACGGCCACTAATGGCTCATCCGGCTATCTTAACACATCAGCCCGCGAGTACCTTTAACTCGGCTGCAATGCCGACAAATCAGATTTATCCGCCAGCCTTTTCAACAGCATATTTAACAGCACGCCGTACATCGGCAGGAAGAAAATGATGCTGATAAGCACTTTAAAGCTGTAGTCGACGAGGGCGATCTCCCCCCAGTGAGCGGCCATAAACGGATCCGGGCTGCGCCAGAAGGCGATGAAGAAGAACGCTACGGTATCGCTGATGTTGCCGAACAGCGTCGAGGCGGTGGGGGCCAGCCACCAGTGACGGCTCTGCCGCAGGCGGTTGAAGACGTGGACGTCAAGGATCTGCCCCAGCGCATAGGCCATAAAGCTGGCGATGGCGATGCGCGCGACGAAGAGATTAAAGGAGCCCAGCGCGGCGAAGCCCTGCCACTCGCCCATGTAAAACAGGGCGGAGATGGCGTAGGAGATGACCAGCGCCGGGACCATCACCGCAAAAATAATACGTCGCGCCAGCGGTGCGCCAAAAATTCGCACCGTCAGATCGGTGGCGAGGAAGATAAACGGAAAACTGAACGCGCCCCAGGTGGTATGGAAACCAAAGATGGAGATCGGCAGCTGAACCAGATAGTTGCTGGAGGTGATCACCAGCAGATGAAATAGCGAAAGCCAGACGAGCGCTTTTTTGCGCTGTACGGTAGTAAACGGATTCATATTGTGACCTTTTTATGCCCGTCATGCTTCAGGTGAATGAGCAATCGGCAGCGGAACGTTGGGGTGAGGGAACCCAATTAAAAACGGCTGCATGATACTGCGTTGCCGGCGTAATGCAATGGTTGTTTTTCGCGCAAACGTTAACCTGGCTTGCGTACTGGCGAGCAGGGGGTAAACTAGGGCCGTTTTGTTGACGTGAGACTAAAATGAGCGAACTTTTCTCCACTCCTGACCACACTCTGGATGCCCTGGGACTCCGCTGCCCGGAGCCGGTCATGATGGTGCGTAAAACCGTGCGGACGATGCCGGTGGGCGAGACGCTGCTGATTATTGCTGACGATCCGGCCACCACCCGCGATATCCCGGGATTCTGCCGCTTTATGGAGCATGAGCTGGTGGCCCAGGAAACCGAAGCCCTGCCGTACCGCTACCTGATCCGCAAAAGCCACTGAGCCTCTCCCGGATGGCGGCGCGCAGCGCCTTATCCGGGCTACCCGACGGTCCGGAACCGTAGCCCTGCTAAGCGTAGCGCGAGCAGGGAATACCCCGGATGGCGGCGCGTAGCGCCTTATCCGGGCTACCCGACGGTCTGGAACCGTAGCCCTGCTAAGCGTAGCGCGAGCAGGGAAGCCGGTATCTATGCTACAACTTCTTACGCAATAACCGCAGCGCGTTAGCCGTTACCAGCACGGTGGCGCCGGTATCCGCCAGCACCGCCAGCCACAGACCGGTCAGGCCGAGCAGGGTGGTGACAAGGAAAATCCCCTTCAGCCCTAAGGCAATCGCGATGTTCTGGCGGATATTGGCGTGAGTCGCCCGCGCCAGGGAAATCATCTGCGCCAGGCCGGTCAGACGGTTGTGGGTCAGCGCGGCGTCGGCAGTCTCCAGCGCCACGTCGGTACCGCTGCCCATGGCGATGCCGATGGTCGCCGCTTTCATCGCCGGGGCGTCGTTGATGCCGTCGCCGACCATCGCCAGCGGCGCATCGGCATTCAACGCCATCACCGCTTCGACTTTGTCCGCCGGCAGCAGGCCGGCGCGGAATTCCAGCCCCAGTTCGCTGGCGATGGCCGCCGCGGCGCGCGGGTTATCCCCGGTGAGGATCACCCCCTGCACCCCCAACTGGTGTAAGGCATCCACTGCCTGACGCGCGTCGTCGCGCAGGGTGTCGCGCAGCGCCAGGATGCCGAGAAGCGTCTCGCCGCGCATGACCAGCACCACCGTTTGCCCGGCGCTCTCCAGCTGCTGGATCTGCGCCTCATGCTCTGCCGGGGCGGCTTTGCTGGCCGCGCAGATTAAAATCCGGCTGCCGTTGACCTCGGCTTCGATACCGGAACCTGCCAGCGCCCGCTGGCCGCTGGCCAGCGGAATGCTCAGCTGGCGCCGCTGCGCTTCGCGGACGATGGCCTGCGCCAACGGATGGCTGGAGCCTTGCTCCACCGCCGCCGCCAGCGCCAGCAGCGCGTTGTCGTCATTCTCAGCCGTGGCGATGACCGAGGTCACCTGCGGCTGCCCGACGGTCAGGGTGCCGGTTTTATCGAACGCCACCTGGCGCACCTGGCCCAGCTGTTCCAGCGCCGCGCCGCCTTTGATCAGCGCCCCGCGTCGGGCGGCGACCGCCAGGCCGGAGGTGATGGCTGCCGGGGTGGAGATGACCAGCGCGCACGGGCAGCCGATCAACAGCAGCGTTAAGCCTTTATAGATCCATGGCAGCCAGGCGCTGGCGAAGAACAGCGGCGGGACAATGGCCACCAACAGGGCCACCACCATAATGGCCGGAGTGTAGATCCGGCTGAAGCGGTCGATAAAACGCTCGATCGGCGCCCGACGTTCCTCCGCCTCTTCAATCAGCTTCAGGATGCGGTCGATGGCGCTGTCGCCCGGTTCGGAGATCACGGTCAGCTGCACCAGGCGGTCGACGCTGGTGGCGCCCGCCGCTACCCGTTCTCCGGCCTGGCGCTCCACCGGCACCGACTCGCCGGTCAGGGCGCTTTCATCAAAGCTGGCAAACGGCGACAGCAGTTGTCCATCCGCCGGCAGACGCCCGCCGGCGGCCACTTCAATCACATCTCCGGGACGCAGGTCACGCTGGGCGACGGTTTCCCGCACGCCGTTGCGCAGACGGATGGCGGTGTCGGGCTTCAGCGCCATCAGCGCGCTCACGCCCTGCCGCGCGCGGCTGGCGGCCCAGCCTTCGAGACGCTCGCCGATCAGGAACAGCAGCAGGACCATCGCCGCCTCTGCGGTGGCGCCGATAAACAGCGCTCCGATGGCGGCGACGCTCATCAGCGTTTCAATGGCGAACCAGCTCCCGCTTTTGATCAGGCGCATCGCCTGGCGGGCAACCGGCCACAGGCCGACCAGGGTGGTGGCAACAAAGGCTAACTGACCGGCAGGGTGGTTGGCCTGCTCCAGCCCCCAGCTCAGGGCCATCATAATGACCAGCGTCAGCAACGGTAAATTGTCGCGCAGCCGCGAGCCCTGCGTTTTCTCTGACGCGGGGGCATCGGCATCGCGCAGCGTATAGCCTGCCTGACGTACCGCCTGCTCAACCTGGGCGCGAACGTCGCCTTCAGCGTTAACCAATAATTTTTCCGTGGCGAACAGCACCTGAACCTGACTGACGCCGGGCACCTGACGAACCGCCGTTTCCACCTTGCGGGCGCAGGCGGCGCAGTCCATGCCGGCAACCTGCCAGCTGTAGCGGGCGTCGCTAAGCGCTTCGGCAGCTGGTGCGCTCTCTACGGCGCAGGCGTGGTCTGTGCAGCAGCTCTCCGCCGGGGCGGGCGCTGGCCGCATGGTGAATGACGAGAATTGTGGGACTTTTTTATCCTGCGCGTCTGGAGTCGACATGGCACCCTCCGGTAAATGATAATTTTCTCATTAGCCGTAGGATACACTCTGGAGTCGACTCCAGAGTCAAGGACTAAATTACAGGTACAGCGCGCGCACGATGAGGAAGTGGCCGGCAAAGTAAAACGCGGCGGCAATGGCGTTATCGGCGCGGAAACGGCGACGATAGTGACTTACCAGCCACACGGCATTGCTCAGCAGCAGCAGAGCGGCGCCGGCGAAACCGGACAGCGCGGTGTCGGTAGGGCGGGCAAACCATAGCTCACCGGCCAGCCAGACCATCACCAGCGTCATGCCGATAAAGGTCAGCACCGGCATTTTCATCTCTTCCAGGCGGCTCCAGATCACCGCCATCAGCAGGGCGCCGAATACCAGCAGCACCAGCGGCAGCGGCCAGAAGAACGACAGCGTCAGCTGGCTGGCAAACCAGATGGTATACAGCAGATGCGACAGGAAGAAGGCGCCCACCGCGTACATCACCCGCTGGCGCGGCAGCAGGGTGAGGGCGTCGCCGAGCAGCGAGGCGCACAGGCCAGCCAGCACCAGGTAGCTGATGGCATTGAACATCGGCGCCTGCCAGGCCAGCAACAGCAACAGAATCAGGGTGACAGGTTTAAATACCCAGCGTCGCCAGGCCGGCCCGCGATAGGATGCATCGACATAAAGCCATGCGGAGAAACAGACAGCAATAAATGACCAAAGCATAGTAAGTCCCTGTATCTGTTATCATAAAGAAAGTTATGGATGCGTGAAGCTACCACTCAGTGTAGTGGTTTGGCGCAGCAGATGACAATGTTATTCCAGTCGCAGTATGCTGATTCCTGATATTTTTTATGGGTAACCTTAATGAGTAAAATGCCGCTCTTTTTTGTTCTGGTCGTCGCGGTGATTGTGGTGGCGGCTTCGTTTCGCTATGTGCAGCAGCGCCGCGAAAAACTGGCGAACGACGCCGCGCCGGTGTTGCAAAAGCGGGTGATCGTCAGCAATAAGCGGGAAAAAGTGATTAACGATCGGCGTTCGCGCCAACAGACGGTGACGCCTGCGGGCAGCGAGATGCGCTATGAAGCGAGCTTTCGCCCTGAGAGCGGCGGGCTGGAGGTGGTGTTTCGCCTTGACGCGCCGCAGTATCATGCGCTGAGCGTCGGCGATCGCGGGATGTTGAGTTATAAGGGCACAGCGTTCGTGGCGTTTACGCCCGATCCCTGAGCCCTTGTCAGGACTATTTCTTCAGCGTCGCCTTCAGTTTTTTCTGCCAGGCGACGAGCTCAAACACGCCGAAGATAAAAATGCGGATTTGCTCAAAGCGGCCCAGCGGCGGGGCATCTTTCGGCTGCGTCGCCTTGAGCAGCGTCAGCTGCAGACCATGCATCAGGATCATAAAAATCAGCGCGACGTTGACGAAGATATTCAGCGGCTTCGGGAAGGGCTGAAACAGATTCAATAACAGAAAGGCCCAGACGCACAGCATCAGCAGGCGGCCTAAATTAATCAGCATGGTTCTCTCCTTGGGCCTCACGTTGGTAAAGACGGTACGCGACCTGTCCGGCCACTTTTTCACGATACAGATGCCAGTTCGCCGGTACCGGCGGTAAACCGTTTTCGACTTCGCTTTCGACGTACACCAGGGCCTCATCGGCCAGCCAGCCCTGCGTTTCCAGCAGGCGCAGCGTCTCCTCCAGCAGCCCCTGACGGAACGGTGGGTCGACGAATACGATCTCATGCGGCGTGCCCGGTTGGCTCAGGAAGCTGAGGGTGTTGGTCGCGATCACCTTGCCGCGATCCGCTTTCAGGGTGGCCAGGTTTTTTTGCAACTGCTGAGCGACGCCGCGCTCCATCTCCAGTAGCGTAGTGCTGGCCGCATAGCGGGACAGCGCCTCAAGCCCCAGCGCGCCGCTGCCGGCAAAGCAGTCGAGGCAGTGCGCGTCAACGATGGACGGCGCCAGCCAGTTAAAAAGGGTTTCGCGAACCCGGTCGGTGGTCGGCCGCAGGCCCGGGCTCTCCGGCACCGGTAATTTACGGCCGCGCCATTGCCCGCCGATGATGCGGATCTGACCGCTGCCCGCGTGGTTTGGTTTTTTCATCTCTCTGCTCAAGTCTCAACTTCCGGCCTGCTATTCTAGCGATCGACGGCGGTTGACGAAACCTTAATCCGGGGGCGGTGCTGCGAGTTAAGTTAAGTGATAGACTATCCAACTAATTTCATCATTTTTTCAGCTTCTGATGAAGCTGCGCCATGAATAAACAGCGAGGAGTGTGGTCGCAAATGGCAAAAGAGAAAAAACGTGGCTTCTTTTCCTGGCTGGGCTTTGGACAGAAAGAACAGGCACAGGAAACCGAGACTGAACAAAAAGTAGAAGAACAACAAGCGGTTGCCGATGAGGCGCCGGCGGCGGCAACCCCTGCCGAGCCGAGCGCGCCGAAAGCGGACCCGGAGGCGTTTGCCGAAGAGGTCGTCGACGTCACCGAGACGGTGGTCGAAAACGAAAAGGCCCACCTTGCGGAGCCTGCCAGCGTGCAGGAAGAAAAGTGGGTGGAAACGCCTGCTCTGACCGAAGAAGCGCCTGTTGTTGAACCGGAGCCCGCGGTCAGCGAACCGCCTGAACAGCCTGCGGTGGTTGAGTCGCTGGCGGAAGAGGTTATCGCCGAACCGGTGGCGGCGGAGGTCGTGGCTGAGCAGCCTGTAGAGGATGCTGTTGCCCAGCTGCAGGAGACGGAAGCGCCGGAAGAGGACGCGCCGTTAAGCGATGAAGAGCTGGAAGCGCAGGCGCTGGCGGCCGAGGCGGCAGAAGAGGCGGCGGTGGTGGTGCCGGCGCCAGAAGACGAGGCGCCGGTGGAAGCACTGGCCCAGGAGCAGGAAAAACCGACGAAAGAAGGCTTTTTTGCCCGCCTAAAACGTAGCCTTCTGAAAACAAAAGAAAATCTCGGTTCCGGATTTATCAGCCTGTTCCGCGGTAAGAAGATCGACGACGATCTGTTTGAAGAGCTGGAAGAGCAGCTGCTGATCGCTGATGTCGGGGTGGAGACCACCCGCAAGATCATTACTAACCTCACTGAGGGTGCCAGCCGTAAGCAGCTGCGCGATGCGGAGGCGCTGTACGGCCTGCTGAAAGAAGAGATGGGTGAGATTCTCGCCAAAGTGGATGCGCCGCTGAACGTTGAAGGCAAAACGCCATTTGTTATTCTGATGGTCGGCGTGAACGGGGTGGGGAAAACCACCACCATCGGCAAGCTGGCGCGTCAGTTTGAGCAGCAGGGCAAATCGGTGATGCTGGCGGCGGGGGATACCTTCCGTGCGGCGGCGGTAGAACAGTTGCAGGTCTGGGGGCAGCGTAACAATATCCCGGTGATCGCCCAGCACACCGGCGCCGATTCCGCTTCGGTGATTTTCGACGCCATTCAGGCGGCGAAGGCGCGCCATGTTGATGTGCTGATTGCCGATACCGCCGGGCGTCTGCAGAATAAATCGCACCTGATGGAAGAGCTGAAGAAGATCGTCCGGGTGATGAAAAAGCTGGACGTCGACGCGCCGCATGAGGTGATGTTAACCATCGACGCCAGCACCGGGCAGAATGCCATTAGCCAGGCCAAACTGTTCCATGAGGCGGTAGGTTTGACCGGGATCACCCTAACCAAGCTGGATGGCACCGCCAAAGGCGGCGTGATCTTCTCGGTGGCCGACCAGTTCGGCATTCCGATTCGCTATATTGGCGTCGGCGAGCGTATTGAGGATCTGCGTCCGTTTAATGCGGGCGACTTTATTGAGGCACTTTTTGCCCGAGAGGATTAAGAATGATTCGCTTTGAACAAGTCAGCAAAGCCTATCTCGGTGGGAGACAAGCGCTGCAGGGGGTGAACTTCCACCTGCAGCCGGGCGAGATGGCGTTTCTGACCGGCCACTCCGGCGCAGGGAAAAGTACCCTGCTGAAGCTTATCTGTGGTATCGAACGGCCCAGCGCCGGCAAAATCTTCTTCAGCGGTCATGAAATCAGCCGCCTGAAGAGCCGTGAGGTGCCGTTCCTGCGCCGCCAGATCGGCATGATTTTCCAGGACCACCATTTGCTGATGGATCGCACCGTGTATGACAACGTGGCGATCCCGCTGATTATCGCCGGCGCCAGCGGCGATGACATTCGTCGCCGCGTCTCGGCGGCGCTGGACAAGGTCGGGCTGCTGGACAAAGCGAAGAACTTTCCGATTCAGCTCTCCGGCGGCGAGCAGCAGCGCGTGGGGATCGCTCGCGCGGTGGTCAACAAGCCGGCGGTACTGCTGGCGGATGAACCGACCGGTAACCTCGACGAGGCGCTCTCGGAGGGGATTTTACGTCTGTTTGAAGAGTTTAACCGCGTCGGGGTGACGGTACTGATGGCCACGCACGATCTGGGGCTTATCTCCAGCCGTCCGTACCGCGTGCTGACGCTCAGCGACGGCCATCTGCATGGAGGCATTCGGGGTGAATAAGCGCGACGCAATGAACCAAATCCGCCAGTTCGGCAGCAAGTTCGATCGCCTGCGCAACGCGGCGGGCGGCGGCGGCGGCGGGCGCAATGCGCCAAAACGGCCGAAAGCGGCGCCTAACCCGGCCTCGCGTAAGAGCAACGTGTTCAACGAGCAGGTGCGCTACGCCTGGCACGGCGCGCTCCAGGATTTAAAAAGCACACCGCTGGCCACCTTCCTGACGGTGATGGTTATCGCCATCTCGTTGACCCTGCCAAGCGTCTGCTACATGGTCTACAAAAACGTCAGCAGCGCGGCGTCACAGTACTATCCCTCGCCGCAGATCACCGTGTATCTGGAAAAAACGCTGGATGACGACGCCGCGGCGCGGGTGGTAGGTCAGCTGCAGGCGGAGCAGGGCGTCGACAAGGTGAACTATTTGTCACGTGACGAGGCATTGGGTGAATTCCGTAACTGGTCCGGCTTTGGCGGCGCCCTGGATATGCTGGAAGAGAACCCGCTGCCGGCGGTCGCCATCGTGGTGCCGAAGCTGGATTTCCAGAGCACGGAAGCGCTGAACACCCTGCGCGATCGGGTATCGCGGATCCAGGGGGTCGATGAGGTGCGGATGGACGACAGCTGGTTTGCCCGCCTCTCCTCGCTCACCGGGCTGGTGGGCCGCGTGTCGGCGATGATTGGCGTGCTGATGGTGGCGGCGGTGTTCCTGGTGATCGGCAACAGCGTGCGCCTGAGCATCTTCGCCCGCCGCGATACCATTAACGTGCAGAAACTGATCGGCGCCACCGACGGCTTTATCCTGCGTCCGTTCCTCTACGGCGGGGCGATGCTGGGCTTCTCCGGCGCGTTTTTATCGCTGATCCTGTCGGAGATTCTGGTGATGCGCCTCTCGTCGGCAGTGACCGAAGTGGCGAAGGTGTTCGGCACCCAGTTTGAGCTAAGCGGCTTAGGCTTTGACGAGTGTCTGCTGATGCTGATCGTCTGCTCGATGATTGGCTGGGTGGCCGCCTGGCTGGCGACAGTGCAACATTTACGTCACTTTACTCCCGATTAAAAAAAGCGTGATATAATCTTTCCCTGCTGCAATGAGTTCCTGTTCGCAGGGAAAGATACGCAAGCTTGTTCTCCTTTTCCTGCCCTCACTTTTTCATCGTGGTGTCACATTTTGTGCGTAATTTATTCACACCGTTGCATGGAACTTGTGGATAAAATCACTGTCTGATACTAATGTGAGTGATATTCTCGTTGCTCATGAATGCTGGCATGCTTGTTGCCTGATGGGGACAAGACCACGTCAGAAGATATCAATTGAGAGGATTTGAATGACCAAAGAAATGCAAACTTTAGCTTTAGCCCCCGTTGGTAACCTGGAATCGTATATCCGGGCCGCTAACACTTGGCCGATGCTGTCGGCTGATGAAGAGCGGGAGCTTGCTGAAAAGCTGCATTACCAGGGCGATCTGGAAGCAGCGAAAAAGCTGATTCTGTCTCACCTGCGCTTTGTTGTTCACATTGCTCGTAACTACTCGGGCTATGGCCTGCCGCAGGCGGATCTGATCCAGGAAGGCAATATCGGCCTGATGAAAGCCGTGCGTCGCTTCAACCCGGAAGTGGGTGTGCGCCTGGTCTCCTTCGCCGTGCACTGGATTAAAGCCGAAATTCACGAATACGTGCTGCGCAACTGGCGTATCGTGAAGGTCGCTACCACCAAAGCACAGCGTAAGCTGTTCTTTAACCTGCGTAAAACCAAACAGCGTTTGGGTTGGTTCAACCAGGATGAAGTGGAAATGGTGGCCCGTGAGCTGGGCGTGTCGAGCAAAGACGTCCGCGAGATGGAATCCCGTATGGCGGCCCAGGACATGACCTTCGACATGTCGTCCGACGATGAGTCCGACAGCCAGCCGATGGCGCCGGTCCTGTATCTGCAGGACAAAACGTCAAACTTTGCCGACGGCATCGAAGACGATAACTGGGAAGAGCAGGCGGCGAATAAGCTGACTGACGCGATGCAGGGCCTGGACGAGCGTAGCCAGGATATCATCCGCGCCCGCTGGCTGGACGAAGACAACAAGTCCACGCTGCAGGAGCTGGCTGACCGCTACGGCGTCTCCGCAGAGCGCGTGCGTCAGCTGGAAAAGAACGCCATGAAAAAACTGCGTGCCGCGATCGAAGCCTGATACGCTACCCCTGCCTGACGCCAGGCAACCCGATAACGCCCCGCCTCAGGTTGGGGCGTTTTGTTTTTCTGCGCCATCCATGGGCCGCAGCACCTCTGGACAGTGCGTCCGCAGGCAGCCGATCAGCACGCTGAACGCCGGCGCCATCTGCTCCTCGGGCTGGCTGGCAAATCCCATCAATAATCCTTTCTTACGCGCCGCCGTCAGGTAGTAGCGCGAGAGCGGCCGCACCAGAATGTGGCGCGCATTGGCCTCGCGGGCGATCGCCACATCGTCAGCCTCTTCCGGTAAATTGAGGATCAAATGCAGCCCGGCATTATCGCTGAAGTCCGACAGGGCGTCGGGCATACAGTGCCGCTGAATCAGCTCGGTTAAAAAGGCGCGGCGACGGCTGTAGAGCAGGCGCATGCGGCGGATATGGGCCGAGTAGTGACCAGCGGTAATAAACTCCGCCAGCGCCATCTGGATCAGCGAATGGCCGCCGCGGTAAAGCTCGGCGTGGGCGTGCTTCAGATCGCTGACCAGCGGACGGGGGATCACCACATAGCCCAGACGCAGGCCGGGATAGAGCGTTTTACTGAAGGTGCCGATATAGACCACCGGCGCGTCGGCCACCAGCCCCTGCAGGGCGGGGATGGGCTGGCCGGAAAAGCGAAACTCGCTGTCATAATCATCTTCGACGATCCAGCTCCCCTGCTGGCGGGCGAGCGCCAGCAGCCGCTGACGACGTTCAAGGCTCATCACTGCGCCCAGCGGATACTGGTGAGAGGGGGTGACAAAGATGAGCCGCGGCGCATCGTCAACCGTTTCCGGCGGACACAGGCCGTTGGCATCGACGGTCAGGGGCTCCGCCCGGACGTCGTTCATCGCCAGCAGGTGGCGAATGCCCCAGTAGGAAGGCTCCTCCACCCACGCCAGATCGCCGCTGTCGCACAGCATGCGGGTGACCAGATCGATAGCCTGGTGGATCCCCTCGGTGATAAGAATTTGATCTGCCTGACAGTGGACGCCGCGCGATACCCGCAGATAATCCACCAGCGCCTGCTGCAGCTCCGGGGTACCGCCGTTGCAGCTGTAGCTGAGCCGCTCGGGCTTTGGCCGACGGCTGATGCGCGCCTGGATCTTGCTGAACAGCGGATGGGGAAAGGCGTTAACGTCCGGTACGCCGGGAATAAACGCTCCCCACTGGCGCGGGCTGGCGCTGACCTGGCCGAGCAGGTGCTGGCCGCGGCGTGAAAGATGCGCCGTCGATGTCGCGATGCTGCTGTTTTCCCGCTCACCCTTAGCGGTCAAGGAACTTTCAGAGGCGGTTTGGGCAACGAATGTTCCGCTTCCCCTACGGGAAACCACATATCCTTCCGCCAGTAATTGTTCATAAGTTGTTAATATGGTGTTTCTTGATACGCCGAGTTCTCCCGCCAGGTCCCGCGACGGCGGCAGGCGGCTTTGCGGCGCCAGCGAACCGTCAAGGATCGCGCGGCGAAGCGCGTTGTATAAGCGTTTGTGCAGAAGAGGGTCGCGCTCTTCCTGCAGACGGACCAGCACCAGGTCACCCACCAGCGAACGCAATTGGATCCCTCAGATATTCAAAATTGGTACTCGATTATAGGGCCAACTCCTGTGTAAATAAACGACATCGTTTCTAATTTGTTGCGATAACGTGACATACACGACAGGAGATTCGCAGGTGAAAAGCTCAGAACTGAATCAACGTCGCCAGCAGGCGACGCCGCGCGGCGTAGGCGTAATGTGTAACTACTTTGTCGAGAAGGCGGAGAACGCCACGCTGTGGGATATCGAAGGCAATGAGGTGATCGATTTCGCCGCCGGTATCGCCGTGTTAAATACCGGTCACCGTCATCCGAAGGTGGTCGCCGCGGTCGCTGACCAGCTGCAGGCGTTCACCCACACCGCCTATCAGATTGTGCCGTACGAAAGCTATGTCACGCTGGCGGAACGTATCAACGATCTGGCGCCGATTGACGGGCCGGCAAAAACGGCCTTCTTCACCACCGGCGCGGAAGCGGTCGAGAACGCGGTGAAAATTGCCCGCGCTTACACCGGTCGTCCGGGGCTGATAACTTTCGGCGGCGGTTTCCACGGCCGTACCTTTATGACCATGGCCCTCACCGGTAAGGTCGCACCCTACAAAATCGGCTTCGGGCCGTTCCCGGGCTCGGTGTATCACGGTGTCTACCCGAATGCGGCGCATGGCGTGACCACCGCGGATGCGCTGAAAAGCCTGGAGCGCATTTTCAAAGCGGATATTGCGCCGGATCAGGTCGCGGCCATCATCCTCGAGCCGATCCAGGGGGAAGGCGGCTTTAACGTCGCGCCGGCCGATTTCATGCAGGCGCTGCGCGACCTGTGCGATACCCACGGCATTCTGCTGATCGCCGATGAAGTGCAGACCGGTTTCGCTCGTACCGGCAAGCTGTTCGCCATGCAGCATTATGATGTGAAACCGGATCTGATGACGATGGCGAAAAGCCTCGCCGGCGGTTTCCCGCTGTCGGGCGTCGTTGGTCGCGCCGAGGTAATGGATGCCCCAGCGCCAGGCGGACTGGGCGGGACCTATGCCGGTAACCCGCTGGCGGTGGCCGCGGCGCACGCGGTGCTGGATGTGATTGCCGAAGAGCAGCTGTGCCAGCGCGCTGAGCAGCTGGGTAGCCATCTGCAGGAAGTGCTCAACCAGGCGCGCGCCACCTGTCCGGCGATTGTCGATGTCCGCGGCCGGGGGTCGATGGTGGCAGTGGAGTTTAACGATCCGCAAACTGGCGAGCCGTCGCCGGAGTTCACCCGCCAGGTGCAACAGAAAGCGCAGGAGAACGGCCTGCTGCTGCTGAGCTGTGGCGTCTACGGCAACGTGATCCGCTTCCTCTATCCGCTGACGATTCCGGATGCCCAGTTCTCGAAAGCGCTGGATATTCTGGCGCGCGTACTGAAGAGCTAACGTCTCCCCGGCGGGCTGCGGCGGCAGGGAAGCCGAACAGAAACAGGACGCCGCAGCCGGCTGTTTATGCTCAGCGTGAGTGGTTTATCACCCTGATATCACCTTTTTTCCGGCGGTGAAAACCGCCGGAGTAAAACGGAAAGTATTATGTCTGAAAACTCCACCTTTTCTCCCGTCCTCACCGGCCGGGAACGTACGGCTGTCCCTGCAAAATCTCTGAGCTTCGTCGAAGGGGTATCGATGATTGTCGGTACCAATATTGGCGCGGGTGTCCTCTCTATCGCCTATGCGTCAAGCAAAGCGGGCTTTTTACCACTGCTGTTCTGGCTGGTGCTGGTGGGTAGTCTGACCACGGTGACCATGCTCTATGTCGCGGAATCCACGCTCCGCACGCGTAAACATCTGCAGCTCAGCGGATTATCAAAGCGCTACGTCGGCGGCTTCGGCGCGCTAATGATGTTCCTCTCCGTCTGCGTCAACAGCGTCGGGGCATTGACGGCTTATATGACCGGCAGCGGCAAGCTGCTGCACTCGCTGTTTGGCATCTCGCCGGCGCTGGGCAGCGTGCTGTTTTTCGTCCCGGCGGCAGGGGTGCTCTATCTGGGGCTGAAGGCGATCGGCCGCGGCGAGAAATTTATCAGCATCGGCATGGTGGTGATGATCTCGGTGCTGGTGATTGCCACGCTGCTGAAAGAGACCACCCGCGTGGGCTATCTGCTCGACGGCAACTGGCTGTATATGGTTCCGGTCTTCAACGTCGTGGCGTTCTGCTTCTCGGCACAGTATATCGTCCCGGAAATGGCGCGGGGCTTCGCCGACAAACCGGAAAAATTGCCTAAAGCCATTATGGTCGGCATGGCGCTGACCTTTACCCTGCTGGCGCTGGTGCCGCTGTCGGTGATCTCGCTTAACGGCCTGGAGAATATTTCGGATGTGGCCACCATCTCCTGGGGCAGGGCGCTTGGCGAATGGGCCTTCTTCTCCGCCAACCTGTTTGCGCTGTGCGCGATGTTGACCTCCTACTGGGGACTGGGCGGCAGCTTCCTGACCAATATCTTCGATCAGTTCCGCCTGGGGAATGACGAACAGCCCGCCCGTCGCCTGATGGTGCTGCTGGTGGTGGCGATCCCGCCGTTCGCGCTGGCCTACAGCGGCATGGTCTCCTTCGTCAACGCGCTCTATTTTGCCGGGGTGTTCAGCGGCGTTATTTTATCGATTATGCCGATCCTGATGCTCAAGGGCGCCCGCCAGCGTGGCGACCTGACGCCGGGCTGGACCTGTCCGGCCTGGATGACCCATCCGCTTATCCAATGCTTCATTGTGTTGTTGTATCTTTGCAGCGCCGTCTACGCGATAGCGTCCGCGGTAGGCTACCTGCCCGCTGGCTGGTAATTAGGGCCTGTTTTGCACCGCGTCCGGTTCATGCTGGCGCGGTTTTTTTATTTGTCACTTATCTGTTACATAGCCCGCAATTTAGTCGTTTCAAATTCCTCAGAATGACGGTATGTTTAGCATAGTGTGCTGCAAAAGCGCGAGCAGCCCCCGGTAGATTAGCTATCATATGCTTTTCCTATCGATATAAACAAAATAATGCGCTAACAAACAACATCACAACAAATGCAAAAACCATAATAATGGGGAGCCTCAGGATGAATATGAAGGGTAAAGCGTTACTGGCAGGATGTATTGCCTTAGTTATGAGCAGCGCGGCGCTGGCGGAAGATATCAAAATCGCGGTAGTCGGGGCGATGTCCGGCCCGGTGGCCCAGTACGGCGATCAGGAATTTACCGGCGCCGAGCAGGCGGTAGCGGATATCAATGCTAAGGGCGGCATTAAGGGCAATAAGCTGCAGATCGTAAAATATGATGACGCTTGCGACCCGAAACAGGCGGTAGCGGTCGCCAACAAAGTGGTCAACGACGGGATCAAATACGTTATCGGCCACCTGTGCTCCTCTTCCACTCAGCCGGCGTCTGATATCTATGAAGACGAAGGCATTCTGATGATCACCCCGGCAGCAACCGCGCCGGAGCTGACCGCGCGCGGCTATAAGCTGATCCTGCGCACCACCGGACTGGACTCCGACCAGGGACCAACCGCGGCGAAATACATTCTCGACAAAGTGAAGCCGCAGCGTATCGCAGTGGTGCATGACAAACAGCAGTATGGCGAAGGTTTGGCCCGTGCGGTGCAGGATGGCCTGAAAAAAGGCGGGGCGAACGTGGTCTTCTTCGACGGGATCACCGCCGGTGAGAAAGACTTCTCCACGCTGGTAGCGCGCCTGAAGAAAGAGAATATCGACTTCGTCTATTATGGCGGCTATCACCCGGAAATGGGCCAGATCCTGCGTCAGGCCCGCGCTGCCGGTCTGAAAACCCAGTTTATGGGCCCGGAAGGCGTAGCGAACGTCTCCCTGTCTAACATCGCCGGCGAGTCGGCGGAAGGTCTGCTGGTGACCAAGCCGAAGAACTACGACCAGGTGCCGGCGAACAAACCGATTGTGGATGCGATCAAGGCGAAAAAACAGGATCCGAGCGGCGCCTTCGTCTGGACCACCTACGCGGCGCTGCAGTCGCTGCAGGCGGGCCTGAATCAGTCTGACGATCCGGCGGAAATCGCTAAATACCTGAAAGGCGCGACCGTGGACACCGTGATGGGCCCGCTGTCATGGGATCAGAAAGGCGACCTGAAAGGATTCGAGTTCGGTGTCTTTACCTGGCATGCGAATGGTACGGCGACCGACGCCAAATAATTTAACCGGCGCCTTTCACGCTGCAAATGCGTTGTCTGCGACCCTCAACCCCGGTCACTTACTAATGTAAGCTCCCGGGGATTTCGGGTGTTGACGCCTTTTTGCAACACGAAATGCTGGGTTAAATGGGCGGGGCGCCTTTCACGCTGCAAATGCGTTGTCTGCGACCCTCAACCCCGGTCACTTACTAATGTAAGCTCCCGGGGATTTCGGGTCTTGACGCCTTTTTGCAACGCGAAATGCTGGGTTAAATGGGCGGGGCGCCTTTCACGCTGCAAATGCGTGGTCTGACCCCGGTTGCGCTGCGCTTACCGGGGCTACAGCTTAATGCTTTTCCCAACCGGTGTGCTGGGCGCTAAAGCCGAGTGCCTGCATAAAGGCCGCCATCACGCCGCGGTCTTCCACCCCGCGGTCGGCGACGCGCCAGCTATTGATCGTCGGGTTATCCCGTAAGGTCTCTTCCACTAAGTATTGCCCGACGCCGCGGCGGCGGGTCACTTCACGCACGCACAGATCGCTGAGCTCACCTTCGACGCCGCGCAGGGTAACGCGCACGGCGCCCAGCAGGCGCTCGTTAAAGCGGGCGGCGTAGAGACGATGGTTTTCATCAAGGGTCAGCGTCGACAGATCCTGCGACGGCCAGATTTTCCCCAGATCAATGCGATCCTGATCGCTGAAGTGCTGTAAACGGATAATGGTCAGTTTCATGGGCGGCAAGTCCAGTGCAAAACAGAGGCGCCAGTGTACCCAAAATTGCTGTCTGGCGGAGCGCTGTTTTTTGCGCATACATCAGGGGATTCGTTTTCCTGGCGTTGTTGGGGTAGCGCAATCCGTCATGGATCGAAAAATAAGCAGAATTTTAACCTAATGTGCAGCGTTTTATTCCGCCTTATGTGTCGTTATTTTATGCTGCCGCATGGACTTTTTTTTGTTTATCTTCAGCAAAATACAGAATATTATCTTTGCTTAATCGACTGAAAAATAGAGATTTTAATCTGTTTTTTAGTGAAAAGCTGCGCTAAACCATTAAACTCAATGGTAAAAATGGCGTTGTTTAATAAAAGCACAGAATGCTTTTTAACCATAAAAATACAAAACATTTACACCACATCACGAACGGGGTTCTGCAGCATGAAAAGGAACGCGAAAACCATCGTCGCGGGCATTGTCGCATTAGCGATGTCGCACGCGGCGATGGCCAAGGATATTAAGGTCGCCGTGGTCGGCGCGATGTCGGGTCCGGTGGCCCAGTGGGGCGACATGGAGTTCAATGGCGCGCGTCAGGCGATTAAAGACATCAACGCCAGCGGCGGCATTAAGGGCGACAAGCTGGTGGCCGTCGAATACGACGACGCCTGCGATCCGAAGCAAGCGGTCGCGGTAGCCAACAAAATCGTCAACGACGGTATTCAGTACGTTATCGGCCACCTGTGCTCCTCTTCCACCCAGCCGGCTTCCGATATCTATGAGGATGAAGGCATCCTGATGATCTCCCCGGGAGCGACCAACCCGGAGCTGACCCAGCGCGGATACCAGTACATCATGCGTACCGCCGGCCTCGACTCCTCGCAGGGGCCGACCGCGGCGAAATATATCGTCGAGAAAGTGAAACCGCAGCGTATCGCTATCATTCATGACAAGCAGCAGTACGGCGAAGGGCTGGCGCGTTCGGTGCAGGACAACCTGAAGAAAGCCGGCGCCAACATCGTCTTCTTTGACGGCATCACCGCGGGTGAAAAAGATTTTTCCGCCCTGCTGGCGCGCCTGAAGAAAGAGAACATCGACTTCGTCTACTACGGCGGTTACTACCCGGAAATGGGGCAGATGCTGCGCCAGGCGCGCTCCGTCGGGCTGAAAACCGTGTTTATGGGGCCGGAAGGGGTCGGCAACGCCTCGCTGTCCAATATCGCGGGCGCCGCGGCGGAAGGGATGCTGGTGACAATGCCAAAACGCTACGATCAGGACCCTGCCAACAGCGCCATCGTCAACGCGCTGAAAGCGGAGAAGAAAGATCCGAGCGGGCCGTATGTCTGGATCACTTACGCCGCGGTTCAGTCGCTGGCGCAGGCGATGGACAGAACCGGCAGCCAGCAGCCGCTGGATTTAATCAAAGATTTGAAAGCGCACGGGGCGAAAACCGTGATTGGGCCGCTGACCTGGGATGAAAAAGGCGATCTGAAGGGATTTGAGTTTGGTGTCTTCCAGTGGCACGCCGACGGCTCTTCGAGCGCGGCGAAATAAGCGCTGAAGATGAGTTATCCCTCCGCCCGCGAACCGCGGGCGGTTTGAAAAAGGTTACCTTATGTCCGAGCAGTTTCTCTATTTTCTGCAGCAGATGTTTAACGGCGTCACGCTGGGCAGTACCTATGCGCTGATCGCCATCGGCTATACGATGGTGTACGGCATTATCGGCATGATCAACTTCGCCCACGGCGAGGTCTATATGATTGGCAGCTATGTCTCCTTCATGATCATCGCCGCGCTGATGATGATGGGCATCGACACCAGCTGGCTGCTGGTCGCCGCCGGCTTCGTGGGCGCCATTGTGATTGCCAGCGCCTACGGCTGGAGCATTGAGCGCGTGGCCTATCGGCCGGTGCGTAACTCTAAACGTCTGATTGCGCTGATCTCCGCTATCGGGATGTCTATCTTCCTGCAGAACTACGTCAGCCTGACCCAGGGCTCCCGCGACGTGGCGCTGCCGAGCTTGTTTAACGGCCAGTGGGTCGTCGGCCACAGCGACAGCTTCTCTGCGACGATCACCACCATGCAGCTGGTGATCTGGGTGGTGACTTTTATCGCCATGCTGGCCCTGACGCTGTTCATTCGCTACTCGCGGATGGGGCGCGCCTGCCGCGCCTGTGCCGAAGACCTGAAAATGGCCAGCCTGCTCGGGATTAACACCGACCGCGTTATCGCCCTGACCTTTGTCATCGGCGCAGCGATGGCGGCGGTGGCCGGCGTGCTGCTGGGGCAGTTCTACGGCGTGATTAACCCCTACATCGGCTTTATGGCCGGGATGAAGGCCTTCACCGCCGCCGTGCTCGGCGGTATCGGCAGTATTCCGGGCGCGATGATCGGCGGCCTGATCCTGGGGATTGCCGAAGCGCTCTCTTCTGCCTATCTCAGCACTGAATATAAGGACGTGGTTTCCTTCGCGCTGCTGATTCTGGTGCTGTTAGTAATGCCGACCGGCATTCTGGGCCGCCCGGAGGTTGAAAAAGTATGAAACCGATGCAAATTGCAATGGCGCTGCTCTCTGCTGCGATGTTCTTCATTCTGGCGGGCGTCTTTATGGGCGTGCAGCTGGAGCTGAACGGCACCAAACTGGTGGTGGATACCGCCGCCGATATTCGCTGGCAGTGGATCTTCATCGGCACCGCGGTGGTCTTTTTCTTCCAGCTGCTGCGGCCGCTGTTCCAGAAAGCGGTTAAGAACGTCTCCGGGCCGAAGTTTATTATGCCGGCGATTGACGGCTCAACGGTGAAGCAGAAGCTGTTCCTGATCGCCCTGCTGGTCATTGCCGTGGCCTGGCCGTTTATGGTGTCGCGCGGCACGGTGGATATCGCCACCCTGACGATGATCTATATCATCCTCGGCCTCGGGCTGAACGTGGTGGTCGGGCTTTCCGGCCTGCTGGTGCTGGGCTACGGCGGGTTCTACGCCATCGGCGCCTACACTTTCGCGCTGCTGAACCACTATTACGGTCTTGGTTTCTGGACCTGTCTGCCGCTGGCCGGCCTGGTCTCCGCGGCGGCTGGCTTCCTGCTCGGTTTCCCGGTACTGCGTCTGCGCGGCGACTACCTGGCGATCGTGACCTTAGGCTTCGGCGAGATCGTGCGTATTCTGCTGCTCAACAATACCGAAATCACCGGCGGGCCGAACGGCATCAGCCAGATCCCGAAACCGACCTTCTTTGGCCTCGAATTTAGCCGTAGCGCCCGCGAAGGCGGCTGGGATACCTTCAGCAACTTCTTCGGCCTCAAATACGATCCCTCCGACCGGGTGATTTTCCTCTACCTGGTGGCGCTGCTGCTGGTGGTGCTGAGCCTGTTCGTTATCAACCGCCTGCTGCGGATGCCGCTGGGGCGGGCGTGGGAAGCGCTGCGTGAAGATGAAATCGCCTGTCGTTCGCTGGGCCTGAGCCCGACGCGCATTAAGCTGACCGCCTTTACCATCAGCGCCGCGTTTGCCGGATTTGCCGGGACGCTGTTCGCCGCGCGCCAGGGTTTCGTCAGTCCGGAATCCTTTACCTTCGCCGAGTCCGCCTTCGTACTGGCGATCGTCGTGCTGGGCGGGATGGGCTCGCAGTTCGCGGTGATCCTGGCGGCTATTCTGCTGGTGGTGTCGCGTGAGCTGATGCGTGACTTTAACGAATACAGCATGTTAATGCTCGGCGGCCTGATGGTGCTGATGATGATCTGGCGTCCGCAGGGGCTTCTGCCAATGACGCGCGTGCAGTTGAAGCTGAAAAACGGTCAGGCGAAAGGAGAGCAGGCATGAGTCAGCCATTATTATCCGTCAGCGGCCTGATGATGCGTTTCGGCGGTCTGCTGGCCGTCAACAATGTGTCGCTGGAGCTCAGAGAGCGCGAGATCGTCTCGCTGATCGGCCCCAACGGCGCCGGGAAGACCACGGTCTTTAACTGCCTGACCGGTTTCTACAAGCCTACCGGCGGCACCATTCTGCTGCGCGACCAGCATCTGGAAGGGCTGCCGGGCCAGCAGATTGCCCGGATGGGCGTGGTGCGGACCTTCCAGCACGTGCGTCTGTTCCGCGAAATGACGGTGATTGAAAACCTGCTGGTGGCGCAACATCAGCAGCTGAAAACCGGACTCTTCTCCGGTCTGCTGAAAACGCCGGCCTTCCGTCGGGCGCAGAGCGAAGCGCTGGATCGCGCGGCCACCTGGCTGGAGCGTATCGGCCTGCTGGAGCACGCTAACCGCCAGGCCAGCAACCTGGCCTATGGCGACCAGCGCCGGCTGGAGATTGCCCGCTGCATGGTGACCCAGCCGGAAATTCTGATGCTCGATGAACCCGCGGCGGGGCTGAACCCGAAAGAGACCAAAGAGCTGGACGAGCTTATCGCCGAGCTGCGTAACCATCACAACACCACCATCCTGCTTATCGAACACGATATGAAGCTGGTGATGGGCATTTCCGATCGTATCTACGTCGTGAACCAGGGGACACCGCTGGCCAACGGGACGCCGGAAGAGATTCGTAATAACCCGGACGTGATCCGCGCATACCTTGGTGAGGCATAAGATGGAAAACGCGATGTTAACTTTTGACAACGTCAGCGCCCACTACGGCAAGATTCAGGCGCTGCACAACGTCAGCCTGCATATCAAACAGGGCGAGATTGTGACGCTTATCGGCGCCAACGGCGCGGGGAAAACCACCCTGCTCGGCACGCTGTGCGGCGATCCGCGCGCCTCCAGCGGGCGCATTGTCTTTGACGGTAAGGATATTACCGACTGGCAGACGGCGAAGATCATGCGTGAGGCGGTGGCGATCGTCCCGGAAGGGCGGCGCGTCTTTTCGCGTATGACGGTGGAAGAGAACCTGGCGATGGGCGGTTTTTTTGCCGACCGCGATCAGTTCCAGACCCGCATCAAATGGGTGTATGAGTTGTTTCCGCGTCTGCACGAGCGCCGTATCCAGCGCGCCGGCACCATGTCCGGCGGCGAACAGCAGATGCTGGCGATCGGTCGCGCTCTGATGAGCCAGCCGCGTCTGCTGCTGCTGGATGAACCGTCATTAGGGCTGGCGCCGATCATTATTCAGCAGATCTTCGATACTATTGAGCAACTGCGCGAGCAGGGGATGACTATCTTCCTCGTCGAGCAGAACGCCAACCAGGCGCTGAAGCTGGCCGACCGCGGCTACGTGCTGGAGAACGGTCACGTGGTGCTGGAGGATACCGGCGACGCGCTGCTGGCCAACGAGGCGGTGCGTAGCGCCTATCTCGGCGGTTAATTCATCGCAACCCGGCGTCGTTCAGTTCGCCGGTTTGTAGCCCGGGCGAGGCGCTTGCGCCGACCCCGGGAGCCGATCGCACAACTATTATCCGTGTCTCAGCTCCCACTTTACTTCCCCCGTCCTTTCATCGGCTTGTCATCTCTCTGACCCGTTACTATCTTTTTTTTGTAATAAAAAAGTTATTTTTCTGTAATTCGAACATGTCATGTTACCCCGCGAGCATAAAACGCGTGAAATCGCGCATCCGGCACAACAAGAGAGATAACCGATGATATCGTTACGACATACAGCTTTAGGACTGGCGCTGAGCCTGGCTTTTGCCGGTCAGGCCCTGGCGGTTACCACCATCCCGTTCTGGCACTCAATGGAAGGCGAACTGGGTAAAGAAGTGGATTCTCTGGCGCAACGCTTTAACGCGGCCAATCCTGATTACAAAATCGTTCCGGTATACAAGGGCAACTATGAACAGAGCCTGAGCGCCGGTATCGCCGCCTTCCGTACCGGCAACGCGCCGGCGATCCTGCAGGTGTATGAAGTGGGCACCGCCACCATGATGGCGTCGAAAGCCATTAAGCCGGTCTACCAGGTGTTTAGCGAGGCGGGCATCAAGTTTGATGAATCGCAGTTTGTGCCGACGGTCGCCGGGTATTACACCGATTCGAAAACCGGCCATCTGCTCTCCCAGCCGTTTAACAGCTCCACCCCGGTGCTGTACTACAATAAAGACGCCTTCAAAAAAGCCGGTTTAGATCCAGAGCAGCCGCCGAAGACCTGGCAGGATCTGGCGGCCTACACCGCGAAGCTGAAAGCTGCCGGGATGAAGTGCGGCTACGCCAGCGGCTGGCAGGGCTGGATCCAGATCGAGAACTTCAGCGCCTGGCATGGTCTGCCGGTGGCGACGAAAAATAATGGCTTTGACGGCACCGACGCGGTTCTTGAGTTCAATAAGCCGGAGCAGGTGAAGCATATCGCGCTGCTCGAAGAGATGAACAAGAAGGGCGATTTCAGCTACTTCGGGCGTAAAGACGAGTCCACTGAAAAGTTCTATAACGGCGATTGTGCCATTACCACTGCCTCGTCCGGCTCGCTGGCCGATATCCGCCAGTACGCCAAATTTAACTACGGCGTCGGCATGATGCCTTACGATGCCGATGTGAAAGGCGCGCCGCAGAACGCTATCATTGGCGGGGCCAGCCTGTGGGTGATGCAGGGCAAAGACAAAGAGACCTACACCGGCGTGGCGAAGTTCCTCGACTTCCTGACCAAACCGGAAAACGCCGCCGAGTGGCACCAGAAAACCGGCTATCTGCCGATCACCACCGCGGCCTACGATCTGACCCGCCAGCAGGGCTTCTATGATAAGAACCCGGGCGCCGATATCGCCACCCGCCAGATGCTGAACAAGCCGCCGTTGCCGTTCACCAAAGGCCTGCGCCTGGGCAATATGCCGCAAATCCGCACCATCGTCGATGAAGAGCTGGAGAGCGTGTGGACCGGCAAGAAAACCCCGCAACAGGCGCTGGATTCCGCCGTTCAGCGTGGGAATCAGCTGCTGCGCCGCTTCGAACAAGCGACCAAATCGTAATCTGTAACTTGCCCGGTGGCGCTGCGCTTACCGGGCCTACGATGTGCCCTATGTAGGCCGGGTAAGGCGTAGCCGCCACCCGGCATTGTTCAGGAACCCAATCTCCATGTCATCATCCCGTCCGGTATTCCGCTCGCGCTGGCTGCCCTACGTGCTGGTCGCGCCGCAGCTGATTATCACGCTGATTTTCTTTATCTGGCCCGCGGGCGAAGCGCTGTGGTATTCGCTACAGAGCGTCGACCCCTTTGGCCTCTCCAGCCAGTTCGTCGGCCTGGATAACTTCGTTGCGCTGTTCCACGATCCGTACTATCTGGACTCATTTTGGACCACCATAAAATTCAGCGCCCTGGTGACCGTCAGCGGCCTGCTCATCTCGCTGTTTTTCGCCGCGCTGGTCGACTACGTGGTGCGCGGCAGCCGCTTCTATCAGACCCTGATGCTACTGCCGTACGCCGTGGCCCCCGCCGTGGCGGCGGTATTGTGGATCTTCCTCTTTAACCCCGGGCGCGGGCTGATCACTCACTTCCTTGGCGAGCTGGGCTACGACTGGAACCACGCGCAAAACAGCGGCCAGGCGATGTTCCTGGTGGTCTTTGCCTCGGTATGGAAGCAGATAAGCTACAACTTCCTGTTTTTCTTCGCCGCGCTGCAGTCGATCCCGCGTTCGCTGGTTGAGGCCGCCGCCATCGACGGCGCCGGACCAATCCGCCGCTTCTTCAAGCTGGCGCTGCCGCTGATTGCGCCGGTAAGTTTCTTCCTGCTGGTGGTCAACCTGGTTTACGCCTTCTTCGACACCTTCCCGGTGATCGATGCTGCCACCGCCGGCGGGCCGGTGCAGGCGACCACCACCCTGATTTACAAAATCTATCGCGAAGGTTTCGCCGGGCTCGATCTTTCCGCTTCCGCCGCGCAGTCGGTGGTGCTGATGTTCCTCGTCATTATCCTGACGGTGGTGCAGTTCCGTTACGTTGAAAGTAAGGTGCGTTACCAATGATTGAGAACCGTCGCGGGCTGACGATTTTCAGCCACACCATGCTGATTTTGGGCATCGCCGTCATTTTATTCCCGCTATATGTTGCCTTCGTGGCGGCGACGCTGGATAACCAATCGGTGTTCGAAACGCCGATGACGCTGATCCCCGGCGGACATCTGCTGGAGAACATGAAGACCATCTGGGTGAACGGCGTCGGCGTCAACAGCGCGCCGTTCTGGCTGATGATGCTCAACAGCTTCATCATGGCGTTCGCCATTACGGTGGGCAAAATCGTGGTGTCGATGCTTTCGGCGTTCGCCATCGTCTGGTTCCGCTTTCCGCTGCGTAACCTGTTCTTCTGGCTGATCTTTATCACCCTCATGCTGCCGGTCGAGGTGCGTATTTTCCCGACGGTGGAAGTGATCGCCAATCTCAACATGCTCGACAGCTACGCCGGGCTTACGCTGCCGCTAATGGCCTCGGCCACCGCCACCTTCCTGTTCCGCCAGTTCTTTATGACCCTGCCGGACGAGCTGATTGAAGCGGCGCGTATCGATGGCGCTTCGCCGATGCGCTTTTTTCGCGACATCGTGCTGCCGCTGTCGAAAACCAACCTCGCGGCGCTGTTCGTCATCACCTTTATCTACGGCTGGAACCAGTATCTGTGGCCGTTGCTGATTATTCAGGATGTGAATCTTGGCACCGCCGTCGCCGGCATCAAAGGCATGATCGCCACCGGCGAAGGCACTACCCAGTGGAATCAGGTGATGGCGGCGATGCTGCTGACCCTGATCCCGCCGGTTGTCATCGTTTTAGCCATGCAGCGCGCGTTTGTGCGTGGCCTGGTCGATAGTGAGAAATAAAATGGCTGGTTTAAAACTACAGGCAGTAAGCAAAAGCTGGGATGGCAAAACCCAGGTGATTCAACCGCTGACGCTGGACGTGGCGGACGGGGAATTTATCGTTATGGTCGGCCCGTCGGGCTGCGGGAAATCTACGCTGCTGCGGATGGTCGCCGGACTGGAGCGGGTGACCAGCGGCGATATCTGGATCGACCGCAAGCGGGTGACCGAGATGGAGCCGAAGGATCGCGGCATCGCCATGGTGTTCCAGAACTATGCCCTTTATCCGCATATGAGCGTGGAAGAGAACATGGCGTGGGGGCTGAAGATCCGCGGCATGGGTAAGGGATTGATCGCCGAGCGGGTGCAGGAGGCGGCGCGTATTCTTGAGCTGGACGGCCTGCTCAAGCGCCGCCCGCGCGAGCTCTCCGGCGGCCAGCGCCAGCGCGTGGCGATGGGCCGCGCCATCGTGCGCGACCCTGCGGTATTCCTCTTCGACGAACCGTTGTCAAACCTCGACGCCAAGCTGCGCGTGCAGATGCGTCTTGAGCTGCAGCAGCTGCATCGCCGCCTGAAAACCACCTCGTTGTACGTTACCCATGACCAGGTGGAGGCGATGACCCTCGCCCAGCGGGTGATGGTGATGAACAAAGGCGTTGCCGAGCAGATCGGCACCCCGGTCGAAGTATATGAGAAGCCGGCCAGCCGCTTTGTGGCGAGCTTTATCGGCAGCCCGGCCATGAACCTGCTGGAAGGGCGCATCAGCGATGACGGCGGTCGCTTTGAGCTGGCGGGCGGCATGCAGCTGCCGACGAATCATGAGCATCGGCGCCACGCCGGGCGTAAAATGACGCTCGGTATCCGCCCGGAGCATTTTATCTTAAGCTCGCAGGCGCAAGGCGGCATTCCGCTGCTGATGGACACCCTGGAAATTTTAGGTGCCGATAACCTCGCCCACGGGCGCTGGGGCGAACAGAAGCTGGTGGTCAGACTGCCGCACCAGCAGCGTCCGGCGGCAGGCAGCACGCTATGGCTGCATCTGCCTTTGGAACATCTGCACCTCTTTGATGGTGAAACAGGACAACGCGCATGAGTAACTGGCCTTATCCCCGTATCGTCGCCCATCGCGGCGGCGGTAAACTGGCGCCGGAGAACACCCTGGCGGCTATCGATGTTGGCGCCCGCTACGGGCATACGATGATTGAATTTGACGCCAAGCTGTCAAAGGACGGGCAGATCTTTCTGCTGCATGACGATAATCTCGAACGCACCAGCAACGGCTGGGGCGTGGCGGGGGAGCTGCCATGGGACGATCTGCTGAAGGTCGATGCTGGCAGCTGGTTCAGCCGTGAATTTAAGGGCGAGCCGCTGCCGCTGCTCTCCCAGGTGGCGGAGCGCTGCCGCCGTCACGGCATGATGGCGAATATCGAAATTAAACCGACCACTGGCCTTGGGCCGCAGACCGGCAACGTGGTGGCCCTGGCGGCACGGGAGCTGTGGGCGGGAATGACCGCGCCGCTGCTGTCGTCGTTTGAAATCGATGCCCTGGAGGCGGCGCAGGAAGCCGCTCCCGAGCTGCCGCGCGGGCTGCTGCTGGATGAGTGGCGCGATGACTGGCGGGAGTTGACCACCCGGCTGGGCTGCGTGTCCATTCACCTCAACCACAAGCTGCTGGACGCCGGGCGGGTGGCAAGCCTGAAACAGGCCGGCCTGCATATCCTGGTGTATACCGTTAACAAACCCCAGCGCGCCGCCGAGCTGCTGCGCTGGGGCGTAGACTGCATCTGCACCGATGCCATTGACGTCATCGGGCCGGATTTCCAGCCTTAATATCCACTGCGCGGCGGCTGGCCTTTACGGGTTGGTCTGCCGCAGCATCCCTCCATTATTGTTCGGCAGCACCTGCTGCGGCGGATTGATATTCCCGCCCTGTGCGGCACGCTGCTGATTGGTCTGCAGCTGGTTTTGCAGATGCTGCTGCTGGGAGCGAGTCTGATTGTTCAGATTCTGCTTCAGCATGCTCTGCTGCTGCTGTTGCTGCACCTTCATCTCATTTTGCATGCGCTGCTGGCTGGGGACCACGTAACCCGGCTGATTGGGGTTGTTATCAATATTGATTGGCTGGGCTAAAACGCCGAGCGGCATCAGCGCCGCCAGAAATAACATCGCTTTCATGGTTTTCTCCTCCCGTGCGTGGGATCACTTAAGTGTACCTCGAATCCGCCATAACAATGATTTTTTAGGAGTTATCAACCAGGCTTAAGCGGGGAATGAAACCTACCTATCAGGAGTAAGACAATGATAAAAACAACAATCTGGCGTCAGGTGGTCATCGCTGCGTTGCTGGCGGGCGGGAGTTTTACCGTTGCCGCCAGTCCGCCACCGCCGCCGCCGGTCTCTTATGGCGTAGAGGAGGATGTGTTCCACCCGGTTCGCGCCCGACAGGGGATGGTGGCCTCGGTGGATGCCCTGGCCACCCGCGTCGGTGTGGACATTCTGCGCCAGGGCGGCAACGCCGTCGATGCGGCGGTGGCGGTCGGCTACGCGCTGGCGGTCACCCATCCGCAGGCCGGGAATATCGGCGGCGGCGGTTTTATGCTGCTGCGTACGAAAGACGGCAAGACCACGGCCATCGATTTCCGCGAAATGGCGCCGGAGCAGGCTACGCGCGACATGTTCCTTGACGATCAGGGTAACCCGGACAGTAAAAAATCGCTCACCTCGCATCTCGCCTCCGGCACGCCAGGCAGCGTCGCCGGTTTCTCTCTTGCCCTGGAAAAATACGGCACCATGCCGCTGAACAAAGTGATCCGCCCGGCGATTAAGTTGGCGGAAGAGGGCTTTATCGTTAACGATGCGTTGGCGGACGATCTGAAGACCTACGGCAGCGAAGTGATCCCGCAGCACGAAAACAGCAAAGCGATCTTCTGGAAGAACGGCGAGCCGCTAAAGAAGGGCGACCGGCTGATACAGAAGAATCTGGGGAAAAGCCTCGAGCTGATTGCCGAGCACGGTCCGGATGCCTTCTATAAAGGCGCTATCGCCGACCAGATTGCTGAGGAGATGAAAAAGCACGGCGGGCTTATCACCAAAGCTGACCTCGCTAACTATAAAGCGGTGGAGCGCACGCCGATTAGCGGTGAATATCGCGGGTATGAGGTTTATTCCATGCCGCCGCCGTCTTCCGGGGGGATCCACATCGTGCAGATCCTCAATATCCTCGAAAACTTCGATCTGCAGAAATATGGCTTTGGCAGCGCCGACACCATGCAGGTGATGGCGGAGGCGGAGAAACACGCCTATGCCGACCGCTCTGAATATCTCGGCGATCCTGACTTCGTCAAAGTGCCGTGGCAGGCGCTGACCAGCAAAGCCTACGCCAAAGCGATCGCCGCTGAGATCGACGTCAATAAGGCGAAGCCTTCCAGCCAGATCCGCCCGGGCAAACTGGCGCCCTATGAAAGCAACCAGACCACCCATTTCTCGGTGGTGGATAAAGAGGGCAATGCGGTGGCGGTGACCTATACGCTGAATACCACCTTCGGTACCGGCATTGTGGCCGGCGACTCCGGCATTCTGCTGAATAACCAGATGGATGATTTCTCGGCGAAGCCCGGCGTGCCTAACGTCTATGGCCTGGTGGGCGGCGACGCCAATGCGGTGGAGCCGAAAAAACGCCCGCTGTCGTCGATGTCGCCGACCATTGTGGTGAAAGACGGCAAAACCTGGCTGGTGACGGGCAGTCCCGGGGGCAGCCGGATCATCACCACCGTACTGCAGATAGTGGTCAATACCATCGATTTCGGGATGAACGTCGCAGAAGCCACCAACGCCCCGCGTTTTCACCATCAATGGCTGCCGGATGAGCTCCGGGTGGAGAAAGGCTTTAGCCCGGATACCCTGAAGCTGCTGGAGGCGAAGGGGCAGAAAGTGGCGCTGAAAGAGGCGATGGGCAGTACCCAGAGCATTATGGTGGGGCCGGACGGGATGCTGTATGGTGCCTCCGATCCGCGTTCGCCGGATGATTTAACGGCGGGGTATTGATATGTTGCCCGGTGGCGCTGTTGCGCTTACCGGGCCAACCACGGCACGAAAGTAGGCCGGGTAAGGCGAAGCCGCCACCCGGCAATAAGCTACTTCATTCTCGCCATATAATACGCATCCACATACACACCGTTGCGCAGCGCGTAACGCTTGCCGGTGCCTTCGATCTCAAATCCGTGTTTTTTGTACACCGCAATCGCTGGCTCGTTATCGGCGAACACCGTCAACTCGATGCGGTCAACGCGCAGCCAGTTATCGCACAGGTCGATCATCTCGCGCATCAGGGCGCTGCCGATACCGCGGCCCTGATGGCCTGCTGAAACCGCCATACCAAAGGTCGCAACGTGGCTGCGACGAGGGCGCGGCTCGACATGGAGCGACAGATGCCCGGTAACCCGATCGTCCAGCGTCGCTACCAGGTGGAAGGTATGGGGTTTGGGCTGTAGCTTCTCCTGCCAGGCTTCCATGGCGGGGTAAGGGATCTGTAGCGTGTCATGATAGACCTCCGGGTGCGCCATCAGCATACGTAAAGGTTCAGCATCGCGCGGTTCGGCATGGCGTATCACTATGTCACTCATTCCCCTATCCTCTTTTTGGTGGTTGATTCCCCTTCACCATCTCTGACGGCAGCCGGGGAGTCAATGTTGTTTTTTGCAAAAAAAGATAGACAAGTGCGAATGAGAATGATTATTATTGTCCTGCATTCAGGAAGACCCCTGCGGAAAGCCTGAAAGCACGACATTGCTCACATTGCTTCCAGTATTACTTTAGCCAGCCGGGTGCTGGCTTTTTTTTTGCTGCAATCTCAGGCGCTTTGCGGCCTGGCGGACGTCACGCCGTCTTCCGCAACCAGGCCGATGAGATGACTTTTGCTTTCCGCCGCGGCCAGCACCTCGGCGCTGCCGGTGAACAGGCCCCCCTTTTTAATCGCCAGCGAGCGATAGGTGAGGGTGCCATCCAAATTGCCATGCTCCTCAATGGTGATACTGTCGCCGCGACACTGGCCCTGCACCTTGCCGTCAATAATCAGCTCCCGGCAGCTGATGTTGCCCTCCACCTGGCCTTCACGCATCACCTTAATCAGATGTTCTTTAGCCTCAATGTTGCCGGTAAGCTGGCCGTGAATGTAGACATGGCCGCTGGCGACAATATTGCCGACGAAATGCACCCCGCTGGCGATGACCGTGATCTCTTGTTTTTTACTGGCGACCGTTGGGGATTCTGGGTTATTTGCCGGAGGCGTGACCACTTCTGAAGTCTGGGGTTCCGTTTTATTTTTCTTGATAAACATCGCGTTAATCTTGTTCCGTTGGCTATGGAGGAGGAAGGCGACCAGCGCGCAGGCGGCCGCCAGGCGCGCCGGCACGATCGCATTGACAGACCAGGCGATCAGCGCGAGAAGCCAGAAAAAAAGGGCGCCGTTTAAGGCGAGATACTGTTTGTCCATTAGCAGCGGCTGGCTACTCCGTTAGTCATCAGCAACGTCCTGGTTTGCCCTCCACTTATCCGCAGTTTCGCCATTGAGATCAAGAGGTTTAGCCGGAAAGTGGTGATTTAATCACTTATTAATCAAGTAGTTATTAATAATTACGTATAAGTAGTGCACTACCTATTTTTTTGACGAATCTTCACGGAAAACGGACTGAGAGGATGAAGTCATGTCCCGGCTTGCGCTATGGTTGAAGGTAGTTCATTCACTAAGGACAGCGTTATGACTCTGCACTGCGCATTTATTGGCTTCGGCAAAAGCACCACCCGCTACCATCTTCCTTACGTATTACACCGCCAGGACCGCTGGCAGGTGGCGCACATCTACCGCCGTCGGGCGAAGCCCGAAGAGCAGGCGCCGCAGTATTCCCACATCCATTTCACCAGCGATCTCGATGAAGTATTAAACGACCCGCAGGTCAGGCTGGTGGTGGTCTGCACCCATGCCGACAGCCATTTTGAATATGCGAAAAAGGCGCTGGAGGCGGGGAAAAATGTGCTGGTGGAAAAGCCGTTCACCCCGACGCTGGAGGAAGCCAAAACCCTGTTTGCGCTGGCGAACAGCAAAGGCCTGACGGTGACGCCCTACCAGAACCGCCGCTTCGATTCCTGCTTCCTGACCACCAAGAAGGTGATTGAGAGCGGCAAGCTTGGCGAACTGGTGGAGATCGAAAGCCATTTTGACAACTACCGCCCGCTGGCGGAGACCAACCCTGGCGGTCCGCAAAACGGCGAGTTCTATGGCCTTGGCGTACATACCCTGGACCAGATTATTTCGCTGTTCGGCCGCCCGGACCATGTTGCTTACGATCTGCGCTCGCTGCGCAACAAAGCTAACCCGGACGATACCTTTGAGGCCCAGCTGTTCTACGGCGATCTGAAGGCTATCGTTAAGACCAGCCATCTGGTGCAGATCGACTACCCGAAATTCATCGTCCACGGCCATAAAGGCTCGTTTGTGAAATATGGTATCGACCAGCAGGAAACCAGCCTGAAAGCCAATATCATGCCGGGCGAGCCGGGCTTTGGCGCGGATGACAGCGTCGGCGAGCTGGTGTATGTCAACGACGCGGGGGAGACGGTGCGCGAAGCGGTCCCGCTGGAGAGCGGCGACTATGGCCGGGTATACGACGCGCTGTACGATACCCTCGTCAACGGCCAGCCAAATTACGTCAAGGAATCTGACGTTCTTACCAATATGGAGATCCTGCAGCGCGGCTTTGAGCAGCCATCACCGGCCACTATTACCCTGGTGAAATAAGCCCAATCGGCTCCTCTGCGCTTGTTCATATTTTTTGAACAGAGGAGTCAATTTTCACCCTCTATGATCGTTGGCGAAATGGGTCCACACTGACTCCATCGAAAACATATGGGGGTGCAACATGATCTACTTACGCAAAGCGAACGAACGTGGCCATGCTAACCATGGCTGGCTGGATTCCTGGCATACTTTCTCTTTCGCCAACTATTACGACCCGAACTTTATGGGCTTCTCCGCCCTGCGGGTGATTAACGATGACGTCATCGACGCCGGTCAGGGCTTCGGTACCCACCCGCACAAAGACATGGAGATCCTGACCTATGTGCTGGAAGGGGCGGTGGAGCACCAGGACAGCATGGGCAACAAAGAGCAGGTGCCGGCGGGCGAGTTTCAGATCATGAGCGCGGGTACCGGGGTGCGTCACTCTGAGTACAATCCGAGCAAAACCGATCGTCTGCGTCTGTACCAGATCTGGATTATTCCGGAAGAAACCGGCATTACCCCGCGCTACGAGCAGCGCCGCTTCGACGCCGCCCAGGGCAAACAGCTGGTGCTGTCGCCGGATGCGCGAGATGGCTCGCTGAAGGTGTACCAGGATATGGAACTGTATCGCTGGGCGCTGCTGAAAGATGAGCAGTCGGTTCACCAGATTGCTGCGGAACGCCGCGTCTGGATCCAGGTCGTCAAAGGCGAAGTGACCATCAACGGTACCAAAGCTACCACCAGCGATGGTCTGGCCATCTGGGATGAGCAGGCGATTTCGGTTCATGCCGACAGCGATAGCGAAATCCTGCTGTTCGATCTGCCGCCGGTTTGATAGTTATCTGAGGTAGTCTATACCCAAAATAATGCGAGTTGCAGGAAGGCGGCGACGCAGCGAATCCCCAGGAGCTTACATAAGTAAGTGACTGGGGTGAGCGAGGAAAGCCAACGCGCATGCAACTTGAACTATGATGGGTATAAATAAATTGCGCAACCTTCCCTAACATGAGGGAAGGTTGCGCTTTGTCCGTGATAAACTGAGAAAATGTTTCCCCGTTGATCACAGTCAGGACGATGAAAAAGAAAAGACCCGTACTTCAGGATGTAGCCGATCTTGTCGGCGTGACCAAAATGACGGTCAGTCGCTATTTACGCAACCCGGAGCAGGTCTCCGAAGCGCTGCGTGGCAAGATTGCCGTTGCCCTCGATGAACTGGGTTATATTCCCAATCGCGCCCCTGACATTCTCTCCAACGCCACCAGCCGCGCGATTGGCGTGCTGCTGCCATCGTTAACCAACCAGGTGTTCTCGGAAGTGCTGCGCGGTATTGAAAGCGTCACCGACGCCTTCGGCTATCAAACCATGCTGGCGCACTACGGCTACAAGCCGGAAATGGAAGAGAAACGCCTCGAATCAATGCTCTCCTGGAACATTGACGGCCTGATCCTCACCGAACGCACCCATACGCCCCGCACCCTGAAGATGATTGAAGTCGCCGGCATTCCGGTGGTGGAGCTGATGGACAGCCGGTCGCCATGCCTCGATATTGCGGTCGGGTTTGATAACTTTGAAGCTGCCCGGCAGATGACCGCGGCGATCATCGCCCGCGGCCACCGCCACGTCGCCTATCTGGGGGCGCGTCTTGATGAACGTACTATCATCAAACAGAAGGGGTACGAGCAGGCGATGCTCGACGCCGGTATGACGCCCTACAGCGTGATGGTGGAGCAGTCCTCGTCCTATTCATCCGGGATTGAGCTGATGCGCCAGGCGCGTCGCGAATACCCGCAGCTTGACGGCATCTTTTGCACCAACGATGACCTCGCGGTCGGCGCGGCCTTTGAGTGCCAGCGCCTGGGGCTGAAGATCCCCGATGATATGGCAATTGCCGGTTTCCACGGCCACGATATCGGCCAGGTGATGGAGCCGCGGCTGGCCAGCGTCCTGACTCCGCGTGAGCGGATGGGGCGCATCGGCGCCGAACGTCTGCTGGCGCGCATTCGTGGCGAAGCGATTACCCCTAAGATGTTAGATTTAGGTTTCACATTGTCACCGGGCGGATCAATTTAAACTGACAAGTTTGAAGTAGATCACACATATTCACATCTGGCACGAATGGATATTGCTTCTCCACAGGTCCGGCATGACAATGTTACCGATAACAGTTACCCGTAACAATTAACCGATACGCCGCCTTCGCGCTCAATGAGTCTCAGCCACGGCGCGGCGTACCTGTCCGGTGGGAGGATGCTTTGAGCACGACTAATCATGATCACCACGTCTACGTTCTGATGGGCGTTTCCGGCAGCGGAAAATCCGCTGTCGCCAGCGAAGTGGCGCATCAGCTGCATGCCGCGTTTCTCGACGGCGACTTTCTGCATCCGCGCAGCAATATCACCAAGATGGCTTCCGGTGAGCCGCTCAACGATGACGACCGTACCCCGTGGCTGCAGGCGTTAAATGACGCCGCGTTTGCCATGCAGCGTACCAATAAGGTGTCGCTGATCGTCTGCTCGGCGCTGAAGAAGAGCTATCGCGACATTCTGCGCAAGGGCAACCCGAACCTCTCCTTCATCTACCTGAAAGGCGACTTCGAGGTGATCGAAAACCGTCTGAAGGCGCGTAAAGGGCACTTCTTCAAAACCCAAATGTTGGTGACGCAGTTTGAAACGCTGCAGGAACCAGGCGCCGACGAGAGCGATGTGCTTATCGTCGATATCGACCAGCCGCTGGAAGGCGTGGTGGCCAGCACCATTGAGGTGATCAACAAAGGCAGTCACTAGTGAGTACTTTAACGCTTGTTTTAACAGCTGTCGGCTCGGTATTGCTGCTGCTGTTTTTAGTCATGAAGGCGCGGATGCACGCCTTCGTGGCTTTGATGGTGGTTTCTATTGGTGCAGGTCTCTTCTCCGGCATGCCGCTGGATAAAATCGCGGCGACGATGGAGAAGGGGATGGGCGGTACGCTGGGCTTCCTGGCGATCGTCGTCGCGCTGGGCGCGATGTTCGGTAAGATCCTGCATGAAACGGGGGCGGTCGATCAGATTGCCGTCAAGATGCTCAAATCCTTCGGCCACAATCGCGCGCACTATGCGATTGGTCTCGCCGGCCTCATCTGCGCGCTGCCGCTGTTTTTCGAAGTGGCGATCGTACTACTGATCAGCGTCGCCTTCTCGATGGCGCGCCATACCGGCACTAACCTCGTGAAGCTGGTGATCCCGCTGTTTGCCGGGGTGGCCGCCGCCGCAGCGTTCCTGCTGCCGGGACCGGCGCCGATGCTGCTGGCGTCGCAAATGCACGCCGACTTTGGCTGGATGATCCTGATTGGCCTGTGCGCGGCAATTCCGGGGATGATTATCGCCGGGCCGCTGTGGGGCAACTTCATCAGCCGCTACGTTGAGCTGCATATTCCTGACGACGTGACCGAGCCGCATCTCGGCGAAGGCAAAATGCCCTCCTTCGGCTTCAGCCTGTCGCTGATCCTGCTACCGCTGGTGCTGGTAGGCCTGAAAACCATCGCCGCGCGCTTTGTACCGGTGGGGTCTACCGCTTACGAATGGTTCGAATTTATCGGTCACCCGTTCACCGCGATCCTGGTGGCCTGCCTGGTGGCGATCTACGGCCTGGCGGTACGTCAGGGGATGGCGAAAGACCGGGTAATGGAGATCTGCGGCCATGCGCTGCAGCCGGCGGGAATTATCCTGCTGGTGATCGGGGCTGGCGGCGTCTTCAAGCAGGTGCTGGTTGACTCCGGCGTCGGCCCGGCGCTTGGTGAAGCGCTGACCGGCATGGGGCTGCCGATCGCCATTACCTGCTTCGTGCTGGCGGCGGCGGTGCGTATCATCCAGGGATCTGCCACCGTGGCGTGCCTGACGGCTGTCGGCCTGGTGATGCCGGTGATTGAGCAGCTGAACTACAGCGGCGCGCAGATGGCGGCATTATCTATCTGTATCGCCGGCGGCTCGATTGTGGTGAGCCACGTGAACGACGCCGGCTTCTGGTTGTTCGGTAAATTTACCGGCGCCACCGAAGCCCAGACGCTGAAAACCTGGACGATGATGGAAACCATCCTCGGCACCACCGGGGCGATTGTCGGCATGATTGCCTTCCAGCTGCTGAGCTAAGTCTGTTCGTCACCCGCTCGCGGGAGACCAAAAGCCAGGGTAACGCCGTTTACCCTGGCTTCCCGGCAATAAGCCGCGCTTTTTCCCTCTTTTCTCTTCCGGCTCCTCGCCCTTATTAGCGCTACGACGATGCTCGTATCCTTCAGCAAGCCTTGCTGCACCTGGGTTTGTTGCTTCTTTTTGGCAAGGGGAAAATCAGCCGATTTCGTGCTTAATCCATAATCAGGATCAATAAAATCGCAACGGAAAATGTTCCATTCCCTGGGTGATTTCCCCGATAATCATTGCGATTTTGACGACTACCAGCGACGGTGGACAATGCGCAGGATAAGTTGCTTTTCTGATTGTTCAGCAATCATTGATTAATTTCACTTGCGACTTTAGCTGCATTTTGTAAGGTGAGGGATAATCCAGTTGGAAACTGGTCAGGCACAAACAGCACACACCTCGCAGGAATACGTTATGAAAAATGTTGGTTTTATCGGCTGGCGCGGAATGGTCGGCTCTGTTCTCATGCAACGCATGGTTGAAGAGCGCGATTTCGACGCCATTCGCCCGGTGTTCTTCTCTACCTCCCAGCTGGGACAGCCAGCGCCGTCATTCGGCGGTAGCACCGGTGGCACGCTTCAGGATGCGTTCGATCTGGACGCGCTGAAGGCACTGGACATTATTGTCACGTGCCAGGGCGGCGATTACACCAACGAGATTTACCCGAAGCTGCGCGAAAGCGGCTGGCAGGGTTACTGGATTGACGCGGCCTCTTCGCTGCGCATGAAGGACGATGCGATCATTATCCTCGACCCGGTTAACCAGGACGTGATCACCGCCGGCCTGAACAACGGCGTAAAAACCTTTGTCGGCGGCAACTGTACCGTCAGCCTGATGCTGATGTCCCTCGGCGGCCTGTTTGCCCAGGATCTGGTGGAGTGGGTCAGCGTGGCGACATACCAGGCGGCTTCCGGCGGCGGCGCGCGTCATATGCGCGAACTGCTGAGCCAGATGGGCCAGCTGCACAACCACGTCGCGACAGAGCTGGCGGACCCGGCTTCCGCCATTCTGGAAATCGAGCGCAAAGTGACGTCGCTGACCCGCAGCGGCGAGCTGCCGGTGGATAACTTCGGCGTTCCGCTGGCGGGCAGCCTGATCCCGTGGATCGACAAACAACTGGATAACGGCCAGAGCCGCGAAGAGTGGAAAGGCCAGGCGGAGACCAACAAGATCCTCGCCACCTCGTCCGTTATCCCTGTAGACGGCCTGTGCGTCCGCGTTGGCGCGCTGCGCTGCCACAGCCAGGCGTTCACCATCAAGCTGAAAAAAGATGTCTCTATCCCGACCGTTGAGGAGCTACTGGCCGCGCACAACCCGTGGGCCAAAGTGGTACCGAACGATCGCGACATTACCATGCGCGAGCTGACCCCAGCCGCGGTGACTGGCACCCTGACCACCCCGGTCGGACGCCTGCGTAAACTGAATATGGGACCGGAATACCTGTCGGCCTTTACCGTTGGCGACCAGCTGCTGTGGGGCGCCGCCGAGCCGCTGCGCCGGATGCTTCGCCAGCTGGCGTAAGCGCAGGATGAACAGAAAGGGGGTCTTCGAGCCCCCTTTTTTTTTGCGTAATACAAGGAGTAAACGCGGATGTTAGATTTTTCCCCACGGAGGTAACTCAGCCTTGGCTATGCTTTAAGTAAGGAATTCCTTACCTGAAGGTGGGACGGAGCAGAAGGATGCAAAAAGCGCTGCGCCGTTCAGGTCAAAAAAGTCGCCAGTTACAGGAATGAGCGACACTTACAACAGGATGAAAGCATGTCTAATCATATCGATAGAGACGTGATTAATGCGCTAATCGCCGGTCATTTCGCGGACCCTTTTTCCGTGCTCGGCATGCACCGTACCGACGCCGGGCTGGAAGTGCGCGCATTATTACCCGATGCCACCGATGTGTGGGTTATTGAACCAAAAACCGGACGCAAAGTCGGCAAGCTCGAATGCCTCGACTCGCGTGGTTTTTTCAGCGGCGTTCTGCCGCGGCGTAAAAACGCCTTTCGCTATCAGCTGGCCGTCACCTGGCACGGACAGCAGAATCTGATTGATGACCCTTATCGCTTTGGTCCGCTGCTGCAGGATCTTGACGTCTGGCTGCTGTCGGAAGGGACCCACCTGCGCCCTTACGAAACGCTGGGCGCGCATGCCGCCACCATGGACGGCGTTACCGGCACCCGTTTCTCGGTGTGGGCGCCGAACGCCCGCCGTGTCTCGGTGGTGGGGCAGTTTAACTACTGGGACGGTCGACGCCACCCGATGCGATTCCGCAAAGAGTCCGGGATCTGGGAGCTGTTCGTTCCCGGCGCGCACAATGGCCAGCTGTATAAATTCGAACTGATTGACGCCCATGGCCACCTGCGGGTCAAAGCCGACCCTTACGCCTTTGAGTCGCAAATGCGTCCGGAAAGCGCCTCGCTTATCTGCGACCTGCCGCCCAAAGTGGAACAGCCGGCGGACCGCAGAGCGGCGAACCAGTTTGATGCCCCGATCTCTATCTATGAAGTGCATCTCGGCTCCTGGCGTCGCCATACCGACAATAATTTCTGGCTGAGCTACCGCGAGCTGGCCGACCAGCTGGTCCCCTACGCGAAATGGATGGGCTTCACCCATCTCGAGCTGCTGCCGGTTAACGAGCACCCGTTCGACGGCAGCTGGGGCTATCAACCTACCGGCCTCTATGCACCGACCCGCCGTTTCGGCACTCGTGACGATTTCCGTTACTTTATCAACGCCGCGCACGCCGCCGGGCTGAACGTCATTCTTGACTGGGTGCCCGGCCACTTTCCGGCGGATGATTTTGCCCTTGCCTCGTTTGACGGCACTTCGCTGTATGAGCACAGCGATCCGCGCGAGGGATATCACCAGGACTGGAATACCCTGATCTACAACTACGGACGTCGGGAAGTCAGCAACTACCTGGTGGGTAACGCGCTGTACTGGATCGAACGCTTCGGCATCGATGCGCTGCGCGTCGACGCGGTGGCCTCGATGATCTATCGCGACTACAGCCGCAAGGCGGGGGAGTGGATCCCTAACGAATACGGCGGCCGGGAAAATCTGGAAGCCATTGAGTTTCTGCGCAACACCAACCGCATCCTTGGCGAACAGACGCCGGGCGCGGTCACCATGGCGGAAGAGTCCACCGATTTCGCCGGGGTAACCCGTCCGCCAGCCGGCGGCGGCCTCGGTTTCTGGTTCAAATGGAACCTCGGCTGGATGCATGACACCCTGGATTACATGAAGCTCGATCCGGTGCATCGCCGCTACCATCACGACAAAATGACCTTCGGCATGCTCTACAACTACACCGAGAACTTTGTGCTGCCGCTCTCCCACGATGAAGTGGTGCACGGCAAAAAATCGATTCTCGACCGCATGCCGGGGGATGCCTGGCAGAAGTTCGCTAACCTGCGCGCCTACTACGGCTGGCTGTTCGCCTTCCCGGGGAAAAAGCTGCTGTTTATGGGCAATGAGTTCGCTCAGGGCCGCGAGTGGAACCACGACGGCAGCCTCGACTGGCATCTGCTGGAGGGCGGCGACAACTGGCACCACGGCGTTCAGCGGCTGGTGCGCGACCTGAACCATACCTATCGCCACCATAAGGCGCTGCACGAGCTGGATTTCGACCCGTACGGCTTCGAATGGCTGGTGGTCGACGACCATGAGCGCTCGGTGTTTGTCTTTGTGCGCCGCGACCGGGCCGGGAACGAGATTATCGTCGCCAGCAACTTCACGCCGGTACCGCGCCATGACTACCGCTTCGGCATCAACCAGCCGGGCCGCTGGCGCGAGGCGTTGAATACCGACTCAATGCACTATCACGGCAGCAACCAGGGCAACGGCGGCGTGGTGGAAAGCGATGCTATCCCCAGCCACGGTCGCGAACATTCGCTGTCCCTGACCCTGCCGCCGCTGGCGACGATCTGGCTGGTCCGGGAGGCGCAATGACCACCCTCGCGGCAGGCAAACCTGCGCCGTTGGGCGCCAGCTATGACGGCAAAGGGGTGAACTTCGCCCTCTTCTCCGCCCACGCGGAGCGGGTGGAGCTGTGCGTGTTCGACGAGCAGGGCAACGAGCAACGCTTCGATCTCCCGGCGCGCAGCGGCGACATCTGGCACGGCTGGCTGGCTGGCGTCGGGCCGGGCCTGCGCTACGGCTACCGGGTGCATGGTCCCTGGGATCCGGCGCAGGGACACCGCTTTAACCCGGCCAAGCTGCTGCTCGATCCCTGCGCGCACCGGGTGGAAGGCGAGCTGCCGGACGACGAACGCCTGCACGGCGGAATGTGGCAGCCGGATCATCGCGACAGCGCCGCGATAGCGCCAAAATCGCAGGTCGTGGATCTGCATTACGACTGGCTGGGCGATCAACCGCCGCGTACCCCGTGGGGGGAAACGGTGATTTATGAAGCGCACGTGAAAGGGCTCACCCTGCTTAATCCGCAGCTGCCGGAAGCTATTCGCGGAACTTATAAGGCGCTGGGCCACCCGGTAATGATCGCTTACTTCAAATCGCTGGGCATTAGCGCCCTTGAGCTGTTGCCGGTGGCGCAGTTCGCCAGCGAGCCGCGACTGCAGCGGATGGGGTTGAGTAACTACTGGGGCTACAACCCGCTGGCATGGTTCGCGCTGGATCCGCGCTATGCCAGCGACCCGACGCGCGCCCTGGATGAGTTTCGCGATGCGGTTAAGGCGCTGCACGCCGCCGGTATCGAAGTGATACTGGATATCGTGCTCAACCATAGCGCGGAAATCGATCTTGAAGGTCCCACCGTCTCCCTGCGCGGAATCGACAACCGTAGCTATTATTGGGTAAGGGAAGATGGTGATTATCACAACTGGACCGGGTGCGGGAATACGCTCAATCTCAGCCACCCGGGGGTAGTGGAACTGGCGCGCCAGTGTTTGCGCTTCTGGGTGGATGAGTGCCATGTCGACGGTTTTCGCTTCGATCTCGCCTCAGTGATGGGGCGGACACCGGAATTCCGCCAGGATGCGCCACTGTTCGAGGCTATCCGCCACGACAGCGTGCTGTCGCAGGTGAAACTGATCGCCGAACCCTGGGATATCGGCCCGGGGGGCTACCAGGTGGGCAATTTTCCCCCGCTGTTCGCCGAGTGGAACGACCATTTTCGCGATAGCGCCCGCCGCTTCTGGCTGCAGCAAAACGTCTCCCTGGGGGATTTCGCGCAACGCTTCGCGGCCTCCAGCGATCTCTTTGCCCGTGATGGCAAGCCGCCATCGGCGACGGTCAACCTGGTGACGGCCCACGATGGCTTCACGCTGCGCGACTGCGTTTGTTTCAATCAGAAACACAATGAGGCAAACGGGGAGGAGAATCGCGATGGGACTAACAATAACTACAGCAACAATCATGGTATAGAAGGATTAGAAGCTAATTTTGCGGTGATTGAACGGCGACGCGCCAGCGTGCATGCGCTGCTGACGACGCTGCTGCTGGCTCAGGGGACGCCGATGCTGCTGGCGGGCGATGAGCAAGGCCACAGCCAGCACGGCAACAATAATGCTTACTGCCAGGACAATGCCCTGACGTGGCTGGACTGGCGCCAGGCGAACCCGGGATTAACCGCCTTTACCGCGGCGCTGATCCACCTGCGCCGGCGCATTCCGGCGCTCACCCGCAACCGCTGGTGGCAGGAGGGGGATGGTAGCGTCCGTTGGCTTAATCGCAATGCCCAGCCGCTGACTGCCGGGGAGTGGCAGCAGGGGGCAGCGTGTATGCAAATCCAGTTGTCGGATCGCTGGCTGCTCACGCTGAACGCCACCGCAGAGGTGGTCGATATGGTTTTACCCGAGGGGGAATGGCGCGCCGTTCCTCCATTCGCCGGAGAGGATAATCCGGTCATCATGGCTGTCTGGCATGGGCCCGCGCACGGAGTGTGCGTATTTCAAAGGTCGTAAGCCCTGAAGCTTCCGGTAAACCCGTGGCGGCGGCGCGGCGGGATGAGCAGGAAAGCGGGGGTGTAAAAAGGAGTTAATCATGGTTAGGCTTGAAAAAAACGATCCGCTGATGCTGGCGCGTCAATTACCCATCAAATCCGTGGCGTTGATCCTCGCGGGCGGCCGTGGCACCCGGCTTAAGGATCTCACCATTAAGCGTGCGAAACCTGCCGTTCACTTCGGCGGCAAGTTCCGTATTATCGATTTCGCATTATCTAACTGCATTAACTCAGGGATCCGCCGCATCGGCGTTATTACCCAGTATCAGTCGCATACGCTGGTGCAGCACATCCAGCGCGGCTGGTCTTTCTTCAGCGAAGAGATGAACGAGTTTGTCGATCTGCTGCCGGCTCAACAGCGCGTACACGGCGAAAACTGGTATCGCGGCACGGCGGATGCGGTGACGCAGAACCTGGATATCATCAGCCGCTACAAGGCCGAGTACGTGGTGATCCTCGCGGGCGACCATATTTATAAGCAGGACTACTCGCGCATGCTGATCGACCATGTCGAAAAAGGGGCGCGTTGCACCGTGGCCTGCATGCCGGTGCCCATTGAAGAGGCATCCGCCTTCGGCGTCATGGCGGTCGACGAAAACGAAAAGATCATTGAGTTTGTCGAGAAACCCGCCAACCCGCCGGCGATGCCGACCGACCCGACCAAATCGCTGGCCAGCATGGGCATTTATGTCTTTGACGCCGCCTATCTTTATGAGCTGCTGGAAGAAGACGATCGCAACGAGAACTCCAGCCATGATTTCGGCAAAGACATCATTCCGAAGATCACTGAAGCTGGCATGGCTTATGCACATCCTTTCCCGCTCTCCTGCGTGCAGTCCGACCCGAACGCCGAGCCGTACTGGCGCGACGTGGGGACGCTGGAAGCCTACTGGAAGGCCAACCTCGATCTGGCGTCAGTCACGCCGGAGCTGGATATGTACGACCAGAACTGGCCGATCCGTACCCATATGGAATCGCTGCCGCCGGCGAAGTTCGTGCAGGACCGCTCCGGTAGCCACGGCATGACCCTGAACTCGCTGGTTTCCGGGGGGTGCATTATCTCCGGGTCGGTGGTGGTGCAGTCGGTGCTGTTCCCGCGCGTGCGGGTGAACTCATTCTGTAACATTGATTCGGCAGTCTTGTTGCCAGATGTCTGGGTGGGGCGCTCATGCCGCCTGCGTCGCTGCGTGATTGACCGCGCCTGCGTCATCCCGGAAGGTATGGTGATTGGTGAGAACGCGGAAGAGGATGCACGCCGCTTCTATCGCGCAGAGGAAGGTATCGTGCTGGTGACCCGCGACATGCTGCGGAAATTGGGGCACAAACAGGAGCGCTAATGCAGGTCTTACATGTATGTTCTGAGATGTTCCCGCTGTTAAAGACGGGCGGTCTGGCGGACGTCATCGGCGCGCTGCCGGCGGCGCAAATCGCGGAGGGTATCGATACGCGCGTGCTGTTGCCGGCGTTTCCTGATATCCGCCGCGGCGTGGTGGATGCCCAGGTGGTGACCCGCCGGGATACGTTCGCCGGGCGGATCACGCTGCTGTACGGCCACTTTAACGGCGTGGGGATCTATCTGATAGACGCCCCGCATCTCTATGACCGGCCGGGGAGCCCTTACCACGATACCAACCAGCACGCTTATACCGACAACGTTCTGCGCTTTGCGCTGCTGGGCTGGGTGGGAAGCGAAATGGCCAGCGGACTGGATCCATTCTGGCGACCGGATGTGGTCCATGCCCACGACTGGCACGCCGGCCTGACGCCGGCCTACCTGGCGGCGCGCGGCCGCCCGGCTAAATCGGTCTTTACCGTGCATAACCTGGCGTACCAGGGGATGTTTTACTCCTGGCATATGAATGATATCGAACTGCCGTGGTCGTTTTACAACATGCATGGCCTCGAGTTTAACGGCCAGATCTCGTTTCTGAAGGCCGGTCTTTACTACGCCGATCATATTACGGCGGTGAGCCCGACCTACGCGCGCGAGATCACCGAGCCGCAGTACGCCTACGGCATGGAGGGGCTGCTGCGTCAGCGCCATCATGAAGGACGGCTGTCGGGAATTCTCAACGGCGTTGACGACGGTATCTGGAGCCCGCAAAACGACCTCCTGCTGCCGATGCGCTACGATCGCGACACGCTGGAGGAGAAGGCGGAGAACAAGCGTCAGCTGCAGATCGCCATGGGCCTGAAGGTCGATGATAAAGCGCCGCTGTTTGCTGTCGTCAGCCGTCTCACCAGCCAGAAAGGGCTGGATCTGGTGCTCGAAGCGCTGCCGGGCCTGCTTGAGCAGGGCGGCCAGCTGGCGCTGCTGGGCGCCGGCGATCCGGTGCTGCAGGAAGGGTTCCTCGCCGCCGCCGCCGAACATCCAGGCAAAGTGGGCGTGCAGATTGGCTACCATGAGGCCTTCTCCCACCGCATTATGGGGGGCGCCGACGTCATTCTGGTCCCGAGCCGCTTTGAACCCTGCGGCCTGACCCAGCTGTACGGTCTGAAGTACGGTACGCTGCCGCTGGTGCGCCGCACCGGCGGTCTGGCGGACACGGTCTCAGACAGTTCGCTGGAGAACCTTGCCGATGGTCTGGCGACAGGTTTTGTCTTTGAGGACAGCAATGCGCTGTCATTGCTGCGCGCTATTCGTCGCGCCTTTGTCCTCTGGTCGCGCCCATCGCTCTGGCGCTATGTGCAGCGTCAGGCGATGAATATGGATTTTAGCTGGCAGGTTGCCGCGAACTCCTATCGCGAACTTTATCAACGCTTGATGTAACCACTGGAGTCATTGTTATGAATGTACCCTTTAGCTATGCATCACCGACGCTGAGCGTTGAGGCGTTAAAGCATTCTATTGCCTATAAGCTGATGTTTATCATCGGCAAAGATCCGGCCATCGCCAACAAGCATGAATGGCTTAACGCCACGCTGTTTGCCGTTCGCGATCGCATGGTGGAGCGCTGGTTGCGCTCCAACCGCGCGCAGCTCTCGCAGGAAGTGCGCCAGGTATACTATCTGTCGATGGAGTTCCTGATCGGCCGTACCCTCTCGAATGCCCTGCTGTCGCTCGGCATCTATGACGATGTGAGCAGCGCGCTGGCGGAGATGGGGCTCGATCTCGAAGAGCTGATCGATGAAGAGAACGACCCCGGGCTTGGCAACGGCGGTCTGGGCCGCCTGGCGGCCTGCTTCCTTGACTCCCTGGCGGCGCTAGGCCTGCCGGGACGCGGCTATGGGATCCGCTACGACTACGGGATGTTTAAACAGAATATCGTCGATGGCCGGCAAAAAGAGTCCCCTGACTATTGGCTGGAGTACGGTAACCCGTGGGAGTTTGAGCGCCACAATACCCGCTATAAAGTGCGCTTCGGCGGCCGCATTCAGCAGGAGGGGAAGAAAACCCGTTGGATTGAGACGGAAGAGATCATCGCTGAAGCCTACGACCAGATTATCCCCGGCTTTGACACTGACGCCACCAACACGCTGCGTCTATGGAGCGCACAGGCCAGTAGCGAAATAAACCTCGGTAAGTTCAATCAGGGTGACTATTTCGCCGCGGTAGAGGATAAGAACCACTCCGAAAACGTCTCCCGCGTGCTCTATCCGGACGACTCAACCTACTCCGGCCGCGAGCTGCGCCTACGCCAGGAGTATTTCCTCGTCTCGGCCACGGTGCAGGATATCCTGAGCCGCCATTACATGTTGCATAAGACCTATGACAACCTGGCGGACAAGATTGCCATTCACCTGAATGATACCCACCCGGTGCTATCGATACCGGAGCTGATGCGCCTGCTTATCGATGAGCATAAATTCAGCTGGGACGAGGCGTTCGAGGTGACCTGCCAGGTCTTCTCCTATACTAACCATACCCTGATGAGCGAAGCGCTCGAGACCTGGCCGGTGGATATGCTGGGTAAAATTCTCCCGCGCCATCTGCAGATTATCTTTGAGATTAACGACTACTTTCTCAAGACTCTGCAGGAGCAGTATCCCAACGATACCGCGCTGCTCAGCCGTACCTCGATCATTGACGAGTCCAACGGCCGTCGCGTGCGGATGGCCTGGCTGGCGGTGGTGGTCAGCCACAAAGTCAACGGGGTGTCGGAGCTCCATTCCCGGTTGATGGTGGAGTCGCTGTTTGCCGAATTCGCTAAAATTTTCCCGATGCGCTTTACCAACGTGACCAACGGCGTCACGCCGCGCCGCTGGCTGGCGCTGGCCAACCCGCCGCTGTCGAAAGTGCTGGATGAGCATATCGGCCGCACCTGGCGGACCGATCTGAGCCAGCTTGACGAGCTGAAGCAGCATATCGACTATCCGACGGTCAACCAGGCGGTGCGTCAGGCTAAACTGGAAAACAAACAGCGGCTGGCCAGCTATATTGCGCAGCAGCTCAATGTGGTGGTGAATCCGAAGGCGCTGTTTGATGTGCAGATCAAACGCATTCACGAGTACAAACGCCAGCTGATGAATGTGCTGCACGTTATTACCCGCTATAACCGGATCAAAGCCGATCCGCAGGCCGAGTGGGTGCCGCGGGTGAATATTTTCGCCGGTAAGGCGGCTTCAGCCTACTACATGGCCAAGCATATTATTCACCTGATCAACGATGTGGCAGCGGTAATCAATAACGATCCGCAGATTGGCGACAAGCTGAAGGTGGTCTTTATCCCCAACTACAGCGTCAGCCTGGCGCAGCTGATCATTCCGGCAGCAGACCTGTCGGAACAGATCTCCCTCGCAGGCACGGAAGCTTCCGGCACCAGTAATATGAAGTTTGCCCTTAACGGCGCGCTGACTATCGGCACCCTCGACGGGGCGAACGTGGAGATGCAGGAGCACGTGGGCGAAGAGAATATCTTTATCTTCGGTAACACCGCGGAAGAGGTGGAGGAGCTGCGTCGCAGTGGCTATAAACCGCGCGAATACTACGAGCAGGATGAAGAGCTTCACCAGGCGCTGACGCAGATCGGTACCGGCGTTTTCAGCCCGTCGGAACCGGGGCGCTACCGCGACCTGCTGGATTCGCTGATTAACTTTGGCGACCACTACCAGGTGCTGGCGGACTATCGCAGCTATGTGGACTGCCAGGATCGCGTCGACGAGCTGTATCAACATCCGGAAGAGTGGGCCTATAAGGCGATGCTGAATATTGCCAACATGGGCTACTTCTCTTCCGACCGGACGATCCAGGAGTACGCGAAATATATCTGGCATATCGACCCGGTAAGGCTGTAAGCCAGTCAACGCAACACAACGGGGCCATTTGGCCCCGTTGTTTCATTATTGCGGTTGAACCTGGCCTCAGGCGTTTCCGCCGGGCAGCGTTACGACGCTAACGACAGCTCAGACTTTCCCGCATGCTGCGCCAGCCATTCGCTGATGCGCGCCTGCTGCTCGCCATTCAGCCACATGCCCTGTTTGGTACGGCGCCAGATGGCGTCATCCAGGCTGCGCACCCATTCATGCTCAACCAGATACTTCAGCTCGGCTTCATAAAACTCATGGCCAAAATCTTCTCCCAGATCGCTCAGGGCGCTGGCTTCCTTCAGGATCCACTCGCTGTTGCTCCCGTAGGTGCGGGCATAATGGCGGGCCAGTGATTCGCTGATGAACGGGAAGCGACGGCGCAGTTTTGCCGCGTAGTCGTCGCGGTCGCCGCCGATATCGCCGCCGGGGAGCACCGCGGTTTTGGTCCATGCCGGGCCGATCCCTTTGTAATAAGGGGTCAGTTTTTCCAGCGCGTGCTCGGCCAGTTTGCGATAGGTGGTCAGCTTCCCGCCGAAGACGGAGAGCAGCGGCGCCTGGCCGTTCTCATCGTGAATATTCAGCGTGTAGTCGCGGGTGATCGCCTGCGGCGAATCCGACTCGTCGTCGCACAGCGGACGGACGCCGGAGTAGGTCCAGACGATATCGTCCCGGCTGAGGGTCTTTTTAAAGTGCGCGTTATAGACGTTCAGCAGGTAGTTAATCTCTTTATCATCAATGGCCACCGCTTTCGGATCGCCCTTATACTCGACGTCCGTCGTGCCGATGATGGAGAACTCATCCATCCACGGGATAACAAACACAATACGTTTATCTTCGTTTTGCAGAATGTAGGCCTGCTTCTGGGTATGTACCCGCGGCACCACGATGTGGCTGCCCTTAATCAGGCGGATACCGTAAGGCGAGCGCAGATGCATCCCTTCGTCGAAGAACTGTTTGACCCATGGACCGGTGGCATTAACCAGACCGCGCGCCTTCCAGGTAAACTTCTCGCCGCTATCAATATCTTCCGCTTCCACCACCCACAGGCCATTCTCTCGTTTTGCCGAGATGGCGCGAGTGCGGGTGCGTACTTCGCCGCCTTTGCGGACGACCATCTGCGCGTTGGCCAGCACCAGGCGGGCATCGTCGACCCAGCAGTCGGAATATTCGAAACCGCGCACAATTTCCGGCTTAAGTACCGACTCTGCGCCAAAACGCAAGCCGGTGGATCCCGGCAGGCTGGTGCGTTTGCCCAGATGATCGTACATAAATAAGCCGATACGGATCATCCATGCCGGACGCAGATGCGGGCGATGCGGGAGACGAAAGCGCATCGGGAAGGCGATATGCGGGGCCATTTTTAACAGCACTTCGCGTTCAGCCAGCGCTTCGCTGACCAGGCGGAACTCATAGTGTTCGAGGTAGCGTAGCCCGCCGTGGATCAGTTTGGAACTGGCGCTGGAGGTGGCGCAGGCGAGATCGCGCGCTTCCAGCATCAGTACGGATAAACCACGCCCGGCGGCATCTGCCGCGATACCGGCACCGTTGATGCCTCCGCCTATCACAATCAGATCTTTGGTTTCCACGTTCTTACCCTCTCACACTTTCGTTTAAGCTCACAAATGCTCGATATCGCTCACTATAGCAAACAAACGCGCTTTTGGTAACATCAAAAAAACATTTTGGAGTGATGGGTGTAACATATTGGCGTTTCTTTACCGCCTGACGGTACACTACAGGGTAAAATTGGGCCGGCCATCGCCCGTCATGACGAGTAAGAGAAGAGAACCATGGAACAGTTTGAATGTATCAACGTTGAAGAAGCGCACCAGAAACTGCATCAGCAGACGGCGGTTTTGGTCGATATCCGCGATCCGCAAAGCTATGCGATGGGCCATACGCCGGGCGCGTTTCATCTGACCAACGATACGCTGGGCGCGTTTATGCGTGACCACGACTTTGACACGGCGGTGATGGTGATGTGCTATCACGGCAACAGCAGCAAGGGCGCCGCGCAATATCTGCTGCAGCAGGGGTTTGATAAGGTCTACAGCGTTGACGGCGGGTTCGACGCCTGGCATCGCCATTTCCCGGCGGAAGTGGCGCACGGGACGTTTTAACGACTGGCAGGTATACTATCTCCCTTTGTGTGGAATAAGCGATTCGCTGCATGTTAATGATTACCTCTTTTGCCAACCCGCGCGTGGCCCAGGCGTTTGTCGATTATATGGCGACGCAGGGGATTATCCTGACTATCCAGCAGCACACCCAGAGCGACGTCTGGTTGGCTGATGAGAGCCAGGCCGGGCGCGTCAGGGCTGAGCTGGCGCGTTTTCTCGAAAACCCGGCGGACCCGCGCTATCTGGCGGCGAGCTGGCAGTCCGGACAGACCAATAGCGGGTTGCGCTATCAGCGCTTTCCTTTCTTTGCCACGCTGCGGCATAACGCCGGCCCGTTCACCTGGGCGATTCTGCTAATCTGCATCGCGGTGTTCATCCTGCAAAATCTGGTGGGCGATCAGCCGGTGATGATTTGGCTGGCCTGGCCCTACGATCCTTCGCTGCAGTTCGAAGCCTGGCGCTATTTCAGCCATGCTTTCATGCATTTCTCGCTGATGCATATTCTCTTCAACCTGCTATGGTGGTGGTATCTCGGCGGCGCGGTGGAAAAGCGCATCGGCAGCGGCAAGCTGGTGGTGATCACCGTCATCAGCGCCCTGCTGAGCGGCTTTGTGCAGCACCAGTTTAGCGGCCCGTGGTTTGGCGGCCTGTCGGGTGTGGTCTACGCGCTGATGGGATATGTCTGGCTGCGGGGCGAGCGCGATCCGCAGAGCGGTATTTATCTGCAGCGCGGGTTAATACTCTTCTCTTTAGTGTGGTTAATTGCTGGCTGGTTTGATGTTTTCGGCATGGCGATCGCCAACGGCGCGCACGTGGCTGGTCTGGCGACCGGTCTGGCGATGGCGTTTGTCGATACCTTGCATGGGCGAAAACGCGCATAAAGACTTACCGACAGGGGTCGGGTAGGCGACATTTTTCCAGGGATATTTCATGAAACAAACACAACGTCATGACGCCATTATCGAGCTGGTAAAAAAACAGGGTTACGTCAGCACGGAAGAGCTGGTTGAGCAGTTTGCGGTCAGCCCGCAGACCATCCGCCGCGACCTGAACGATTTAGCCGAACAGAAAATGATCCTCCGCCACCACGGCGGCGCGGCGCTGCCCTCCAGCTCGGTGAACACCTCCTGGCACGATCGCAAAGCGACCCAGACGGCGGAGAAAGAGCGTATCGCCCGGCGGGTGGCCAGCGAGATCCCGGACGGGGCGACGCTGTTTATCGATATCGGCACCACGCCGGAAGCGGTGGCGCACGCCCTGCTCGATCACAACGATCTGCGGATTGTGACCAATAACCTTAACGTCGCCAACACGCTGATGGTGAAAGAGGACTTCCGCATTATTCTTGCCGGCGGCGAACTGCGCAGCCGCGACGGCGGGATCATCGGGGAAGCCACCCTCGACTTTATCTCGCAGTTCCGTCTCGACTTCGGCATTCTCGGCATCAGCGGTGTCGACAGCGATGGCTCGCTGCTGGAGTTTGATTATCATGAAGTGCGCACCAAGCGCGCGATCATTGAGAATTCACGCCACGTGATGCTGGTGGTGGACCATACTAAGTTTGGCCGTAACGCGATGGTCAACATGGGCAGCATCAGCATGGTCGATGCGGTCTATACCGACGTGCTGCCCCCGGCGGGCGTGCTGAAGGTCATTACCGATAACAACCTCCAGCTCGAGCTGTGCTAAACGACAACGGCGTCGTCAGACGCCGTATCCCATCATCTTAAGCAGCTGCTGGGCATGCTGCACCGCGTCCTGACGGTGGGCGACGCCCAGTTTCTGATACAGATTGCGAATGTGGGTCTTGATGGTGGTGGCCGCCACGTCAAGCTCGCCGGCAATCTGCTCGTTGCTGTAGCCGGAATAGATTAAGCCAAGCACCTGCCATTCGCGCTGGGTCAGCGGGCTGGTGCGGATAAGCTCCGGCACCTCCGGGTGATTCAGCAGCCGCTCGACGAACCCTTCGTCAAAGTGGGCGAATTTGTGGCGATGATGTTGGTTAATGTCGCGCAGAATACGCTGGGCGCGGTGTTGCTCCAGCTCCGGCAGGGTGTTCAGCTGGATCAGCTGGCGCAGCTGCTGGGCCATCGCCTCGCCCTCAATCACAAAGTGGTTGATAAAGCCGGTGCGGTTGGCGAGCGTCAGGGCTTCCAGCAGGGCTTTCTGCGCTTCGCTCTTGCGTCCTGCCTGCCAGTACAGCTGGTTGAGCAGCAGCAGGTTGCGGTTGAGATCGCTCATCAAACGCAGCGAACGCGCATTTTCGTTCAGCTCTTCCAGCACCATTTCCGCGGGTTCGAAATCGCCCAGCAGGATCTGCGCGCGGGCAATATTGCGCCATTGGCTCTGCAGGAAGTGGTTATTGGCGAATTCCGGCTTCGGCGTCTGGCGCAGCCAGTTGGCCGCCGCGGTTTTATCGCCGGTCATCTGCCAGTAGATCACCCGCACCTTGTCGGCGTTGGAGACCCAGTCGCTGTGATAGTGACCATTACCGAGCAGGTTTTCCAGTCGGTTCAGGTGGCTGCGGGCATTATCCAGATCGCCGCGCGCCAGCGAGCATTGCACCATGAGCGCCAGGCACTGAAGCTGCTGCTGTGGTTGATAAGTTGAGAGGACCTCCATCCCCTGACGGGCGCAGGCTTCAGCTTCGTCGAGGCGCGCCCATGCCCACAGCAGCTGAGAGCGGATGCGCAACAGGAACTCATGCATCGGCAGCTGCTCAAGATGCTGTTCGCGTACCAGCTGGAAGGCTTTCTCCTGGCTCTCCCAGGCGGCCTGCAGGAAGCCCTGGGCGAACAGAATTTCGCTTTGCTGAATGATGCTCCACAGGGCGTAATGCCACACGTCGTGACGGCGGGCCATCTGTTCGGTCTGCTGCATCACGGCGAGAGATTTGGTCAGTTTACCCTTACAGTGGAGGACTTCGCCATGTACCGAGGTGGCGACGATGCGGCTGTAATAGTTGGCCAGCGGCAGTTCTTCCAGAGCCACCATCGACAGACGTTCCGCTTCGTCCTGGTCGCCGTCGTTAATCGCCACCTGCGCGCGCAGGGCGTTAAAGTCGCCATGCATCGCGGTATCCATTTCGACGCTCATCTCCTGCTCGGCGCGCGCCAGCAGGGTGTTGACTTCGCTGTAGCGATGCTGGCTCTGCATCAGCCAGGCCTGCAGCAGGATCAGGCGTGGATTTTCCAGCAGATTTGACCAGGGCAGCGCCGACAGCGACTGCTCCAGCAGACCCAGTTCGCTATGGTTAAACATGCCCCAGGCGTGATTGAGCAAGATATCGCGCAGCATTTTGGCATCGCCGGCTGCCAGCGCATGGTGGATAGCCTCGCTGGGGAAGCCTTGCGCCATCCAGCTCTCCGCCGCGGCGCGGTGGATCTCCGGCAGTTCAACCGCCAGCTCCCACTGACAGCGCTGGCGCAGGAAACTGCCAAACAGCGGGTGATAGCGGAACCATTCGCCGGAATCATCCATCCGCTGCAGGAACAGCCCCTGACGTTCGATCTCCTCCAGTTGCATCTGGCCATTCTCTTCGCCGGTGACGCGAACGATTAACGCGTCGTTCATTGAGCGCAGCAGCGAACTCTTCAGCAAAAAGTTGCGCGTGCGGGCGTCGACGTTATCCAGCACTTCATCCACCAGATAATCCGACAGATGGCTGGCGTTAATCCCGGCGAGTCGGCGGGCGGAGTGTTGGGCGGAGGAGTTATTCTGGCGGGCGGAGAGGGCGATGAGCTGCAGCGCGGTGGCCCACCCGGCGACGTCGTCGCACAGCCGGCTGCTGTCGTCGGCTTCGATAGGCGACGTCAGACGGCAGTCGAAAAATTGTTTCGCTTCCTGGTGGGTAAAGGCCAGCTGCTGGCTGCCAATCTCCAGCAGCTGATCGCGGACGCGCAGGTTGGCAATCCCCAGCTGTGGCAGGTTCCGCGACAGGACCACGAGGGTCATATTCTCCGGCTGATGGCGGAGGAAAAAGCGCATCGCGTCATGGATCACCGGATTATTGATCAGATGGTAATCATCAATGACGAGGTACAGCGGGCGCTGCCAGTCGGCGAGTTCAATAAACAGCTGCGCAAAAAGAGAGGAGAGGCTGGCGTACTGGCGCTTTTGCACCATCGCTTCACTGGCCGCGCAGTGGTTGCCGGTGGCCTGCTGGATCGCCGCGATCAGATAACTGGCAAAACGCTCCTGCTGGTTGTCGCCTTCGTCCAGCGAAAACCACCCAAGATCGTTTTTACCTGCGGCCCACTGAGAAATGAGCGTTGTTTTACCGTACCCGGCAGGACTGGTGATCAGCACGAGACGATAATTGTTCGCGCCGGAAAGTTTCGCCAGTAAACGCTCACGAACCACGGTGTGTTCAAGGCGGACCGGACGACTTAATTTGGACGGAATCAACATAGTTCTACATTTCGCTGTGCAAGAGAGAGGTTGCGATTTTTTTTGCGCTTCGTAATTAATATCTAATAAGGTCGGTGATTATGAAATTTATTGCAAGTTATGTCCGAAGTTTATGCTCTTGAATTTGCTCTATGTCACAAATTTCGACATTGGTTGCGAATGGGGAAAAATCGCAGGCAGGACTCGTCATCAGCGGTTTTTAGCCGGTGGTGAGCGGAGCGGGGAGAGATTAATTTTATGTCTGAAGTAGTTGTTTGTTTTTATTAAATTATTGTCAGTGATTTCTTAGAAGTAATCTTTTTTGCGGGTTAATGTGATGAAATGTGCTTATTTTCCCGGAGGTCTCTATTTATTTTTTTAATAACCCTGCGAAGGGCGGGAAAATTTTTGCCGCGTATTGGCCTGTAACAAATTTTTGGTCGGCAGAAATGGCATCTCGACTGTCATACTGTGGTGATTTTTACAGCATATTTTGGCCTTCTCACCCACACTATAGTGGTCAGGATCACACTTTTCGCTCATCCCCGGCACTCCTCCCTGTCTAATCCCCGTCGGGATGAGGACGATGAATCGGGAGGTCGGCACACTAGCGCCATCGTTTTAGTAAAGGACCCGGATCTCATTATGTCACAGACTTCATTTAACAAAGCTCAGTTTCAGGCTGCACTGACGCGTCAGTGGCAGCGTTTTGGTTTACAGTCCGCTTCCGAGATGACGCAGCGTCAATGGTGGCGCGCCGTCAGCGGAGCGCTGGCGGAACTTCTGTCGGCGCAGCCGGTGGCAAAACCAGCGCAAGGACAGCGTCACGTTAACTACATCTCGATGGAGTTTCTGATTGGCCGCCTGACCGGCAACAACCTGCTCAACCTGGGCTGGTACGAGGGCGTGAGCGACGCGCTGAAAGGCTATGACGTCAACCTCACCGATCTGCTGGAAGAAGAGACCGACCCGGCGCTGGGTAACGGCGGCCTGGGCCGTCTGGCAGCCTGCTTCCTCGACTCCATGGCGACCGTGGGGCAGTCGGCGACCGGTTACGGCCTCAATTACCAGTATGGTCTGTTCCGCCAGTCCTTTGACGACGGCCAGCAGAAGGAAGCTCCGGACGACTGGGGCCGCAGCAGCTACCCGTGGTTCCGCCATAACGACGCGCTGGATGTCCAGGTCGGTATCGGCGGCAAAGTCAGTAAAAACGGCGAGTGGCAGCCGGCGTTCGTCATTACCGGCGAAGCCTGGGACCTGCCGGTGCTAGGCTATCGCAACAACGTCGCCCAGCCGCTGCGTCTGTGGCAGGCCAAACATGCTCATCCGTTTAACCTGACCAAATTCAACGACGGCGATTTCCTGCGCGCCGAGCAGCAGGGCATCGACGCGGAAAAACTGACCAAGGTGCTGTACCCGAACGACAACCATCAGGCCGGTAAAAAACTGCGCCTGATGCAGCAGTACTTCCAGTGCGCTTGCTCAGTGGCCGATATCCTGCGTCGTCATCATCTGGCAGGCCGCAAGCTGGCCGAGCTGGCGGATTACGAAGTGATCCAGCTGAACGATACGCACCCGACCATCGCCATCCCGGAGCTGCTGCGCGTGCTGATCGACGAGCACCAGTTGAGCTGGGATGACGCCTGGGCGATCACCAGCAAAACCTTTGCTTACACCAACCATACCCTGATGCCGGAAGCGCTGGAGTGCTGGGATGAGAAGCTGGTGAAAGCGCTGCTGCCGCGCCATATGCAGATCATTAAAGAGATTAACGACCGCTTTAAACTGCTGGTGGACAAAACCTGGCCGGGCGATAAGCAGGTCTGGGCGAAACTGGCGGTGGTGCATAACAAGCAGGTGCGGATGGCCAACATGTGCGTGGTGGGCGGTTTTGCCGTCAACGGCGTAGCGGCGCTGCACTCGGACCTGGTGGTGAAAGATCTGTTCCCGGAATATAACCAGCTGTGGCCGAACAAATTCCATAACGTGACCAACGGCATCACACCGCGCCGCTGGATCAAGCAGTGCAACCCGGCGCTGGCCACGCTGCTGGATGAGACGCTGAAAAAAGAGTGGGCCAATGACCTTGACCAGCTGATCAATCTGGAAAAATACGCTGACGATGCGGCATTCCGTCAGACCTATCGCGATATTAAGCAGGCCAACAAAGTTCATCTGGCCGAGTTTGTGAAGCAGCGTACCGGGATTGAGATCAACCCGCAGGCGATTTTCGACATTCAGATCAAACGTCTGCACGAGTACAAGCGTCAGCACCTCAACCTGCTGCATATCCTTGCGCTGTACAAAGAGATCCGCGAAAACCCGCAGGCCGATCGCGTACCGCGCGTCTTCCTGTTCGGCGCGAAAGCGGCGCCGGGCTACTATCTGGCGAAGAACATTATTTTCGCCATCAACAAGGTAGCGGAAGCGATCAACAACGACCCGAAAGTCGGCGATAAGCTGAAAGTGGTCTTCCTGCCGGACTACTGTGTTTCGGCTGCGGAAAAACTGATCCCGGCGGCAGATATCTCCGAGCAGATCTCCACCGCGGGCAAAGAAGCCTCTGGCACCGGCAACATGAAACTGGCGCTGAATGGCGCGCTGACCGTCGGGACGCTGGATGGCGCCAACGTGGAAATCGCCGAGCAGGTCGGTGAAGAGAACATCTTTATCTTCGGCCACACGGTAGAAGAAGTGAAAGCCCTGAAAGCGAAAGGCTACGATCCGCTGAAATGGCGTAAAAAAGACAAACTGCTTGATGCGGTGCTTAAGGAGCTGGAGAACGGCACCTATAGCAACGGCGACAAGCATGCCTTCGACCAGATGCTGCACAGCCTGCTGCAGGGCGGCGACCCGTATCTGGTGCTGGCCGATTTCGAAGCCTACGTGGCGGCGCAAAAACGGGTAGATGAGCTGTATCGCGACCAGGAGGCCTGGACCCGCGCGACAATTCTCAACACCGCGCGCTGCGGCATGTTCAGCTCCGACCGCTCGATCCGCGATTATCAGCAACGTATCTGGCAGGCGAAACGCTAAAGGAAGGCCTATGGAGAGTAAACGCCTCGATAATGCCGCGCTGGCGGCGGGCATCAGCCCCAGCTATATCAACGCGCACGGCAAGCCGCAGTCTATCGCGGCTGTCACCAAACAGCGTCTACTGGATGCGATGCATCGCTCAACCGCCGCCACGAAAGTGGCGGTTAACCCGCTGCCGAACGTGAAGATCTTCACCCACGGCAAAAAAATGTCGCTGCCGGTGGCAGGACGCGGTGAGTATCAGTGGATCCTGACCACTGAGGACGGTAAGCAGTATCAGGGTAAAACCCGCGGCGGCGAGACGCTGCCGCTGCCGGCCAAACTGCCGGAGGGGTATCACTCCCTGACGCTCACCCAGGAGGGGGAGCGCTGGCACTGCCGGACCATCGTCGCTCCGGCCCGCTGCTATGAGCCGCAGCCGCTGAAAGAGGGGAAAAAGCTGTGGGGCACCTGCGTGCAGCTGTATACCCTGCGTTCGGAGAAAAACTGGGGGATCGGCGATTTTGGCGATCTGCGCGCCATGCTGCCGGAAATCGCCCGCCGCGGCGGGTCGTTTATTGGTCTCAACCCGATCCATGCCCTCTATCCGGCGAACCCGGAGAGCGCCAGCCCCTATAGCCCGTCTTCACGTCGCTGGCTGAACGTTATCTACATCGACGTCAATGCGGTTGACGATTTCCAGCATAGCGAAGAGGCGCAGGCGTGGTGGCAGTCCGCAGCGACGCAGCAGGCCTTGCAGGCGGCGCGGCAAACGGATGATGTGGACTATACCGCGGTCACCACGCTGAAAATGACCGCGCTGCGTATGGCGTGGCAACGATTCTCTCGTCGTGAAGATGAGCAGATGACGGCGTTCCGCGAGTTTGTTCTGCGTGAAGGGGAAAGCCTTTACTGGCAGGCCGCTTTCGATGCGCTGCACGCCTGGCAGGTTCAACAGGACCCGCTGCGTTGGGGCTGGCCGGCCTGGCCGAAGGCCTTTCAGGATATCGACAGCCCGGAGGTGAAAGCCTTCTGCGTCGAGCATGAGGACGACGTCAGTTTCTATCTCTGGCTGCAGTGGCTGGCCTGGAGCCAGTTTGCCGCCTGCTGGGAAACCAGCCAGCGCGATGGGATGCCGATCGGCCTCTACCGCGATCTGGCGGTGGGCGTCGCCGAAGGCGGCTCGGAGACCTGGTGCGACCGTGAGCTGTACTGCCTGAAAGCGTCCGTGGGCGCGCCGCCGGATATTCTGGGTCCGCTGGGCCAGAACTGGGGCCTGCCGCCGATGGATCCGCATATTATTGCCGCTCGCGCCTATGAGCCGTTTATCGACCTGCTGCGCGCCAATATGCAGAACTGCGGCGCGTTGCGCATCGATCACGTGATGTCGGTGCTGCGTCTGTGGTGGATCCCCTATGGTGAAACCGCCGACCATGGCGCTTACGTTCAGTATCCCGTCGACGATCTGCTGTCGCTTCTGGCGCTGGAAAGCCAGCGTCATCGCTGCATGGTGATCGGCGAAGATCTGGGCACGGTACCGGTGGAGATCGTCAGCAAGTTACGCAACAGCGGCGTCTATTCTTATAAGGTGCTCTATTTTGAGAGCGATGCAGAGAAAACGTTCCGCGCGCCTGCGCTGTACCCGGAGCAATCAATGGCTGTGGCGACGACGCACGACCTGCCCACCCTCCGCGGCTACTGGGAAAGCGGCGATCTGACGTTAGGTAAAGCGCTGGGTCTCTATCCTGATGAGGTGGTGCTGCGCGGGCTGTACCAGGACCGTGAGCTGGCGAAACAAGGGCTGCTGGATGCGCTGCATAAGTACGGCTGTCTGCCCAAGCGTGCCGGTCATAAGGCCTCCCTGATGAGCATGACGGGGATCCTCAACCGGGGGATGCAACGTTATATTGCCGACAGCAACAGCGCCCTGCTGGGCCTGCAGCCGGAAGACTGGCTGGAGATGGCGTCGCCGGTCAATATTCCGGGCACCAGCACCGAGTACCCGAACTGGCGCCGGAAGCTTTCCGTCACCCTTGAGCAGATGTTTGCCGATGAACAGGTCAATAAGCTGATTAAGGATCTGGATAAACGGCGCAAGGCGGCGAGCAAAAAAGCCGCCTCCTGATGACTCCCCGCCGCGCGCTCCTCTGCGCGGCGAAGAGGATGTCCGATAAAAAAGGCCGGTCCGCATCATGCGGACCGGCCTTTTTCTGTGGCGGGAGTAACCTTAGACCACCATCCCCAGCAGCAGACAGCCTACCAGGCCGCAGACCGAGATAATGGTTTCCAGCACCGACCAGGACCTGATGGTCTCGCCGATGGTCAGGTTAAAGTACTCTTTGAACAGCCAGAAGCCCGGATCGTTCACGTGGGAGAAGATAACGCTGCCGGAGCCGACCGCGATAACCATCAGCTCCGGGCTGACACCGGTGGTGGCGATCAGCGGCGCGGCGATCCCGCCCGCGGTGATGGCGGCAACGGTCGCCGAACCCAGCGCGATACGCAGTACCGCGGCGATGGACCATGCCATAAACAGCGGAGACATATTCGATTCGTGCATGATAGAAGCGATGTATTTATCCATGCCGCTATCCACCAGCACCTGTTTGAAGGCGCCGCCGCCGCCGATGATCAACAGCATCATGGCGATGATTTTAATAGAAGAGGTCAGGGTATCGTTGATCTGCTCCATGGAGCGGCCGCGGTTCAAACCGAAGGTGAACAGGGCGATCAGTACCGCAATCAGGGTGGCCATCACCGGGTCGCCGAAGAATTCGGCAATCGGCAGGAAGGCGTGGCCCTTCGGCAGGATCATCTCGGCCACGGCGCGCATCGCCATCAGGATCACCGGAACCAGCGAGGTCCAGACGCTGACGCCAAAGCCAGGCATCTCTTCTTCAGTGAACACTTTCGGGTTATGCAGGCCTTCCGGGATCGGCTTATCAATGCCTTTCAGGAAACGGGCGAAAACCGGACCGGCGAGAATAACCGTCGGGATAGCCAGAATGGTGCCATAGAGCAGCGTCTTACCCATATCGGCGTGGAAGATGGTGGCGATCGCGGTCGGACCCGGGTGCGGCGGCAGGAAGCCATGGGTGACGGAGAGCGCGGCGGCCATCGGTACGCCGACGTACAGCAGCGGAATACGGGCCGAGGCGGCGATGGTAAACACCAGCGGCAGCATCAGTACGAAGCCCACTTCATAGAACAGGGCGAAACCGACGGTGAAGCCGGTCAGGACCACCGCCCATTGAATATGCTTCTTACCGAACTTATTGATAAGCGTGGTGGCGATACGCTGAGCGCCGCCGCAGTCTGCCAGCAGCTTACCGAGCATAGCGCCGAAGCCCATGATCAGCGCGAGGCTGCCAAGGGTGCCGCCAACGCCGTTTTTGATGGAAACGATCACTTTATCCAGTGGCATACCCTGCATTAATCCGACGGCGAGCGCCACCAGAACCAGCGCAATGAAGCCGTTCATTTTGAAACGGATCATTAACAGCAATAACAGGGCAACCCCGATAGCAACGATGACTAATGGCATGATTTACCTGGCCTTAATTTGTTATGGGTAACGTCAAAGTTTGAACCTGTAGAGCATCCGCTCCGTCAGGGAGCAAAATAGTCTGGCACCGTAAACGCTTGCATTATCCTTACCCAGAGAAAGGATAGCTGGCTATTTTTTTGCCGGTGGTGCCTGAAGGGGATGATACGGGTAACATGTGAGGGTTGAGAATCACCTGACCGGGGAAAATGTTAAATATGAGACTTAAGTCATACTCTTTCCCCGGTTTTTGCCGGTCGTTTAGTGGGAGATGTTGCGCGGTAACACAGAAAGGAGAAAGGAGAGCCGGCGACAGGGTGCCGCCGGAGGAAAGGCTTAGTAGTAGGAGTGCTCGCCGCGCTGGTGCTCGGTCAGATCGCGAACCCCTTTCAGCTCTGGAAACTCGTTCAGCAGCTGTTTTTCAATACCTTCTTTCAGGGTTACGTCGACCATCGAGCAGCCATTGCATCCGCCGCCGAACTGCAGGATAGCCAGACCGTCGTCGGTGATCTCCATCAGCGACACGCGACCGCCGTGGCCGGCCAGCTGCGGGTTAATCTGCGACTGCAGCAGGTACTCGACGCGCTCCATCAGCGGGGCATCGTCAGCGACTTTGCGCATTTTGGCGTTCGGCGCTTTCAGGGTCAGCTGCGAGCCAAGCTGGTCGGTGACGAAATCAATTTCAGCGTCTTCCAGATAGGGCGCGCTGAGCTCATCGACATAGGCGGTCAGCTGTTCAAATTTCAGCGCCGTGTCGGTGTCTTCCACCGCATCCGGTGGGCAGTAGGATACGCCGCACTCAGCGTTTGGGGTGCCGGGATTAATCACAAATACGCGAATTTGCGTCCCTTCTTCCTGATTTGCCAGCAGTTTGGCAAAGTGCGCTTGTGCAGCATCGGAAATACGGATCATAGCGTTGGCCTAATAGTTGACTATTTTACTGGGTTATAATACGCCCATCAGCGGGGGTCTACAAGGTACGGCATATACACCATACCTGAACCGTCGCGGCGCCGTTTCGCAAAAGCAGGCGGGATATCTCGGCGACGGTGCTGCCGGTCGTGACGACATCATCCACCAGAGCGATATGGAGTCCCTGGACGGCAAATTCAAGCTGAAAGGCATTTTTCAGGTTCTGCCTGCGCAGGCGGGCATTGAGCGAATGCTGCACGGCGCCCGCTCGCTGGCGCGTCAGGCCGTCGCGACGCCAGACGCACCCACGCCAGCGGGCCAACGGTCGGCACAGCTCATCGCACTGATTATAACCCCGGCGCCAGCGGCGGCGATGCCACAGCGGCACGCCGACCAGCGCGTCTACCGGCGGCAAATCGTCGCGCTGTTTAAGGCGCAGCAGCAGCAGGCGCGCCAGGGCGGGGCCCAGTTCCGGACGATGGTGAAACTTCAGCTGCCGCACCAGGTCGCTCAGCGGCGAACGATAGTCATTGACCGCCACCATTCGATGCCAGGGCGGCGGCTTTTGCAGGCAGCGGCCGCAGGGATGCCGGGACATTGCCGCCGGCAGGCCGCACTGCGGGCAGAGCGGGGGGCAGGCGAGCAGGGCGCGGCTGCAGCGAGAGCAGATCCCCCAGCGGGCGACCGCCAGCGGCATTTGGCATAGCCAGCATAAGCTGTGTGCTGTTAGCATATTTGGCCTTCTGTCCAGTAAAAAAGAGAACGGTAACGGATGAACGACATCTGGTGGCAAACAATCGGCGAAGGTGATTGTCATCTTGTGCTGCTGCACGGTTGGGGACTGAACGCTCAGGTCTGGGATTGCATCACGCCGCAGCTGGCTTCGCATTTTACCCTTCACCTGGTGGACCTGCCTGGCTATGGCCGTAGCGGCGGGTTTGGGGCGATGTCGCTGGAGGCGATGGCGCAGCGGGTGCTGGAGCAGGCTCCGCCTCAGGCGGTGTGGCTGGGCTGGAGCCTGGGCGGGCTGGTGGCCAGCCAGGTCGCGATTATGCGTCCGCAACGGGTGCAGGCGCTGGTAACGGTTGCCTCTTCCCCCTGTTTCGCGGCTCATGAGGACTGGCCCGGCATCAAGCCGGAGGTGCTGGCCGGATTTCAGCAGCAGCTGAGCGAGGATTTCCAGCGCACCGTCGAGCGGTTCCTCGCACTGCAAACCATGGGAACGGAGAGCGCCCGTCAGGATGCGCGGGCGTTAAAGCAGGCGGTGCTCTCGCTGCCGATGCCTTCCGCTGAGGCGCTGAACGGCGGTCTGGAGATCCTCAGAACCGTTGATCTGCGCCAGGCGCTGGTCGGGCTGCCGATGCCGTTTCTGCGGCTGTACGGTCGACTGGACGGGTTGGTGCCGCGCAAGATTGTCCCGCTGCTGGATAAGCTATGGCCGGAAAGCGAGTCAATTCTCTTTGACAAGGCAGCGCATGCGCCGTTTGTTTCCCATCCCGCAGCCTTTTGCGAGCCGCTGATGGCGCTGAAAAAACGGCTGGAGTAATTTTTTTTGCAGCGCCATGGTAAAAGGGCCATTCACAGCAATACTTAGGTTGTTACGGTGGTTGATTATTTCATTCCGCCACCGTGACCTACAATAACAACCTAATGGAGAGTAGAGGCTATGAAACTTGTTACAGGAATGGTTGCATCTCTGGTGATTGGCTGTCTGTCTTTTGGCGCATTCGCAGCGAAAGAGATCCAAAAAGAGGACGTGGCGAAGATGAATCTGACCAAGGTCGGCAGCATTACGACCTCAAGGACGACCTCGCCGATGGACGCCCGACGCGATCTGTCGAAAAAAGCTGATGAGCTGGGTGGAAAATACTTTGTGGTGATTGCCGGGCAGAAAAACGAAAAAACCGTTCACGCTAACGCTGACGTGTATAAATAATCCAGTCATAAAAAACGGGCCTGTTGGCCCGTTTTTCTCTGCTGTCACACTCGTTTTACCCCATGGCGCTGGCTGGCCTTACTCCCTTCATCGCAGCGCCCACCACTCCTGCTGGCACGCCGCTTTCCCTTCAGGACAGCTTTTACAGCTGCCGGAGAGGCAGCCCTCGCTCGTTTCGCTGATCCGTACCACCTTGCCCATGGCTTCCATGCGTTCGAGCATGGCGTCAATCAGCGGCTGAGGCGTCCGCAGGCGGGCGCTGAGCTGTTTCGCCTCCATGCGGCCCTGCAGGGCCAGCATATCGCGGACTTCCATTAACGACGCCACCGCTCCTCCTTAGTGGCAATCGCCAGCCGGGCTGGAACAGCAGGAGGTCGGCGTTTTCCGGGTGGCCAGCAGCGAGACGTCAACCCGGCTGCGCGCCCGACGCAGCAGACCGAAGAGCACCACGTTGAACAATACCACCGCCAGGATACACGCCAGGCTGTAGCGCGGATGGTCGCTAAAGCTGACGGTCTGGTAGTAGAGCGTCGAGAGCGAATAGGCGATATTCAGTCCCCACAGAATGGAGAAGGTCATCCAGCCGCGGCTCGATTCGCGGGCGATGGCGCCCATCACCGAGATGCAGGGGATGTAGAGCAGAACGAAGATCAGGTAGCTGTAAGCCGCCGCGGCGCTGCCAAATTTACTGCCCATCACGCCCATCGCGCCGGTGGCCATTTCGCCATCGCCTTTGCTGGCTTCGATGGGGTTGGCCAGGACGCTGAGGCTGAAGGTGTCTTTCAGTCCCTGCCATGTCTCGTCGACGGCCGCCAGCAGTTCTTCGCCGAGGCTGAAGGTCTGCGGATTGAACTCCTCGTTCTGGATATCTTCGGCGGTATAGAGGGTGTTCAGCGTACCGACCACCACCTCCTTCGCCATCGCGCCGGTAAACAGGCCCACGGTGGCCTGCCAGTTATCTTCATGTACGCCGATCGGTTTAAACACCGGAGTAATGACCCGGCTCACCGAGGCCAGCGCGGAGTCGTTGATGTTGTCGACGACCTTACCGCTCAGCGAGAAGCTGTTCAGCGCGCTGAGGAAGATGCTGACAATGACGATCACCTTCCCGGCGCGCAGCACAAAGCCTTTCAGGCGCTGCCAGGTCTGGATAATCAGGCTCTTGATATGCGGGACGTGGTACACCGGCAGCTCCATCACGAACGGCGAGGCTTCGCCGCGCATAATGGTGTGCTTCAGCATCAGGCCGGTGAGAATGGCCATCACAATGCCCAGCACGTAGAGCGAGAAGACCGCCAGCGCGCCGTTCTGACCAAAGAACGCGGCCGCGAAGACGGCGAAGATCGCCAGCCGCGCGCCGCAGGACATAAACGGCGCCATCATAATGGTCATCAGACGTTCGCGCGGGGCGTCGAGGGTGCGGGCGCCCATCACCGACGGCACGTTACAGCCGAAACCGACAATCAACGGGACAAAGGATTTTCCCGGCAGGCCGAGGGCTTGCATCAGGCGGTCCATGACAAAGGCGGCGCGCGCCATGTAGCCGGAGTCCTCAAGGAAAGAGAGGAACAGATACATCATGCCGATCTGCGGCACCAGCGGCAGCACGGTGTTGATACCGCCGCCGATCCCCTGGGCGAGGAACACGGTCAGCCAGTCCGGGAAGTGCAGGGTGTAGCCCAGCCATTGAATACCGTGAATAAAGACCGCGACCGAGCCGGCGTCAAAAATCGGCTGCAGCGCGCCGCCGATGTTGATCGCCAGCAGGAACATCAGATACATGACAAAGAGAAAAATCGGCAACCCGAGGAAGCGGTTGAGGATCACCTTGTCCATCGCCGCGGTAAAGCGGCTTGGCTCGGCGGTCAGGGTGTTACTGACGGCGTCGCAAATGGCGGCGATGGTCTGATAGCGCGCGTCAGCGATATGCAGCGCCGGGTCGTCGATCTCGTCGCTAAGATTCGCCAGGGCGATATCCAGTTTATCGGCGGCGTCGCCGGCATAGGCCCGGCTGTAGATGTCGCCCTCCAGCATCTGCAGACCGAGCCAGCGCCGTTGCTTGACCGGGATCTGCGCTGACATCTGCTGCGCCAGCAGGTCAGCTTCGCGCAGCAGCGGCTGCGGATAATGGACCAGCTCAATATCGCTGTTCGCCTGATGACGGTCGAGGGCAATCTTCAGCGCTTCGATCCCGCGTCCGCGGGTCGAAACCAGCGGAATGACCGGGCAGCCGAGGCGCGCGGCGAGGGCATCGATATCGATACGCACCTGCTGCTTTTCGGCAATATCCAGCATGTTCAGCGCCACGACGCAGGGGATCCCCAGCTCAAGCAGCTGCAGCGTCAAATAGAGGTTTCGCTCGAGGTTGGAGGCGTCGACCACGTTAATCAGCATGTCGGCCTCGCCGCTGAGGATGTAGTGGCAGGCGATCTGCTCGTCCAGCGAGGTCTGCGAAGAGATGGTGGTCAGAGAGTAGGTCCCGGGGAGGTCAACCAGCGTGACCTGGTGGTCAGTGGTGGCGAATACGCCCTCTTTACGCTCAACGGTGACCCCGGCCCAGTTGCCCACGCGCTGGCGGGCGCCGGTCAGTTGATTAAATAAAGTGGTCTTGCCGGAATTAGGATTACCAATTAAACCAACGGTTAATTTTTTCATATTTCAGACTCTTGTGCCGGGCCAGCCGTTATTGTGCAACCGCTTCCAGTTCGATTAAGGCGAGATCTTTTTTGCGTAATACCAAACTGACGCGTCGGGTTTCAATATGAACAGGATCGCCGAGCGGCGCCACGCGCACCACATGAAAAGAGGATCCGGGCAGCATGCCGAGGGAGAGCAATTTCTGACGGTATGCTGGGCTAATATCGCGGGAGAATCCAATGATTTTCCACGCACTATCAGGTGTGAATTGCATAGGGCCTACTTGTCTATCGCTAACCGAAGATGAATTGACCGGGCGTCGGGATGTCACCGCGCCGGATACCATAGCCAACGAAAAAAGAAAAAATCATTCTGAAAGTGATGATAATGAGAATGGTTTTTATCATCAATACATATGATGCGATCAACGCTATTTTTAAAGCGGAAATCACTTTTTTATTGATGTGCCGCAAAATCTGTCTGTGATCGAAAATGCACGAAATATTATTTCGGCGATCTAATGTTTAATTAAGGTTTCTTAAGTTAACGAAATGAAAATATTAATTTCGCTGTCTTCAGGCGTGGAATAAAAACAGGTTATCAGAAACAACTGAACCTGTTTTGCGCGTGATGGCGATGGCCTGGTCATGAAAAGAAAACTGCCCCTGAAAAGGGGCAGGGTGGGATTAGCGTTTTTTACCCATCGCCGCCGCGAGGGCATCCATCATCGCGCTGTTGCCGGCAGGCTGCGCGTCGCGACCGCGAGGTTTGGCGGCTTTCGCGGCCGGGCGGTTGCCCTGCGGGCGATCCTGACCGCCGCCGCGGCGGGCGTTGCTGTCGCCCGGCTGCTCGTCGAGACGCATGGTCAGGGCGATACGCTTACGCGGCAGATCGACTTCCATGACCTTGACCTTCACGATGTCGCCCGCTTTCACCACGGTGTGCGGATCTTCAACAAACTTGTCAGAAAGCGACGAAATGTGGACCAGTCCGTCCTGATGGACGCCGATATCGACAAATGCGCCGAAGTTGGTGACGTTGGTGACGGCCCCTTCCAGAATCATCCCCGGCAGCAGATCGTTCATGGTCTCTACGCCGTCTGCGAACTTCGCTGTCTTAAACTCCGGACGCGGGTCGCGGCCCGGTTTTTCCAGCTCTTTGATGATGTCGGTCACGGTCGGTACGCCGAACTTCTCATCGGTGAAATCCACGGCCTTCAGGTGGCGCAGCGCACTGCTATTGCCCATCAGATCTTTCAGCGCCTGCTGGGTAGCGGCCAGAATGCGTTCGACCACCGGGTAGGCTTCCGGGTGAACGGTGGAGGCATCCAGCGGGTTGTCGCCGTGGTTGATACGCAGGAAGCCGGCGCACTGTTCAAAGGCTTTCGGCCCCAGGCGGCTGACCTTCAGCAGCTGCTGGCGGTTCTGGAACTGGCCGTTCTCGTCGCGCCAGGCGACGATGTTCTGCGCCATCATGCGGGTCAGGCCGGCCACGCGGGTCAGCAGCGGCACGGAGGCGGTGTTCAGGTCAACGCCAACGGCGTTCACGCAGTCTTCCACCACCGCGTCCAGCTTACGCGCCAGCTGGGTCTGGCTGACATCGTGCTGATACTGGCCGACGCCAATGGATTTCGGGTCGATTTTCACCAGCTCGGCCAGGGGATCCTGCAGACGGCGGGCAATGGAGACCGCGCCGCGCAGCGACACGTCGAGGTCAGGGAACTCCTGCGCCGCCAGCTCGGAGGCGGAGTAAACGGAAGCCCCGGCTTCGCTGACGATCACCTTCTGGGCGGTGACCTTCGGGAACTGTTTCTGCACGTCGAGGAAGAAACGCTCGGTTTCACGCGAGGCGGTGCCGTTGCCGATCGCCACCAGCTCGACGTTGTGCTTCTCGCACAGCGCCGCCACGACAATCGCCGCTTTAGCCGCCTGGCCGGTGTGGGGGTAGATGGTATCGGTGGCCACCAGTTTGCCGGTACCGTCAACCACGGCCACTTTCACCCCGGTGCGCAGGCCCGGGTCAAGGCCCATGGTAGCGCGCAGCCCGGCGGGCGCAGCCATCAGCAGGTCGTGCAGGTTGCGGGCGAAGACGTTAATAGCTTCGTCTTCGGCGCGCTCGCGCACGGTACCCATCAGCTCGGTTTCGAGATGCATCAGGACTTTGATCCGCCAGGTCCAACTGACGACGCCTTTACGCCAGCTGTCCGCCGGGGCGTTATTCAGGCGCAGGCCCAGATGGTCGATAATAATCTGCTCGCAGTGGCTCTCTTTCGGCGGCTCGTCAAACTGCGGGTCAGCGTTTAAAGAGAGCTGCAGGACGCCTTCGTTGCGACCGCGGAACATCGCCAGCGCGCGATGCGACGGCACGGTGGCGATCGGTTCATGGTGATCGAAGTAGTCGCGGAATTTGGCGCCTTCCTCTTCTTTGCCGCTGACGACGGTGGAGACCAGGTGGGCGTTTTTCCACAGATAGTCACGGACCTTCGCCAGCAGCGCGGCGTCTTCGGCAAAACGCTCCATCAGGATATAGCGCGCGCCATCCAGCGCCGCTTTGCTGTCGGCCACGCCTTTATCGGCATCAATATATTTTGCGGCTTCCGTTTCCGGATCGTGGGACGGTTCGTTCCACAGCAGGTCAGCCAGCGGCTCCAGCCCCGCTTCGATAGCGATTTGCCCGCGGGTGCGGCGCTTCGGTTTATACGGCAGGTAGAGATCTTCCAGTTCAGTTTTGCTGAGCGTGGTGTTGATGGCTTTTTCCAGCGCGTCGGTCAGTTTGCCCTGTTCAGCGATGGATTTGAGGATCGCCTGACGACGGTCTTCCAGTTCGCGCAGATAGCCGAGGCGGGTTTCCAGATTACGCAGCTGCGTGTCATCCAGACCGCCGGTGACTTCTTTACGATAACGTGCAATAAACGGCACGGTGTTCCCTTCATCAAGCAGGCGAACGGCAGCTTCTACCTGTTCGGCTCTGGCCTGAAGTTCACCCGCAATAATGCGGCAGAGCGAATCATTCATCATGGCTTTTAATTCATCTTTAGGGTCAAAAATCAGGGACTAGTTATACGGACTGACGGCTGAAAATGCCAGTCGCGCCGGGCGTCTCTCGGAAAGTTCTTGTCTATTTAACGTATTCGATCTCGTTGACATACCAGCTGGCTTCGCCCGCCGGCGTGTTGACGATGGCCAGATCGCCAACCTCTTTTTTTAACAGTGCGCGCGCCATCGGCGAGTCGATGGAGATATAGTCTTTGCGGCCAAAAATTTCATCGTAACCGACGATGCGAAAGCGCTTGATATCGCCTTCATCGTTTTCAATCTCTACCCAGGCGCCGAAGAAGACTTTACCTTCCTGTTGCGGCGAGTAATCGACAATTTTCAACTGTTCCAGACATTTGGTCAGATAGCGGACCCGGCGATCGATCTCGCGCAGGCGCTTTTTGTTGTACTGGTAATCCGCGTTCTCGCTGCGGTCGCCAAGGCTGGCGGCCCAGGTCACCTTTTTGGTCACTTCCGGGCGCTCCTGGCGCCACAGGTAGTCCATCTCCTGCTTCAGTTTTTCATATCCCTCGCGGGTGATCAGCGGCGTTTTCATCGTGAGTTCAACCTTCTGACAGTCTGTCGTTGCGCACAATTTGTAGCGCGTAATAATACCGACAGGATAAATACTGTGTCTTATGATTAAATGTATACTTAACCTGCTGTTAAATATGCTTTGTAACAATTTAGCCTGGAATATATACCAGATTTAGCTGGTGAGCGCGCCGGGCTTTTTTGAGAATACGCACTGACTATTGCAGTGAACCTTTGGGAGTACAAACAATGCAAGAGAATTATAAGATTCTGGTTGTGGATGACGACATGCGCCTGCGTGCGCTGCTCGAACGTTATCTGACCGAGCAGGGCTTCCAGGTTCGTAGCGTGGCGAACGCCGAACAGATGGATCGTCTGTTAACCCGCGAATCCTTCCACCTGATGGTGCTGGATCTGATGCTGCCTGGGGAAGATGGTCTCTCGATTTGCCGCCGTCTGCGCAGCCAGAGCAACCCGATGCCGATCATTATGGTGACGGCGAAAGGCGAAGAGGTTGATCGTATTGTGGGCCTGGAGATCGGGGCCGACGACTACATTCCGAAGCCGTTCAACCCGCGTGAACTGCTGGCCCGCATCCGGGCGGTGCTGCGCCGTCAGGCGAACGAGCTGCCGGGCGCGCCGTCGCAGGAAGAGGCGGTTATCGCCTTTGGTAAATTCAAACTGAACCTGGGCACCCGCGAGATGTTCCGTGAAGACGAGCCGATGCCGTTGACCAGCGGCGAGTTTGCGGTCCTGAAGGCGCTGGTAAGCCATCCTCGTGAGCCGCTGTCGCGCGATAAGTTAATGAACCTCGCTCGCGGCCGCGAATACTCTGCGATGGAGCGTTCCATCGACGTACAGATCTCCCGCCTGCGCCGCATGGTGGAAGAGGACCCGGCGCATCCGCGCTATATCCAGACCGTCTGGGGTCTGGGCTACGTCTTCGTCCCGGACGGTTCTAAGGCATGAAACGCGTGCGCTTTTCGCCGCGCAGCTCCTTTGCTCGCACGCTGCTCCTGATCGTCACCTTGCTGTTCGTCAGCCTGGTGACGACCTATCTGGTAGTACTGAATTTCGCGATCCTGCCAAGTCTCCAGCAGTTTAATAAAGTATTGGCCTACGAAGTGCGTATGCTGATGACTGATAAGCTGCAGCTGGAGGATGGCACCCAGCTGGTGGTGCCCCCGGCGTTTCGCCGTGAAATTTATCGCGAGCTGGGGATTTCGCTCTATTCCAATGAAGCGGCGGAAGACGCAGGCCTGCGCTGGGCGCAGCATTATGAATTCTTGAGCCAACAGATGGCTCATCAGCTTGGCGGCCCCACTGAGGTGCGGGTGGAGGTCAATAAAAGCTCCCCCGTGGTGTGGCTGAAGACCTGGCTGTCGCCCAATATTTGGGTGCGGGTGCCGCTGACCGAGATCCATCAGGGCGACTTCTCGCCGCTGTTCCGCTATACCCTGGCGATCATGCTGCTGGCGATAGGCGGCGCCTGGCTGTTTATCCGTATTCAGAACCGCCCGCTGGTGGATCTGGAGCATGCGGCGCTGCAGGTCGGGCGCGGCATTATTCCGCCGCCGCTGCGCGAGTATGGCGCCTCCGAAGTGCGTTCGGTGACGCGCGCCTTCAACCACATGGCCGCGGGCGTGAAGCAGCTGGCCGACGACCGTACGCTGCTGATGGCTGGGGTCAGCCATGATTTACGGACTCCGCTGACCCGCATTCGTCTGGCCACCGAGATGATGGGCGAGCAGGACGGCTATCTCGCGGAGTCGATCAACAAAGATATCGAAGAGTGCAACGCCATCATCGAGCAGTTTATCGACTATCTGCGCACCGGGCAGGAGATGCCGATGGAGCTGGCGGATCTGAATGCGGTGCTGGGGGAAGTGATCGCTGCGGAGAGCGGCTATGAGCGGGAGATCGCCACCGCCCTGCAGGCCGGCGAAATTCCGGTACGCATGCATCCTCTGTCTATCAAGCGCGCGCTGGCGAATATGGTGGTCAACGCGGCCCGCTATGGCAATGGCTGGATCAAGGTCAGCAGCGGCAGCGAAGCGAGCCGGGCCTGGTTCCAGGTAGAAGATGACGGACCGGGGATTAAACCTGAGCAGCGAGAGCACCTGTTTCAGCCGTTTGTACGCGGCGACAGCGCCCGCAGCACCAGCGGCACCGGGCTGGGGTTGGCGATTGTTCAGCGTATTATCGATAATCACAACGGGCGGCTGGAGATTGGCTCCAGCGAACGCGGCGGGTTACTGATCCGCGCCTGGCTGCCGGTGCACCGGGTGCTGGCGCCGATGAAACCGGCCAAAGAGAGCTGATCGCGCCCGCGGTTGGTTGGTCAGAACGTTGCACAATAAAAAGCCGGGCAAGCCCGGCTTTTTCATCTTTGCGCCCGTTAGCGCTGCGGCCCTGCCGCCACCAGCGCGGCGCCCGCTGGCGTATCGGTATACTTCTCAAAGTTCTCAATAAACAGCTTCGCCAGCTGGTCGGCTTTTTCCTGCCACTGCTCCGGGGAACCATAGGTGCTGCGCGGATCGAGGATCTGGGGATCCACGCCCGGGAGGGCCGTCGGGATCTGCAGGTTAAACATCGGCAGGGTAAAGGTCTCCGCGTTGTCCAGCGAGCCATTGAGGATGGCGTCGATGATGGCGCGGGTATCTTTAATCGAGATGCGCTTGCCGGTGCCGTTCCAGCCGGTATTGACCAGATAAGCCTGCGCGCCGGCCGCCTGCATGCGTTTGACCAGCACTTCGGCGTACTGTGTCGGGTGCAGCGACAGGAAGGCGGCGCCGAAGCAGGCGGAAAAAGTTGGCGTGGGTTCGGTCACGCCGCGCTCGGTGCCGGCCAGTTTGGCGGTAAACCCGGACAGGAAATGGTACTGCGTCTGATCGGCGGTCAGGCGGGAGACCGGCGGCAGTACGCCGAACGCATCGGCCGTCAGGAAGATCACTTTGGTGGCGTGACCCGCTTTGGAGACCGGTTTGACGATATTATCGATATGGTCGATGGGGTAGGAGACGCGGGTGTTTTCGGTCTTTGAGCCGTCATCGAAATCGATTGTCCCGTCGGCGCGCACCACCACGTTTTCCAGCAGGGCGTTGCGGCGAATGGCGTGATAGATATCCGGCTCGGCCGCTTCAGAGAGCTTGATGGTCTTGGCGTAGCAGCCCCCTTCGAAGTTAAACACCCCGTCGTCATCCCAGCCATGTTCGTCATCGCCAATCAGGCGGCGTTTCGGGTCGGTGGAGAGGGTGGTTTTGCCGGTGCCTGAGAGGCCGAAGAAAATGGCGACATCGCCTTTCTCGCCCACGTTGGCAGAACAGTGCATGGAGGCGATGCCCTTCAGCGGCAGCAGGTAGTTCATGATCGAGAACATCCCTTTCTTCATCTCGCCGCCGTACCAGGTGCCGCCGATCAACTGAATGCGCTCGGTGAGGTTGAAAGCGATGAAGTTTTCCGAGTTCAGGCCCTGCTCTTTCCACTGCGGGTTGGTGCACTTCGCGCCGTTCATCACGATGAAGTCGGGCGTGAATTCCGCCAGCTCTTCGTCGCTCGGGCGGATGAACATGTTTTTAACGAAGTGCGCCTGCCAGGCCACTTCGGTAATGAAACGTACGCTGAGACGGGTATCGGCGTTAGCGCCGCAGAAGGCGTCGACGATAAACAGGCGTTTACCGGACAGCTGCTGTGTTACCAGCCCTTTCAGATGCTGCCAGGTTTCCTGCGAAAGCGGCTTGTTGTCGTTTTTACCCTTGCCTTTATCGGACCACCAGACGGTATCGCGGGTGGTGTCGTCGCGCACGAGGTACTTATCTTTCGGAGAACGACCGGTAAAAATGCCCGTGTCGACGGCGATAGCACCGAGACTGGTTAATACGCCACGTTCGTAGCCTTCCAGGTTGGGGTCGAGCTCTTCCTGAAACAACATGTCGTAGCTGGGATTGTGGACGATATCCTGAACGTCATTGATACCATAAGCCTTGAGATCCTGCGGGGTTAAACCATGATTAACGCGCATGTCACTGCTCCTTAGCCAAGATGTACTGCTGTAAATTGTAGGGTTTATTACCGGGTATTGACCGCGACCAGGCTCATAGATTTACGTATCTCGACATTCTTCAGAATGACGAAAAAAACGGTGACTCCTGTCACGAAGTGAAGTGGATTATCTCAGGAAATGGCTGGATGGTGGGGTTAGATGTTTCTCAATGGTTAAAAAGTAATTAAAAAAACTACTGAAATGTGAATGTAATCGCTTTCCTGGAATAAAATTACGTAACTCTTTCAGCGAAAATCGATTCAACTCGTGAATAAATAAAAGTCAGACACCGGGCGACAAACCACATCGCCGCCCGGTGCCTGCAAAAGAGGTGAGGATTAATGGACCTGCGGATCGGCCGGAGAGGCGTTATTACGGATCTCGGCGATGTCCATGGCGTTGAAGATATAGTGGTTACCGCAGTAGTCGCAGTGCATATCAATCTCGCCTTCGTCGGCAAGGATGCTATCTATCTCTTCGTCCGGCAGGGTTTTCAGCGCGCCGGCGCAGCGTTCGCGGGAGCAGGTGCACTTGAACTCCACGCTCTGCGGATCGTAGACCGTGACTTCTTCTTCATGGTACAGACGCCACAGCACATCGTTCGCCGGCAGGGTGAACAGCTCTTCCGCCTTGATGGTCTCGGTGAGCGTCGCCAGGTGCTCAAAGTCGGCAGTCTGGGCATCCTGCGCCGGCATCACCTGCAGCAGCATCCCGCCCGCCATCGGCTGACCTTCATGTTCGCCGGTGCGGATAATAAGGCGCGTCGGCAGCTGCTCTGAACGCTGGAAGTAATCTTCCAGGCAGGCGGCCAGCGTATCGCCTTCCAGACCGACCACGCCCTGATAACGCTCACCCTCTTCCGGGGAGATGGTGATGACCAGATAGCCGTTGCCGACCATCGCTTTCAGATCCGCATCGTCCGCAATCTCGCCCTGCACACGCGCGACGCCGCGCAGCTGCTGCTGGTTATTGCCGTTGATCACCGCCAGCTGTAAAGGCCCATCGCCCTGCAGCTGCACGGTGATGTCGCCGGCAAATTTCAGCGTCGCAGTCAGCAGACTGGTGGCGACCAGCAGCTCCGCCAGCACCGTTTTCACCGGCTGGGGATAAGTGTGATTTGCCAGAATCTGTTCCAGGGTTTCCGACACCGTCACCAGCTCGCCGCGCACGGCATAGTTTTCAAACAGATAACGATGTAATTGATCGTGTTGAGTCATAATCATCTCTCTTTCTGGCGCGAGTTACTCACTCTCGCCGTGTTTAAATCTCATCAGGTCGCGGCGCTCTTTCTTGTCCGGACGTCTGTCAGGGTGCGGCATGGTCAGGGCGTTCATTTTGCGCGCCAGGGCCATTTTTTCACGCTTCTCGATACTCTCAGCCGTCTCTTCATACAGGGTGACGGCTTCGCTTGCCGGGCGGCGCTGTTCGGTGATACCGACGATGCGCACCGTCCGCTCGTCGTTGCCCTGACGCAGCGTTAGCATGGCGTCCAGTTCGACGATTTTCCCGGGCTTGCTGCGTTGTCCGTTGTAATGCACCTTGCCGCCTTCAATCATCTCTCGCGCCAGCGCGCGGGTCTTGTAAAAGCGGGCGGCCCAAAGCCATTTGTCCAGTCTGACGGTTTCGGTAGGCTTCTCTTTCATCGCCTCTCCTTCGGGGTAAGCGAAGGGATCAGTCGTCGGTAATCATTCAGCCCCGGATGGCGCAGATACTGCTTTTCCGCCAGTCCGGAGTCGGGATTGGTAATGCCCAGGCAGTAACGAATGCCAAACTCCCTCGCGGCATCCAGAATTGCCTCGCTGTCGTCGACAAACAGCGTTTTATGCGCCTCAAGGCCGGTTTCCTCCGCCACGGCGCGCCACAGACGCTGATCCTCTTTCGGATAACCAAATGTGTGGGTGGAAAGTAATAAATCAAGGTGCGCATCCAGGCCGGTGTGTTTGAGTTTCACCGCCAGATTGTGGGGATGGGCATTGGTCAACAGAATACGTCGCTTACCGCTGGCCTTGAGCGCATCAAGGAACGGCACGGTATCCTCACGCAGCGTGGCGCGCGGACCCTGTTCGCTGGTCATCGCACAAATATCCAAACCCAGGCGCTCGCTCCAGTAATCCAGACAGTACCAGTTTAGCGTATGCTGCACGGCGTGATACTCCTGGTGCATGGCCTCTTTCGCCTGTTGCAGATTGAGGCCGCGGGCGGCCCCCCAGGTTTCCGGCACCAGCGTTTGCCAGAAATAGTTGTCGAAAGCCAGATCCAGGAGCGTGCCGTCCATATCCAGCAGAACGGTATCGACCTCCTGCCAGGCGATATCAAAATGCATGATGACTCTCCAGCGAGCGGGAAATGGGCGACAGGGTATCACACCCTGTCGCCGGGAAAATTAATCTTGCGGGTCAGACGAGGGGAGCAGCACCGGGTTCAGGCAGCTTTCGTAATATTTCTGAATCTCTTCCATACGCTGGCGATGGCGTTGATAACGACGCAGCGCCTGCACCCCGTGGTAAGCCATGCATCCCACCATCGACAGCAGCAGCAGGGTGATGCCCAGATAGCGCCACAGGCCGCTGCGGTCAGGAATGCGGTGCAGGTTGATATGCTGAGTGCCGTTGGCGTCAGTAAACAGATTGGTGACTATCCCTTCGGCATGGAAGGGGGTATGCATCAGCATACCGGCCAGCCGCCGCAGTTCCCCCCACTGCTCATGCGCCGGGTAATCATACAGGCTCACCGCCGGCCACGGCTGATTGACCAGCACGCTGCCCTCGTCGCTGGCGATGACGAAGCCGCCCGGGGCCGGGCTGTTGAGCGCCTGCGCCGCCCGCGAGGTTTCACGCATGACAAAGGGGGCGGTTGAGGTGGTCACCAGATTCTCCAGCGACTCGGCGCTGACTGGCCGCAGCAGCACGTTCACGCCATCCAGTTTCCCGGCGGACGCACGCTTGGTTAACGTCTCCCAGTTACGGGTATTGCCGAGATTAACCAGCGCATTCTTCAGCCGCAGGCAATCATCGGCAGCGGAACAGAGATCGTTGGTTTTCTGAACGATATCGCCGAAATCATCCAGTAGCACCATGCCAGATTTCTGAATGGCGGAGCGCAGCGCCGGGCTGACGCGGGAGTCGTCGTCGGTTTCCGGGTGCAGCTGACGCTGGACGGACTGCATCAGAGCGGTCGCTTTGCTGACAATGTCAGACTCCGGCAGCGGCAGAGGAGGGGCATCGTTCCACACAATCTGCGAACAATCGAAAGGCAGGAACGGCGAATCCTCTTTGGCCGTCCAGCTGCCCGGCGTGCGGATGTTGCACATCCCGGTGCCGGTCAGGCGCAGCGTATCGCCAATGCGCACATGGGCCTTTTCCAGCTGGCTGACGGTCGTGGCTTCAATGGTCTGCGCCCCCTTCAGCCACGACAGGGTGAACTTAAACGGCATATTCAGCGGTACGCTGGCCCATAGCATGATTACCATCACCAGGGAGCCGGCGGCGATAATCGCGCTGCGCAGCCAGTACTGCAGCGGGAAGTTTTTCACTTCATCATGAAGCGACAAGTAGCGTCCCTGACGGGCTACATGGCGGTTGAGATAGATATCAATATCGGTCTGCTGTCCGAGGTCCTGGGCGATCCAGGGCTGCCAGTGGCGCGGATAGATGAGATCGATAATGCCCAGCGAGATATTATTGATATGCTCCTGATCGTTTTCGCCAAACAGCCCCCAGCGCTTAGGGACGCCGCGCAGACAATGGATTTCGCGCAGCGAGGCGCGGCGCGGCGGGGCATAGATCCCCAATAGGCCGGCGGCGAGCAGCAGCAAACCGGCAGCCACCAGCCATGGGGTAAAGACGGCAGGCCCAATCAGACTGAAATAAAAGAACAGGAAAGAGGCGACGATCAGGATCGCTTCGCGCAGACCATCCGGGCGGTTCAGGGCGTGTTCTTCCGGGCTTTCCCGACGGATCTGCCGCAACTCTACCTGTTCGCTCTCTTCGCCGCGAATTGAGGCCTGGGTGGCCGAGGCGCGTTCCAGCGCGTAGCTTTGCGCTTCCTGACGATAGTCGCTCAGGGTATGGCCGTTAAGGGTGATAACCAGCGGCAGGCTGTCGGTGGGGATCAGCTCGACGCTGTTTTCATCGTTGATATGCTGTTCCCAGAACGGCGGCAGATGTACCTCCACCGAATCGAGAAAATAGCGCCATTTATTCGGCGCGTCGGTAGTGATCCCGTAGCGGGTGATGGCTCGCGTCACCCCATAGACGGTATCGCTCTGTTCGTTTAGCGCCAGAGCGACGGGCGCGCTGGTGGCGCCGGACGCGGGAACCTGCTGGGCGCGGCTCAGTTCGGCAAGATACTTTTCGATGGCCTGGCGCTCATCGGCCGCGATCGGCCGCGTGGTGGCATCGCTAAAGGCGTGCAGTAGAGGGAGCCGGCGGCGTCTGGCGTGCGTGCGATACCACCATCCAATGAGCAATACGCAGATTAGCAGAGCTGTAAGGAATATCAGAAAGGTGCCCATGCCCATCCCATCATAGTTATATTTTTCTTACGAAATCGTCGGTGAACGTGAAGACTAACGTCAAGCTGCAGTGTTAGCGGCGCACCTGCTTGCAGGGTAGTAAATATGTCATGCAGCAGCGTATTAGCTTACCAAAAACGTTAAAGGCCAGAAATCGGTAAATTCTCAAAGAGAATTCAAGCTATTGACTTTTTTATCTTTATTACTTTTCCCTTTGCAGGGAAAAGGTTACAACTCTGTAAATAAGTAGCGATTTGGATTGCCGAAAGCGTGTTGCGTATCGCACAATGACTGCTTAATCACAGCATAGACCGATGACAATGAGCAAATCATTACAAAAACCCACCATTCTCAATGTTGAAACTGTCGCCCGTTCGCGCCTCTTTAATGTCGAAAGCGTCGATCTGGAATTCAGCAACGGTGTGCGTCGCGTTTATGAACGTATGCGGCCTTCCACCCGCGAAGCGGTGATGATTGTGCCGATTGTTGATGATCATATTATTTTGATTCGCGAGTATGCCGTCGGGACGGAGTCCTACGAGCTGGGCTTCTCCAAAGGGCTGATTGATCCGGGTGAAACCGTGGATGAAGCGGCCAATCGCGAGCTGAAAGAAGAGGTTGGCTTCGGCGCCAATAAGCTGACGTTTCTGAAGAAGCTCAGTATGGCTCCCTCTTACTTCTCCAGCAAAATGAACATCCTGGTGGCGGAAGATCTCTATCCGGAGTCGCTGCCGGGCGATGAGCCCGAGCCGCTGCCGCAGGTGCGCTGGCCGCTGGCGCAGTTGATGTCGCTGCTGGATGAAGAAGATTTTAACGAGGCCCGCAACGTTAGTGCGCTGTTTTTAGTGCGGGAATGGTTGCAGGCCCAGGGCCGACTCTGAACGAGCGTTTACGCTAAGCAGCAATAAAAAAGCGCCCGCAGGCGCTTTTTTTGTCAGAACAGCTCGTGGGTTTCACCGCCGCCGTCAGTCAGGGTGGTGCCCACCTCATGGACCGCCTGCTGCGTGGGCTGGGTACCCTCAATAAAGTATTCCGCCCGGCTGTTGCCACCGTTCGCCAACTGACCGGTGCTGCGGTCAATATTCACCGTGACGATACCCGGCGGCGGCGTTAATGGCTCTTCCGGAACGCCTTCCAGCACGCTCTTCATAAAGCTGTCCCAGGCCGGCTGGGCGCTTTTGGCGCCGCCTTCGTAGCCGGAGATCTGATCTTTAATCGCCCCCGATGCGGTGGTCCGGCCAAGATCGCGACGATGATCGTCAAAGCCGATCCAAACCGAGGTCACCACGCCCGGTCCGTAGCCTGAGAACCAGGCGTCCTTCGAGCTGTTGGTGGTCCCGGTTTTGCCGCCGATGTCATGCCGCTGAAGGTCACGTCCGGCGCGCCAGCCGGTTCCCATCCAGCCCGGTTCGCCAAAGATGTTGCTGTTCAGCGCGCTCTTGATCAGGAAGGCCAGCGGGGTGTTGATCACATGCGGCGCGTATTCCTGGGCGCCGCTCTGCGCCACCAGTGACTGATTGGCCTGCTCCAGCTGCGGCTGCGGCGGCACGGTGCCATTCTGCGGTTCCGTCGAGGTGGCGACATCTTCCACATCTTTGTTTTCCAGCACGTTGGATTTTGGCGTATCGCCGTAAATCACCGGTAAATCACACTGCGGGCAGGCGATTTTCGGACGCTCTTCGAAGAGGACCCCGCCCTGATCGTTCTCAATCTTACTGATAAAGAACGGGTTCACCAGGAAGCCGCCGTTGGCCATCACCGAATAACCGCGGGCGACCTGCAGAGGCGTAAAGGAGGCGGAGCCCAGCGCCAGCGATTCGGTGTGGACAATGTTTTGCGCCGGGAAGCCAAAGCGCTGCAAATACTCGGCGGCATAGTCAACGCCCATGGCGCGCATGGCGCGCACCATGACCACGTTTTTCGACTGCCCCAGGCCCTGGCGTAAACGAATCGGACCAGCATACTGCGGCGGCGAGTTTTTCGGCCGCCAGTCGGAACCGGCTCCGGCGTCCCAGCGCGAGATTGGCACATCGTTGAGCATGCTTGCCAGAGTTAAGCCTTTATCCATCGCAGCCGTGTAGAGGAATGGCTTGATGTTGGAGCCGACCTGGCGCAGCGCCTGAGTGGCGCGGTTGAACTTGCTCTGGTTAAAGTCAAACCCACCGACAAGGGCGATAATCGCGCCGTTTTGCGGGTTAATGGAGACCAATGCCGAGTTGACGTCCGGGACCTGCGACAGCCACCAGCTGTCTCCCACTTTGCGAACCCAGATCTGCTGCCCGGCCTGCACGACGTCGTTGACTTTACGCGGGGTCGCCCCCTGCTGCGTATCGGAGATAAAGCGGCGAGCCCAGCGCACGCCGTCCATCGTCAGCGAAACGGAGTCGCCGTTAGCCAACAGCGCGACGGCCTCCTGGGCATTCGCGGAGGTGACCACCGCAGGAGAAAGCGGGCCAAAGCCAGGCTGGCGCTTCAGGGCGTCAACGATCTTTTTCGCCTCCCACGGCGTTTCGCCGACCTTCCACAGCACGCTGGCCGGGCCGCGGTAGCCGTGACGCATATCGTAATCCAGCACGTTATTGCGGACCGCCTGCTGGGCCGCCTGCTGGTTTTTGCGGGTAATCGTGGTGTACACCCGGTAGCCATCTTCGTAGGCCTGCTCGCCGTAGCGATTCACCATCTCCTGGCGCACCATTTCGCTCAGATAGGGCGCGGAGAAGGCGATTTTTGGCGCGTGGTAGCTGGCGTCGATGGGTTCGCTGCGCGCCTCATCGTATTGCGCCTGGGTGATGTACCCCTCGCTCAGCATACGCGACAGCACCACGTTGCGCCGGGCTGTGGCGCGATCCATCGAATAGAGCGGGTTAAAAGTGGACGGGGCTTTCGGCAGACCGGCAATCACCGCCATTTCGCTGAGGGTCAGCTGGTCGATAGGTTTGCCAAAATAGACCTGCGCCGCGGCGCCGACGCCATAGGCGCGGTAGCCGAGGTAAATCTTGTTCAGGTACAGCTCAAGGATTTCATCTTTGTTCAGCAGCTGCTCGATGCGGATAGCCAGAAAGGCCTCTTTAATCTTACGCATCAACGTCTTCTCGGGGCTGAGGAAGAAGTTACGCGCTAACTGCTGGGTGATGGTGCTGGCGCCCTGCGAGGCGTGGCCTGAAAACATCGCCACGCTGGCGGCGCGGAAAATACCCACCGGATCGACGCCGTGATGCTCATAGAAACGACTGTCTTCGGTAGCGATAAACGCTTTCACCAGCTCGGGGGGAATTTGCTGCAACGTGACAGGGATACGGCGCTTTTCGCCGTACTGCGCAATAAGCTCACCGTCGGCGCTATAGACCTGCATCGGGATCTGCAAACGCACATCCTTCAGGGTTGCGACGTCGGGGAGTTGCGGCTCTATGTATTTGTAGAGGCCAAAAATCGAGCCTGCTCCCAGCAGTACGCAACAGACTGCAAGGATCAATAGATACTTTACGAACTTCACCGGTGTTTTCCCATTTAGTTTTATTTGGGCAGTTTATAAACAAACGCGCGGTAGTATAAAGGCAAGCCAGGTGCATTGATATAGCCGGACAGTTTTGCCGGATAAGGAGATCATAAGCATGGCTTTCAGAAACTGGCGGATCGGAATGCATATCCAACAAGATAGCATTGCCATTGTCGCGCTACTGTTTGAGCGCTCACACTGGGCGCTGCGCCGCTGGTGGCGCATTCCGTTGCCGCCAGGCCTGGTGCGGCAGGGGATGGTGGCGGACGTCAGCGCCCTCGGCTCACGGCTGGCCGCCTGGCGGCGGGAGCTACCGGTACAGCATCAGATCAATATCGCCTTCCCCGCAGCTCGCACGCTGCAAAAACGCGTGCCTTATCCCCAGTTCGCCCTGCGAGAGCGGGAACAGGCGACGTGGATAGCCAGCGCCATGACCCAGCAGCTGGCGATGCCCGCCTCCTCTCTCTGTATTGATTATGCGCCCACCTCGCGAAATGACGGCTGGCAGGTTACGGCGGCGCAGCGGCTGGATATCAATGTTCTGCGGGAGCTGGCAGGGCGGCTGCGCCTGCGGGTAACTGCCATCGTACCGGATGCCAGTGCGCTCGGCGCTTTTTTCCCCTGGGTGACGGCAGCAGAGCAAGGCCTGGCGTGGCGGGATGAAAAGCACTGGCTATGGGCGACCCATGAGGCCTGGGGCTGTGACGCCTGCGATGCGATAGGGTCCTTGAGCCAGCTGGCGGGGCAGCTTCAGGTTCCTCTGCGCTTGTGCGCTGACGCGGGCGACGAGGCCAGTCGTTTTGATGTCTGGCAGGTGGTTCACCGCCGGCAGCCTCCGCTGCCAGCCGATGGCGATCGCTACGCCATTGCCCTTGGGCTGGCGCTGGGGGGGCGGGCGCCATGACGCATGTCGTTAATCTTCTCCCCTGGCGTGACCTGCGTCGCCGCCAGCGCCTGCGCTACACCCTGTTGTTAGCCATCGGTATCGTGCTGCTGGCGGGGATGACCCTGCAGGTGGGGCGAACGGCTGGTCTACAGCGCGACGCCCTGGCGAGGCTCCACGCGACGGCCGACGCAGCGCTGCTCGCCTCGCTCAAACAACGTGAACAGGCGATGCGCGAAGCGTGGCAGCAGCATCAACGCCAGCGCGAGCAGCTCCAGCGCAGATCGACGATCGCTGCCTGGCAACCCCGACTAATGGCGCTCGCGGCGGACCTGCCCGCTCAGGCATGGCTGACGCGGCTGGAGTACCAGGGGGCGCGTCTGACGCTGGATGGCCTGGCCCTCAACCTGCAGGCGCTGGCCGGAGTGGAGGCTTCTCTGGCCAGCGTCACGGGATTCGCGCCGGCTAAAGCCGGCGGAACGCAGCGCGACGCCGAGGGGCGCTGGCGGTTCAGTTTCACCCTGTCGGGAGCGCGCGCCGATGAGGATTAATACCCTGCGTACCCGGGCGGGGCTGCTGATCCTGCTCGCGATGGGGCTGACGGGGGGCGGCGTGGCGCTTTGGCGCGATGCCCGGCCGCCGCTGGCGGCGCTGTCCCGCGATGGCGCTCTGCAAACGCAGTGGCGGCGGATCATGGCGCTGCGCATCCCTGACGGTGAAAGAGCCGGGGAGCGCATCGACAAGCAGCCGTTCTCGCCCATAGCCATTCCGCTCGCCGGGGCGAAGCTAATCGCCTGGCATCCGCAGGGGAGCGGCGGAGAGATGGAGCTGGCTCTCTCCTGGCCGACGGTACCCGCTCTGTTTTCATGGCTGGCGCGCAGCGGGATGAACCCGCGTTCGTTCTCGCTGGAGCGCGAGGGGCAGGCGCTGCGCATGCGGCTGCAGCTGGAGGCGGAAGATGGTCGGTAAATGCTGGGTTTTGCTGTGGTTGCCGCTGTCGCTGCTGGCGGCCGAGCGCGATCCTTTTCAGCCGGTTGAGGATCCCTGCCACGCGGCGCAGCTGTCGCAATGGCGTTATGGTGGCGCGGCCAGCGATGGCGCAGGCTGGATGGGTTTTTTGCAGGACGGAAGCGGCACGTGGCGACGGGTGCGCCTGGATGAGCAATTGCCCACGGGCTGGCGGGTGAACCGGCTGACGGACAGTGAACTGGACATCGTCACGCCTCCGGGATGTGAACCGCCAGCGTGGCGCTGGCAACGTAAAGGAAAACAAGATGATGCGATGGATAAGCCTGCTTTTGCTGCTACCGCTGGCGGTGGTCGCCGCGCGAAATGATAAGCCGGTTTCGCTGGTCGTTGACGACGCGCCAGTGGCCCAGGTGCTGCAAGCCCTGGCCGAAATGAACCAGAAGAATCTCGTTGTCGCACCGGACGTCAGCGGCACGCTCTCCCTGCGCCTGCAGAAGGTTCCCTGGACCCAGGCGCTGCGGGCAGTGGCGGATAGCGCAGGCCTCTCTTTGCAACAGCAGGGAACGGTCATCTACGCACATACGCAGGCCTGGCAAAAGGCCAACCTGGCGCAGCGCGAAGCGGAACAGGCGAAACGTCTGCAGAACCTGCCGCTGCGGGCGGAGAGCGTGACCCTGCACTATGCCGATGCCGAGGAGCTGGCTAAAAGCGGCGGTAAGTTGCTTAGCGCCCGGGGAAACCTGATGGCGGACAAGCGGACCAATCGGCTGCTGATCCGCGATGATGCCCGCCATCTGCCGGCGCTGAAGGCCTGGGCGCAGGAGATGGATCTGCCGGTCGGACAGGTGGAGCTGGCCGCCCATATCGTGTCAATGAGCGAAACCAGCCTGCGTGAACTGGGGGTGAAATGGCGGCTGGCGGAGGCTGAAAGCACGCCAGGATCCGGGCGCATTACCACCCTAAGCAGCGATCTGTCAGTCAACGACGCCAGCACCCGCGCAGGCTTTAACATCGGCAAAATTAACGGGCGCTTGCTTGAGCTGGAGCTTTCCGCGCTGGAGCGCAAGCAGCAGGTCGAGATTATCGCCAGTCCTCGTTTGCTCGCCTCTCATATGCAGCCCGCCAGCATCAAGCAGGGGAGCGAGATCCCCTATCAGGTCTCCAGCGGTGAAAGCGGCGCCACGTCGGTGGAGTTTAAAGAGGCGGTGCTGGGCATGGAGGTGACGCCGACGGTGCTGCAGCAGGGGAGAGTGCGGTTGAAGCTGCGAATAAGCGAGAACACGCCAGGCCAGGTGCTGAAGCAGGATAACGGCGAGGCGCTGGCCATTGATAAACAGGAGATCGAGACCCTGGTGGAAGTCCGCAGCGGCGAGACCCTGGCGTTGGGCGGCATCTTTTCGCAGAAAAACAAAACCGCCCGCGACAGCGTCCCGCTGCTTGGCGATATCCCGGTGCTGGGGCGTCTGTTTCGCCGCGACGGGAAAGATAATGAACGCCGTGAACTGGTTGTCTTTATTACGCCACGGATTCTGGCAGTACGTTAAGCAGGTTTTTCATGCTAAACACGTTTCAGGTGTTTGACGTGAGGACGGATTTAGCATACAAGGGGTACCGATTTGAGAGTCGGGTACGACATCAATCCTCCCTTTATTGTCCGGCGATTTTATTCAGTTGCCAAACCAGCCGGAGTATTGAGATAATTTTTAGTCTGACTCTCGCTCTATTGCATATGAGGTTTCAGTTCATGCCCTGCGGCGCTGGGTGTCTGCGAAGCGGGTTTATCATTAACGAATAGTCTTAGTAGTACCGAAAAAATGGCAGAGAAACGCAATATCTTTCTGGTTGGGCCTATGGGTGCCGGCAAAAGCACTATTGGGCGCCAGTTAGCCCAACAGCTCAACATGGAATTTTACGATTCCGATCAAGAGATTGAGAAACGCACTGGCGCTGATGTGGGCTGGGTCTTCGATGTTGAAGGCGAAGAAGGCTTCCGCGACCGTGAAGAAAAAATTATCAATGAGTTGACGGAAAAACAGGGAATTGTGCTGGCGACTGGCGGCGGCTCTGTAAAATCCCGTGAAACGCGTAACCGTCTCTCCGCCCGCGGCGTGGTGGTCTACCTGGAAACAACGATCGAGAAGCAGTTGGCCCGTACGCAGCGCGATAAAAAGCGTCCTTTGCTACAAGTCGATGCGCCGCCTCGTGAAGTACTGGAAGCGCTGGCTGACGAGCGTAACCCGCTGTATGAAGAGATCGCCGATGTGACTATCCGCACAGACGATCAGAGTGCGAAAGTCGTCGCGAACCAGATTATTCATATGCTGGAAAGCAACTGATTCTGGCTTAATAAAAGTGCGTCAGAGTAAAAGTCACTGAGGTGGATGTCGCGTTATGGAGAGGCTTACTGTTACCCTCGGGGAACGTAGTTACCCGATTACCATCGCGGCTGGTTTGTTCAACGATCCAGCTTCCTTCCTGCCACTTAAGTCGGGCGACCAGGCTATGCTGGTCACCAACGAAACGCTGGCGCCGCTTTATCTGGATACCGTCCGCTCTGCGCTTGAGCAGGCAGGGGTCAACGTTGACAGCGTAGTCCTGCCCGACGGCGAGCAGTATAAAAGCCTGGCGGTGATGGATACCGTATTTACCGCGCTGTTGCAAAAACCCCATGGCCGCGACACCACGCTGGTGGCGCTCGGCGGCGGTGTTATCGGTGATTTAACCGGTTTCGCCGCGGCAAGCTATCAGCGCGGCGTGCGTTTTATCCAGGTCCCTACCACCCTGCTGTCGCAGGTCGACTCGTCGGTCGGCGGCAAAACCGCAGTGAACCACCCTCTCGGCAAAAACATGATTGGCGCCTTCTGGCAGCCGGTTTCCGTGGTGGTTGATCTTAACTGTCTGAAGACGCTGCCGAAGCGCGAACTCGCTTCCGGACTGGCTGAGGTCATCAAGTATGGGGTGATCCTCGACGGCGCCTTCTTCAGCTGGCTGGAAAACAACATTGATGCCTTGCTGGCGTTGGATGAAAAGGCCATGGCGTACTGCATTCGCCGCTGCTGTGAGCTGAAAGCGGAAGTTGTGGCTGCCGACGAGCGTGAAACCGGGTTACGTGCTTTACTCAATCTTGGACATACCTTCGGCCATGCTATCGAAGCGGAAATGGGCTACGGTAACTGGCTGCACGGCGAAGCGGTGGCGGCAGGTATGGTGATGGCGGCGCATACGTCCGAACAGCTGGGGCAGTTCCGCGCGCAGGATACTCAGCGCCTTATCGATCTGCTCAAGCGTGCAGGCTTACCGGTACGCGGCCCGCAGGAAATGCGTGCGCAGGCGTATTTGCCCCATATGATGCGCGATAAGAAAGTACTGGCTGGCGAAATGCGGCTGGTGCTCCCGCTCGCAATAGGAAGCAGCGAGCTGCGCGGCGGAGTGCCGCACGATGTGGTTCTTGGCGCGATTGCTGACACTCAGCAGGCGCAACAATAAGAAGGTCTGGCCGCGTTCGCGCGGCGTTATCATTTCGGGTGATGTGCAATAATCGTGAGCATAAGCCTTTTAGTGGGGTGTTAAATGGATGATTTCAAACCAGAAGACGATATGAAAGCCGATCGCAACGATCGTCGTGCTGGTCGTTCCCGTCAGTCTTCCGAGCGTGATGCCGATCCGCAGATCAATTTTGACGATGTCGATCTTGATGCCGATGAAGGCCGTCCGACGCGCGCCGGCAAGGCCCGTCGTGAGCGTGAAGAGGAAGAATTCGAAGAAGAACTGGATGCGGAAGATGAGGAGATGCTCGAAGAGCAGCCTGTAGAGCGTCGTCCGCGTAAGCGTAAAAAAGCGCCGGCGAAACCCGCTTCCCGCCAGTACATCATGATGGGCGTGGGCATTCTGGTACTGTTGCTGTTAATCGTGGGTATCGGTTCCGCGCTGAAATCGCCATCTTCTTCCAGCCAGCAGACCGCTTCCGGCGAGAAGAGCATTAATCTGTCTGACGACCAGTCCACCAGCACGCCAGCTGCCGGCCAGGATCAGACTGCCGCCAATACCACCACACAGCAGGACGTCACGGTACCGCCTATTGCCGCGAACCCGACCCAGGGCCAGGCCGCGGCAGAGCCGCAGGGCCAGCAGCGCGTTGAAGTTCAGGGCGATCTGAATAATGCGTTGACCCAGCAGCAGGGCCAGCTGGACGGCGCCGTAGCTAACTCGACGCTGCCAACTGAACCGGCAACCGTCGCGCCGATCCGTAATGGCGCCAGTGGCACCGCGGCGCCGCGCCAGACGACCGAACGTCAGACGGCGGCAACGCCGCGTCCGGCTGAGCGTAAGCACACCGTCATCGAAGCGAAGCCGCAGCCGAAACCACAGGCGGTGGCAAAAGCGCCGGTAGAAACGAAGCCGGTTCAGCCGAAGCATGTTGAAAGCGCGGCGACCACTGCCCCGGCGAAAACGACCGTCGCGGAAAGCAAACCGGTAGCCACCGCGCAGAGTAAACCTGCAGCACCAGCAACCACCACCACTGCTGCGCCAGCCGCAACGGCGGCCGCGGCAGCGCCGGCGGCGAAGAGCGGTAAAACGGCAGGCGACGTCAGCTCGATGAAATCTGCGCCGTCGGGTAACTATACCCTGCAGCTCAGCAGCTCCTCTAACTATGAAAACCTGAACAACTGGGCGAAGAAAGAGAAGCTGGACAGATATGTTGTCTATGAAACATCGCGTAACGGCCAACCGTGGTACGTGCTGGTGAGCGGTATCTATTCATCGAAAGATGAAGCGAAACGCGCGGTCACCTCGCTGCCGCCGGACGTGCAGGCGAAAAATCCATGGGCAAAACCACTGCATCAGGTTCAGGCTGATCTGAAATAATGCCGTGGGGTAGTCTTAAGCGCAGGATGCTGTCGGAGCTTTCTCCACAGCCGGAGAACGTGTAATTAGTTAGGCAGCATGAAAAAGAATCGCGCTTTTCTAAAGTGGGCAGGGGGGAAGTACCCCCTGCTTGACGATATTAAAAAGCATTTGCCGGAAGGTGAGTGCTTAATCGAGCCCTTTGTGGGCGCCGGGTCGGTATTTCTCAATACCGACTTTTCTCGTTATATCCTCGCGGATATCAACAGTGATTTAATCGGCCTGTACAACATCGTCAAATTGCGCACCGACGAGTACGTCGCTGCCGCCCGCGAGATGTTTACCCCGGAAAATAACGTCGCTGAGCGCTACTACCAGTACCGTGATGAGTTCAATCAGAGCCAGGACCCGCTGCGTCGCGCGGTGCTGTTCCTGTATCTGAACCGTCACGGTTACAACGGCCTGTGTCGCTACAATTTGCGCGGCGAGTTCAATGTGCCGTTTGGCCGCTATAAGAAGCCCTATTTCCCCGAGGCTGAGCTCTATCATTTTGCCGACAAGGCGCAAAACGCTGAGTTTTACTGCGAATCTTATGAAGAGTGCATGCAGCGTGCGGATAGCCGCACGGTGGTGTATTGCGATCCGCCCTATGCGCCGTTGACGGCGACGGCGAACTTTACCGCCTACCACACCAACAGCTTCAACCTGGAGCAACAGGTGCTGCTGGCGCAAAAGGCGGAGTCGCTGATGAAGAAACGGATCCCGGTGCTGATTTCCAACCACCGCACGCCGTTGACGCAGGAGTGGTATAAAAACGCGGCAGAAACGCATATTGTGAAGGTTCGGCGCAGCATCAGCAGCAACGGTGGTACGCGTAAAAAGGTGGACGAGCTCTTAGCGCTCTACCGTCCGCCTAAGACCAAATAAATTTCAAGGAGATGCGGATGAAGCAGTATTTGATTGCCCCTTCGATTCTGTCGGCTGATTTTGCCCGTCTGGGTGAGGATACCGCGAAGGCGCTGGCGGCGGGTGCGGATGTCGTGCACTTCGACGTCATGGACAACCACTACGTGCCGAACCTGACGATTGGCCCGATGGTGCTGAAGTCGCTGCGTAACTACGGTATTACCGCGCCGATCGACGTCCACCTGATGGTGAAGCCGGTCGACCGCATCATTCCTGATTTTGCCGAAGCTGGCGCCAGCATCATCACCTTCCACCCGGAAGCCTCCGAACACGTCGACCGCAGCCTGCAGCTTATCAAAGAGCATGGCTGTAAAGCGGGCCTGGTGTTTAACCCCGCGACGCCGCTGAGCTATCTCGATTATGTGATGGATAAACTGGACGTGATCCTGCTGATGTCGGTTAACCCGGGCTTTGGCGGCCAGTCCTTTATTCCCCAGACGCTGGATAAACTACGTGAAGTGCGCCAGCGCATCGATGCGTCCGGCTACGACATCCGTCTGGAAGTGGATGGCGGGGTGAAAGCGAGCAATATCGGCGAAATCGCCGCAGCGGGCGCGGATATGTTCGTTGCCGGTTCGGCGATCTTCGGCCAGCCGGACTACAAGAAAGTGATTGATCAAATGCGTAGTGAATTAGCGAAGGTGAGTCATGGATAAATTACAGGCGATCCGCGGCATCGCGTTTGATCTCGACGGCACGCTGGTGGACAGCGCGCCGGGTCTGACCGCCGCCGTTGATAACGCCCTCTACGCCCTGGAACTGCCGGTGGCGGGAGAAGAGCGCGTCGTAACCTGGATCGGCAACGGCGCCGATGTCCTGATGGAGCGGGCGCTGAGCTGGGCTCGCCAGGAGCGTGCCACGTTACGTGCGGCGATGGGCAAGCCTTCCGTCGACGATCATGATATTCCGCAAGACGAACAGCTGCGCATTTTGCGTAAACTGTTTGACCGCTATTACGCCGAAGCGGCGGAAGAGGGCAGTTTCCTGTTTCCGGCAGTGGCCGATACGCTCGGCGCGCTGCAGGGCAAAGGTCTGCCGCTGGCGTTGGTGACCAATAAGCCGACGCCGTTCGTCGCCCCGCTGCTGGACGCGCTCGATATTGCGAAATATTTTACCGTGGTGATCGGCGGCGATGACGTCCAGAACAAAAAGCCGCATCCGGAACCGCTGCTGCTGGTAGCGCAAAAGCTCGGCCTGACGCCGGAGGCGCTGCTGTTCGTCGGCGATTCACGTAATGATATTCAGGCGGCCAAAGCGGCTGGCTGCTGCTCGGTTGGCCTGACCTACGGTTATAACTATGGCGAACCGCTTGCGCTGAGCGAGCCGGACTATCTCTTCGACCAGTTTAATGAACTCTTACCCGCTCTCGGGTTACCGCACAGTGAAACTCAGGAATTGAAACATGACTAAGCCCATCGTTTTTAGTGGCGCACAGCCCTCAGGTGAACTGACCATTGGCAACTACATGGGTGCGCTGCGTCAGTGGGTAAACATGCAGGACGATTACCACTGCATCTATTGCATCGTGGACCAGCACGCCATCACCGTGCGCCAGGATCCGCAGCAGCTGCGTAAGGCGACGCTGGACACCCTGGCGCTGTATCTGGCCTGCGGCATCGACCCGCAGAAAAGCACTATCTTCGTTCAGTCGCACGTGCCGGAACACGCCCAGTTAGGCTGGGCGTTGAACTGCTACACCTATTTCGGCGAACTGAGCCGCATGACCCAGTTTAAAGACAAGTCCGCGCGCTACGCGGAGAACATCAACGCCGGTCTGTTTGATTATCCGGTACTGATGGCCGCTGACATCCTGCTGTACCAGACCAACCAGGTTCCGGTGGGCGAAGATCAGAAACAGCACCTTGAACTGAGTCGCGATATTGCCCAGCGTTTTAACGCCATCTATGGCGATATTTTTAAAGTGCCTGAGCCGTTTATCCCTAAATCCGGCGCGCGCGTGATGTCGCTGCTGGAGCCGACGAAAAAGATGTCCAAGTCCGACGACAACCGCAACAACGTCATCGGCCTGCTGGAAGACCCGAAATCGGTGGTCAAGAAGATCAAACGTGCGGTCACCGATTCCGACGAGCCGCCGGTGGTGCGCTACGACCTGAAAGAGAAAGCGGGCGTCTCCAACCTGCTGGATATCCTCTCCGCGGTCACCGGGAAAACCATTCCTGAGCTGGAGCAGCACTTCGAAGGCAAAATGTATGGCCACCTGAAAGGCGAAGTCGCCGACGCGGTATCGGGCATGCTGATTGACCTGCAGGAGCGCTATCACCGTTTCCGTAACGACGAAGCGTTTCTCAATCAGGTGATGAAAGACGGTGCAGAAAAGGCCAGCGCGCGGGCTTCTCAAACCCTGAAAGCGGTATACGAAGCGATTGGCTTTGTCGCCAAGCCGTAAGCGACGCAACAGCTAAAAAGGGCGGGATTATCCCGCCCTTTTTTATGCCTGTCGTTCACGCCGCGAGGCGAAGGTTAGTGGTTCGAGAACCAGTTCAGTTTATCCCGCAGGCCGACCACGCGGCCGACAATGATCAGCGCCGGGCTGGCCATCTGCTGCGCCAGAATATCCAGCTGTCCTAAGGTGCCGCTGACCACTTTTTGCGTCACGGCGGTGCCGTTCTCGACGATGGCGGCAGGCATATCTTCCGCCATGCCGTGGGCGATAAGCTTCTCGCGGATCGCCGGCGCCTGGTTCAGACCCATGTAGAACACCAGGGTCTGCTTCTCCACCGCCAGGTTCGCCCAGTCCAGCTCGCCGCCGGTTTTCAGATGGCCGGTGACCAGGCGCACGCCCTGGGCGAAATCGCGATGGGTCAACGGGATCCCCGAGTAGGCGGAGCAGCCGGAGGCGGCGGTGATGCCTGGCACAACCGAGAAGGGGATGCCCGCCTCGCAGAGGGTCTCCAGCTCCTCTCCGCCGCGGCCAAAGATAAAGGGATCGCCGCCTTTCAGCCGGACCACGCGTCTTCCTTTTTGCGCTTCGCGCAGCAGGATCTGGTTGATCTCCTCCTGAGGCACGCAGTGATAGCCTGAGCGCTTGCCAACGAACACCCGGTCGGCATCGCGGCGCACCAGATTCATGATGTCGTCGGAGACCAGTCGGTCATAGACCACCACGTCGGCCTGCTGGATCTGCTGCAGGCCTTTGAGCGTGAGCAGCCCGGCGTCACCGGGGCCGGCGCCAACCAGGACGACCTCGCCGCGATGCTCTAACGGCTCGGTCAGCAGTTGCTCGGTGGTATCCGCCACCGCCTGCCGATCATCATTGGCCAGCGACTGCGCCAGGCGGTCGTTAACGAACAGCTTCTCCCAGAACCGTCGGCGTTCGCCTACGGTGGCAAACTGCTGCTTGACGCGAGCGCGCAGATGGCCGGCGTAGCGGGCCAGCTGACCAAGATGCAGGGGTAAGATTGACTCCAGCTTCTCGCGCAGCAGGCGCGCCAGCACCGGTGATGTCCCGCCCGAGGAGACGGCGACCATCAGCGGCGAGCGGTCGATGATCGACGGCATGATAAAGCTGGCCTGGCGCGGGGCATCCACCACGTTACAGAAAATACGCCGCGCTTCGGCCGCGTCGCTGACCTGCTGGTTTACCGTTTCATTATCGGTAGCGGCGATGGCCAGCCAGCAGTTGTCCAGCAGCGAGGGGATAAACTCCCCCTGCACCAGGGTCAGCATCTGTGAATCGGCCCACACCTGAAACTGAGGGGTAAAGTCGAGCGCATTGACCGTGACGTTTGCGCCAGCATCCAGCAGCAGACGGGCCTTGCGTTCGGCGACATCCCCGCCGCCAACCAGTAAACAATCCCGCTGGCGTAACTGGCAGAATATGGGTAAGTGATCCACAGAATAACCTCATAAAAATAAGGGGTAGAAAGTGAGTGGTCGTAGAATAGCAGCAAAGGTAATACAAAACATGCGACATATCCCGCACTCATGCGCTGTCGGTCAGAAGTGTTACTTATATCTCCCCCCGTGACCGGGGGGAGGAAGCGGGACTCACGCTTTAAGCTGAACGTGGCCGTCTTTTACCCGGGCGTCGAAACGGGCGATAGAGTGGCTGGCATCTTCCATACACAGGCCGTCGCTCAGGCGGAAGCGCTGTTTTTTCAGCGGGCTGGCAACCCACAGGGCGCCGTCATGCTCAGCGATAATCCCGCGGGACAGCACGCTGGCATTGAAGAATGGATCGATATTGCTGATGGCGAACACCCTGTCGTCATGGTACGGACGGAAGATCGCCACCTGCTGCTGACCGAGCAGGGCGCAGACGCCGGTGGCGGGCAGGATGTCGTCAATTTTGCAGATGTTTACCCACTGGCTCATGCTTTTTCCTCCACCAGAGTAACCGGGATACGCTCATACGGCGTGGCCGGGCGATGCTGGTCACGTTCCGGCACCACCTGAACGTTCGGGTCGCGCTGGTCGCTGTTGATAAAGTGTTTGAAGCGAGTCTGCGCCGCCGGGTTATTGACGGTCTCGGTCCACTCGCAGGCGAAGGCGGCGCGCAGGCGAGCCAGCTCCTCTTCCAGATGGTCGTTCAGACCGAGCTTGTCATCGATGATCACGCTGCGCAGATAGTCGATCCCGCCATCCATGTTGTCCAGCCACGGCGCGGTGCGGGTCAGCTTATCGGCGGTGCGGATGTAGAACATCATAAAGCGGTCGAGATACGTAATCAGCGTCTCGCGATCGAGGTCCGCGGCCAGCAGATCGGCATGGCGCGGCTTCATCCCCCCGTTACCGCATACGTACAGGTTCCAGCCTTTCTCGGTGGCGATGATCCCGACGTCTTTGCCCTGGGCTTCCGCGCATTCGCGGGTACAGCCGGAGACGCCGAACTTCATTTTGTGCGGGGTGCGGATGCCTTTGTAGCGGTTTTCCAGTTCGACGCCGAAGCCGACGCTGTCGCCGACCCCGTAGCGGCACCAGGTGCTGCCGACGCAGGTTTTCGCCATCCGCAGCGCTTTAGCGTAGGCGTGGCCGGTTTCGAAGCCCGCTTCAATCAGCTGCCGCCAGATCTCCGGCAGGTCGTCTTTCTGCGCGCCAAACAGGCCGATGCGCTGGGAGCCGGTGATTTTGGTGTACAGATTGAATTCACGAGCGATACGGCCCACGGCGACCAGCCCTTCCGGGGTGATTTCGCCGCCCGCGGAGCGCGGAATGACCGAGTAGGTGCCATCTTTCTGGATGTTGGCGAGGAAGTTGTCGTTGGTGTCCTGCAGCGGCGTGTGCTCAGGCTTGAGGATGTACTCATTCCAGCAGGAGGCCAGCAGGGAGCCGACGGTTGGTTTACAAACTTCACAGCCGTAGCCCTGGCCGTGTTTGGCCAGCAGTTCGTCGAAGGTTTTGATGCCTTCCACGCGGATCAGGTGGAACAGCTCCTGGCGGGAGTAAGCGAAGTGTTCGCACAGGTTGTTGTTGACCTCGATGCCCTGTTTCGCCAGCTCGGCGTTGAGCACCTGGGTGACCAGCGGGATACAGCCGCCGCAGCCGGTACCGGCCTTGGTTTCCGCTTTCAGCGCCGCGACGGTATGGCAGCCTTTGTTAATGGCGGCGATCAGGTCGCCTTTGCTGACGTCAAAGCAGGAGCAGATTTGCGCGCTGTCCGGCAGTTTATCGACGCCGATCGACGGTTTGCCGCTGCCGGCGTGGGCCGGGAGGATCAGCGAATCCGGATTCTCCGGCAGCTCAATGGCGTTGAGCACCAGCTGCAGCAGGTTACCGTAGTCGCTGGTGTCGCCGACCAGCACCGCGCCGAGCAGGGTTTTGTTGTCGGCGCTGACGATCAGACGCTTATAGACTTCTTTGCTTTCGTCAAGATAGACGTAGCTGCGGGCGCCCGGCGTGCGGCCGTGGGCATCGCCGATGCCGCCCACGTCCACGCCCAGCAGCTTCAGCTTGGCGCTGAGGTCGGCGCCGGTGAAGCTGTTTTCACTGCCGAGGAGGTGATCGACGGCCACCTGGGCCATTTTATAACCCGGCGCGACGAGGCCATACACGCGGTTGTTCCAGCTGGCGCATTCGCCGATGGCATAGATATCCGGGTCGGAGGTCTGGCAGCTATCGTTGACCATGATGCCGCCGCGCTGGGCAACCGCCAGCCCACACTGGGTGGCCAGTTTATCGCGCGGGCGGATCCCGGTAGAGAAGACGATGAAATCGACCTGCAGCTCGCTACCGTCGGCGAAGCGCATGGTTTTGCGCGCCTCGATGCCCTGCTGAACGATCTCTTTGGTGTTTTTACTGGTGTGAACTTTCACGCCCATGCTTTCAATTTTGCGCCGCAGCTGCTCGCCGCCCATCTGGTCGAGCTGCTCGGCCATCAGCATCGGCGCGAACTCGATAACATGGGTTTCCACGCCGAGGTTTTTCAGCGCGCCTGCGGCTTCGAGGCCGAGCAGACCGCCGCCGACCACCGCGCCGCGTTTACTGCGACGGGCGCAGGATTCAATGGCGTTGAGATCTTCAATGGTGCGATAGACAAAGCAATCCTGGGTTTCCGCGCCTTTAATCGGCGGGATCCAGGGGTATGAGCCGGTCGCCATGATCAGCTTGTCGTAGAACACCGTGCGCCCGGCGCTGGAGTGGATCACCTTCTCCTGGCGGTTGATGGTGATGGCCCTTTCGCCGACCAGCACCTTGACGCCGTGTTTCTCATAGAAACCTTCGCGGACCAGCGACAGCTCTTCTGCGGTATGGTGGGAGAAATAAGACGACAGGTGGACACGGTCGTAGGCGATACGCGGCTCTTCACAGAACACGGTAATGTCGAATTGTCCGGCAGGCGCCTTATCAAGAAGCTCTTCGATAAAGCGATGGCCAACCATGCCGTTACCGATAATAGCGATTCTGACTTTGCTCATTTTTGCCTCGATTTCTTTTCTATTACCGCCTACCTTAACGATTCAGCCATCAGGCTTATTGATGCAAATCAATGACAACTTCACCTACCACTTAATGGGTATATAATTGATTTGTCTGTATTTTTCTAAGTTGTGGAAAACGCTGACTTTTCCTTTTTGCTGATTTTGTGTACAAGAATTGGGTGGGTCGCGATTGGGGTTGAGTAGAAAACAAGCCGTATTGAATGGAGAGGTTGATATGACAGCAGCGCCGCTTTGGTTGATTCAGAACGTACGCCTGGCAGACCGCGACGGCCTGTGGCAGATAGCGATAGATAAGGGGCGCTTTGGCGAGATCACGCCGATGGGGGAGGCGCGGGACGAAAGCTACGAAGTGTTGAACGCTCGCGGCGGGCTGGCGATCCCGCCTTTTATTGAGCCGCATATCCATCTGGATACCACCCAGACGGCCGGCGAGCCAAACTGGAACCAGTCCGGCACTCTGTTTGAGGGGATTGAGCGCTGGGCGGAGCGGAAAGCGCTGCTCAGCCATGAAGACGTTAAAGCCCGGGCGTGGAAAACCCTCAAGTGGCAGATCGCCAATGGCGTGCAGTTTGTCCGTACCCATGTCGATGTCTCCGATCCGACGTTGACGGCGCTGAAGGCGATGCTGGAGGTCAAACAGGAGGTGGCGCCATGGGTCGAGCTGCAGATTGTCGCTTTTCCGCAGGAGGGGATCCTCTCTTACCCCAACGGCGAGGCGCTGCTGGAAGAGGCCCTGAAGCTGGGGGCGGATGTCGTTGGGGCGATCCCGCACTTTGAGTTCACCCGTGAATATGGGGTGGAATCGCTGCATATCGCTTTCCGACTGGCGCGGAAATATGACCGCCCGCTGGATATTCACTGCGATGAAATTGACGACGAACAGTCGCGCTTTGTGGAAACCGTTGCCGCGCTGGCGTTAAAAGCGGGAATAGGGCCGCGGGTGACGGCCAGCCATACCACCGCCATGCACTCCTATAATGGCGCTTATACCTCGCGCTTGTTCCGCCTGCTTAAGCTCTCCGGCATCAATTTTGTCGCCAATCCGCTGGTCAATATTCATCTGCAGGGCCGGTTTGACGACTACCCGAAGCGACGAGGCATTACCCGGGTGAAGGAGCTGATGGCGGCGGGGATCAACGTTTGCTTTGGTCATGATGATGTCTTTGACCCGTGGTACCCGCTGGGGACCGGTAATATGCTGCAGGTCCTGCATATGGGGCTCCACGTTTGCCAGCTGATGGGCTACCAGCAAATTAACGACGGCCTGCAGCTTGTCACCGACAACAGCGCCCGCACGTTTGGCCTGACGGATTACGGCATTGTCAGCGGCAATCCGGCTAACCTGATCATTCTGCCGGCGGAGAATGGCTTTGAGGCGGTACGCTGCCAGGTGCCGGTGCGCTGGTCAATTCGCGAGGGAAGGGTGATTGCGACCACCCAACTGGCGCAAACCTGGATCCAGACCGACCGCGGTGGCGAGGAGCTTTCTTTTATGAGAAACAGCCCCCTTGCGGACGCAAAGGGGCCGAAGGCTTAGTGAGACGCCGCCTGAGCGTTGTTCTGGCGGTGACGGGAGACGAAGCCGAGGATAAAGCACATCACGAACACCACGGCGTAGAGGCCGTTAGCGGTGTGCAGCGCGGCCAGCGGACCGCTGGCCGCCACAATCGGGCCGGTGACCACGAAAGTCAGCATGGTGCCGATGGTGCCGCAGGTGAGGATAAAGTTCACCAGCTTTGGTGAAGCGACTTTAGTTTGCTGCGAACCGAGCGTAATGATCGAGGTGTAGATGGCGCTGGAGAAGAAGCCCAGGGTCAGAATAAACCACGGCATATGCTCCGGCGAACCATTGATAAACAGGTACATCAGCACCGTCGCGAGGCCGGCGAGGACGGTTAAGATGCGCTGCAGGTCGAAGAAGCGCAGGATAAAGCTGAATGACCACATGCCGATCATGTAGGACATCCAGAAATCGCTCACCAGCTTACCGGCATCGCCGAGGCTCATGCCAAGGCTCTTGGCATATTCCGGTACCCAGGAGATAAAGCCCAGCTGACCGAGGATATAGCACAGCGCCGCGACGGAGAGGAACAGCACGCCGATGCCCCACTTCTCTTTCACCACCGGCTGGCTGTTTTCGCTCTGCGCTTTTTTGCCGAGTACCGGGAAGTCACAGCCGAATGTCAGGACGAAAATAGCGACATACACCAGACCGATACAGGCGTAGACCCAGTACCACTCGATGCTGCGCGCCAGCAGGACTGCGGCGACCATCGGGAAAATCATTCCCGCCATGCTAAAGAAGGAGTCGGTAAACAGCAGACGCGCCCCGCGCTGACGGCCTTCATACATATGGGTGATCAGGAAGGTCCCGATCGACATGGTGATCCCGCTCACCAGGCCGAGAACGAACATTGATGCGGAGAACAGCGCCAGGCTGTGGCTGAGCATCAGGCCGGCCACCGCCAGCACCATCAAAATAAAGCCAAAACGCAGCTGAGTTTTCAGCGGCACGATCTCCATCAGCCAGGCATTGAGGAAGATGGAGATCAGAATACCGGCGTTCAGAAAGGTAAAGGTGTTGCTCATACTGGAAACGGGCAGATGGAAATAATCCGCAATGTTACCCATCACCATCCCGGTGACGATCACCAACGCGCCGGTCAGGGCGTAGGAGAAGAAGCTGATCCATGTGAGCTTAATACGGTTGCTGTTAGTCATGACTGGCCTGTGAATAGAAAGGTAAAGCGCGTTGACGCCGCGCCGGGCGGACAGATTTTAGTCGTTCAGGTGATGTAATTAAATGTTTATTGTGAAATACGTTATCTTTTGCATGTTTTAATGTGACTTGAATCACGTTTTTTCGACGCCAGAGAGAACGTTTGCGCGGTTACAATTATTACAGCTAAGTAAAATTTGGTAAAAGGCTGGCCCAGGATGCAAAGGCTCTTTAGAATCAAGGCACTCGCTTTTATTCTGCTCCGTTAAGGATTTTCCATGCTCAAATCAACACTGGCGGCGATGGCTGCCGTTTTCGCCATTTCAGCGTTCTCCCCGGCCATGGCGGCAAAGGGCGATCCGCATGTGCTGCTGACCACCTCGGCAGGTAACATTGAGCTTGAGTTAAACAGCCAGAAAGCCCCGATTTCCGTGGATAACTTCCTGAAGTACGTTAACAGCGGCTTCTACAACAACACTACCTTCCATCGCGTGATCCCGGGATTCATGGTGCAGGGCGGCGGCTTCAACGAGCAGATGCAGCAGAAACAGCCTAACCCGCCGATCAAAAATGAAGCAGACAACGGCCTGCGCAACACCCGCGGCACCATCGCCATGGCGCGTACCGCCGATCAGGATAGCGCCACCAGCCAGTTCTTCATCAACGTGGCGGATAACGCCTTCCTCGACCATGGCCAGCGCGACTTTGGCTATGCGGTGTTTGGCAAGGTAGTGAAAGGCATGGACGTTGCGGATAAGATCTCCCAGGTTCAGACCCATAACGTCGGCCCATACCAGAATGTGCCGACTAAACCGGTTGTTATCCTCTCTGCGAAAGTGCTGCCCTAATCTTCCCACGGCGCGGTAGTCTATCGCCGCGCCGGTTGCCTCCCGGCATAACCTGTAATTGCTGCTTATACTTGTGGCACACAGGGGACGATAAGGGGGCGACGATGCGTCCACTCACCGATAAGCAAAAATCCCGACTCTGGGAACAGACACGTAATAGCAATTTTCAGGCCAGCCGTCGCCTCGAAGGCGTATCGGTGCCACTGGTTACGCTGACTGCCGAGGAGGCGCAGGCGCGCCTCGCGACGCTGCGGAGGGAGTATGAGCGATAAATTTGGCGATGAACGCGATCCTTACCTCTATCCGGCCCTGAACGTCCTGCGCAACCGCCTCGGCATCCGCCAGGCCAACACTCTGCAGCAGGCTGCCCTGGAGATGACATCGCTGCGGGCGGCTACCCTGCCGCTGGGTCCGCGGGTGCGCGGCTTACCCTATCTGTGCGCTATTCATCATCAGCTGTATCAGGATCTGTTTGACTGGGCGGGTAGGCTGCGTGAAGTGAACCTCTACCTGGGCGATACGCCGTTCTGTCACTTTGCCCGCATCGAAGAGGAAGGAAACGCCCTGATGCAGGCCCTGGAGCAGGAGGATTATCTCTTCGGCCTGCCGCGGGATACCTTTATCGAACGCCTGAGCTGGTTCTATGGTGAAATTAATGTGCTGCACCCTTTTCGTCTCGGCAATGGCCTGACCCAGCGCATTTTCTTTGAACAGCTGGCGATACATGCCGGCTACCTTCTTGACTGGCGTGACGTCGATCCTGCCGCCTGGAGCACCGCCTGCCAGCAGGGCGCGATGGGCGATCCGGACCCGCTGGCGGCGATCTTTCGCAAAGTGGTAAGCGAAGCGCGGGAATCTGAGTAGAATAGCCCGGTTTGATTGTTCCGGAGCCGCTATGATCCTGCTTATCGATAACTATGACTCTTTCACCTGGAATCTGTATCAGTACTTTTGCGAACTGGGGGCGGAAGTGCTGGTCAGGCGCAACGATGCGTTGACGCTGGAGGAGATAGCGTCGCTGGCGCCGGAGAAGATGGTGATTTCGCCCGGTCCCTGTACGCCGGATGAAGCGGGGATTTCCCTCTCAGTAATCCGTCACTATGCAGGAAAAACGCCGCTGCTGGGCGTCTGCCTCGGGCATCAGGCGATAGCCCAGGCGTTTGGCGCGACCATTGTGCGGGCGGCGCAGGTGATGCATGGAAAAACTTCGCTTATCGAGCATAACGGCGAAGGGGTGTTTCAGGAGCTGAATAATCCTCTGACGGTGACCCGCTATCATTCGCTGGTGATTGACCCGCCGACGCTGCCGCCTGAGTTTATCGTCACCGCCCGCAGCGCCAGCGGTGAGATCATGGGGATTCGTCATCGCGACTGGGATCTCGAGGGCGTGCAGTTCCATCCGGAAAGCATCCTTAGCGAACAGGGCCATCAATTGCTGGCGAACTTTATTAAGCGGTGATTTCGGTTGCCATTGACTGACTTTTTATGCATATTTTGTGATTATATTATCATAATCATATCTGCATAACGAAGAGGGATGGGCAAGACATGGCAACTGAACAACCGGCAATCACCCGCGCCACATTCGATGAAGTTATTTTGCCAATTTATGCACCGGCAGAATTCATCCCGGTAAAGGGGAAAGGCAGCCGCGTCTGGGATCAGCAGGGCAAAGAGTATATTGATTTCGCCGGCGGTATCGCGGTAACGGCGCTGGGCCATTGCCACCCGGCGCTGGTGGCGGCGCTTCACGAGCAGGGCGAAACGCTGTGGCATACCAGCAACGTCTTTACCAATGAGCCAGCGCTGCGCCTGGGACGTAAGCTTGTCGATGCCACCTTCGCCGAGCGAGTGGTGTTTATGAACTCCGGTACCGAAGCCAATGAAACAGCCTTTAAGCTGGCGCGTCACTATGCGGTGACCCGCCATAGCCCATATAAAACCAAAATCATCGCCTTCCATAATGCCTTTCATGGCCGCTCTCTGTTTACCGTCTCGGTCGGTGGGCAGCCGAAGTACTCCGATGGTTTCGGCCCTAAACCGGCGGATATTGTCCATGTTCCCTTCAACGACCTGCAGGCGGTAAAAGCGGTGATGGATGACCACACCTGCGCGGTGGTGGTGGAGCCGATTCAGGGCGAAGGCGGCGTGACGGCAGCGACGCCGGCGTTCCTGCAGGGACTGCGCGAACTGTGCGATCAGCACCAGGCGCTGTTAGTCTTTGATGAAGTGCAGTGTGGTATGGGGCGTACCGGATCGCTGTTCGCCTATATGCACTATGGCGTAACCCCGGATATTCTCACCAGCGCGAAAGCGCTAGGCGGCGGCTTCCCGGTCAGCGCCATGTTGACCACCCACGAGATCGCCAGCGCCTTCCATGCCGGTTCCCATGGGTCAACCTACGGCGGCAACCCGCTGGCCTGCGCGGTCGCCAACGCCGCTTTCGATCTGATCAATACTCCGGCGGTGCTGGATGGCGTGAACGCGAAACGCGAACTGTTCGTCAAACACCTGCAGCAGCTGGATGCCGAGTTTGATCTGTTCAGTGATATTCGCGGGATGGGCCTGCTGATTGGCGCCGAACTTAAGCCGCAGCACAAGGGCCGCGCGCGCGATTTTCTCTATGCCGCTGCGGAAGCCGGCGTCATGGTGCTTAACGCCGGGCCGGATGTGATGCGTTTTGTTCCCTCGCTGATCATCGAAGAGCAGGATATCGCCGAGGGTATGGCGCGCTTTGCCCAGGCCGTGGCAAAGGTGATTAACGGCTGATCTTCCGTAGCCAGATGCCATGATGCGGCCGCTGACGCCATGCTACAGACGAGATAGTGTGCATGGTGTTCAGATGGCCCAGAATGCGTTGCAGATGCTGCTCCAGGGTGCTCAACGGACCGATCGGCACCTCGCTTTCCGGTGACTCCATAATATTGACATCCCCTGTGCTGCCGGGGCCATCGCTGTCCAGCCGCTGCTGACAGCGCTGCAGGGCAATCTCACAGGATTCGAGATAGCGCTGGGCAAGATCCGGGGTGAGCATCGTATGCTCCCGGGCCAGGGTGGTCATGGCGTTGATATGTTCGACGATAAACTGGCTGTGCGTCACCCATAGCTTCATATCTTCCAGGTAGTGGGTATTGAACCCCGGCTCCTGCATCGCCTGATTCAGGGAGTTGTAGAGCGCGTTGTGCGCCTGATTAACGCGCATACGTTGATAGGCCAGCGCGGGCGCTTTGGGATCGGGGCTGAGGATCAGGCGAATCGCCTGCTGGTCGGCCTCCAGCGCATCGTGGGCGTTTTTTTTCAGCAGGCCGCTCTGCCACTGCGGCCACAGCCAGACCATCCCGCCGAAGGCGATCAGGCAGCCGATCAGCGTGTCGATCAGCCGGGCGATAATAAACTGTTCGCCGTTGAGCGTCAGCAGCTGCAGGGTATATACCGCCGTCACCGTAAAGCCCACCATCGCCCAGCCATAGTGTTTGCGGATAATCAGATAGCTGAGCAGTGTGATCAGCAGCATCCCGCTCAGGGTGTAGCTCTCCGGAACGTGAAAGTGCAAGGTCAGCCCGGCTATGATCAGGCCGGCGAGCGTCCCCGCCGCCCGGTGGACAATACGAACCCGCGTGGCGCCATAGCCATTCTGGGTAACAAAGAGCACCGTCATCAGGATCCAGTAGGGCTTCGGCAAATGCAGGGCGTTGCCCATCAGGCTGGCGATGCTCAGCATCACGCTGATGCGGGCGGCATTGCGCAGCGCGGGCGATTTCAGCGACAGATAGTTTTTTAGCGCGGGAAACAGCGGTAAACGACGCTCTTTGTCAGCCATCAGATCCCGGGCATACAGCGGGCGCTGGGTATGCAGCACCCGGGCGATGCGGCTGAAGTGCCAGGCGCAGAAGTGGCCGACCGGGTTGTCCGGATGCTGGCGGGCGATCTTTTCCAGGGCGCCGATCTGTTTATCCATCTGGAAGCGCTGCGGAAAGCGATGATAGAGCATGTCATCCGCCAGCACCCGCAGACGGGCGGCGACGGTCTGCGCGTTCCAGCGGATCACCGCTTCGGCATGGCTGCGTTCTACCAGTTTTTGCACCTCTTCCGGCTGATGCAGGCTGACCGAAATATGCTCCTGTAGATCCAGCCCCATCTGGAACGCCCGCAGAAGACGTTTGTGGTCGTTACGTTGGTTGGCGGCCAGCATATGCATCTGCTGATAGCACTGGGTGATTAAATCGACCACCTTCTGCTGGCGGATGAGCAGCGGCGGCAGGGCGGTCGAGGGATCGGTATGCTGGGTCAACAGGCTATATTTGGCTTCGCAATAATTGGCCAGTTCCCGGTAGAGCAGACTGAGCGACTCCCGCAGCGGCTGTTCACGCCACAGCCAGAACCAGAACCAGTTAAACACGCCGTACCATAGCGTGCCGAAGGCGTAGATCATCAGCGGCTCCCAGATGGGCATATTGCCCGCCAGGCTGAGGGTAAAAATGGCGGCGATCAGCGACGCGGGCAGCAGGCGCGCGTGCAGCGAACTGATCTCCGCGGTGACGCCGAGCAATAGCGCCAGGCCGCTGAGAATAAGCGGCAGGGGAATCGCCTGGGCGAGCAGCAGCTGCACCACCAGGCTGCATCCGGCAAACAGACAGCCGCCGATAATCAGACGTTTAAAAAAGCGCTTATGCGGGGTGTCGAGGCCGGCGATGTTGCAGCAGGCGGGGACTAAGGAGAACAGGAGCCCCTGCTGGAGATGGCCGAGCAGAAGACCGATGGCCACAGGCAGACACAGCACCAGCGTTTGCCGCAGTGCATAGTTAACTTCCGGGTGGTAAATCAGCCTGCGCCACATGAGGGAAAAACAAAAACGGCGTACTGCAGGAGCAATACGCCGCTTAGCAACTTAACGGGTACCGTAGACGACGATAGTTTTACCGTGGGCGGAAATCAGGTTCTGATCTTCCAGCATTTTCAAAATACGGCCAACGGTTTCACGAGAGCAGCCGACGATCTGACCAATTTCCTGACGGGTAATTTTAATTTGCATACCGTCCGGGTGGGTCATGGCATCGGGTTGCTTCGCCAGGTTCAGCAGCGTCTGGGCGATACGGCCTGTCACGTCGAGGAAGGCGAGGTTGCCCACTTTCTCAGACGTCACCTGCAGACGGCGAGCCATTTGCGAAGAGAGACGCATCAGAATGTCCGGGTTCACCTGGATCAGCTGACGGAATTTCTTATAAGAGATTTCGGCCACTTCACATGCGGTTTTCGCCCGTACCCAGGCGCTACGCTCCTGACCCTCTTCAAACAGGCCTAATTCACCGATGAAATCGCCCTGGTTGAGGTAGGAGAGGATCATCTCTTTACCTTCTTCATCCTTGATGAGTACAGCCACGGAGCCTTTAACGATGTAGTACAGCGTTTCTGCTTTCTCACCCTGGTGGATCAGCGTGCTCTTTGATGGGTACTTATGAATGTGGCAATGAGACAAGAACCATTCAAGGGTAGGGTCTGTTTGCGGTTTGCCAAGCACCATGCGCGGTTATCCTCTGTTATAAGCTATCTCCGGGCGCCGACACTACACGGCGTCCGGGCATGCAATCGTATTGTTTCCCTATACCTGGGAAGCTGGCTGATGATTTTTCGACAGCCCGTAATGTGAACTCCTCTGCATACATGCAGTACATCAATGTATTACTGTAGCATCCAGACTGTTTTAGCATAGCTTTCGCCGCATGTCTCCTGGTGTCTCGCTTCAGCATGACGCAGGTCGCCTTCCGTTGCGAGAATTGTTATGTGCGCGTAATCTGACAAGAATATTGCGATACTGGAGTTAAATTTTATGCAAGCGCGTGTGAAATGGGTTGAAGGGTTAACCTTTATCGGGGAGTCCGCGTCAGGACACCAGATTCTGATGGATGGCAACTCCGGGGATAAGGCGCCCAGCCCGATGGAGATGGTGCTGATGGCGGCGGGCGGTTGCAGTGCGATCGATGTGGTCTCCATTTTGCAAAAAGGTCGCCATGAGGTGACTAACTGCGAAGTGAAGCTGACCTCTGAACGCCGGGAAGAGGCGCCGCGCCTGTTCACGCATATTAATCTGCACTTTATCGTCACCGGTAAGGCGCTGAAAGATGCCGCGGTCTCCCGTGCGGTGGATCTGTCGGCAGAGAAATACTGCTCGGTGGCGCTGATGCTGGAAAAAGCGGTGAAGATCACCCACTCCTATGAAGTGATCGAGGCGTAGTCTTCGCCTGCTGTTGTGAATTTTCTTAACCCCGGCCTGGCCGGGGTTTCTTCTGTTAGCCGATCTTGCGGCCTTCCATCAGGCGTTCGACCAGCGGCGCCATAATAAGCTCCATCGCCAGCCCCATTTTACCGCCCGGCACCACCAGGGTGTTCATGTGCGAGATAAACGAGCCCTGTAGCATCGCCAGCAGCCAGGGGAAGTCGATGTTCTGCAGATTGCGGAAATGGATCACCACAAAGCTCTCGTCCAGAGAGGGGATCGCTTTCGCGGCAAACGGGTTGGAGGTGTCCACCGTCGGCACGCGCTGAAAGTTGATGTGGGTGCGGGAAAACTGCGGGGTGATGAAGTTGATGTAATCTTCCATCGATCGGACGACGGAGTCCATCACCGCCTCCCGGGAGTGGCCGCGCTCGCTGGTGTCGCGAATGAGTTTCTGGATCCACTCGAGATTAACGATAGGCACGACCCCGACCAGCAGGTCGACATGGCTGGCGACATCATGCTGCGGCGTGACAACCCCGCCGTGCAGCCCCTCATAGAACAGCACGTCCGTCGGCTCCGGCAGCGGCTGCCACGGGGTGAAGGTTCCCGGCACCTGATTCCACGGCACGGCTTCGTCATAGGTGTGGAGGTATTTACGCGACTGACCTTTGCCATGGCGGCCATAGTCGACAAAGGTCTGTTCCAGCAGACCGAAGTCGTTCGCCTCCGGGCCAAAGTAGCTGATATGTTTGCCCTGATCCCGCGCTTTGCGGATCGCCATGTCCATTTCCGGGCGGGTGTAGCGATGAAAGCTGTCGCCTTCCACCTCCGCAGCGTGCAGATTTAGCTGCGCGAAGATTTTGCGAAAGGCGAGGCTGGTGGTGGTAGTGCCCGCGCCGCTGGAGCCTGTGACGGCGATCACCGGATGTTTGGCAGACATAACAACTCCCTGGTTAAACGATGTAGTGGCGTCGCCTTAGCCGTTAAACAGCGCGCGCGGCATAATATTGACCGTCTCATGCAGTTCCGACCACACGAGGACTGCCTCTCCGCGTTTCAGCTGCTGTTTTACATCGGCGACTTTATCGGCAAGTGAACGTTCATGTTCACCATAATCGGTGCCTTCACGTAACACAAAGCTTTCAATCAGGTTATCCAGCGTTTCGGGATCCAGATCCTGCCAGGGAATAATCATACGGGAACCTCCAGCCAGCGGTTTAACCAGTCGGGAATGCGTCTTTCCAGCCACATCTCCGGTTTACGCAGGGTGCCGCCGACGAAGCCAACGTGGCCGCCTTGTTCAGTCAATTGATACTCGACGTTCGCCGGCAGTTGTTCCTGCGGGGGAATGGAATGGTGGTCCATAAACGGATCGTCTTTCGCGTGAATGATGAGCGTCGGCTTAGTGATATCGCTGAGCCGCGGCATGGCGCTGCATTGCCGGTAGTAATCCAGCGCATCGGCAAAGCCATGGATTTTGGCGGTGATCATATCGTCAAATTCCCGGATGCGGCGCATCCCTTTGAGCTGACGTAAATCGACGGGCAGCGAGCCAGGATACGCTTTCAGCTTGCGTGAGGCGTTGGCTTTTAACAGATTGAGCAGGTAGCGCTGATAAACCCGCGAGAAGCCCTTATCCATATGATAGCTGCAGGCTTCCAGCATGAAAGGCGCGGAGACGATTACCGCCGCATCCAGCGGGCAGCGGTCGCCTTCTTCTGCCAGCAGGCAGCCCAGCATATTGCCGCCCAGCGAATAGCCGACGGCGGCGGTCGGCGCGGGGCCAAACTCGCGCTGCAGCCAGTGCAGAAACCAGGTGCCATCTTCCGTTTCGCCGGAGTGATAGATGCGGTGATTGCGGTTAGGTTCGCCGCTGCAGCCGCGAAAATGCATGACTACGCCAAGCCAGCCGCGCTGCATCGCCGCGTGGATCAGTCCATGGGCATACGGGCTGTGCAGACTCCCTTCCAGACCATGAAAGACGACGAGGCGCGGCTTGTGGCACGCCTGGTGCGGGTCTTCGCTCCAGGCGAGATCGACAAAATCGCCGTCTGGCAGCTCAAGGCGCTGCCAGTGCGGGGTAAAGCGCAATTTACGGCGGATCAGCCGCGGCAGCATGGTTTGCAGATGACGATTGCCCACGCCGCGCATGGGATGGAACTCACGCGAATCGTTTTCGGGGGGCGTCATGTCTGTGGGGATGATTTCAACCATAGCACCAGAATAATTAATAAACGTGATGATGACTATACCGCGCAGGGCGCGCAGGAGTTAGCCAATATGTGGTCTTGTGGCCAGTGACGCCAGGTTACACCACAACAAACCATTGATGTCACTGATGGCCAGACCGCGAGGGCGGGCAGAAATACACTCTGCCCGCGCCGTAGTAGGCGCAGGCAGAATGATGACGCGGCGATTAGCCTTCCTGAAGCATGCGCTCCAGCTGCTCCTGTGCCTCCAGCCAGGCCATTTCGCACTCCTCCAGCCCGGATTTCGCGCTGGCCTGCTGCTGCAGGCATTCAGTTAGTTCTGCTTTACGCGAGGCGTCGTAGAGTTCGCTGTCGCCAAGTTTCTCTTCTGCACTGGCCAGCTGCGCGTTGAGCTTATCCATCTCTTTTTCCAGACGGGCGATCTCTTTGCGCAGCGGTTGGGTCTGGCTGCGTAGCTCCGCTTCCCGACGCTTCTGGTCTTTGCGCGCTTGCGCGCTGTTGCCGCTCTCTTTTGGCGCGTCGCCGCTCTGGGACTCCTGTTTTTGCGAGTCGCTGAGCCACTGCTGATAATCTTCCAGATCGCCGTCGAACGGTTCGACTTTGCCATCGTGGACAAGGTACAGATCGTCGGTGGTGGAGCGGATCAGGTGGCGATCGTGCGATACGACCACCAGCGCCCCTTCAAAGTCGATCAGCGCTTCGGTTAAAGCCTGACGCATATCGAGGTCGAGATGGTTGGTCGGTTCGTCGAGCAGCAGCAGGTTAGGGCGCTGCCAGACGATCAGGGCCAGCACCAGACGCGCCTTTTCTCCACCGGAGAAGCGGCGGGTCTCTTCGCTGACCTTATCACCCTGGAAACCAAAGCCGCCCAGATAATCGCGCAGCTTCTGCTCCAGCTCCTGCGGCGCCAGGCGCGCCAGATGCTGCAGCGGCGACTCATCGGCGCGCAGAAACTCCAGCTGATGCTGGGCGAAGTAGCCGAGCTTGATGCCTTTGGCGAGGCCGATCTCCCCGCTTACGGGCTGGAGTTCGCCAGCCAGGAGCTTAATCAGCGTCGATTTCCCGGCGCCGTTGCGGCCCAGCAGACCGATACGCGACCCCGGCACCAGATTGAGCTTGATGGAGTCGAGGATAATACGCTCGCCATAGCCGGCGCTGACTTTCTCCATCTTCAGCAGCGGGTTAGGCAGGCTCTCCGGCTGGCGGAAGCTGAAGTGGAACGGGTTATCCACGTGCGCCGGGGCGATGAGCTCCATCCGCTCCAGCATTTTAATACGGCTCTGCGCCTGCTTGGCTTTGGTGGCTTTGGCGCGGAAGCGATCGATATAGCTTTGCAGATGCGCGACACGCTGCTGCTGGCTTTCGTACATCGCCTGCTGCTGAGCGAGACGGGTGGCGCGCTGCACTTCAAACGAACTGTAGTTGCCGGTGTACTCAAACATCGTCTGCTGTTCGATGTGGATAATTTTGTCGACGATAGGATCGAGGAAATCGCGATCGTGGGAGATCAGGATCAGCGTCCCCGTGTAGCCCTTCAGCCACTTCTCCAGCCAGATCACCGCATCAAGGTCGAGGTGGTTAGTCGGTTCATCGAGCAGCAGCAGATCGGAGCGGCAGATCAGCGCCTGCGCGAGATTAAGGCGCATACGCCAGCCGCCGGAAAAATCGCTGACTGGCCGCTCAAGCTGTTCATTGCTGAAACCCAGGCCGTGCAGCAGGCTGGCGGCGCGGGAGCGGATGGTCCAGGCGTCGATGGCGTCCAGCTTGCCGTGGACGGTGGCGATGGCATGGCCGTCGTTGCGCTCGTTAGCCTGCTGGAGCGCGGCTTCCAGCTGGCGATATTCACGATCGCCGTCAATGACATAATCGATTGCCGGCTGCGGCAGGGCCGGGGTTTCCTGATTCACCCAAGCCAGCTGCCAGTTGCCGGGAAAGGTCATACTGCCGCCGTCAGCGCTTATCTCGTTTTTCAAAAGCGATAGCAGCGTCGATTTCCCGCAGCCGTTTTTCCCCACCAGACCGACCTTCTGGCCAGGGTTGATGGTAGCGGTGGCGTTGTCCAGCAGGACGCGTACGCCGCGACGAATTTGTAACGAGGAGAAAACAATCATAAGGCGCCGTATGTTCAGACTATGTTAATTTGTCATTATGATAATGTAGTTTGGAAGCGAATCGCTTCACCGGGCCGCCATGGTAGCCCAAAACGAAGACGATACACAAAGTCATTCTGGCTGTGTCAAAAAGCCGGGGCTGTGCAGGCCGCCAGAAGACCTACGGGAGGGGAATGATGTCTCAGACAGCGAAAGTGTTGCTGCTGTATGCCCACCCAGAATCTCAGGATTCCGTGGCCAACCGGGTTTTATTACAACCCGCCTTACAGTTGCCGAACGTCACCGTGCACGATCTCTACGCGCACTATCCGGATTTTTTTATCGATATTGCTCACGAACAGGACCTGCTGCGCCAGCATGAGGTGATTGTTTTCCAGCATCCTTTATATACCTGGAGCTGTCCTGCGCTGCTCAAAGAATGGCTTGATCGTGTCTTAAGCCGCGGCTTCGCCAGCGGCGCCGGAGGGAACGAACTGGCGGGAAAGTACTGGCGCAGCGTGATCACCACCGGCGAACCAGAGAGCGCTTACCGTCGCGATGCAAATCGCTATCCGATGAACGATATTCTGCGTCCTTTTGAACTGACCGCCGGTATGTGCCGTATGCACTGGATGAGCCCCATTATCGTCTACTGGGCCCGGCGGCAGCAGCCAGAGGAGCTGCGCAGCCGCGCCCTGGCCTATCGGGACTGGCTGGCCAACCCCCTAGCCGCCGGAGGTGTCCATGGCGGGATTTGATCTGCTGCTGGCGGGGGTGCTGTTTTTGTTCGCGGCCGTCATCGCTGTCCCTCTGGCTTCAAGACTGGGGATTGGCGCGGTGCTGGGCTATCTGCTGGCTGGGATCGCCATTGGCCCTTGGGGGCTCGGGTTTATCAGCGATGTGGATGAAATTCTCCATTTCTCTGAACTCGGCGTGGTGTTTCTGATGTTTATCATCGGCCTGGAGCTCAATCCCGCTAAGCTATGGCGGCTGCGAAGCTCCATCTTCGGCGTTGGCGCGGCGCAAGTGATGCTCAGCGCGGCGATCCTCGGCGGTCTGTTGATGACGACAGGGTTTTCATGGCAGGCGGCGGTGGTCGGCGGGATTGGCCTGGCGATGTCCTCTACCGCGATGGCACTGCAGCTGATGCGCGAGAAGGGAATGAGCCGCAGCGAATCAGGGCAGTTAGGCTTTTCGGTCCTGCTGTTTCAGGATCTGGCGGTGATCCCGGCGCTGGCGCTGGTGCCTCTGCTGGCTGGTTCCGCGGATGAGCATGTGAACTGGCTGACGGTCGGCATGAAGGTCCTGGCGTTTGCCGGGATGCTGATTGGCGGACGCTATCTGCTGCGGCCGGTGTTCCGCTTTATCGCCAGCTCCGGGGTCAGGGAAGTGTTCACTGCCGCCACGCTGCTGCTGGTCCTCGGATCCGCCCTGTTTATGGAGGCGCTGGGGCTGTCGATGGCGCTGGGTACCTTTATCGCCGGCGTGCTGCTGGCGGAAAGCGAGTATCGCCATGAACTGGAGATCGCCATCGATCCGTTCAAGGGGCTGCTGCTTGGGCTGTTCTTTATCTCCGTCGGGATGGCGCTGAACCTTGGCGTGCTGTACACCCATCTGCTGTGGGTGGCGGTGAGCGTGGCGGTGCTGGTGGCGGTAAAAATGCTGGTGCTTTATCTGCTGGCCCGTCTCTATGGCCTGCGGAGTTCCGAACGTATGCAGTTTGCGGGCGTATTAAGCCAGGGCGGCGAGTTCGCGTTTGTCCTCTTTTCGCTGCCCGCCTCTCAGCGGTTGTTCCAGCACGACCAGATGGCGCTGCTGCTGGTGGCCGTCACCTTGTCGATGATGACCACGCCGCTGCTGATGAAAGGGATCGATAAGATACTGTCGCGACGCCTGAATCCAGCGGAGGATACCGATGAAGCGCCGTGGGTAGAGGACGATAAACCGCAGGTGATTATTGTTGGCTTTGGCCGTTTCGGCCAGGTCATCGGTCGCCTGCTGATGGCTAATAAGATGCGTATTACGGTGCTGGAGCGAGACATCAGCGCGGTAAATCTGATGCGCAACTATGGCTATAAAGTCTATTTTGGCGACGCTACCCAGCTGGAGCTGCTGCGCTCGGCAGGGGCGGAGGAGGCGCAGTCGATCGTCATTACCTGTAATGAGCCGGAAGACACCATGCGGCTGGTGGAGATGTGTCAACAACACTTTCCACATCTGCACATCCTGGCCCGCGCTCGCGGGCGCGTCGAGGCGCATGAGCTGCTGCAGGCCGGCGTGACGCAGTTTTCTCGTGAGACTTTCTCCAGTGCGCTTGAGCTGGGGCGTAAAGCCCTCATTACCCTGGGGATGCATCCTCACCAGGCCCAGCGCGCGCAGCTGCACTTCCGACGCCTCGATATGCGAATGCTGCGTGAGTTAATGCCGGTGCATACTGATACGGTACAGATATCACGCGTGCGGGAAGCCCGGCGCGAACTGGAAGAGATTTTTCAGCGCGAAATGCAGAAAGAGAGCCGGCAGCTGGACGGCTGGGACGAGTTTGAATAAAGGTAAATCATATGGCAGTGCGTAAACGTTTTATTGCCGGGGCGAAATGTCCGGCGTGCCAGGCGCAGGATTCACTGGCGATGTGGCGTGAGAATAATGTCGATGTTGTTGAATGCGTTAAGTGCGGTCATCAGATGCGTGAGGCGGATAAAGAGGCCCGTGAGCATGTACGCAAAGAGGAGCAGGTGATTGGCATTTTTCATCCCGACTAGCGTTATCCGTCGGCTTTTTTTAAGCTAAAGGGTACACGGCAGCAGAATTCCGCTACAATCTGCGCCACTATTCTTCCCATCTCAGGAGATATCATGAAAGTAGCAAAAGACCTGGTGGTCAGCCTGGCCTATCAGGTACGTACAGAAGACGGTGTGTTGGTTGATGAGTCTCCGGTAAGCGCGCCGCTGGATTACCTGCACGGTCACGGCTCCCTGATTTCCGGTCTGGAAAACGCGCTGGATGGCCACGAAGTGGGCGATAAATTTGACGTAGCCGTCGGCGCTAACGACGCTTACGGTCAGTATGACGAAAACCTGGTGCAGCGTGTACCGAAAGACGTCTTCATGGGCGTTGATGAACTGCAGGTTGGCATGCGCTTCCTGGCGGAAACCGATCAGGGTCCGGTACCAGTAGAAATCACTGAAGTTGAAGACGACCACGTTGTGGTTGATGGCAACCACATGCTGGCAGGCCAGAACCTGAAATTCAATGTGGAAGTTGTCGCCATCCGCGAAGCGACCGCTGAAGAGCTGGAGCACGGTCACGTGCACGGCGCGCATGGTCACGATCACGACCACGATCATGGTCACGATGGCTGCTGCGGCGGTCACGGTCACGACCACGATCATGGCCACGACCATGGTAAAGGCGGCTGCGGCGGCCACGGTGGCTGCGGCTGCCACTAATCTTTGCGCCTCGGCACGAAGACGACAAAAAGCGGGGAAACCCGCTTTTTTTACGCCTCAATAGTGCGGCGGTGGCGTCTCTTCAGCCTGGGAGGCGATATGGGAGGGTTGGGTCGCCTTCAGCTTCTCGATCATCAGACGCATATGCTCCCGCATCTTCGCCATCTCGATCTCGTGGGCGGTCACGGTTTTGTTGAGGTCTTCGATGGTGATTTCCTGAAACGCCAGCCGGCTTTCCAGCTCCGCAAGGCGCGTTTCTAATGTGCTATCGTGCATGGGTAACCTCTTTAGTCTGATCCTGCGGGCGGATTCTACTTAAGTTTCCCCCGGCGCGCAGCATCGCTGCGTCCTACAGGAAACTTATTCATACAAAAATAGTCCTAAAAGAGGCGATATTCAGGAACGTCCGTATGTAGATTTTAACGGCGACGTTCTATAGTACGTTTTTTGCTTTTTACGATAACCCTGGGGTGAGAGGCCCCGGCCCTGGAGAAATGGATGAAATCACTGTTTAAAGTAACGCTGCTGGCGACCACAATGGCCGTCGCCCTGAATGCACCGCTGACCTTTGCTGCAGATACCGCGGCGAAAGCAGCCCCGGCGGCTGAGAGTAAATCGGCATTTAAAAATGACGATCAGAAATCAGCCTATGCGCTGGGCGCGTCCCTGGGGCGTTACATGGAAAACTCCCTGAAAGAACAAGAAAAACTGGGCATTAAGCTGGATAAAGCCCAGCTGATCGCCGGCGTACAGGACGCGTTTGCCGATAAGAGCAAACTGTCCGACCAGGAGATCGAACAGACTCTGCAGGCCTTTGAAACGCGCGTGAAGACCGCAGCTCAGCAGAAAATGGAAAAAGACGCTACTGAGAACGAAACCAAAGGTAAAGCTTTCCGTGACAGCTTTGCCAAAGAGAAGGGCGTGAAAACGTCTAAGACTGGCCTGCTGTATAAAGTCGAGGAAGAAGGCACTGGCGATGCGCCTAAAGACAGCGACACCGTGGTGGTTAACTACAAAGGTACGCTGATCGACGGCAAAGAGTTTGATAACTCTTATACCCGCGGCGAGCCGCTCTCTTTCCGTCTCGACGGGGTGATCCCGGGCTGGACTGAAGGCCTGAAGAACATCAAGAAAGGCGGCAAAATCAAGCTGGTCATTCCGCCAGATCTGGCCTACGGCAAAACCGGCGTCCCGGGGATCCCGGCCAACTCCACGCTGGTCTTTGATGTAGAGCTGCTGGATATCAAACCGGCGCCGAAAGCAGATGCTCAGCCGGAAGCCGCTGGCGATGCGAAAGCCGCAGACGCGAAAGCTGACGCTAAGAAGTAATCGGGTTCAGGCCGCCGTCTCGTTAGAGGCGGCGGCTTTTTTATTGCGCGCAGATATAATTAAAACTGGAAAGATCCTCAGGCGCTGTATTACTTTAGATAGCTTAATAATGATGATGAGCCTGCCCTGACAATAACGACAGGCTCCTGAAAAGGAGTGCTTTTTTTCATGTCCAGGTCGCTTTTAACCAACGAAACCAGCGAGCTTGACCTGCTGGATCAACGTCCCTTTGACCAGACCGATTTCGATATTCTTAAATCTTATGAAGCGGTGGTGGACGGGTTGGCGATGCTCATCGGTTCGCACTGTGAAATCGTGCTGCATTCTTTGCAGGATCTGAAATGCTCTGCCATCCGTATCGCCAATGGTGAACATACCGGCCGCCAAATCGGTTCACCGATTACCGATCTTGCGCTGCGCATGCTGCACGATATGACGGGCGCCGATAGCAGCGTTTCCAAATGCTACTTTACCCGCGCCAAAAGCGGCGTCCTGATGAAGTCGGTGACGATTGCCATCCGCAACCGCGATCACCGGGTGATTGGTCTGTTGTGCATCAACATGAATCTGGATGTGCCGTTTTCGCAGATCATGAGCACCTTTATTCCACCAGAAACGCCTGAGGTTAACTCGCCGGTGAACTTTGCTTCCTCGGTTGACGATCTGGTCGCCCAGACTCTGGAATTCACCATCGAAGAGGTGAATGCCGATCGCAGCGTGTCGAACAATGCTAAAAACCGTCAAATCGTGCTGAATCTCTACGAGAAAGGGATCTTCGATATTAAAGACGCCATTAACCAGGTGGCCGATCGTCTGAATATCTCCAAGCACACCGTCTACCTCTATATTCGCCAGTTCAAAAGCGGTGATTTCCAGGGGCTGGATAAGTAATGCGTTTTGCCCTCACGGTGACCGGACCTGCCTATGGCACGCAGCAGGCGAGCAGCGCCTGGCAATTTGCTCAGGCCGTGCTGCAGGAAGGCCATGAGCTGGCGTGCGTTTTTTTCTATCGCGAAGGCGTGCTTAACGCTAACCAGTTGACGGCGCCCGCCAGCGATGAGTTCGATCTGGTGCGCGGGTGGCAATCCCTCCACAATGAGCACGGCGTCGCGCTGCATATCTGCGTGGCGGCCGCCCTGCGTCGTGGCGTAACGGACGAACGCGAAGCGCAACAGCTCGCTCTGCCTGGCCATAATCTGCAGCCGGGTTTTACGTTAAGCGGACTTGGCGCGCTGGCGGAAGCGGCGCTCACTTGCGATCGGATGGTACAGTTCTGATGAAACGTGTGGCTTTCGTTTTTTCTTCCGCGCCGCACGGCAGCGCCGCCGGCAGGGAGGGCCTCGATGCCTTATTAGCCACCTCCGCCCTCACCGACGAGATTGGCGTGTTTTTCGTGGGCGACGGCGTGTTTCAGCTGTTGCCCGCCCAGCGGCCTGGCGCTGTGCTGGCCCGCGACTACATCGCCACCTTTAAACTGCTGTCGCTATACGATATCGACCAGTGCTGGCTGTGCGCCGAGTCGGCGCGAGAGCGCGGCCTGGATCCCGCGACCCCGTGGGTGGTGGATGCCGAATGCCTGGCGCCGGATGCCCTGCGCGCCCGTCTGCATGAATTTGATGTGATTTTGCGTTTCTGAGGCCCCCATGCTCCATACGCTCAGTGTTTCTCCCTGGCATGCCGATATCGCAGCAATGCTTCGCTTGATGGAGCAGGGTGACGATCTGTTACTGCTGTCTGATGGCGTCGCGGCGGCTATCGCCGGCGGCCGCTTCCTTGAGATCCTGCAATCCGCCCCCATAACCCTTTACGTGCTGCAAGACGACGTTGACGCCCGCGGGCTAACTGGTCAAATTGCGGACAGTGTCGGCAGGGTTAGCTATACTGATTTCGTCAGACTCACAGTCAAACATGCCGGTCAGTTGGCCTGGTGATGGCGGGATCGTTGTATATTTCTTGACACCTTTTCGGCACCGCCCTAAAATTCTGCGTCCTCATAATATATGAGGCGATTTATTACGTGTTTACGAAGCAAAAGCTAAAACCAGGAGCTATTTAATGGCAACAATTAACCAGCTGGTACGCAAACCACGCGCGCGCAAAGTTGCAAAGAGCAACGTGCCAGCGCTGGAAGCCTGCCCGCAGAAACGTGGCGTATGTACTCGCGTATATACCACCACCCCTAAGAAACCGAACTCCGCACTGCGTAAAGTTTGCCGTGTGCGTCTGACTAACGGTTTCGAAGTCACCTCCTACATCGGTGGTGAAGGTCACAACCTGCAGGAGCACTCCGTGATCCTGATCCGTGGCGGTCGTGTTAAAGACCTTCCGGGTGTTCGTTACCACACCGTTCGTGGTGCGCTTGACTGCTCCGGCGTTAAAGACCGTAAGCAGGCTCGCTCCAAGTACGGCGTGAAGCGTCCTAAGGCTTAATGGTTCTCCGTTAAGTAAGGCCAAACTGATTTATCTTAATGTCATACTAAACTCTTAGAGTTTTGGACAATCCTGAATTAACAACGGAGTATTTCCATGCCACGTCGTCGCGTCATTGGTCAGCGTAAAATTCTGCCGGATCCGAAGTTCGGATCAGAACTGCTGGCTAAATTTGTCAATATCCTGATGGTAGATGGTAAAAAATCTACTGCAGAAACTATCGTATACAGCGCGCTGGAGACCCTGGCTCAGCGTTCTGGTAAATCTGAACTGGAAGCCTTCGAAGTTGCGCTCGAAAACGTGCGCCCGACTGTCGAAGTTAAGTCCCGCCGCGTAGGTGGTTCTACTTATCAGGTTCCAGTTGAAGTTCGTCCGGTCCGTCGTAATGCCCTGGCAATGCGTTGGATCGTTGAAGCTGCTCGTAAACGCGGTGATAAATCCATGGCTCTGCGCCTGGCGAACGAACTCACTGATGCTGCAGACAACAAAGGTACTGCAGTTAAGAAACGTGAAGACGTTCACCGTATGGCCGAAGCCAACAAGGCGTTCGCTCACTACCGTTGGTAATCCCTTCGGAGTCATAGTCACCAGGCGGGCGCTTCAGATGAGTCGCCCGCTCTGGATAACTTAACTGAACGCCTAAAGAAATAAACGAGGAATCAAATGGCTCGTACAACACCCATCGCACGCTACCGTAACATCGGTATCAGTGCGCACATCGACGCCGGTAAAACCACTACTACCGAACGTATTCTGTTCTACACCGGTGTAAACCACAAAATCGGTGAAGTTCATGACGGCGCCGCTACCATGGACTGGATGGAGCAGGAGCAGGAACGTGGTATCACCATCACTTCCGCTGCGACTACTGCATTCTGGTCTGGTATGGCTAAGCAGTATGAACCGCACCGTGTAAACATCATCGACACCCCGGGGCACGTTGACTTCACTATCGAAGTAGAACGTTCCATGCGTGTTCTTGATGGTGCGGTAATGGTTTACTGCGCAGTTGGTGGTGTTCAGCCGCAGTCTGAAACCGTATGGCGTCAGGCAAACAAATATAAAGTTCCGCGCATCGCGTTCGTTAACAAAATGGACCGCATGGGCGCTAACTTCCTGAAAGTTGTTGGTCAGATCAAAACCCGTCTGGGCGCGAACCCGGTTCCGCTGCAGCTGGCAATTGGTGCTGAAGAAGGTTTCACCGGCGTTGTTGACCTGGTGAAAATGAAAGCCATCAACTGGAACGATGCAGACCAGGGCGTAACCTTCGAATACGAAGATATCCCGGCTGACATGCAGGACCTGGCTGACGAATGGCACCAGAACCTGATCGAGTCCGCAGCTGAAGCTTCTGAAGAGCTGATGGAAAAATACCTGGGTGGTGAAGAACTGACTGAAGAAGAGATCAAAAAAGCTCTGCGTCAGCGCGTTCTGAACAACGAAATCATCCTGGTAACCTGTGGTTCTGCGTTCAAGAACAAAGGTGTTCAGGCGATGCTGGATGCGGTAGTTGACTACCTGCCATCCCCGGTTGACGTTCCGGCGATCAACGGCATCCTGGACGACGGTAAAGATACTCCGGCTGAGCGTCACGCAAGCGACGACGAGCCGTTCTCTGCACTGGCGTTCAAAATCGCTACCGACCCGTTCGTGGGCAACCTGACCTTCTTCCGCGTGTACTCCGGTGTGGTTAACTCTGGTGATACCGTACTGAACTCCGTGAAAGCTGCACGTGAGCGTTTCGGTCGTATCGTACAGATGCACGCTAACAAACGTGAAGAGATCAAAGAAGTTCGCGCGGGCGACATCGCTGCTGCAATCGGTCTGAAAGACGTAACTACTGGTGACACCCTGTGTGACCCGGATGCGCCGATCATTCTGGAGCGTATGGAATTCCCTGAGCCGGTAATCTCCATCGCCGTTGAGCCGAAAACCAAAGCTGACCAGGAAAAAATGGGTCTGGCTCTGGGTCGTCTGGCTAAAGAAGACCCGTCTTTCCGCGTATGGACTGACGAAGAGTCTAACCAGACCATTATCGCCGGTATGGGTGAGCTGCACCTCGACATCATCGTTGACCGTATGAAGCGTGAATTCAACGTTGAAGCGAACGTCGGTAAACCTCAGGTTGCTTACCGTGAAGCGATTCGCGCGAAAGTTACCGATATCGAAGGTAAACACGCCAAGCAGTCTGGTGGTCGTGGTCAGTACGGTCACGTTGTGATCGACATGTACCCGCTGGAGCCGGGCTCTAACCCGAAAGGTTACGAGTTCATCAACGACATCAAAGGTGGTGTAATTCCTGGCGAATACATCCCGGCCGTTGATAAAGGCATCCAGGAACAGCTGAAAGCTGGTCCGCTGGCAGGTTACCCGGTAGTTGATATGGGTATCCGTCTGCACTTCGGTTCTTACCACGACGTTGACTCCTCTGAGCTGGCGTTTAAACTGGCTGCGTCTATTGCCTTTAAAGAAGGCTTTAAGAAAGCAAAACCAGTTCTGCTTGAGCCGATCATGAAGGTTGAAGTAGAAACTCCGGAAGAGAACACTGGTGACGTTATCGGTGACTTGAGCCGTCGTCGCGGTATGCTGCGCGGTCAGGAATCCGAAGTAACCGGCGTTAAGATCCACGCTGAAGTACCGCTGTCCGAAATGTTCGGTTATGCAACTCAGCTGCGTTCTCTGACCAAAGGTCGTGCATCATACACCATGGAATTCCTGAAGTATGATGATGCGCCGAACAACGTTGCTCAGGCCGTTATTGAAGCCCGTGGTAAATAATCCACAGGATTAAAACCTAAGTCCCGTGCTCTCTCCGAAGGGGAGAGCACTATAGTAAGGAATATAGCCGTGTCTAAAGAAAAATTTGAACGTACAAAACCGCACGTCAACGTTGGTACTATCGGCCACGTTGACCATGGTAAAACTACCCTGACTGCTGCCATCACTACCGTTCTGGCTAAAACCTACGGTGGTTCCGCTCGCGCATTCGACCAGATCGATAACGCGCCGGAAGAAAAAGCTCGTGGTATCACCATCAACACCTCT
>NZ_JBNRLG010000005.1:0-368401 GCF_050378715.1 Klebsiella sp. 2-CIP_Kleb.
TAGCGCGGTGGTCCCACCTGACCCCATGCCGAACTCAGAAGTGAAACGCCGTAGCGCCGATGGTAGTGTGGGGTCTCCCCATGTGAGAGTAGGGAACTGCCAGGCATCAAACAAGTGAAGAGCCCATCCTGCCGGATGGGCTTTTTGCGTTTGTGTCATCCGGGGAGGGTGCCGGCATGCCTCTCCGGTGGCGCTGCGCTTACCGGGGCTACGGATCCTGAGCCACAAAACCTGGTGCGCAGCACCGTCTCCAGGCAGACCACTATGCCGGTTCGCTACTATCAGCAATAATTATCACATTAATAGGTTATCTTTATATTGCCCTTAGTAATACTATGGTTTATCTTCCCTGCGTGATGTACCAATGCATCGCTCTCCTGACGGAGAAAATATTAAGCAACTCGCTTATCTTTCATCCTGTTAACTGGTTAAACATTAAATGAAAAAACCGCTAATTGGGATTCTGATTTTCGCTTATGGATTAAGCTCACCTCTGTTTGCTGCCGAAACCGCCAACCTAACGCTTTCCGGGCGGGTCGTGTCAGAAACCTGCAATACTGATATTGTGAATAAACAACCTCTGCAGCGCTGCGGAAAAAATACCTATCTCATTGCCTCGAAAAATATAGCGAATCACGCGCGTGGTGTGGTCACTCGTACAGTGAATTTATCCAATGATACGAGTCGAAAAATAATTATCAGCAGCTACGATTAAATACCTCTCTCTATTTCAGCGCTATTATATTGTGTTCTGCTAAATAATAGCGCTGCATCTTCTTCATATATATTAACGCGTTAGCGAAATTACGGAATTATTCCCGCCGCTGAATACATCACTCCCATTTATGGCGACAATGGGTATGCTTCTCGCCGATTTTTTGGCTTAATGAGCGATATCATTAACACTTTGTTAACTTGATCTGGTTTATATGACAGCAAATTTGATATACAAAGAGGGATGATTGCCTGTATGGATGCTGCCCGACGTACCTTGCGTTATCTGCTTTGGTTATCGGCTGGCAATATGAGAATAGAAATGAAAATCCTGCTTAACTGGTCGCCGTTGCGCCGGCTCTTCACTTACCTTCAGGAGCGCTTTACCTTTCTGGTGCTGCTCTGCTGGCCAGCGATAATCTGGCTGTTCTGCCGGGTCGGCGTATGGCTTACGGATAACCTGTATGAACTGCTGGGGAAATCACCCGCCCAGTCTTTTACCGTCTATCTGCAGCCGTTTATGACCCCCGGCACGCTGCTGCGCATCTCCATCAGCTGGGTGGTGTTGCTGTTCATTCTCTTCAGCATGGCGATGGCCTTCACCTGGGGTCTGCGCCACTTTATGAACCGCCACAAATAAACCATGCGGGCCGCCGGGAGTCGACAGCCCTTCTTAAGTCCTTATGCCATTTGACCAATCGTTTTGCGAAAACGCAGCAGGGCGATAGTAAAGAACACCGCTCCGATAGCCAGCAAGGTTAAGAACTGCGGCCAGACGATACTGAAGCTGGCGCCGCGGTACAAAATCGCCTGCGCCAGACTGACGAAGTGGGTGGTCGGCATGGTCAACATGATATCCTGAACCAGCTGCGGCATACTTTCCCGCGGCGTGGAGCCGCCGGAGAGCATCTGCAGCGGCAGCAGCACCAGGATCATCAGCAGCCCCAGCTGCGGCATCGAGCGGGCGAGGGTGCCCATAAAAATGCCGATCGAGGTTGTGGCGAACAGGCTGAGCGCCACCCCCAGCATAAACAGTAGAATCGACCCCTCAATGGGCACCTGCAACATCCCCTGTACCATCAGCACCAGCGACAAACCGGAGACCACTAGCACCACCAGCCCCATCGACCAGATCTTGGCCATCATGATCTCAAACGGCGTGACCGGCATCACCAGCAGATGCTCGATGGTACCGTGCTCGCGCTCGCGGATCAGCGCCGAGCCGGTGAGGACAATGGCCAGCATGGTGATGTTGTTGATGATCGCCATCACCGCGCCAAAGCGCTCCTGTTCCAGGTTAGGGTTAAAGCGCATTCTTATCGCCAGCTCTACCGGCAGCACGCTGTTGTCCCGATAGCGGGCAATGAAGCTGTTTACTTCGCCGCTAATAATATTCTGGATATAGCCGTTGCCGGTAAAGGCCTGGCTCATGCGCGTGGCGTCGACGTTGACCTGCACTTCCGGCTGGCGGCCGGCCAGCACATCGCGCTGGAAGTTAGGCGGAATATTGATGGCGAAAGTGTAGCGCCCGGCATCCAGGCCGGCGTCCATCTCATCGGCGGTAATCAGCTCCGGTTCGAGAAACCAGGGGCGGTAGAATGCGTTAATAATGCGTGAAGAGAGCTGCGACTTATCCATATCGGCAACCGCAATCGGCGCCAGGTGTAGCGAGCCGGGCATCACCGTGGCTGAGGAGTACACCGACACCGTAAAAGCAAACACGATCAACGCCAGCATCGCTTTATCACCCAGCAGGCTACGCAGCTCTTTGACGCCAAGATTATAAATATTGCGTAATCCGCGCATCACCCCTCCTGTTTCTTCAGCAGCACCACGCTCAGCCCGAGCACCAGCGGCACTGCAATCAGTAGTGGAATAAAGGAGCCCCACAAATCGCTGAGATTCAGCGCTTTGGAGAAGGTGCCGCGGGCGATAGTCAGGAAGTGGCTGGTCGGGTAGATTTGCCCAATCCAGCGCCCGGGGCCTTCCAGCGACGCTACCGGATCGATCATCCCGGAGAACTGGGTCGCCGGGATTAGCGTAATGATGGCGGTGCCGAAAATAGCGGCGATTTGGCTCTTCATAAAGGTTGAGATCAGTAGTCCCAGTCCGGTGGCAATGGTGACGTACAGCAGCGCCGCCAGGCTTAGCGTCAGGAAGCTGCCCTTATGTGATACGCCAAAGACGAAGACCGACAGCGCACACAGCAGAAAAAAGTTAAACATTCCCAGCATGATGTAAGGCACCTGCTTGCCGAGCAGGAATTCGCTGCGGGTGGTCGGCGTCACGTACAGGTTGATGATCGACCCGAGCTCCTTCTCACGTACCACGCTCAGGGCGCTGAGCATCGCCGGGATCATCATCAGCAGCAGCGGGATCACCGCCGGGACGATGGCCGGGAGGCTCTTCACGTCCGGGTTATAGCGATAGCGGGTCTCGATGGAGATGAGCGAGGTCTCACGATTCGGGCTACTTTGCTGCCCGGCCATCTCCTGCAGCCAGGCGAGATGCATGGCCTGCACGTAGCCGCGCACCGTCTCCGCGCGGTTTGGCATTGCGCCATCCACCCAGACGCCGATTTGCACCGGCGTGCCGCGGGCGATATCGCGGCCAAAGTTCGGCGGGATCTCTATCGCCACCGCCAGTTCGCCGTCGCGCATCCGCCGGTCGAGCTCATCATAACTGCGCAGCGGCGCCTGTTCGATGAAGTAGCGTGAGCCGGCGATATTCTGCGACCAGCCCTGACTGCTGAGGGTTTGATCGCGATCGAGTACCGCAAAGCGCAGATCCTCGACGTCCATGCTGATCCCATAGCCCATGATAAACATCAGGATCACCGTTCCCAGCAGCGCCAGCGTCGAGCGTACCGGATCGCGGCGCAGCTCCAGCGCTTCGCGGCGGCTGTAGCTGAACAGCCGTTGCAGACTGAAGGCCTGGCGCGGGGCCGCGCGTTCTGGATGGGATGCTGCAGCAGGCGCAGGTTCCTCAGGAACTGCGGCGGTTGGCTGCGCCTCCTGGAGCCAGGCGATAAACGCCTCTTCGAGGCTGGCGGCACCGCGCTGTTCGACCAGCGCCTGCGGCGTATCGCTGGCCAGCACCTTGCCGGCGTGCATCAGCGAGATGCGGTCGCAGCGTTCCGCCTCATTCATAAAGTGGGTGGAGATAAAAATGGTCACCCGATCCTGACGCGCGAGGTCGACCATCAGCTGCCAGAACATATCCCGTGCCACTGGATCGACCCCGGAGGTGGGTTCGTCGAGGATCAGCATTTCCGGGCGATGGATGACCGCCACCGCCAGCGACAGGCGCTGACGGATGCCCAACGGCAGGGCGGCGGGCAGGGCGTCTTCCACCTCGCTGAGCATGAAGCGCTCGTTCATTTCCGCCACCCGACCGGGGATTTCGCCGTCCGGAATATGAAACAGGCGGGCGTGCAGTTCGAGGTTTTGCCGGACGGTCAGTTCGCTATAGAGCGAGAAGGCCTGCGACATATAGCCCACCCGCTGGCGGGTGGCGATATCCTTCGGATCGACCGGCTGGCCGAACAGCCAGGCTTCGCCTTCGCTGGCGGGCAGCAGGCCGGTGAGCATCTTCATGGTGGTGGATTTGCCGCAGCCGTTGGAGCCGAGGAAGCCGAAGATTTCACCGCGCGCGATGCGGAAGTTAACGTGGTCGACGGCGACGAAGTCGCCAAAGCGCATGGTCAGCCCACGGGCTTCGATGGCGATCTCTTCCTCGCGGTCGTCGCGCGGCGGGATCACCACCGCCTTATGCGCCTGGCGCTGCGCTTCCGGCAGCAGGGCGATAAACGCCTGCTCCAGCGTCTGGCTGCCGGTCTGCACTTTCAGCTCCGCAGCGGTACCGGTCGCCAGCACCTCGCCGGCGTTCATCGCCACCAGCCAGTCAAAGCGCTCAGCCTCTTCCATATAGGCGGTGGCCACCAGCACGCTCATCTCCGGCTGGCGCTGACGAATGCTGTCGATAAGCTGCCAGAACTGCGCCCGGGAAAGCGGGTCGACGCCGGTGGTAGGTTCATCGAGGATCAGCAGCTGCGGGTCGTGGATAAGGGCGCAACATAAACCCAGCTTTTGCTTCATCCCGCCGGAGAGCTTACCCGCCGGGCGATCGCGAAACGGCGCCAGCCCGGTGCTCTGCAGCAGCTCGTGGATACGTGATTCGCGTTCGGCTTTATCATGGCCAAACAGGCGGGCGAAGAAGTCGACGTTTTCATACACCGAGAGGGTGTGATAGAGGTTTTTCCCCAGTCCCTGCGGCATCCAGGCAATCTTCGGGCACACCTCGCGGCGATGATGAACGTCGCGCATATCGCCGCCGAGCACCATCACGTTACCCTGCTCAATGGCCCGCGCCCCGGCGATGAGAGAGAGCAGGCTCGATTTGCCGACGCCGTCCGGGCCAATCAGGCCGACCATGCGCCGCGCCGGGATCGCCAGGCTGATATCCCGCAGCGCCACGGTGGCGCCGAAGCGCTGGCCAACGTTGTCCAGCCGGGCAATGGGGGGCGAGGTATCCAGTGGCGTCATTATCATTGCGGCAACCTCACCGTCAGGTCTTCAGGCCAGGAGTGTTGGTTATCCAGCCGCACGTAAGCCATGCCGGGCAGGCCGGTTTTGACATACTCCAGGTGCTGCGCCAGCAGCTCCGGCGGGATGCGCGCTTTGACGCGGAACATCAGTTTGAGACGCTCGTCGCGGGTCTCCACCGTTTTCGGCGTAAACTGCGCGACGCTGGCAACAAAGCTGATATTGGCCGGGATCACCAGATCAGGGGCGGCATCAAGGATCAGCCGCGCTTCGCTGCCAAGCGCCAGCAGGCCCGCCTGCTCGGTGGGCAGAAAGAAAGTCATATAGACGTCGGCGAGATCGACCATGTTCAGCACCCGACCACCGGCGGCCAGCACTTCCCCCGGCTCGGCGATGCGATACTGAATACGGCCGTCGCGGGGCGCCTTCAGCTCGCTATCGTCAATATCGGCAAGGATCCGCCGCTCGGTCGCCTGGGCGGCTTCGACGCGGGTTTGCGCCTGAATAATGCTGGTGCGGGCGGCCTCGATGGCGGCGCGGGCGGCGGAGACCTGGGCTTTCGCCGACTCCAGCGCCGCGCGGGCGCTCTCTGCCGCGGCGCGATCGTCATCCAGCTGCTGGGCGGAGACGGCGCCGCGCTGCGACAGGGCATTCGAGCGGACGTGACGTTTCGCTGTGGAGTCGAGCTCCGCCTGACGCTGCTTCACAACCGCTTCGCTGGCGCGCATTTCACTTTGCCGCTGATCGAGCAAGGCTCTGGCGGCCAGGACCGCGCTTTCCGCTTCCTTGATTTGCGCGGCGGCTTCAAGACGTTGCTCGTTCAGTACACGGGTATCCATTCTCGCCAGCACCTCTCCCTGGTGCACGAACTGACCCTCTTTGACCAGAATGGTGTCGATACGTCCGGCGATTTTGCTGGCAATATCCACCTCGGTGGCTTCGATTCGTCCGTTGCTACTAGCGAAACCCTCCGGAAGGCCCGGCGGGCGCAGCAGCCACCATGCTGCAGCGGCGAGTACCACCAGTAAGCCGACAAAATACCCTGTCCAACGTTTCTTTATTTTGTCCATACGCGACTCGCTTGATTCCCTGTGCTGAGTGATACGCGTGTCTCCTCCGGCGGGCGGAGCGTCCTCCTTGCGAAGGACGAATAAAGGGGGGAAGGGCCGCTGACGCAGCGCTCTACCGCGTCGATGCGCAGCCGAACGCTGTACTACTCATGTGGTCATCATCAGCGATCCTGGCCTTAATGAAACACGCATAGTGAGAGCTACCGTTAACGCGATAGTAACATCCGCGGCGGGCTTGTCCATACGAAAGTCAGGGTCTTGTCGACGTGTTAACAAAATATCCACTACCGGCAACATTTCATCACCTCAGAACAGCACCGGCAGCCCCAGACCACGTTTCACCTCATGCAGCGTCTGCTGCGTCAGCTGGTGGGCGCGCTCGCTGCCCTGGCGCAGCAGATCCAGCAGCATCCCTTTATCCTGAATAAAAGTGGCCCGCCGTTCGCGGATCGGCGCCAGTAGCGTCTGCAGGCAGGTCTCCAGTTCATTTTTACACTGGCGATCGCCCAGCCCGCCGCGCTGATAGTGGGCTTTCATCTCAGCCACCAGTGCCTTATCGCTATGGAAAGCGTCGAGATAGGTGAACACCACGTTGCCGTCGACATGCCCCGGATCGCTGACTCTCAGGTGCGTCGGGTCGGTATACATCGCGCTGACCGCGCGGTGAATCTCCTCTTCACTGGCCGATAACGTCAGCGTATTGCCCAGCGATTTCGACATTTTGGCGTTGCCGTCGACGCCCGGCAGGCGGCTCACTTCGCTGAGGAGCGCCTTGCAGTGACGCAGCACTGGCGCGCCGGTGAGGTTATTCATCTTATGGACGATCTCGTTGGTCTGCTCAATCATCGGTAGCTGATCGTCGCCCACTGGCACCAGCTCGGCCTTGAAGGCGGTGATATCGGCGGCCTGGCTAATCGGATAGGCAAGAAAGCCCACCGGCAGCGAACGGGCGAATCCTTTCTGGGCAATCTCATTCTTGACCGTCGGATTACGTTCCACGCGGGCGACGGTGACGATATTCATATACAGCGCGCTGAGCTCCGCCAGCGCCGGCAGGGCGGACTGCAGGCAAATAGTGGTGAGCCTCGGGTCAATGCCGACGGCCAGATAATCGGCCATCACTTCGAGGATATGGTGGCTAACTTTTTGCGGATTGCTGCCGTTGTCAGTGAGCCCTTGCAGGTCGGCGATCAGGATAAACTGCTGGTGGTCGTGCTGCAGCGCGACGCGCTGGCGCAGCGAGCCGACGTAATGGCCAAGATGTAGCTGGCCGGTGGGGCGGTCGCCGGTGAGAATGGTTTGCGGGTGGTTCATCAGGAACTCCTTATCAGACTGTTCAGCCGAAAGACGTCCTGAAAACACCAAAGCCGCCTTCCGGCGGCTTTGAAAATGGAAACGTATATCGTGCCGCCTGTTATGCAGGCAGCCACCAACGGCGGGGAAAGGTCACGATCGCGTTTCTGTTCATCTTTTTATCCTGCCACGAAACCATAGTGGGGTAAACCCCGTTTGGTAAAGTGCCCGGCGGCGCTGCGCTGGCGCGGGCCTACGGACTGCCCGCACAGGCCGGGTAACAGGATAAAACGACCGCTGTTACATGGTCGAGAAGACGTTCATGATCACGCCGCCGGAGATAATCAGCGCCATGGCGATAATGGCCGCCAGGTCCGGTTTCTGCTTATAGAGGATCATTGAGCAGATGGTGACGCCGACGATACCGAAGCCGCACCACAGCGAGTAGGCCACGCCCACCGGGATGGTACTCATTGCGCGGGTGAGGGCGAAGTAGCAGAGGCCGTAGGCGCAGACCACCAGCACCGAAGGGGCCAGTTTGCTGAAACCGTTGGTCTTTTTGATCATCGAGGTGCCGGTGATTTCGGAGCCGATAGACAGCGCCAGCCATAAAAATCCGAGATTAAACATAGGGGGTATTCCTTTCCTGTTAGTTAGCGATGTTCTTATCCATGGCGGCGGCTGGCGCCGCCTCTTCGCTCGCTTCGGAACCCATTTTCGAGAACAGGTTCATGATAATGATGCCGCTGGCGATCACCGCCATGCCGATGATGGCGGCGGTATCCGGGTGCTGGCCGTAGAATGCCATTCCCAGCGTCGAGACCACCAGAATGCCGGTGCCGGACCAGGTGGCGTACGCCAGGCCGACCGGGATATCTTTCACCGCCCTTGAGAGCGAGTAATAGCAGGTGCAGTAAAGCGCAATCAGCAGCCCGAGCAGCAGCATTTTGCTGCCGCCTTCGCTGCTACCGAACATTTTTAACGTCGAGGTTGCCGAGGTTTCGGAGAGGATAACCAGCAGCATCCATAACCAGCATTTTGTTTTCGAAGACATCGTTAAGCTCCAGGTTTTTCGTTGGGTAAGGTCATATCTTTCTGTTTTTTAAGTAATCAATGGCCGCATCGGTCAGCTGAGCGCGCGGGGCCGCCGCCAGCGCCGGATTATTCACCACGTCTGTGACGGTAAGATAACGGCGCGGTTCGCTGCTGGCGGCGGCCGGCGCGGTGGGTGCGTCCAGCTTCGCCAGCAGCTCATTCATGGTGCCGAGGAAGACGCCGCAGGCTTCCAGACGAGCCAGCGTGGCCTGCAGATGCCCGGCATAGGCGCTGCCGGCCTGCGCGCCGCGCAGCTGGTTGAGCTCGCTGTGCGGATCGCAGTGGTAGCGCAGGGCCAGAACCGGAATACCCGCCAGCAGCGCCTCGTGCGCGCAGCGGGAAACCGGATTGCGCAGGGTGCCGTTCAGCAGATCCGAGGCTTGCGGATAATCGAGAAAAGGCAGCAGTACCCCCCGCCATGGCGCTGACGGCAGGGCATCCTGCCAGGCCGATGACGGGATAATCTCGCCCACCTCTCGCCAGGCGGCGGCGTCGGCGAGACCCTCCTCCAGCGCGAGGCGCAGCGGATAGCCGCTTCCCGCCAGGCGTTGGCGGATAGCTGCGCGGTAGCCGTCAGCGGCGGTCACCATCACCAGTACCGGCGGCCGCAGGCGCTGCAAAATCCGCGCAACTACACCTTCAATCTGTTCGTCGGTCATGGCGAGCCTCCGTTAGCCGATGAGCGTCACCTGCGCGCCGTTTTTTAACCCGGCGGCATTGGCTTCTTCGGTGTCGATGTGAAATTCCAGCGCGAAGTCATCGCGCACCCGCACCACCACTTCATCGAAAGTCAGCTGGCGCTCGCCGTTGCTGCGCACGCTGACCTTCTGGCCATTGCTGACGTTGAGCTGGCGCGCGTCCTGCGGCGACATATGAATATGCCGCCAGGCGCAGATCACCTGAGAATGGAGCTCAACGTGACCGGCGGGGCCAATCAGCAGCGCGCTACCGGCATTCTCCAGTTGCCCGGACTCACGAACTGGCGCTTGAATGCCGAGCGTGAAGCAGTCGGCGCGCGACACTTCCAGTTGCGATAGCGGGCGGGTCGGGCCGAGGACGCGAACGTTGGTCAGCGAGCCCTTCGGCCCGACGACGGTCACGCACTCCTGGGCGGCAAACTGCCCCGGCTGGCGCAGCGGTTTGAACGGCGTCAGGCTGTAGCCTTTACCGAACAATGCCTCGACGTCCTGTTGCGCGAGATGGACGTGGCGGTTGGAGATCCCCACCGGGATCGCCGGCGCCGTTGCGCTCAGGCGGGCGACGATTTTTTCGCGAAGCAAAGTGTCGATCATGACTTCTTCCCTTTCTTCAGCGCAGGGTGCTTATCTTCCGCTTCGTTCGGGATAGCGGGCGGAACGATGGGTTCCGGGGCGGTGATAACCACCGGTTCGTCCGTTTTTTCCTCGCGCGGAGGGTTGCCTTTGAGGTTGCTTAAGGCTTCAACCACGCAGCGCTCCGGACGGGCAATGACCAGCGACTTCACGGTGTGCTCGGCGCCGGCAACCGCCACGCCGCGTTCGATAGCGGTGTGGATGGCGCTGATTTCCCCTTCAAAGCAGACGCTCACCAGCCCGGAGCCTGGTTTGCGATAGCCAATGCAGGTCACTCCCGCGGCTTTACAGGCGGCGTCGACGGCCTGAATGGCGGCGACCCATCCTCGCGTTTCAATTACGCCTAAACTTTTCATGGTCGGCTCCTGTTAATGGCGGACTAAGCGAATATCAAAATCAAATTGCCGGAAGAAGGCTTCCAGCCGGTCCAGTTCATCCGTCGAATAAGACGGGTCCTGGCTAATCGGGTAGGGCATATCCAGGCGTTCGTACTTTTTGCGTCCCAGCTGGTGGTACGGCAGCATGTCGATACGGCGGATATTCCCGCGCTTCGCCAGCTTCTGTACGTAATCAATGGCGCCGGTAATGGCGTCGAATGAGTCGTTGTAGCCGCGAATGAGCGGCATACGCACAATGACGTTGGCGCCGGAATCCACCAGCCATTCGAGATTGCGGCGGATCCCTTCGTTGCCGATGCCGAGCATCGCCTTGTGGTGTTCGCTGTTAATCTGCTTAATGTCGAATAAGAAGGTGTCGGTGACCGGCGCCAGCTTCTGGTAGTTGGCAAGTGGGGTGGTGCCCTGGGTTTCGACGGCGGTGTTAATCATCATCTTTTTGCATTCGCTGAATAAGGCGACGGCAAAATCGGTCTGCAGGCTCATCTCGCCGCCGCCGATGGTCACGCCGCCGCCGGAGGAGATGTAGAAGTCGTAGTCCTGCATGATGATCTCCATCAGCTCGCTGACGGTGACGTCCTTGCCCATAATGTCCAGCGCGTTCTGGGTGCAAATCTCTTCGCATTTGCGGCAGCCGATGCAGTCTTTATGGCGGTCGACGAAGTGCTTCATTTCGCCGTTCTCTTCCGCCCGATAATGAATACCCGCCGGACAGACGCTGACGCAGTCGCCGCAGTTAATGCATTTGTCGTGCGAGAACATCACCTGGAACTGGCTATTCAGCCCTTCCGGGTTGGCGCACCACGGGCAGCGAATGTTGCAGCCCTTAAAAAACACCAGCGTGCGAATGCCATCGCCGTCATAGATCGAATATTTCTGGATATTGAAAATTCGGCCCGTTAATTCTTGTTTTGCGATCACGCTTGCCTCCCGCTCCGTCCCGTTACGGGACGGAGAACTTCCGGTTATTTCTCAAATACAGCTCATTTAATTCTCTCTAAGAGAACTAGAACTTCTCAATCACCGTACGGCTGATGATCTCGTCCTGGACCTCTTTGCACAGCTCAACGAAGTAGGCGCTGTAGCCGGCGACGCGGACGATCAGGTCGCGGTATTTCTCCGGCTCCTGCTGCGCCTTCTTCAGCACTTCGTTATCGACATAGCTGAACTGCATCTGCCCATTGCCAAGAATCGAGGCGGTACGCAGCAAGGTAATCAGGCCATGGCGACCTTCCGGGGTATCCAGAAGCCCTTTGAGGAATTTGAAGTTGTGCACCATGCCGATGTTCATGGTTTCCACGTTCATCTTGCTGACCGACTTGATAATCGCTGTCGGGCCTTGCTTATCCGCGCCCTGGGTCGGGCTGATGCCATCGGAGAGCGGCATCCACGCCAGGCGGCCGTTCGGCGTGGCGTTGGTCAGCTCGCCGATGGGCGTGTTGTTGGAGATAGACAGGGTGCCGTGGCTGAGGGTCGAGTAGAGCATCTTGTACTTACGGCACTCTTTCTCGGTCCATTCGGTAATATCCAGCGCGTACTGGTCGACATAGTTATCGTCGTTACCGTATTTCGGCGCGTTCAGGCAGTCGCGACGCAGCGCTTCGTAACCTTCAAAGTTGGCCAGCAGCGCATCGCGGATCTGCTCAAGGGTGTATTTCTTCTCTTCGAACACCAGCTTGCGGATCGCCGCCATCGAGTCGACGTAGGTCGCCAGACCGGAGAAAATCAGCCCCGGACCGTGGTTGACCATCGCGCCGCCGGCGGCGACATCTTTGCCGCTTTCCATGCAGCCTTCGACCAGCAGCGACATCAGCGGCTTCGGCGCCACATCGCGGTGGACGCGCTGGCTGATGACGGTGCCGATAGCCGACAGGCGCACGATATGGGCGATCTGCTGTTTTACCGCCGCGTCGAATGCTTCGAAGGTGCGCAGGTCGCGCAGGTCGCCGGTGTCCAGCCCCTGATAGCTATCGAACAGCACCATCCGCCCGCGGTTAAGCACGAACTCGATAGCGATAGGCCACTGGGTGTAGCCGGTGGAGGTCCACTGGTAGATGCGCCCGGATTTCTGCGGTTCAACGCAGCCCATCAGGCAGTAATCGCGGGCGTCTTCAAAATCGAAGCCTTTGCGCAGCATCATCTTGATGTGGGAGTCATCGAAGTGGCAGGCCGGGAAGCCCATTCCCGCTTTCACCACGTCGACGATTTTTTCCATGTATTTCTGCGGCGACTGGTTGTGGATACGGCAGGCCAGCGACGGCTGGTAAACCTTCACGAAGCGCACGGCGTCCATAATCAGATAGGTCAGATCGTTACAGGCATCGCCGCCGCTACGTTTCTGGCCGCCAACGGTGAGGTTGATAAACGGCTGATAACCCGCGAAATATTTCGCTCCCAGTTCGCTCGACATCCACATCAGTTCGGCACATTTGATGATAAACGCCTGCAGCAGCTCCAGTGCGGTGTCGTGGGTCAAGCGGCCTTCGCGGATATCGGCTTCGAACATTGGATAGCAGTACTGGTCGACGCGCCCCAGCGACAGCCCGGTCTGGTTCTCTTCGATTTCAAACAGTGATTCGACGGTCCAGATACTCTGCAGCGCTTCCTGCAAGGTCTTCGGCGGATTGGCCGGCACGTTTTCGTTCACTTCGGCGATGGTCAGTAGCTCGGCGCGGCGCTGGGCGTTTTGCTCTTTAGCCGCCAGTTCGCGGGCATGGGCGGCGATGCGGCGGGCGTAGTTGACCACCCCTTCGCAGGTTTCAATCGCCGCTTTGTAGTAGTAAATGCGGTCGATATCTTCCGGGTTTTCCATGCTCAGGCTGGCCAGATGCGCCTCGGCATCGGCTTTAATGCCGTTCATCCCTTTGGTGAACAGCAGCACGTCGTAGCCCGGGCAGGTATCGCCGCCGCCGTTAATCTGGTGATAGGAGAGGTCGCTGACGAAGGTCTCGCCGCTGAAGGCCCAGACGCCAGCCTCACGGTATTGCGCTTCGCAAATCTCATCCAGCGAACGGCCTTCCCAGAATGGGACGATCTCTTCGCGAATGGTTTTTTTATCCGCTTCGCTGATCTCAAACGGATCCTGCGGGCGGGTGCTCATGGTGTCGAGCTCGTCGCGCACCCAGCGCCAGGCGATATCCGGCGAGAAGGCGCCCGCGCGCGGCTTGCCGCACGGATGGCCGACGATCAGCTCATCGTCCTGAATCAGAATCGGCGCGGTTTCGCAGGCGTGGCGGAAGGCTTTCGCTCGCAGCAAAATGGTCGGCATGCCTGGGTTAGCTTTCACCACTTCGGTAAAGGCCAGCGCGCGATAGATAGAGACGCTCGGGCGTACCGTCAGATAGTGGTTACGCAGACGCTGCATACGCGGGGTTAACCCTTCCATCACCGGCGTGTCGGCGCAGGCGGCGAACGGCGCATGGCTGACCTGTTGTGCGCCGCTAAACAGACGCACCGGCAGATTCAGCGCGCTGAGGTTACGCTGGGCGCTGATGAACATCGCCGAGAGTTCGTTCACCTCGGCATGCTCAAAAGCGGCGCCATGCAACATGGCGTCGAGCATCGGATAGCCGTCAATGGCGCAGGCGGCGCGGACTTCGCTCAGTTCCGCCAGCTTGAACCACAGGCACTCCACGAGCTCATACGCCTGCTGGGTATTCAGCGCGCCGCTGTTGATATCGCGCTGGAAGTAAGGCAGCAGCGCCTTGTCCGCCCCTTCCGGGTTGACTGCATAGCTGCCGTTATCCAGCTGGAGCGCCAGCTGGAACAGATAGAACGCCTGGCAGGCTTCTTTGAAATTACGCGCTGGATGGGCCGGCACGTGGTGGAGAATGGCTGCGCTATCGAGCAGCTCGGCTTTGCGATAAGCATTGGTCTCCGCCGCCGCCAGCTGCTCGGCGCTGTTGGCCAGATTTTGCGCCAGCGCCAGCAGGGCGTCGCAGGCGTAGATGGCGGCGCGGCAGCCGTTGACTTCATCCATACCGCTGCGGCTGACCGCGCTGCCGAGTGCGCGGGTTTTCTCTTCCAGCTGGTGCTTAATCGCCAGCACCCCTTTTTCGACCACCAGCCTGTAGTCCGGCGAATCCAGATCGCTATTGAGGTTGAGGAACTGGAAAGCCGATGGGCGACGGGTCGCGTTTTCGTCATGGAAAATCGCCCCGTGCGGTTTACGGCTCTGGTTGCCGACAATGAGTTCATCGGGGCTGATGGTCAGCGGCAGCTGGCGCATCAGTTCATAGAAACGGCGCGCCGGTTTAACGGCGGCGGGAACGCCCGCGATATCGCCATCCAGGGCGTTCAGCGTGGTGGCATGTTCGGTGCACAGCGTGCTTTTCTGGGCGAGTAAACGGTCTGCCAGCACTTTGACGCGCGGCGTTAAGCTGTAGTGTGCCATGGGTAAGGTTCTCCAAATCTTGTTATCAGTGGCCCTGAACGGCGTTGCCGGTCCATGCCCGGCGATAGAGTTCGGTCAGTGCGTGAGCATCCGGCGCGCGTGGGTTCGTCGGAGTACAGCTGTCGCGTAACGCCTGGCCGATCATCTCCGCCAGCCGTTGTTCAAACTCGTCTGCAAGGACGCCGGTATCGCGGATGCCGGCCGGCATGCTCATTTCGTCTTTAAGCGCCTGAATGGCGACCAGCAGGCTGGTGACGCCCTGGCGGGTAGTGGCCGCAGGCAGATCCAGCAGATGGGCTAGTCGGGCATATTTGCGGGCGGCATCGGTATCGCACAGCCCGTGATAATCAGCGTTCCAGGCGACGACGTGCGCCATCAGCAGGGCGTTGGCGCGGCCATGGGGCACGCGGAAGACGCCGCCGAGGGCGTGGGCCAGGCTGTGGGTTATCCCCAGCGACGCGTTGGTGAAGGCCATCCCCGCCATGCAGGAGGCGTTGTGCATCTTTTCGCGCGCCTGCAGGTTGTCGCCGCTGCGCCAGCAGGTTGGCAGATAGCGAAATACCTGCTGCACTACTTTCTCCGCCAGGGCGTCGGAAAAGTCGCTGGCGGCGCGGGAGACGTAGGCCTCAAGGGCGTGACACAGCACGTCCATGCCGGTGTCGGCGGTAATTGCCGGTGGCACCGAAGCCACCAGCGCCGGGTCCAGAATGGCGATATCCGGCAGCAATGACGCATCCACCAGCACCAGTTTTTCCGCGTTGGCTTTCACCACCGAAAAGGCGGTGACTTCCGAACCGGTACCGCTGGTGGTCGGGATGGCGACGAAGCACGGACGGGGACGGCCTGCCAGCGGACGGGTTTGCGCCAGGGAGAAAATAACCGCTTTGGCGGCATCGATAACCGAACCGCCGCCGAGCGCGATAACCAGATCCGGGTAGTGGTTATCCATCAGCTTCATACCGCGCACCACGGTGGCGATATCCGGATCCGCCACCACGTCGTCCCACACCTGCCAGGCGATCCCGCGCTGGCGCAGCAGGGCGGTGACGCGCTCGGCGAGGCCAAATTTCACCATCGCTTGATCGGTCACCAGCAGCACGCTGCGGGCGGAAATTTCGTTCAGCACCGAGAGGGCGTCCTGACCGAAGCAAATCCGTGGTTTCAGTAAAAATTCACTCATTGGGCTATTCACTCCTGTTCGGCGTCCCGAAACACCTTCTCAACAATGGCGACCACCGACATCGCTTTGTAGCGGTCTTTATTGAGCGCGAAGTACTCTTCCGCCAGCACGATGTCGTGCATACCGGCGCCGACGTTATCGACGGCGACCCAGGTCTGGTCCTTCATCGGCTGCTGTTTGTCATCTAAGCGGGTGATCAACAGCAGGTTGCTGCCGCGCAGCTCATCGCATTTTTGCGTGGCGACAACATGGCCGGTCACCTTTGCGAGAATCATCGTTATATCGCCTTATATCAGTGCGTTACTTAGCAAGGCGCTCCAGCACCTGACGGATAACGCGTTCCACGTTTTGCTCGTTGATTGCGCCTTCCGCATTCGCTGCGGCGCCTGGGCTGGCGAAGCGGTCATCGCTGCCTGCCGGGTGTGCTGGCGCAGCGCTGGCCGGAGCGTTGAAACGCACGTCATCAAGAATGCTGCGCTGCGGATCGCTCGCCGGCGTGACGATGGTCGGCTGTGGCTCAGGGCGGCTGCCCGGCGCGCGAAGCTCGTCAATCGACCGCACGCCATAGCCGACTTTGCGGATATTGAGCAGGTTCATCGGGCCGACGTTGTCGGAGCTGGAGCCGCCGCCTACCGCGCCGCAGCCGAGGGTCAGCGCCGGGGAGATATTGGTGGTGGCGCCGATGCCGCCGAGCGCCGCCGGGGTGTTGATCAGGATGCGGTTGACCGGTTTTTCGAGGCTGAACTGGCGGATGACGTCCTGGTTGCGGGTGTGGATCACCAGCGTATGGCCGAGCCCTTCGTTGGTCAGCAGCTCTACCACGCGGTGGCAGGCGGCTTTCCAGTCCTCAGCCACGTACAGACCGAGTACCGGGCACAGTTTTTCGCGCGAGTAGGGGTTTTTCGGTGAGACGGTGGTCTGCTCGGCGATCAGCACTTTGGTGCTGGCCGGGACGCAGAAGCCGGCCATCTGGCTGAGGTACAGTGCGGTTTTGCCAACCACTTTCGGGTTGATGGTGCCGTTCGGGCGCAGCAGCAGCGCCGCCATTTTCGCCGCTTCATCTTCATTCATGAAGTAAGCGCCCTGCGCTTCCAGCTCGCGGTGAACCTCATCATAAATGCAGCCTTCGACGATGATCGACTGCTCGGAGGCGCAGATCACGCCATTATCGAAGGTTTTGCTGGTGATGATATCTTTCACCGCGTGGTGGATATCGGCACTGCGTTCGATAAATGCCGGGCCGTTGCCCGGACCGCCGCTGATGGTCGGGGTGCCGGACGCGTAGGCCGCGCGCACCATGCCCTCGCCGCCGGTGGCGAGGATCAGCGAAACGTCTTTGCTGTGCATCAGCTCTGAGGTGGCTTCGAGGGTCAGCTGGGTGATGCCGTCAACGCAGCCCTCCGGCGCGCCGGCCGCTTCCGCCGCGCGTTTGACGATCTCAATCGCCTTCCAGCTGCACTGACGCGCGCCGGGATGCGGGGAGAAGATAATGGCGTTACCGGCCTTGAGGGCGATCAGCGCTTTGTAGATAACCGTAGAGGTTGGGTTAGTTGAGGGGACCAGCGCGCAAATCACGCCGAGCGGCACGCCCACGTCCATCACTTTTTTTACCGGGTCGTCATGAATGATGCCAACGGTCTTCATATCTTTGATGGCGTCGTAGACGCGCAGCGAGGCGAAGCGGTTTTTCAGCACTTTGTCCTGCCAGTTGCCAAAACCGGTCTCTTCCGCGGCCATTTTCGCCAGCGCTTCGGCGTGGTGCGCTGCTTCCTGGGCCACGTTTTTCACGATGGCGTCGATTTGCTGCTGCGAAAAGGTGGCCAGCATTGCCTGCGCTTTTTTGGCGTTGCGCACCAGTTCCCGGGCGTTCTGCCGGGACTGCAAATCGTTATCCAGTTCAATCATGAGTCTATCCTTCATCAGACGAAAAGAGTGGGGACGGGGCGTGCCCTGTCAGGTCATGCTTTGTGCTGCGCCGCGATTTTTTCGATGTCGTTATGGGGACGCGCGATGACGCGAGAGCTGACGACTTCGCCAATGCGTTTCGCCGCTTCCACGCCGGAGTCGACCGCCGCGTTGACCGCGCCGACGTCGCCTTTCACCATCGCGGTGACGAGGCCGGAGCCGACGTTTTCATAGCCGATCAGTTCGACGTTGGCGGCTTTGCACATCGCGTCCGCGGCTTCAATACAGGCCACCAGACCTTTGGTTTCGATAAGACCAAGCGCTTCTTTCATCAGGTTTCTCCGTTAGTCCGCAATTTTGTAATGCGAGACGATTTTGTTGATGTCGTTATGCGGACGGGCGATGACCAGCGAGGTCACCACTTCGCCAATGCGCTGGGCCGATTCGACGCCGGAATCCACCGCCGCTTTCACCGCGCCGACATCGCCTTTCACCATCGCGGTGACGAGGCCGGAACCGACGTTTTCATAGCCGATCAGTTCGACGTTGGCGGCTTTACACATCGCATCCGCTGCTTCAATGCAGGCCACCAGACCTTTGGTTTCAATCAGACCTAATGCATCACCCATTTGCGTTCTCCTGGCCTTCAGGCCTTGTGTTTAATGACGATTTTGTTGATGTCGTTATGCGGACGCGCGATGACCAGCGAGGTCACCACTTCGCCGATGCGCTGCGCCGATTCCACACCGGAATCCACCGCCGCTTTTACTGCGCCGACGTCGCCCTTCACCATCACGGTGACCAGGCCGGAGCCGACGTTTTCATAGCCGATCAGTTCGACGTTGGCGGCTTTACACATCGAGTCCGCTGCTTCAATACAGGCCACCAGACCTTTGGTTTCGATAAGCCCCAATGCATCACCCATCGTGATCTCCTCCAGAACAGGTTTTGTGATTCGGGAAAACCGTCCGCGTAACGGCATCAACACGCGGAAGCGGCGTTCGGGGTTCACTATAGGGAATGGGGAGAGAAGTGAAATTTAAATCCGTGTAGATGAATATTTTAGGTTTTTACTCTGCTATTTAGCCTTATTTAGGCTTCTTTTTATCTCTTAATCCTGTTTCATGCGTGAGGATTTTCATGATGATATGGCGTTTTTTTAAGCTATTTATCGGCGGGAGATGAATGTTAATAAGATGCTAATTACTTGCCTGCGGTTGGTAATATAGCCGCGTGATAATTGTGGGTATGCTCATGTTTTGGCGTCGAAGCTAAATGCAAAACGTGCGCTTTTAGCATCCAGGGAAAAGGGGCATTAATGGAGCGTGAGCGAGGGCGCATTTTCCTCGCAGTGGTACAGGGGGGACGGGTTAATTAAGCGTGCTGCCGGACTTCAGCGTGCAGATGTAGAGCGGTGAGTTGATAGAGCTCAGCAGGATAGCTTTGTCGTTAAGCTTTTGCGCATTGAGGAACAGGCCGTCGTGGCTGTCGGACATCTCGCGCATGAAATAGTCGAAGATGACATCCGGCGATTCATCGATGGACGAGGCGCTGGATTCCCATTTCTTGATGCGGTAGTGGCGCTCGGTCGCCGAGATGCGCTGGCTGGTGTAGCTGAATTTGACGTAACGCTGCAGGTAGAGCCAGCCGGCGGCAGAATCGGTATAGCCTTCCACTACCATCGACCCGTTGCCATTGGCGGCAAAATTAAAATGGATATTGCCGTTCACATTCTCTTTTTCCATGTTTTCAAAACGCATGATCGCTTTGGTGGAGCAGCTCATCACGCCGTCGTTGGCATCCGGCAGCAGGCGCCAGGCGCTAAACCCGGCGGCGGCGATAAACGCGAGGGCAGAGAGGGCGAAAAAGGTGCGGGGCGCGAGTCTCATTGCGGTTTCCAGGAGTAGTAAAAGTAGTTATCGCAATAGCTAAACGGGTTGTCTTCGTGCATCGCGCAGTGGGCGAGAAATACCCGGCCCAGGCCGTTGGTCTCCAGCCGGTCGCCATAGAAGAAAACAAAACGCTCCCCCGGCTTGCAGCTGAGCTTCAGCCGCTGACGCACCTCATCAAAATTCTTACTGTAGGCCGTCGCCGAGACCGAACGCAGCATTTCATCGCTGGCGAGCAGTTCGCACTGGCGGTGGTTCATCAGCGTCAGATTAATTGGCCGGGCGACGTGGGTTCCGGCAAACGTGAATGCCACCAGAAGCAGGGCGATGACCAGCAGGCAGCCGCCGGCCAGATACCAGCACATTCCGCGCGCATGTGGTGAAGCGGCAGGCGGTGTGGTTTCCCTTCCTGCCCCGGCGGGTTCGCCAGGCGGCGCGGCCGGGCTGGCGACATCGGCCAGCGCCGGCCCGGCGTCGAGCAGTTCGATGCTGAGATCCTGATTCAGCTGCAGCATGCCGCGCGACACGGTGACGATAATGTTATCGATATCGTAGTGGCGGAAAGTTTTGCGCAGCATGCTCAGATACTGGTTGAGGTTGCTATTGGAAGAAGTTAAGCCGTTATCGTCCCAGACTTTTTTCAACACTTCATCGCGACTGACCACGCCGGTATGGCGGAGAAAAAAATAGAGCAGCGCGCTGGCGGTGATGGATAGCTGGCTATCTGGTTCATCGCTGCCGGGCAGGGTTAGCGTGCCGTCTGTTGCATCATAAATGAGACGGGCATTGATGTTGTAGCGCATCGCGGCCTCACTCTATTCGCTTCATGCGGGAAGCGTCATTTTGGTCAGATCGTTCACCAGCGACTGGCGATGTTCGCTGCTCATGGTGCGCCCCTCGGTCAGCTCAGATAACCAGATACCGTCGGCGGCGTAGCGTACCAGGGTACCGGTTGGGCCGTTATCCAGCGCATCGCCTTGCGCCAGATGATCCAGCATCCAGTCGCGCCAGCATTTTCGCAGCACCGGTTCGTCCGGCATCGCCAGCGACAGCACCATCAGCTGACGGCTTTCGTGCGTGTCCGTCAACTGCGGATTGGACAGATAGTGCAAATAGGCCCGGGTAAAGCGTCCGTAAGCGATGTTATCGGCGGCCATCAGTTCGCTAATCGCCTTTTCCATAATCGCCAGCAGCCTGGCGAACAGAGCGAAAATCAGCGCCTGCTTATTGGGAAAATGGTGCAGGAGGCCGCCTTTGCTGACCCCAGCCTCGCGGGCGACAGCGTTCAGCGACAGGGCGGCGATACCGTCCCGGCCGGCAATCATCGCCGCCGATTCAAGCAGCTGACGGTGGAGACGGACGGGATCTTTTTTACGATGCTGGGCTTCCATGTTCATGGCCGGAATCATACCGACCAGACGGTATGATTATTTTTGATCGCTATCAATATGAGAGGCGGCTTCGCGCGATGCGATGCCGTTAATGCGTGGAGGCTCACAAATTATCATATTAATGAAAGCGATAACCCGGAAGGGCTATCGCGTTGAGGTTTATTTCGTTGCCAGGTGCACCGCCAGGCCGCTTTGCCCCGGCGCCAGCTCCGGGCGCAGCGTTAGCGACGGGATCAGATAGTCGCCATGATTCTGCCGGCGGAATGGAATGGGCTCGGTTTGCCACAGCGTGTCCAGCCGCTCGGCCAGGGTGGCGCACTGGTCGGCGAACTGCGCGGCATCGGTTTTGTCCGTGCGGTAGAACACCAGCGGCGGAAGCACCTCGAAGCCGGGATAGAACAGCATACCGTGCTGAATGGGGAACAGGATGTCGTCGATGGGGCCATTGATCCCGCGCGGTGAATAGTGTTCCGCCCAGCCGCCAGCGGTGACGATCAGCATCGCTCGCTTGCCGACGAAGGTGCCTTCCCCATAGCGATCGCCCCAGTGGCGGTCGCTGTGCTCGCCGACGCCATAGGCAAACCCCCAGGCGTACACCCGGTCGATCCAGCCTTTCATGATCGCGGGCATCGAGAACCACCACAGCGGAAACTGAAAAATCACCGTATCGGCCCACAGCAGCTTTTCCTGCTCGGCGGCGATATCCGCGCTTTGAGTACCCTGGACAAAGGCCTGTTTAGAGTCCAGGGTAGGACGCCAGAACTCGCCGACCGGCGGCGCGCCGCTGTCGTCGGCGTCATACCCGGCCTTCCAGCGCATGGCGTAGAGATCGGAGACCTGGACTTCATGACCGGCCTGCAGCAGATGACGGATGGCGAAATTTTTGAGTCCGCCATTGAGGGAGCGCGGTTCCGGATGGGCGTAAATCAGCAGTACTTTCATAACATCACCTCTGAAGTGGGAAGAGCTGCAGAGTAGGAAAGCTGGCGCTATAGTAGAAATTAATTACTTCAATCCCAGGTATAGTTGTGATTAATTTACATCGTCTGGATCTCAATCTGCTGCGCACGCTCGACGTGCTGCTCAGTGAAAATAACGTTACCCGGGCGGCGCAGCGGCTGAATCTGTCGCAGCCGTCGGTGAGTATTCAACTCGCCAGGCTGCGGGAGATGTTTGCCGACCCGCTGCTGATGCCGGGCCCGCGCGGCATGCAGCCCACCGCCCGCGCCGATGAGCTTCGCCAGCCGCTGCGCGCTGCGTTAGCCGCGCTGGAGCAGGCGGTGGCGCCGGTGGCGCCTTTTAATCCGGCCGCGGCGGCGGAGACCTGGCGGGTGGCGGCGACGGACTATATGGCTTCGGCGACCCTCATGCCGATGCTGGGCAGGCTACGCCTGGCCTCTCCCGGCAGTCGGCTGGCGGTATTCGAACTCCAGCCGGCGCGGCTGGAGCAGCAGGCGTCCAGCGATGAAGTGGATCTCTTTTTCCATACCCGCGAGGGCGCGCCGCCGGGGCTGCATCAGCGCCTGCTGTTTCGCGAGCGCTACGTGCTGGCGGGCCGGGCCGGGCATCCGGTGCTGCGGCACGGGTTGAGCCTGGAAACGTTCTGTCAGCTGGAGCAAGCGATCGTCTCCCCGGACGGAGGCGGCTTCAGCGCGGCGACCGATACCGCGCTGGCGAATCTTGGCCTGACGCGGCGGGTTGTCCTTTCCGTGCCACATTTCCTGTTTATGCTGGAGACCCTGCGCAATAGCGATCTGGTGGCGGTGCTGCCGGAGCGGCTGGTGCGCGGGCAGAGCGGGCTGGTGGTCGTCGAGCCGCCGCTGGCGGTCGCCGGCTTTGAGATGCTGATGCTATGGCACGAACGCTGGCACCGCGACCCGGCGCATCAATGGCTGCGCCAGTTCATTGTAAATTCACTGGAGGAACAGACATGCTGAGCGGACTGAATCACCTGACCCTGGCGGTCAGCCAGCTGGCGCCGAGCGTGGCGTTTTATCAGCAGCTGTTGGGCATGACGCTGCACGCCCGCTGGGACAGCGGCGCCTATCTCTCCTGCGGCGATCTGTGGCTGTGCCTGTCGCTGGATCCGCAGCGGCGTGTCACTCCGCCGGAGGAGAGCGACTACACCCATTATGCGTTTACCATCAGCGAAGCGGATTTCGCCCGCTTCGCCGCTCGCCTTGAGGTTGCCGGCGTGGCGGTGTGGAAGCTGAACCGCAGTGAAGGCGCCTCGCACTACTTCCTCGATCCCGATGGCCACAAGCTGGAGCTGCACGTCGGCAGTCTCGCCCAGCGCCTGGCCGCCTGCCGCGAACAGCCGTATAAGGGGATGGTGTTTTTTGACCAGTGAAGCTGATTTGCGGACGCGAGGTAACCCGTCTCCCCGGTAAGCGCAGCGCCACCGGGGAGAGCAGGCTAAACCTCACTCCATCGCCACCTTCACCGCTTCCCCCAGCTTCACCATCACCGCTTTATGTTTCTCGGTCGGCGGCAGGGCGCAGTTGATCCTGACGCAGTTGCGATACTTGCCCGCCGCGGAAAACAGCGACCCCGGCGCGACCTGGATCTTCAGCCGGCACAGCTGTTTGGCGACGCAGACCATATCCACCTGCTCCGGGAGCTCCACCCACAGCATAAAACCGCCCTTCGGCCTGGTGACGCAGATCCCGCAGGGGAAAAACTCCCGCAGCCAGCAGGTGTAGATCTCGATATTGCGCTGATAGATCTGCCGCATCCGCCGCACGTGGCGGTGATAATGGCCTTCGCGAATAAAGTTAAAGGCCGCCAGCTGGGTTGAAGGGACGTTAGTGCCGCTGGCGGCGTACTTCATCTGGAGCAGCTTGTCGTAGTAGCGCCCGGGCGCTATCCAACCGATGCGCAGGCCGGGGGCGATGGTTTTGGTAAAGGAGCTGCAGAGCATCACCCGGCCGTCGATATCCCAGGAGTGAATCGTGCGCGGGCGCGGATATTCGGTAGCCAGCTCGCCGTAGATATCATCCTCGAAAATAACGATATCGTGGCGCTGGGCCAGGTTCAGCACCGCGCGCTTGCGGGCGTCCGGCATGATAAATCCCAGCGGGTTGTTGCAGTTCGGCACCAGGATCACCCCTTTGATCGGCCACTGATCCAGCGCCAACTCCAGGGCCTCGATGCTGATCCCGGTTTCCGGATCGGTGGGGATCTCAATCGTTTTTAATCCCAGTCCGCGCAGCATCTGCATGGTGCCGTAGTAGCAGGGGGATTCCACGGCGATGATGTCCCCTGGCTGGCACACCGACAGCAGGGCCAGCGACAGCGCGCTGTGGCAACCGCTGGTGAGCACCAGATCGTCGGCAGTCACCACCGATCCGCCGTCGAGCATCAGGCGGGCGATCTGCTCCCGCAGCTCGCGGCGCCCGGCCAGTTCGTCATAGTTCAACACCTCAGTGAGGTTGTGCTGGATCGCCCGGCTCAGTTCGCGCCAGATGGGCTTCAGGCTTGGCTGCGTCACGTCCGGCGAGCCGCCGCCGAAGGGGATGATCGTTTTATCGTAGCGAGCGTCGAGCATGGTCAGCACCTGATCCCACTGGGTGATCTCCACCGGACGCTGCACCGGACGCGACATCGGCGGCACCGGCGGCTGGGACTTGCGGGGGGCGACGAAATAGCCCGATCGCGGCTGCGGCACAATCATCTGCTGCTGCTCAAGCAGCTGATAGGCCTGCTGGACGGTGCTGATGCTGACGCCGTGCTCCTGGCTCAGGCTGCGCACCGACGGCAGCTTTTCGCCGTGGCGATACAGGCCCTGTTCAATGCGTTCGGCCAGCAGCGTCGCAAGATGTTGATAGCGGGTCATGCTGTATCCTTAATTGTCGCCATACAGATGGAATAACCAGTACAGATAGCCGGAAAAATTGGGGTCTGCTGTACGTTTTAGCCAATCTGTATGTTAAAGAAAAGTGTTTTGTGAATCTGTATTCCTCCCCCCCAAATCCGTGAAGATAAAGTCTCTGGCAAGGTGAGGAGGTAGAGGATGGAATTTCATGAGAACAGGGCAAGACAGCCATTTATCGGTTTCGTACTGCTGGCGCGGTTTGTCAAAAAATGGTGGTTTCAGGAGCAAACGCGCAGAGCTTTGCAGAAAATGAGCGACGAACAGCTGAAAGATATCGGCCTGCGTCGGGATCAGATCAATTAAAAAGTGCTTTTTTTTCAGGCATCACTTCTTCTTTGCCCCGGTAAGCGCTGGCGACGCCGGGGAAACATTCACGAAATTTATCAATTGATGCGACGCGACCTTCCGTTTCTTGATACTTACCCTGATAAGTATTATTTTCTTCTCAACAATGAGAGGAAAAGCTGTGACTGAAGACGAACTGTTTGCCCGCCGCCCGCTGGGGATGCGGATGGCCATGGTGGTGCGCCAGTGGCGCGCGATTATTGACTCCGCTATCACCGATACGGGACTCACCCAGTCCAGCTGGACGGTGCTGATGCAACTGCATCAGTTGGGGGACAACGTCTCGGTCAGCGAACTGGCGGAGGTGCAGGGGATTGAACTGCCGCCGCTGATGCGCACCCTCTCATTACTGGAAAAGCAGGGCTATCTGTTGCGTTCCACATCGCCATATGACAAACGCATTCGCCTGCTGACGCTGACCGCCGAGGGGCGGGCTATTCTGGAAAAACTGAGCCGCGTGATCGAGACCTATCAGGAGCGCGTAACCCAGACCATCCCGGAGGCCGACCTCGCCACCTTCAGCGCCACGTTAAATCAAATCGCCTGCCGTTTGCGGAATATCCGCGAAGAAGATAACAAGATCTAACACACTATGATGACGCCTGAACAAAAATTTGCCCGCTGGGTACGGGTGAGTATTGCCGCTTTTCTGGGAATATTCGCCTGGTTTATCGTTGCCGATATCTGGATCCCGCTGACGCCGGACTCCACCGTCATGCGCGTGGTGACCCCGGTTTCGTCGCGGGTCTCCGGCTATGTCTCGCACGTCTACGTGCATAACAATAGCCAGGTGAAAAAGGGCGACCTGCTGTATGAGCTCGACCCAACGCCATTCATTAATAAAGTTGAAGCGGCACAGATCGCCCTTGAACAGGCGAAACTGAGCAACCAGCAGCTGGACGCGCAAATCGCCGCCGCCCGCGCCAACCTGCGCACCGCGCAGTACACCGCCCGTAACGATAAGGTCACGCTCGATCGCTATCAGCGCCTGAGCACCATGCAGAACGTCTCGCAGTCCGATCTCGACAAGGTGCGGACCACCTGGCAGACCAGCGAGCAGTCGGTCTCGGCGCTGAACGCGCAGATCCAGAACCTGCTGATCCAGCGCGGCGAGCGCGACGATAAGCGCAACGTCACCCTGCAGAAATACCGCAACGCGCTGGAGGAGGCGCAGCTGAACCTGGCCTGGACCAAAGTGCGTGCGGAAACTGACGGCATGGTTAGCAACCTGCAGCTTAACCCGGGGATCTACGCCACCGCGGCGACGGCCGTGCTGGCGCTGGTCAACAACAATACCGATATCGTCGCTGACTTCCGTGAGAAGAGCCTGCGCCACACCGCGGTAAACACCGATGCGGCGGTGGTTTTTGACGCCTTGCCGGGGGAAGTTTTCCCGGCGCACGTGACCAGCAGCGATGCCGGGATTCTGGCGGGGCAGGAGGCGGTTAACGGGCAGCTGTCGCAGCCGGAACAGTCCACCCGCTGGGTGCGTGATGCCCAGCGAATGCGCATTCACGTCGCGCTGGATCAGCCGCTGGCGAAACCGCTGCCGACCGGCGCCCGCGCCACGGTGCAGCTGTACAATAGCGAGGGACCTTTCGCCCGTACCTTCGCCGGCCTGCAGATCCATCTGGTGAGCTGGTTGCACTATGTCTATTAATACCCTGGCGCACGTCTTTACCCCGCACGGCAATATCGTCTACACGGCGAATGATTTTCGCCAGACGGTGCGTATCGCCGTGGCCGGGACCATTGCGCTCAGCATCTCCACCTTCTACGACGTGCAGTACGGCGTATTTTTTGTGGTGTATCCGCTGATGCTGATGTCGCTGGTGCCGGTGTTCAACCGCCACGTCGCCCGCCAGTTTGTGTTCAGCGCGGCGGTGAACTGCGTTGAAATGGTGCTGATTGTCGGTTATTTGTCGCAATGGCCGGTGATCATGACGCTGGTGGTGTTCGCCCTGTACGTGATGCGTTTTCGCTTTATGAGCCAGGGGCCGCTGTTTCTGCTGGGGTCGATGGGGGTGGTGTGTCAGAGCACGATGCTCAACTTTATGAGCTACCCGACCAGCAACTGGCACACCCTGATGTTCTCCAACATGGAAGCGTGCGTGCTGGCGGTGGCGCTGAGCGCGCTGCTGCATTACCTGATCCCGGACGTCGAACCGCGCAAACCGCCGCCGCGCATTGAAAAAGACGCCGCCCGCATCCGCCACGAGTCGCTGCTCTCCGGCACGGTGGCGACGATCATCTTCGTGGTGTTTCAGATCTGCGATCTCAGCGACTCGCTGTCGGCGCTGATGGCCGGGGTCCTGATCCTGTTCCCGATGCACTATCGCGGGGCGGTGATCAGCTCGATCTGGCGCGTGGCGGGGGTGGTGCTGGCCTGTCTCTATATTCTGGTGGTGCAGCTGATTATCTATGACTTCAGCAATCACATGATCCTGATGATGCCGCTGATTGGCCTCGGGCTGGCCTTTAGCGCCCGCCTGCACGTGATGGAGAAAGTGGGCGCCGGGGTGGGCTTCGCCAGCATTACCACCATCGGCATTATGTTTGGCCAAAACCTGCATCCCTATCAGGATCTGGTGTTCAGCGATCTGTACCGCATCACCTCGGTGACGGTCTCGCTGGTGGTCACGCTGACCCTGGTTTTTCTTATGCACCGTCTGCTGAACTGCTTTGCGGCGACGCGCTTTGTGGTAAGCGATTAACCTGCCGGTGGGAAGGTGGCGAGACAGCGCCACGCTTCCCCGTCCTGCTGATATAACGCCGCCGTCTGTTCCGGGACGATCCAGGCTCGCGCGTCGGCTTCCGTCCCCTCAAGCAGGATGCACAGCCCGCAGCCGCTGCGCAGCTGGCGGGGAATATCTTTGACCTCGAAGGTCATTCCCGCCGCCTGCAGGGCTTTGCGCGTTCGCACCACTCCCACCGTGGAATGAAATAAAAACAGAAACGTTGTCATCCGCGCCTCCGCTGGCGCTGGCCGATCAGCGCCGCGCCGATCGCCCCGGCGAACTGGGCGTCGGGATGGGTTGTCACCGCCATGCCGACATGGCTTTCCAGCATGCGGGCAAAGGCGGCGCAGTGGCTGACGCCGCCGGTAAACAGCAGCGGCCCCTGCGCTGATAAGCGGCCGATAAAGTTCGCGCTGCGCCGGGCCATGGCGTTAATCACCCCCGCCAGAATCGCCTCCGGCGCGACTCCCGCCGACCGCAGGCTGATGACTTCCGATTCGGCGAATACCGTACACATGCTGGTGATGGCATGCGGTTCCACGCCGTCGGTAATGGCGTCCAGCTGTTCGACGCTGGCGCCGAGGGTGCGTGAAATGACCTCCAGAAAGCGGCCGGTGCCGGCGGCGCATTTGTCATTCATCAGAAAGTCGCTGAGGTTGCCCCCGGCATCCAGCTGGATAACCTTGCTGTCCTGGCCGCCGATATCAATCACCGTGCGGGTGTCCGGCGCCAGCAGGCGGGCGCCGAGACCGTGACAGGAAATCTCCGTCACCTGTTTATTGGCGAAATCTACCAGCTGGCGACCATAGCCGGTGAGGGTTAAAAAGGGCGTTTCCGCGAGGCCAGCGCGCAGCGTCTCCCAGGCCTCATGGATGGCGTCGGCGGGGCGAAAGGGGGTCGGGCAGAGGAAACGACGCGTAACCACCCCGTCCGCGAGCAGGATGCCTTTCGTGGCAGTGGAGCCGGAATCAATACCAACCGTGTAGATCACGCGTGCTCCTTATAGCATTTCGATAAAGGCGGCGACGCGGGTGCTGAGCTGGCCGAGGTCCGCTGTCGAATAGTCGGTTTCTATCGCCATATAAGGAAGGTCGTGCTGCTGGCGCAGATGGCGTTTGATGGCCAGCGATTCCACGGCATAGGTATGGCAGGCCTGCAGAATGACGTCGATCACCCCGTCGGCCTGGTACTCCTCCACCATCTGGCTCAGCAGCTGCAGGCGCTGATGGTTAGGGGAAATACAGGAGCAGCCGATGGCGAGATATTTGTCGGTTAAGGCGTCGTAGACGTCGCCCTCTTCCGCCACGCAGCGCTCGGTGGCCTTCGCGCCGGTGCAGTTTTCATAGCCTACCACCCAGCCGCCGTTTTCTTCGATGGCGCGAACCACTTTCTCCGCCGCGCCGCCGATCGGGCAGCCGGTGATCAGAATGCGCGGGCGGGATGCCAGTCGTTTACCCTGCTGCCACTCCTGACGGATGCGCTCCGCCATGGCGTTGAGCTCGTCAATCAGCGCGGTTTTGTCGAAGCGGAAGGTGGCGCCGTACACCACTTTCAGGATGTCGCCGCCGCTGAGCGCCGGCGGATTGAGCCGCCCGAGACGATAAAAGTGGGCCAGCGCCCGGCGTTCACGGTTTTTCAGCACGATGGCTTCACGCAGCGCCGCCTCGCTAATCGGCGCGCCAAACCGCGCCTCAATCACCTGCTGCAGGCGCAGGATCTCCGCTTTCCACAGCGCGCGGGAGGCCGCGTCGCTGGCGCTGTTCGGCAGCTGCATCACGTGGACCGCCTTGAACTCGGCCATGTACTCGTACATTTTCTTTTTGCCGTCGCAGGTGGTTTCCCCGACCACCAGGTCAGAGAAATAGAAGTAGGGGCATTTATCGGTTTTGCCGAAGCCGTAGCTGCTTTTGATTAACGGGCAGAGGTTGCGCGGCAGATCTTTTTCCGCTTCCTCGATGGTTTCATCGGAGGTGGAGCACAACGAGACCACCACGGCCCCCGCCGCCATAGCGATCTCCTGAGGCATAAAGGTGCAGTAGGTGCCCACCAGCGGCACGTTCTGCTCTTTAAGATCCATGACGGTGAGAAAGCCCTTCTGGCGAGCTTCCGAGAACTGGTCAAAAATGGCGGGTAGATCGGTGATAAGCGACATGGTTTTCCTTCCCCGTACACGGGAGATGCTGAAAGAGCCGCCATTATAACCCTGTTGTTTGTATGCTTTTATTGATCTCCTGCGTCTGCGCGCGGCGTTAATAGACCTTCTTTAAATCCATCTCTTCCTGGATCCGCTCGCTCCATGCCAGATGGGTGCGGATGGCCTCTTCGATACCGGCGTTGTAGAACAGCGGCCCCAGCTCCTGGGCGATAAAGTCGACAAAAAATTCGGCGTCAAACTGCTCCAGCTCGAGGTTAAACGTCTCTTCGCAGTACTTGCTGAGCCTGTCGCGCAGCAGGTCACGCTGCGCCGGGCTGAGTTCAATCTCACTCATGATGGGGCTTTCTCCGTAAAAGGGGTCACGACTGCCGGGCTTCAATGACCGCTTGCGCACACTGACGCTGGTGGCGTAACAGTCCGGCGAGGCAGCAGGCGGCGACGAGCCCGGCGGCCACCGCTAACAGGTGGAAGGGCAGTCTCCCGCCATGGAACCACAGCCAGCGCGCGCCTTCAATCGATAAGGCGCTGACGCTGAGGATCACGATATTCAGCGAGGCGGAAACCGTGCCTTTCGGCAGGTCGTTAGAAAAGAGGGTAAAGCGGAACAGCGTCGGGAAAATTAGCCCGATGCCGAAGGCGTAGAAGCAGGTGCCGAGCACCGACCACAGCCAGACGTGCGGCCATACCAGATTCCCAACGATCAGGATGGCCAGGCCGAGCATCTGTACCGGCACCGCGCTCAGCACAAAGCGCGGGCGGGTGGGATCTTTTACCCAGCGCGCCACCGACAGGTTGGCGATGATGACGGCGCTGAAGACCGGCACCTGGCTCCAGGCGAACTCGCTGGTGGTCAGCCCGCCGGCGTCCATTAAAATCACCGGCGATACTGCCACCCAGCTCATCAGCGGAATATAGCTCAGCGACAGCGTGGCGGCGCCGAGCAAAAAGATGCGGTTGCGAAAGACGTTGCGAAAATCGCGCAGTACGCCCAGGGGGCTGAACGGCACATCGCCCCGGCGCACCGTCTCCGGCATGGTCAACAGCAGCCCCAGCCAGGCCACCAGCCCCATGGCGGCGATAATGCCGAACAGCGCTTTCCAGTGGATAAAATGCATCAGCGCCGCGCCGGAAAGCGGGCCGACGATCGGCGCCACCAGCACGACGGAGGTGATCACCGCCATCAGCCTGATCGACCTTTTTTCCTCAAAGGCTTCCTGCACGGTGACGTAGCCGACGGTGGCGATAAAGCAGATGCTGGTGCCCTGCACGAAGCGGGCAATCAGGAACTGGGTCATGGAGGTGGTGAACAGCGTCGCCAGGCAGGCGAGGGTGAAAATGAGCGCGCCGGTGAGCAGTACCGGACGCCGTCCGATTCGGTCAGAGAGCGGCCCCAGCAGCCACTGCAGCGCCATGCCGCCGGCCATATACAGGCTTACCGAGGCTGGGGCCAGCGCCACATCGGCGTTAAAATCCCGCACCACGTGGAGGATCCCCGGCTGGATCAGGTCGGTGGTGAGATAGGCGGAAAAATCATACAGAATGAGCGCCGCCGGGAAGAACAGCGCGGCGGCGTGCCGGGTTAGCCAGTGGGTCATCCGGTGCATTATCTCGCCCTCCCTGTGGAATATTTATCAGCGCTATTGTTCAGATAGTATCATTGCTAACCAATATGCAGATGCAGCAGCGAGGGGATCTGCGAGAGCAGCCACAACAACAGGCCGATAGTTCCCCCCACCAGGGTGCCGTTGATGCGGATGAACTGCAGATCTTTACCGATGTTGAGCTCGATCTGCCGCGACATATCGCGGGCGTCCCAGCTCTTCACCGTGTCGCTGATATGTCGAGTGAGGAAGGCGGCGAACTCCGGCGCCACCCGATGCGCCGCCTGCTCCAGGTGTTCGTTGAGCGATTCGCGCAGCGCGTCGTCGCGGAGTAAGGTTTCACCGAACCACTGGCCGGCCTCGGCGATGCGCTGCTTGATACGCGAGTCGTCGCTGCTGATATCGTTTTTTACCCAGCCGCGCAGGTCGCCCCACACTTCGCCAAGATAGCGGTTGAAGGTCTCATCATTTTTCAACCAGGCTTTGATGTTATCGGCCTTCTGCGCCAGTTCCGGGTCGGATTTCAGGTTATCGATTAGCTTTTGCGTCGCGCGGTCAAAGGTCTGGCGGATCTGGTGGGTGCGATCGTGGGTGACTTCGTCCAATAGGGTATTCACGGCGTCGGTGACCATCTCGGCGCTGTGCTCGCCGAGCCACTCGGTGGGTAACAGCCTGGCCTTCAGCGGATGTTCGGTCTCCAGCCAGTGTACGATGCCGCGGGCGATAAAAGCGCGGGAGCTGTCGCGCTGCAGCAGGGCGATCAGCTGATTTATCAGCGAATCCAGCAGCTTTTGATGGCGGTTGTCGCGGGTCAGCCCCTCCAGCATCATGGCGCTGGTCTGCGTCAGGTCGACCTTATCGATCGCCTTATGCACCGCGCGCCGCAGCAGGCGCTGAATGCGGGCGTCATCGGTCAGTTCGAGAAAACCGCTCATCACCTGCAGCAGGTGTTGGCCAACCCGCCGGGCGTTCTCAGGCTGGCTGAACCAGTTGCCGAGCATCAGCGCTGGTTGATAGCGGCGGATCAGCGCCACCAGCGACGGGGTATCGAGGAATTTCTCCTCAACGAAGCGGCCGAGGTTGTCGGCGATGCGATCTTTGTTGCGCGGGATAATCGCGGTATGGCGGGCGACAAAGGGCAGCGGAATACGGCGAAACAGGGCCACCACCGCAAACCAGTCGGCCAGCGCTCCGACCATCGCCGCTTCGGAAATGGCCTTCAGCGCGCTGACCCACGGCGTCGGCGGCAGCAGCAGGGTGGTGATAAATAGCGCGGCGGCGATCAGCAGCAGCGACAGCGCCAGCAGTTTGGCGCGTTTCAGTTCAGCGAGTTTTTCCATAAACTTAAGCATATAACCTGACGGCGAGGTCGTGCAAAAATCGCCAGATAATCCACAGACCGAACATCATCAGGATCGCCCCCGCCGCCCGCTCGACCCGCCAGACGATGGCGCTCAGGCGGCGCTGTACCTGCGGCAGCGCAATCGCGCTCACCAGCAGTAAATCCCAGAAGAACACCACGCTGACCATCCACAGCCCGCTCACCGTTTGCTGCAGCAGGGTGACCGCCGGCCCCAGCAGGGAGGTCATCAGCGCCAGATAAAACAGCGCATTCTTCGGGTTGAGCAGCGATGACCCCAGCCCCAGCAGTAGCTGCTTGCCGAACCCCGGACGCGATGTGCGAACGCTCTCCACCGCCAGCGCCGCGGGACGGCTGCGAATCAGCAGGCTGCCAATCCACAGTAAGTAGCCCGCGCCCAACAGCTCGATGAGTAAAAACAGCAGCGGCGCCTGGCGCAGAAGTCCCCAGCCAACGATGGCCAGAACAATATACAACGCATTGCCGGCGGCGATGCCGAGACACAGTCCGAGGCTGCCGCGGATCCGGTAGCGTACAGCGTAACCGACCAGCAGAAAAAAATCGGGGCCCGGGCTGAGCAGGGCGACAAAGTGGGACAGGGCTAACGCCGGGAAGGCGGCGGGGAAGAGAGTCGATAAGGTATGCATAGTGGCCTCGATAATGGTGCTGAGGCCACCCTACGCCAGATGGAAAATTACTTATTGTCGGAAATTGATCTGCTGTGCGCATACTGCCGCGGCGTGGCGGCGGTATAGCTGACGAAGGTTTTATGGAAATGGCTCTGATCGGCAAAGCCGGCTTGATAGCTGACGTCGGCGATAGGGTCCCCGGCGCGTAAGCGCGTTTTCGCATATTCGATGCGCGCCATATTGATCAAACTGGCGGGCGTCAGGCCGGTATCCTGTTTCACGGCGCGGATAACGGTCTCTTTACGTAGCGCGCTATCGTGGGCCAGCTTATCCAGCGATGGCGGCGCCGGCAGATCTGTCGCCAGGCGCTGAAACAGCAGGGCGCTGGCGTGATGTGGCGCCTGCGGCGCGGCGGCGCACAGCGGCAGCGCATGCAGGAGCTGCGCCACCCGGGCTGGCAGTTGCTCAATGCAGCCGCGGCTCATCAGGGCGACAATCTGCTGGAAGCAGGCAAAGAGAGGGCTGTCGCGCAGCAGCGGCTGCGGCGAAGCCATGCTGACGGTAGGGGGAATATCCGGACGCTGCGCATGGCACCATGCCGCCTCCAGGTACAGCATATGATAGCTGCGCGGCTGGTCACGCAGCGGATTACAGCTATGCGGCGCGTGCGGCGGGATCACGATCAGATCCCCGGGCTGCAGGAGATATTCCTGTCCATTGCACAGGCAGCGCGTTTCACCGTCGATAATCGCCCCCACCGAGAGCTGCGGGTGGCTGTGGCGCTTATAGGCCTGACGGCTGCGCCAGGTGCTGCGCAGCTCCAGCCACGGCAGGCGATCGTCTCGCCAGAAGGTTTGGGGAATATCTCGGGTATGGTTCACCGCATCGACCTTTGCTGAGGGGATAAATCGTTTATAGCATGCTGCGCCGAGGCTGTCGCCCGCCGGGATTTGCGTACCGCGTCGAAAAAGGATGTCGCGCTTGCAGTCCGGGGAAATATGTTTTCGTCGCGGAATGTAAAACTCCGGTTTCCGGGGTGCCAGAGTCATTCATGGGAGGTAGAGTCCCTGCAGGATAAGCAGGCAGGGATGAGCCGATGGCAAAGGGCACCACCTCGACGCCGCATGATGCGGTGTTTAAACAGTTTCTCACTCAGGCCGACATCGCGCGTGATTTCCTGGCGATCCATCTACCGCCTGCGCTGCGTCAGCGCTGCGACCTCGATACCTTACAGCTGGAGTCGGCAAGCTTTATCGAGGAGAGCCTGCGGGCCTGGTACTCCGATGTGCTGTGGTCACTCAAAACCGCGTCTGGCGAGGGCTACATTTATGTGGTTATCGAACATCAGAGCTCGCCGGATGCGCAGATGGCCTTCCGCCTGATGCGCTACGCCATCGCCGCGATGCAGCGCCATCTGGATAGCGGTCATACCAGACTGCCGCTGGTGGTGCCGATGCTGTTCTATCACGGAGCGACCACGCCATACCCGTGGTCGCTCAACTGGCTGGACTGCTTTGCCGATCCACCGCTGGCGTGGGAGCTTTATGCCTCGCCCTTTCCGCTGGTGGATATCACGGTGATCCCCGACGATGAGATCGTTCGTCACCGGCGCGTGGCATTACTTGAGCTGATACAGAAGCATATTCGCCAGCGCGATTTAATGGGGATTGTTGAGCAACTGACGACGATTTTACTTAGCGGTGACGCTAATGACAGGCAGATAAAAACGCTGTTTAATTATCTGCTGCACACTGGCAACGCGCGCCGCTTTGGCCGGTTTATCCACAAAGTGGCACAACGGGTTCCTCAGCACAGGGAGAGATTGATGACCATCGCCGAACGAATACAGGAAGTGGGCCGCAGAAAAGGCAAACGGGAAGGCCGGCAGGAGGGACAGCATGCTGAAGCGCTGCGCATTGCCCAGAGGATGCTGGCCGACGGCATTGCCCGCGAGACGGTGGTGAAAATCACCGGCCTGACCGCCGATGAGGTCGCCGCGCTGGCGCATTGATAACGCCGGGGCGGCCTGACGGTCGCCCCGGTTAGCCATCGTTATGGAATATTCCGGATATACCTAACTTTACCCGCATCACCAGCCATCTCGACTACCCTTAATATCCTTAGCGGCATTTTTGACTGCCTTAATAGCGATAACAAGGAGACATGCGATATGGCCTATCAGACGGTGAATCCTGCGAACAATCAGCTTATTAAAACGTACCCGGCGCACAGCGATGCGGACGTGGAGGCGGCGCTGCAGCAGGCGGATGCGCTCTACCATTCAGCCTGGGCAAAAGGCGATATCGAACCGCGCCTGGCGGTGCTGCATAAGCTGGCGGATCTGATCGACAGCCGGGTGGAAGATCTGGCGAAAATCGCCAGCCAGGAGATGGGGAAACTCATTAAGCAGAGCCGCGGCGAAGTGAAACTGTGCGCGCAAATCGCCCGCTATTACGCCGATAACGCCAAATCGATGCTGGCGCCGGTGAAGTATCCCTCCGAATTGGGTGAAGCCTGGGTTGAGCACCACCCCATCGGCGTCTTACTGGCGGTGGAGCCGTGGAACTTCCCCTATTACCAGCTGATGCGCGTCCTGGCGCCAAACCTGGCGGCCGGGAACCCGGTTATCGCCAAACACGCCAGCATCGTGCCGCACTGTGCGGAGACCTTTGCTCATCTGGTGCGCGAGGCCGGCGCACCGGAAGGGGCGTGGACCAATCTGTTTATCTCTCAGGATCAGGTGGCGAAGATTATCGCCGACGACCGTGTGCAGGGGGCGGCGCTGACCGGGTCGGAAAAAGCCGGCAGCGTGGTGGCGGCGCAGGCGGCGAAGCATATTAAGAAATCGACCCTGGAACTGGGCGGCAACGATGTGTTTGTGGTGCTCGATGATGCTGAGCTCGAGCGCGCGGTGAAAATCGGCGTCCAGGCGCGGCTGAATAACGCCGGCCAGGTGTGTACTGCCGCCAAGCGGTTTATCCTGCATGAGAACATCGCTGAGTCGTTTCTGACGAAATTTAGCGAGGCGTTTCGCCAGGTAAAAATAGGCGATCCGCTGGATGAAAGCACCACGCTGGGGCCGCTCTCCTCTAAAGATGCGCTGGAAACCTTGAGCAAGCAGGTGGACGAGGCGGTCAAAAACGGCGCCACGCTGCATCTGGGCGGCAAAGTGGTGGCGCGGGAAGGCAACTTCTTTGAACCCACTATCCTGACCGGTATCACCCGTGACAACCCGGCGTACTTCGAAGAGTTCTTTGGCCCGGTGGCGCAAATCTACGTGGTGAAAAACGATGAGGAGGCGATTGCGCTTGCCAATGATTCTCACTATGGCCTGGGCGGCGCGGTGTTCAGTCAGGACATCGAACGCGCGAAACGGATGGCATCCGCCATTGAAACCGGGATGGTCTATATCAACTGGCTGACCGATACCGCGCCAGAACTGCCGTTTGGCGGCGTGAAGCGTTCCGGTTATGGCCGGGAGCTCTCCGATCTCGGTATCAAAGAGTTCGTGAACCAGAAGCTGGTGGTGGTGCGCCGCTAGGCCGGCCATAAAAAAACCTGCCATCCGGCAGGTTTTTTTATAATAGATTTATTGCACTTCGACTTTATCCCAGCCGCTTTTGAACATACAGCTGTCGACTAAGGTCTCCCGCTGATATTCATTCGCGTCTTCTACTGTATAACTTGTTTCAACATCCTGTTTCTTTTGCTTTTTGTCCGTTTTTTCTGAACTGGACCCGGTCACCACGTTATCCGGCGGGAGATCGACCAGGGCCTGCGCTTCACATTCGGTGAGCTTTTTATGCATCTCGGCATCGCTTAAACCCGGCTTCACCCAGGTATACTGAGTGCAGCCGGTCAGCAGCAACGCCAGGCTCAGCGCAGAGAGCGCGGCGAGACGTGATTTCATCAGAAGGTAACCCCGCCGCCTACGTAGGCGCCGTCAATCAGGGTGTGGTTTGGGCGGCCCTCTTTGCCGTCAACGCTCACGTGACGGTAACCCACCTTCAGGGTCAATGGACCAACCGGGGACCAGCTCACGCCACCGTTCGCTTCAACATAGTTTTTCACGCTGTTGTTCAGGCCGTCGGGCGCGACATACCCTTCGCCAAATACGTGGATGCTGTCGGTCAGGGCCACGTTCACCCCGCCGCCGACCGGAAACGCGACGCCGTTATCGCCTTTTTTCGGTCCCAGATAGATAGCTTTCGCGCCAGCGTTGAGCATCACCGGGCCCACTTCCAGATTGTAACCCGCGCCAACGCCGCCGGTCTGGCTACCGTCATCGGTATTCTTCAGCCAGTGGCTTTCGGCATACAGGCCGGAAGAGGATTTACCCATTTCCATATTCAGGTTGGTAAAATTCTTACCTTGTTCAACGGTAAACCCCATTGCCATGGCGGAACCAGAGACCGCGGTCAGGGCAGCAACAATAAGGATGTTAAGCTTTTTCATGGTTTGCTCCTCGTCATTAAATTTGTCTGAGGGCACCTTAACAATCGATGTTTACCTCTGCAAATGTGACTTACGTCGGTTTTTTATGCTGGTTTTGTCAGCGGTGTGTTTTGATAATGTTGTAAAGACGTTGGGTTACGGCGAGGTCAATCATGAAATTTGGTCTGTTTAGCAGAGGTTTAATGGGTGAGCTAAACAGAAACTGAACAGGGCGGGCATTAATTATTAAGGATCCTATTCATTTAGTTTCTTATTATTTCCAAAAGTGTTTCTACTGTTACTTATAAAAACGTTGATTTACATTTTTCGACGCGATGACGACGTTTTGTTCCTGTCTTTGACGATGTGCGGTGAGAGAAGGGGGCCTGCGCCTTAGCGCGCAGGCGGGCAGGTTAGCGTCGTAACCCGGCAAACGCCGCGCGAATTTCCTCTTCCGGCAACTGAATGCCGATAAACACCAGCGTGCTGTGCGGCGTTTCATCGCCCCACGGGCGATCCCAGTCGGCACTGTAGAGGCGCTGCACGCCCTGGAACAGCAGCCGATTCGGCTCGCCGTCGATCCACAGCATCCCTTTATAGCGCATCAATTGATCGGCGAAGGAGAGCAGCAGGTTTTCCATTACCCGTGATACCTCGCTGATATCCACCGGGTAATCCATCTCAACCACGATTGATGACACGTCGTTTTGCTTCTCGGCCATAAAGTGGAAACGCGGTGTGCTGTTAACGACCTTCTCTTCCAGCATAAAGCCGCTGGTGTTAAACAGCTGGCTTAGATCGATATCGCCATGAATGACGGTATAAATCGGCGCCCGGGCATTGATGCGCGCCAGGCGTTCGCGCAGCTTTTCGGTATCGCCGGCTACATCAGTTTTGGTCAGCAAAATGCGGTCCGCGTAGCCCACCTGCGACTGGGCGATGGTGAACTGATCCATCTGCTGGTCGGCATGGACCGCATCCACCAGGGCGATCACGCCATCCAGCAGATAGCGCTCGCAAAGCACCTCATGGGAGAAAAAGGTTTGGATAATCGGCCCCGGGTCGGCCATGCCGGTGCACTCAATCACCAGCCGGTCAAACTCGATTTCGCCGCGATCGCGGCTGTCGAGGAGATCGAGCAGGGCGTCTTCCAGTTCGTTGGAGCGCGTACAGCAGATGCAGCCGTTGGTCAGGGTTTTGATCTGCGTGGCGCGGTCGCCGATCAGCTGATCGTCAACGGAGACTTCGCCAAATTCATTTTCAATCACGGCGATTTTGAAACCGTGCTGCTCATTCAGGATATGGCGCAGGAGGGTGGTTTTTCCTGCGCCGAGAAAACCGGTGAGTAGGGTGACTGCAATCGGTGCCATTATTGCCTCCATTAACAGCAGCGTACGCCGCCTTTGCCGTCGCCGCCGTAGCGGGCCTGCTGGCGTTCGCGGAAGAATTCTTCATAAGTCATGTACGGCTGATCCGGATGGTTGGTTTGCATATGGGTGACGTAGTTGTCGTAATCCGGAATGCCAATCAGCATTTTTGCCGCCTGACCGAGATATTTTTTTGCCTGACCTAAGTTACCAAACATTGTAAGTTCCAGATAACGAATAAAGCCGGATGGCGACTCGCGCCTTATCCGGCCTACGTTAATACGCTTGTTTGTAGGCCGGATAAACGTAGCGCTATCCGGCATCAGGGTTAATGATGTGACGAGGTCTTCACACCGCCTTCCGGTACCGGCACGTACGGGGTCTCTTTGTCGGTGCGCACCTTATTGTTGCGCACGTTGAGCCAGGTTTTGATGCCGTAGAAGATGATGCTGTACACCACCACCAGGAACAGAATACTCAGCCCGGCGTTGGTGTAGTTGTTGACCACGATATGATTCATGTTGGCAATCTGCTGCGCGGTCAGCTCGCCGCCGGCGGCGATCTTCTCTTTATACTGCTGAGCCATAAAGAAGAAGCCTTCCATCTGCGGGTTGGTGCTGAACAGCTTCAGGCCCAGCGCCCAGGTGGTGCACAGCAGCAGCCACGCAGCCGGGATCACGGTGACCCAAATATATTTGGTGCGCTGCATTTTGACCAGCACCACGGTGCCAAGCACCAGCGCCACGGCGGCCAGCATCTGGTTAGAGATACCGAACAGCGGCCACAAGCTCTTCACGCCGCCCAGCGGGTCGACCACGCCCTGATACAGCAGGTAGCCCCACAGCCCGACGCAGCCGGCGGTACCGATAATCCCGGCGACCAGCGAGTCGGTTTTTTTCAGGAACGGCACGAAGTTACCCAGCAGATCCTGCAGCATAAAGCGGCCTGCGCGGGTACCGGCATCCAGCGCGGTGAGGATAAACAGCGCTTCAAACAGGATACCAAAGTGGTACCAGAAGCCCATATCCGCCATCGGGATGATTTTATGGAACACGTGGGCGATACCGACGGCCAGCGTCGGCGCGCCGCCGGCGCGGTTCAGTACCGAAGGTTCGCCGATATCTTTCGCCGTCTGCAGGATCTGCTCAGGTGAAATCACGAAGCCCCAGGAGCTGACGGTCGCCGCCGCGTGGACGGTCACTTCTTTCAGCTGCGCGGCGATCATCGCCGCGTTTTCACCGCCCATTTCGTGCAGGTTCGGCATGACGATGCCCAGGCCCGCCGGCGGGGTGTTCATCGCGAAGTAGAGACCCGGTTCGATAATCGAGGCCGCGACCAGCGCCATGATGGCCACGAAAGATTCCATTAGCATCGCGCCATAGCCGATAAAGCGGGCATCGGTTTCGTTGGCCAGCAGCTTCGGCGTGGTGCCGGAGGCGATCAGCGCGTGGAAGCCGGAGACCGCGCCGCAGGCGATAGTGATAAACAGGAACGGGAACAGGGCGCCTTTCCACAGCGGGCCGGTGCCATCAATGTACTGGGTCACTGCCGGCATTTTCAGGTCCGGGTTGAGGATAACGATCCCCAGCGCCAGGCCGACGATAACGCCGATTTTCAGGAAAGTAGCCAGATAGTCACGCGGCGCCAGAATCAGCCATACCGGCAGCAGGGCGGAGATAAACGCGTAGCCAATCAGGGTAAAGGTGATGGTGGTGTCTTTAAAGGTCAGCGCCGGGCCCCAGTAGGGGTCGTGAGCAATAATGCCGCCGAACCAGATGGAGGCCACCAGCAGCACGATACCGATAACCGACACTTCACCCACGCGGCCCGGGCGCAGGAAGCGCATGTAGATACCCATGAACAGGGCGATAGGCACCGTCGAGCAGACGGTAAAGACGCCCCACGGGCTCTCCGCCAGCGCTTTCACTACGATCAGCGCCAGTACCGCGAGGATGATGATCATAATCAGAAAGCAGCCAAACAGGGCGATAGAGCCCGGAACCGGCCCCATCTCCTGCTTGATCATCTCGCCCAGCGAGGCGCCGTTACGCCGCGAGGAGATAAACAGCACCATAAAGTCCTGTACTGCCCCCGCCAGCACCACGCCGGCCAGCAGCCAGAGGGTGCCAGGCAGATAGCCCATCTGCGCGGCAAGCACCGGGCCCACCAGCGGGCCGGCGCCGGCAATGGCGGCGAAGTGGTGGCCAAACAGCACGTAGCGGTTGGTCGGCACATAGTTCAGGCCATCGTTATTAATGACCGCCGGCGTCGAGCGCGTCGGGTCAAGCTTCATCACCTTCTGCGCGATATACAGGCTGTAATACCGGTAGGCGACGAGGTACACGGAAACCGACGCCACGACGATCCACAGGGCACTGACGTGCTCACCGCGGCGCAGGGCGACGACTGAGAGGCAAAATGCCCCGATGATTCCGAGAATCACCCAGGGTATGTGCTTGAGTAGTTTTTTGGTATCCATAGTAAAACCTGGCGTTAATTAGATGAATAATTGGCCGAAGCCGTCTGGTTTTAAGTAAGGGTTAATGGAGGTATTGATTAGCTAGGCTGGCTTCGATCTTGCCAGAACTACGCGCGCGTAAAGTTGGGTAAATCGGTGAGTGGTTGTATAGGGGGTTAAGCGGTTACTGGAGGGGGTAAGCGGTTGGCTACGAAGTGAACAGGGCTGGATTATGTGATTGTGATCACAGGAGATTGTGGCCTGCGACTCTGTTGGTTAACGCTCCTCCCCAACCGGGGAGGAGCAGGCGAGGCCATTACACCGCGACTTCCATGTCCATCATCACCGGGTGGAAACGGCGTTTAAAGTAAATCAGGCCATGGCCTTGCGGGCTCAGGGTAATATTGCGGATCTCCACCAGATATACCAGGTGGGTACCGATGGTTTGCACCTGGCTAATCTCGCCTTCGAGACTGGCCAGCGAGCCCTTCAGCACCGGCTGCCCGAGCGCGCCGTGCTGCCAGCCGCTGAGGGCAAACCGCTCTTCCATCGTCACCCCGGTCATCCCGGCGAAATGACGGGCCATGATTTCCTGTTCGTGGTTCAGCACGTTGATGCACAACTTGCCGTTGCCCTGAAACACCGGGTTCATCGCGCTGTTTGCGTTGATACACACCATCACCGATGGCGGCGTATCCGTCACCGAGCACACCGCCGTGGCGGTAATCCCGCAGCGGCCGGCTTCGCCTGCGGTAGTGACCACATTCACCGCCGCCGACAGGCTGGCCATGGCATCGCGAAAACGCAGGCGTTGTTCATCTAATTGCATTATGACCTCCCGCTGCGAATTACTTCAGCAGCTTATCCAACATGTTGATATCAGCGTTATTGTGCAGATGCGGCACCGTCCAGCCGTTCTGGTCGTACTCGGAAAGGCAGCGGTCGACCATCGCCATCATCTTGTCCATATTGCCGGAGCTCTGCGCCTGGCGCAGACACTGCAGGCGAATCTCATCCTGGCTACCGGAGTAGTTGATTTCATACAGCTCGTGGCGGCCGCCGAATTCGCTGCCGATGGCGTCCCACATCAGTTTGAGGATCTTGATGCGTTCAACGTGATCCATACCGTTGGAGCCGCGCACGTACTTCGCCAGATACTGGTCGATCTGCGGGTTGTTCAGATCGCGGGCGCTGGACGGCAGATAAATCAGGCCGCTGGTGACGTTGCGCTCGATGATGTTTTTGATCTTGGCGTAGGCCATCGGGGCCATCACGCGATAGGTCTGCAGCGCGGCGTGATCCGGCAGCCATGCGCCGTTGACCCACGGCGTCGCTTCCGAGCACATGGAATCGCTTAACGCCCAGAACATGTTGCGCCACGCCACAACTTCGCCAAGGTCGGCCTGCACACCGCGGAATTCGAGGGTACCGGTACATTCCAGAGAACGCTTCAGCAGGGCGGTGATAAAGTCCAGTTTCACCGCCAGGCGCACGCAGGCCTGCAGCGGATACATGCGGGCGAAACCGCCCTCCATGGTCCAGCGACGGCAGCGGTCAAAGTCGCGGTAAATCAGCACGTTCTCCCAGGGGATCAGCACTTTATCCATGACCAAAATCGCGTCGTTCTCGTCGAAACGGCTGGAGAGCGGATAGTCGTACGGGGACCCGGTCGCGCCGGCGACCATCTCATAGGAGGCGCGGGAGATAAGCTTCACCCCTTCGGCATCCATCGGCGCGACGAACATCAGGGCGAAGTCCGGGTTCTCGCCCATCACCTGTGCGGAGCCGAAGCCGATCATGTTGTAGTGGGTCAGCGCCGAGTTGGTGGCGACTACTTTCGCGCCGCTGACGATGATCCCGGCATCGGTCTCTTTTTCCAGCTTGATGTAAACATCCTTCACTTCATCAGCCGGCTTGTGGCGGTCAATCGGTGGATTGACGATCGCATGGTTAAAGTACAGGCCGGTTTCCTGAATGCGGGTGTACCAGTTGCGGGCGTTCTGCTCGAACTGGCCGTAAAACGCCGGGTTGGCGCCCAGCGCGCAGCCGAAGGCGGCTTTATAGTCCGGGGTGCGGCCCATCCAGCCGTAGCTTAAGCGCGACCATTCGGCGATGGCGTCGCGCTGCTGGCGCAGATCGTCGGCGCTTTTCGCCACGCGGAAGAATTTATGGGTGTAGCCGCCGCTGCCGGTATCGGTGCCCCAGCACAGGGAATCCTGCATCTCCGGTTTGTGCAGCGCATCGTACAGTTGGGCGACAGAAGCCGCGGCGTTACGGAAGGCCGGGTGGGTGGTGACATCCTTCACGCGCTCGCCGTAGATATAAATTTCGCGGCCATCCTGCAGGCTTTTTAAATATTCTTCGCCAGTTAACGGGCGTTTCGCGTCGGCGCGGAAATCTTCAGGTTTCATAGGGGCCTCTTGAGTATTTATCGGAAAATAATGTTAAATATATGTTTTGTTTTTGTTGTTTAATTGAAGCGGTTATTGCGCTTGTCGTGAAGGGACGTTTGCGACAACGACGGGTACTTTTCAGGCGGGAGTGAATTTTGTGATCTCTGCAGCTTTTGCCGGCTGGCGCGGCGCTGACCCGACCTGTGGGCCATCGTCCGGCAGGCGCAGCGCCAGCGGGAACTTACGATACCGGTACTTTTTGCGCCCGGTAGCTGCTGGGCGAGCAGCCGACCTGGCGGCTAAAAAAGCGCGCAAAATAAGCGGGATCTTTAAACCCCAGCTGCCAGGCTATCTCATTAACCGCGCTATCGGAAAACAACAGCAGCCGCTTCGCCTCGCGTAGCTGGCGGTCGAATATCAGCCGCTTCGGCGAACGGTTGGCAAAGCGGCGACAGATATCGGTCAGCCGCGATTCGGTCAGGTGCAGCTCCCTGGCGTAATCCGGTACCGTCCAGTGCTGATGGTAGTGGCTGTCGATCATCTGGTTAAAGCGCTGGAATAGCTTCAGCTCGCCGCGCATGCCGCTGGCAGCGTGATCGTCGAGCTTTGCGTTACGCAATAGCAGGGTAAAGACCGCCTGCGCCAGCAGCGCCAGGGTATGCTCGCGCCCCGGCAACTGGGCGGTAGATTCCCGGCGAATCAGCTGCCAGTAGTGCGCCAGCGCCGCCAGCTCGTCGGGTTTATCCGCCAGCGACAGGCAGATCCCCGGCAGGCCGAAGGTCTCCCGCGTGCCGGGATAAAGCACCTCCAGCAGCGGCCAGATGAGTTCTTCGTGCACCGTCAACACGTGACCATCGCTATCGGACTCGGTAATAAAGGCGTGCGGCACCGAAGGCGGCGTTATCACAAACAGCGGCGCCTGCACCGAGTAGCGATGGTCATCAAGCTGCAGCTCAATCTGCCCGGTATCAAGAAAGTGCATCTGAAAATAGCGGTCGTGGCGATGCGCCTGCATGTCGCGGCCAAAAAAGGCCGCCATACGGGCAAACGACTGATAGTGCACCTCTTCGGTACCCAGGCTCTCGTCGTAATCTTTATTGATGTCGATGTTGGCGATGGAATGCTGACACATACCCGCTCCTTAGTGGCCTTTTTGCGCCGCTAAGCCCGGCGCGGCGGCGGCGTCCTCACGCTGGCTCATTGGAATGCGGGTGAGCACCAGCGCGCCGACGATCAGCAGTCCGGCGACAAACCACAGCCCGGAGCTAAAGCTGCCGGTGGTATCACGCAAAATGCCGATCAACAGCGGGCTGACGGCAGAGCCGACGTTGCCGATGGCGTTGATCACCGCCAGCGCCACCGCGCGCGACTGCAGGCTGATCACCCGATCCGGGGTGGTCCAGAAAATGGCCATCGCGGTAAAGGATCCCACCGAAGCCATAATAATGCCGATCAGCTGGATCAGGCTGTGGTGCGTTGCCGAAGCCAGCAGCCAACCCGCCGCGGCGAACAGGTAGGGCAGGATGGTATGCATCTTGCGCTCTTTGCGCCGGTCGGAGCGGCGACTCCACCAGATCATGCCGAAAATGGTGCAGAACTGCGGGATCGCCGCCAGCAGGCCAATCATGATGTTGCTACTGCCGGTGTTGAAGCTCTGCAGGATCTGCGGCGTCCAGATATTAATGGCGCTGAGGGTATTGGTCAGGCAGAAGTAGGCCAGGGTATACATCAGCACCGCTGGCGTCAGGACTTCGCGCAGCGTGGAACGCGGCGAAGCCGGGACGATCGCCGCATGTTCCCGTTCGCGATCGATCATCGCCTTCAGCGCCTGTTTCTCTTCGTTATCCAGCCAGTTGGCTTTATCCGGCGTGTCGTTGAGGAAGAACCAGGTGACGACGCCAAGCACCACCGATGGCAGGCCTTCCAGCAGAAACAGCCACTGCCAGCCCTTCAGGTTCCACAGGCCGTCGAGCGCCAGAATATAGCCGGAAAGTATCGAGCCGAGCATCATGGTCACCGGCATGGCGATCATAAACAGGGCGTTGGCGCGGGCGCGATGGTAGGCCGGGAACCACCAGGTCAGATAGACGAGGATCCCTGGTAGGAAACCAGCCTCGGCGATGCCGACCAGCATGCGCAGGATGTACAGCGTATGCGGGCTGGTGGCGAACATGGTACAGGTCGAGGCGATCCCCCAGACCACCATGATCCCGGCGATCCAACGGCGCGCGCCAACTTTCGCCAGCATGATATTGCTGGGGATCCCGCACAGTACGTAGGTGACGTAGAACAGCGTCGCCGCCAGGCCGAACATGGTGGAGGTCAGACCGAGGTCTTTGCCCATCGTCAGGCCGGCGAAGCCGATATTAATGCGGTCCAAAAATGAGAAAACAAAGAGAACGAACAGGAAGGTGATCAGGCGGCGGAACAGCTTTTTGATCACCCGGTTTTCTACTTCAACGGCTTTATTATCATTGTGTTGCAGGGTAGAGGTAGTCATGTTGCGCTCCACATTATCCGTTCAATAGACGGATTTATTGTTATCGGTTGTGGTCGTTGCGGTGTGGGTAAACCGGGCCGCCAGCGCTTCTGCGCTGCGGGCCAGCAGGGTGGTATCGACGCCGACGGCGACGAACAGCGCGCCCAGTTCGAGATAGCGCTTCGCCAGCTGTTCATTGGCCATCAGGATCCCCGGCGCCTTGCCGGCCTGACGGATTTGCTGGATGGCATCTTCAATGGCGGCCTGTACTTCCGGGTGCTGCGGATTGCCGCCGTGACCCATATCGGCGCTGAGGTCCGCCGGGCCGATAAACACCCCGTCCACCCCGTCGACATCGAGGATCTGCGGCAGATTTTTCAGCGCTTCGCGGGTCTCAATCTGTACCAGGACGCACATGGCGTCGTTGGCCTGGTGGAGATAATCCGGCACGCGGTTCCAGCGTGAGGCGCGGGCCAGCGCGCTGCCGACGCCGCGCATGCCGGCGGGCGGGTAGCGAGTGGCTCTGACCGCCAGCCGCGCTTCGTCGGCGTTCTGCACCATCGGCACCAGCAGGGTTTGCGCGCCGATATCCAATAGCTGTTTGATCTGCACCGGGTCGTTCCACGATGGGCGGACTACCGGCTGGCTAGGGTAGGGCGCGATGGCCTGAAGCTGGGTTAGCACCGTTTGTACATTGTTGGGCGCGTGTTCGCTGTCGATCAGCAGCCAGTCGAAGCCGGCGCCGGCCAGCAGTTCGGCGCTGTAGCTACTGCACAGCCCAAGCCACAGGCCGATTTGCGGACGCCCGGCCTTGAGCGCCGCTTTAAAAGCGTTGTTCATGTTGCTCTCCTCAGACAAAGCGGCAGCTGATGGCGCCCATATTGCCGTAGTCGACATGGAAGGTATCGCCCTTGCGTGCCGGTACCGGACGGGTAAAGGAGCCGCCGAGAATAATCTGCCCGGCTTCGAGCTGAACATCGTACGGCGCCAGCTTGTTGGCCAGCCAGGCCACGCCGTTGGCCGGGTGATTGAGCACCCCGGCGGCGACGCCGGTCTCCTCAATCACGCCGTTGCGGTACAGCAGGGCGGAGATCCAGCGCAGATCCAGCTCGTCGGGTTTAATCGGGCGGCCGCCGAGGATCACCCCGGCGTTGGCGGCGTTATCGGAAATGGTGTCGAACACTTTGCGCGGGCGCTGGGTTTCCGGATCGATGTTGTGGCAGCGGGCGTCAATAAGCTCCAGCGCCGGAATAACGAAGTCGGTGGCGTTGTAGACATCAAACAGCGTGCAGTTCGGGCCGCGCAGCGGTTTGGCCAGCACGAAGGCCAGCTCGACTTCGATACGCGGAACGATAAAGCGGTCGGTGGGGATATTGCTGCCGTCGTGGAAGAACATATCGTCAAGCAGCGCGCCGTAGTCCGGCTCGCTGATCTGCGAGCTGGCCTGCATGGCTTTTGAGGTCAGACCGATCTTGTGGCCTTTGAGTACGCGGCCTTCGGCGATCTTCATCTCGACCCACTCGCGCTGGACGGCGTAAGCGTCCTCAATGGTGATCGACGGATAATCCAGCGAGATCGCGCGGATCTGTTCACGCTGTTTTTCGGCCTGATTCAGCCGCTGGGCAATCAGGGTTCGGGTCTGTTTATCGAGCATAGTGATTCCTGTGGCATTGTATTGCCGGATGGCGCTTCGCTTATCCGGCCTACAAATTCATGGCCGTTGTAGGCCCGGTAAGCGCAGCGCCACCGGGCAATTTGCACATTATTTAAATAACGCGTGCACGTTGTTCTGTTTGTAGTTCAGCGTCGGGTCGAGCTCTTCCATGGCGAACGACAGCGCCAGGTAGCGACTCTCCATCAGCGCGGCAAAGTGGGATTTGATCAGCGCGAACAGCATATCTCCCACGTCCTGACGGCTCTCCAGGCTGCGCCCGGAGCCGATCTTCAGCGTCATATGGACAAAGGCGTAATCCTGCTTGCCGTCGGCCATCCGCCAGGTATCGAGCCAGTGGGCACGGCTGCGGATCCCGCCGATCGGAAAGATGCCGGTGGCGGCCAGCGCCTCGTTGACTTTGGCGAACAGCCCGGGCAGATCGGCCTGCTCGCGGATGTTGTCGGTACATTCGGCGATAAAATGCGGCATAGGGCCCCCTTACGCCTGCGCCGGCAGCGGGAACACGGCGTTAACCTGGCCGGTACCGGAGCTGGCGAACAGCTCGGTGATAAACTCCACCTTGCCGTCATATTTATCCCAGCCCAGCAGGCCGAGCAGCATCACCGTGTCGTGCATGTTGCCTTCGCCGTAGCAGTAGTCGGCGTACTCCGGCAGCATGGTGCAGAACTCTTTAAATTTGCCCTCGCGCCACAGTTTCACCACCCGCTCATCCATCTGATGATCGAACTCGCGGGTGTAGCTGTTCATCCCCTCTTCGGCGCGTTGATCGTCGATAAAGCGGTGCGACAGCGAGCCGCTGGCCAGCACCGCCACGGTGCCGTCATATTTCTCAATGGCTTTGAGGATCGCTTCGCCCAGCCTGCGGCTGTCGGCAAAGTCGTGAACGGTACAGAAGGCGGAAATAGACACCACCTTGAAGTGCTTATCGCTGTTCATGTAGCGCATCGGCACCAGGGTGCCGTACTCCAGCTTCAGGCTCGGAATATTGTGCGCTTTGGCGCGTACCCCGAGCTTCACCGCCTCGTCGGCGATGAGTTGGCCCAGCTCCGGGTTGCCGTCGTAGTCGTAGGTCATGTCGCGAATAAAATGCGGCAGTTCGTTACTGGTGTAGACGCCCTGGAAATGGTCGGCGCAGTTGATGTGGTAGGCGCTGTTGACCAGCCAGTGGGTGTCGAACACGATGATGGTATCGACGCCCATTTCGCGGCAGCGCTTGCCAATTTCTTTATGTCCGTCGATCGCGCCCTGGCGGCAGCCGTGGTTTTTCCCGGGCAGCTCAGACAGATACATCGACGGCACGTGAGTGATTTTTGCTGCTAACGCTAACTTACCCATATCAGACTCCCCATTTCGGGATCGGATGGTCGCCCATCGAGATGCAGACGTTTTTCATTTCGGCGAACACTTCAAAGCTGTACTCGCCGCCTTCGCGGCCGGTGCCGGAGGCCTTCACGCCGCCGAACGGCTGACGCAGGTCGCGCACGTTCTGGGTGTTGACGAACACCATCCCGGCTTCAATACCGCGCGCCAGACGCAGCACTTTGCTGACGTCCTGGGTCCAGATATACGACGCCAGGCCGTATTCCACATCGTTCGCCAGGCGCAGCCCTTCCGCTTCGTCTTTGAACGGCAGCAGGCAGGCGACCGGGCCAAAAATCTCTTCCTGCGCGACGCGCATGCGGTTGTCGACATCCGCCAGCACCGTCGGGCGCAGGAAGTTGCCGGCTTTCAGATGCGCCGGAAGGTCGGACGGCTTATCCGCGCCGCCGGCCAGCAGGGTGGCCCCCTCTTCGATGCCGAGGCGAATGTAACCGGACACTTTCTCCCAGTGCTGTTGGCTAATCAGCGCGCCGACCTGGGTATTCGGATCGGTCGGATCGCCCACGCGCAGGCGGTTGGCGCGCTCGGCGAAGCGCTTGACGAACTCCGGATAAATACTCTGCTGAATAAAGATGCGCGAGCCGGCGGTGCAGCGTTCGCCGTTGATCGAGAAGATGGTGAACAGCGCGGCGTCGAGCGCGCGCTCGATATCGGCATCTTCAAAAATCAGCACCGGCGATTTGCCGCCCAGCTCCATGGAGTACTTTTTCAGCCCGGCGTTTTTCATGATGTTGCGCCCGGTGGCGGTGCCGCCGGTGAAGGAGACGGCGCGCACATCATGATGGCGCACCAGCGCGTCGCCGGCGGTGGCGCCGTAGCCCTGCACCACGTTCAGCACGCCGGCCGGGATCCCGGCCTCCAGCGCCAGCTCGCCCAGACGATCGGCGGTCAGCGGAGACAGCTCGGACATTTTCAGCACTGCGGTATTGCCTAAGGCCAGGCACGGCGCCACCTTCCAGGTGGCGGTCATAAACGGCACGTTCCACGGCGACACCAGCGCGCAGACGCCCACCGGCTGCACGAGGGTGTAGTTCAGCATCTTGTCGTCGACGGGGTAGGTTTTGCCGTTCATCTGCTGGCACACTTCGGCGAAAAATTCGAAGTTATGTGAGGCGCGCGGGATCAGCACGTTTTTGGTCTGGTGGATCGGCAGGCCGGTATCGGCAGTTTCCATCGCCGCGATCTCCGGGACGTTCTGATCGATCAGATCCCCCAGGCGGCGCATCAGGCGGGCGCGCTCTTTCATCGGCAGGTTAGCCCACTTCGGGAAGGCCGCTTTCGCCGCCGCTACCGCCTGATGGACTTCACTTTCACCGCCGGCGGCGACTTCCGCCAGCACTTCGCCGGTGGCCGGGTTGGTGGTATGAAAATAGTCTGCGCCGGCAACGTTTTTACCGTTGATCCAATGGTTAATTTTTTTCATGACAGTGTCTCCTCATACGCTTGCTGGCTGATGATATGGTTGACCAGGCGGCCCACGCCCTCGACTTCAACGATCACCTCGTCGCCCGGCACCACATCGGACAGCCCCTTCGGCGTGCCGGTGGCGATCATGTCGCCCGGTTGCAGGGTCATAAATTCGCTTAAGTAAGCGATGAGAAACGGGATGCTGAAGATCAGATCGGCGGTGGTGCCCTGCTGGCGCAGCTCGCCGTTGACCCAGGTGCGCAGCGCCAGATTATGCGGATCCGGGATCGCCTCTTTGCCGACGATCCACGGGCCGATCGGCGTCAGGGTGTCGCGGCTTTTCACCCGCAGGTTCGGCCGATAGTAGTTTTCCAGATAGTCGCGGATCGCGTAGTCGTTGCACACGGTATAGCCGGCGACATAGTCCATGGCCTCGGCTTCGCTGACGCGGCGGGCGGTTTTACCGATCACCACCACCAGTTCGGCTTCGTAGTGCATGTATTCGACGTTATCCGGGCGTACCGACTGCTGCTGGTGGCCAGTAAAGGTGTTTGGCGCTTTGATGAACACCAACGGCTCGGTTGGCGGCTTAAACTCCAGCTCGCTGGCGTGGTCGGCGTAATTCAGCCCCAGCGCGAACAGCGTGCCGTCGGCGGGCGGCAGCCAACGGAATTCACCTCCTTTTAATACCGTGCCATCGTCCAGGCGCACCTGGTTGCGTTCATCGACCAGCACGTCGCGTACCTGTCCCTGCCATTCAATGCGTGCCTGTTTCATGCCAGCTCTCCTTCTGCGACAACCGGGTTTTCCAGCGTCGGGAAACCGTCGGCGAGGATACGTACCCGGTCGCCGGGGCGCAGCGTGACGCGGGAGTGGGGCGTACCGATGAGGATCGCGTCGCCGGGATTGAGGGTGGCGAACTCGCTCAAGGCGCTCAGCAGCTGCGCGGCGTTACGCTGCAGATCGCCGGTATGCCAGCTGTCCGCTTCGCGGCCGTTGATTTCGGTGATGATGGTCAGGTTATCGACGTTGCGCACCGGCGACAGCGCGCCGAGGGGGCAGAAGCCATCGCGGCACTTGGCCTTGATCGCCGGGCGATAAAAACTCTCTTCCGGCAGGCTGACGTCGTTAGCCAGCGCGTAGCCGGAGATATAGTTCGCCGCCTCTTCTTCCGCCACCTTGCGCGCGGTTTTGCCGACAATCAGCGCCACGGTGGCGCCGCTTTGCACGGTTTCACCCGGCGGATAGGGGATCGCCTCGCCATCGCCAATCACGGTATTGCGCGGCTTGATAAACCAGACCGCGGTCTTCGGCGGCGTCTTGTAGGGGGCCTGTTGAAACGCCTCGCGCCAGGCGTCGAGCTGGCTGCGATGATTGAGCGCAACGGCGAAGATGGTACCTTTCATTCACCACTCCTCTGGTACTGATTATCGATTCGAAGGAATTTCATTAATATGTTAATGATCATCTTTTATTCTTTGCGCGCCGGTTTGGCAAATAGAAGTGAATGTTTTGTGATCGGATTAACACAATATTTACATATTTTTTATTTATTTATTATTTATCATATAGATACATTTATTTTTAATGACGGCTTGTACTTTTCAGGTGCAGAAACCGGTTGTACATGGCAGGATTAGGGCTAATTATTAAATTGTTAATAAGTTTTGGTGAGCGTTGTTGAGGGGATACCATGCATGATTCATTAACCATTGCGCTGCTGCAGGCGCGGGAAGCGGCGATGGCCCATTTCCGGCCGATCGTCAAACGCCACAACCTGACCGAACAGCAGTGGCGTATTGTGCGTATCCTTGCGGAAAACCCATCGATGGATTTCCACGACCTGGCCTGGCGCGCCTGCATTTTGCGCCCCAGCCTGACCGGGATTCTGACGCGCATGGAGCGCGACGGTTTAGTGTTGCGTTTAAAACCGGTCAACGATCAGCGCAAGCTCTACCTGTCGCTGACGCCCGCCGGGCTGGCGCTGTATGAGAGCGCCCAGGCGCAGGTGGAAGAGGCCTACCGGCAGATAGAAGCGCAGTTTACGGCGGAGAAGATGCGTCAGTTGACCACGCTGCTGGAGGAGTTTATTGCGCTTGGCGTCCCTGCCGGGCGCGGTGATGAAGAAGAGTAGCGGTTACGGCTCGGCGCTCAACCTGGCGAGGGCAATAAGCGTTTCCGCGCGGGCGGGGGACAGCGGCTCTCTCGGCTGCGGCAGCGGCCAGCCATACAGCCAGCGGGCGCTGGCGGCGCAGGTGCGCCCTTGACAGGCGCCCATTCCGCAGCGCTGGGTCAGTTTGGCCTGCAGCCAGTCGTCGGCGGCAGCCACGTCGCCGCAGCGCACATCTTCGCAACGGCACAGCAGGCTCTCCGGCGTCGCCGCGTTTTTCAACGACTCTGCCAGCTGGAAGGTGCGGTTGATAGCCGCGGCGAAGCGCTGCCAGCGGGCGCGACGGGCAAATCGCGCCTGGGCCTGCTGGCTGGCACCGGCGGCGGCATACCCGGCGATTTCGCCCTCCACCAGCGCCAGCTCGCTCCCGCCGAAACCGGTGCACTCCCCGGCGGCGTAGACATCCGCGATGCTGGTCTCCTGCCAGCGGTTAACCTGGATCGCCTCCTGCGCCGTGGCGCAACCGAACAGCAGCCCCGTCTCGATATTGGGCACCAGCCCGTAGCCGATGGCCAGCCGATCGCAGGCGATAGTCCGCTCGACGCCGCGCTGGCGCAATGTCACGGCCTCCAGCCGCGTTGTGCCGTGGGCGCGGATCGCCTGGGCGCCGCTAAGATAGCCTTTCGGGGCCAGCGTCGCTAACTGGCGCAGCTTCTGCGGCCAGCGCCACAGCCCGCTGGCGAAGCGCAGCAGCGCCGGGAGCGCCGCTTGCTCAATAATATTCGTTACCTGGCCTCCGGCCTTATTCACCGTATCCGCCACCGCCAGCAGCAGCGGGCCGCTGCCGGCAATCACCACCTTTTCTCCTTTCAGCGACAGGCCCTGTTTGATCTGCGCCTGCAGGCCGCCCGCGCCGGTCACGCCGGGTAAGGTCCAGCCGGGAAAGGGCAGCGACAGCTCGCGCGCACCGCAGCAGAGGATCAGTTTCTGCCAGTCAACCACGCCCCCGCCGTCGGCGGTTTCAAACAGCACGCTGCGCGCGGAGGGGCGGGCAATCAGCCGCGCGCCGTTCACCATCCGGATGGCGGCAGACGCGGCGATGGCGTCGCGGTAGCGCCGGGCCAAGGCGGGCAGCGTCGTCTGCGGGCCGGCCCGCCAGATTTGCCCGCCGGGTGCGGGGTTATCGTCGAGAATAATGACCTGCTTATTGCAGGCGGCGGCAGAGAGCGCGGCCGCCATGCCGGCGGGGCCGGCGCCGAGGATTAAAATGTCACAGCGCAGCGTGTGCATAGCGGCTCCTTTCTATTTGCATGCCGGCCCGGCACAGGGTCTGGCAGGCCAGCACCCGCCGGCCGTCGACGGTGATCCGGCACTCCTGGCAGATCCCCATGCCGCAAAACGGCGCGCGGGGGTCGCCGTTAACCGCCTGGCGGGTGGTGGGATCGCCGGTCAACGCCAGCGCCGCCGCCACGCTGATCCCTTCCGGCACCGTCAGCGCTTCGCCATCGACGGTGATATTGAGCGTGTTATTCATGCGATCGCCTCCTGATGATACAGACGGGTCGGGAGCCAGGCCTCAGGCGCCAGCGGGCAGCGTTCGCCGAGGATCTGCGCCGCCAGCAGCTCAGCCGTCGCCGGGGCGGTGGTGACGCCCAGCCCTTCATGGCCCAGCGCCAGCCATACACCGCGGCGCGTGGGATGCGGGCCAATCAGCGGATTGCCATCCTGTGAGGCGGCGCGCAGGCCGCTCCAGCAGCGGATGATATTCAGCGTCGCCAGCGCCGGCACAAAATGGCGGGCGCGATCGAGCATCAGCCCCAGCAAGGGGAGATCCAGCTGGCGCTCGCGGTTATCAAACTGGCGCGACGAGCCAATCAGCAGCTGGCCGGTGGGCCGCGGCTGCAGGTTAAAGGCCACCGAGGTGCCGCCGCCGTGGGCGCTGGCGCCGTAACCCAGCTCAACCAGCTGGTGATGCACCCGCGGCCCGTAGCGATCGGTAATCGCCAGTTGGCCTTTTTTCGGTCGCAGCCAGTTTTCCGCTAACAGCGCGTTGGCTTCAAGGCCGCAGGCCACCACGATGGCCCGCGCCTGTAGCCGTTTGCCGCTGGCGAGCTGTACCTGTGGTTCGCTAATCGCCTGCGCGCTGTCGTGCAGGCAGGTGAGATGGTCTCCGGCATCGGCCACCAGCCAGCGGGCGACGTTCGGCGCGTAGACGATACCATCGCCGGGCACCCATAGCCCGCCGGCCAGCCCGCTGCGCAGCAGCGGCTCGCGCCCGGCGATCTGCTGTGGGGTCTGCAGTTCGCTGTGGACCTGATAGCCTGCCAGCCGCCGCTGTTTTTCGCCCGCGACGGCCATCTCTTCTTCGCTTTCCGCCAGCCACAGCGTGCCGCAGCCGCGCCAGGCGCAAGCGTCGGGCATCCGCGGCGTGATGGCGCGCCAGCGCGCCAGCGACCACGCCGACAGCGCCAGTTCGGCGGGGTCGTCATCCATGCACACCAGATGGCCCATACCGGCCGCTGTCGCGCCGGGCTGACCGTCGTCGATAAGCGTCACGCTCTGCCCCCGCTTCGCCAGCTGCCACGCACAGGCGGCGCCGATGATCCCGGCGCCGATCACGATGACATCGCACGACTTCACGGGGCGATCCCCCAGCAAAAGGGATCGTCCGGGTTGAGGATCAACTGATTATCGCCGCACACCCAGGCTTCGCCGCGGATCGTGGGGATGATGCCCGCGGCGGCGCGCTGGTAGCTGGCGGTAAACTGGCTGCCGATGATGCTGGCCTGGCGCCAGATCGCTCCCGGCTGCAGTTTGCCATCCTGCGCCAGGCAGGCCAGCTTGGCGCTGGTGCCGGTGCCGCACGGCGAACGATCCCAGGCCTTTCCCGGACAGAGTACGAAGCTGCGGCTGTCGGCGGCATCGTCATCGGCGAACAGCTCGATATGATCGATAACGCCGCCGTCGTCGCCGCGGATCCCCGCGGCTTCCAGCCCCTCACGCACCGCCCAGGCGTAGTCGGTGAGCTGTGGGATGTGCTCCGGGGTAATGGCGAACGGGTGATCGTTGATCAGGAAAAACCAGTTGCCGCCCCAGGCAATATCGCCGACGACGGGGCCGAGCGCGGTCTCCACGCGGACCTGCTTTTTCCAGCGGCGGGCCGGGACGTTTTGCACCGATACGCTGCCATCGTCGTGCAACGTTGCGCTTACGTCGCCGACCGGGGTTTCAATCAGATGTACGCCTGGCTGGATACGGCCAAGCCACGCCAGCGAGGCGATAAGCCCGATGGTGCCGTGGCCGCACATATTCAGAAAACCGGCGTTGTTGAAGAAAATGACGCCAGCGGTGGCCGCCGCCGAGACCGGCTGGCACAGCAGCGCGCCGACCAGCACATCGTTGCCGCGCGGTTCGAGAATCACCGCCTGACGCCAGCGATCGAAGTCACGGGCGAAACGGTCGCGGCGCTGCGCCATGCTGCCGCCGCCGAGGTCGGGGAAGCCGTCAACGATCAGGCGGGTGGGTTCACCGCCGGTGTGTGAATCAATGGCTCTCAGCGCAATAGGGGGGCGTGGCGCGGTCATTCTGCTCTCCGAAAGTTAACAACATGTTTCATCATGCTGGCGCAACCCGGGGCGGGCGGCTTGAGCACTTTCGGCAGAGATAATGACGAAATCGGCATAATCGTGCCGGGGTGATGTGCATACGTTGCATAGTTATTTCTTATTAATCATTTGGTTAATGGCGTGGTAAACCGAAAGTGGCGATTGCGCCAGTGGATAAACCAGGGGAAGGCGTAAAGCGGATCCAGGATCGCAAAACCGGCGGTTACCGCTTGAGGTGTTAACAGGAAGTGAATAAATATCCTTCGGTCACTTACCATGAGGAAGCCCTATGATCGGTGTTTCTGAAGCGGCGCCGCCGCGCGCTGTTAATCAACCGGAGCTGGCGGTCGATGAGCTGAGCCAGATCTGCGAAGGGCTGGCGCGCCAGCGGCCGGAGAATATGCCGGCGCTGCTCAATGCCCTGGCGCTGATCGCCCCCCTGCTCAATGCCATCCCCAACGTGGTCTTTTTTATCAAAGACCGCGAGGCGCGTTATCTGCTGGCGAACCTGACGCTGGCCCGCCGCTGCGGTTTCAAAACCGTCTCCTCGCTGCTGGGGAAAACCTCCGCCGACGTCTTTCCTTCCACGCTGGGGCAGGGGTACACCGAACAGGATCTTCGGGTATTACGGGAGGGCGTGACCCTGCGCGACCAGCTGGAAATGCATCTCTACAATGGCCGGGAACGAGGCTGGTGCCTGACGCAGAAGCTGGCGCTGCGCGATGTCCGCGGTCAGGTGATCGGCATGGCCGGGATCTCTCACGATCTGCAGGAGGCCCACGCCCGCCATCCGGCGTGGCAGCGGCTGGCGATCGTCGACGATCATATCCGGCGCCACTATCACCGGCCGATCGCCATGGAAGAGTTGACCGCCCTAAGCGGGATGTCGATTGCGCAGATCGAGCGCTACTGCAAGCGGATCTTTCATCTCACCCCGCGGCAGATGATCCACAAAGTGCGTCTGGAAAAAGCCACCGAACTGCTGGCCGGCGATACGCCGATTACCGATATCGCCTTGCAGTGCGGCTATACCGATCACAGCGCCTTCAGCCGCCAGTTCAAAGCGATGACCGGCTCGACGCCGCGCGATTTTCGCCTGACGCTGCAGGGATAACGGCTGGCTCACACTTTTGTCGACTGTGCTAATTTCGTCATCGGATTAAGGGAAAACCGACAAGCCGCCGGTTCCGCGACGCGTCAATCTGTCAGTGAATATTCACCAATCATTCACCTCGACTTAACAAAATGACGACAAGGAACCGAGCATGAGCAATAAAGCGATTCACTGGAGCGGCGTATTCCCGGCGGTTAGCACGCAGTTTCGTAGCGATTACTCCCTCGATTTAGACGCCACCCACGCGGTGATGAAAAACCTGGTCAAAGATGGCGTTTCCGGGCTGGTGGTGTGCGGCAGCGTCGGGGAGAACACCTCCCTGAGCACTGATGAAAAATTGCAGATTATCGAAGTGGCGAAAGATGCCGCCGGCGGCAAAATTCCGGTGATCGCCGGGGTGGCCGAGTTCACCACCGCCTTTGCCCAGAAGATGGCGAAAGAGGCGGAGCGCGTCGGCGTCGACGGGATCATGGTGATGCCGGCGCTGGTCTACTCCTCAAAACCGCATGAAACCGCCGCCCACTTCCGCAGCGTGGCCACCGCCACCGACCTGCCGATCATGGTCTACAACAACCCGCCGATATACAAAAACGACGTGACGCCGGACATTCTCGCCACCCTGACCGATTGCGACAACATCGTCTGCTTTAAAGACTCCTCCGGCGATACCCGCCGCTTTATCGACCTGCGTAACACCGTTGGCGATCGCTTCGTGCTGTTTGCCGGGCTGGATGACGTGGTGGTGGAAAGTATCGCCGTCGGCGCGGAAGGGTGGATCTCCGGAATGTCCAACGCCTTCCCGCGCGAAGGGGAAACGTTATTCCGTCTCGCCCGCCAACAGCGTTACGAAGAGGCGATGGCGCTGTACCGCTGGTTCATGCCGCTGCTGCATCTCGATGCGCGTCCGGATCTGGTGCAGTGCATCAAGCTGTGCGAAGAGCTACTCGGACGCGGCAGCGCCGTGACCCGTCCGCCGCGTCTGGCGCTGGAAGGGGAAACGCGCCAGCAGGTGGTAGCGATCGTGGAACAGGCGCTGGCGACTCGTCCAGCCCTGCCGGACGTCGGCCTCTGAATCCAGGAGTCAGTATGAATGCATCTCAGAACATGGCGGGACGGCAGTTTATTGCCGGCCGCCGCGTTGCCAGCGGCGAGGCGACGCTATTGAGCCTGCGGGCGGTGGATGGGGAAGCCACCGGCCATCGCTTTTATCCGGCTTCACGCGAGGAGGCCGCCCAGGCCGCGGAGGCGGCACAGCAGGCGTTTGCCGTTTATTCACAAACCACGCCGCAGCAGCGGGCGCGCTTTCTCTGCGCCATTGCCGATGAGCTGGACGCGCTGGGGGAAGCGTTTTTTGCACTCGCCGAACAGGAGACCGCGCTGCCGCTGGCGCGGCTGCAGGGCGAGCGGGCGCGCACCAGCGGCCAGCTGCGGATGTTTGCTGGCGTGATCCAGCGCGGGGATACCTTCGCCGCCCGTATTGATACTGCCTTAGCCGACCGTCAACCGCTGCCGCGCCCGGACCTGCGCCAGTATCAGCAGGCGTTAGGGCCGGTGGCAGTGTTTGGCGCCAGCAACTTTCCGCTGGCCTTTTCCACCGCTGGCGGCGATACCGCCTCGGCGCTGGCGGCGGGCTGCCCGGTGGTGGTGAAGGCCCATCCGGGCCATATGGCCACCGCCGAGCTGACCGCTGAAGCGATCGTCCGGGCGGTCGCGCGATGCGGGTTACCCGGCGGCGTCTTCAATATGATTTTCGGGACTGATATCGGCGCCGAATTAGTCCGCCATCCGGCGATTCAGGCCGTTGGCTTTACCGGCTCACTGGCCGGCGGTAAGGCGCTGTATCAACTGGCGCAGCAGCGTTCGCAGCCAATCCCGCTGTTTGCTGAAATGTCGGCGATTAACCCGCTGATTATTCTACCGCAGGCGCTGCAGACGCGGGCCGAGGCGCTGGCGAACGAGCTGGTGGCGTCATTCACCCTCGGTGGCGGCCAGTTCTGTACCCGTCCGGGGCTGATTCTGGCGCTGCGCGGCGCCGGGCTGGAACGCTTTAAGTCGGCGCTGTGCGCGGCGGTAGCGGGCTCTGCGCCGCAGGTGTTGCTCAATGCGCCGACTCTCCAGCACTACCGCCAGGGCGTGGCGGCCCTGGCGGCGCACCCGCGTATCGAGAGGCTGGCGAGCGGCCTTGCCGCCGGCGCCGGGCAGGCGCAAACCCAGCTGTGGCAGGCTCAGGTCGAGGATCTGCTGGCGCAGGATACGCTGCTGCAGACCGAAGTTTTCGGCCCGCTATCGTTGCTGGTGGAAGTGGACGACGCGGTCCAGCTACAGGCGGTGGTGAAAGCGCTGCAGGGACAGCTCACCGCGACGCTACACGCGGAAGCGGACGACGGCCCGCTGGCGGCGAACCTGCTACCGCTGCTGTGCGAGAAGGCCGGACGGGTGCTGTTTAACGGTTATCCCACCGGCGTGGAAGTGTGCGATGCGATGGTCCACGGCGGCCCGTGGCCGGCGACGACCGATGCGCGCGGGACGTCGGTCGGCAGCCGGGCGATTGAGCGTTTTCTGCGCCCGGTCTGCCTGCAGAATGCGCCGGCCGCCCTGTTACCGCCGGCGCTGCAGGATGCGAACCCTTTGAACCTGCTGCGCCTGGTCAACGGCCAGTGGACCCGGGAAGCGATTTCCTCCTCTCATTGACGCAAGGGCATCACCATGACCATTCACACTACGCATAACAGTCAAACCCGCGTTGCTGAGTCGGGTAAGTTTAAAAAACAGCTGACCCTGACCGACCTCACCTTTATCGGCCTGGGCGCGATTTTCGGCTCGGGATGGTTATTCGCCGCCAGCCACGTCGCATCCATTGCCGGTCCGGCCGGGATCGCGTCGTGGGTGATCGGCGGCTTTGCGGTACTGCTGCTGGGGATTGTCTACTGTGAGCTGGGGGCGGCGCTGCCGCGCGCCGGCGGCATTATCCGCTACCCGGTCTTTTCCCACGGCGAGCTGATGGGCTATCTGCTGGGGTTCATCACCCTGATTGCCTTCTCCAGCCTGATCTCGATAGAAATCGTCGCCGCCCGGCAATACGCCGCAGCCTGGTTTCCGGCGCTGACCCAGCCGGGCTCCAGCTCGCCGACGCTGCTGGGGTGGGTAGTGCAGTTCCTGCTGCTCTGTTTCTTCTTTGCGCTGAATTACTACAGCGTCAAGACCTTCGCCCGCTCGAACAACTTCATCAGCGTGCTCAAGTTTCTGGTGCCGCTGCTGGTGGTGGTGACGCTGTTCGCCTTCTTTAAACCGGAGAACCTGCACGCGCAGGGCATTGCGCCGTTCGGTATGTCCGGGGTGGAAGCGGCGATCAGCGCCGGAGGAATTATCTTCGCCTATCTGGGACTGACGCCGATTATCTCGGTGGCCAGCGAAGTGCAAAAGCCGCAGCGGACTATCCCTATTGCGTTGATTTTATCAGTGGTGCTGTCAACGATTATCTACGTGCTGCTGCAGCTGGCGTTCCTTGGCAGTATCCCCACCGAGATGCTGGCCGGCGGTTGGGCCGAGGTGAGCAAACAGTTCTCGCTGCCGTATCGCGATATCGCCATTACCCTCGGCATGGGCTGGCTGGCCTTTATGGTCATTAGCGATGCGATCATCTCCCCGAGCGGCACCGGCAATATCTACATGAACGCGACGCCGCGGGTGATCTACGGCTGGGCGAAGGCGGGCACCTTTTTTAAAGCCTTTACCCATATCGATAAAGCGTCCGGTATTCCGCGCCCGGCGCTGTGGCTGACCTTCGGGCTGTCGATTTTCTGGACGCTGCCATTCCCCTCATGGGAACAGTTAATTAGCGTGGTGTCGGCTGCCCTGGTGCTGAGCTACGCCATCGCCCCGGTGACCGCCGCCGGGCTGCGCCGCAACGCCCCGGATCTGCCGAGGCCGTTCCGCGTGCGCGCCTTCGCCATCATCGGCCCGGTGTCGTTTATGGTCTCGGCGCTGATCGTCTACTGGTCCGGCTGGAATACGCTCTCGTGGCTGCTGGGGCTGCAGATCGTGATGTTTGTGGTGTACGTGATGTGCAAAGGCAAGGTGCCGGAACATACCGTGAGTCTGGCGCAGCAGGTGAAGTCTTCGCTGTGGCTGATCGCTTTTTATGCGTTGATTATCCTCTTTTCCTGGCTGGGCAGCTTCGGCGGGCTTAATGTTATTGGTCACCCCTGGGATACGGTGCTGGTGGCGGCAATGTCGCTGGGGATTTATTACTGGGGCGCGCGCAGCTGTCTGCCGCAGGCTAATTTTAGCGGAGACGAAGAAGAGTAAAGGAGAACAGTATGGAGTCGGTAACTCTATCGTTACCAGAAGCTTATGACCTGGCGCTGGCGGTGCTCAGCGCCAATGGATTCAGCGCCGACCACGCGGCGGCCATCGCCCGTAACGTGGCTGCCGGGGAGCGCGACGGCTGCGCTTCCCACGGCCTGTGGAGGCTGTTGGGCATTGTCGTTACCTTACGTAAAGGTAAGGTATCGCCTGATGCCGAGCCGCAGATCCACGACCAGGCGCCGGCGATTGTGCGGGCGGATGCAGGGGGCGCCTTTTCGCTGCTGGCCTACGAGCGCGCGTTGCCGCTGCTGCTGGAGAAAGCGCGGCACAGCGGCATTGCGGCGCTGGCGATTAACCGCTGCGTCCATTTTTCCGCGCTGTTTGCCGATATTGAGCCGTTGACCGAGGCAGGGCTAGTGGGGCTCGCCTGTACGCCAAGCCACGCCTGGGTCGCCCCGGCGGGCGGCACCCGTCCGCTGTTCGGCACCAACCCTATCGCCTTTGGCTGGCCGCGGCGGGACAAGCCGCCGTTTATTGTTGATATGGCGACCAGCGCCGCGGCGCGCGGCGAGATCCAGTTGCATCAGCGCGCCGGCAAAGCGCTACCGGAAGGGTGGGGAATCGACAGCCAGGGGCAGCCGACCACCGATGCCACAGAGGTGCTGAACGGCGCGATGTTAACCTTCGGCGGCCATAAGGGCTCGGCGCTGGCGGCAATGGTTGAGCTGCTGGCCGGGCCGCTTATCGGCGATATGACCAGCGCCGAATCGCTGGCGTGGGATAACGGCGCGGGCGGTTTACCCTACGGCGGAGAGCTGATTCTGGCGCTGGATCCGCAGCGCTTTCTCGGCGAGCAGGCACAAGAGCAGCTCGCGCGCGCCGAAACCCTGTTCAGCGGGATGCAGGAGCAAGGGGCACGGTTACCGGGCGAGCGGCGGTTCGCCTGTCGCCAGCAGAGTGAGCAGCAGGGAGTGGCTATCAGCCGCGCCTTATATGATGAGATTTGCGCCTTGCGGCCGTAGCAAAGCGCAGAGCGCGGCGGGGCCGAACATCAGAGCGCCAGGCGCATGGCGCAGCGCGTCTCCGGCGGCAGGCCGTGCCGGGTCTCCTGTTCTCTTTTCGCCGCCAGCCCGGCGGGCAGGGTCAGTTCATCGAGCATGGCGAATCCCAGACGGGTATAAAACGGCGCATTCCACGGCACGTCGCGGAAGGTGGTGAGGGTCACCGCCGGGTAAGCCATTTGCCGGGCGCCGTCGATAACCTGCTCCAGCAGCATCCGCCCGATGCCCTGATGCTGCCAGGCCTGGTGGACGGCGACTTCGACGATAAATAAGGCATCGTCGAGCGGTTCGGTCAGAATAAAGCCAATCGGCTGCCCGGCGGCTTCCGCCAGCAGGCTATGCTCGGTTTCCAGATAATCATGATGACGCGCAACGCTAATCACCTCGCTGTCCGCCAGCCAGGCGAGAGCGGGGATCTGACGAAAAGCCTGAGCGGCGGAACGTTCAATGGCCGGCAGAAGGGCGATATCACTCTCCTCGGTCAGGCGTAATCCGGCACCGGCAGTTATAGTGTTAGTTTTCATCACCTCAGCATAGCAGCCTTCGGGAGAAAAGTATGGAGCTGACCGCCGTTCCCGCCACGCAGTTCAGCAGCGTGCAGTTAACGGATATTCTTAACGCCTGTTTTGCAGACTATCTGGTACCGGTGACCCAGTCGGTGGAGGGATTTGTTCAGCGCTTTAGCGCCGAGGGGATGAGCCTGATCGATTCCCGCGTCTGGCTGGCCGGAGATGAACCGGCGGCGATCGCGATCGTCGCGCGTCGGGGGAATATGGCTCGCCTGGCGGCCTTTGCCCTGCGTCCGGCCTGGCGCGGCAAAGGTCTTGCGCGGAAATTGATGCAGGAGCTGCTCATGCTTCTGCAGCAGCAGGGGATCGAGACGGTTTCCCTGGAGGTGATCCGCGATAACCATGTGGCCGTCGCGCTGTATCAGTCGTTAGGCTTTACGCGGCGCCATGGGCTCTGCGGCTACCTGAGCGCAGAGCCTCAGGCTGCGGCGCCAGGCGTGTTACAGCCTTATCCCACCCTGGCGCTGCTTAGACGCGCCGTTGAGGAGAGTAACAGTCAGCTCCCCTGGCTGATGGATCCGCTTACCTTCGCCACCCTGCCATGCCGCGTCGTGACGCTGGAACAGCGCGCCTTCGCGGTACTGGGCACCTCGGGTTCACGGCCTGTACTGCAGTTTTTATGGGTTGAACCCGCCGCCCGTCGCCAGGGGCTGGCACGGGCGCTGCTGATGGCGCTGGCGCAGCAGTTCCCGTGTATCGGCACTTCGGTGACGGTCCCGGAAACCTTTACGCCGCTATTTGCCGCGGCGGGATATTCACCGCTATCGCTACAGCAGTATGAAATGACGATGGAGTTGAACGCAGCGACGTTCGCTTAAGCGGGAGTGTGCGCTGGGCCGCAAAAAACAGCACAGGGCGCCGATAGGCCTCTCTTTTGCCGCATCATATCTCTTCGTAATGGCGACGAGGGGGATGTAATGCGTAAAACGGAACTGTTGGCTTTTTTGCAAAATCAGACCGATTTTTTCGATCCGGATAACCTGAGCGAAGTGTTCACCGCCAGCTGGCTGGCTCAGCGTTTCGCGATGCAAAGAAATACCGCCAGCCATTATCTCAATCAGCTGGTCGCCCAGGACGTGCTGGTGAAGATCAATACCCGGCCGGTCTATTTCCTGCATAAAAAAGCCTTCTGCCAGCAGTTCTTCCCCCTTTCCCGCAGCGAGTACGCCAGCATGGCGGAACTGCTCGCGGAGAGTGACCGCCAGCCGGAACAGGCGGACCATTTTTCGTTGCTGACCGGCCATGACGGCAGCCTGCGTAAACCGATTGAGCAGATGAAAACCGCGCTATTTTATCCCAACGGCGGGCTACCGCTGCTGATCACCGGCGACAGCGGGACCGGTAAAAGCTATATGGCGGAGCTGATGCACGAGTTCGCGATCGCCCAGGGCCTGCTGGCGCCCGATGCGCCCTTCGTGAGCTTCAACTGCGCGCAGTATGCCAGTAATCCGGAGCTGCTGGCCGCCAACCTGTTCGGCTACGTCAAAGGCGCGTTTACCGGCGCGCAGAGCGATAAAGCCGGGGCGTTCGAGGCGGCAAACGGCGGGATGCTGTTTCTCGACGAGGTCCACCGCCTGGATGCTCAGGGGCAGGAGAAGCTGTTTACCTGGCTGGATCGCAAGGAGATCTACCGGGTGGGGGAGACCGCTCAAGGCCTGCCGATTTCGCTGCGGTTGGTGTTTGCCACCACCGAAGAGATTCACAGCACTTTTCTGACCACCTTTCTTCGTCGTATTCCGATCCTGGTCAGCTTGCCCGATCTTCAACACCGCAGCCGAGAGGAGAAGGAGGCGCTAACGCTGCAGTTTTTCTGGCAGGAGGCCCGGACGCTGGCCGCCCGGCTGCAGCTAACGCCGCGGCTTTTGCAGGTCCTGACGCAGTACGTTTATCGGGGCAACGTCGGCGAACTGAAGAATGTGGTGAAGTACGCCGTGGCATCAGCCTGGGCCAGGTCTCCGGGCAGCGAGATGCTGACCGTGACGCTGCATGATCTGCCGGAAACGATCATGGCGGCGACGCCGGCGCTCAGTGAAGCGATGGGCCAGCAGGAGCCGCTGCTAATCGAGCCGCAGACCAGCCTGGTGTGGCTGCTGCGGGCGCGCGACCCGATTCAGGGGCTGATCTATGACGTTCAGTGTCGGATTTTGGCGCTGCATGAAGCGGTGCTGAATAAAAAAACGGTCTGGGAAGAGGCGCAAAGAAGCATGGGGGAGGAGATTGAAACCCTCTTCGATCGGCTGATCTTTGATAACCAGGATGCCAGTAGCTCGCAGATGTTGCTGCTGATCGCCCATCAGGTGCGGGAGGAGTATTATCGCCTGGAAAAACGCTTCAATATCCAGTTTAACGGTAACTGTCTTTACGCCCTGAGCCACTACCTGATCCATCGATCCCGTCAGGCGCCGTCCACGATGAGCAATGAGAAAATCCGTCTGCTGGCGGATTTTCTGGCAAACAAATTCCCGCTGCTGTATCGCTTTTGCGAAGCGATCCTCGAGGCGCTGGCGCTGAAGCTGGATATTGAGCCCCAACGTATTGACCTGCTGTTGCTGGTGCTGTGGTTCCAGAAAAATGGCGCTATTAGCCAGCAGCAGGTGACCCGGGCGATTATTCTCGCTCACGGTTACGCCACCGCCAGCAGCATCGCCAGCGTGGCGAACCGCTTGCTGAAAAGCCCGCTGTTTGAGTCATTCGACATGCCGCTCGATGTGACGCCGGAGGCTATCGCTAATCAGGTGATGGCCTACATTGAGCGCCACGCGCTGGCGTCAGGGCTGATCATTTTGGTCGATATGGGATCCCTGAACGCAATTCACAGCCATTTTAATCGTCGTCTGAACACGCCGGTGGCGATTATTAACAATGTCTCCACCGGCATGGCGATGTACGTCGGGGAGCGGATTTTGCACGGCGATATGCTGGAAGATATCGTCCGCGAGATCGGCGATGATCTGGCGGTTGAGCACCAGCTCTATTACCCGCAGACCGATAAACCGCGGGCGATTTTGACCACCTGCGCCACCGGACTGGGCGCGGCGGCGAACCTGTCGGCGCTGTTAAAAGCCAGCATCCCTGAAGCGCTTGGCATTGATATTGTGGCCTGTGATGTGGAGACCCTTGCCGATCCCGCGCGGCGGGAGCCGATGCTCAGCCGCTACGAGGTGCTGGCGATCGTCGGCACCCTCGATCCGCATCTTGCCGATCTCCCGTGGATCTCGCTGGATTCGCTGATTTCCGGCGAAGGAAGTCGCCCGCTGATGCGTATCTTCGGCGAACTGGCGACGGCGGAGCAGGTTAGCGAGATCAACAACCTGATCCTGAAAAACTTCTCGCTGCGGAGAGTGATTGAGTCGGTGACGATCCTTGATACCGCGAAGGTGATTAACCAGGTTGAACAGTTTTTGCTGCGCTATGAGCATCTGGCCGGGTACGAGGTGCCCAACGAACGTAAGGTGGCGCTGTATGTGCACATCAGCTGTCTGATAGAGCGGTTAATTCGCCACGCTTCCCCAACCCATTATTCGGGAAGGCAGTGTCCGGATCGCGAGCTGGCTACGCTGCGCGAGGCCTTTAGTGTCATAGAGAGCGGATATAGTGTCAAAATTCCCGTTGTCGAGCTCTATTACATTCACGACATCCTGACGCGGGAAACGGAATTTATTCAGGAAGATCAAGAGTTTTAACGCTTCTCCCCCTTTTATCCTTACGTTAGCCGACGCGCCACTGTTTCTGGCACGTCGGTTGCAATTAAGAAAGCAGTGGAATGCGCTTTCGAGGTAAGGATGAAACGACACTATATTTTTGCCAGCCACGGCACCTTTGCTAACGGTTTGTTGAACTCTGTGGAGCTGATCCTCGGTAAACAGCCGGATATTCATACTCTGTGCGCCTATGTAGAAGAGGAGGTCGATCTGACGCAGCAGGTGGAGGCGCTGCTGGCGCGTTTCCCGGCGCAGGATGAGCTGATAGTGATTACGGATATTTTCGCCGGCAGCGTCAATAATGAGTTTGTGCGTTTTTTATCGCGCCCGCACTTTCATTTATTATCTGGGTTAAATCTACCGTTAATTATTGACCTGCTTATTTCTGCAGCGGAAGAGAATACCGAAAAATTAATTTCTGAAGCATTAATCAACGCCAAAGAGAGCATTCAGTACTGCAATCAGAGTATTGCCGGGGCGATGACTATGGATAAAGACTTCTGAAATGAGGATGCATGATGATTACGTTATTAAGGGTTGACCATCGATTACTTCACGGCCAGGTAGCCTTTTCCTGGACCCAATATGTCGGTGCCGATTGTATTTTAATCGCCAACGACAGTGTCCCTGAGGATGAACTTCGGAAAACCACCATTAAGCTTGCTAAACCACCCTCGGTAAAGCTGGTGATTAAAAATATAAATGATTCTATTGAAGCGATAACAAGTGGGGTTACCGATAAATATAATTTATTTATTGTTGTGGAATCGGTCAATGACGCCTGGCGTATTGCCAGCGCCGTTGAGGAAATAAAAAGTATTAATCTCGGTGGGATTAAGGCCAAAGAGGGCAGTAAAAATATTTCTAAGGCGATTAATTTACTGCCGGAGGAAATAGAGCAGTTGCAACAACTGGTGGGCAAAGGCGTCGAGGTGGAAATTCGCCAGGTCCCGAACGATCGCAAACAGCTTTTTACGGAATGCGTGTAATTCCGGAGGACAGATTATGGTAGAGGCTCTCTTACTGGGTCTGGTGGCGTTTATCGCGCAATCGGAATATGCCTTAGGGACGTCGCTGATTTCCCGGCCTATCGTCACCGGGCTGCTGACCGGTCTGGTGCTGGGGGATGTGCAGACCGGCGTCATCATGGGCGCGACGCTAGAGCTGGCGTTTATCGGATCGTTCTCCGTTGGCGCCTCGATCCCGCCCGACGTGGTGACCGGCGGTATTCTCGGCGTGGCGTTCGCCATCACCTCCGGCGCGGGCACGGAAACGGCGCTGTTGCTCGGTCTGCCTATCGCCACCCTGACCCTGATCCTGAAAAACGTTTATCTGGGGATGTTCATTCCGTTGCTCAGCCAGAAAGCGGACGGCTATGCGGAACGGGCGGATACGCGCGGCATTGAGCGGATGCATTTGATCGCCGGATTCGGCCTGTCGCTGATGCTTGCCACGGTGGTGACCGTCTCATTCCTGGTGGGCAGCAACGCGGTGAAATCTCTGCTCGATGCGATCCCGGAATTTATCAAACACGGACTCAGCGTGGCCACCGGGATCATTCCGGCTCTCGGCTTCGCGATGCTCGCCAGGTTGCTGATTAACAAGAAAGTGGCGCCGTACTTTTTCCTCGGCTTTGTATTGATGGCCTATTTGAAAATCCCGGTGACCGGTATCGCCATTCTCGGCGCCATCGTGGCGGTGGTGATGGTTAACGTCACCGCATTGAGCGCACCTCGTACCACGACAGAACAAGGAGTCAGCGATGACGACGAAGATGATTTCTGAAGAGACCCTGCAGCCGCAGGAGCAGGAAGAAACGCGAATTACGCCGCGTGATTTACGCCGGGTGTTCTGGCGCTCCTTCCAGATGGAGTTCTCGTGGAACTATGAGCGACAGATGAATCTCGCCTTTGTTTACGCGCTGATCCCGGTGCTGAAGAAGCTCTATCCGCGCAAAGAGGAGCTGGCCGGGGCGTTGAAACGCCATCTGGTGTTCTTCAATACCACGCCGCATATCGTCACCCTGCTGCTGGGGATCACGACGGCGATGGAGGAGAAAAATAGCCAGCAGAAAAATATGGATGCCAATGCGATTGATAACGTCAAAGCTTCGCTGATGGGGCCGCTGGCCGGGCTGGGAGATTCCTTTTTCTGGGGGACGCTGCGCCTGATCGCCACCGGTATCGGCACCAGCCTGGCGCTGAAGGGCAATATTCTCGGGCCAATCCTGTTTCTGCTGGTATTTAACGTGCCGCACATTCTGGCGCGCTGGTGTTTTACCCGCTGGGGCTACGTGCTGGGCACCGGCGTCCTGCAGCGGATCCAGAAGAGCGGAATGATGGAGAGCCTGACCTACGGGGCATCGATTATCGGCCTGATGGTGGTCGGGGCGATGACCGCCTCAATGATCGATATCACCATCCCTGTCTCCTTTGGCGCCGGGGAGGCCAAAACCCAGGTGCAGGACATCATCAACGACATTCTGCCCTGCATGCTGCCGCTGGTGAGTTTCGGCATCGTCTACTGGCTGCTTGGGCGCAAGGTTAAACCGCTCTCTATTATCGGCGGAATGGCGGTGGTGGGCATTCTGGGTTCGTGGATCGGATTGTTTTAACGGGAGTGAGCTATGCAACCAACAATGATGACCTATATCAGCGAAGAGCCGGCCTGTCTGGCGCAGATCCTGCGCGACTACCGGCAAAAGCTGGCGGCGATTGAGACCTTTGCCCGCCAGCACCCGGTACGCCGAATTTTGCTGCTGGCGACCGGATCGTCGCTGAACGCCGCGCTGTGCGCGCGCTATTTCTTTGAACAACGCTTCGGCGTGCTGGTTGACATTAAAGAGCCGTACAACTTTACCCATTACGAAGCTATCGACCCGCATACCGATCTGGTGGTGGCGATTTCACAGAGCGGAAAAAGCGCGTCGACGCTGGAGGCGATGCGTAAGGTACAGGCCTCAGGACTGCCGGTATTTTCCCTGACCTCCGACCCGCAAAGCCCGATAGCCCGCGCTTGCGATGGCGTTCTCGATATCAATACCGGGATCGAGAGCGTAGGGTTTGTCACCCGCGGCTTTAGCGCGACAGTGCTGAATCTGCTGCTGATGGCGCTGATGATTGCCCGCAGCCAGGGGAAGGCCAGCGAAGTCGAGGAGCAGCACTATCTTGCCGAATTCCAGCGGCTGGCGGCGGCGATCCCGGAAGTTACCGCCCGCACCGCATGTTTTATCGACAAGCATAGCGAAGCGCTGCGGGGAGGTGAGCGCTTTGTCGCTACCGGCTACGGCGCGCTGGTTGGCGTGGCGAAGGAGTTCGAAACCAAATTTACCGAGACGGTGCGCGTGCCTTCCAGCGGCTTTGAGCTGGAAGCCTATATGCACGGCCCCTATCTGGAAGCCAATGCCCGCCATGTGATGCTGTTTATTGAAGATACGCCGGACGGGCGAACCCGGGCGCTGCGCGACTATATGGCGCCGTCCATTGCCCGGGCCTTTACCCTGACGCTGGGCGACGAAGAGGATGAACAAACGCTGGCGCTTAACTGCCCGTGCGAGCATCACCTGGCACCGCTGCTGATGATTGTCCCAGTGCAGATGCTCGCCTGGCATACCGCCGGGCTAAAAGGCATCGATCTGGCGATACGTATTTTCGACGATTTTGACCGCGTATTAAAAAGTAAAATCTGATTATTCAGGAGAAAACTATGTTGGGTTTTAATCAGGACGAGTACCTGACCAGTGCTCGCGAGATCATTGCTGCGCGTAAACAGGCTGAAACCGTGGCCGACGCTATTTATGACAGCGGCTGCAGCGCATTATTTTTTGCCTCGGTTGGTGGTTCCCTTGCCCCGATGATGGCTATTAATGAGTTTGCCAAAGAATTAACCAGCGTGCCGGTTTATCTTGAGCAGGCGGCGGAATTAATTCATCGCGGGCATAAAAAATTAAATAAAGAGGCGGTTGTTGTCACGCTCTCTAAATCCGGCGATACCAAAGAGTCGGTGGCCATTGCCGAATGGTGCAAGGCGCAGGGGATACGCGTGGTAGCCATTACCCGTCATGCCGATTCGCCATTGGCTGCCGCCGCCAGCTGGCATATTCCGATGTGCCACAAGAACGGCGTGGAATATGAATATATGCTGCTGTACTGGTTATTCTTCCGCGTCATTTATCGTCATGGTGAGTTTGCTGAATATGCGCGTTTTGCCAGCCAGCTGGAATTGCTGCCGGAAAATCTGCTAGAGACCAAGCGCCAGTTCGATCCTCAGGCGGACAGCATTGCCGCGCAATACCATGACAGCGACTATATGATGTGGATTGGCGGCGCGGAAATGTGGGGTGAGGTCTACCTGTTCTCGATGTGTATTCTCGAAGAGATGCAGTGGAAGCGGACGAAGTCGGTAAGCTCGGCTGAATTTTTCCACGGCACCCTGGAGCTGCTGGAAAAAGAGGTCCCGTTGTTTCTGGTGAAGGGCGAGGGGAAATGCCGGGCGCTGGACGAGCGCGTCGAACGCTTTGCCGAAAAGATAACTGACCATCTGGTGGTGATCGACCCACGCGACTATCCGCTGAACGGCATTGATGATGCGTTCCGCTGGATTATGGCGCCGTGCGTGGTGTCCACTCTGCTGGTGGACCGGCTGGCGGCCCACTTTGAGCACCATACCGGCCACGACCTGAATATCCGCCGTTATTACCGGCAGTTTGATTACTAAATCTTGCCCATGGCGGCCAGTCAGACTGGCCGCTCCGCTATTCTCCGAGGCGCTTCCCAGAAAATCATCGTCAAATCCAGCCGGGTAAAAACCGGTGGTAGAGTCCGGCTTTCCTTCTCTTTCAGGCAAGCGGATGGCCATGAAAAAACGGATGACCTCAACGCCGCATGATGCGGTCTTTAAACGATTTCTTCGCCACCCGGAGACAGCGAATGATTTCCTCATGCTCTATCTTCCCGAAGCGATCCGCCAGCGGTGCGATTTCGCTACCCTGAGGCTGCAATCGGCGAGTTTTATCGATGAGGATCTGCGCGCCTGGTATTCGGACGTGCTGTGGTCGGTGCGGACCACCTGCGGGGCGGGATATATTTACGTGGTGATAGAGCATCAGAGCTCGCCGGACAACCATATGGCTTTTCGTCTGATGCGCTATGCGATTGCCGCGATGCAGCGACACCTCGACGCCGGGCACAAAACGCTGCCGCTGGTGGTGCCGATGCTGTTTTATCACGGCGCAACCAGTCCGTATCCTTTTTCCCTCAACTGGCTGGATGAATTTGCCGACCCGCAGCTGGCGAAGAGGCTGTACGGCAGTCAGTTTCCATTGATCGACGTCACGGTCATGCCGGACGATGAAATCGTGCAGCATCGGCGGGTCGCCCTGCTGGAGCTGATGCAAAAGCATATTCGCCAGCGCGATCTCAGCGACATAACGGAGTCGTTGGCGGCCGTGGTGATGCTGGGATACACTAGCCCCCGGCAGTTGAGAATGCTGTTTCACTATATGCTGCAGTACGGTAACACGGCCGAGCCGGGCGTGTTTCTCCGCCGGCTGGCCCGCCGTCTGCCACAGTATGAGGAGACATTGATGTCTATCGCGCAAAAGCTTAAGCAGGAAGGTCGACAGGAAGGTCGGCATGAGGGCCGACAGGAAGGGCGCCTTGAGGGCTTACAGGAAGGGAGCCGGCGTGAGGCGCTGCGCATTGCCGGCAGCATGTTACAGAATGGCCTCGACAAAGAGACGGTACAGAAGATTACCGGACTGTCGGCTGACGAGCTCAAGCCGCTGTATTGCTAACACCCCGCCACCCAAACCGTTGCCCGGCGCCAAAACCCGCCGGGCAAGGTGGCTTTAACCTTCGCTTTTCACCACTTTGATCTCCACCATACCGATCCCCAGCTGACGCGGGGAGTGGCCGAGGATATTGCCCTCGTTGGTGGACTGCGGGTCCGGCGGAGTGATGGTCAGCGTGTTGCTGCGCGTCGGGTTGTCGAAATGCAGCGTCGTGGTGGTCACATCATTGACCAGAGTAAGCACTTGCTCACTTTGACCAACCCGCACCGGGATCGGCTTATTGGCATTGGGACCGTAGGCTTTGGCGGTGATCACCAGATCAAATTTCTCCGGCAGCGGCTCTTTATATTCAATCTTCACGTCGCTGCCCAGCTGGGCATTGGACCACCGACCCCAGGACTCGGGGCGCGAAATGCCGCTAAACTGTTTCACCTCTTCCGGCGCGCCGGCAACGTTAAACACGAAGCTGTCGGCCTTATAGCGAATATCGTTGTCGACAACTTTCAGCGTATCGACGTTGCCCTTATAGCGCTCCATATCGATAAGGGTGTCCCTGAAGGCGGTCTTGCCTTTCCACTGTGGCTTATCAACGTGCTGAACCTTCTGCTCACCCCCGAGCTGGCCCTGCGAGACGCACCAGTCGGTGGAGAGCGCCAGCTCAGGAGACCACAGCTGGCCCATTTTATAGCAGCGATCGACCCACACGAAATTATCCCGCGGTGCGAAATCGGCCAGCTGGAAGCGCAGCGGCGCCGAGTATTCGCTCTCCGGCAGCGGTTCAACGCGCTGATCCGACACCCGGAGCAGCAGCGGCAGACGGAAATGGCTGCCGGAGAAGGCGATCATGTTCTTCTGCGAGTCGATGGTGAAGTTTTTAATCTCTTTCGGGAAGTTCCACAGGCGGATCACGTCGGGTTTCCAGGCCAGGATCTTCTCTTTCATATTGATGAAAATACCGGAGAGCGACTGGCCAGAGAGACTGCTGCGCCCGAGGCCGATATAGTTATCGCCACCGAGAATATCCAGCACCGTCGCACCGTTATCCATGGTGTTGCGTTTCACTGCCAGGGTCTCCTGCTGCGGCCGATCGCCGCGCAGGACAAAGAACAAATTGCTGCGATCGTGCTTGTTGAGGTAATCCCAGGCGCTGTTCTTCATGGCCAGGTGGTCGGAAGAGACCACGATGACCGTGTTTTTGAAATAGGGAGAGGCTTTGATCTTCTCGATTAGCGCGGCGATATGTTCCTGGCTGCAGCTAACGGCGCTAAAGGAGAGGTTTTTCTTACCGTCCACGTCATAGCGTTTACGCTCGCAGGTGCGCGAAATAAAGCCGTCGGGATGGTGGGTGTCCACCGTCAGGGCGAACAGCGAAAAGCGTTTTCCGGACTGCGACAGCTCTTCGAATTTTTTCCACGTCTCCTCAAGTACCGTGTCGTCATAGAAGCCCCAGTCGTTGCGGTAGGCGGGATCCGCTACCGTGGTTTTGAGCTCTTCCGCCCCGAACAGGTGATCGAAGCCGTGGGACTTGAGAAAGACGTCTTTGCCAGCAAAGCGCAGGTTAGCTCCCTGCACTAAATAGTTTTCGTAACCGGAGTTTTTCAGGATATCGCCAAGGCAGATATTCTGCGGAAAGAAGCTGGATACGGAGGCCGAAGCGTTGCCTTCAAACGGCGCAAACAGCGGAATGCCGCACTGTGACGCGACCATGCCGGCGATGGTGTAATCGGTCCCCGGCAGCTGCATGGTATTGCTGAAATCAATGCCCTCATCTTTAATTCTGCCAAGCTCAGGGGTGAGGTTGGGGAACGCATCGTTATCAAAATAGGTGCGCTCAAGGCTTTCGCCATAGATATAGACCAGATTCAGCTGCGGATTGTCGATACGCTTCGACGGTTCTTTGTAGTACGCGGCAAAGTCCGGGTCTCCTTCCCGTGATTGCGATTTCACCAGCTCGCTGATTTGATGGAAGGCCGGGCTGGCGTCGACCGAGGCCAGCGCCAGCAGCAGCGCCGCCAGGCTGTAGCCGACGTGATGAGGATGATGCCGACGGCGGCGCAGCACCCACCCCAGGGCGCCAAAAACGGCAACCAGCGCGACGGCCACGCCGACGCCCGGCAGAATGTATTTGCCGATCCCGGCGCCGGTCAGGCTGTTGGTCAGAGTGTAGAGTACCGCGTCGTTGATGCCGTCGCCGGTAAAGTAGTCGCTGGCGTAGAGGGTGATATTCAGCACCACGAACAGGCCTAACACCGTGAGCGTGGCGGCAAACCACCAGGTGTTACGACCCGCTTTCCAGGCATAAAGCGCCACCGAAGCTAAAAATAAGGCGATGGATAACAACTCTGACACAGCTCATCCTCATTAACGCCAGTTATCGGCTGGCAGAACAGATTACTTTTCAAGCCACACTGTAATTGCAGCGCCATCTTGCTGCAATTCTAGCGTCATGAAAGTGTGCAGTTATTCAGAATTGGTTTAGAAGTTGCTTTTTTTGATCGGCGTCGCAGCCGGCGTGGCGGGGAAGCGCAAGGAGAAAAAGGAGAAAAAAGCCGTTTCAGGCCGCGCTGCCGTCGCGAAGGCGACAAACGCGGCATTAGCAGTACGTATCAGGAGAGGAAGTTAACGCCCTGTTTTAAGACCAGATCGCAGGCTTTGGTTTTCACCTGTTTCGCCAGCGAGCTGTTGCCAAGCGTATTCAGGTCCAGCTGCTGGCCGTTATTACTGTTGAGCAACCCCTGCAGGCCATCGAGATAGTTGGTGTCTTGTTTCTGTTTTTCCGGCGTGCTGAGTCCTAGTTTATCCAGCACCTGGTTTTTGACGTTATCGGCGCTGGTCACGGAGGCCAGCTTCTGTTGCGCGCAATATGACAAGATCCCGGCCGCATTATTCATGCTGCTGGCGGTCAGCGACTGGCTGCTGCCACTGAGCAGGCTGGTTAGCGAGGAGACGGACATGCCGCCGCTGCCAGCCTGGGTGCTGCCGCCGCTGAGCTGGCTGGCGGCGCTGTTGAGAGAATCCTGCCAGGAGGCAGCGTGGGCCCCGGAGAGGGTAAATGCGCTGAGGGTAAGCGCGGCAAGTAAGCCATTTTTTAACGATTTCATAGACGGACTCATAAGCGTGACTGAAGAATCACTTTAGTATAACGCCGCCGTTGTCCGGAAATCTCTTAATACTCCTTGCCGGTGACGCGGTGCCGGTAACTTTCCCAGTTGAAGATAACCCACAGGCTGTTGCCCAGGCGCATACGGTCCATCACCCGTTCGCCGAGCAGCTTATTCATCTCTTCCATATTACTGTTGGTTAGCATACCGGTAGGCCGTTTGGAGGAAGAGCGGCGGTCAACTATCTGATTGATAATGACCTTTTCATAGCGAGACTCCGTCTGCATACCAATTTCATCAATCACCAGAAGATCGACCTTGCTGAGATCGCTCAGTAATTGCTCTTCGCTCGTCTCCCGATTGCCGAAGGTATCTTTCATGGCTGACATAATATCAGCCACGGTGATAATTAAGACCGATTTCCCGCGCAGCAGCAGTTCGTTGCAGATAGCAGCCGCGAGGTGGTTTTTGCCGGTGCCCGGTTTGCCGGAGAAGATAAAGCTGGCGATATTGCCATCAAACTCCTCCACGTACTGACGCGCCCGGGCGAGGGCGTTCATCTGCCCCTCGCACTCGACGCGATAGTTATCAAAGGAGCAGTTCTGATGCAGGGGGCGGATCCCCGAGCGGTTAAAGGTGCGCTGCATTTTCATCGCGCGGTTCTCCCGCTCCAGCGCTTCGGAACGCAGCTTGCCTTGCTCTTTTTGCCAGGCCAGCAGCTCTTCGCCGGTTTTAAACGCCGGTTCGATATGAGCCGGCATCATTTTCTGCAGGCGCTTCATCAGATCGCCAACGTTTTTCATGCTCATCCTCGGAAACCTCGCGGAATATGACTGTCGGGTTCGCTCACGCTGTTCACATCGCGCTTCGGCTGCCCGCCGTTGCTGGCGCGGCTGATTTGCACGCTGCGAGCCAGTTTCTGCTGCCACTGCACGTGGTGAAACACTTTACCTTCCGCCTGCCAGTAAGCGACGAAAGCGGCCAGCTCTTCCGGGGTGACCGGCTGGCTCAGGGCGATGCCCCACAGCGCGGCCAGACGCTGAAAGTCGGCGTCCGGCTGCCAGGCCGCATACATGGCAAATTTGCCCATCGGCACCGCAACGGGCGCCGCCGCGGGCTCGTCGAAAAACTGCGGGTCAAGCGCGATGTCGCTGCCGGGGCGCGCCAGCCTGGCTTCCAGTTCCAGCAGCTGCGCCAGCCGGTCTGGGGTCAGCGCATAGAACGCCGGGGCGTTGTTGGCAAAAACGGCGACAGTGCCGTCAGTCGATTTCGCCAGCAGCGCCGCGTGCTGCTGGAGGAACTCTTCCAGGCCGCTAAAATGGGAGGTTAAAATTCGCGAAGACATAACTCTATCTCAACTCTGAACTGCAAAGAGTGGGGTGATCTGCACATAGTAGCACAGAGCCCGTCGCGGAAGGAGCGTCGCGGCTTTACCGCGACGCCGGGGTTAGACGCGAGGGCGCTTACGATACAGCCACAGACCGGGTATCGACAGGCCGATGGAGAGGGCGCCCACGATTGAAGAGGCCTTTAAAAAATTGCTCAGCAGCAAAATCATCATCTCTTCAGAATAGCCAAAATGACTGATTTTTACCGCGGAGATCATCGCAGTGTAAGCGGAAATACCGGGAAACATCGGGATCACGGCGGCAACGGTAAAAATCTTCGGATGCGCCAGATACCAGCGCGACCACTGGATACCGATGCAGCCCACCAGCAGGGCGGCGAGGAACGTGGCCCATTCAATGTTAAAACCGGCGCTCATCATGACCATGCGCGAACCGTGGCCGATGGCCCCCAGCAGCGCGCACCAGCGCAGGGCGCGCCGCGGGACATTAAAGACCATCGCAAACCCGACGGCAGGGATCGCCGCCAGCAGCATGTCTTCCGCCAGCGCGAAAATAAACGAAATTATGCCCATCCCCGCAGCCCCCATACGGTCATTGCCATCACTACGCCAATGCAGGTGGCAAGGGTTAACAGGCTGGCGATCGCCCAGCGGGCGAGGCCGGTATTAATATGCCCTTTAAACATATCGGCGACGGCGTTGATCAGCGGAAAGCCCGGGACCAGCAGCAGGACGCTGGCGGCCATGGCAATGGTCGGGGTGCTGGCAAAGGTAGGGAGGCGCAGCAGCAGCCCGGAGATCGTGGTGGCCACAAAGGCGGTGATGCAGAAGTTGATCTGCGGATGCATGGAACGGTGGGTCAGCACCTGGCGAATGTACATGGCCACCGTGCTGGCGCAGAAGCTGACCAGCGCTCCATCCCAGCCGCCGTTATTCAGTTTACAGAAACAAGCGCAGGAGAGGCCCACCATGATCACCAGCAACCAGCGGGGATAGCGCAGGGGCCTAATCTGCGCGAAGCGCTTCTCGACGTCGCGATAGTCCAGCAGCTTATGCTCGGCGAGGATCACGATATGCTGCACTTCCGTCACCACATGCATATTAATGCCGCGGTCGACATTCTTACGCGTGGAGGTAAGACATTCGCCATCCTTAATGGTGGTCAGGACGATAGCGTTGGAGGAAATGGCGCTTTCGACGCTGTCCATCCCCAGCGCCAGCCCGAGACGCGTTGAAAGCTCTTCCACCAACGCGCTTTCGGCGCCGTGCTGTAACAAAAAAAGACCACACTGGATGCATAATCGTGTGATTGCCCGCTGCTGTGCCCGATCAACCTGCATATTTCCTCTGCTGTCCGCGACGCCTGGTATCTGCCGATACTTTAACCTGAAGCGCCTGGGCGGCTGAGGGGGGTGGGATCAAATAATGTGCAAAAATTTCCCGCCCGCCGGAGGGGCAGAATTTGAAGCTTCCCACACTTTTGCCAGTTTGGTGAAAAGTGCAATTTTTGTCGCCATTCATCCCTTCTTTTTCCCGTCTGACTTATCAAAAATGCAGGAAAGCACTTTTATTAAACAAAAAATATACAAATAATTAACCCTGCAAAAGTGAGACAATCCTATGAAAACACAGGTCGCGATTATTGGCGCTGGCCCTTCCGGACTGCTGCTGGGGCAGCTCCTGCACAACGCCGGCATCCACACGGTCATTCTTGAGCGTCAAACGCCGCAGTATGTGCTGGGGCGCATCCGCGCGGGAATTCTGGAAAGCGGTACCGTCGATCTGCTTCGCGAAGCGGGCGTGGCGCAGCGAATGGACGTCGAAGGCCTGGTGCATCATGGGGTGGAGTTTCTCTTTGACGGCCAGCGGGTGCCCGTCTCACTGAGCGAGCTGACCGACGGCAAGAGCGTGATGGTTTACGGCCAGACTGAAGTGACCCGCGATCTGATGGCTGCCCGGGCCGACAGCGACGCGCCGATCGTGTACGGCGTGAGCGAAGTGACTATCCATGACGCGAAAAGCGACCGGCCGACGATCACCTATCTTAGCGAAGGAGAATTCTGTCGCCTGGAGTGTGACTTTATCGCCGGTTGCGACGGGTTCCATGGCGTGTCGCGGCAAAGTATTCCCGCTGACATCCTCAAGACTTACGAGAGCGTCTGGCCGTTCGGCTGGTTAGGCCTGCTGGCGGATACGCCGCCGGTCAATCCGGAGCTGATCTATGCGCATCATCAGCGGGGATTCGTTTTATGTAGTCAGCGCTCACTTACTCGCAGCCGCTACTATCTGCAGGTTCCGCTGAGCGATAAAGTGGAAGACTGGTCGGACGAACGCTTCTGGCAGGAGTTGAAATGCCGATTGCCGGCGGATCTGTCATCAAAGTTAGTGACTGGTCACTCACTTGAGAAAAGCATCGCTCCCTTGCGCAGCTTCGTCGTAGAGCCGATGCAATATGGGCGATTGTTTCTGGTGGGGGATGCCGCGCATATCGTACCGCCGACCGGCGCTAAAGGGTTGAACCTGGCGGCATCGGACGTGAACTATCTGTGGCGGATCCTTCGCGAATACTACCATCATGGCCGGAGCGATCTGCTCGCGACCTATTCGCGACTGGCGCTGGATCGGGTCTGGAAAGGGGAACGCTTTAGCTGGTTCATGACCCGCCTGCTGCACGATTTCCCGCAGCAGAACGAATTCGACGCCAAAATGCAGGCGGCCGATCGCCGCTACTATCTGGGCTCGCGCGCCGGGCTGACCACCATCGCGGAAAACTACGTGGGCCTGCCCATGGAGCGCGTCGTCTGACTGAACAGGAGTAACTATGTCGCCCGTCCAAACTGTTCCGGTATTTAAGCTCTATGGCGAGGAGCGCGGCTGGCCGACGCCGGACCTGCTGCACTGCGAATCGATTTTGCAGCGCAGCAGCCTGTATCAGTGGCATATTCGCGTCCACCAGCACGCCGAAATGGTCCAGCTCCTCTATCTGCACAAAGGTCGGGCGGAGATCGAAATTGAAGGCACCACCGCGGTGATGACGGAATCCTGCATCCAGGTGGTGCCCGCCCTCTGCATTCATGGCTTTCATTTTTCACCCGGGACGCACGGATTTGTGCTCTCCCTGGCGCTGCCGCTGCTGAGCCGCTTTGAAAATCAGTTCGGCCGGCCGCTGGATGTGCTTAGCGTAGCGCAGTGTCTGCCGGTGGGGCGTTCCCGGGGGCGTATGCATACGCTGTTTTCAGCGCTTCGCGAGGAGTACAGTGCCGATCATGACGCACGGGAAATGATGCTTTATTCGCTGCTGGGGACGCTGCTGGTCTGGCTGAACCGGCAGTGCCGCCCCGCACCGCCCGCGGAAGACAAAGCGGAGCGAAAGCGCAGTATGATGCGTCATTTTTCCCGGCTTATTGAGAGCCACTACCGGCAGCATCTCCCGCTGGCGGAGTATGCGAAGTTGATTGGGCTGTCGGTCACGCATTTAAACTATTTATGTCGCGAGTTCTATGGCTGTAGCGCTCTCGGGGTACTGCATCAGCGACTGATGCTTGAGGCGCGGCGTAACCTGCAGTACACTCGCATGACGGTAACGCAACTCTCTGATTATTTGGGTTTTAGCGACGCCGCCTATTTTTCTCGCTTTTTCCGCCGCTACAGTGGCATGTCGCCTAAAGCATTTAGAGAAGCAATTAAAGAGAATGCTTCATAATTTTCAAGCCTGAAATTATTTTTGCTAAATAATAGTTTTATCTTTTCTAATTTATTAGCGCAGAGGCGTCTGTGCTAATATTCATCGCAAGTATACACAGGAATAATATTTACACGGTATGACCACGGTTCGGTCATTCAGTATATCGTGTACGCGGGCCATGAATATGTTTTTAATATTCATCCAGTAAATGGTATGGCGATCGAGTCACTCGCCGAACGTTTACGGGCAAGCGAAGGAACTTCGACAGGAAGCGGAGGTGTTATGTTACCAGGACAAGGTAAGTTTGGCGTCGTTATTAGTAAAATCCCCGTCATGCAGTCAGGGTTAAAGGTGATCTTCAATGAGAACCTCCCGGATTACGAACTCAGTTTTTGTCGCTCTCATGATGAGCTCACCCTTTTACAACTGCGGCGGGCGGTGCTGGTCGTTGCGGATATCTCCGGCGAGATTGCGCAACCCCGGGCCGTCTGCGAGCGTTATTACGCCCTCATGACCCAGTATCGTGATATTCACTGGGTTTTTATGGTCAGCGACAGCCTCTATCCATTAGCCGTTGAGCTATTAATTCGTCCCGAAAGCTCGCTCATCTCCGAGAGCGAGCCGGTAAACCGGCTGATTGAGGTGATTTGTGCCGGTAGCCGTGCGGCTGAGCAGATTAGCCGTACGCTGTTTACCGGGAATGAGGACAGCGATTTCGCAAGCTACCACTCTGCGGCGATGCTGACCCTATCAGAGCGAAAAGTTCTGCGCCTTCTGGCGAAGGGATGGGGAATTAACCAGATCGCCGCGCTGTTGAAAAAGAGCAATAAGACGATCAGCGCGCAGAAAAATAGCGCAATGCGTCGTTTATCGCTACGCAGCAACGCTGAAATGTATGCCTGGATCAACAGCGCGCAGGGAATGCAAGAGCTGAATATCAATTCAGCTTACGGGGAGCAAATGGAATGGAAAAAAATAGCACCACCCGTCATGTCGCCATCGTAGAAAAATGTGTGATGACGGAAATGGCCTGGCGCTATATCTTTAGCCGTGAAGATAACAGCCAATACCGCATTCATTTTTTTAACAATATCAATTTGCTCAGGGCGGTGGAAGCGTCGTTCCCATGGTCAGCAATGATCTTTTCACTTTCAGGGAGTCGTTCGTCCAGAGCCGAGAGCCTGCTTTTTCTTCACGAGATGGCGAGGATCCGACCGGAAGTCCAAACGATTATTCTGGCTAATAATGAAAGCGAAATGCGCCTGATCGGCCATTTAATGCCGTCCTGCCTGCACGGTATATTAAATAAATCTGCGCCGCGACGCGGGTTGCAGGAGCATTTATTACAGCTGCTGGATAATCATTCCCTCGCCGGCAAAGAGCATTTTTGCGGCAGAGAGGCATGCAACGATCCGCTAAGTCCGACGGAGCACGCTATTCTTCGGTATATGTCGTGGGGATATTCGCTTTCGGAAATTGCGGTGCAGCTGAACCGGAACATTAAAACCATCCGCGCGCATAAGTTCAACGCCATGACCAAGCTCGGGGTTCGCTCTGACATTGGTTTATTAAACGCGGCGGATATCTTGCTGCATTTACCGATAAACGGCCCGACCAGCGCCGTTAAACAGGTGGCATAACGCGGCTATATGCATACGTCTACCCATGTTGCGTCGGTGAGCTGCGCCATTCGTTCTGGTTCGATGCGAACGGCGCTGTGAATAGCCCCCGCTGCGGGTAGTACCTCCTGATAGTGCCTGAGCGAGACGTCACAGAAGACGTCCAGCGGATTTTCCAGACCAAACGGGCACACGCCGCCGACCGGATGGCCGGTCCAGGTCACCACCTCATCGCTGCTCAACATACGCGCTTTTGCGCCAAAGGTTTCTTTCAGCTTTTTATTATCCAGCCGCGCATCGCCCCTGGCGACGATCAGTACAATTTTATCTTTGATCTTGAGCGACAGCGTTTTGGCTATTTGTCCCGGCTCAACGTTGTGCGCGGCAGCGGCGAGCGCCACGGTGGCGGTACTCTGGTTTAACTCAATAATTTCGATATCGGGGGCGTGTTCGGCAAAGAACTGCCGTACAGACTGCAGACTCATTGGATTCTCCTGATTTAAGCCTGGTTAAATCTGTCACAAGCCTGGCGGAGTGTAAATATCGGCGCGGACAATCCAGATTCTTTCTATTTTGTCGATCTCCTTCACATTCACCGTAACCGGTTACTGTAACCGGTTGCGGTTATCTGCATTGAGATGAATACTGGAACAGTCACTTCTCCTTTTATTTATAACAAAAGAGCCGTGTATGAATCGTTGTGTTATGAGCAGTATAGCCGGTCATCCACACGCGGCCTGCTGCATCAAAAAGCGGTCATCGTAACGGCAGGGTAATCGTTGTTGGGCCAGTATCAATAGCCTGTCAGGAGGGCTACTATGTCTGCTAACCATGCTGCGTTTAATTTGATATTTCGCTTTGTAGAAAATTACATAAGCCCCATAGCAGGGCGGATCTCATCGCAGCGTCACGTCATGGCTATCCGTGACGGTTTTATCTCCGCGATGCCGTTTATGATCGTCGGATCGTTTCTGCTGGTGTTTGCTTATCCTCCTTTTTCCCCGGATACCACCTGGGGTTTCGCCCGCGCCTGGCTGGATCTGGCAAAAGAGTTCGAGGGGCGCATTCTGACCCCCTTTGATATGACAATGGGGATCATGTCGATCTACATCTGCGCGGCAATCTCTTACAACCTCGGTAAGCACTACGAGAAATCCAATCAGCTCGATCCCTTTATGTGCGCGATGCTGTCGATCATGGCCTTTTTACTGATTGCCGCGCCGAAGACGAATGGCACGCTGCCGGTGGATAGCCTCGGCGGAACAGGGATCTTTACCGCCATTCTGGTGGCGATCTACTGTGTGGAGATGATGCGTTTTCTCAAGGCACATAACATCGGTATCCGTCTACCGGATCAGGTCCCTCCGATGATCAAAAATTCCTTTGATCTGTTGATCCCGGTGCTGGTGGTTGTGCTGACGCTCTATCCGCTGAGCCTGTTTATTCAACACCATTTTGACATGCTGATCCCGCAGGCCATTATGGCGATTTTCAAACCGCTGGTTTCGGCGGCCGATTCCCTGCCGGCGATCCTGCTGGCGGTCCTCATCGGCCACCTGCTGTGGTTTGCCGGGATCCACGGTGCGGCGATCGTTTCCGGGATGCTGCAGATGTTCTGGCTGACCAACCTCGGTATGAACCAGCAGGCGCTGGCCCAGGGCGCACCTCTGCCGCATATCTTTATGGAGGCGTTCTGGACCTTCTTTATCGTGGTCGGAGGTTCTGGTGCCACCATGGGGCTGGTGTTCTGCTATCTGCGCAGTCGTTCAGCGCATTTGCGCTCCATTGGTCGTTTGAGCGTGGTGCCAAGCCTGTTTAACATTAACGAGCCGGTCATCTTTGGGACGCCTATTGTCATGAATCCGGTGTTCTTTATTCCGTTCCTGCTGGCGCCGATGGTGAATGCGGTGCTGGCCTGGGCGGCAATGAAGCTGGATCTGATCGGCCGCGTCATCTCCGTGGTGCCGTGGACGGCGCCGGCGCCGATTGGCGGTGCCTGGGCGCTGGGCTGGGATTTCCGGGCGGCAATTCTGGTCATCGTTCTGGCCTGCGTGTCGGCGATTATCTACTTCCCGTTCTTTAAGGTGTATGAGAAACAGCTGCTTGCTCAGGAAGCGGAAGAGGCCGAACGGGCGGAACAGGAGAGTCAGCAGACCGCATAAATAGTGACCGGGCGGCCACAGGCTGCCCGTAGCTTATTGGGAACAGGGCGTTATTTTAACGTGCAGTCGCCGCACTGTTGGACGTCCGGCAGGCGATAGCGCTGACAGCAGGTGCGTCGGACTAACTGCCCTTCACGCAGCACGACCGTTCGCCATAGTGGGTTATCCTGACCATCGGCGAGTTGTTTTTCAAAGAAACAGTGCTGGCGCAGGGCGGCAAGCTGCTCATCCCCCAGCAGCGCGCGCATTTCCCCAAGATACCAGTTAATCAGATAGCCTGTATTGCTCCAGATAAGCTTGCCATTGATTTCGCCCGTCGCTTCCAGCGCCTCAATAACCGGCTGCAGGGTGCGCATCACCAGGGCATCCATCCGCGACAGCGGTGACAGTCTCTCGATGCCGGCATCACTATGGACATCAATCCAGAAACAGGCCGCCCGCCCGCTTTCGTGAAATTCGACGTGGAAATGTTCCGGCGCCAGGCTTAGACCCTGTGGTTCATTGAGCAACGCCAGCATCAGCGGCGGCACCAGCAGACCGATATACCATTGCGCCCAGAGCGAGAGCAGAGGTTTCTGTTCCCGTGTCAGCGTTGGCTGATGACGATAGATATGATCGGAATAAGTGGCCAACAGGGAGCGTAAGGCGGTGGGTTGCGACCACTCGGCGAGCGTCAACGCGTGACCGGGAGCGGATTCATCCAGGCGCAGGAAATCGAGCAGATGGGGGCGCAGGGTGGCGATTTTTTCCCGAATACTCTCCGCCAGGGCGCGCTCAGCCGTCGGCAAAGGGGCCCGCCAGATAAGTTCATCGCTGAGAGGAAGGGAACGCCAGGCCATTCGATTTCCAGATACAAATCTAAATGATAATGATTCCTGATATTAGTTGTTTGCAGGCGGCATGGCAAGAATTTTGTCGGCGCCACGATGCCGCAGCGCGCGCGGGTTAACTGGCCAAAATAATGTTGCGGCCTTTATTTTTAGCTTCATAGAGTGCGCCATCGGCTCGCGCCAGCGCTTGCTCAATATTGTCATCAATGAGCGGCGTCAGACCAATACTGATGGTCACGTTGGTGGCGACGCTCTCATTAAACATATGCGGGATTTTCAGGTCATAGACCCGCTGTCGAATTCGTTCGGCAGCCTGCCAGGCCGTTTCTTCGCTGCTATTGGTCAGCAGCACCATAAACTCCTCTCCACCAAAGCGGGCGACAATATCGCGCGAGCGTACGGCGTTACGAATGGCAGCAGAGACGCGAATGAGCGCCTGATCGCCCATCATATGACCGTAGTGATCGTTATAGGCTTTGAAATGATCGATATCGAGGAGCAGCACGAAGTGGTTATCGCCGTCCAGCGCCAGCAGGGTATCGAGGCGATTCTGCAGTCCGCGGCGATTATACAAACCGGTCAGGGGATCCAGCATACTGAGATCGTTGAGGGTGTTGCGTTCCTGCATCAGTTTATCCATTAATCCTTGTGTAAAGGCATCGCTGCGCTTCTGGATAATATTTTGCAGGGTAATACCGGCAATAGGCAGCATAAAACAGTAAGTCATGCGCAACCATTGTTCTCCCTCCGCCATTATCAGGCAGGCAAGGAAAGTCGGTAAAGAGTGGAGGGTAAAGGCAGTGATATTATTGGAAAAAGCGATGGTGCCGATAAACAGAATGCTTAATAGGGCGATCACCAGATAGTTAAAATGCGGCGGTGTCAATAGCATCGCCTTTGTCACTACGTGCCATGCCCATAGCATGCCAAATAACAACGAGATAGCGGAAATATTTATTTTCGATTGCGGCCATTTCCAGTGCCAGAGTAGCAGCAACCCGCTGCAGGCCACGATCAGGGCGCAGGGCAGCGTGAAACGAACTACCGTAAATAGGGGGGTGACCAGCGACAGAGAGGAAGAAATGAAATTAAGCAGTAAAAAAAGCCGTAAGGAATATTGATATTTTTGTGCGTAGTGTGCTCGCCAGGTTTGTGCAGTCATATCGGAAGAATCATTATTAGTCGTTAAATTTCAAAATGATGAAAGCCAAAAATGAAGAGTCTGATAACAATGTGCAAAAAAAGGTTATTTGCAAAATAAGAAAAATATTTAATATATATCGATAATCCGCTTAATTTATCACCTTCATGAATGTATGTCATTACCGCGAACGTAAAGAATAAGGCGCAGAGCACTTAGCAAATGACAAATGATAAAAATTATCATATGGTATTGGTTATCATTATCGTTGTGAGAGGTATAACCATGCTGCAGCGAGCATTAGGAAGCGGTTGGGCAGTCGTCGTTCCCGGCGCGCTGATTGTCGCTCTCGGGTATGCCGGGGTGTCGGCTGACGTATGGCGGACGCTGGTCGCCGTGGGCATGCTGATGTCCGCGGTGATGATATGGCATCGTCAACTGCGCCATTTTATCCTGCTGCCATCGTGCGTTGCATTGATTGGTGGGATAATGCTGATGATGGTGGATATCAAACTGAGAGGATAACGCCGGGAGAGGGAAGAATATTGGTGCGAGGGGGGGGACTTGAACCCCCACGTCCGTAAGGACACTAACACCTGAAGCTAGCGCGTCTACCAATTCCGCCACCTTCGCACAGTATTCTTTCTTTGGATATTGCCTCGTTGGTGCGAGGGGGGGGACTTGAACCCCCACGTCCGTAAGGACACTAACACCTGAAGCTAGCGCGTCTACCAATTCCGCCACCTTCGCCCAGTGCGAGCAATATCTTCGTGGATTATGGTGCGAGGGGGGGGACTTGAACCCCCACGTCCGTAAGGACACTAACACCTGAAGCTAGCGCGTCTACCAATTCCGCCACCTTCGCATACCATCGACACTATGAAAGTATCGTTACCACGGAGGCGCATTCTAGTGGTTTTCGGCGACACGTCAATAGTTAATTATGCAGGTTGTATCGATTGCTGCAAAAATGGGCGGATTTGCCCGCGGGAAGCGCCAGCGGCACCAGGAGCGGGCCGCCGGCGTGAAAAGACGATTATTTTTTCGCCTGACGGGTCATGATGGTGCGATAGACCTTAAAACGTCCGGTCTGGGCGATCACCTCATGGAAGCCGAACGTCTCATCCAGCACCTGCGGATACGGCAGGAAGGCGTTGGCGACAATGCGCAGCTCGCCGCCGCTGTTGAGATGGCGAACCGCGCCGCGGATCAGCGCCTGGGCAGCTTCGAGGCTGGTCTGCAGGCCGTCATGGAATGGCGGGTTGGAGATGATCATGTCGAAGCGACCATTGACCTCGGAGAAGACGTTGCTGGCAAACACATCGCCAGCCAGGCCGTTGGCGGCAAGCGTCGCGCGGCTGGCTTCAACCGCCGGGGCGCTGACGTCGCACAGGGTGAGGCGCACTTTCGGCGAATGGCTGGCCAGCGCGGCGGCCAGCACACCCGCGCCGCAGCCGACGTCCAGCACTTTCCCTTTGGTATGCGGCTCGAGGGTGGAGAGCAGCAGCTGGCTGCCGACGTCCAGACCGTCGCGGCTGAAGACGCCCGGTAGGGTTTTAATCGTCAGATTATCCAGTGTGTATTCGCCCCAGAAAGCTTCGGCGTCGAAGGCGGGCTGCTTTTCCAGACGGCCATGATAGAGGCCACAGCGGCGAGCGCTATCCACTTTGTTTAATGGCGCGTATTCAGTCAGCATCTGCTCCGCGCTGCGGACGCCGCTGCGGTTTTCACCGACGACGAAAATGTCGCTTCCCACCGGCAGCAGAGAGAGCAGGTTCATCAGCTGGAACTGCGCCTCTGGTTTGTTCTTTGGCCAGTAGTAGATCAGGGTGTCGCACTCGGCGACGTCAGCCGCCTCAGCCACTAAGCTAAAACGGACGGTGTCACCCATCTGGCGGCTGAGGACCTGCCAGTGGTGGAACTGCTGGGTGTGGGCGCGGCTGGCCGCGGTATCCAGACGCGCAGGCAGGTCATCCTGCAGGTCACCGGCAAACAGAACGCGGGCGGACTCGAAATCATCACTGTGGCGCAGCAAGACTTCACTTGCCGGGGTAAAAGCGGACATGAAACACTCCTTCATTAAGACTGGCGCCGATTATAGTAGTTTGTTGGCGCAGATACGACGGATTTGCTATATTGCGCGCTTGTTTAACAGGAGTGTTTCGCTATGACATCCCGACGAGACTGGCAACTACAGCAGCTGGGCATTACCCAGTGGTCGCTGCGCCGACCGGGGGCGTTACAGGGCGAAATCGCTATCTCGCTTCCTGAACATATTCGTTTGGTGATGGTGGCGGAAACCCCGCCGTCGCTGACAGAGCCGCTGATTGGCGACGTATTGCGCGCGCTGGCCGTAACGCCAGATCAGGTCCTGCAGCTGACCCCGGAGCGGGTGGCGATGCTGCCGCAGGACAGCCGCTGTAACAGCTGGCGGTTGGGCACAGAGGCGTCGCTGCCGCTGGCGGGCGCCCAGGTGTCCACCCCCGCTTTTGATGAACTCCAGACCAGCGCGCCGGCTCGCAGGGCGCTCTGGCAACAAATCTGCGCACATGAACACGATTTCTACCCTCAGCACGGCTGATTTAACCCGAGCCTGGCAAATCGAAACCCGCGCCCACGCTTTCCCGTGGAGCGAACAGACCCTGGCCAGTAACCAGGGGGAACGCTATCGCAACTATCAGCTGTCGGTGGATGGCGAAATGGCGGCTTTCGCCATTACGCAAGTGGTGCTGGATGAGGCGACGCTGTTCAATATCGCTGTCGATCCCGCTTACCAGCGCCGTGGCCTGGGGCGAGCGCTGCTGGAACATGTCATTGATGAAGTCGAAAAGCTCGGCGTCGTCACGCTATGGCTGGAGGTGCGCGCCTCCAACGTTGCCGCCCTCGCGCTGTATGAAAGCTTAGGCTTCAATGAAGCGACGATTCGCCGCAACTACTACCCGACGGCCGACGGGCGCGAAGACGCCATTGTTATGGCTCTGCCAATCAGTATGTAAGACAAGGTGATACGATGAAATGGGACTGGATTTTCTTTGATGCCGATGAAACGCTGTTTACGTTTGATTCCTTCAGCGGCTTACAGCGGATGTTTCTCGACTACAGCGTGACCTTTACCGCCGAAGATTTTCAGGACTATCAGGCCGTGAATAAGCCGCTATGGGTGGATTACCAAAACGGCGCCATCACCTCGCTGCAGCTGCAGCACCAGCGTTTTGACAACTGGGCGCAACGTTTGAATGTGCCGCCGGGGGAGCTCAACGACGCGTTTATGAATGCGATGGCGGAAATCTGTGCGCCGCTGCCGGGTGCGGTCTCTCTGCTCAACGCGCTGCAGGGCAAGGTCAAAATGGGCATCATCACCAACGGCTTTACCTCGCTGCAGCAGACTCGTCTGGAGCGGACCGGTTTACGCGATCACTTTGATTTGCTAATTATTTCTGAAGAAGTGGGCGTCGCTAAACCGGACGCGCGCATTTTCGATTACGCGCTGGCGAAGGCGGGTAACCCACCGCGCTCGCGGGTGCTGATGGTCGGCGATACCGCCGAGTCGGATATTCGCGGCGGCGTGAACGCCGGACTGGCGACCTGCTGGCTCAATGCGCATCAGCGCGAGCTGCCGGCGGACCTCGAGCCGGACTGGACGGTGACCTCGTTAAGCGAACTGGAGCAGCTCCTGTGTAAACACTGATTGCCTCCCCCCCGTTGATGGGTAAAATAGCCGCAATTTTTCGTATTCCACATGCGTGGCCCATGGCCGCGTTTACTTAGAAGATTAATTATGACGTTGTCTCCTTATCTGCAAGAGGTGGCCAAACGCCGCACTTTTGCCATTATCTCTCACCCGGATGCCGGTAAGACCACCATCACCGAAAAGGTGCTGCTGTTCGGACAGGCGATTCAGACCGCCGGTACCGTAAAAGGCCGTGGCTCCAGCCAGCACGCGAAATCCGACTGGATGGAGATGGAAAAGCAGCGTGGTATCTCGATCACCACCTCGGTAATGCAGTTCCCGTATCATGACTGTCTGGTGAACCTGCTGGATACCCCGGGGCACGAAGACTTCTCCGAAGATACCTACCGTACCCTGACGGCGGTGGACTGCTGCCTGATGGTGATTGACGCGGCAAAAGGCGTCGAAGATCGGACCCGTAAGCTGATGGAAGTCACCCGTCTGCGCGATACGCCGATCCTCACTTTTATGAACAAACTCGACCGTGATATCCGCGATCCGATGGAGCTGCTGGATGAAGTCGAGAACGAGCTGAAAATTGGCTGCGCGCCGATTACCTGGCCTATCGGCTGCGGTAAGTTGTTCAAGGGCGTCTATCATCTCTACAAAGATGAAACCTACCTGTATCAGACCGGTAAAGGCCATACCATCCAGGAAGTGCGCATCGTGAAGGGGCTCAACAACCCGGATCTTGACGCGGCGGTGGGGGAAGATCTCGCGCAGCAGCTGCGTGACGAGCTGGAGCTGGTGCAGGGCGCGTCGAACGAGTTCGATAAAGATCTGTTCCTGGCCGGGGAAATCACCCCAGTGTTCTTCGGGACCGCATTAGGTAACTTCGGCGTTGACCATATGCTGGATGGCCTGGTGGAGTGGGCGCCGGCGCCGATGCCGCGTAACACCGACACCCGTGAAGTCAACGCCACGGAAGAGAAGTTCACTGGCTTCGTGTTTAAAATTCAGGCCAATATGGACCCGAAACACCGCGACCGCGTGGCGTTCATGCGCGTGGTGTCCGGTAAATATGAGAAAGGCATGAAGCTGCGTCAGGTGCGCATCGGTAAAGACGTGGTGATCTCCGACGCGCTGACCTTTATGGCCGGCGACCGTTCACACGTTGAAGAAGCCTATCCTGGGGATATCATCGGCCTGCATAACCACGGCACCATTCAGATTGGCGATACCTTCACCCAGGGCGAGATGATGAAGTTCACCGGTATTCCGAACTTCGCACCGGAACTGTTCCGTCGTATTCGCCTGAAGGATCCGCTGAAGCAGAAACAGCTGCTGAAAGGGCTGGTTCAGCTCTCTGAAGAGGGCGCGGTGCAGGTCTTCCGTCCGATCGCCAATAACGATCTGATCGTCGGCGCCGTGGGGGTGCTGCAGTTTGACGTCGTCGTGGCGCGCCTGAAAAGCGAATACAACGTTGAAGCGATTTACGAATCGGTCAACGTGGCCACCGCGCGCTGGGTTGAATCCACTGACGTGAAGAAATTCGAAGAGTTCAAGCGTAAAAACGAAGTTCAGCTGGCACTGGATGGCGGCGATAACCTGACCTACATCGCTCCGACGATGGTCAACCTGAACCTGACGCAGGAGCGTTATCCTGACGTGGTGTTCCGCAAAACGCGCGAGCACTAATCCCTGACGAAGCGCGGCGCAGGCCGCGCTTTTTTCTTCTTCTGCCCGCGCTTCCTTCCTTCTGGAAAGTTCTTAAAACGCCGCTAATTCGTCTGTTTTTTATCCATATCCTCCGCAACCCCTTCGCCTGTCTACTATATTTAATTCGTGTTTTTAAAAATGCTGGCGTAATTCACTGCGATAAGACGCCAGCGCTGGTGAAAAAACGAGGACATCACGATGACCAGACTAAAGAATGCCAATATGTTGCTGGCGCTCTTCTTAGGCTTAGCCGCGTTGAACGCCTCGGCAGAGACGGAAAAAACAACGGTAGACAGTGCGAAGTCAGCTGCCAGCAATGCGGGAGAGGCGGTAGACAATTCGATTAATAAAGTCGGCGATTTTATGGACGACAGCACCATTACCGCGCGGGTAAAGGCGGCGTTGATCGACCATAAGGATATTAACTCCGGCGATATTTCGGTGAAAACGGAAAACAAAGTGGTCACCCTCAGCGGCGACGTCACCAGTGCTGAACAGAAAAGTCAGGCGCTGAGCGTGGCAAAAGCGGTCGAAGGCGTCTCTCAGGTTAACGACAAACTGACGGTGCAGCACAAATCGTCGAGCGAGACGGCGACGCTGAAAGGCTATGCCGGGGATACCGCTATTACCAGCGAAGTGAAAGCCAAGCTGCTGGCGGATGACATTGTCCCTTCGCGCAATGTGAAAGTAGAAACTAACGCCGGCGACGTGCATCTGACCGGTACGGTGGCTTCCGCTGCGCAGGCTGAGCGCGCCGCAGAGATTGCGAAAGCGGTCTCCGGTGTGAAAAGCGTCCGCAACGATCTTAGCGTGAAGTAAATCGAGTTATTAACAAAAGTGTTGTCTGGCCAAGGTTGCCGAACGAATAGCAGCATCCACTGAGCGATGAGCTAGACAGAAAGGGTGCGCAAACCGCTGTTCACCGTCCATTATGGTAAGGAGAAAAGTATGTTTCGATGGGGAATTATTTTTCTGGTCATTGCATTAATTGCTGCGGCCCTGGGCTTCGGTGGTCTGGCGGGTACTGCCGCTGGCGCCGCGAAAATCGTCTTTGTCGTCGGGATTATCCTGTTCCTGGTGAGCCTGTTTACTGGACGCAGACGTCCTTAGGTGGCCCGCGATGCGGGCGATGCTGAAGCCTGAGCATTTTTACTGACACGTCGTCTTACATAAAGCCAGTCCTGCGGACTGGCTTTCGCGGTTTAAGCGGCGGGCAAATTGCGTTACCTTGTCAGGAGAAGACCAATCGAACAGGAAAGCAGGGTGGGGCAACGCATTCCCGTCACGCTGGGCAATATCGCCCCGCTGGCGGTTAAACCCTTCCGACCAGGCAAGCTGGCGCTGGTGTGTGAAGGCGGGGGACAGCGAGGGATTTTCACCGCCGGGGTTCTGGACGAATTCATGCGCGCCGGATTTAACCCCTTTGACCTGATGCTGGGGACTTCCGCGGGGGCGCAAAACCTCTCCGCCTACATGTGTAATCAGCAAGGCTATGCCCGCAAAGTCATCACCCGCTACACCACCTCACGCCAGTTTTTCGATCCGATGCGCTTTGTGCGCGGCGGCAACCTTATCGATCTCGACTGGCTGGTCGAGGCCACCTCGCAGCAGATGCCGCTGGCCATGAACTATGCTGAAACGCAGTTCGCGCAGGGAAAAGAGCTGTGGATGTGCGCCTGTCGCGGCGACGATTACTCCGCCAGCTATTTTTCACCAACGCCGCAAACCTGGCTGGATCTGATCCGCGCCTCCAGCGCCATCCCTGGATTTTATCGCAGCGGCGTATTGCTTGACGGCGTCAGCTACCTTGACGGCGGCGTCAGCGATGCGATCCCGGTTCAGGAGGCGGCCCGCCGCGGCGCTCAGACCATCGTGGTGATCCGCACCGTCCCCTCGCAGATGTTTTATACCCCGGAGTGGTTTAAGCGGATGGAGCGCTGGCTGGGGGAGAGCAGCCTGCAGCCGCTGGTCAATCTGGTGCATCACCACGAAACCACCTATCGCGCCATCCAGCAGTTCATCGAGAAACCGCCCGGTAAGCTGCGGATCTTCGAAATCTATCCCCAGCGGCCGCTGCGCAGCATGGCGCTTGGCAGCCGACTGCCGGCGCTGCTGGAGGACTACAAAACCGGACGCCAGTGCGGCCGTTATTTCCTGGCCACCGTGGGTAAACTGCTGGCTGACCGGCCGCCGCTGTTGCGCCACGCGCCGCGTGTTGCCCGGCCCTCGCCGGTGGTGGTGCCGCCGGTGCCGGTGGCCAATGAAGCGCCGCAGGCGACCATCATCGCTGCGCCGCAGGCCAATGACGCAAGCTTTAATCATGAGGATCTGGCGTGACGCACCGTTTTATCGATACCCACTGCCACTTCGATTTTCCCCCCTTCGCGGAAGATGAGGTCGCCAGCCTGGCGCGTGCGGCGCAGGCCGGCGTCGGACGAATTATCGTTCCGGCCATCTCCGCTGAGCGTTTTAGCCGCGTGCTGGCGCTGGCGGCGCAGCACGAGGCGCTGTATGCCGCGCTGGGCCTGCATCCGATTGTCATTGAGCAGCATACCGATGAGGGGCTGGCGCAACTGGAGGCGTCGCTGGCGCAGCGCCCGCCAAAACTGGTGGCGGTGGGGGAGATTGGTCTCGATCTCTATCGCGACGAGCCGCAGTTCGATCGTCAGCAGGCGCTGCTGGAAGCGCAGCTGCGTCTGGCGAAGCGTTACGATCTGCCGGTGATCCTCCACTCCCGACGCACCCACGATAAGCTGGCGATGCTGCTGAAAAAACATGCCCTGCCGCGTACTGGGGTGGTACATGGCTTCGCCGGCAGTCTGCAGCAGGCCGAGCGCTTTGTGCAGCTTGGCTATAAGATCGGCGTTGGCGGCACCATTACCTATCCCCGCGCCAGCAAAACCCGCGAGGTGATGGCGCGTCTGCCGCTTTCAGCCCTGCTGCTGGAGACCGATGCCCCGGATATGCCGCTCAATGGCTTTCAGGGACTGCCCAATCGCCCGGAGCAAGCTGCGCGGGTATTTGAGGCCCTGTGCGAACTGCGCCCTGAGCCTCCGGCAGCCATAGCCGAAGGGATAATGCGCAACACACTCGCCTTGTTTTCCTTACCCTCAGCCACTGTATGGTGATCGAATTCTCATAATTGTCCATCCATATCATTGATTTGCTTAAAATGTGTGAAGCCAGGCGGGCAGGATAGTTTCGGGCCGATATAATCACTCCGTTAGTGCTGGACTATCAAAACACAGGGAATCTGTATGCAAATCCTCATGGGACTTATCGGCATGGTGGCGCTGTTGGCCATTGCTGTGCTGCTCTCCAATAATCGAAAAGCCATTAACCTGCGTACCGTGCTCGGCGCCTGGATAATCCAGGTGGGTATCGGCGCGTTAATATTGTATGTACCGGCCGGGCGCTCGGCGCTGTTAGCGATGTCGAACGGCGTCGCCAGCGTTATTGCCTACGGCAATGAAGGGATTAGTTTCATCTTCGGCGGGCTGGTTTCCGATAAAATGTTCGAGGTATTTGGCGGCGGCGGCTTCGTCTTTGCCCTGCGCGTGCTGCCGGTGATCGTTTTCTTCTCGTCGCTGATTGCCGTGCTTTACTACCTGGGCATTATGCAGCTGGTCATTCGCATTCTCGGCGGCGCGCTGCGGGCGGTTCTGAAGACCTCGCGTACCGAGTCGCTGTCGGCCACGGCGAACATCTTCGTTGGTCAGACCGAAGCGCCGCTGGTGGTGCGTCCTTATATCGCCACCATGACCCGCTCGGAGCTGTTTGCGGTCATGTGCGGCGGCCTGGCCTCGGTGGCGGGTTCCGTGCTGGCGGGCTATGCGCAGATGGGCGTTCCGCTGGAGTACCTGATTGCCGCGTCGTTTATGGCGGCGCCGGGTGGACTGCTGTTTGCCAAAATTATCGTACCGGAAACGGAGAAACCGGACGATAACCCAGCTCATGACCGCCAGAGCGCGGATGCGGATAAACCGGCCAACGTGCTGGACGCCGCCGCCTCCGGCGCCGCGTCTGGTATGCAGCTGGCGCTCAACGTCGGCGCAATGCTGCTGGCGTTTATTGCGCTGATCGCTCTGCTGAACGGCATTCTGTCCGGCGTCGGCGGCTGGTTTAACCATCCGGAGCTGTCGCTGCAGATGATCCTCGGCTGGGTCTTCTCACCGCTGGCGTGGGTGATCGGCGTGCCGTGGCACGAAGCGACGGTAGCGGGGTCGTTTATCGGCCAGAAGCTGATCATTAACGAGTTCGTGGCCTATATGAACTTTGGCGAGTATCTGAAGGCGGACGCTGAGGTGGCGGCGGCCGGGCTGCAGGTCATTTCAGATCACACCAAAGCCATTATCTCTTTCGCGCTATGCGGATTCGCCAATCTGTCATCGATCGCCATCCTGATTGGCGGCCTCGGGGGGATGGCACCCAACCGGCGTCAGGATATCGCCCAGCTTGGGCTGCGTGCGGTGGCGGCGGGGACGCTGTCTAACCTGATGAGCGCCACCATCGCCGGGGTTTTCCTCGCCCTCTAAACCTGTTACCTGAACCAGCGGCCGTCGCGTCGCTGGTTTTATTGAGTTTGTGAAAATTCCATCATTTCTGGTTTTCAGAAAAACCATTTACATTTCAAATGATAATCATTTTATCACCGGCAGTGCGGACAAAATGTGCGCCACGTTGTCGAGTGGCACTGTCATTATGTGTTAGAATTGTCACATCCCCATTGGTTGCAGAGTTTTGATTATGCTTAAGAGGGGCGTGATGATAATTGTCGCGGTACGCACCGATGTTTCGTGATTAAAATCACATTACAGTAATGCAAATTAGTAAGTAGTTTTCATTAACTGTGATGAATGTCGAAGTGTAACGGCGAGTGAATGTTACAATAGTAACAGACTCGCAAGGTGAACAAACTATTGAACCGGCACTGCGCCGGCGGAGTATGAAATGACTGATTTAAAAGCAAGCAGCCTGCGCGCGTTAAAACTGATGGACCTGACCACCCTGAACGACGACGACACCAATGAGAAGGTGATTGCCCTGTGTCATCAGGCGAAAACCCCGGTGGGTAACACCGCGGCGGTCTGTATCTATCCGCGCTTCATCCCGATTGCCCGTAAAACGCTGAACGAGCAGGGAACGCCGGATATCCGCATCGCCACGGTCACCAACTTCCCGCACGGTAATGACGATATCGACATTGCTCTGGCGGAAACCCGCGCGGCGATCGCTTACGGTGCTGATGAAGTGGACGTGGTTTTCCCGTACCGCGCGCTGATTGCCGGTAACGAACAGGTCGGCTTCGAGCTGGTGAAAGCCTGTAAAGAGGCCTGCGCGGCGGCCAACGTGCTGCTGAAAGTGATCATCGAAACCGGTGAGCTGAAAGAAGAAGCGCTGATCCGTAAAGCGTCTGAAATCTCTATCAAAGCCGGGGCCGATTTCATCAAAACCTCGACCGGTAAAGTGCCGGTGAATGCCACGCCAGAAAGCGCGCGCATCATGATGGAAGTCATTCGTGATATGGGCGTTGAGAAAACCGTTGGCTTCAAACCGGCGGGCGGCGTGCGCAGCGCGGAAGATGCGCAGCAGTTCCTGGCGATCGCCGATGAGCTGTTTGGCGCCGACTGGGCCGATGCTCGTCACTACCGCTTTGGCGCCTCCAGCCTGCTGGCCAGCCTGTTGAAAGCCTTGGGTCACGGCGACGGCAAGAGCACCAGCAGCTACTGATTGTCAGACATTGCCGGATGAGGCTTCACTTATCCGGCCTACAGGATCGTAGGGCGGGTAAGCGTAGCGCCACCCGCCACCATTCACCCGATTCCTCATGGGGGTTACCGTGTTTCTCGCACAAGAAATTATTCGTAAAAAACGTGATGGTCAGGCATTAAGCGATGAAGAGATCCGCTTTTTCATCAACGGCATCCGCGACAATACTATCTCAGAAGGGCAGATCGCCGCGCTGGCGATGACCATCTTCTTCCATGATATGTCTATGCCGGAGCGCGTTTCGCTGACCATGGCGATGCGGGATTCCGGTACCGTTCTGGACTGGAAAAGCCTAAACCTTAACGGCCCCATCGTCGATAAACACTCCACCGGCGGCGTCGGGGATGTCACTTCGCTGATGCTGGGGCCGATGGTGGCCGCCTGCGGCGGCTATGTGCCGATGATTTCCGGCCGCGGCCTCGGCCATACCGGCGGTACCCTGGATAAACTGGAAGCGATCCCGGGCTTCGATATCTTCCCGGACGACAACCGCTTCCGCGAGATTATTAAAGACGTCGGCGTGGCGATTATCGGGCAGACCAGCTCCCTCGCTCCGGCGGACAAACGTTTCTATGCCACCCGCGATATTACCGCGACGGTGGACTCCATCCCGCTGATCACCGCCTCGATCCTTGCCAAAAAGCTGGCGGAAGGGCTGGATGCGCTGGTGATGGACGTTAAAGTCGGCAGCGGCGCGTTTATGCCGACTTATGAGCTTTCCGCCGCGCTGGCGGAAGCGATCGTCGGGGTCGCCAACGGCGCCGGCGTGCGCACCACCGCGCTGCTGACCGATATGAACCAGGTGCTGGCCTCCAGCGCCGGGAACGCCGTTGAAGTTCGCGAAGCGGTTCAGTTCCTGACCGGCGAATACCGCAACCCGCGCCTGTTCGACGTGACGATGGCGCTGTGTGTGGAGATGCTGATTTCCGGCAATCTGGCGGCGGACGATACCGATGCGCGCGCGAAGCTGCAGGCGGTACTGGATAACGGTAAAGCGGCAGAAGTCTTTGGTCGCATGGTCGCGGCGCAGAAAGGACCGAGCGACTTTGTCGAGAATTATGATCATTATCTGCCGACGGCGATGCTGAGCAAAGCAGTCTATGCTGATACCGAAGGTTTTATCAGCGCAATGGACACTCGCGCGCTGGGCATGGCAGTGGTTTCTATGGGCGGCGGCCGCCGTCAGGCATCAGATACCATTGACTATAGCGTTGGCTTTACCGAGATGGCGCGTCTGGGTGACCGCGTGGACGGACAGCGTCCGCTGGCGGTGATCCATGCCAAAGACGAGAACAGCTGGCAGGAGGCCGCGAAAGCGGTCAAAGCGGCCATTAAACTGGACGATAAAGCTCCGGAAATTACACCGACAGTCTATCGCCGTATCACTGAATAGCGATATACTGATCTGATCGCTTTTTTGCAGCGCAAGATGTATGGAGAACAAGATGAAACGTGCATTTATCATGGTGCTGGACTCCTTTGGGATTGGCGCAACGGAAGACGCAGACCGCTTTGGCGACGTCGGCGCCGATACGCTGGGTCACATTGCGGAAGCCTGCGCCAAAGGCGAAGCTGACCACGGCCGCAAAGGCCCGCTGAATTTACCGAACCTGACCCGTCTGGGGCTGGTGAAAGCGCATGAAGGCTCCACCGGTAAAATTGCCGCCGGAATGGATGGCAATGCCGAAGTGATTGGCGCCTATGCCTGGGCGCATGAACTCTCGTCTGGTAAAGATACGCCGTCCGGCCACTGGGAAATCGCTGGCGTGCCGGTACTGTTTGACTGGGGCTACTTCAGCGATCACGAAAACAGCTTCCCGCAGGAGCTGCTGGATAAGCTGGTGAAACGCGCCAACCTGCCGGGCTACCTCGGCAATTGCCACTCTTCCGGGACGGTGATCCTCGATCAGCTCGGCGAAGAGCATATGAAAACCGGTAAACCGATTTTCTATACCTCCGCTGACTCCGTATTCCAGATCGCCTGTCATGAAGAGACCTTTGGCCTCGACAAACTGTATGAGCTGTGCGAAATCGCCCGTGAAGAGCTGACCGAAGGCGGCTACAACATTGGCCGCGTCATCGCCCGTCCGTTTATCGGCGATAAAGCCGGCAACTTCCAGCGTACTGGCAACCGTCACGATCTGGCGGTCGAACCGCCGGCGCCGACCGTGCTGCAGAAGCTGGTTGACGAGAAGAACGGCCACGTGGTGTCTGTCGGTAAGATAGCGGATATCTACGCCAACTGCGGCATCACCAAAAAAGTGAAAGCCACCGGGCTGGACGCGCTGTTCGACGCAACCATTAAAGAGATGAAGGAAGCTGGCGACGAGACTATCGTCTTCACCAACTTCGTCGACTTTGACTCCTCCTGGGGCCACCGTCGCGATGTCGCCGGCTACGCGGCGGGTCTGGAACTGTTCGACCGTCGTCTGCCGGAGCTGATGGAGCTGGTAGGGGAAGACGACATTCTGATCCTCACCGCCGACCACGGCTGCGACCCGACCTGGACCGGTACCGACCACACCCGCGAGCATATTCCGGTGCTGGTGTACGGCCCGAAAGTGAAACCAGGTTCGCTCGGTCACCGTGAAACCTTCGCGGATATCGGCCAGACTATCGCGAAATACTTTGGTACGTCTGACATGGAATATGGCAAAGCCATGTTCTGAGGTCATTGCCCGGTGGCGCACAGCGATCCGGGCCTACTATTTTGTAGGCCGGGTAAGGCGTAGCCGCCACCCGGCAAAAACAACAATATAAAAGGAACTGAAGATGGCAACTCCTCACATTAACGCAGAAATGGGCGATTTCGCTGACGTAGTTTTGATGCCGGGCGACCCGCTGCGCGCCAAGCACATTGCCGAAACCTTCCTCGAAGACGTGCGTGAAGTGAATAACGTGCGCGGCATGCTGGGCTTCACCGGCACCTATAAAGGCCGCAAAATCTCCGTAATGGGCCACGGGATGGGTATCCCGTCCTGCTCTATCTACACCAAAGAGCTGATCACCGATTTCGGCGTTAAGAAAATCATCCGCGTTGGCTCCTGCGGCGCAGTGCGCGAAGACGTCAAACTGCGCGACGTGGTGATCGGCATGGGCGCTTGCACCGACTCCAAAGTGAACCGTCTGCGTTTTAAAGACCATGACTTCGCGGCGATTGCCGATTTCGGCATGGTGCGTAACGCGGTAGACGCGGCGAAAGCGTTGGGCGTTGACGCGCGCGTCGGCAACATCTTCTCCGCAGACCTGTTCTATACCCCGGACCCTTCCATGTTCGACGTGATGGAAAAATACGGCATCCTGGGCGTGGAAATGGAAGCGGCGGGTATCTACGGCGTGGCGGCGGAGTTCGGGGCGAAAGCGCTGACCATCTGCACCGTGTCTGACCATATTCGTACCCACGAGCAGACCACTGCCGCGGAGCGTCAGACCACGTTCAACGACATGATTAAAATCGCGCTGGAATCGGTACTGCTGGGCGACCAGGAGTAAGCGTGGTATAGCCCGGTGGCGCTTTGTTTACCGGGCTTGAGTCAAATCTGTAGGCCGGATAAGGCGCAGCCGCCATCCGGCTTTTTTTATCAGCGCACCGCGCCGGCAATCCATGCCGACAGTTCTTTCAGTTCCGCTTTCTGCTCCGGGAAATCGCCGACCAGCGCCTCACACTGCTGCTGCAAAACCTCAGCCCGATACTGACAGCCGACTAAGCGTGCCGCCAGCGCCTCCAGCGGCGCCGGATTCAGGCTATCGGTAAAGGCCTGCGCGCGGGTGATATGGCCTTTCTCAACGTCAAAATGCAGCTCGACGCCGCCCCAGGGGAAGCGCTCGTCCAGCAGATGGGAAAAGGCGGGCGCCTGGCCGAAGTTCCATTCCCAGCTGCTCTGGCGAGCGAAAGTGTCGGCAAAGTTCGGCAGGTCCGGCGTGTTGTCCGGGGAGATCACCTCGGCGTCTACCCGTTCGCCGTAATGGCTGAAGAACGCCTCCTGGATCGCCTCGCAAACTTGCTGATGGGTAATGCCCGGCAGTAGCTCAACCAGATTCGCCACTCGCCCGCGCACCGAGGTAATGCCTTTAGCCTGCAGCTTTTTCTGGTCCGGGTTGAGGTAGTTGGCAAGACGGCTTAAATCGGCGTTGAGCAGCAGGGTGCCGTGGTGAAAACCGCGGTCCATGGTTTCACGATAGGCGGAGCCGGAGACTTTGCGGTCGCCGCTGTCGGTTTTGACCACCAGATCGTTGCGCCCGGAGGCTTCGGCGGTTACGCCGAGTGAATTGAGCGCCGCCAGCACAATAGCGGTGGAGACGGTTTTGTCGTACTCCGGTTTGCCAGCCATAAAGGTAAAGCAGGTATTGCCGAGGTCGTGGAACACCGCGCCGCCGCCGCTGCTGCGACGGGCCAGCCGCACATGATCTTCTTCCATTCGGCGGGTATTACACTCCTTCCACGGGTTCTGCGCGCGGCCGATGACCACGGTATCGGCATTGCGCCACAGGAACAGCACCCGCTGGGTGGCGGGCATCTGGCGGAAGATGCACTCCTCGACCGCCAGGTTGAACCACGGGTCGTAAGAGTCAGAAAGCAGGAGGCGCAGTGTGGACATTATAGATTTCCTTTCTTTTCATCGTCTTCATCCTCAACCGGCTTGTTGGCGGTGAGCAGGAAGGGCGATTGCTGCCAGCGGGTGCGTTTGCCCTGCAGCAGCGTGCGGGTCAGTACCACGCCGATGGCCAGGGACAGCAACAGCATCAGGCGTAAGATATTGGTGGTATTATCCACCTGCTTCGCCTCGGTCGCCAGAGTATGGGTATCGAGGGTCAGACGCAGATAGCCCAGCGGGCCATTTTTTCCCGGCACCGGTTCGACAACCTGCTGGTTGAAGTAGCCGCCGGCTTTCTTACCATCCAGCGCCAGCCGGTCGCGAACCTCGACGCTTTCGCCAGAGCGCGCCACCAGGTCGCCCTGTTCGTCATATACCCCGGCGTCAAGTACGCGGCTGTTGTGGGTGAGCTGCGTCAACAGCTGATGGATGCGCTTCTCGTCCGGCGTCTCGCTGCGCATCAGCGGCGCGAGATTCAGCACCACCTGCTGCGCCAGCGTGCGGGCCAGCTCTTCCAGCTGCGGATTGCGTTGTTTCTGACTGTTCTGACTGAACCACGAGGCGCCCTGCATCAGCGCGACGAGCAGGGCGAGACAGATAAGGACAATGACCGCACGATGCAGCCGGAATTTCAGTTTTGCGCGAACCATATTCCACCTTTGAAAATTTGCAGCTTAATGTTGCCAGAAGCGCTGGTTACAAGGTAGCCTCATGCGTTATTTTCCTCGCCTGAATGAAGAGATGTGGAGCCGTAATGCCTAACAGTTTGACCTGGTGCGACCTGCCTGAAGACGTTTCCCTGTGGCCTGGGTTGCCGCTTTCCCTGAGCGGTGACGAGGTCATGCCGCTGGATTATCACGCCGGGCGCAGCGGTTGGCTGCTGTACGGACGTGGGCTGGATAAACGCCGTCTGACGGCGTGGCAGCGCGAGCTGGGCGCCGCGTTAGTGATCGTCGCCTCCTGGGTGGTCGAGGATTACCAGGTGATCCGCCTGGCGGGCTCGCTTACCCCGCGTGCGACGCGACTGGCGCATGAGGCGGGGCTGGACGTCGCGCCATTGGGTAAAATCCCCCATCTGCGCACCCCAGGGCTGCTGGTGATGGATATGGACTCCACGGCGATCCAAATTGAATGCATCGATGAGATCGCGAAACTGGCCGGCACCGGCGAGCTGGTGTCGGAAGTGACCGAGCGGGCGATGCGTGGCGAGCTGGACTTCACCGCCAGCCTGCGCCAGCGCGTGGCGACGCTAAAAGACGCCGATGCCAACATTCTGCTGCAGGTTCGCGACGCGCTGCCGCTGATGCCGGGCCTGGCGCAGCTGGTGCTCAAGCTGGAAACGCTGGGCTGGAAGGTGGCGATCGCCTCCGGCGGCTTTACCTTCTTTGCGGAGTATCTGCGCGACAAACTGCATCTCGACGCGGTGTTCGCCAACGAACTGGAGATCCGCGACGGTAAGCTTACCGGCAACGTACTCGGCGATATCGTCGATGCCAAATACAAAGCCAATACGCTGCGCAAGCTGGCGGAAAAGTATGAGATCCCAACGGCGCAGACCGTGGCCATCGGCGATGGCGCCAACGACCTGCCGATGATTAAAGCTGCCGGGCTTGGCATCGCATATCATGCGAAGCCTAAAGTGAATGAACAGGCGGAAGTGACTATCCGCCACGCTGACCTGATGGGGGTATTCTGTATTCTCTCGGGCAGCATGAACCAAAAGTAAGAGGTAAACGTGGCGAAAGCTCCAAAACGCGCATTTGTCTGTAATGAATGTGGTGCGGATTATCCGCGGTGGCAGGGGCAATGCAGCGCCTGCCATGCCTGGAATACCATCACCGAGATGCGCATCGCCGCGTCGCCGCAGGTGGCGAGAAACGAGCGTTTGTCAGGCTACGCCGGTAACGCCGGCGTCTCGAAGGTGCAGAAGCTGTCAGACATCAGCCTGGAAGCGCTGCCGCGTTTCTCCACCGGATTTAAAGAGTTCGATCGCGTACTCGGCGGCGGCGTGGTGCCGGGCAGCGCGATCCTGATTGGCGGCAACCCCGGCGCGGGGAAATCGACCCTGCTGCTGCAGACTTTGTGCAAGCTGGCGGAAGGGATGAAAACGCTGTACGTCACCGGGGAGGAGTCCCTACAGCAGGTGGCGATGCGCGCCCATCGCCTTGGGCTGCCGACGGCGAACCTGAACATGCTCTCGGAAACCAGCATTGAGCAGATCTGTCAGATTGCCGATGAAGAAAAACCGCAGCTGATGGTGATCGACTCAATCCAGGTGATGCATATGGCCGACGTTCAGTCGTCGCCGGGCAGCGTCGCCCAGGTACGTGAAACGGCGGCCTATCTGACGCGCTTTGCCAAAACTCGCGGCGTGGCGATCGTTATGGTCGGCCACGTCACCAAAGACGGTTCGCTGGCCGGCCCGAAGGTGCTGGAGCACTGTATTGACTGCTCGGTGCTGCTGGACGGTGATGCCGACTCCCGTTTCCGCACTCTGCGCAGCCACAAAAACCGCTTTGGCGCGGTGAATGAGCTGGGCGTTTTCGCCATGACCGAGCAGGGGCTGCGCGAAGTCAGCAACCCGTCCGCTATCTTCCTCAGCCGGGGAGATGAAATCACCTCCGGCAGCTCGGTGATGGTGGTCTGGGAAGGGACCCGCCCGCTGCTGGTGGAGATCCAGGCGCTGGTGGATCACTCGATGATGTCCAACCCGCGCCGTGTGGCGGTGGGGCTGGAACAGAACCGTCTGGCGATCCTGCTGGCGGTGCTGCATCGCCACGGCGGCCTGCAGATGGCCGATCAGGATGTCTTCGTCAACGTGGTCGGCGGGGTGAAGGTCACGGAAACCAGCGCCGATCTGGCGCTGCTGCTGGCGATGGTCTCCAGCCTGCGCGATCGCCCGCTGCCGCAGGATCTGGTGGTCTTTGGCGAAGTGGGGCTGGCCGGCGAAATTCGCCCGGTGCCGAGCGGTCAGGAGCGTATCTCCGAAGCGGCGAAGCATGGCTTCCGCCGCGCCATCGTCCCGGCGGCCAATGTGCCGAAAAAAGTGCCGGAAGGCATGCAAATCTTTGGTGTGAAAAAGCTTTCAGACGCGCTAAGCGTTTTTGACGACTTATAATAAGTTAAAAGGAGATTAGCGATGTCGTCATTTGACTATTTAAAAAGCGCCATAAAGCAGAAAGGCTGTACCCTGCAGCAGGTGGCGGAAGCCAGCGGGATGACCAAGGGGTATCTCAGCCAGCTGTTGAACGCCAAAATCAAAAGCCCGAGCGCGCAGAAGCTTGAAGCGCTGCATCGCTTCCTCGGGCTGGAGTTTCCCCGCCGACAGAAAAGCGTCGGCGTGGTGTTTGGTAAGTTTTACCCGCTGCATACCGGGCACATCTATTTGATTCAACGCGCCTGTAGCCAGGTCGATGAGCTGCATATCATCATGGGCTACGACGATACTCGCGACCGCGAGCTGTTTGAAGAGAGCGCCATGTCGCAGCAGCCAACGGTGCCTGACCGCCTGCGCTGGCTGCTACAGACCTTTAAATATCAGAAGAATATTCGCATCCATGCGTTCAATGAAGAGGGGATGGAGCCCTATCCGCACGGCTGGGATGTGTGGAGTCATGGGATCCGCGCTTTTATGAGCGAAAAAGGGATCGAGCCGAACCGGATCTATACCTCGGAAGAGGCCGATGCGCCGCAGTACCTTGAGCATCTGGGGATCGAGACGGTGCTTATCGATCCTAAGCGGACCTTTATGAATATTAGCGGCGGCCAGATCCGCGAGAACCCGTTCCGCTACTGGGAATATATTCCGACGGAAGTGAAACCGTTCTTTGTGCGGACGGTGGCGATCCTCGGCGGCGAGTCGAGCGGTAAATCAACGCTGGTCAATAAGCTCGCCAATATCTTCAATACTACCAGCGCCTGGGAATATGGCCGGGATTATGTCTTTTCGCATCTCGGCGGCGATGAGATGGCGCTCCAGTATTCTGATTACGATAAAATTGCCCTCGGTCATGCCCAGTATATTGATTTCGCAGTGAAATATGCCAACAAGGTGGCATTTATCGATACCGACTTCGTCAGCACTCAGGCGTTCTGTCTGAAGTACGAGGGGCGTGAGCACCCGTTCGTGCAGGCGCTGATTGATGAATACCGCTTTGACCTGGTGATTCTGCTGGAGAACAACACCCCGTGGGTGGCTGATGGGTTACGCAGTCTTGGGAGTTCCGTGGATCGTAAAGAGTTTCAGTCGCTGCTGGTGTCGCTGCTGAAAGAGAATGAGATCGAGTTCGTCCATGTTAAGGAGTCGGACTACGATACGCGCTTCCTGCGCTGCGTCGAGCTGGTGAAGCAGCTGATGGGGGAGCAGGGGTAGGTCCTCTGCGGGCTGTTGCCCTCACCCCGGCCCTCTCCCGGTGGGAGAGGGAGCAAACCCTAAAAAAGGCAACTTGCGTTGCCTTTTTACTTTTACCTTGCCCTCACCCCGGCCCTCTCCCACAGGGAGAGGGAGCAAACATTAAAAAAGGCAACTTGCGTTGCCTTTTTGCATTTTATTTTGAGATACGTTTGTACTTGATTCGCTTCGGCTCCAGCGCGTCGGCGCCGAGAGTGCGTTTCTTGTACTCTTCGTACTCGGTAAAGTTACCTTCGAAGAACTCCACCTTACCTTCATCCTGGTAATCCAGAATGTGGGTGGCAATACGGTCAAGGAACCAGCGGTCGTGCGAGATAACCATCGCGCAGCCCGGGAACTCCAGCAGGGCGTTTTCCAGCGCGCGCAGGGTTTCGATATCCAGGTCGTTGGTCGGTTCATCGAGCAGCAGGACGTTACCGCCGACCTGCAGCAGCTTCGCCAGGTGCAGACGACCGCGTTCACCGCCGGACAGCTCGCCAACGCGTTTACCCTGGTCGACGCCTTTGAAGTTAAAGCGGCCCACGTAGGCGCGGCTCGGCATCTCGGTGTTGCCGATCTTCATGATATCCAGGCCGCCGGACACTTCTTCCCACACGGTTTTGCTGTTGTCCATCGCGTCGCGGAACTGATCGACGGAAGCCAACTTAACGGTTTCACCCAGGGTGATGGTGCCGGAATCTGGCTGTTCCTGGCCAGACATCATGCGGAAGAGGGTGGATTTACCCGCGCCGTTCGGACCGATGATGCCGACGATAGCGCCTTTCGGTACCGAGAAGCTCAGATCGTCGATCAGCACGCGGTCGCCGTAGGATTTGCGCAGATGGCTGACTTCCAGAACTTTATCGCCCAGACGCGGGCCTGGCGGAATGAACAGTTCGTTGGTCTCGTTACGTTTCTGGTATTCAACGTTGTTAAGCTCTTCAAAGCGCGCCAGACGGGCTTTGCCCTTAGACTGACGGCCTTTCGCGCCCTGGCGTACCCACTCGAGCTCTTTCTCGATGGATTTGCGACGTGCGGCTTCCTGAGAAGCTTCCTGCGCCAGACGCTGATCTTTCTGCTCCAGCCAGGAGGAGTAGTTGCCTTCCCACGGAATACCTTCGCCGCGGTCAAGTTCGAGGATCCAGCCGGCGACGTTATCGAGGAAGTAACGGTCGTGGGTAATCGCCACCACGGTGCCTTCGAAGTCGTGCAGGAAGCGTTCCAGCCAGGCGACGGACTCGGCGTCGAGGTGGTTAGTCGGTTCGTCGAGCAGCAGCATATCCGGTTTTTCCAGCAGCAGGCGGCACAGCGCGACGCGGCGGCGTTCACCACCGGAAAGATTAGCGATTTTCGCATCCCAGTCCGGCAGGCGCAGGGCGTCGGCCGCGCGCTCCAGCTGCACGTTCAGGTTGTGGCCGTCGTGCGCCTGGATAATCTCTTCGAACTTGCCTTGCTGTGCGGCAAGCTTATCGAAGTCCGCATCCGGCTCGGCGTATTTGGCATAGACTTCGTCCAGACCCTTCAGCGCGTTAACCACTTCGGCGACCGCTTCTTCCACGGACTCGCGCACGGTGTGCTCCGGGTTGAGCTGCGGCTCCTGCGGCAGGTAGCCAATTTTAATGCCGGGCTGCGGACGCGCTTCACCTTCGATCTCGGTGTCGATACCGGCCATGATGCGCAGCAGGGTAGATTTACCGGCGCCGTTCAGACCGAGCACACCGATTTTCGCGCCAGGGAAAAAGCTGAGGGAGATATTTTTCAAAATATGACGTTTCGGCGGAACCACTTTGCCGACACGATGCATGGTATAAACGAATTGAGCCACGTTGGACTTCGCCTCTTTCTATTTTGATAGATAGTTCAAAGCCGAAGTGTAGCCTTTTTCGCGCGCTAATCCCAGCGAGGCGACAGGATTCACAGAAGCGTAAAAAAATGTTCAGGACATGGCGCGTTTAGCGTTGTCTGATTAGCATAAGTAAAGCCGCCTGCCGAACCGGCAGGGGCTTTTAAGCGGCACGATGCTGCGAAAATGCACCTGAAAGAGGAAGAGCTTGTGGAAAAAGCCAAAAAAATGGCGTGGCATCTTTTGGCTGCCAGCGTTGGTCTGTTGGCGTTGAGTCAGCTGGCGCATGCGGATTCACTGGATGAACAGCGCAGCCGCTACGCACAAATTAAGCAGGCGTGGGATAACCGGCAGATGGATGTGGTTGACCAGCTGATGCCCACGTTAAGCACCTATCCCCTGTATCCCTATTTGCAGTACCGGCAGATTACCGACGATCTGATGAACCAGCCGGCGCTGGTGGTGAAAAACTTTATTGACGCCAACCCGACGCTGCCCCCGGCGCGTTCATTACGTTCGCGTTTCGTGAATGAACTGGCCCGGCGCAGCGACTGGCGCGGCTTGCTGGCGTTTAGCCCCGATAAGCCGACCAGCACCGAGGCGCAGTGCAACTACTACTACGCCAAACTGAGCGTGGGTCAGTCGCAGGAGGCCTGGAGCGGAGCGAAAGCGCTCTGGCTGACGGGCAAGAACCAGCCCGGCGCCTGTGAACCGCTGTTCAGCGCCTGGCGCGACTCCGGCCAACAGGATCCGCTGGCCTATCTCGAACGGATCCGCCTGGCGATGAAGGCCGGCAATATTGGGTTGGTGAAATCGCTGGCCCAGCAGATGCCTGCCAACTACCAGAGCATCGCCAGCGCCGTGGTCGCCCTGGCTAACGATCCTAACAGCGTTCTGACCTTTGCCCGCACCACCGGGGCGACGGACTTTACCCGCCAGATGGCCGCCGTCGCTTTCGCCAGCGTCGCCCGTCAGGATGTGGAAAATGCCCGTTTGATGATCCCTTCGCTGGTGCAGGCCCAGCAGCTCAATGAGGATCAGACCCAGGAGCTACGCGATATTGTCGCCTGGCGCCTGATGGGGAACGATGTGACCGAAGAGCAGGCCATCTGGCGCGACGATGCGATTATGCGCTCGCAGTCCACGCCGCTGGTGGAGCGGCGGGTACGGATGGCGCTGGGGACGGGCGATCGCCATGGTCTGAATACCTGGCTGGCGCGCCTGCCGATGGAGGCGAAAGAGAAAGACGAATGGCGCTACTGGCAGGCGGACCTGTTGCTGGAGCGCGGCAGGGACGAGGAGGCGCAGGCGATCCTCCGGTCGTTGATGCAGCAGCGGGGTTTCTACCCGATGGTTGCTGCGCAGCGTCTCGGCGAGGAGTATACCTTCCGCATTGATAAAGCGATTGGCACGCTCGATCCGGCGCTGGCCTCCGGTCCGGAGATGGCCCGGGTGCGTGAGCTGATGTACTGGAATATGGATAACACCGCGCGCACTGAATGGGCGAACCTGGTCACCAGCCGTAGTAAATCCCAGCAGGCGCAGCTCGCGCGTTACGCTTTTGATCAACACTGGTGGGATCTGAGCGTGCAGGCGACGATCGCCGGAAAACTGTGGGATCAGCTGGAGGAGCGCTTCCCGCTGGCCTATAACGATCTGTTTGCCCGCTATATCAGCGGTAAAGATATTCCGCAGAGCTACGCGATGGCGATTGCCCGCCAGGAGAGCGCCTGGAACCCGAAAGTGCGCTCGCCGGTCGGCGCCAGCGGGCTGATGCAGATTATGCCGGGCACCGCGACGCATACCGTCAGCATGTTCAGCATTCCCGGCTACAGCGGCCCGTCGCAGCTGTTGGATCCGGAAACCAACATCAACATCGGCACCAGCTATCTGCAGTACGTTTACCAGCAGTTCGGTAATAACCGCATCTACGCCTCGGCGGCCTATAACGCCGGGCCGGGTCGGGTACGCACCTGGCAGGGGAACAGCGCCGGACGGATCGACGCCGTGGCGTTTGTCGAGAGTATTCCGTTCTCGGAAACACGCGGCTACGTGAAGAATGTCCTCTCCTATGACGCCTACTATCGCTACTTTATGGGACAGCAGGATAAGCTCTTCAGCGATGCGGAGTGGCGGCAGCGTTACTGATCGCCGGGAAGTATGTTATGCTTTGTACTCGTTGATGAGTACATTCGACGGGCAGCGTAAGCTGCCCGTCTCAATATGGTGGCGCGATATGACCCAACAATCTCCCTATTCCGCGGCCGTTGCCGAACAACGTCATCAGGAGTGGCTGCGCTTTGTGGCGCTGCTACAGCAGGCCTATGCGCAGGATCTGCATCTACCGTTGCTGCAGCTCATGCTGACCCCTGATGAGCGTGAAGCGCTGGGGACTCGGGTGCGCATTATCGAAGAGCTGCTGCGCGGTGAGATGAGCCAGCGCGAGCTGAAAAATGAGCTCGGTGCCGGCATTGCGACCATTACCCGCGGGTCCAACAGCCTGAAGTCGGCGCCGGTTGAGCTGCGCCAGTGGCTGGAGCAGACGCTGTTGGCTAGCGATAAATAGCGTTGTGGAACGGGCTTAACGCCAGCACGACCGCCTGATGGTAAACGCTGCTGCGGGTTAATTTGCCGCCGGTGAAAACCCCAATCGCTCCCTCTTTACGACCAATCTGATCGATGCCGGTATACTGCGACATGACCGGCCCGAGGGCTTCGCCAGCGCGAACCTGCTCAAGAATAACGTCAGGCAACGGCAGCGTGGCTGAGCGCGCTTCTCCGCGCTGGCTGGCGCTTTCGATGACCACCCAGCTAAAGGTACTGTCATCGTCAATTCCGGCTTCGATGGCGACCCAGAAATCGGCATGGGGCTGGGCGAGGCGCGCATTGGCGACGCGATTTCGTGCGCCAGCGCGCGTTTCCTCGCTGCCGAAGGGCTGTTCCGGCACGCCGCTCTCGACGGAGACGGACTCAATGTGGCAGGATCCTTCGCCGAAAATCTCGTCAAAAGCCTGCAGAATTGCCTGAATTTTGGCGGGATTAGTGGTCGCTGAGACAACATGGTGCATAATCAAAACAACTCAGAATAAACTAACGTCATCGCAGTATACTCTAAATCACCCCCAGGGCAGTCGGTAATGCCCGCAAGCGGTCGATAACGAGTTCAGAACGGAAAAAAAGCATGTTACAGGTATACCTTGTTCGCCACGGTGAAACGCAGTGGAACGCCGAGCGACGTATTCAGGGTCAGTCCGACAGCCCGCTGACCGCACACGGTGAGCGCCAGGCCTGGCAGGTTGGCGAGCGCGCCAGAACGCTGGGGATCACCCATATCATTACCAGCGATCTGGGGCGAACCCGTCGCACAGCAGAGATTATCGCCGAAGCCTGCGGCTGCAGCGTGATCGCTGATGCGCGCCTGCGCGAGCTGGATATGGGAGTGCTGGAGAAGCGCCATATTGACTCGCTCAGCGAAGAAGAAGAGGGCTGGCGCCGCCAGTTGGTCAACGGCACGCCGGATGGTCGCATTCCGCAGGGCGAATCGATGCAGGAGCTTAGCGAACGTATGCATGCGGCGCTGGCCGCCTGTCTGGAATTACCGGCCGGTAGTCGACCGCTGCTGGTGAGTCATGGTATCGCGCTGGGCTGCCTGGTGAGTACGATTTTAGGGCTGCCGGCATACGCAGAGCGTCGTCTGCGCCTGCGCAACTGCTCGATCTCGCGCGTCGATTATCAGCAAAGCCCGTGGCTGGCTTCCGGCTGGGTGGTGGAAACGGCGGGCGACGTCTCGCATCTTGACGCCCCCGCGATGGACGAGCTGCAGCGTTAACGGCGGATCGGGATCAGATACTCGCAGCGCAACTGAATCGGCGTGGCCTGATCCCGGCTTTCATCTTCAGGATAGAAGCGTTCAATATCCAGCCCCTTGCGACGCGTCAGGTTCAGCATCGGCATGCAGGTGCCGTAGACCGTCAGGATGAATTCCTGCAGGCCGGTACCCAGCCCTTCATACGTAAACATGACATACTCGCCGCCCTCCAGCGTCACCGGATGGGCGTTCTGCAGGTGGCCGTTAGCCATCTCCGGCGTCAGCGCGGTGGTATAGAACACTTCCTGCTCATCGTCTTTCTCCAGGCTCGGACGCGGTTCATGCAGCCCGTAGAGCACCGGGGGGATCGACGGCGAGTTGCCGAGGAAATCTCGCCAGAACTGGACCCGCATCTGGTTGCGGAAGTCGGAGATTTCCTCCAGCTTACAGGTATAGCTCTGAGTCACACCGAGCAGTTGAGTCGTGGGTAGGGCGACAAATTCATGTTTCGGCAGGGTAAACTCGCCAAGACGTAGCGGCGGACGCATACCGAACGAGCTCCAGTCCGGCGAGCGGCGGTAGAGAGCCGGCGTCAGCGAGAATTGCTTCTTGAACGCCCGGGTGAAGGTCTGCTGGGAGTCGAAACGGTACTGCAGCGCAATATCAAGGATTGGACGGGCGGTAAGGCGTAATGCGACAGCTGATTTCGACAACCGGCGCGCGCGAATATAGGCACCGATAGCGTGGCCGGTGACATCCTTAAACATTCGCTGCAGATGCCACTTGGAATAACCTGCCTTCGCCGCCACATTGTCCAGAGAAAGCGGCTGATCCAGGTGACCTTCCAGCCAGCTAAGGAGATCGCGAATAATCCCTGCTTGATCCATAAAATGTCCCCATCCTTAAACACAGGTGCCTGATATTAAAGTAGCGGATAATAGCATTTTTTGATGTTTTAGCATTCAGTGTTTTTTTTGCTTTTAAATGCGGTAGGTCAGTGGATCTGAACGATAATTTTGTAAAGCTGTGATCTATAAACCTTTTCTGCTAAGTCCGTGATAATCACTTAGCTATATTTTTTAATAATGGTAACAATATGAAATACAAGAAGTTTGCGATGGGCCTGCTGTTGCTGGCCGGCTGTCAGATTGCTCAGGCGGAGCAGATTGGTTCCGTGGATACGGTCTTCAAATGGTTAGGACCAGATCACAAAATTGTCGTCGAAGCCTTTGACGATCCGGATGTCCAGAACGTGACCTGCTATATCAGCCGGGCGAAAACCGGCGGGATCAAAGGCGGCCTGGGGCTGGCGGAGGATACCTCCGACGCGGCCATCTCCTGCCAGCAGGTCGGGCCGATTGAGCTGACGGACAAAATCAAAAATGGCAAAAGCCAGGGCGACGTGGTGTTCCAGAAGCGCACCTCGTTAGTATTTAAAAAGCTACAGGTCGTTCGCTTCTATGATGCGAAACGCAATGCGCTGGTCTACCTGACCTATTCGGATAAAGTAGTTGATGGTTCGCCGAAGAACGCCATCAGCGCCGTGCCGATTATGCCCTGGAATAAATAAACGGGAGCGCGCATGCAGCAGCCACGGATTTGGTTAGTTGAGGATGAACAGAGTATTGCCGATACCCTGGTTTATATGCTCCAGCAGGAGGGCTTCCAGGTCACCGTCTTCGACCGCGGGTTGCCCGCGCTGGAGGCTGCGGCGTATCAGGCACCCGATGTCGCCATCCTCGACGTTGGCTTGCCGGATATCAGCGGCTTCGAGCTCTGTCGGCGCCTGCTGACGCGCTTTCCGGCGCTGCCGGTGCTGTTTCTCACGGCGCGGAGCGATGAGGTCGATAAGCTGCTGGGGCTGGAAATCGGCGCTGACGATTACATCGCCAAGCCGTTTTCGCCGCGCGAAGTTTGCGCGCGGGTGCGCAGCGTGCTGCGACGGCTGCAAAAATTTGCCGCGCCTTCGTCGGTAGTTCGCGTCGGCGAGTTTGTGCTTGACGAGCAGGCGGCGTCGATAAGCTGGTTCGGCCAGCCCCTGAACCTGACGCGCTATGAATTTCTGCTGTTGAAAACTTTGCTTCACGCGCCCGGTCGCGTTTTCTCCCGTCAGCAGCTGATGGAGCGGGTATGGAGCGATGCCTGGGAAAGCCTCGACCGCACCGTCGACACCCACATCAAAACCCTGCGCGCTAAACTACGGGCCGTGAATCCTGATTTGTCGCCAATCAATACCCATCGCGGGATGGGCTACAGCCTGGGGCGCAGCTGATGCGCATCGGCATGCGCCTGCTGCTGGGCTATTTCCTTATCGTCGCGATCGCCGCGTGGTTTGTACTGTCGATCTTTGTCCAGGAAGTGAAGCCGGGCGTGCGCCGGGCGACGGAGGGGACCCTCAACGATACCGCCACCCTGCTGGCGGCGCTGGCGCGTGAGGACCTGCTGGCGGCAAACCCGCAGCAGGGCAGGCTGGCGCAGGCCTTTCAACAGCTCAACCAGCAGCGGCTAAACGCCAACATTGGCGGAATTAAAAAGGTGCGTAATGAGTACCGCGTCTATCTGACCGATGCCCGGGGCAAGGTCGTGTTTGACTCCAGTGGAGAGGCGACAGGGCAGGACTATTCACGCTGGAACGACGTCTGGCTCACCCTGCGCGGGCAGTATGGCGCGCGCAGTTCGCGCAGCGATCCGCATGATGAAGCCAGCTCGGTGATGTATATCGCCGCGCCGGTGATGGATAAGGGGCGGATTATCGGCGTGCTGAGCGTCGGTAAACCCAACCTGGCGATGACGCCGGTCATTAAGCGCAGCGAGCGGCGGATCCTCTGGGCCGGCGGCGCCCTGCTGGGCATTGCGCTGTTGATCGGCTGCGGCGTCGTCTGGTGGATCAATTTCTCTATCGGTAAGCTGGTGCGCTATGCGGACTCCGTGACCGCTGACCGCCCGCTGCCGTTGCCGGAGGTCGGCAGCAGCGAACTGCGTAAGCTGGCCCAGGCGCTGGAGAGCATGCGGGTGAAGCTCGAAGGCAAAAACGCCATCGAAAACTATGTCTATGACCTGACGCACGAGCTGAAAAGTCCGCTGGCGGCTATTCGCGGTGCGGCGGAGATTCTGCGCGAAGGGCCGCCGCCTGCGGTGGCGGCGCGGTTTACTGAGAATATCCTTGCGCAGAACACCCGCATGCAGCTGCTGGTGGAGCGGTTACTCCAGCAGGCGCGACTGGAAAGCCGGCTGGAGATAAAGCTACAGCCGGTGTCGATAGATGCGCTATACCAACGCCTGGCGGAGGAGCGCGACATCGCCCTGGCGGCGAAAGCCATTACTCTGCGCTGGCAGGCGAGTGGGATGCTGGTCAATGGCGATGGCGAACTGCTGGCCCAGGCGCTGGGTAATCTGCTCGACAACGCGATTGATTTTACCCCCCAGGGCGGCGAGATCGCCCTGGGGGTAGAGAAACGAAATGCAGAGGTGCAACTGAGCGTAACGGATAACGGATGCGGTATTCCGGACTATGCCCTGACGCGGATCTTTGAGCGGTTCTACTCGCTACCGCGTGAAGACGGCCACAAGAGCAGCGGCCTTGGGCTGGCCTTCGTTCGTGAAGTGGCGCGCCTGCATCATGGCGATATCCGTCTGCGCAATCGGCCCGAAGGCGGCGTGGTCGCTACGCTGAGACTTCACCGTCCCTTCACATAGCTTCAAATTCTCCCCACACAGCCGCCCTATGGTGAGGCCATCACGATAGGGAGAAAGCTATGTTGAAATCACCGTTATTCTGGAAAATCACCACGCTAATAGGCTGTATTGTGCTGTTATCTCTACCTTTAATGATGGTCAGGGAGCTCATCAATGAGCGGGCTGATTATCGCAGCGAGGTAGTGGACGCCATTGAGCAGAGCACCAGCGGTTCGCAAAAACTTGCCGGGCCGCTGATCGCTATTCCGGTAACCGAGACGCTGACCCGCAGGGAGAACCAAAAAGAGGTCGCCTATCAGCGTAGCTGGGTGTACTACTGGCTGCCGGAGTCGCTGGCGGTCACCGGCAAACAGACCGTGGAGTCGAGAAGGGTGGGCATCTACAGCGGGCAGGTATGGCATAACGCCCTGCAGATTAAGGCCACCTTCGATCCGCTGCGTCTGGCGTCGCTGCGAAAAACGCATATCACCCTGGGCCTGCCGCGGCTGGTGGTGAGCGTCGGCGATGCCCGCGGCATTGGCGCCATCCATGCCCCGGAGGTCAATGGTAACGTATTAAGCGTGGAGCCGGGGCTGGGGATCAGCGGCGATGGGGCGGGCATCCATATGCCGATGCCTGCGCTGGCGGAGGACAACAAGCCGCTTGAGATTGCTTTTTCGCTCGATCTGAACGGAACGGGCGCATTTTCACTGGCGCCGCTCGGGCGCAACAGCGAGCTGCAGCTGACCAGTAACTGGCCGCATCCCGGCTTTCTCGGCAGCTTCCTGCCAACGAAACGCGAAGTGAATGCTGCCGGCTATCGCGCCCACTGGCAAAGCAGCTGGTTCGCCAATGATATGGGCAGCTATTTCAAGGATGATATGGAGATCCCGTGGTCGCGCTTACCGGCGTTCAGTGCCGATGTCATGTCGCTTGCCGACCAGTACCAGCTAACCGATCGGGCGACAAAATATGCCATCCTGTTAATCGGGCTGACGTTTATGGCCTTTTTCGCTTTCGAGAGCCTGACCCATCGACCCCTGCATCCGATGCAATATTTGCTGGTGGGCTTATCGCTGGTGCTGTTTTACCTGGTGCTGCTGGCGCTTTCGGAGCACATTGGCTTTACCGCCGCCTGGCTGGCCGCCAGTCTGTGCGGCGCGGTGATGAATGGGATCTACCTCCAGGCGGTGCTCAGGGGATGGCGCAACAGCCTGCTGTTTGTCGCCGCGCTGCTGCTGCTGGATGGGGTGATGTGGTTTCTGCTGCACTCCGAGGACAGCGCGCTGCTGTTAGGGACCGGTGTGCTGGCGCTGGCGCTGAGCATTCTGATGTTTTTGACCCGGCGAGTGGACTGGTATGCGTTATCGTTACCGAAAGGCAGTGCGCCTCCGCCGCCGTCTGCCGATGACGACAAACTGCGCCTGTGGAAAGAGTGACGGCATAAAAAAACGGCGCCCTCGGGGCGCCGTTTTCACATCATAGCTGCGGAATAACTCGCATTATTCCTGCAGATCGCCACAGAAACGGTAACCTTCACCGTGAATGGTAGCGATGATTTCCGGAGTATCCGGAGTGGATTCGAAGTGTTTACGAATCCGACGAATGGTCACGTCAACGGTACGGTCATGCGGCTTCAGCTCGCGACCGGTCATTTTCTTCAGCAGCTCGGCACGAGACTGAATTTTGCCCGGGTTTTCGCAGAAGTGCAGCATCGCGCGGAATTCACTGCGCGGCAGCTTGTACTGTTCGCCGTTCGGGCTAACCAGGGAACGGCTGTTGATATCGAGTTCCCAGCCGTTGAACTTGTAGCTTTCCACGCTGCGACGCTCTTCGCTCACGGTACCGAGGTTCATGGTACGGGAGAGCAGGTTGCGCGCGCGGATAGTCAGTTCACGCGGGTTAAACGGTTTAGTGATATAGTCGTCAGCGCCGATTTCGAGGCCAAGGATCTTATCCACTTCGTTGTCGCGGCCGGTTAAGAACATCAGCGCGACGTCGGCCTGCTCGCGCAGCTCGCGCGCCAGCAGAAGACCATTTTTACCCGGCAGGTTGATATCCATGATCACCAGGTTGATATCATTTTCAGACAGGATCTGATGCATTTCCGCGCCATCGGTCGCTTCGAATACATCGTAACCTTCTGCTTCGAAAATACTTTTTAACGTGTTGCGTGTTACCAACTCGTCTTCAACGATAAGAATGTGCGGGGTCTGCATGTTTGCTACCTAAATTGCCAACTAAATCGAAACAGGAAGTACCAAAGTCCCTGACCTGCCTGGTGCATGTCGCAAATTAACATGCGCGGCGTAACATGACTAAAGTACGTAATTGCGTTCTTGATGCACTTTCCATCAACGTCAACAACATCATTAGCTTGGTCGTGGGTACTTTCCCTCTGGACCCGACGGTGTCAAAAACGGCTGACATCCTAACCATTTTAACAGCAACATAACAGGCTAAGAGAGGCCGAACACCCAATAAAACTACGCTTCGTTGACATATATCAAGTTCAATTGTAGCACGTTAACAGTCTTGTGAAATCATTGCATCGCCATGCTCTTTATAGTCACAATCTTTACCCGGCTCAACTAGTTGCGTGGATAAATTAATAAATACAGTGAATCCAATGTCTGGAACGATGCGTCAGATGAAATTTCATTGCCCATCATATGGATAAATGGGTTCTGTTAACATACTCCTTGTCATGGCCTCCTGAAAACAGTTTAGATTTTTTTATGGGTAAGAAAACGCAATTTTAGTGATTTTTGTTGCAAATTTGTAAATTTTCACCGCGTAAAATGGGGGGCTCCGCGCCTCAGACAACGCCTGAGAGAGAGAATGAAACCGCAATGCGTTTAACGATTATTTTGGTCGGTCCTGCCCGGGCCGAGAACGTCGGTGCCGCCGCCAGGGCGATGAAAACCATGGGATTTCGCGATCTGCGGATCGTGGACAGTGAAGCCCATCTGGCGCCGGCGGCACGCTGGGTGGCGCACGGCTCAGGCGACATCCTCGATGGCATCACCACCTATTCCACCCTTGCTGAGGCGCTGCACGACGTCGATTTTACCGTCGCCACCACCGCCCGCAGTCGCGCGCGGTTTCACTATTACGCCACGCCGCAGCAGTTGTTGCCGCTGCTGGAGGAGAAGGCGAACTGGATGACCCATACCGCGCTGGTATTTGGCCGTGAAGACGCCGGATTGACCAATGAGGAGCTGGCCCTGGCCGATGTGCTGACCGGCGTGCCGATGGTCGCGGATTATCCGTCGCTGAACCTCGGTCAGTCGGTGATGGTTTACTGCTATCAATTAGCATCGCTTATGCAACAATCGGCTCCCGCCGCTGCCGCGGCAGACCATCATCAGCTGCAGGCGTTGCGCCTCCGCACCATGGCCTTGCTTTCGCGTCTGGGCGTGGAGGACGATGCCAAACTGGCCGACTGGCTGTCGCAACGATTGGGGCTGCTGCAGCAGCGAGACACGGCAATGTTGCATCGTTTGCTGCATGATATTGAAAAAAACCTACCAGAATAAAGTTCTGTCATATTTTTTATTTATGGTTGCATGTACTGTTTTTGCGGGAGGTGTTCCGCCAATCTGGGTGTTTTTTCTTGTCGGGGTGGCGCAATACGTAAGCCGGCTGAAATGGGGTTAATTGAGAAATTCATTGACTTAAGACGGCAGATACTTTAACCAATATAGGCAGGACACACAGACAGATAAAAATACAGAGTACACAACATCCATGAATCGCATCGGCATGATTACCACCATTATCACCACCACCATTACCACAGGTAACGGTGCGGGCTGACGCGTACAGGAAACACAGAAAAAAGCCCGCACCTGAACAGTGCGGGCTTTTTTTTTGACAAGAGATCAAGGGGTAAGAACCATGCGAGTGTTGAAGTTCGGCGGTACATCAGTGGCAAATGCGGAACGGTTTCTGCGGGTTGCCGATATTCTGGAGAGTAATGCCAGGCAGGGGCAGGTAGCGACCGTCCTGTCTGCCCCGGCGAAGATCACTAACCATCTGGTAGCGATGATTGAAAAGACCATTGGCGGCCAGGATGCCCTCCCCAATATTGCCGACGCTGAACGCATTTTTGCCGAACTTCTTCAGGGCCTTGCCGACGCCCAGCCCGCTTTCCCGCTCGCCCAGTTGAAAGCCTTTGTTGAGCAGGAGTTTGCTCAGATTAAGCATGTCCTGCACGGTATTAGCCTGCTGGGTCAGTGCCCGGATAGCGTCAATGCCGCGCTGATCTGCCGAGGCGAAAAGCTCTCCATCGCCATCATGGCGGGTCTGCTGGAAGCCCGTGGTCATAAAGTCAGTGTCATTAACCCGGTGGAAAAACTGCTTGCCGTTGGTCACTACATGGAGTCCACGGTCGATATCGCCGAATCCACCCGCCGCATCGCCGCCAGCCAGATCCCGGCAGACCATATGATCCTGATGGCCGGGTTTACCGCTGGCAATGAGAAGGGGGAGCTGGTGGTGCTGGGGCGCAACGGCTCCGACTATTCGGCTGCGGTACTGGCCGCCTGCCTGCGCGCCGATTGCTGCGAAATCTGGACCGATGTCGACGGAGTGTACACTTGCGACCCGCGCCAGGTGCCGGATGCGCGTCTGCTGAAATCGATGTCTTATCAGGAGGCGATGGAGCTCTCCTACTTTGGCGCGAAAGTGCTGCACCCGCGCACCATCGCCCCTATCGCCCAATTCCAAATCCCATGTCTGATTAAAAATACTGGCAACCCGCAGGCGCCGGGAACGCTCATCGGCGCCAGCCGCGACGAGGACGATCTGCCGGTTAAAGGCATCTCTAACCTCAACAACATGGCGATGTTCAACGTCTCCGGGCCGGGGATGAAAGGCATGGTCGGCATGGCGGCCCGCGTCTTCGCCACCATGTCCCGCGCCGGCATCTCGGTAGTGCTGATCACCCAATCCTCTTCCGAGTACAGCATCAGTTTCTGCGTGCCGCAGAGCGACTGCGCGCGAGCTAAACGGGCGATGGAAGATGAGTTTTACCTCGAGCTGAAAGAGGGACTGCTGGAGCCGCTGGCCATTATGGAGCGTCTGGCTATTATCTCGGTGGTAGGCGACGGGATGCGCACCCTGCGCGGTATCTCGGCAAAGTTTTTTGCCGCGCTGGCTCGCGCCAATATCAATATCGTGGCGATTGCTCAGGGCTCCTCCGAGCGCTCCATTTCGGTAGTGGTTAGCAATGACGATGCTACCACCGGCGTGCGTGTGACCCATCAGATGCTGTTCAACACCGATCAGGTGATCGAAGTGTTCGTCATCGGCGTCGGCGGCGTCGGCGGGGCGCTGCTGGAGCAGATCAAACGCCAGCAGAGTTGGCTGAAGAGCAAACATATCGATCTGCGCGTTTGCGGCGTGGCCAACTCTCAGGCGCTGCTGACCAGCGTGCATGGTCTGAATCTGGAAAACTGGAGTGAAGCGCTGGCGGAGGCGAAAGAACCCTTTAATCTTGGCCGCCTGATCCGCCTGGTAAAAGAGTACCACCTGCTGAATCCGGTGATCGTCGACTGTACCTCCAGCCAGGCGGTCGCCGATCAGTACGCCGACTTCCTGCGCGAAGGTTTCCATGTGGTCACGCCGAATAAAAAGGCCAATACCTCTTCACTGGATTACTATCATCAGCTGCGCCACGCGGCGAGCAGCTCGCGCCGCAAGTTCCTCTATGACACGAACGTTGGCGCTGGCCTGCCGGTGATTGAGAACCTGCAGAACCTGCTCAACGCCGGCGATGAACTGCGCCATTTCTCCGGGATCCTTTCCGGTTCGCTGTCGTTTATCTTCGGCAAGCTGGATGAGGGCGTGAGTTTCTCGGCGGCGACGGCAATGGCCCGTGAGATGGGGTATACCGAGCCGGATCCGCGCGACGATTTATCCGGGGTGGACGTCGCGCGTAAGCTGCTGATTCTGGCCCGTGAGACCGGGCGTGAACTGGAGCTGTCGGACATTATCGTCGAGTCGGCGCTGCCGGCGGACTTCGACGCCAGCGGTGATGTCGAGACCTTTATGGCCCGCCTGCCGTCGCTGGATGATGGGTTCGCCTCGCGGATCGCTAAGGCGCGCGATGAAGGTAAAGTCTTGCGCTATGTCGGTAACATCGAAGAGGATGGTACCTGCCGGGTGAAAATTGCCGCCGTTGACGGTAACGATCCGCTGTACAAAGTCAAAAATGGCGAGAACGCGCTGGCCTTTTACAGCCACTATTATCAGCCATTGCCGCTGGTGCTGCGCGGCTATGGTGCCGGGAACGACGTCACGGCGGCCGGCGTATTCGCCGACCTGCTGCGCACCCTTTCCTGGAAGTTAGGAGTTTAAGATGGTCAAAGTATATGCCCCGGCTTCCAGTGCCAATATGAGCGTCGGGTTTGATGTGTTGGGCGCGGCGGTCACGCCGGTCGATGGCACGCTGCTTGGCGACAACGTCACTGTCGAAGCGGCGGAGCAATTCAGCCTGCAGAATCTGGGACGCTTCGCCAGCAAACTGCCGACGGCGCCGCAGGAGAACATTGTTTACCAGTGCTGGGAAAGCTTTTGCCGGGAGATCGGTAAGACGGTGCCGGTGGCGATGACGCTGGAAAAAAACATGCCGATTGGTTCCGGGCTGGGTTCCAGCGCCTGCTCGGTGGTCGCCGCGCTGGTGGCGATGAACGAGTTTTGCGGTAAGCCGCTGAACGAGACGCGCATGCTGGCGCTGATGGGGGAGATGGAAGGGCGTATCTCCGGCAGCATTCACTACGACAACGTGGCGCCGTGCTATCTTGGCGGCATGCAGTTGATGATCGAAGAGAACGGGATTATCAGCCAGCAGGTGCCCGGGTTTGATGAGTGGCTGTGGGTGCTGGCCTATCCGGGGATTAAAGTCTCCACCGCCGAAGCGCGGGCGATTCTGCCGGCGCAGTACCGCCGTCAGGATTGTATCGCCCATGGTCGCCACCTCGCGGGCTTTATTCATGCCTGCTACACCCGCCAGCCGCAGCTGGCGGCAAAATTGATGAAAGATGTGATTGCCGAACCGTACCGAACCAAACTGCTGCCGGGCTTTAGCGAAGCGCGTCAGGCGGCCATGGAGATGGGCGCCCAGGCTTGCGGCATCTCCGGCTCTGGCCCAACGCTATTCGCGTTGTGCGATAAGCCGGACACCGCACAGCGCGTCGCCGACTGGCTTGGCGCGCACTATCTACAGAATCAGGAAGGCTTTGTTCATATTTGCCGGCTGGACACGGCGGGCGCACGCGTAGTGGGATAACCAATGAAACTGTATAACTTAAAAGATCACAATGAGCAGGTCAGCTTTGCGCAGGCCGTTACCCAGGGACTTGGCAAGCATCAGGGCCTGTTCTTTCCGCACGATCTGCCGGAATTCAGCCTGACTGAAATCGACGATATGCTGGCGCAGGACTTTGTCACCCGCAGCGCCAAAATTTTATCCGCCTTTATCGGCGATGAGATCCCGCAGGATGTCCTGCAGCAGCGGGTCCGCGCGGCGTTTGCGTTTCCGGCGCCGGTGAGCAAGGTTCAGGAGGATGTCGGCTGTCTGGAACTGTTCCATGGCCCCACGCTGGCGTTCAAGGATTTCGGCGGCCGCTTTATGGCGCAGATGCTGACCCACATTGCGGGCGACAAGCCGGTCACCATCCTCACGGCGACCTCTGGCGATACCGGGGCGGCGGTGGCGCATGCTTTCTATGGTCTGCCGAACGTTAAGGTGGTGATCCTCTATCCGCGCGGCAAGATCAGCCCGCTGCAGGAGAAGCTGTTCTGTACTCTCGGCGGCAACATTGAAACCGTGGCGATTGACGGCGACTTCGACGCCTGCCAGGCGCTGGTGAAGCAGGCGTTTGACGATGAAGAACTGAAGGCGACGCTGGGGCTGAACTCGGCTAACTCCATTAACATCAGCCGCCTGCTGGCGCAGATCTGCTACTACTTCGAAGCGGCGGCGCAGCTGCCGCAGGAAGCCCGCAATCAGCTGGTGATTTCTGTGCCGAGCGGCAACTTCGGCGATCTGACCGCCGGTCTGCTGGCGAAGTCGCTGGGTCTGCCGATCAAACGCTTTATCGCTGCCACCAACGCCAACGACACTGTTCCGCGCTATCTGCAGGGCGGCGAGTGGGCGCCAAAAGCCACCCAGGCGACGCTGTCCAACGCCATGGACGTCAGCCAGCCGAACAACTGGCCGCGTGTCGAAGAGCTGTTCCGCCGTAAAATCTGGCGTCTCAGCGAGCTGGGCTATGCCGCGGTCGATGATGAGACCACCAAAGCGGCAATGCGCGAGCTGAAGGCCATCGGCTACATCTCTGAGCCGCACGCGGCGATTGCCTGGCGCGCGCTGCGCGATCAGCTGCAGCCGGGAGAGTACGGTCTCTTCCTCGGCACCGCCCATCCGGCGAAGTTCAAAGAGAGCGTGGAGGAGATCCTGCAGGAGACCCTGCCGCTGCCGAAAGAGCTGGCCGACCGCGCCGACCTGCCGCTGCTGTCTCACAACCTGCCGGCGGATTTCGCCGCGCTGCGTAAGCTGATGATGGGCTAAATCCTTACCGTCCCCCTGTCGCCTCGAACGCCGCAGGGGGACGCTTACTTACTGCTCGTGGCGTTTAAACACCAGTTCGCCTTTCTCCGAAGCCTCCGCATCAAAGAAATAGCCTTCGCTATTAAAGGATTTCAGCTGCTCCGGCTGGGTTAAGCGATTTTCAATAATGTAGCGGCTCATCAGGCCACGGGCTTTCTTGGCATAGAAGCTGATCACTTTGAATTTGCCGTTCTTCTCATCGAGGAAGACCGGCTTGATCAGCTGGCCCTGCAATTTTTGCGTTTTCACCGATTTAAAATACTCATCGGAAGCCAGGTTGATGACGATATCGTCGCCCTGAGCCTGCAGCGCCTGATTCAGCTTCTCGGTAATGGTATCGCCCCAGAACTGGTACAGATCTTTACCGCGCGGGTTTTCCAGACGGATCCCCATCTCCAGGCGGTAGGGCTGCATCAGGTCCAGCGGGCGCAGCACGCCATACAGGCCGGAGAGCATGCGCAGGTGTCGCTGGGCGAAGTCAAAGTCGTCCTCAGTGAGCGTCTCTGCCTGCAGGCCGGTGTAGACATCGCCCTTAAAGGCGAGGATCGCCTGGCGGGCATTTTGCGGCGTAAAGTCAGGGTGCCAGTCGTGGAAACGGGTGGCGTTCAGATCCGCCAGCTTGTCGCTGATGCTCATCAGCTTGCCGATTTGCGGCGCGGTCAGCTGACGGGCGATGCTGATAAGCTCTTGAGAATACTCGAGGAGTTCGGGCTGGGTATAGCGAGTCGTTGCCAGCGGGCTTTGATAATCGAGCGTTTTAGCAGGTGAAATCAGAATCAGCATATCCAGTCCTTGCAGGTAATTTCGACGAATTTTAACAAAAAAAGTGCATGGTGGGATCGATAGCTGCGATTGCCGCGCTATTCGCGCGGCAGTTCATTCCACGCGCCCGGGGCCAGCTGCTGGTGAATCTCGGGATAGCGCGATGCATCAAAAGTGGGCTGGATGCCCAGCTGGCGCTGACGCAGATAATCACTGGCGATAATTCGCACCGTCGGGGAGAGCAGCAGGATGGCCGTCAGGTTGGTCATCGCCATCAGCGCCATAATGATATCCGCGCTCTGCCAGACGACCGGCAGGCTAACCAGGGTCCCCAACAGCACCATCAGGACGGTGAGTATTCGCAGACCCCAGATATAACGCGGCTTATCCAGATGCAGAAAGATCAGATTATTTTCCGCATACACGTAGTTGGCCACGATAGAGCTAAAAGCGAACAGCAGCACGATGAGGGCGATAAAATCCGCTCCCCAGCCGCCGACCAGCACGCTCATCGCGTGTTGCAAGTCCTGAATACCATTGAGCGTATATTCATTGTCGGGCCGCGGCGCCAGCATGACGATAATCGCGCTGGCGGTACAGATCACGATGGTATCGATAAACACGCCTATCATCTGCACGATACCCTGCGCCGCCGGGTGCGGCGGCCATGAGGCGGCGGCTGCGGCGGCGTTAGGCGAAGAGCCCATCCCTGCTTCATTGGAGAACATGCCGCGCTGAAAGCCGCTGGTCAGCGCCTGGCTGATGGTGTAGCCCACCGCGCCGGCGGCGGCTTCCTGCCAGCCGAAGGCGCAGCGAAAGATGGTGGCGAAAATCGTCGGCAGAGCGGTGATATGCCACAGGCCGATAAGCAGACTGGTGGCGATCCATAGCAGCGCCATGATGGGCACTATCCACTGCATCAGGCGCGCCACGCCGCGTAAACCGCGGAGGATGGCCAGCAGAACGACAACGGCCAGCACGCCGCCGCTGACCGCCGCCGGCAGATCGAACGCATAGCGCAGGGCATGGGCCACGGAGTTAGCCTGCACGGTATTGAAGATAAAACCATAGGCCAGCAGCAGGAGGATCGAAAACAGCACGCCCATCCAGCGCATGCCGAGCCCGCGCGCCATATACCAGGCCGGGCCGCCGCGAAACTGGCCGCGGCTATCGCGTTCTTTATACAACTGGGCAAGGGAACATTCGGCGAAGCTGCTGGCCATGCCGAGCAGGGCGGAGACCCACATCCAGAATACCGCTCCTGGTCCGCCGGCGGCGATGGCCAGCGTGACGCCGGCAAGATTACCGCTGCCAACCCGGGCGGCAAGACTGGTACATAACGCCTGAAAAGAGGTTAAACCGCCCGGCTGCGGGTGCAGGCTTTTTTTCAGACTGCGGCTAAATTTGCGCACGTAACGGAACTGAATACCCCGGGTTTGCCAGCTAAACCAGATGCCGGCGCCCAGTAGCAGATAAATCATCACTGAGCCCCAGAGTATTTCATTGATAAATGAGAGAAAATCAGGCATTAAACATCCTCTTGTCCATGCCGGCACGCCAGTGTAAGCGTTACCAATTAAGTGACAATCCTTGCGCTTTCAGCAAATTAATCTGCATAGTTTATCACACTCTGCGCTCTTCTCTCGTCGGCGGTTGCGCTGACCCGGCAGCGTGTTATCATCTGGGCAGACCGGTTACATCCCCTTAACTGCTGTTTAAGAGAAATATATCATGACGGATAAATTAACTTCTCTGCGTCAGTACACCACTGTCGTCGCTGACACCGGAGATATTGCGGCAATGAAGCTGTATCAGCCTCAGGATGCCACCACCAACCCTTCCCTGATCCTCGGCGCGGCTCAGATCCCTGAGTACCGTAAGCTGATTGATGACGCTGTGGCCTGGGCTCGTAGCCAGAGCAGCGATCGCGCGCAGCAGATCCTTGATGCTTCCGATAAGCTGGCGGTGAACATTGGTCTCGAAATCCTGAAACTGATCCCGGGCCGTATCTCCACCGAAGTGGATGCACGTCTCTCCTACGACACCGAAGCGTCTATCGCCAAAGCTAAGCGCATCATCAAGCTGTATAACGACGCGGGCATCAGCAACGATCGTATTCTGATCAAGCTGGCTTCCACCTGGCAGGGCATTCGCGCCGCTGAGCAGCTGGAAAAAGAAGGCATCAACTGCAACCTGACCCTGCTGTTCTCCTTCGCTCAGGCTCGTGCTTGCGCCGAAGCGGGCGTCTTCCTGATTTCGCCGTTCGTTGGTCGTATCCTCGACTGGTACAAAGCCAACACCGATAAGAAAGAGTATGCGCCGGCAGAAGATCCGGGCGTGGTTTCCGTCAGCGAAATCTACGAGTACTACAAGCAGCACGGTTATGAAACCGTAGTGATGGGCGCCAGCTTCCGTAACGTTGGTGAAATTCTCGAACTGGCTGGCTGTGACCGCCTGACCATCGCGCCAGCGCTGCTGAAAGAGCTGTCCGAGAGCGAAGGGGCCGTTGAGCGTAAACTGGTGTACACCGGTGAAGTGAAAGCACGTCCGGAGCGTATTACCGAATCTGAATTCCTGTGGCAGCATAACCAGGATCCGATGGCGGTAGACAAACTGGCGGAAGGTATCCGTAAGTTTGCGATCGACCAGGAAAAACTGGAAAAAATGATCGGCGAACTGCTGTAATCCCGCAGGTGGCCGACGCCCGTCGGCCACATTACACTGTCTGTCCCGCCAGCAGCAGTGTATCATTTCGTTTAACGCTACAGTTTGAACGGAATAACCATGAATACCTTACGAATCGGCTTAGTTTCCATTTCCGATCGCGCCTCCAGCGGCGTTTATCAGGACAAAGGCATCCCGGCACTGGAAGAGTGGCTGGCGCGTGCCCTCACCACCCCTTTTGAACTGCAGACTCGCCTGATTCCGGATGAGCAGGTCATTATTGAGCAAACGCTGTGCGAACTGGTTGACGAGATGGGGTGCCACCTGGTGCTGACCACCGGCGGAACCGGCCCTGCGCGTCGCGATGTGACGCCCGACGCCACGCTGGCGATTGCCGATCGCGAGATGCCGGGCTTCGGCGAGCAAATGCGCCAGGTTAGCCTACACTTTGTGCCGACGGCGATCCTTTCCCGGCAGGTCGGGGTGATCCGCAAGCAGGCGCTGATCCTCAATCTACCAGGACAACCGAAAGCGATTCAGGAGACCCTGGAAGGGGTGAAAGATGCTGACGGCAACGTGCTGGTGCACGGTATTTTCGCAAGTGTACCTTATTGTGTACAGTTGCTGGAGGGGCCTTATGTGGAAACCGATGGCCGTGTGGTAGAAGCATTTCGTCCAAAAAGCGCCAGACGCGAAACTTTATCCTGAATTTGATGCATTTGTGACATAACCTGCATCGCTGATGGTGTGCCGTTTTATTTACGATATAGTGCTGTTTACTTTACACACTATAAAATACGCTGCACACCTCAGGATGAAATCGCGTTATGTCATATGCAAACCGACCGCTCAACCGCCAGGATTATAAAACGCTAACGCTGGCCGCCCTTGGCGGCGCGCTGGAGTTTTATGACTTTATCATCTTCGTTTTCTTCGCCGCCGTCGTCGGCGAGCTCTTCTTCCCCGCGGATATTCCGGAATGGCTGCGCCAGGTACAGACCTTTGGCATTTTCGCCGCCGGTTACCTGGCGCGTCCGCTGGGGGGGATCATCATGGCCCACTTTGGCGATCTGGTAGGGCGTAAAAAAATGTTTACCCTCAGCATTCTGCTGATGGCGGTGCCGACCCTGGCGATTGGTCTGCTGCCGACCTACAGCTCGGTGGGTATCGTCGCGCCGCTGCTGTTGCTGCTGATGCGTATTCTGCAGGGGGCGGCGATCGGCGGCGAGGTGCCTGGCGCCTGGGTGTTTGTCGCCGAGCATGTTCCGGAAAAACGCATTGGTATCGCCTGCGGCACGCTGACGGCCGGCCTGACCGTAGGCATCCTGCTGGGATCGGTGGTGGCGACGCTTATCAACACCAGCCTGACGCCGCAGGGGATCCACGACGGCGGCTGGCGGATCCCCTTCCTGCTGGGGGGCGTATTTGGCCTGGTGGCGATGTATCTGCGCCGCTGGCTGCAGGAGACGCCGATTTTTCTTGCGATGCAGCAGCGCAAAGCGCTGGCGCAGGAACTGCCGGTAAAGGCGGTCGTCCTCAAGCACCAGAAGGCGGTGGCGGTCTCTATGCTGCTGACCTGGCTGCTGTCGGCAGGCGTGGTGGTGGTGATCCTGATGTCGCCGGTCTGGCTGCAGAAACACTATGGCTTCGCCCCGGCGATGACCCTGCAGGCCAACAGCATTGCCACGATTATGTTGTGCATCGGCTGTCTGCTCGCCGGGCTGGCGGCGGACCGCTTCGGCGCCAGCCGCACCTTTATCGTCGGCAGCCTGCTGCTGGCGGTTGCCAGCTGGGCATTTTATCACCTGTCCGGCGCCAGCCCGCAGCGGCTGTTTCTGCTGTACGGTACGGTGGGACTCTGCGTGGGCGTGGTGGGGGCGGTGCCTTATGTCATGGTGCGGGCCTTCCCGGCGGAAGTGCGCTTCACCGGCATTTCCTTTTCCTACAATCTGTCGTACGCGATTTTTGGCGGCCTGACGCCGATTGCCGTCACGATGCTGATGGGGGTGTCGCCGATGGCCCCGGCCTGGTATGTGCTGGCCTTGTCGCTGATGGGCTTGGGATTAGGTATCTGGCTGCGTCAGGGGCTGACGGCTGCGAGGTTGCCGGAAGGGGAGCTGCAGCGCTAAGCAGGGTTTACCGATGATGACCAGCCGCCGCCCTGTCACAGGGCGGCGGCGGAAGATTAACGCGGTTCGCCGATCGGCAACACGGTGCGGCCGAACTGCTCGTTCAGCACTTCGCCCATCGCCAGGTAAATGGCGCTGGCGCCGCAGATCAGGCCGATCCAGCCGGCTACTTTCACGATGCCTTCGTTATCTACCAGATGCCCAATCGCCAGCAGCGCGAACAGCACCGTCAGGCTCAGGAACACGAACTGCAGCATACGTGCGGCTTTCAGCGTGCCGAAGAACATGAACAACGTAAAAATACCCCACAGGCCGAGATACATGCCGAGGAAGTGCGCGTTCGGCGCATCAGCCAGGCCCATTTTCGGCAGCAGAAGGATAGCAACCAGCGTCAGCCAGAAGCTGCCGTAGGAGGTAAAAGCGGTCAAGCCAAAGGTGTTGCCTTTTTTGTATTCCAGCAGGCCGGCAAAAATTTGCGCAATGCCACCGTAAAAAATGCCCATCGCCAGGATAGCTACATCGAATGCGAAGAGGCCGCTATTCGCCAGGTTAAGCAGAATAGTGGTCATGCCGAAGCCCATAAGGCCCAGCGGTGCCGGATTAGCCAACTTAGTGTTGCCCATAATTCCTCAAAATTATCATTAAAAGGGAAGCATTACCCCGCGACTTGGCGGCGGGGCGCGGCATAATAATGAGGCGCGTAAAGGCTGTCTATGATCTGGCGGGGTATTTTTCACCAATTTCAGTTGCGCCCGGCGACGAGTGGAGCATTTGTCGTAAACAGGCAATTTGCAGGACCGCGGGGATGGTGACCCGATAAGCGCTGCCGCTCACCGCTTTCACGCTGTTCAGCGCGGCGCCAAGCGGCCCCCCCAGCCCGGCGCCGCGTACCAGGCCATGACCGATGACGCTCACGGCGGCGTGCGTGCGCAGGATGGCGGTTAACCGCTCATCCAGTAGCAGGGCAACGCCTTCACTCAGCTTGCGGCGTCTCAACAGATGGGGCAGCAGGCTTTCCAGCTCATGACTCCGGCACTCCACCGCGGCGAGAAACTGCGTTTTTTGTTCCGCATCCAGCTTATTCCAGCTGTGCTGCAGAAAATGCGTCAACAACTGTTGCTCGATCTGCGGCGTCGTCATCTGTTTATCGACCTTTGCCTTCAGCCTCTTACACACATCCAGCAGGATGGCGCGATAAAATTTGCCATGGCGGCGCAGCGTATTGGCGATGCTGTCGCCGCCGAAATGCTGTAGCTCGCCGGCGATCAACTGCCAGTTGCGGCGATAGCGCTCCGGGTGGCCCTCCATAGACAGAAAGGTTTCGTTGCGCAGCAGCGTACTGGAGAGACGGGGTTTGCCATTTTCCCCGTGGGTCAGAATACGGGTAAACGCTTCCAGATGCGCCTCGCTGCACTCAGGCAGAAAGGCGAGATCGTCATCATCCAGATAATTAATACGCATAACGTTTTCTCTCGGGCAGGGGACGACGTTAGTCGTCGCCGATAATTTTCAGTGAGGCCATATCTGAGGAATTGACCGTGTGGCCTGAGAAGGCGATTTTTTTCACACAGCGCTTGTTGTCGTTATCGCTGTTGAGGGTGATCCAGCCGGTGGTGTTGCCCTCTTTGATCCCGGCGGGCACGTTCAGCGTGTGGCTGGCGCCGTGGCTGGCCTTAAAGTAGACGGTTGCTCCGAAGAGCTGTATATCGCCGCGCTCGGCGCTGAGCTGAATACGTTTGACCACCCGGCAGACGGGGAGCTTCAGCGTCAGATCGTTGGTCTCATTGCGCGGCATGGCGATCACGCCGAGGATCTTATGGTCGTTGGCGGCCGCTGAGGTGATAACTGACACGCTAAGGATAAGCCCCGCTGAAAGCCGGAATAGTGATTTCATTAATCTGTCCCCTGAATAAGTAAAGTGCGAGGGCGGGGATCTTATCACTGCGAAAACGGGGCTTTTAGCGCACAAGTATTGCGTTTTATGTCAATGATATTATGAATATATTTGGTTTTTTTATTCGCTATTTGTATGGGTGATTCGCCATCTTTTTTGCCGCCCGGCAATATCCTTTGCTGAGCCATCGGCGACAGGGGGCGAGGGCGTCGGCTGGTCCCCGGCAAAAAATTTTTCTACTTGCCCCTTGATGCCGGGGTGGGCGACCCCATCTTGTAGTCAACCGCAGTGAAGAACCTGAAAAAAAATGATGTCTGGGCAGTTGAAACCGCAGGTTTCGCCCTTATTACAGGTTCACAACCACATGTTGATCGAATTTTTAGTGGAGACGTTTAGATGGGTAAAATTATTGGTATCGACCTGGGTACTACCAACTCTTGTGTAGCGATTATGGATGGCACTACTGCACGCGTGCTGGAGAACGCCGAAGGCGATCGCACCACGCCTTCTATCATTGCCTATACCCAGGATGGTGAAACTCTGGTTGGTCAGCCGGCTAAACGTCAGGCAGTGACAAACCCGCAAAACACCCTGTTTGCGATTAAACGCCTGATTGGCCGACGCTTCCAGGACGAAGAAGTTCAGCGTGACGTTTCTATCATGCCATACAAAATTGTTGCCGCAGACAATGGCGACGCATGGCTGGATGTGAAAGGCACCAAAACTGCACCGCCGCAGATCTCTGCTGAAGTGCTGAAAAAAATGAAGAAAACGGCTGAAGATTACCTGGGTGAACCGGTAACTGAAGCGGTTATCACCGTACCGGCTTACTTCAACGATGCGCAACGTCAGGCCACCAAAGATGCTGGCCGTATCGCCGGTCTGGAAGTCAAACGTATCATCAACGAACCGACCGCGGCCGCGCTGGCGTACGGTCTGGATAAAGAAGTGGGCAACCGTACTATCGCGGTTTACGACCTCGGTGGTGGTACTTTCGATATCTCTATTATCGAAATCGACGAAGTGGATGGCGAAAAAACCTTCGAAGTACTGGCGACCAACGGTGACACCCACCTGGGCGGCGAAGACTTCGATACCCGTCTGATCAACTACCTCGTTGATGAATTTAAGAAAGATCAGGGCATTGACCTGCGCAACGACCCGCTGGCGATGCAGCGTCTGAAAGAAGCCGCTGAGAAAGCGAAGATTGAACTGTCTTCTGCTCAGCAGACCGACGTTAACCTGCCGTACATCACTGCAGATGCGACCGGTCCGAAACACATGAACATCAAAGTGACTCGCGCGAAACTGGAAAGCCTGGTAGAAGACCTGGTTAACCGTTCCATCGAGCCGCTGAAAGTAGCCCTGCAGGATGCCGGTCTGTCCGTTTCCGATATCAACGACGTGATCCTCGTTGGTGGTCAGACTCGTATGCCGATGGTGCAGAAGAAAGTGGCCGAGTTCTTTGGTAAAGAACCGCGTAAAGACGTTAACCCGGATGAAGCCGTGGCGATCGGTGCTGCCGTTCAGGGCGGTGTACTGACTGGTGATGTGAAAGACGTTCTGCTGCTCGACGTGACCCCGCTGTCGCTGGGTATCGAAACCATGGGCGGCGTGATGACTGCGCTGATCAGCAAAAACACCACCATCCCGACCAAGCACAGCCAGGTGTTCTCTACCGCTGAAGACAACCAGTCTGCGGTCACCATCCATGTGCTGCAGGGTGAGCGTAAACGCGCGTCTGATAACAAATCTCTGGGTCAGTTTAACCTGGATGGTATCAACCCGGCGCCGCGCGGCATGCCGCAGATCGAAGTGACCTTTGACATCGATGCTGACGGTATCCTGCACGTCTCCGCGAAAGACAAAAACAGCGGTAAAGAGCAGAAGATCACCATCAAAGCCTCTTCCGGTCTGAATGAAGAAGAAATTCAGAAAATGGTTCGCGAAGCGGAAGCTAACGCCGAATCTGACCGTAAGTTCGAAGAGCTGGTACAGACCCGCAACCAGGGCGACCATCTGCTGCACAGCACTCGCAAGCAGGTTGAAGAAGCAGGCGATAAACTGCCGGCTGACGACAAAACTGCCATCGAGTCTGCGCTGACCGCGCTGGAAACTTCGCTGAAAGGTGAAGACAAAGCGGACATCGAAGCGAAAATGCAGGCGCTGGCGCAGGCTTCCCAGAAGCTGATGGAAATCGCCCAGCAGCAGCATGCTCAGCAGCAGGCGGGTTCCGCTGACGCTCAGGCGAGCAACGCGAAAGACGACGATGTTGTCGACGCTGAGTTCGAAGAAGTGAAAGATAAAAAATAATCGCCCTTTGAACGGGTAAAACACTGGCACGGGCGAAGAGGTTTCCTCTCCGCCCGTGCACGCATGTTAAGGGGCTGAAAAACACCGATGGCAAAGCAAGATTACTACGAGATTTTAGGCGTCTCCAAAACAGCGGAAGAGCGTGAAATCAAAAAGGCTTATAAGCGCCTGGCCATGAAGTATCACCCGGACCGCAACCAGGGTGATAAAGAGGCCGAAGCCAAATTTAAAGAAATCAAAGAAGCGTATGAAATCCTGACTGATGCCCAGAAGCGTGCGGCCTACGATCAGTACGGCCACGCGGCCTTTGAGCAGGGCGGCATGGGCGGCGGCGGCGGTTTTGGCGGCGGTGCGGACTTCAGCGATATCTTTGGCGATGTTTTCGGCGATATCTTTGGCGGCGGACGTGGCCGGCAGCGCGCGGCGCGCGGCGCCGATCTCCGTTACAACATGGAGCTGACGCTGGAAGAAGCGGTACGTGGCGTCACCAAAGAGATCCGTATTCCGACGCTGGAAGAGTGCGACGTCTGCCACGGCAGCGGCGCCAAAGCAGGCAGCAAACCGCAAACCTGTCCGACCTGTCATGGCGCAGGCCAGGTACAGATGCGTCAGGGCTTCTTTGCGGTACAGCAGACCTGTCCGCACTGTCAGGGACGCGGTACGCTGATTAAAGATCCGTGCAATAAATGTCATGGTCACGGCCGCGTTGAGAAGACCAAAACCCTGTCGGTTAAAATCCCGGCGGGCGTGGATACCGGGGACCGGATCCGTCTGGCGGGTGAAGGTGAAGCCGGCGAGCATGGCGCACCGGCAGGCGATCTGTACGTTCAGGTTCAGGTGAAGCAGCACGCTATCTTTGAGCGTGAAGGCAATAACCTGTACTGCGAAGTGCCGATCAACTTCACCATGGCAGCGCTGGGCGGCGAGATTGAGGTCCCGACGCTCGACGGCCGCGTCAATCTCAAGATTCCGGGCGAAACCCAGACCGGCAAACTGTTCCGCATGCGCGGCAAAGGCGTGAAATCCGTTCGCGGCGGCGCGCAGGGCGATCTGCTGTGCCGGGTGGTGGTGGAGACGCCGGTGGGGCTGAACGAGAAGCAGAAGCAGCTGCTGAAAGAGCTGCAGGAAAGCTTCGGCGGCCCGACCGGGGAAAACAACAGCCCGCGTTCGAAAAGCTTCTTCGACGGTGTGAAGAAGTTCTTCGACGATTTGACCCGCTAATTCCGCTTTCGCTGACTCCTGGCCCGGGCCTTTGCTGCCCGGGCTTTTTTTGTCTTATCGCTCCTCTTTGATACGTAAAAATCGAATGTTTACTCAACTTAAATCTGATTTTTTCGAGTTATCAGTTTGTGTATTATGCTTTTATCGAGTTATTCACCAACAGGATGAAAGTAAAAGTGAAACATCTGCAACGATTCTTCAGTAGCGATGCTTCCGGCGGCATTGTCTTAATCATCGCCGCGGTGCTGGCGATGGTCATGGCCAATACCAGCGTGACCAGCGGTCTGTATCACTCCTTCCTTGATACGCCTGTACAGCTGCGGGTGGGGGCGCTGGAGATCAACAAGAATATGCTGCTCTGGATCAATGATGCCCTGATGGCGGTGTTCTTCTTGCTGATTGGCCTCGAGGTCAAACGCGAGCTGATTCAGGGCTCGCTGGCGAGTCGTCGTCAGGCGGTCTTTCCAGTGATTGCCGCGCTCGGCGGGATGATCGTCCCGGCGCTGGTCTATCTTGCCTTTAACGCTCAGGATCCTGTCGCCAGAGAGGGATGGGCGATCCCGGCAGCGACGGATATTGCCTTTGCCCTTGGCGTGCTGGCGCTGTTAGGCAGCCGCGTCCCGACGGCGCTAAAGATTTTCCTGATGGCGCTGGCGATCATTGATGACCTGGGGGCTATCGTGATTATCGCGCTGTTTTATACCCACGACCTGTCAATGCTCTCGTTGGGCGTGGCGGCGGCGGCGATTGCGGTGCTGGTGGCCCTGAATCTGAGCGGCGTGCGGCGCACTGGGATCTATATTCTGGTCGGCGCGGTACTGTGGACGGCGGTGCTGAAGTCCGGCGTTCACGCGACGCTTGCCGGAGTCATCGTCGGCTTTATGATTCCGTTACAGGAAAAGCAGGGTAAATCCCCGGCCAAAGCGCTTGAGCATGTCCTGCACCCGTGGGTCGCGTTTATGATCCTACCGCTGTTTGCCTTTGCCAACGCGGGTGTCTCGTTGCAAGGGGTCACACTTGATGGACTGACGTCGCTGCTGCCTCTGGGCATCATGGCCGGCCTGTTTATCGGTAAGCCGCTGGGGATCAGCCTGTTCTGCTGGCTGGCCCTGAAGCTGAAGTGGGCCTCGCTGCCGGAGGGGACCACCTGCGGGCAGATTATGGCGGTGGGTATCCTGTGCGGGATTGGCTTTACGATGTCGATTTTTATCGCCAGTCTCGCCTTTGGCAACGTGGATCCCGCGTTGATCAACTGGGCCAAGCTTGGCATCTTAATCGGCTCAGTGTTATCGGCCGTCACCGGATACCTCATACTGCGTCAGCGCGCGACGGATACTCGCCTCGCGGTATAACCTTTCTGCGGAGGGCCTCTCCGGCCCTCCAGGACATTATCAGGGAGAGAAGCATGTCACATATCAACTACAACCATCTGTACTACTTCTGGCACGTCTATAAAGAAGGGTCTGTCGTGGGCGCGGCGGAGGCGCTGTTTCTGACGCCGCAGACCATTACCGGGCAGATCAAAGCGCTGGAGGAGCGTCTGCAGGGTAAATTATTCAAGCGCAAGGGAAGAGGGCTGGAGCCGAGCGAGCTCGGGGAGTTGGTCTTCCGCTATGCCGACCGGATGTTTACCCTGAGCCAGGAGATGCTCGACATCGTCAACTATCGCAAAGAGTCTAATCTGCTGTTTGACGTCGGCGTGGCCGATGCGCTCTCGAAGCGGCTGGTCAGCGGCGTGCTGGATGCCGCCGTTGTCGAAAGCGAGCAGATTCATCTGCGCTGTTTTGAATCCACCCATGAGCTGCTGCTGGAGCAGTTGAGCCAGCATAAGCTCGATATGATTATCTCTGACTGCCCGATCGACTCGACGCAGCAGGAAGGGCTGTTTTCGGTGAAGATTGGCGAGTGTAGCGTCAGCTTCTGGTGTATGAACCCGGCGCCGACGAAGCCGTTCCCGGCTTGTCTCGAAGAGCGACGGCTGCTAATCCCCGGCCGACGATCGATGCTGGGACGTAAGCTGCTGAACTGGATTAATGTGCAGGGTCTGAAGGTGGAGATTCTCGGCGAGTTTGACGACGCGGCGCTCATGAAAGCCTTTGGCGCTGCGCATAATGCGATATTTGTCGCGCCGACGCTCTACGCGCATGATTTCTATCATGATGAATCGATTGTCGAAATTGGCCGCATGGATAGCGTGATGGAGGAGTATCACGCTATTTTCGCCGAACGGATGATTCAGCATCCGGCGGTACAGCGCATCTGCAATCGCGATTATTCGTCGCTGTTTACTGAACCCAGATAGCCGGAAAGCGTGGCTGGCGTGGCTCAGGTCGCGCCAGGGCGGGGAAGATGACAGGCATAAAAAAACCCGCTTTCGCGGGTTTTTTCACAAAGCGACAACAAGCAGCGATTAAGCCAGTTTGTTGATCTGAGCGGTCAGGTTAGCCTTATGACGCGCAGCTTTGTTTTTGTGGATCAGACCTTTAGCAGCCTGACGGTCCACGATTGGTTGCATTTCGTTAAATGCTTTTTGTGCAGCAGCTTTGTCGCCAGCTTCGATAGCTGCGTATACTTTCTTGATGAAAGTACGCATCATAGAGCGACGGCTAGCGTTGTGCTTGCGAGCCTTTTCAGACTGAACGGCGCGCTTCTTAGCTGATTTGATATTAGCCAAGGTCCAACTCCCAAATGTGTTCTATATGGACAATTCAAAGGCCGAGGAATATGCCCGTTTAGCCTTCTTTTGTCAATGGATTTGTGCAAATAAGCGCCGTTTAACACCACAGCGCTTCATTACGTAGTGATGGCGCAAGATTCTACCAGCTTGTTGCAGGCGAATACAGCTTTTCCACCATAAAAATCGCCGGGGGCGGGCGGTTTTCCCGCTTACCCGCGCTGAGTGAATGAATTCCTGAGAACTTTCGTTGCCGAGGAGCAATCGCTGGTTAACGTTGACAGTTGTACAAGGTATACTCGGACGATTTTCACTGTTTTGAGCCAGACATGAAGCTGATACGCGGCATACATAATCTCAGTCAGGCCCCGCACGGGTGCGTGCTGACCATTGGCAATTTTGACGGCGTGCATCGTGGGCATCAGGCGCTGCTGCAGCGATTGCGCGAAGAGGGCCGCCAGCGCGGTTTACCGGTGGTGGTGATGATTTTCGAACCCCAGCCGCTCGAGCTTTTTGCCGCCGATAAAGCCCCGGCGCGGTTGACCCGCCTGCGTGAAAAGCTGAGCTATCTGGCTGAAAGCGGGGTCGACTATGTGCTGTGCGTTCGCTTCGACCGCCGGTTCGCCGCGCTGACGGCGCAGGATTTTATCAGTGAACTGCTGGTGCGCCGCCTGGGCGTGCAGTTCCTTGCCGTCGGTGACGATTTCCGCTTTGGCGCTGGTCGCCAGGGGGATTTCTTGTTATTACAAAAGGCGGGGGCGGAATACGGCTTCGACGTCACCAGCACCCAAACCTTCTGCGAAGGCGGGGTGCGGATCAGCAGCACGGCGGTGCGTCAGGCGCTGGCCGATGACGATCTTCTTCTTGCGGAGACGCTGCTCGGCCATCCGTTTAGCATTTCCGGACGCGTCGTGCATGGCGACGAACTGGGCCGTACCATAGGTTTTCCGACGGCGAACTTACCGCTGCGTCGTCAGGTTTCCCCGGTTAAAGGGGTCTATGCGGTAGAAGTGACAGGTCTGGGCGACAAACCGATCGCCGGTGTCGCCAATATTGGCACCCGTCCAACGGTAGCGGGCGTGCGTCAGCAGCTCGAAGTGCATCTGTTGGACGTTGTAATGGACCTCTACGGTCGCCATATCAATGTAGTACTGCGTAAAAAGATACGTAATGAGCAGCGGTTTGCGTCGCTGGACGAGCTGAAGGCGCAAATCGCACGTGATGAGTTAACGGCCCGCGAATTATTTGGGCTGACCAGCCAGGCCTGAGCCACTGGTGTTTATCAAACCGAAATACGGAACCGAGAATCTGATGAGTGACTATAAATCGACCCTGAATTTGCCGGAAACAGGGTTCCCTATGCGTGGCGACCTCGCCAAACGCGAACCGGGAATGCTGGCGCGTTGGACCGATGATGACCTGTACGGCATCATTCGTGCAGCCAAAAAAGGCAAAAAAACCTTCATTCTGCATGATGGCCCTCCTTATGCGAATGGCAGCATTCATATTGGTCACTCGGTAAACAAGATTCTGAAAGACATTATCGTTAAGTCCAAAGGACTGACGGGCTATGACTCGCCTTACGTTCCGGGCTGGGACTGCCACGGTCTGCCGATCGAGCTGAAAGTAGAGCAGGAATACGGCAAGCCGGGTGAGAAGTTCACCGCAGCAGAATTCCGCGCCAAGTGCCGCGAATATGCCGCCGAGCAGATCGACGGCCAGCGTAAAGACTTTATTCGCCTCGGCGTGCTGGGCGACTGGTCGCATCCGTACCTGACCATGGACTTCAAAACCGAAGCCAATATCATTCGCGCGCTGGGCAAAATCATCGGCAACGGCCATCTGCATAAAGGCGCCAAGCCGGTGCACTGGTGCGTAGACTGCCGTTCCGCGCTGGCGGAAGCGGAAGTGGAGTATTACGACAAGACTTCCCCATCCATCGACGTGGCGTTCCACGCGGTAGATAAAGCCGCGGTGCTGGCGAAATTCGGCGTCGCCGACGTCAACGGCCCGGTGTCGCTGGTTATCTGGACCACCACTCCGTGGACCCTGCCGGCTAACCGTGCCATCTCCCTGTCGCCGGAGTTCGACTATGCGCTGGTGCAGGTTGACGGTCAGGCGCTGATCCTGGCGAAAGACCTGGTCGAGAGCGTGATGAAGCGCGTTGGCGCGGCCGATTACACCATCCTGGCGGCGGTGAACGGCGCCGAGCTTGAACTGATGCGTTTCCAGCATCCGTTCCTGGATTTCGACGTGCCGGCGATCCTTGGCGACCACGTGACGCTGGATGCCGGTACCGGCGCGGTGCATACCGCCGGCGGCCACGGTCCGGACGACTACACGATCAGCCAGAAATACGGTCTGGAAATCGCTAACCCGGTTGGCCCGGACGGAGCTTATCTGCCAGGCACCTATCCGGCCCTGGACGGTATCAACGTCTTCAAAGCCAACGATATCATCGTTGAGATGCTGCGTGAGCGCGGCGCGCTGCTGCATGTGGAAAAAATGCAGCACAGCTATCCGTGCTGCTGGCGCCACAAGTCGCCGATCATCTTCCGCGCCACCCCGCAGTGGTTCGTGAGCATGGATCAGAAAGGTCTGCGCGCGCAGTCGCTGAAAGAGATCAAAGGCGTGCAGTGGATCCCGGACTGGGGCCAGGCGCGTATCGAATCGATGGTCGCCAACCGTCCTGACTGGTGTATCTCCCGTCAGCGTACCTGGGGCGTGCCGATGTCGCTGTTCGTGCATAAAGAAACCCACGAACTGCACCCGCGTACCCTTGAGTTGATGGAAGAAGTCGCGAAGCGTGTTGAAGTCGACGGCATCCAGGCGTGGTGGGATCTCGATTCCCGCGACATCCTTGGCGATGACGCTGACAGCTACGAGAAAGTGCCGGATACCCTCGACGTCTGGTTTGACTCCGGATCGACCCACTCTTCCGTGGTTGACGTGCGTCCGGAATTCGCCGGTCACGCCGCCGATATGTATCTGGAAGGCTCCGACCAGCATCGTGGCTGGTTCATGTCCTCGCTGATGATTTCCACGGCGATGAAAGGCAAAGCGCCATATCGTCAGGTACTGACCCACGGCTTCACCGTCGATGGTCAGGGGCGCAAAATGTCCAAGTCTATCGGCAACACCGTTAGCCCGCAGGACGTGATGAACAAGTTGGGCGCCGACATCCTGCGACTGTGGGTGGCTTCCACCGACTACACCGGCGAAATGGCGGTCTCTGACGAGATCCTCAAACGCGCCGCGGACAGCTATCGTCGTATCCGTAACACCGCGCGCTTCCTGCTGGCGAACCTGAACGGTTTCGATCCGGCAAAAGACATGGTCAAACCGGAAGAGATGGTGGTGCTGGATCGCTGGGCGGTCGGCTGCGCGCAGGCGGCACAGGAAGATATCCTGAAAGCCTACGAATCCTACGACTTCCACGAAGTGGTGCAGCGCCTGATGCGCTTCTGCTCCATTGAGATGGGCTCGTTCTACCTCGACATCATCAAAGACCGCCAGTACACCGCTAAGGCGGACAGCGTGGCGCGTCGCAGCTGCCAGACCGCGCTGTTCCACATCGTGGAAGCGCTGGTGCGCTGGATGGCGCCGATCATGTCCTTCACTGCGGACGAAATCTGGGGTTACCTGCCGGGCGAGCGTGAGAAATACGTCTTTACCGGCGAATGGTATCAGGGTCTCTTCGGCCTGGCCGACGACGAAGCGATGAATGACGGCTTCTGGGATGAGCTGCTGAAAGTCCGTGGCGAAGTCAACAAAGTGATCGAGCAGGCGCGTGCGGATAAGAAAGTCGGTGGTTCGCTGGAAGCTGCGGTGACGCTGTATGCTGATGCCGACCTGGCCGCTAAGCTCAACGCACTGGGGGATGAATTGCGATTTGTCCTGTTGACCTCCGGGGCGAACGTCGCAGACTATGCGAGCGCATCTGCTGATGCGCAGCAGAGCGAACTGCTCAAAGGGCTGAAAGTCGCATTGAGTAAAGCTGAAGGTGAGAAATGCCCGCGCTGCTGGCATTACACCACCGATATCGGCAAGGTGGCGGAACACGCGGAAATCTGCGGACGCTGTGTGAGCAACGTCGCCGGTGACGGCGAGCAACGTAAATTCGCCTGATGAGTAAATCGATCTGTTCAACGGGGCTACGCTGGCTGTGGGTGGTCGTAGCCGTGCTGATTATCGATCTGGGCAGCAAATTCCTGATCCTCCAGAACTTCGCTCTGGGGGAGACGGTTCCGCTGTTCCCGTCGCTTAATCTGCATTATGCCCGCAACTATGGCGCGGCCTTTAGCTTCCTCGCCGACAGCGGCGGCTGGCAGCGCTGGTTCTTTTCCGGGATCGCGATCGGCATTTGCGTGGTGCTGACGGTGCTGATGTACCGTTCGAAGGCGTCGCAAAAGCTGAACAATATTGCCTACGCCCTGATTATCGGCGGCGCGCTGGGCAACTTGTTCGATCGCCTGTGGCACGGCTTTGTGGTCGATATGATCGACTTCTACGTCGGCGACTGGCACTTCGCTACTTTCAACCTCGCCGATAGCGCTATCTGCATCGGCGCGGCGATGATTGTGCTGGAAGGCTTCTTGCCGAAACCGACCGCAAAAGAGCAGGTGTAAATGTTAATGCCGGGTGGCGCCACGCCTGCCCGGCCTACAGAATGTGTGGTCTCCCGTCGCCCGGTAAGCGTAGCGCCTCCGGGCAACAGGTGACCTAAAACAAGCGAGCAATTTGCATGTCTAAATCCGTACAGAGCAACAGCGCGGTTCTCGTTCACTTCACGCTGAAGCTGGACGATGGATCCACCGCCGAGTCCACCCGTAACAATGGCAAACCGGCGCTGTTTCGCCTCGGCGACACCTCCCTGTCTGAAGGGCTGGAGCAACAGCTTCTTGGTCTGAAAGAGGGCGAGAAAAAGGCCTTTTCGCTGGAGCCTGACGCCGCTTTTGGCGTCCCGAGCCCGGACCTGATTCAGTATTTCTCTCGCCGCGAGTTTATCGACGCCGGCGAGCCGGAGATCGGCGCGATTATGCTCTTTACCGCAATGGATGGCAGCGAAATGCCTGGCGTGATCCGTGAAGTGAACGGCGATTCCATCACCGTCGACTTCAACCATCCGCTGGCCGGGCGCACCGTTCATTTTGATATTGAAGTGCTGGAGATCGATCCGGCGCTGGAGGAGTAACATGCAGATCCTGTTGGCTAACCCGCGCGGCTTTTGCGCTGGCGTTGACCGCGCTATCAGCATTGTAGAAAACGCGCTGACGCTGTACGGCGCGCCGATCTATGTTCGTCATGAAGTGGTGCATAACCGCTATGTAGTGGATAGCCTGCGCAAGCGCGGCGCCATATTTATCGAACAGATCAGCGAAGTACCGGACGGCGCGATCCTGATTTTCTCCGCTCACGGCGTATCGCAGGCGGTACGGAATGAAGCGAAGAGCCGCGACCTGACGGTGTTCGACGCCACCTGTCCGCTGGTGACGAAAGTGCATATGGAAGTCGCCCGCGCCAGCCGCCGTGGCGAAGAGTCGATTCTGATCGGCCATGCCGGACACCCGGAAGTCGAAGGCACTATGGGGCAGTACAATAACCCGCAAGGGGGCATGTACCTTGTCGAGTCGCCGGAAGATGTTCTCAAGCTGGAAGTCAAAAACGACGCCCGGCTGTCGTTTATGACCCAGACCACCCTCTCGGTGGACGATACCTCTGATGTGATTGACGCGCTGCGCGCGCGTTTCCCGAAAATCGTCGGCCCGCGCAAAGACGACATTTGCTATGCCACCACTAACCGTCAGGAAGCGGTGCGCGCGCTGGCGGAGCAGGCTGACGTGGTGCTGGTGGTCGGTTCGAAAAACTCCTCCAACTCTAACCGCCTCGCCGAACTGGCGCAGCGGATGGGTAAGGCAGCCTACCTGATTGACGATGCCTCCGATATTCAGGAAGCCTGGGTCAAGGATGCGGCCTGCGTCGGCGTGACGGCGGGCGCATCGGCGCCGGATATTCTGGTGCAGAACGTTATCACCCGGCTGCAGGAGCTGGGCGGTGGCGAAGCGGTGCCGCTGGAAGGCCGAGAAGAGAATATCGTTTTTGAAGTGCCGAAAGAGCTGCGTGTGGATGTCCGTGAAGTAGAGTAAGTTCTTTCCGCCTGCAATATGAGAAGATGCCAGACTTAACGTCTGGCATTTTTTTTAGGGAGAAACCATGCGCTTACCGATCATTCTTGATACTGACCCGGGCATCGACGATGCTGCCGCCATTGCTGCGGCGCTGTTCGCTCCCGAGCTGGATCTGCAGCTAATGACCACCGTGGCGGGCAATGTCTCGGTGGAGAAGACGACCCGTAACGCGCTGCAGCTGCTGCACTTCTGGCATGCCGATGTGCCGCTGGCGCAGGGCGCTTCGATGCCGCTGGTGCGTCCCCTGCGCGATGCCGCTTCGGTGCATGGCGAATCCGGTATGGAAGGGTATGACTTTGTTGAGCATCAACGTCAGCCGCTGGCGAAGCCGGCCTTCCAGGCGATCCGTGATGCGCTTATGCACGCTGCCGAGCCGATCACTCTGGTGGCGATTGGCCCGCTGACCAATATTGCGCTGCTGCTGACCCAGTATCCGGAATGCGTATTCAACATTCGCCGGCTGGTGATCATGGGCGGCTCGGCGGGCCGCGGCAACTTTACGCCGAATGCCGAATTCAATATTGCCATCGACCCGGAAGCTGCCGCGAAAGTCTTCCACAGCGGGCTGGAGATTGTGATGTGCGGGCTGGACGTCACCAATCGGGCGCTGTTGACGGCGGATTATCTGGCAACCCTGCCGACGCTGAACCAGACCGGTAAAATGCTCCATGCGCTGTTTAGCCACTATCGCAGCGGCAGCATGAGCAGTGGTCTGCGAATGCACGATCTCTGCGCTATCGCATGGCTGGCCCGCCCGGAACTGTTCACTCTGCAGCCATGTTTTGTGGCGGTGGAGACGCAGGGCACCTGGACCGCCGGCACCACGGTGGTGGATATTGAAGGACGACTGGGTCAGCCGGCGAACGCCCAGGTGGCGCTGGATATCGACGTGGAAGGGTTTCAGCGCTGGGCGGCGGAGGTGATTGCCCTGGCGCCGTAATACCCACCCAATCTTCAAGGAGAGAAGCAATGACCTATGGACAGGCGTATTTGAGCGGCTGGAAAGAGACCTTTAATTTTAGCGGCCGGGCCAGCCGACAGCAGTTCTGGACGTTTTTTCTTATCAATCTACTGATCGCCAGCGCGCCGCTGGCCGTCTGGTGTCTGGCAACCCGCCTAGACCCTCGCTACGGCATCCTCAGCTTTGTGGTCATACCCTTTGCGGCGCTGTGGCTGCTATTGATGGCGATCCCCCTGCTGGCAGTTGGCTGCCGGCGGATGCATGACATCGGCCGCTCCGGGATCTGGTTCGTGCTGGGGGTTATCATTCCGTGGTTTGCGGTTATTTCGCTGGCTCTGTGCTGCCTGCGTTCAGCGTAGGCACCGTCTCGCTGAGATAATCAATCATCGCCCGCATTCTGGCGGGCATATGCTTATCTCCCGCCCACAGCAGCCACAGATCGCCGGAATAGCTGCTGATAAATTCCCACTCGGGCAGCACCTGCACAATGTCGCCATTCGCCAGCGCCTCGCGGGCGGTGAACAGCGGCAGGCTGCCGATCCCCAGATGCTGCTTAACCGCGTCGAGGCGCACGGCGGTATGGTTGGCGGCGTACCGCCCGTATGTTTGCACCGTTTCGGTTTTCCCTTCCCGACGGAACTTCCAGCGCGCGTCGGCAGGCGTTTCGCCAAGACTGATGCAACTGTGCGCCCGCAGTTCCTGCGGCGTGTGCGGCATACCGTGGCGCTGTAAATAGGCTTCAGTGGCGCAGATAACGTGCGTGACCGGCATCAGCGGTTTGCCATGCAGGCCGGGCGAGGGGGTATCGGTGATGCGTAGCGCCAGATCGATACCGTCATCGATAAAATCCAGAGGGCGATCTTCCAGCCGGAGGCAGACGTCAACCTGCGGGTAACGGTGAAAAAACGCCATCATCAGCGGATGGATCACAAAGCGGCCGATGGCTTTCGGTACGCTGAGCGTCAGCTTTCCCTGGGCGACCGTTTGGCGACTGCCGGCGGAATCCATCGCCTGTCGCGCCGCTTCCAGCATCTGCTGGGCATGCTGGTAAACCGTTTCCCCGGCATCGCTCAGACGCAGCTTGCGAGTGGTACGCTGCAGCAGTTTGCAGCCCATCTCTCGCTCCAGCCGTGACACGCTGCGGCTAACCGCGGAAGGGGTAATGCCGCTCTGGCGGGCGACGGCGGAGAAGCTGCCCTGGTCGACAATCTGTACGAAGAGGGCAAGGTCGGGCAGGAGGTTCAGATTCATTTGTGCCCCTGGAGCAAGAGTGCATTGGCGGATGATGGGATTATCGCTGTCGGTATTAATAATATACTGGGCGAACAGAGAGGAGAATCACTATGACTGAACGGGTTTATTACACCAGCGATGCTACCGACGGGCGCGCCCAGATCATCGCCTGCACTGCAGAAGCGGATGGCCGTTACGCCATCGAACTGGATCGGACGCTGTTTCACCCGCAAGGGGGCGGTCAACCGGCGGATTGCGGCTGGATTGCCGGACAGGCCGTTGAGACGGTGGTTGTGCGCGGCGACAGGGTGCTGCATATTCTGTCGCAACAGCTTCCCCTCGGTGAAGTGGAAATGAAAATTGATGCCCCCGCGAGACAGCTGCATGCTCGTCTGCATTCTGCCGGCCACCTGCTTGGCATGGCGGGCGAACAGCTTGGCTGGCAACCGGTGAAAGCGCACCACTGGCCCGGCGAAGGGCGGATAACCTTTGCCAGCAGGAATAGCGCCGCGCTGCCGGACGCCAGTGCGCTACTGGCGCTAGTAAAGGCATGGCAGGCGCAGGATTTACCGCGTCAGGTGACGTTCGCTGACGGCATGCGCAAAGTGGGATTCGGCGAGCTGCCCGCCTATCCCTGCGGTGGCACCCACGTCGCCCGTCTGGCGGAGCTGGGCGACATTGTCATTAGTCAGATTAAGATGAAGAAGGGGCAGTTGGTGATCAGCTATTCCCTGACGTAAACGTTTCAGTTCTGCTCAGGGTAGGTCTGTTTGACGCGATAAATACGCTCCGGTCGGCCAACCTTGCCGTAGCTGATTTCCGCTTCCAGAAAGTCGTTCTTCACTCCCTGTTCCAGATAACGGCGAGCGGTGGTTTTGCTGCTGCCAAGGATACGCGCCAGCGAGTCGGCGGTATGTACCACCGCCGGGTCGGCAAACAGCTGGAGTACGCGCTGAAAGGTGCTTTCATCGATCCCGCGTAGCGGTGCGCTGGCCGGTTCCGTCTGTTCCCGAGCCTGAATATTAAACAGCGCATCGACGTGGATCTGGCTGGCCTGTTCGCTGGAACGCAGCGAGCTGCGATAGCGGGCGAAGCGCTCCAGGGTGTGCTGCAGGCGCTGATAATGCACCGGCTTAATTAGATAGTCGAACACCCCCAAGCGCAGCGCTTCGCTGATGGTATCCATATGATTATCAGCGGTAATAAAGATGATCCGCCCCTTGTAATGGGTACTGACCGCATGGCGGATCAGATCGATACCTTTGCCATCAGGTAAGAAATTATCCAACAGGATCAGCTGCGGTTGATACAGTCTGAGTTGTTTCCTGGCGCTCTCGAGTTTATCCGCAATGCCAATGACGTCGAACTGGGGAAACTGTTTGATGTTATCCACCAGGATCTCCGCCAGCATAGGTTCGTCTTCAACGATAAGAGTGGTGATGCTATCCATGATGTTCATCTCGGGTCAGGGGAATATAAAGAGTAAAGATGGTGCCAAAGGGAAGGTTATTTTCGACGACGATGCTGCCGCCTGCCTGTTCCACGTAGCTGCGAACCAGCCAGAGTCCGATGCCATGATCTTTGCTGACGCTGCTGGTGACGCCGCGCTCGAAGATCCGATCGCGCAGCGTCTCGTCAATGCCGCATCCCTGATCGGCGACCTCGATAATCACTTCGTGGCCGTCGCTGTTGATCAGGCACTCTATCTGCTTTGAGCCCTGCGGCTGTTGCAGGCTGGCATTGTAGGCGTTATCAAGCAGATTCCCCACGATCGAGATCCATTCGTTGTGAGAAAGGGCGGTGGGTAATCTGTCGACGAAGCAGGCCGGATCGAAAACCAGTTCCAGACCGAGCTCTTTGGCGCGGTAATACTTGCCGATCAACAGCCCGGCCAGATGGTTATCCTGGAAATTCCGCGCGATAAAATCGATCACTTTCTGGTGGCTTTCCGACTGCTGTTGGATCAGATCCAGCGCATGATCGTAGCGTTTAAGAAACAGCAGGCCGGCGATGGTGGAGATCAGATTGCGATGCTCATGCTGCACGGCGCGCAGGTTATCGGCATACTGTTGCACCTGACTGAGCTGCAGGCTGAGGGTGTTGATATCGTCTTTACTACGAAAGCTGATCACCCAGCCCTGTGGCTCATTATTTAAGATCACCGCCATCCGGCTGGCGATCACTTTGATATGATTGAAGGTGACGATCTCGTCTTTTTTATTGGTCTGCGGCGCATCGTAGAAGAAAGCCTCCTGAGAAATAACGCTGCTGATCCCTTTACCGATAAGCGTCGGTTCCGGTTGGCTCAGGTTGAGCAGCCGGCGGGCAGTCTGATTAATCGCGGTGATCTTGTAACGGGAGTCGATGGCGATGAGCCCTTCGAACACGGATTCAAACAACACGCTTTGCTGGATCAACAGCTGCGACAGCTGTTGAGGTTCCATATTCAGCATCTGCTTTTTGATATGCAACGAGAAGCGGCGGGCGCAGTAGAGCAGGAGCAGTAACATGATCGCCATCGGGATCAGCAGCGAGCTTATCTGCAGGCTGAGCCAGTTCTCTAACTGTTCAATGGTATAGCCTACCGACACAATGCCAATCACCTTGCCGGTCTCGTCCTGAATCGGTGATTTACCGCGCAGCGAGGAGCCCAGCGAGCCTTTGCGCACTGACACGTAGCTTTTCGCGTTTAACAATGCTTCATCGCTATCGCCGCCCTCCATCGATTTGCCGATTTCATCAGGATTAACATGATAGAGGCGCTGGCCGTTGGCATCACCGACGGTGATATAGGTGGCGTCGGAGAACGAACGCATGGGATCGATAAGCGCTTTGATTCTGGCGAGATCGCGTTTCTGAACCGCTTCGACCAGCTCCGGCATCGCCGAAATCTGCATTGCCTGAATCAGCGCCCGCTGCCCGACCTGGTAATGCAGACGCTCTTCGGTAATGTCGGTCAGATACCATGACATCGCCAGCATAACGATCGTCGAGGTGAATAAGATCAGCAGGAAGATGCGATTCTGAAACGATCGCCTGGCAAACCAGTGGGTGATTTTTCGGGTATACATAGCGCCAATAGACATTAAATGATTAGTTTCCCCGTTTCGCGGCCCGAGAACCCGCAGATGGCGCACAGAACCGCTAATTTCAGAAAAGTGATCGATGGCAAGGGGGCGCTGTTAATCCTGACCCGGAGGCGAGGTAACGGCCACGCCTCCGGAGAGGATGCCGGCCTACATCGCCAGCACGTACTTGAGCATCACCCCGGCGGCGATCGCCGAGCCGATCACCCCAGCCACGTTCGGGCCCATGGCGTGCATCAGCAGGAAGTTCTGCCCGTCCGCTTCCAGACCCACCTTGTTCGACACCCGCGCCGCCATCGGCACCGCCGACACCCCGGCTGAACCGATCAGCGGGTTGATCGGGTTCTTACTGAACCTGTTCAGCAGCTTCGCCATCAGCACCCCGGCCGCGGTGCCCACGCAGAAGGCGATCACCCCCAGCAGCAGGATCCCCAGGGTCTGCGGCTGCAGGAACTTGTCCGCCACCAGCTTGGCTCCCACCGACAGCCCGAGGAAGATGGTCACGATGTTGATTAGCGCGTTCTGCACCGTGTCGCTCAGCCGCTCCACCACCCCGCTCTCGCGCATCAGGTTGCCGAAGCAGAACATCCCCAGCAGCGGCGCGGCGTCCGGCAGCAGGAGCGCCACCAGCAGCAACAGCACCGCCGGGAAGAGGATCTTCTCCCGCTTACTCACCGTACGCAGCTGCACCATGCGGATCTTCCGCTCCTTATTCGTGGTCAGCGCCTTCATGATCGGCGGCTGGATCAGCGGCACCAGCGCCATGTAGGAGTAGGCCGCCACCGCGATGGCCCCCAGCAGCTCCGGCGCCAGCTTGCCCGACAGGTAGATAGCCGTCGGGCCGTCGGCGCCGCCGATGATGCCGATGGCCGCCGCCTGCGGCAGGGTGAAGCTGATGATGCCGAAGTAGTTCAGCGTCAGCGCCCCGAGCACGGTGGCGAAGATACCGAACTGCGCCGCCGCCCCCAGCAGCAGGGTGCGCGGGTTGGCCAGCAGCGGGCCGAAATCGGTCATCGCCCCGACGCCCATGAAAATTACCAGCGGCGCGATGCCCGAGCCAATCGCCACCTTATAGAAGATGGCCAGCACCCCGGCGGAGTAGCCCATGTCCACCGCCAGGCTCTCCATCTGCCCCTGCACCGACGGCAGGGCCAGGGCCAGCGCGTCCTTAATGGCGTGGACGTCCGGCGCGCAGTGGAGCTTCGCGGCAATCACCGCCAGCTGCGCCGGGTCGTGGTGGGCCAGCAGGCTCTCCAGGGCGGTGAGCGCTAGCCCGGCCTCCGGAATATTGGAGAGCAGGCCGCCGAAGCCAATCGGCAGCAGCAGTAACGGCTCGAACTTCCTGGCAATCGCCAGCCAGAGCAGCAGCAGGCTGACCAGCAGCATCACCGCCTGGCCGAACCCCAGGTGCATCAGCCCCATCCCCTGAATCAGGGCGTTCAGACTTTCCATTTCCGCTCCTCGTCCTTACGCCAGGGTCATCAGGGTGTCGCCGACCGCCACCGCGTCGCCGGACTTCACCGCGATACCGCGCACGGTGCCGGCCTGCGCGGCGCGGATTTCGGTCTCCATCTTCATGGCTTCCAGAATCAGCAGCACCTCGCCTTCGGCCACCGCCTGGCCTTCCGCGGCCAGCACCTTCCAGATATTGCCCGCCAGCGGGGCGGTCACCGGGGTGCCGGCGCCGGCCGGGGCCGGGGCGGCAGCAGGCGTAGCGGCCACCGGCGCGGCGCTGAGCTGGCTGACGTCGCCGCCGTCGCTGACCTTCACCACAAAGGCCTTGCCTTCCACTTCCACGGTGTAGACGCCGGAGGCGGCTGGTTTCTCAGCCTTCGCGGCAGGTCTGGCTTCTTCCAGCTGCGGCAGCGGTTCAAAGGCTGCCGGATTGTGGCGGTTTTCGAGGAACTTGAGGCCTATTTGCGGGAACAGCGCCACGGTGAGCACGTCGTCGATGGCGTTTTCGGCAAGCGTGATGCCCTTCTCCTGCGCCTGGCGTCTGACGTCGGCTTCCAGCTGCGCCAGCTCCGGCTTCAGCAGGTCCGCCGGGCGGCAAGTGATGGCCTCTGCGCCCTCGAGTACCCGCGCCTGCAGGGCGGCGTTCACCGGCGCCGGAGTGTGGCCGTATTCACCTTTCAGAATGCCGGCGGTCTCCTTCGCGATGGTTTTGTAGCGCTCGCCGGTGAGGACGTTGAGCACCGCCTGGGTGCCGACAATCTGCGAGGTCGGGGTGACCAGCGGGATGAAACCGAGGTCCTCGCGCACGCGAGGGATTTCCGCCAGCACTTCATCCAGACGGTGGGCGGCGCTCTGTTGCTTCAGCTGGCCTTCGAGGTTGGTGAGCATCCCGCCCGGCACCTGGGCGACGAGGATACGGCTGTCGGTGCCTTTCAGCTGCCCTTCGAAGGCGTGGTACTTCTTACGCACCTCGCGGAAGTAGGCCGCAATGCTCTCCAGCTTGTGGATATTCAGCCCGGTGTCATATTGCGTGCCGGCGAGGGTGGCCACCAGCGCTTCGGTTGCCGGATGGCCGTAGGTGGCGCTCATGGACGAAATCGCCGTATCCACGCCGTCGACCCCGGCTTCAATGGCCTTCAGCAGGGCCATCTCCGCCATGCCGGTGGTGGCGTGGCAGTGCAGGTGCAGGGTGACGTCGTAGCGTTTTTTGATTTCGCTGACCAGCTCAAAGGCGGCATGCGGCGTCAGAATGCCGGACATGTCCTTGATGGCGATGGAGTCGACGCCGGTCTCCAGCAGCTGTTCGGTGAGGTCGAGCCAGGTCTGCAGGGTGTGCGCCGGGCTGGTGGTGTACGAAAGCGTGCCCTGGGCGTGGGCGCCGTGGCTGCGCACCGCCTGCAGGGCGGCCTGCATGTTGCGCGGGTCGTTCATGGCGTCGAAGACACGGAAGACGTCCATGCCGTTTTTGACGGCGCGCTCCACGAAGCGCGCCACCACGTCATCGGCGTAGTGGCGGTAGCCGAGCAGGTTCTGGCCGCGGAGCAGCATCTGCAGCGGGGTTTTCGGCATCGCTTTTTTTAGCTCGCGCAGGCGGACCCACGGGTCCTCGCCGAGAAAGCGGATGCAGGCATCAAAGGTGGCCCCGCCCCAGCACTCGAGGGAGCGGTAGCCGACGTCGTCAAGCTGAGCGGCGACGGGGAGCATATCGTCGAGGCGCAGGCGGGTGGCGAACAGGGATTGGTGGGCGTCGCGCAGGACGACATCGGTAATGGCAACGGTCATGAATTCCTCCGTGAATTAAGGGTGCAAACGGCGATGGTGGTGAATGGCGGCGACAATCGCCGGCTTTAAGCGGGCGAAGTCGTCGGCGGGCGCGACGGCGGCCGGTGCCGGTTTTGACGCCGGAAGCGGCTCGGGAAACAGACGGTTAACGGCGAGGGACATCCCCTGGATGGCGAAGATGAGCAGCAGCAGGAACACCAGCACAAAGCCCATGCCGAGAAACATCAGGGTGAAGCCTTCGCCTAGCAGCGCAGCATCAGTCATGTATACCTCTCAAAATAGGGGCACGATGGCGCGCTGCCTGGCGACGTTTCTGGCATTCCCGGCTAAGGAGCAGGGTGGATTTCCCTCTGCCGCTCCCGGCATTGGACCCTGGCGATGCTAGTCGTCGTCCGTTCAACGGCGCCATCGTGCAAATGGGTTAAATCATCATGCCGAACACGATGCTGGCGATGACCAGCACAATACCGCCACCCAAACGGGAGGAGATTTGCGCATAAGAGATAAGGTTCATACGGTTACAGGCAGAGAGCACTTCCAGGTCACCGGAACCGCCGCGGTTGGCCATGCACAGACCCGCGGTGATCGCTGATTCAATCGGGAAGAAGCCAATCATCCAGCCGCCCAGGGCCGCGCCAACCACCGCGCCAACGACGATAACCGCGGCGATGACGACGTTAGCGAAGGTAATAGCGTTGATGATTTCCTGCAGGTCGGTGTAGCAGACGCCGACGCCGACCATCAGCACCCACAACAGCTGTTTGGAAAAGAAATCCGACAGGCGTTTGGCGCCAGCTTTGATTTCGGGTGTGCAGAGGCCAGAGGCGTTCAGCGCCGCGACGATCAGCACCATCCAGGCAAAATAGTGAATCGATACGCCGCCAATGCTGGGCAGGATTTTCTTCGCCATCACGTAGGCCAGCAGGAAGCAGGTGGTGGCCAGCACCATGCCGACGGCGGTTTCGCGATGAGTGATCTGGCCCGCTTTTTCGTCTTCTTCGACTTTAAACGAGGCTTTGCGCACCAGCTCGCCCTCGCCGCTCAGCCAGGTGTGTTTTTTACCGATGATATCGAGTACGGCGGCAAAGACGATGGCAAAGATATTGGCGATGGTCAGAATAGCGATAGCGGTTGAATAGTACTCTTCGCGAGACCGACCGGTAACGGAGTGATAAATTTCCGACAGCGGTACCGCGCCCGCGCCGTTGCCGCCGCCCATGATCGGCAGGACGTACAGCATCATAATGCGATCCATCGGGATGCCGAACACCAGGCCGATGACGATACCGAAAATCGACGCGCCGACAATGCCCATCAGAATGGTCGGGATGTAGCCGAGCAGCGATTTCAGCAGCAGACGACGGTTTACCGACAGGATCGCGCCGGTAATTAATACGGCGATGAATAAGTTAAGGAAGTTACTCTCATCCATGACGTTACTGATGGCATCGATCTCTTTCTGCGTGAAAATACCGGCATAAACGAAATATGCTGCCACCAGAAAGATCATCACTGGCGCACCACCGATATATTTGTTGAATATCGGCAGGCGTTTACCTATTTCGCCAAACAGGGCGCCGATAATAAACATAATGGCAAAGCCGCCAACCAGGTCGGTGGGTAACGCATTAAAGAAGTGGGAAAGTAATAGCGTAATTAACGCAAACGCATAAAGGGGTAACGGCATGCCGAAGATTTTAAATCCCAGCAGGTCGCTCACGCCTTTTTTCTCCGTCGCCGGAGCCTGGCTCATGTTAGTCATAAACGTTATCCTGTTTATCAATGAAGTAATAAGACCGGCGCATAGTAATAAATAGACTCAGTGTTAAGGTGTGATAACCTTCACTGAATACTCGTGTTTTTAATTAATTTAATTATTTTTATTATGCTGAATGAATTAACAACATAAAAACCATAAAGCCAATTAAGCGACGAGAAAAACTGTGATTTAAATACAAGAATCGATAGCCGAACGCTGGCGAAATACAGGTCGTTTTGGAATAACGAAGCGCTAAAAAATGACTCTGATATTAAAACGCGTTCAGCTACGGAAGGATAAATCGCGGCGAGAGGCGATTGACCTCTTTCTCCGTCAGCATCAGCTCTCATTAGAGGCTGATTGCGAAATGGCCATTATCGCCGAGTACCGGCAGCGGCTGGTCGGCTGCGGCGCCATCGCCGGCAACGTGCTGAAGTGCATCGCTATCGACCCCTCGCTGCAGGGGGAGGGGCTGAGCCTTAAGCTACTGACAGAATTACTCACCCTGGCTTACGAACTGGGGCGCAGCGAACTGTTTTTATTCACTAAGCCCTGTAACGCCGCGCTCTTTGCCGGCGCCGGCTTCTGGCCAATTGCGCAGGCCGGCAATCTCGCCGTGTTACTGGAAAATAGCCGCGAACGGCTGACCCGCTACTGCCGCCAGCTGGCGATGTACCGTCAGCCGGGACGCAAAATCGGCGCTATCGTGATGAACGCCAACCCGTTCACGCTCGGCCACCGTTGGCTGGTGGAGCAGGCGGCCCGTCAATGCGACTGGCTACACCTGTTTGTGGTGAAAGAGGATGCCTCCCGTTTCACGTATCAGGATCGCTACACGCTAATCGAAAAAGGGATTGCCGGCATCGACAAAGTGACGCTGCATCCCGGTTCGGCATACCTCATCTCGCGGGCCACCTTCCCCGGCTACTTCCTCAAAGAACAGGGGGTGGTGGATGACTGCCACAACCAGATCGATCTCCAGCTGTTCCGCGAACATTTAGCCCCGGCGCTGAAGATAACCCATCGTTTTGTCGGCACCGAGCCGCTGTGTTCGCTGACCCGCCATTACAACCAGCGTATGAAAGCGTTGCTGGCAGCGCCGGGCGACGCGCCGCCTGTTGAGGTCGTTGAGCTGGCGCGGATCGAAAAAAACGGCGGGCCGATATCGGCTTCCAGGGTGCGCGAACTGTACCGGCAGCGCAACTGGCAGGCGGTGGCGGCGCTGGTGCCGCCGGGAACCCTCTCTTTTCTGATGCAACTGGCGGAAAGCGAACATCAAACCGCCTGATTTTTACGCCATAACAAAGGATTTGCCTCTATGGAAATGAAGATTGACGCCCTGGCCGGCACGCTGGAGTCCAGCGATGTGATGGTCAGGATTGGGCCGGCGACGCAGCCGGGCATTCAACTGGAGATCGACAGCATTGTGAAGCAGCAGTTTGGCGATGCGATTGAGCGAGTGGTCAGAGAAACCCTGATGCAGCTCGGCGTTAGCCAGGCCAACGTGGTGGTGGATGATAAAGGGGCGCTGGAGTGCGTTCTGCGCGCCCGAGTTCAGGCTGCGGCCCTGCGCGCGGCGCAACAGTCTCAATTGCAATGGAGCCAGCTATGAAACCACGTCGCAGTATGCTGTTTATCCCCGGCGCCAATGCCGCCATGTTAAGTACTTCATTCGTCTACGGCGCCGATGCGGTGATGTTCGACCTTGAAGATGCCGTTTCGCTGCGCGAGAAAGATACCGCTCGTCTGCTGGTGTATCAGGCGCTGCAGCACCCGCTGTATCAGGATATCGAAACGGTGGTGCGTATTAACCCGCTAAATACCCCGTTTGGACTGGCCGATCTGGAAGCCGTGGTTCGTGCGGGCGTGGATATGGTGCGCCTGCCGAAAACCGACAGCAAAGAAGATATCCATGAGCTGGAAGCTCACGTTGAGCGTATTGAGCGTGCGTGCGGCCGCGAAGTGGGCAGCACCAGGCTCATGGCGGCCATCGAGTCGGCGTTGGGGGTGGTAAACGCGGTCGAGATCGCCCGCGCCAGCCCGCGTCTGTCGGCCATCGCGCTGGCGGCTTTCGATTACGTGATGGATATGGGCACCTCCCGCGGCGACGGCACTGAGCTGTTCTATGCCCGCTGCGCCGTGCTACATGCTGCGCGGGTTGCCGGCATCGCCGCCTATGACGTGGTGTGGTCGGATATTAATAATGAAGAGGGCTTTCTTGCGGAAGCGAATCTGGCGAAGAACCTCGGCTTCAACGGGAAATCACTGGTCAACCCGCGCCAGATCGAACTGCTGCACCAGGTCTATGCCCCGACGCGAAAAGAGGTCGACCATGCGCTGGAGGTGATTGCCGCGGCGGAAGAGGCAGAGTCGCGCGGTCTGGGCGTGGTGTCGCTGAACGGTAAGATGATCGATGGACCGATTATCGACCACGCGCGCAAAGTGGTGGCGCTTTCGGCTTCCGGTATTCGTGATTAAGGGGAATAAGATGAAAGAGACAGTAGCAATGCTTAATCAGCAGTACGTGATGCCGGAAGGATTGACCCCTTACAACGGCGTGACGGCGAAAAGTCCGTGGCTGGCTAGTGAGACGGAAAAGCGTCAGCGTAAAATCTGCGACTCGCTGGAAACGGCAATCCGTCGCTCCGGCCTGCAAAACGGCATGACCATCTCGTTCCACCACGCGTTTCGCGGCGGTGACAAAGTGGTCAATATGGTGGTGGCGAAGCTAGCGGAGATGGGATTTCGCGATCTGACCCTGGCGTCCAGTTCGCTGATCGACGCCCACTGGCCGCTGATTGAGCATATTAAAAACGGCGTGATCCGTCAGATCTACACCTCCGGTCTGCGCGGCAAGCTTGGCGAGGAGATCTCCGCCGGCCTGATGGAAAATCCGGTGCAGATCCACTCTCACGGTGGTCGCGTACAGCTGCTCCAAAGCGGTGAGCTGTCCATTGACGTGGCGTTCCTCGGCGTTCCCTGCTGCGATGAGTTTGGCAACGCCAACGGCTTTAGCGGTAAGTCGCGCTGCGGCTCGCTGGGCTACGCGCGCGTTGATGCGGAACATGCCAAATGCGTCGTGCTGTTGACCGAAGAGTGGGTGAATTACCCTAACTACCCGGCCAGTATCGCCCAGGATCAGGTGGATCTGATCGTTCAGGTGGACGAAGTGGGCGATCCGCAAAAAATCACCGCGGGCGCCATTCGTTTGACCAGCAACCCGCGTGAGCTGCTGATCGCCCGCCAGGCGGCGAAAGTGGTTGAACATTCCGGTTACTTTAAAGAGGGGTTCTCGCTGCAGACCGGCACCGGCGGCGCCTCGCTGGCGGTGAGCCGCTTCCTGGAAGACAAAATGCGCCGCAACGGCATTACCGCCAGTTTCGGCCTTGGCGGCATCACCGGGACGATGGTCGACCTGCATGAGAAAGGGCTGATTAAAACGCTGCTCGACACCCAATCGTTCGATGGCGATGCGGCGCGCTCGCTGGCGCAGAACCCGAACCACGTCGAAATCTCTACTAATCAGTATGCCAGCCCGGGTTCCAAAGGGGCCTCCTGCGAGCGCTTAAACGTAGTGATGCTCAGCGCGCTGGAAATTGACACCGACTTTAACGTCAACGTGATGACCGGCTCCAACGGCGTGCTGCGCGGCGCGTCAGGCGGACATAGCGATACCGCCGCCGGCGCGGATCTGACCATCATTACCGCACCGTTAGTTCGCGGCCGCATTCCCTGCGTCGTGGAAAAAGTGCTGACCCGCGTGACGCCGGGAGCCAGCGTGGATGTGCTGGTCACCGACCATGGCATTGCGGTAAACCCGGCGCGCCAGGACCTGATCGACAATTTACGCAACGCCGGTATTCCGCTGATGACCATTGAGGAACTGCAGCAGCGCGCGGAGCTGCTGACGGGCAAACCGAAAGCGATCGAATTTACCGATCGGGTGGTGGCGGTAGTCCGCTATCGCGACGGTTCGGTCATCGATGTGATCCATCAGGTGAAAAACAGCGACTAAGCGCAGAGGGGAAAGGCTATGAGCGACGTGTTAATTCAACCTCCGCGTGTGCTACGCGGGAAACCACTGAGCGCCGAAGAGGTGGTCAGCGCGGTAGAGCGCGCGCTGTTGACCGAAGTTCGCCTGACCCCTAAGCCCGGGCTGGTGGATATTCGTAACGCTGGCGCGCACCGGGATATGGATCTGGCCTCGTTTGAGGCCAGTTCCGTGGTGGTGGCGCCGTGGATGGAGAAGTTTTTTATCATGGGCCACGATACCGCGGCGGTCGCGCCGGAGCAGGTGTTGATGATGCTGCGTCCGGTGGGAATGGCCTGCGAGAACGATATGCTGGAGGTCACCGGCGGGGTGAATACCCATCGTGGGGCGATCTTCGCTTTTGGCCTGCTCAGCGCGGCAGCGGGCAGGCTGGTCTCGAAAGGCGAGCCGATAGAGCAGCACCGGCTTTGCGACCAGGTGGCGCGCTTCTGTCGCGGCATGGTTATGCAGGAATTGTCCTCCGCCAGTGGGGAACGGCTGAGCAAAGGCGAGATGCATTTTCTGCGTTACGGCTTCTCCGGCGCCCGCGGCGAGGCGGAGAGCGGATTCCTGACCGTGCGCACCCAGGCATTACCGGTCTTTAACCGCATGATGGAGGAGACTGGCGACAGCAATCTGGCGCTGCTGCAAACCCTGCTGCATCTGATGGCATGGAATGATGACACCAATCTGGTGTCTCGCGGCGGGCTGGCCGGGCTGAACTATGTCCAGCAGGAGGCGCAGCGGCTGCTGTGGCAGGGCGGCGTACTGGCTGACGGTGGCCTGGAGGCGCTGCGCCAGTTTGATGACGATCTGATTGCTCGCCACCTCAGCCCCGGCGGTAGCGCCGATCTGCTGGCGGTGACTTGGTTTTTATCCGCGTTTCCCGCCGGCGCGCTTTTCCCGCTGTAACCCTCTGCAACATGGCCTTCGCCCGCACCGGCGGGCGGGGCATCATCATTCGCCATCCTGGTTATCACTGCGTAAACGAGGAATTGCGGCACAATCGTATAGTTTTTACTGATATCGTCCGCCGTTTGTCATAAATTTCTAATTATCGGCGTTTTTGAGTAGCGGCCCGCTGACGGGCTGGTTACTCTGAAAACAATTTACGTAATGTTAACAAAAGAGAATAGCTATGCATGATGCACAAATCCGCGTGGCCATCGCCGGCGCGGGCGGCCGGATGGGACGCCAGTTAATTCAGGCTGCGCTGCAGATGGATGGAGTGGCGCTGGGCGCGGCGCTGGAGCGCGAAGGGTCCAGCCTGGTGGGCAGCGACGCCGGCGAGCTGGCGGGTGCCGGCAAAGCGGGCGTCACGGTGCAAAGCAGCCTGACGGCGGTAAAAGATGATTTCGACGTGTTGATCGATTTTACCCGCCCGGAAGGCACGCTGAACCATCTGGCGTTTTGCCGCGACCACGGCAAAGGGATGGTCATCGGCACCACCGGTTTTGACGACGCCGGCAAGCAGGCGATTCGCGACGCCGCGCAGGAGATTGCCATTGTCTTCGCCGCTAACTTTAGCGTCGGCGTCAATGTCCTGTTAAAGCTGCTGGAGAAGGCGGCGAAGGTGATGGGCGACTACACCGACATCGAAATTATCGAAGCGCACCATCGGCATAAAGTGGATGCGCCGTCAGGCACCGCGCTGGCGATGGGCGAAGCGATCGCCGGAGCATTGAACAAAGATCTCAAGGACTGCGCGGTCTACAGCCGTGAAGGCCACACTGGCGAACGCGTCCCGGGCACCATTGGCTTCGCCACCGTCCGCGCGGGGGATATCGTCGGGGAGCATACGGCGATGTTTGCTGATATTGGCGAACGTATCGAGATCACCCATAAAGCCTCCAGTCGAATGACCTTTGCTAATGGCGCGGTTCGCTCTTCATTGTGGCTGAAAGGCAAAAAAAGCGGACTCTTTGATATGCGTGACGTGCTGGATCTGAATAGTTTATAACGATTATTACCCATCGTGATGTGGTTATTGCTATCAATAAGTTATTGATGCAAGGGGCAATATTTTGTTGCCCTTTTTTATTTTTGGCCGCTTTAGGTTGTTATTTTTCTGAATGGGCTATAAGTTAGGGTATTGTTCGGTTTTTAAGTGAATGAAATGTAAATTTTGACCATCTGGTCCACTTTTTTGCCGTCCAGCGCCAGATTTTACACTCTTCGCCGTCCGCAAGCGTTTTCTCAGCCAGGTTTGTTGATCTTTTTGGCGTAAAAATCACGTGTTATGCGCCAGTGGCGTAAAATGACATTAAAAATCTCCGCTTTAAGTTGACTTTTATCCGACATCTCTCCAGAATGCCGCCGTTTGCCAAAAATCTGCGGGCAACAGATTTGCATTGATTCAGATCGTGTTTATGAATTAATATGCAAATAAAGTGAGTGGATATTCTCTGGAGGATGTTTTGATTAAGTCAGCGCTATTGGTTCTGGAAGACGGAACCCAGTTTCACGGTCGGGCCATCGGGGCAACCGGCACGGCGGTTGGGGAAGTCGTTTTCAATACTTCAATGACCGGTTATCAAGAAATCCTCACTGATCCTTCCTATTCCCGCCAAATCGTCACTCTTACTTATCCTCATATTGGTAATGTCGGCACCAACGCCGCCGATGAAGAATCTTCTCAGGTACATGCTCAGGGTCTGGTTATTCGCGACCTGCCGCTGATTGCCAGCAACTTCCGCAGTACCGAAGACCTCTCTTCCTATCTGAAGCGCCATAACATCGTGGCGATTGCCGATATCGATACCCGCAAGCTGACGCGTCTGCTGCGTGAGAAAGGGGCGCAGAATGGCTGCATCATCGCGGGCGACAGCCCGGATGCCCAGCTGGCGCTGGAAAAAGCGAAAGCGTTCCCGGGCCTGAACGGCATGGACCTGGCGAAGGAAGTGACCACCGCAGAAACCTACAGCTGGACGCAAGGCAGCTGGACCCTGGCGGGCGACCTGCCGGAAGCGAAAGCGGAAAGCGAGCTGCCGTTCCACGTCGTCGCGTATGACTTCGGCGCGAAACGCAACATCCTGCGCATGCTGGTTGACCGCGGCTGCCGCCTGACGGTGGTGCCGGCGAAGACTTCGGCGGCGGATGTGCTGGCGCTCAATCCGGACGGCATTTTCCTCTCCAACGGTCCTGGCGACCCGGCGCCATGTGATTACGCTATCGACGCGATTGAAAAATTCCTGGAGACCGATATTCCGGTGTTCGGCATCTGCCTCGGCCATCAGCTGCTGGCGCTGGCGAGCGGCGCCAAGACCATTAAAATGAAGTTCGGCCACCACGGCGGCAACCACCCGGTGAAAGATATTGATAATAACGTGGTGATGATCACCGCCCAGAACCACGGTTTCGCCGTGGATGAGGCGACGCTGCCGGCCAACCTGCGCGTGACCCACAAGTCGCTGTTCGACGGCACCCTGCAGGGGATCCATCGCACCGACAAGCCGGCGTTCAGCTTCCAGGGCCACCCTGAAGCGAGCCCGGGGCCGCACGATGCCGCGCCGCTGTTCGACCACTTTATCGAGTTAATTGAGCAATACCGTCAGTCCGCGAAATAATCAGGAGTAAAAGAGCCATGCCAAAACGTACAGACATAAAAAGTATCCTGATTCTGGGCGCGGGCCCGATTGTTATCGGTCAGGCGTGCGAGTTTGACTACTCCGGCGCCCAGGCCTGTAAAGCCCTGCGCGAAGAGGGCTACCGCGTTATCCTGGTGAACTCTAACCCGGCGACCATCATGACCGACCCGGAAATGGCCGATGCCACCTACATCGAGCCGATTCACTGGGAAGTGGTGCGCAAAATCATCGAAAAAGAGCGCCCGGACGCGGTGCTGCCGACCATGGGCGGCCAGACGGCGCTGAACTGCGCGCTGGAGCTGGAGCGTCAGGGGGTGCTGGCTGAATTCGGCGTGACCATGATTGGCGCCACCGCCGATGCGATTGACAAGGCCGAAGACCGTCGCCGTTTCGATATCGCGATGAAAAAAATTGGTCTCGACACCGCGCGTTCAGGTATCGCCCATACGATGGAAGAGGCGCTGGCGGTAGCGGCTGACGTCGGCTATCCGTGCATCATCCGTCCGTCGTTCACCATGGGTGGCACCGGCGGCGGCATCGCCTATAACCGCGAAGAGTTTGAAGAGATTTGTACCCGCGGCCTGGATCTCTCTCCTACCAACGAGCTGCTGATTGATGAATCGCTGATCGGCTGGAAAGAGTATGAGATGGAAGTGGTGCGCGATAAGAACGACAACTGCATCATCGTCTGCTCTATCGAAAACTTCGACGCCATGGGGATCCATACCGGTGACTCCATTACCGTTGCGCCGGCGCAGACCCTGACCGACAAAGAATACCAAATCATGCGTAACGCCTCGATGGCGGTGCTGCGTGAAATCGGCGTCGAAACCGGCGGCTCTAACGTTCAGTTCGCGGTCAACCCGAAAAACGGTCGCCTGATCGTTATTGAAATGAACCCGCGCGTTTCCCGCTCCTCGGCGCTGGCCTCCAAAGCCACCGGTTTCCCGATTGCCAAAGTGGCAGCCAAGCTGGCGGTAGGTTACACCCTCGACGAGCTGATGAACGACATCACCGGCGGCCGTACCCCGGCTTCCTTCGAGCCGTCCATCGACTACGTGGTCACTAAAATCCCACGCTTTAACTTCGAAAAATTCGCCGGCGCCAATGACCGTCTGACCACCCAGATGAAGTCCGTCGGCGAAGTGATGGCGATTGGCCGTACCCAGCAGGAATCCTTGCAGAAAGCGCTGCGCGGTCTGGAAGTGGGCGCCACCGGCTTCGACCCGAAAGTGAGCCTCGACGATCCGGAAGCGCTGACCAAAATCCGCCGCGAGCTGAAAGACGCCGGCGCTGAGCGTATCTGGTACATCGCCGACGCGTTCCGCGCGGGCCTCTCGGTTGACGGCGTCTTCAACCTGACCAACATCGACCGCTGGTTCCTGGTGCAGATTGAAGAGCTGGTCCGTCTGGAAGAGAAAGTGGCGGAAGTGGGCATCAACGGCCTCGACGCTGACTTCCTGCGCACCCTGAAACGTAAAGGCTTTGCCGATGCGCGTCTGGCGAAGCTGGCGGGCGTGCGGGAAGCGGAAATCCGTAAACTGCGCGACCAGTATGACCTGCACCCTGTCTACAAGCGCGTGGACACCTGCGCCGCGGAATTCGCCACCGATACCGCCTACATGTACTCCACCTATGAAGAAGAGTGCGAGTCCAACCCGTCCGTTGACCGCGATAAAATCATGGTCCTCGGCGGCGGCCCGAACCGTATCGGTCAGGGTATCGAATTTGACTACTGCTGCGTACACGCCTCGCTGGCGCTACGCGAAGACGGTTACGAGACCATCATGGTCAACTGTAACCCGGAAACCGTCTCTACCGACTACGACACTTCCGACCGTCTGTACTTCGAGCCGGTTACCCTGGAAGACGTGCTGGAAATCGTGCGCATCGAGAAGCCAAAAGGCGTTATCGTGCAGTACGGCGGGCAGACTCCGCTGAAGCTGGCGCGCGCCCTGGAAGCCGCAGGCGTACCGGTTATCGGTACCAGCCCGGACGCTATCGACCGGGCGGAAGATCGTGAGCGCTTCCAGCACGCGGTTGACCGTCTGAAGCTGAAGCAGCCGGCGAACGCCACCGTTACCGCCATTGAGCAGGCGGTAGAGAAAGCGAAAGAGATTGGCTACCCGCTGGTGGTGCGTCCGTCTTACGTGCTCGGCGGTCGGGCGATGGAGATCGTCTATGACGAGCAGGATCTGCGCCGCTACTTCCAGACTGCGGTCAGCGTCTCCAACGACGCGCCAGTGCTGCTGGACCGCTTCCTCGACGACGCGATTGAAGTGGATGTCGATGCCATCTGCGATGGCGAAATGGTGCTGATTGGCGGCATCATGGAGCATATCGAACAGGCAGGCGTCCACTCCGGCGACTCCGCCTGTTCCCTGCCAGCCTATACCCTGAGCAAAGAGATTCAGGATGTGATGCGCGAGCAGGTGCAGAAGCTGGCCTTCGAGCTGCAGGTTCGCGGTCTGATGAACGTCCAGTTCGCGGTGAAAGATAACGAAGTCTATCTGATTGAAGTCAACCCGCGTGCGGCGCGCACCGTGCCGTTCGTCTCCAAAGCCACCGGCGTACCGCTGGCGAAAGTGGCGGCGCGCGTGATGGCCGGTAAGACGCTGGCGCAGCAGGGCGTGACCAAAGAGATCATCCCGCCGTACTACTCGGTGAAAGAGGTGGTCCTGCCGTTCAACAAATTCCCGGGCGTTGACCCGCTGTTAGGGCCAGAAATGCGTTCCACCGGGGAAGTGATGGGCGTTGGCCGTACCTTTGCCGAAGCGTTCGCCAAAGCGCAGCTGGGCAGCAACTCGACCATGAAGAAACAGGGTCGCGCGCTGCTCTCCGTCCGCGAAGGCGACAAAGAGCGAGTGGTCGACCTGGCAGCGAAGCTGCTGAAGTTTGGCTTCGAGCTGGATGCGACTCACGGCACGGCGATTGTGCTGGGCGAAGCGGGCATCAACCCGCGTCTGGTGAACAAGGTGCATGAAGGTCGTCCGCACATTCAGGACCGTATCAAGAATGGCGAATATACCTACATCATCAACACCACCGCAGGTCGTCAGGCGATTGAAGACTCCAAGCTGATTCGCCGCAGCGCGCTGCAGTACAAGGTGCACTATGACACCACCCTGAACGGCGGCTTTGCCACCGCGATGGCGCTGAACGCTGACGCCACCGACAAGGTGATTTCGGTTCAGGAAATGCACGCGCAAATCACCAAATAAGCGCTCCGGCCTGGCCGGATAGCAACACACCTGGGCTGACGACTTCGTCAGCCCATTTTTTTTGGCCGCGGCCATCTTCAGAGAGTTCTGCTTTTAACCCCCTGTCGGGTCAGGCTAACTATAGTTAGCACCATAACGATACCTATTGATGAAAAGACAGGAGGATACAATGCGGAACAATATTCTGGTGGCATCCGCACTGGCAGCGACGGCAATCATGTTCGTGGCCGGCTGCTCATCGAATCAGTCGATCAAAACCACCGACGGCAAGACCATTGTCACCAGCGGTAAACCGCAGGTGGATGATGATACCGGTCTGGTCTCTTACAAAAATGCCGAAACCGGACGCGTGGAGCAGATTAACCGCGATCAGGTGAAATCTATGGATGAGCTGGATAATTAAGGCCTGACGTTTGCCATTCAGGCGCGCGTTGTATCCACCACCGCGACATAAATCACAGTTATCATTGTAAGCGGTTCATTTAACTGTCTACACTCTTGCTGATTACGACAAGAGCTAACGCAGGCCAATCAATGATTCTGATAATTTATGCGCATCCTTATCCGCAGCATTCGCATGCGAATAAGCGAATGCTTGAACAAGCAGGGACGCTTGAAGGCGTAGAGATACGCTCCCTCTATCAACTCTATCCCGACTTTAATATCGATGTCGCCGCCGAGCAGGCGGCGCTCGCCCGTGCCGATCTGGTTATCTGGCAGCACCCGATGCAGTGGTATAGCGTGCCGCCGCTGCTGAAGCTGTGGATGGACAAAGTGCTGTCGCACGGCTGGGCCTATGGCCATAACGGTATTGCGCTGCGCGGTAAATCGCTGATGTGGGCGGTGACCACCGGCGGCGGTGAAAGCCACTTTGATATCGGTTCGTTTCCCGGTTTCCCGGTGCTGGCGCAGCCGCTGCAGGCCACGGCGCTCTACTGCGGGATGAAATGGCTGCCGCCGTTTGCCATGCACTGCACCTTTATCTGCGATGACGAAACGCTGCAGGCGCAGGCCCGCCATTATCGTCAACGCTTAATCGACTGGCAGGAGGCACATCAGAATGGATAGCCATACGCTGATACAGGCGCTGATTTACCTGGGCGCCGCGGCGCTGATTGTGCCCATCGCCGTCCGCCTTGGGCTTGGGTCGGTGCTGGGCTATCTCATCGCCGGCTGTATTATTGGGCCGTGGGGGCTGCGGCTGGTGACCGATGCCGAGGCGATTCTGCACTTTGCCGAGATTGGCGTGGTGCTGATGCTGTTCGTCATTGGTCTGGAACTGGATCCGCAGCGTCTGTGGAAGCTGCGCGCTTCGGTGTTTGGCGGCGGTGCGCTGCAGATGGTGGCCTGTGGGGTATTGATCGGCCTCTTCTGCATGCTGCTGGGGTTGCGTTGGCAGGTGGCCGAGCTGATCGGTATGACCCTGGCGCTCTCCTCAACCGCGATCGCCATGCAGGCGATGAATGAGCGCAATCTGACGGTATCGCAGATGGGGCGCAGCGCCTTCGCGGTGCTGCTGTTCCAGGATATCGCGGCGATCCCGCTGGTGGCCATGATCCCGCTGCTGGCGGCCAGCGGCGGCGCCACTTCGCTGATGGCTTTTGCCCTTTCCGCGCTGAAGGTGGCCGCGGCGCTGGCGCTGGTGGTGGTGCTGGGGCGCTATCTGACCCGTCCGTTGCTGCGTTTTGTCGCCCGTTCCGGTCTGCGCGAAGTATTCAGCGCCGTGGCCCTGTTCCTGGTCTTCGGCTTTGGGCTGTTGCTGGAGGAGGTGGGGCTGTCGATGGCGATGGGGGCGTTTCTCGCCGGGGTGTTGCTGGCCAGCTCCGAGTATCGCCATGCGCTGGAAAGCGATATTGAGCCGTTTAAAGGCCTGCTGCTGGGGCTGTTTTTTATCGGCGTCGGGATGTCGATTGATTTCGGCACCCTGGTCACCCATCCGCTGCGTATCGTGATTTTGCTGGTGGGTTTCCTGGCGATAAAAATGCTGATGCTGTGGCTTATCGCCAGGCCGCTTGGCGTGCCTCGCGCTCAGCGCCGCTGGTTTGCGGTGCTGCTGGGGCAGGGGAGTGAGTTCGCGTTTGTGGTCTTTGGCGCCGCGCGGATGGCGGAGGTGCTGGACGGCGAATGGGCAAAGGCGCTGACCCTGGCGGTGGCGCTGTCGATGGCGGCAACCCCCATTCTGCTGGTGCTGTTGACCCGTCTGGAGAAATCGTCCAGCGGCCAGGCGCGGGATGCGGACGAGATTGATGAAGAGCAGCCGCGGGTGATTGTCGCCGGCTTTGGCCGCTTCGGGCAGATCGCCGGGCGACTACTGCTCTCCAGCGGGGTGAAGATGGTGATCCTCGATCATGACCCGGACCATGTCGATACTCTGCGCAAATTTGATATGAAGGTCTTCTACGGCGACGCCACCCGGGTCGATCTGCTGGAGTCGGCCGGCGCCGAAAAGGCGGAGGTACTGATCAATGCCATTGACGATCCGCACGTCAGCCTGGAGCTGGTGGCGAGGGTAAAAGAGCATTTTCCGCATCTGCAGATTATCTCCCGCGCCCGCGATGTCGATCACTATATCCAGCTGCGTCAGGCTGGCGTTGATGCCCCGGAGCGTGAAACCTTCGAGGCGGCACTGAAATCCGGCCGAATGACCCTGGAGGCGCTGGGGCTCGGCGCGTATGAAGCGCGCGAGCGGGCCGATCTGTTCCGTCGTTTCAACCTGCAGATGGTCGAAGAGATGGTGGCGATGGCGGAAAACGACGCGGCGTCGCGGGTGGCGGTCTTCAAGCGGACCAGCGATATGCTGACCGGCATCATCAACGAAGATCGTCATCATCTGTCGCTGGTGCAGCGGCACGGTTGGCAGGGGACGGAAGAGGGCAGGCATACCGGCGATATCGCCGATGAGCCGGGAAATAAGCCCTCCGCCTGACGCTAATCAGTAACATTCTGTTTTCGTTTGGATCCTGTTCTGGCGGCCCACGGTGTGAACGTGGGCTTGCCAGCAAATCAGAAAATTTTCTTATTCTTTACCCTCCGGCCAGTCGACGAAGTTGTACGCTTTCCGTATAGTGGCGACAATTTTTTGTACTCAGGAATGAATGAATGATCAGTCTGATTGCGGCGTTAGCGGTAGATCGCGTCATTGGTATGGAAAACGCCATGCCATGGAACCTGCCTGCCGATCTCGCCTGGTTCAAACGCAACACATTAAATAAGCCGGTAGTGATGGGGCGTCTGACCTGGGAATCCATTGGGCGCCCGTTGCCGGGGCGTAAAAATATCGTGATCAGCAGCAAGCCAGGCAGCGACGATCGCGTGCAGTGGGTCTCCTCCGTTGACGAAGCGATTGCCGCCTGCGGCGATGTGGAAGAGATCATGGTGATCGGCGGCGGTCGGGTGTATGAGCAGTTCCTGCCAAAGGCGCAGAAGCTCTATCTGACCCATATCGATGCGGAAGTGGAAGGCGATACCCATTTCCCGGATTACGATCCGGACCAGTGGGAATCGGTGTTCAGCGAGTTTCATGACGCCGACGCGCAGAACTCCCACAGCTACTGCTTTGAGATCCTCGAACGCCGTTAAGCGGGAAGGATAGCAATGAAAAACCCCGGTCGCGTCTGGCGTGACCGGGGTTTTCTTTGGCGTGAATTCAGCGCCGATGACGCTGCCACTACTTTTTTGCGCCATGTTACCCGTCGCGGGAGGCGTTTTTCTGCAGCGCTGCCCGGGGCGACAAATGGCACCTAAACGTAGGTCGGGTAAGGCGTTAGCCGCCACCCGACACAAAAGCGGCTCCGCGCCCGCAGTTCTTGCCCGGCGGCGCTGCGCTTGCGCGGGCCTACGGGACTGCGCCATGTTACCCGTCGCGGGATGCGTCTTTCCAGAGTGCTGCCCGGTTGACAAATGGCACCTAAACGTAGGTCGGGTAAGGCGTTAGCCGCCACCCGACACAAAAGCGGCTCCGCGTCCGCAGTTCTTGCCCGGCAGCGCTGCGCTTGCGCGGGCCCGGGGGAGTGCGCCTGTTTCTTCAGGACGCGACGGCTTCGCCTTCGTCGAGGCTTTTCTGCCGGTTCGACGGCTGGGTAAAGTACTGCTTATCCTCCCAGCGCAGGCAGGTGAGTTCACCGCCCCAGCAGCAGCCGGTATCCAGCGCGTAAATGCCCTCCGGCGTACCGCGTCCCTCCAGCGACGCCCAGTGGCCAAAGGCAATGCTGTAGGCACTGCTGACCGGACCAGGAATGGCAAACCACGGCTTCAGCGGCGCCGGGGCGTCCTCGGGCGCTTCTTTCGAGTACATATCCAGCTGGCCGTTCGGGAAGCAGTAGCGCATGCGGGTAAAAGCGTTAGAGATAAAGCGCAGGCGCGCCAGGCCGCTCAGCTCGTTGCTCCAGTGATTCGGCATGTCGCCGTACATGGCATCGAGGAAGAAAGGGTAGGAGTCGCTGGAGAGCACCGCTTCAACATCGCGCGCGCACTGCTGGGCGGTCTCCAGATCCCACTGGGGGGTGATGCCGGCGTGGGCCATCACCAGCTTTTTCTCTTCGTCCACCTGGAGCAGCGGCTGACGACGCAGCCAGTTAAGCAGCTCATCGGCATCCGGCGCTTCCAGCAGTGATTTCAGACGATCCTTCGGCTTGTTGCGGCTGATGCCGGCGAAGACCGCCAGCAAGTGTAAATCGTGATTGCCCAGCACCAGTCGCACGCTGTCGCCCAGAGATTTGACATAGCGCAGAACCTCCAGCGACCCCGGGCCACGGGCTACCAGATCGCCGGTCAGCCACAGCGTATCGCTCCGCGGGTCGAATTCAACCTGCGCTAATAATGCGATCAGTTCATCGTAGCAACCGTGAACGTCGCCAATAAGGTATGTTGACATTGTTTTAATGAATGAGCGTTGGAACTGCGAGACGGAAAACAGGGATCTCGATACGGAAGGGCGCGCCGTCGATATCGATCATCTCATAATGACCCTGCATGGTTCCCAGCGGCGTTTCAATGACCGCGCCGCTGGTATATTGATATTCACCGCCGGCGGGAATATGCGGTTGCTCGCCGACCACCCCTTCACCCTGAACTTCAGTCTCACGACCGTGGCCGTTAGTGATGAGCCAGTAGCGGCCAAGCAGCTGAACCTGACTCCGCCCCAGATTGCGAATGGTGACGGTATAAGCGAAGACGTAGCGCTCTTCTTCCGGAGAAGATTGCGATTCGATATAGACGCTTTGCACCTGGACGCAAACACGAGGCGAATTAATCATGGTTAGCTCTCCTTCGATGGCAGATTGTCAGACAGCCAGTTGGCCATCTGGCAGTACTGCGCCACGGAAATATTTTCTGCACGCATGGCCGGGTCGATGCCCAGCTCGGTCAGCACTTCCACACTGAACAGATTGCCGAGACTGTTGCGGATGGTCTTGCGGCGCTGGTTGAACGCTTCGGTGGTGATGCGGCTCAGCACCCGGATCTCTTTGACCGGATACGGCATCGTGCTGTGCGGCACCAGACGGACCACCGCGGAATCGACCTTAGGCGGCGGGGTGAACGCGCTCGGCGGCACTTCGAGTACCGGGATCACCTGGCAATAATATTGCGCCATCACGCTTAACCGACCATACGCCTTACTGTTCGGTCCGGCAACCAGACGATTCACCACTTCTTTCTGCAGCATAAAGTGCATATCGGCAATGGCATCAGTATAGCTGAACAGATGGAACATCAGCGGGGTCGAAATATTGTACGGCAGATTGCCGAAGACGCGCAGCGGCTGACCCATTTTCTCCGCCAGTTCGCCGAAGTTCATGGTCATCGCATCCTGCTGATAGATGGTCAGCTTCGGCCCGAGGAACGGATGCGTCTGCAGGCGTGCCGCCAGATCGCGGTCCAGCTCAATGACGGTCAACTGGTCAAGGCGTTCGCCAACCGGCTCGGTCAGCGCGGCGAGACCGGGGCCGATTTCAACCATCGCCTGGCCTTTCTGCGGATTAATCGCCGAGACGATGCTGTCGATCACAAACTGATCGTTGAGGAAGTTCTGCCCGAAGCGTTTACGGGCTAAATGGCCCTGATGGACTCGATTATTCATTGGGTATTAACAATCATTTTGATGGCGAGATTAAGCGCCGTGATAAAACTGCCGACGTCCGCTGTTCCCTGGCCCGCTAATTCCAGTGCGGTGCCGTGGTCGACGGAGGTACGAATAAAAGGTAAACCGAGCGTAATGTTCACGCCGCGGCCAAAGCCCTGGTATTTTAGCACGGGCAGGCCCTGATCGTGGTACATCGCGAGTACTGCATCGGCATGGTCAAGGTATTTGGGCTGGAAAAGGGTGTCAGCTGGCAGCGGACCGCTGAGGTTCATCCCCTTCCCGCGCATCTCTTCCAGCACCGGAATGATGGTATCTATCTCTTCCGTTCCCATATGACCGCCTTCGCCAGCATGCGGGTTAAGCCCGCAAACCAGCACGTGCGGCTGGGCAATACCAAATTTCGTGCGCAGGTCGTGATCGAGAATCGTGATGATCTCGCGCAGCAGGTCGGGCGTTATCGCCTCGCTGATGGCTTTCAACGGCAGATGGGTCGTCACCAGCGCCACCCGCAGCTCCTCGGTCGCCAGCATCATCACCACTTTGCTGGCCTGCGCGCGCTCTTCGAAGAACTCGGTATGACCGGTGAAGGCGATGCCGGCGTCGTTGATGTTGCCTTTGTGCACCGGGCCGGTCACTAACGCCGCGAATTCGCCGCTCAGGCAGCCGTCGCAGGCGCGCGCCAGCGTCTCGACCACGTAGGCGCCGTTCTGTACGTTCAGCACGCCGGGCTCCGCCGGGACGCTCAGCGGGACGTTAAGCAGCGTCAACGTACCGGCACGCTGCGGAACGGGCGGTTGCGCAGGATCGTATGGCAGGAGAGATAAAGGAAGACCGAGCCTTTGGGCTCGGTCAGTTAACAGGGCGCCGTCGGCGCAGATCACCAGCTCAACTGGCCAGTCGCGCTGGGCAAGCTGCACGACCAGGTCAGGGCCAATCCCGGCGGGTTCGCCGGGAGTGATAACAACTTTATGGGTATCAGGCATCGATATTAGTTGCTCAGAATTTTAACATACGCACTGGCGCGCTGTTCCTGCATCCAGGTTGCCGCTTCTTCAGAGAATTTGCGGTTCATCAGCATACGGTAAGCACGATCTTTCTGCGCGGCGTCGGTTCTGTCGACCTGACGGCTATCCAGCAGTTCGATCAGGTGCCAGCCGAAGGAGGAGTGTACCGGTCCGCTGGTCTGCCCTTTGTTCAGACGCATCAGCGCATCGCGGAACGCCGGGTCGAAGATATCCGGCGTGGCCCAGCCTAAATCACCGCCCTGGTTCGCCGAGCCCGGATCTTCAGAATACGCTTTCGCCGCTTTAGCGAAGGTGGTTTTCCCGCTCTTAATGTCGGCGGCAATTTGCTCCAGCTTCGCCTGAGCCTGCGCATCGTTCATGATTGGCGATGGCTTCAACAGAATATGACGGGCATGTACTTCAGTGACGGAGATGTTCTGGGTCCCGCCGCGCAGATCGTTCACTTTCAGAATGTGGAAGCCGACGCCGGAACGGATCGGACCGACGATATCCCCTTTCTTCGCGGTGCTTAACGCCTGAGCGAAAATGCCCGGCAGCTCCTGGATACGACCCCAGCCCATCTGGCCGCCCTTCAGCGCCTGCTGGTCGGCGGAGTAGGTGATCGCCAGTTTACCGAAGTTGGCGCCGTTGCGCGCTTGCTCAACGATAGCATTCGCTTGCTCCTGGGCCGCGGCGACTTGATCGGAGGTCGGGTTCTCCGGCAGCGGGATCAGGATGTGGCTCAGGTTGAGCTCGGTGCTGGCGTCGTTCTGGTCGCCGATCTGTTTGGCCAGCGCTTCCACTTCCTGCGGCAGCACGGTGATGCGACGACGCACTTCATTGTTACGCACTTCCGAAATCAGCATCTCTTTACGGATCTGGTTACGGTAGGTGTTGTAGTTGATGCCTTCATAGGCCAGACGGCTGCGCATCTGATCCATGGTCATGTTGTTTTGTTTAGCGATGTTGGCGATGGCCTGATCGAGCTGGTCGTCAGAGACCTTCACGCCCATCTTCTGCCCCATCTGTAACACGATCTGGTCCATGATCAGTCTTTCGAGGATCTGATGGCGCAGGGTCGCGTCATCCGGCAGCTGTTGGCCAGCCTGACCAGCATTGAGCTTAACCGATTGCATCAAACCATCGACGTCGCTTTCCAGCACGACGCCATTATTGACGACGGCCGCTACTTTATCGACCACCTGGGGGGCAGCGAAACTGGTATTCGCGATCATGGCGATACCGAGAAGCAGCGTTTTCCAGTTCTTCATACTTTTTCCATTTCGATTAACCGCAAATGCGGATGATGTTGTAAACCAGCCGCATCACAGGGAGCTCTGGTACGGTAAAATGTTCGAACGCAGCATCTGCTGGGTGCCGAGGCCGTAGTTAGAGCTCAGACCGCGCAATTCGATATTGATTCCGAAGGTGTTGTCGTATTTGCTCTCGCCGCCGTTGTTGTTGCTATCCCAGCCGTTGACTTTACGTTCGTAGCCAAGACGGATGGCGTAGCAGCAGGAGTTATACTGGACACCCAACATCTGGTTTGCTGCTTTTCGGGTATTGGTATCGTAGTAGTAGGCACCGACCACGGACCAGCGATCGACGATCGGCCAGCTGGCGGTCATCCCCACCTGCGAGATACCCTCTTTATATTGCGCCGCGGTGGAATATGACGGCAGTGTGGCCTGAATATATTCCGGGCTGGCGTAACGATAGTTAAGCTGGACTAAGCGGTTTTCATCGCGACGGTATTCAATGGTGCCGTTACCGGTTGCGACGTTATCCAGACGCGTATCGTACTGGATCCCGCCGCGCAGACCCCAGTTATCGGCAATGCGCCAGTAGGTGTCGCCGGCCCATACCAGTGAACCCGTGGTGTCGTTGTTCTCCCAGTTGATGTTGTCATCACCGGTGCGTGACTCGGTGAAATAGTAGATTTGACCAACGGAAATGTTAAAACGTTCCACCGCGGCGGCGTCGTACACGCGCGAGGTGATACCGGTAGTGACCTGATTGGCCGACGCGATGCGGTCGAGACCGCTATAGGTACGGTCGCGGAACAGGCCGGAGTAGTCTGACTGCAACAGCGTGGAGTCGTAGCTGCCGATTTCACTCTGATCGCGGTACGGCACATACAGATACTGCATGCGTGGTTCCAGCGTTTGGGTGAATCCCTCCTGCAGGTCGCGCTCGAAGACCATTTTGCCGTCGACTTTAAACTGCGGCATCACGCGGCTAACGGACTCTTTGTAGTCCGTGCCGTTGGCGGCGTTGTACTTATCGAGGTTGCTCTGCTGGTAGTGGGTCGCCAGCAGCTTGGCTTCGGTATTCAGACTGCCCCAGCCGTTCGACAGCGGCAGGTTGATCGTCGGTTCGAAGTGAACGCGGGTCGCTTCCGGCATGTTGTTATTCGAGTTAACAAAATGGGCGACCTGGCCGTACAGATGGGTATCGAACGGACCGACATCGTTCTGGTAGTAGTTAATGTCGAGCTGCGGCTCAGCCGAGTAGGAGTTGCTCGACTCCCGATCGAAGACCTGGAACTGCTTGGTTGAGACCGTGGCGTCGAAGTTCTGATTGACATACCCGGCGCTGAATTTCTGCGTCGCATAGCCGTCGGTACTGGAACCATACTTCGAGCTGAAATCGTTGAAGTAGTCAGGATCGCTGACCTTGGTGTAGTCAGCGTTCAGACGCCACACCTGATCGATAACCCCGGAGTGGTTCCAGTAGAACAGCCAGCGGCGGCTGTTGCTGTCGCTGGAGTGGTCATCTTCGTAGACTTTATCCGACGGCAGGTAGTCGAACTCCGTTAAGCCGCTGCCGAGCTGGGTCAGGTAGCGGAATTCGTTTTCCCACATCACGCCGCCGCGCTTGTTCATATAGTGCGGGGTGATGGTGGCATCGAAGTTTGGCGCGATGTTCCAGTAGTACGGCAGGGAGAACTCCACGCCGTTTTTGGTGCTGTATTTCGCGTTCGGGATCAGGAAGCCTGAACGACGCTTATCGCCCACCGGCAGCTGCAGGTAGGGGCTGTAGAAAATCGGCACGGAGCCAAGCTTGAAGCGGGCGTTCCAGATCTCGGCGACCTGCTCTTCGCGATCGTGGATAACTTCGCTGCCCACGACGCTCCAGGTGTCGGAGCCCGGCAGACAGGAGGTAAAGCTGCCGTTTTCCAGAATGGTATAGCGGTTTTCACCGCGCTGTTTCATCAGGTCAGCAGTACCGCGTCCCTGGCGTCCGACCATCTGATAATCGCCCTGCCAGACGTTGGTATCTTTGGTATTCAGATTCGACCAGGCTTTTGGTCCTTTGAGGATCACCTGGTTATCGTCGTAATGCACGTTGCCCAGCGCGTCCACCGTGCGCACCGGCTGCGCCTGGCCCGCGGCCTGCTGCTGATGCAGCTGAACTTCGTCGGCGCGGAGGCGGCTATTCCCCTGGTTGATATCGACGTTGCCGGTAAAGACGGCGTTGTCCGGGTAATTGCCCTTCGCATGATCGGCGTTAATCGTCACCGGCAGATCGCCAGGCCGCCCTTCCACGAGCGGACGATCAAAGCTTGGCACGCCAAGCATACATTGCGTTGCGAGATCGGCAGCGAGGCCTTGTTGGCTATACAAGGCGCTGGCAATCATCGTAGCCAGGAGGCTGGGAATACGTTTTTTCATACGTTGTATTTATTGTTCCATCATCTTGTGGCAGCGGCTTGCAAACGGTCAGAGCCTAACTTACTCAACTTTATCACGCTAGTGTTAATCCTGCCCGTTTCGAGCCCGAGCGTTAGGCACCCTGTTGAATGACGAGTATGATAAAGCAAATTATAGGCTATGTCCCACAATTGACCGAGGCGCGAGTGCCGGGTAACGTGCGGTCATATTCGTGCTTAACGGCGACAAACAGTTGGGGAGTCTATGCAGTATTTGGGTAAAGTGATTGGCGTGGCAGTAGCTTTGCTGATGGGCGGTGGGTTCTGGGGCGTGGTGCTCGGCTTCCTGGTCGGCCATATGTTTGACCGGGCGCGCAGCCGCCGGTTGAATCTCTTTGCCAATCAGCAGGAGCGTCAGTCGCTCTTCTTTTCCACCACCTTTGAAGTGATGGGGCATCTGACCAAATCCAAGGGCCGCGTTACCGAGGCGGATATTCACGTCGCCAATGTGCTGATGGATCGCATGAATCTGCACGGCGCTTCGCGTACCGCGGCGCAGCAGGCGTTTCGCGACGGCAAAGCCGACAATTATCCGCTGCGTGAGAAGATGCGCCAGCTGCGCAGCGTCTGCTTTGGCCGCTTCGATCTGATTCGGATGTTTCTGGAAATTCAGCTGCAGGCGGCGTTCGCTGACGGCGAACTGCACCCTAACGAACGTGAAGTGCTGTTCGTCATCGCCGATGAGCTTGGCATCTCTCGCGCCCAGTTCGATCAATTCCTGCGAATGATGCAGGGCGGCGCCCAGTTTGGCGGCGGTTCGCAGCAGCAATCTTATGGTCAGCACGGCGGCAACGCCGGCTGGCAGCAGGCGCAGCGCGGGCCAACGCTGGAGGACGCCTGCAACGTGCTGGGGGTGAAACCGACTGACGACGCGGCGACGGTGAAGCGCGCCTATCGTAAGCTGATGAACGAGCACCATCCGGACAAGCTGGTGGCGAAAGGGCTGCCGCCGGAGATGATGGAGATGGCCAAACAGAAAGCCCAGGAGATCCAGAAGGCCTGGGAGCTGATCAAAGAACAGCGCGGCTTCTGAGTTTTTCAGCCCCTCGCCCGGCGAGAGGGGTTAGCGTTTGGCCTGTGCGCGGCGATACAGCCGCCGCGGATGGCCGATTTTTCCATACAGCATCTCCACCTCCAGAAACCCGGTCTCAACGCCGTGTTCAAGATAGCGGCGGGCGGTGGTTTTGCTGAGTCCGGCGGCGCTGACCACCTCATCAACGGAAAAGCAGTGCGCTTCCCGGCCGCTAAACAGACCCTGCACCAGCGCCAGCGTCTTCTCTTCAATCCCCTTGCTGCCACTATCTACGCGATAGTTCTTCGCCTGCAGTTGATAGAGGGAATCGACGTTCTGCTGATCGACGATTTTCCACTCCCGCTGCTGATCGTTGAACTGGATAAAACGCTCCAGCGACTGACTCAGCCGCTTCCATGATACCGGCTTAAGAATATAGTCGAAGGCGCCGTTGCGGATAGCCTGGCTGCAGGTTTCCATATCGCTGGCGGCGGTGATAAAGATCACCGAGCATTGGCTGGTCGCCAGCGCCGGATCGGTCATCAGCGTCACCCCTTTGCCGTCCGGCAAATAGTTATCCAGCAGTACCAGCTGCGGCGGGGTGGCGTGGAGCAACTGGCGGGCCTGGGCGAGGGAGGCCGCCATGCCCGCCAGCCGCAGGCGCGGGTGTTTCTGCACAAGCTCGGCGTGCAGGCGCGCCAGCTCGCTCTCATCTTCAATGATTAGCACATCGACCAGGTCATGATGCATCGTGGGCCTCCGGGTGCGGACGGGCAGGTGCGTCGGCCGGGATAAACAGGGTGAAGATCGTTCCCCGCGGCGCGTTATCGGCGACTTCGATGGTGCCGCCCGCCTGAGTGACATAATGTTCAATAAGATACAGACCAATGCCGTGATCGCCACGGGTTTTGGTGGTGACGCCGCGTTCAAAAATGCGCTCGCGGATATCGGGGCGGATGCCGACGCCGCGGTCGGCCACTTCGATAATCAGCTCCCGGGCGTTGAGCTGGATCAGGACTTCCACCGGCTCATGCGGAAGCTCGGCGCGCTGCGTGGCTTCGATGGCGTTATCCAGCAGGTTGCCGATGATGGAGATCAGCTCGGATTCCATCAGCGACGGCAGGGGACGGTCAATGCGGCAGGCCGGGTCGAAGCTCAGCGCCACGCCTTTTTCGCGGGCGCGGGTGGCTTTGCCGAGCAGCAGACCGCATAGCGTCGGCGAGTGGAAGTGTGAGGAGATAAAGTCCAATAGCTCCTGAGCATGTTCCGACTGGGCCTGAATATAGCGGATCGCTTCGTCATAATGGCCCATATGCAGCAGGCCGGAGAGGGTAGTCATCCGGTTGAGCTGCTCGTGGCGCATGATGCGTAGATTGTCGACATAGCGCTTCACCTGGCTCAGCTGGGCGGTGAGGGCATTGATTTCATTGCGGTCACGGAATGTGATCACCCAGCCCTGCAGGGTATCCTCCAGCATAATGCGCACCCGACTGGCGAGCACGGTCAACTGGTTGAAGCGGCACAGCTCATCGTGGGTGTCGCGCTCTAGCATGTCGCCGCTGGCGAAAAAGGGCTGCGGGGAAATCACGCTGTCAATCGACTGACCGCGCAGTTGACTGGCGGGCTGGCTGAGTCCCAGCAGGCTGCGGGCGGCATGGTTTATCACCTCAATGCGCCGCTGGCGATCGATGACGATCACCCCCTCAAAGATCGACTCCATCATCGCCTTTTGCTGTCGCACCAGCAGGCCTATCTCCCGCGGCTCGAGCGAAAAAATCTGCTTTTTGATGCTGCGGGTAAAGTACCAGGAGAAGATAAACAGGGCGATGAGCAGCAGGACGGCGGCGATAAAAATATTGATCACTTTGGTCAGGGTAATGCTGTCGAGATAGCTGGTGAGGTAGCCGACGGAGACAATGCCGATCACCCGCCCCTCGTCATCGACGATCGGTGTTTTGCTGCGCAGCGAGACCCCAAGTCCGCCTTTGCGAATGGTGGTAATGGATTTTCCCTCCAGTACCGCCTGGTTGTCGCCGCCAACCAGCCGCGTGCCAACCCACTCCGGATGGACCGAATGAAACAGATGCATCCCCTGGCGGTCGCCGATGACGATAAAGCTGGCGTCGCTATGGGCGGCGATTTGCTGCATAAACGCCTGAATCGCCTGTGGGTCATGCCGGCTGACCTGCTGACGTAAATTTGGCATCAGGGCTATCTCTTCGGCCTGAATTTTGGCCCGGGCGCTCATTTCCTGATAAAGCTGGCGGCTGGCGTCAAAGTAATAATAAATACCCAGCGCGATAAAGAGGACTGAGAAAAAAGCGACCAGCGAAATAAACAGCTTATATTGAAAAGATAATTTCATAGGTCCCGGACGACGTATACACCATACCGGCACTCTATCATTTTTCTGTCACGTGACGTAAATGTTAAAGGAAAGTTGTGATCAGCGGCGCAGGCGCGGGCTGCCGCCAGCGGTTGCAGTGGATATAAGGCGTGATGGGAAATAAAAACCATAAAAACCACGATAATAAATCAGAGATATATCACCCCCTGCGCGGAACAGCGAATAGAAACCATAAAAACCATAGTGACCATTAAAACTTCTTTTTTAATTCGGGGAGCTTCACATTAACGACGCCGCTGTCCCTTTACGCTGAAAATGAATAATAACGACAGGGCTGAATTTATGAGCACGACAGACAATGCATTCTCTGCAACCCTTGAACCGATCAATACGCCGAAAGCCACGCTCAGGCAGCGCTGGTGGCACATCATGGATAACTGGAAGGTAGGGATCGTCCCGTTGCCGCTGTTTTTGCTGGCCGGGGGGCTGATTGCCCTCGACTGCCTTGGCGGTAAACTGCCGAGCGATATCGTGGTGATGGTGGCCACTCTGGCTTTCTTTGGCTTCGCCTGCGGCGAGTTTGGTAAACGCCTGCCGGTGCTGGGGAAACTCGGCGCGGCGGCGATCTGCGCCACTTTTATTCCTTCCGCGCTGGTCCATTACGGCCTGCTGCCGGACGTGGTCGTGGAATCCACCACCAAATTCTATAAATCCACCAACATCCTCTATCTCTATATCTGCTGCATTATCGTCGGCAGCATCATGAGTATGAACCGTACCACCCTGATTCAGGGCTTCCTGAAGATCTTCTTCCCAATGCTGTGCGGCGAGGTGGTCGGCATGCTGGTGGGCATCGGCGTTGGCACGCTGCTGGGCATGGAGCCGTTTCAGGTGTTTTTCTTTATCGTGCTGCCGATCATGGCCGGCGGCGTGGGGGAAGGGGCGATCCCGCTGTCGATGGGCTATGCCGCGCTGATGCATATGGAGCAGGGGGTGGCCCTGGGCCGGGTGTTGCCGATGGTGATGCTCGGCAGCCTGACGGCGATCGTCATCTCCGGCTGCCTCAACCAGCTCGGCAAGCGCTTCCCGCATCTGACCGGCGAAGGGCAACTGATGCCGAACCGCAGCCATGAAACCCGCAGCCTCGGCGAGAGTGAAGGCATGAGCGGTAAAACCGACGTCGGGACGCTGGCCTCCGGCGCGCTGCTGGCGGTACTGCTGTATATGATGGGAATGCTCGGCCACAAACTGATTGGTCTGCCGGCGCCGGTGGGCATGCTGTTTCTCGCGGTGCTGTTAAAGCTGGCTAATGTGGTGTCTCCGCGCCTGCAGGAGGGATCGCAGATGGTGTATAAATTCTTCCGCACCGCGGTCACCTACCCGATCCTCTTTGCCGTCGGTGTGGCGATCACCCCGTGGCAGGAGCTGGTGAACGCCTTCACTTTCACCAATCTGCTGGTGATCGTCAGCACCGTCTCCGCGCTGGTGGCGACCGGTTTCCTGGTCGGTAAAAAGATAGGGATGCACCCGATCGATGTGGCGATTGTCTCCTGTTGCCAGAGCGGGCAGGGCGGCACCGGCGATGTGGCGATCCTGACCGCTGGTAACCGCATGAGCCTGATGCCGTTCGCGCAGATCGCTACCCGGATTGGCGGGGCGATAAATGTCTCTCTGGGGTTGCTGTTCCTCAGCCACTATCTGGCGTGATATAACGCTACGCTCAGCGATAAAACTGCTATTTTCCGCTACAGAACGCCGAAAATATCTGCGTTCTGTATCCTAAATGCTCCGCATTTAGCGTTACAATCAGCGCGCGATCGGCTATCGCAACCATCATTATGACAGTCCAGGCGCTGTCGCATTTATCATATGTAGGAGAGGAATTAATGTCAGTGGATACTCCCGCCCAGGCGGGCGTCAGCATCGACGCATTGCTGGCGGCGAAAGAGCAGCGTGCAGCCCGCCAGGCCGACTGGTTGGCCCATTATCAGCAGCCTGTTATTTCCCTGACCCTGGTAACCCCCGGGGCGGTGAAGGACAGCATTCGCTATCGCAACATGATGGGCGTAGCCCTCCAGGCCTGCGATCAGCTGCTTTGGAAGCACCGCTGGCAAACGCTGGATCGTCAGGTGCTGTGGCTGCCGACCGGGCCTGAAGCGCTGTGGTGCGTGGCGCATCCGGCCAGCGAAATCAAAGCGATGTGCAGTACGCTGGAGCAGAGCCATCCGCTGGGACGCTTGTGGGATATCGATGTGATCTGTCCGCAGAGCGGGCAGGTGGGACGCCAGTCGCTGGGCGAGTCGCAGCGCCGCTGCCTGCTGTGCGATGAGCCGGCGCACGCCTGCGCGCGTAGCCGTCGTCACGATACCGATCTCGTCGTTGCCCGCGTTGAGCAGATGATTGACGCGTGGTTTGCCCGCGATTAACGGGTTAGCATTCCCCGGCGGCAGAGCGCTGCCGGGGAGGTCCTAAAAGTCGAGCGGCGCGCGGAAGGTCATCGCGTTGCCGTAGGCGGGGTGGGTGATGGTGAGCGTCTCGGCGTGAAGCAGCAGGCGCGGGGCCATCGCCAGCGCCTCCGGCGTGGCGTAAAAGCGGTCGCCAAGGATCGGATGTCCCAGCGCCAGCATATGCACGCGCAGCTGGTGTGACCGTCCGGTAATTGGCTTCAGGCGCACGCGGGCGGTATTATCTTCCGCGTACTCCAGCACCTCATACTCGGTCTGCGCCGCTTTGCCGGTTTCATAACACACCTTCTGCTTTGGCCGGTTCGGCCAGTCGCAAATCAGCGGTAAATCCACCAGGCCCTCCGCCGGCTGCGGATGGCCCCAGACGCGGGCGATGTACTGCTTCTTCGGCTCGCGCTCGCGGAACTGGCGCTTCAGTTCGCGCTCCGCCGCCTTATTCAGCGCCACCACAATCACGCCGCTGGTGGCCATATCAAGGCGATGCACCGATTCGGCCTGCGGGAAGTCGCGCTGAATGCGCGTCATCACGCTGTCTTTATGCTCATCAAGACGACCCGGCACGGACAACAAGCCGCTCGGCTTGTTGACCACCATGATGTGCTCATCCTGATACAGGATCACCAGCCAGGGATCCTGCGGCGGATTGTAGTTTTCCATCGCCATTTCGCGTTCCGTTACTGGTGAGTGACGACGATCAGACGCAGCGCGTCCAGACGCCATCCGGCCTGTCCCAGCGCCTCCAGCACCTGCTGGCGGTTGCTTTCAATCGCCGCCAGTTCGTCGTCACGGATGTTCGGGTTGACCGCCTTCAGCGCTTCCAGACGGGAGAGCTCCGCCGTCAGCTTATCGTCGGCTTCACTACGCGCCGCGTCGATCAGCCCCTGCGCCGCCTTGGCGATCTGCGCTTCGCCCTGCTGCAGAATGGCATGAACGTCCTGCTGCACCGCGTTGACCAGCTTGCTGCCGGTGTGGCGATTGACCGCGCTCAGCTGGCGGTTGAAGCTTTCAAACTCCACCTGGCCGGCGAGGTTGTTGCCGTTTTTATCCAGCAGCATGCGAACCGGGGTCGCCGGCAGGAAGCGGTTGAGCTGCAGCTGCTTCGGCGCCTGCGCTTCGACCACGTAGATCAGCTCCAGCAGCAGAGTGCCGACCGGCAGCGCCTTGTTCTTCAGCAGGGAAATAGTACTGCTGCCGGTATCGCCGGAGAGGATCAGGTCGAGGCCGTTGCGGATCAGCGGGTGTTCCCAGGTGATGAACTGCGCGTCTTCACGGGACAGCGCCACGTCACGCTCGAAGGTGATGGTGCAACCGTCCTCCGGCAGGCCCGGGAAATCCGGCACCAGCATATGGTCGGAAGGGGTGAGGACGATCAGGTTTTCCCCGCGGTCGTCCTGGTTGATGCCGACGATATCGAACAGGTTCATCGAGAAGGCGATCAGGCTGGTGTCGTCATCCTGCTCTTCGATGCTCTCCGCCAGGGCCTGGGCTTTCTCGCCGCCGTTGGAGTGGATCTCCAGCAGACGGTCGCGGCCCTGCTCCAGCTGCGCTTTCAGAGCGTCATGCTGCTGGCGGCAGGATTTGATCAGATCGTCAAAGCCGTCGGTGGATTCCGGCGCCGCAAGGTAGTTGATCAGCTCGTCATGGACGCTGTCGTAGACGGTCCGTCCGGTCGGGCAGGTATGTTCAAAGGCGTCGAGGCCTTCGTGATACCAGCGCACCAGCACCGACTGCGCGGTCTTTTCCAGGTACGGGACGTGGATCTGGATATCGTGCGCCTGGCCGATACGGTCGAGACGGCCGATACGCTGCTCCAGCAGATCCGGGTTAAACGGCAGATCGAACATCACCAGATTGCTGGCAAACTGGAAGTTACGTCCTTCGGAACCGATCTCAGAGCACAGCAGCACCTGGGCGCCGGTGTCTTCTTCGGCAAACCACGCCGCGGCGCGGTCGCGTTCGATAATCGACATCCCTTCATGGAACACGGCGGCGCGGATACCTTCGCGCTCGCGCAGCACCTGCTCCAGCTGGAGCGCGGTGGCGGCTTTGGCACAAATCACCAGTACCTTCTGCGAGCGATGGCTGGTCAGGTAGCCCATCAGCCACTCGACGCGCGGGTCAAAGTTCCACCAGGTGCCGGTATCGCCTTCAAATTCCTGATAGATCTGCTCCGGGTAGAGCATGTCGCGCGCGCGCTCTTCCGCGGTTTTGCGGGCGCCCATGATGCCGGATACTTTGATGGCGGTCTGGTACTGGGTCGGCAGCGGCAGGCGAATGGTGTGCAGCTCGCGTTTCGGGAAACCTTTGACGCCGTTACGGGTGTTACGGAACAGCACGCGGCTGGTGCCGTGGCGGTCCATCAGCATCGAGACCAGCTCCTGGCGCGCGGCCTGAGCGTCTTCGCGATCGCTGTTGGCGGCCTGCAGCAGCGGCTCGATATCCTGCTCGCCGATTAGATCGCCGAGGGTATTGAGTTCGCTATCGCTCAGCTTGTTGCCCGCCAGCAGCAGAGCGACAGCGTCGGCCACCGGACGGTAGTTCTGCTGTTCTTCGACAAACTGCGCGAAATCGTGGAAGCGGTTCGGATCCAGCAGGCGCAGGCGCGCAAAGTGGCTCTCCATCCCCAGCTGTTCCGGCGTCGCGGTCAGCAGCAGAATGCCCGGCACGCGCTCGGCCAGCTGTTCAATGGCTTGATATTCGCGGCTCGGCGCCTCTTCGCTCCACACCAGGTGGTGCGCTTCATCGACCACCATCAGGTCCCACTCGGCGTCGCACAGGTGCTCCAGGCGCTGCTTGCTGCGGCGCACGAAGTCTAAAGAGCAGATCACCAGCTGTTCGGTTTCGAACGGGTTGTAGGCGTCATGCTGCGCTTCGGCGTAGCGCTCGTCGTCAAACAGCGAGAAGCGCAGGTTGAAGCGGCGCAGCATCTCCACCAGCCACTGGTGCTGAAGGGTTTCCGGGACCACGATCAGTACGCGCTCGGCGGCGCCGGAGAGCAGCTGCTGGTGCAGGATCATCCCGGCTTCGATGGTTTTACCTAAGCCCACTTCATCGGCCAGCAGGACGCGTGGCGCGTGACGACGGCCCACGTCGTGGGCGATGTTCAGCTGATGCGGGATCAGGCTGGTGCGCTGGCCGCGCAGGCCGCTCCACGGCATGCGGTACTGCTCGCTCTGGAACTTGCGCGCGCGGTAGCGCAGGGCAAAGCGGTCCATGCGGTCGATTTGGCCGGCGAACAGACGGTCCTGCGGCTTGCTGAACACCAGTTTGCTGTCGAGCAGCACTTCACGCAGGGTGACGTTCGCTTCCTGGGTATCGAGGCGGGTGCCGGTGTAGGACAGCAGCCCATTCTCTTCATGCACTTTGTCAACGTGGAGCTGCCAGCCTTCGTGGCTGGTAATGGTGTCGCCCGGGTTAAACATCACGCGAGTGATCGGGGAATCGTTGCGTGAGTACAGACGGTTTTCGCCGATGGCGGGGAAAAGGAGAGTGACCATGCGCGCATCCAGCGCTACCACCGTCCCTAATCCTAGTTCGCTCTCTGTGTCGCTAATCCAGCGTTGACCAAGTGTAAAAGGCATATATGTTCGGCTCTTTAGTTCTTTAATTGCAGGCAATAGTTGATCATCTCCATGTACAACCGGAGATGCGTCAAAATTGGGGCCAGGAATGGAAAGGGCGCTATATTACTGGATGGCAGAACGTTCGTCACGTCCTCCTCACGGTTCATTTTCAGGCTTCTGCGCCCGCGGAATGGGTGAGAAAAAATCAAAATAGCCCCAGCTGTCCTGTCACTATTGTAGCAAAGTCGTCGTTGACGAAGGGCAGGATCCCTTCCGCTACCGGCTGCAGCTGCTTTGACAAATAGTGGTCGTAATCGAGTGGCGACTGCTGATAATCCACCGGTTCCGGACCGCCGGTGGTCCAGACGTATTTGATGGTGCCGCGTTGCTGATACTGCTGCGCCCGACCCCGCTTCAGGTTGTGCTCATCGGCAAGCCTCGCGGCGCGCACATGCGGCGGCACGTTGCGCTGATACTCCGCCAGCGGCCGACGCAGGCGTTTGCGATAAACCAGCTGCTCATCGAGCTCGCCGTTCATCAGCCTGGCGATAGTCTCCCGCACATAATCCTGATAGGGCTGGTTGCGGAAGATGCGCAGGTACAGCTCCTGCTGAAACTGCTGGGCCAGCGGCGTCCAGTCGGTGCGCACTGTTTCCAGACCCTTGAAAACCATGCGCTGGCCGTCGCCCTCCTGAATCATTCCGGCGTAACGCTTCTTGCTGCCGGTATCGGCGCCGCGGATCGTCGGCATCAAAAAGCGGCAGAAGTGGGTTTCGTATTCCAGCTCCAGGGCGCTGGTTAGCTGGAGTTTGCCAAGCTCCTGCGCCCACCAGGCGTTGACGTCGTTCACCAGCGTCCGGCCGATCTCCGCCGCCTGCGCTTCGCTGTGCGGGCGCTTAAGCCAGACGAAGGTGGAGTCGGTATCGCCGTAGATGACGTCATAACCATTGGCTTCAATTAACGCTTTAGTCTGACGCATGATCGCGTGGCCGCGCATGGTGATCGACGAGGCGAGACGTGGGTCGAAGAAGCGGCAGGCGCTGGTGCCCAGCACGCCGTAAAAAGCGTTCATGATGATCTTCAGCGCCTGGGAGAGCGGCTTATTGTGCTGGCGCTTGGCTTCATCGCGGCCGTGCCAGATCTGGCTGACAATCCCCGGCAGGCAGTGCTTGTCTCGCGAGAAGCGGGCGCCGAGGAAGCCCTCAATGCTGTGCTGGTCATCGGGCTGCGCCAGGCCCTCCACCAGGCCGACAGGATCGATTAAAAAGGTGCGAATGATCGACGGATACAGGCTCTTGTAGTCCAGCACCAGCACCGAGTCATACAGGCCGGGGCGGGAGTCCATCACATAGCCGCCGGGGCTCGCCTGGGGCGGCACGTCGCCGAGGTTCGGCGCCACGTAGCCCAGGCGGTGCATGCGCGGAAAATAGAGGTGACTGAAGGCGGCGACCGAGCCGCCGTGGCGATCGGCGGGCAGGCCGTTGACCGTCGCCCGCTCGAGCAGAAATGGCATGATCTCCGTTTTGTGGAAGATCCGCGTCACCAGCTCGCAGTCCTGTAGGTTATAGATGGCCAGCGCCGGTTTATCTTCATGGAAGCGGCGATCGATCTCGTCCATCCGATCCCATGGGTTGTCGATGGCTTTGCCTTCGCCCAGCAGCTCGCGGGCCACCGCCTCCAGCGAAAAGGAGGAGAAATTCCAGAACGCCGATTTCAGCGCGTCGATGCCGTCAATAATCAGCCGGCCGTGGGCCTGGGCGAAGAAGACACCGTTCTTAAAACCGTGCTCGCGCCACTCCAGCTCGCTGTTGCCGCGGCCGAGCCTTAGCGGGATGCGGTAGCGTTCGGCATGCTTTTGCAGGACGCGCAGATCGAACTGCACCACGTTCCAGCCGATCAGCACGTCGGGGTCGTGATCGGCAAACCAGGCGTTGAGTTTTTCCAGCAGCAGGGGGCGACTGGCGACGTAGACCAGATCGAAATCGACGTCTGGCGGCGTTTCCGGTTCGGGGCCCAGCATGTAGACCACCCGCTGACCGCAGCCTTGCAGGCCGATGCAGTACAGCTCGCCGTGGCGGCTGGTTTCGATATCCAGCGACACCCATTTCAGCGGCGGGCGATAGTCAGGATTAGGTTTCATGCGCGCGTTAACCAGCTGTGGGCCGCGCGTTTCGCCTTCCACCCACACCGGGGCGGTAATAAAGCGCTCCATCAGGTAGCGCTCCGGCGGACGGATATCGCCCTCATAGAGGGTGACGCCGCTGTCGCGGAGCATCTTCTCCAGACGCATCAGTTGACGATGGGCGCGGCAGTAGAGGCCGACAACCGGCTGGCGGTGGAAATCTTTCAGGGCCAGCGGGGCGAAGCGGAAGCCTTTCTCACCCTGCAACAGTCGCTCAGCCTGCGCCCGCTGCGCTTCGGGGATAAAGGCGACGGACTCCTGCGGCGGCAGCGTGACCTGCAGCGGGCCGTCGTCGGTGGCCAGCCAGAAGGAAAGCTCGGTGCCTTGCGGAGTGTCCCGCCAGTGACGGGTGAGTAGAAAACCTGCTCGTGGCTGGGTCACGGGTGCTCTCGATGATAAAAAACCAGGCCTGATTATAGCCTGGTTTCTCAATGGGTGCTGGGATTTTATACAGGTATTCGGCGCTGAGGTGGCCCCGGATTTCGGCTTGCGCCTTATCCGGTCTGCCAGACGGTGCAGAGCCGTAGCCCTGCTAAACGCAGCGCGAGCAGGGTGATTATTGGCCGTAGTAGGCTTTGGCCCCATGCTTACGCAGATAGTGTTTATCCAGCAGCGTCTGCTGCATATCCGGCAGCTGCGGCGCCAGCTGGCGGCAGAAGATGCCCATATAGGCGATCTCTTCCAGCACGATGGCGTTATGCACCGCGTCTTCGGCGTTTTTACCCCACGCGAACGGGCCGTGGGAATGAACCAGCACGCCGGGCATCTGCGCCGGGTCGATCTCGCGCTGGCGGAAGGTTTCGACAATCACCTTGCCGGTTTCCCATTCGTATTCGCCGTTGATCTCCGCATCGGTCATCAGCCGGGTGCAGGGCACCGGACCATAGAAATAGTCGGCGTGGGTGGTGCCGGTCGCCGGAATAGCTTGCCCGGCCTGCGCCCAGATGGTGGCGTGGCGCGAATGGGTATGCACAATGCCGCCCAGCGTCGGGAAGGCCTGATACAGCAGGCGATGGGTCGGGGTATCCGACGAGGGTTTCTTCTTACCCTCCACCACTTCGCCGCTCTCCAGACTGACCACCACCATATCGTCGGCGGTCATCACGCGGTAATCCACGCCGGAGGGTTTGATAACCAGAACGCCCTGGTCGCGGTCGACGGCGCTGACGTTGCCCCAGGTTAAGGTCACCAGATTATGCTGCGGCAGCGCTAAGTTGGCTTCCAGCACCTGGCGTTTAAGATCTTCTAACATAGTGTGCTCCGAATAGCAGGCGAGTCGGGTATCCCTCACCCCGAACCTCTCCCGTCGGGAGAGGGAGAAAGGCGGTATCGCGCCAGGCCGGTACCCTCTCCCCGGCGGGGAGAGGGGTAGGGTGAGGGGGCGACCTCTTAGCGTTTTGAACCGTAATAGACTTCATTCCAGCGCAGCGCGTCTTTGAAGGCCGGCAGACGGGTGTCGTTGTCGATGACAGTCAGCTCGATATCATTCAGTTCGGCGAACTGGCGCATATCGTCGAGGTTCAGCGCATGGCTGAAGACGGTATGGTGCGCGCCGCCGGCGATGATCCAGGCTTCCGAAGCGGTACGCAGATCCGGCTGCGCTTTCCACAGGGCGTTAGCCACCGGCAGCTTCGGCAGGTCGTGCGGGGTCGGGACGGTTTCGATGGTATTGACCAGCAGACGGAAGCGGTCTCCCAGGTCGATCAGGCTGGCGACAATCGCCGGGCCGGTCTGAGTATTGAAGATCAGGCGCGCCGGATCCGCTTTGCCGCCGATGCCCAGCGGCTGGACGTCGAGGATCGGTTTCTCGGCGGTGGCGATCGTCGGGCACACTTCCAGCATGTGCGAGCCGAGCACCAGATCGTTGCCGTTGTCGAAGTGGTAGGTGTAATCCTCCATAAAGGAGGTGCCGCCCTGCAGACCAGTTGACATCACCTTCATGATGCGAAGCAGAGCGGCGGTTTTCCAGTCGCCCTCGCCGGCAAAGCCGTAGCCCTGCTGCATCAGGCGCTGTACGGCGAGCCCCGGGAGCTGTTTCAGGCCGTGGAGATCTTCAAAGGTGGTGGTAAAGGCGTGGAAACCGCCCTGTTCGAGGAAGCGTTTCATCCCCAGCTCAATGCGCGCGGCGTCCAGCACGTTCTGACGCTTGTCGCCGTGAACCTGCGCCGCCGGGGTCAGACGGTAGCTGCTTTCATATTCATCGACCAGGGCGCTGATATCGCCGTCGCTGATGCTGTTGACCACCTGCACCAGATCGCCGACCGCCCAGGTGTTCACCGAGAAGCCAAACTTGATCTGCGCCGCGACTTTATCGCCGTCGGTCACCGCCACTTCGCGCATGTTATCGCCGAAACGGCACACTTTAAGATGACGGGTATCCTGTCTGGAGACCGCCTGGCGCATCCAGCCGCCGATGCGCTGGTGGGCCTCTTTATCCTGCCAGTGGCCGGTCACCACGCTGTGCTGCTGGCGCATACGGGCGCCGATGAAGCCGAACTCGCGGCCGCCATGCGCGGTCTGGTTCAGGTTCATAAAGTCCATATCGATGCTGTCCCAGGGCAGCGCGGCGTTGTACTGAGTATGGAACTGCAGCAGCGGCTTGTTGAGAATGGTCAGGCCGTTGATCCACATTTTTGCCGGCGAGAAGGTGTGCAGCCAGACCACTAACCCGGCGCATTTGTCATCGTAGTTAGCGTCGCGGCAGATGTGAGTGATTTCGTCCGGGGTGGTGCCCAGCGGCTTAAGGACCAGTTTGCACGGCAGTTTGGCTTCCGCATTCAGGCTGTTCACCACATGTTCGGCATGCTTCGTCACCTGGCGCAGGGCTTCCGGGCCGTACAGATGTTGGCTGCCAATAACGAACCATATTTCATAGTTATCAAAAATCGTCATTTTCGTATCCTTAATGGGTGAGCGCTGCCTGAGATTGCGGGGCTTTTTCCGCCTTTGCAGCCGAAGGGAGATAGTGTTGTTCGGCGCTGACCGACCACTGTTGGTAGCGCTGATAGAGTTGTTCGAAACGCTGTGCCTGCGCCGGGCGCGGCTGCAGAGTGGTTTCCACCTGGCTTGCCATCCGCTGCTGGGCGGCTGGAATATCCTCATAGACGCCGGCGGCGACGGCGGCAAAGATAGCCGCCCCCAGCGCGCAGCACTGATCGGAGGCGACAATCTGCAGCGGACGGTTCAGCACGTCGCAGCAGGCCTGCATGATGACCTGGTTTTTCCGCGCGATACCGCCGAGCGCCATGACGTTGTTAACCGGGATCCCCTGCTCGGTGAAGCACTCCATAATGGCGCGAGCGCCGAAGGCGGTGGCGGCGATCAGACCGCCGAACAGCGCCGGCGCGTCGGTGGCCAGGTTAAGGTCGGTGATCACCCCTTTCAGGCGCTGGTTGGCATTCGGCGTGCGACGGCCGTTGAACCAGTCAAGCACCACCGGCAGATGCTCCAGCGATGGATTGTTGGCCCAGGCTTCGGTGAGCGCCGGCAGTAACTGTTTTTGGCTGGCTTTGATTTGCTCCCGCAACGCTGGCTGCTGCTGGGCTAGCTGCTCCAGCGGCCAGCCGAGAATGCGACCAAACCAGGCGTAAATATCGCCGAAGGCGGACTGGCCTGCCTCCATACCGATAAAGTGCGGGACCACGCTGCCGTCGACCTGGCCGCAGATGCCTTTGACCGTGCGGTCGCCGACGCTCTCTTTATCGGCAATCAGAATGTCGCAGGTGGAGGTGCCGATGACTTTCACCAGCGCGTTAGGCTGCGCGCCGGCGCCCACGGCGCCCATATGGCAGTCGAAGGCGCCGCCGGAGATGGCCACGGTCTGCGACAGGCCCAGGCGCTGGGCCCACTCTGCGCTCAGCGTGCCGACCGGCACATCGGCCGTCCAGGTATCGGTGAACAGCGGCCAGGCCAGATGCTGGTTAATGATGGGATCAAGCTCATCGAAGAAGCTGGCCGGCGGCAGACCGCCCCAGCTCTCATGCCACAGGGATTTATGCCCGGCGCTGCAGCGGCCGCGGCGCAGATCCTGCGGACGGGTGGTGCCGGAGAGCAGGGCGGGCACCCAGTCGCAAAGCTCCACCCACGAGGCGGCTGCCTGGGCGACGGCGCTATCTTCCCGGGTGACGTGGAGGATTTTGGCCCAGAACCATTCGCTGGAGTAGATCCCGCCAATATAGCGCGAGTAATCCTCTTTGCCCGGCTGGTGGCACAGGCGGGTGATCGCCTCGGCTTCCTCGACCGCGGTATGATCCTTCCACAGGACAAACATGGCGTTAGGGTTGTCAGCGAATTCTTCGCGCAGCGCCAGCACGTTGCCCTCGGCATCAACGGGAGCCGGGGTTGAGCCGGTGCTGTCGACGCCAATGCCCACGACGTCGGCGCGCTGTTCGGCGCTCAGGGAGGCAAGTACGCTTTTCAGCGCCGCTTCCATGGACTCGATGTAATCTCGCGGGTGGTGGCGGAACCGGTTGTTAGCGCCATCGCAATACTGTCCTTCCCGCCAGCGCGGATACCACTCCACGCTTGCCGCCAGTTCTGCGCCGGAGGCGCATTCCACCGCCAGGGCGCGGACTGAGTCACTACCAAAGTCGAGGCCAATCGCAATTGCCATCTTGTTACTCCATGCAGAAATCATTCATGCAGCAACAGTAGATATCCCCGGCAAAATCCGTCAGGCCGGATTCGCTAATCTTATGGATTATTTTGCTGTCACCTCGCAAAGTGTGACGCCGTGCAAATATTCGATGTGGACTTTCCTGCCGTATTTATAGACACTTTTGTTACCCGGCATATCACGGTGGAATGCACGCCGCTGGCGCTTTTTTCGCTTGCTGTGCGGCTTTTTAGCGAAATTCCCACTGCCGTCGCAGTCGTGACAGGGCCGAGAGCGATAAAATGATGAATATGGACAATTGGTGTCACTAATACCTTCGGGGAGAACCACGCGTATGGCCGAAACGCAAAACGATCCGCTGCTGCCGGGCTACTCTTTTAACGCTCATCTGGTCACCGGTCTGACGCCGATTGAGGCGCAGGGATACCTGGATTTTTTTATCGACCGCCCGCTGGGTATGAAAGGCTATATCCTCAACCTGACGATCCGCGGCGAGGGGGTGATCAACAACCACGGCGAGCAGTTTGTCTGCCGGCCGGGCGATATGCTGCTGTTCCCGCCGGGGGAGATCCATCACTACGGCCGCCATCCCGACGCCAGCGAGTGGTATCACCAGTGGGTCTACTTCCGCCCGCGCGCCTACTGGCACGAGTGGCTCAACTGGCCGACCATCTTCGCCCAGACCGGCTTTTTCCGTCCGGACGAGCAGTGGCAGGCGCGCTTTGGCGAGCTGTTCGGCCAGATAGTCGATGCCGGACAGGGGGCGGGGCGCTATTCCGAACTGCTGGCGATTAATCTGCTGGAACAGCTCCTGCTGCGGCGGATGGAGGCGATCAACGAATCGCTGCATCCGCCGCTGGATAACCGGGTGCGCGACGCCTGCCAGTACATCAGCGACCATCTGGCGGACAGCCATTTTGATATCGCCAGCGTCGCCCAGCACGTCTGCCTGTCGCCCTCGCGTCTGTCGCACCTGTTCCGCCAGCAGTTAGGGATCAGCGTGCTCGGCTGGCGTGAAGATCAGCGCATCAGCCAGGCCAAACTGTTGCTGAGCACCACGCGGATGCCGATCGCCACCGTCGGGCGCAACGTCGGCTTTGAAGATCAGCTTTATTTTTCCCGCGTATTCAAAAAATGCACCGGCGCCAGCCCGAGCGAATTCCGCGCGGGATGTGAATAAAAAGTAAAGAAAGTGAAATGATGACCCGCTTAAATGTCACAGCCAGTAAACTATTAAGACAATTGTTGGCTTGACGACGGCGCGATGGCTTCGGAGAATCCGGGCTTCGTTTTTTAACCGGGTACATTATGCAAGCATTGCTCGAACACTTTATTACCCAATCCACGGTCTACTCGTTGTTAGCCGTGATGCTGGTGGCCTTTCTCGAGTCGCTGGCGCTGGTGGGGCTTATTTTACCCGGAACGGTGATGATGGCCGGCCTTGGGGCGCTGATTGGCGGCGGTGAGGTTAATTTCTGGCAGGCGTGGCTGGCGGGGATCGTGGGCTGTCTGCTGGGAGACTGGATCTCATTCTGGCTCGGCTGGCGCTTTAAAAAGCCGCTGCACCGCTGGTCGTTCATGAAGAAAAACCGCGCCCTGCTGGAAAAAACCGAGCATGCGCTGCACCAGCACAGCATGATCACCATCCTGATTGGCCGCTTTGTCGGGCCGACGCGTCCGCTGGTGCCGATGGTCGCCGGGATGCTCGACCTGCCGGTGGCCAAATTCGTGCTCCCGAATATTATCGGCTGCCTGCTCTGGCCGCCGCTCTATTTCCTGCCGGGGATTCTCGCCGGCGCGGCGATTGATATTCCGGCCGATGAAAACAGCGCCAGCTTTCAATGGCTGCTGCTGGGGGCGGCGCTGCTGGCCTGGCTGGCGGGGTGGCTGTGCTGGCGGCTGTGGCGGAGCGCGAAAACGTCTGGCGATCGGCTGTCCCGCTGGCTGCCGCGCGGGCGTCTGCTGTGGCTGGCGCCGTGTATGGTCGCGCTGGCGGCAACGGCGTTAACATTTGTCTTCTGCCATCCGCTGATGCCGGTCTATCTGGCGATCCTGCACAAGGTTATCGCGCGCTGATCCCCATCAGATGCGAGGCGCTGCTGCGGCCGCTTAACAGCTCGGCGGTAGCGCCATCCCAGACAATGCGCCCTTCGGCGACCACAATCGAGCGCGGCGCGATGCGCGCGGCATCTTCCACGCTGTGCGAAACCATCAGCAGGGTGAGCTGCTGCTGTTCACAGACATCCGCCACCAGCGCCAGCATCTCCTGACGCAGCGCCGGGTCGAGCGCCGAGAAGGGTTCATCCAGCAGCAGCACCGGCTGCTGGCGCACCAGACAGCGGGCCAGCGCCGCGCGCTGCCGTTGACCGCCGGAGAGCGCTCCCGGCAGGCGGTCAAGCAGGGCATCAATTCCCATCTGGGCGGCAATCGCCGTGACTTTATGCTGCTGTTCGCGGCTCAGTTTCAGGCCAGGGTGGATCCCGAGGCTGATATTCTGCCGAATGGTCAGATGGTTAAACAGGTTATTCTCCTGGAACAGCATCGAGACCGGACGCTGCGCCGGCGGCGTCGCGTGATGCGTCTCGCCGTTAATCTGCAGGCTGCCGCTGGCGGGCGGCAGAAAACCGGCGATCAGATTCAGCAGGGTGCTCTTTCCGGCGCCGCTGGGGCCGAGCACCGCGATGCGCTCGCCGCGCGCGACGTCGAGAGTAAAGCGCATCGGCAGATGTTGGTACAGCCAGGTCACATCATTGAGTTTTAGCATCACGCCCCGGAAGTTTTTCAATCAGCGTAAATAGTAAGAAACAGAGCAGCAGCAGAAGCAGAGCGGTGACGGCGCCGTCCTGGCTGCGGTAGGCGCCTATCTGCTGGTAGAGATAGAAAGGCAGGGTGCGGAACGCCTCGTTGCCGAACAGCGCCACCACGCCGAAGTCGCCAATCGACAGCACGCAGGCGAAGGCTAACGCCTGGGCTAGGGGGCGCCGGAGCGCGCGAAGTTCGATGACCCGCAGTCGCGTCAGGCCTTCGATCCCCAGCGACTGGCACAGCATATTGTAGCGGACGGCAATGTCGCGCATCGGGTTTTCCAGCACTTTAAGCGCGTAGGGGATCGCCATCAGAGCGTTGGTAAAGATGACGATGCCGTCGGCGGACTCCGGCAGGCCGATGCTGTTATTGAGCAGCAGAAAGAAGCCGGTAGCCAGCACGATGCCCGGCATGGCAAGGATCAGCATGCCGCTCAGCTCCATCGCCTGCCCGGCCAGCGGCCGCTGACGGGCGCGCAGCTCGCGACTGCTCCATAGCAGCATCATTGTCAGGGTCACGCTCAACAGCCCGGCGGCGATGGCGATGCGCAGGGAAGTCGTTAATGCCTGCCAGAGGGCGGGCTGCGCCAGCACGTCCAGCATATTGCGGTTGACCCCGTCGACGATGACCGCCAGCAGCGGCGGCAGCAGCAGCAGCAGGGCGGCGCCGATCAGCAACCCATCGCTCAGCCGGCTATGCAGGCGATCGTCAGGGTCACGCCAGCCGCGGACATGGCTGACGCCGATAGCCACCGCTTTACTGAGGCGCTGGCTGAGCAGCACCAGCCCGAGGCAGCAGAGCATCTGAATCAACGCCAGCATTGCCGCTCGCGCCGGATCGTAGTCAAAGCTCAGCGCCTGGTAGATAGCCAGCTCAATCGTGGTGGCCTTCGGGCCACCGCCCAGCGACAGCACGGTGGCGAAGCTGGCAAAGCAGAGCATAAAAATCAGCGCGGCGACGGCGGGAATGTGCCGGCGCATCCATGGCCATTCGACGAGGCGGAAGAAGGCATAGCCGCGCATGCCAAGCTGGGCGGCAATTTGCCGCTGCTCGCCGGGAATGTTCTCCAGCGCCTGCAGCAGCAGGCGGGTGGCCATCGGCATATTGAAAAAGACGTGCGCCAACAGGATGCCCTGCAGGCCGTAAGGTGAGAAATCCCACTGCCAGCCGAAAGTGTGAAACAGCGAGGCCAGCCAGCCCTGGCGGCCATAGACGCTGAGGATGCCGAACACCGCCACCAGCACCGGCAGGATCAGGGTCATCGCGCACAGACGCAGCAGCAACGTGCGGCCGGGGAAGCGACGCCGATAAAGCGCGCGGGCGAGAAAGATAGCCGGCCCCACCGAGAGCAGCGCTGACAGCGACGCCTGCCAGAAGGAGAAGCGCACCACATGCCAGAGGTAGCTATCGCTGAAGACCGTCCGCCAGCCCGCGCCGGGCGCGCTGAACCACAGCGCCAGAAACGCCGCCAGCGCGACGGCGCAGAGCAGCGTAGCGGCGAACAGGCCCGGTAGCAGCCCGCTCAGGTTTAGCGGCTGACGGCGCGTTGCCATGCGCTAATCCAGGTCTGACGCTCGCTGGCGACCTGCTGCGGGGTAAAGGACAGGGTGGTCTGCGGCTTCACCAGGGTATCAAACCCGGCCGGCAGGGTGACCTGGGTCACCGGATACATCCAGTTGCCGGTAGGGATGGCGTTCTGGAAGCCAGGAGATACCATAAATTTGAGGAATTTTTCCGCCAGTTCCGGCTGCTTGCTGGCGGCGGTGCGGGCGGCAACTTCGACCTGCAGATAGTGGCCTTCGGCGAAGTTCGCCGCCGCATAGTGGTCTTTCTTCTCTTCAATCATGTGGTAGGCCGGCGAGGTGGTGTAGCTCAAGACCAGGTCGCTTTCCCCTTTCAGGAACAGACCGTAGGCTTCGCTCCAGCCCTTGGTGACGGTAACGGTTTTCGCCGCCAGCTTCTGCCAGGCCTCGGGCGCTTTATCGCCATAGACCTTTTGCATCCACAGCAGCAGCCCCAGCCCCGGGGTGCTGGTGCGCGGATCTTCATAGATGACCCGCCATTTTTGCGGGCTCTCGACCAGCTCTTTCAGGCTCTTCGGCGGGTTGGCCAGTTTGTTTTTGTCATAGACGAAGGCGAAATAGCCGTAGTCGTAGGGGACAAAGGTGTCGTTATCCCAGCCGCCCGGCACGCTGACCGCGCTGGCGGGAACCTGGCTTTTAGCGAACAGCTGACTCTGTGCCGCGGCTTCCAGCAGGTTGTTATCCAGGCCCAGCACGACGTCGGCCTTGCTGTTTTTGCCTTCCATGCGCAGGCGATTCAGTAGCGAAACGCCATCTTCCAGCGCGACGAACTTCAGCTCGCAGCCGCAGTCCGCTTCAAACGCTTTTTTGACCGCCGGGCCGGGGCCCCAGTCGGCAGAGAAGGAGTCATAGGTATAGACGGTGAGGACAGGCTTAGCCAGAGCGGGCATGGCGACCAGCGCCAGCAGCGGGAGTAATTTTTTCAACACTTTGCACCTCAGAAAAAAGGGGGGGCAAAGGATTTTGAGTGAGCCTCAAATCCCTTCGCCGGCGTTATCCGGATCAGGTTCGACGGGTATTTTCTCAGCCCATACGCTTCATCCTTCAAGCCGCATCTGCGTTAGCTTCGCGCGTTCACCCCAGTCACATAGTTATCTATGCTCCAGGGGATTCACCCGCTTGCTGCCTTGATGCAACTTGAATGATATTGCGTATGTTTATTAGCACCCCGTTGAGAACGGCCTTAGTGTAATGATTTTGTCAGATGACGGAAAGGCTTACGGCTCCGGCGGCGCAAACCATGCGGATTTAAAATCGAACCAGCCGAGGGTGTTCATCCGCACGCCGCGCATACTGCGCTGGCCCTGAATCATCAGCCAGTGATGGATCAGCGGCACGATATGCTGGCTGGCCAGCAGACGCTGACTCCAGGTGGCCGGATTAAACTCTCCCGCGCGCCAGCGGCTGGCGTCTTCCTGCCAGTCGATGGGGATGCAGCGCTGAATCAGCGGGACTTCGTACAGATAGGCGAATAGCGAGAATTCGATTGGCAAGGTGAAGTTAACGCTGTTGAGCCAGATATCGCTGACTACCTCGCCGCGATGCCAGGCATCGTACTCCAGCTCCTGGATCTCCAGCTTCACCTGATGCGCGGCCAGCAGGTCGCGCATGATCCCGCCGATCACCCGGTGTTCGACGTGATCGCGGTAATAGGTGAGGGTGACTGTCTCCAGCCCCGCCGGCTTCTCGCAGGCGTGGTTGCTGGCATGATGCCAGCGCGGCAGCAGGCCGTAGGCGGGAAACCAGTTGCCCTGGTAGTGTTCGCCCGCATGGTAGAGCAGGTTGGCGGGCTGAAACAGATAGCTTAGCCAGCGGCGCACCGCGTCGTTGGCCCCCAGCGGGCTTCGCGAGTCGAACAGCAGGTAATAGCAGCCCTCTTCCAGGCGACTCTCCACCGCCTTTTCGCTTTCGGTATTGCCCTGCAGCGTCAGGCCGCCGTTGGGCTCTTCGCTAATTTCCGGTAGCACCCAGACGTTCACCTCATCGATCAGCGCCCGGTAGCCAAAATAGTCCTCAAAGGCGTGGATCTTGAGCTGGTTCTGATTGTTACGCACCACGGCATACGGGCCGGTGCCGACCGGCATCGAAGAAAAGTGGTTCATGGTCTGCCACTCCTGCGGCAGCACCATCGCTGGCACCTGGCCCAGCAGCCAGGGCAGCCAGCGGTCGGGCTGGCGCAGATGAATATCCAGGGTCCAGGCGGTGGGCGACTCGATGCGTTCGATATGCGAATAGAGCGGCAGGGCATTGCTGCGCTGCAGAGAAGCGATCACATCGCTCATCTCCAGCTCACGGCCATGGTGAAAATGGATGCCTGGCCGGAGGAAAAAGCGCCAGTGGGTGGGCGTCAACTGCTGCCAGTGGTGGGCAATATCAGCTTCCAGTTCCCCATTTTCCTCATTTACCCGCGTCAGCGCGCTGAATATTTGCCGGGCGATATGGGTTTCCGAACGTCGCAGCGCGCTGCCGGGCAGTAAATTCTTCATCGGCCGGTAGTAGAGCACGCGCAGGATGTGCCGCCCCTGGCGGAAGCTGCGCCCGAGATGCGAGACCAGCATCTGACGGACGGCGGCTTTATCGCCGACCAGCTGCACCAGCTGATCGATGCGATCCTGTTCAAGCAGATCTTCGGCACGCTGCTGCTGCAGGGCGAGGCCGGTATAGAGAAAGGTCAGCCGCGAGCGTTTTCCGCGGCCAGCCTCCGCCTCCCAGGTCAGCCAGCCGCGGGACTCCATCATATTGAGCAAGGTGCGCATGTGGCGGCGCGAGCAGCTCAGCATTTCCGCCAGCTCGTTGAGGGTGGTCTCCTGCGACTTGCCGTCGCAGCACTGCCATAGACGGATGAACTGTTGTTGCAGACGGCCGGAAGACATAAAAGGGGAACTCCTGCGCAAAACTCAGCAATTTATTACTCCCCATATTAAGCCAATAATGAATCCCGATGAAGCGAGGAGGTGAATATGATGAGGTCTACCGCAAAATCGTTCTACCAGCGCTACTTTTCTGCGACGCAAGAAGCGTCCTGGCTGGCCCGCCTGATGGCAGGACGACAGCAGGAAATCCTGGGCGAACTGATGCAGTGGGGAGTGACGTCAAAGACCTCTGATCATTGACTTGCAGACATCATGTGTGACTGGGTATTGGTGTTATACTCGTCGTTTTTCAAGCTGCAGGTGCGCGCGCTTGCCCGGGTCTATCGCTGTCGATGCTCCCAGAGCCTATGTTCTGGCCGCGTGAATCGCCCCTACGGGACTCACCCTTTCGGAGCCAGCGTAAGCGCTGCGCAAAACGGTTAACCGTTTGTCCTGCAACGTGAAATCCACAGAGTATAGAATCACCCGCCAGCAGAAAGCCTCTGCTGGCTTTTTTCGTTTACTTCGCGTGTGTTAAGGACATTTCATGCTGTGGTTGATGACGATGGGACGACGGCTAAACGGCGTCTATGCCGCCTTTATGCTGGTTGCTTTTATGATGGGCGTGGCGGGCGCATTGCAGGCGCCGACGTTGAGTTTGTTTCTCAGCCGCGAAGTGGGGGCGCAGCCGTTCTGGGTGGGCCTGTTCTACACCGTGAATGCGATAGCCGGGATCCTGGTGAGTCTGGCGCTGGCCAAGCGCTCCGATAGCCGCGGCGACCGGCGGCGGTTAATTATGTTCTGCTGTCTGATGGCGGTAGGCAATGCGCTGCTGTTTGCCTTCAACCGCCACTATCTGACGCTGATCACCTGTGGGGTGATGCTGGCATCCATCGCTAACGCCGCCATGCCGCAGCTCTTTGCCCTGGCGCGGGAATATGCCGACAGCTCGGCGCGGGAAGTGGTGATGTTCAGCTCGGTCATGCGTGCCCAGCTGTCTCTGGCGTGGGTGATTGGCCCGCCGCTGGCCTTTATGCTGGCGCTCAACTATGGCTTTACCACCATGTTCTCTATTGCGGCGGGCATCTTTGCGATCAGCCTGGCGCTGATTACGGTCAAACTGCCCTCGGTTCCGCGCGTGGAACAGCCCTCGGAAGAGGCGGAGGCGCTGGCGCAGGCCGGCGGCTGGCAGGACAAGAATGTGCGGATGCTGTTTATCGCCTCCACCCTGATGTGGACCTGCAACACCATGTATATCATTGATATGCCGCTGTGGATCAGCAGCGATCTCGGGCTTCCCGACAGTCTGGCCGGGATCCTGATGGGCACCGCCGCCGGCCTGGAGATTCCGGCGATGATCCTCGCCGGCTACTACGTGAAGCGCTTTGGTAAACGTAAAATGATGGTAGCGGCGGTGGCGGCCGGTGTGCTGTTTTATCTGGGGCTGATCCTGTTTCATGCCCGAACGGCGCTGCTGGCCCTGCAGCTGTTCAACGCCATTTTTATCGGCATAATCGCCGGGATCGGCATGCTGTGGTTCCAGGATTTAATGCCGGGACGCGCGGGGGCGGCGACCACCCTGTTTACCAACAGTATTTCCACTGGCGTGATCCTCGCCGGCGTGATGCAGGGGGCGCTGTCGCAGAGCTATGGCCACGCCAGCGTCTACTGGACGATCGCCGCGATTTCGCTGGTGACGCTGTTTTTAACCAGCAAGGTGAAAGATATCTGACCGTCCTCTTCGCCCCGGCGTGCAATTCGCCGGGGCCGCCGTCTTTACTTCAGTTCGATTCGCTTGATGTCGCCGATGATAAAAATGTAGGCAATCACGCCGATCAGCGCCGTCAGGCCGACGTAGATCAGTGCGTAAAAGAAGTTACCCGTTGCGGAGATAATCACGCCAATTATCAGTGGGGCTATAATCGACGCCATATTAGCGCAGAAATTAAATATCCCGCCGGTCAGGCCTGCCATATTTTCCGGGGCAATATCAGAAATTAACGTCCAGCCCAGACCAACCATTCCCTGACCAAAAAATGCCACTGACATAATAATAATAACGGTGCTGTTGGCGCTCACCCAGTTCGCCGCAATAATACAGCTGGAGAGTAATAATCCGGAAATTATTGGTAACTTCCGACTGATATTGACGGAGCCGGTTCGCTTCAGCAGTCGGTCCGAGATCCAGCCGCCGAAGAGGATGCCGATGGCGGCGGCGAGAAACGGCCAGGTGGCGAAGAAGCCAACGTGCAGCCAGGGAAGATGGCGCTCGTTGGCCAGATAGCTGGGAAACCACGTCAGGAAAAACACCAGCGTGGTGTTGCCCGCAAACTGACCCAGACTGGCGCCGAGGATCTGGCGACAGCCCAGCAGGCGCCTGGCGTCACGCCAGTTAAATGGAACGTTCTGGATTTTATTGTTAATACCGTTTGCGCCGATATAATCCAGCTCCGCCTGATTAGCCGTGCGCGATTCATGGGGTTCGTGATAAAAACGCCACCACACCAAAGTAAATAAAATACCTAATCCTCCGGTGAGGAAAAAAAGCGTTCTCCAGCCGTGATGTTCGAGGATTAAAAATAACAGCGGTGAGAAGGCCGCCAGTCCTATATATTCACCAACCGTATATGTTGCCGTCGCACGTGCGCGCTCATGCTGCGGGAACCAGGTGCTGACGATGCGGCTGTTGGCCGGGAAGCAGGGCGCTTCACTGACGCCAAGTCCCAGGCGCAGAAGCAGCAGAGATTTAAGCCCGAGGGTGAAACTTTGCAGCAGGGTAAACAGCGACCAGAAGAAAATTGACAGGGCATAGGTCAGTTTGTTGCCGAAGCGGTCTAAAAACATGCCGCCGGGGATCTGCGCCAGGGCATAGGTCCAGGCAAAGGCGGAGAAAATGATGCCCATCATCGCCGGATCGATATGAATTTCCTGGGTTAACTGTGGGGCAACGATACCGAGGATGGTGCGGTCGAGATAATTGATCATCGTTCCGACGGACAACAGAAGTAAAATAACTATCCGAACGCGGCTTCTTTTTTTCGTCCCTGATGAGGAAGTGAGGACTTCCTGAGAGTTTGACATACTCATAGCGAGATCCTTTAAAGTTTAAAATATTTTTGCATATATTTGTATATGCAAAAATATCTCCGGGAACTATAGGTAGTATCTATGAATGGCAACGCTTTGTGGCACATTCATACGCTTCAGAAAATAATATTTGATATGCCGCCGATATTTACCCGCTCATGCGCATTATTGGTGGCTTGCATGGTATATTAGCATCAGTGGATTTATTCTTATATTATACGGGCAAAAATAATGAACCTAAAGCAACTTTATTATTTTAAACGTCTGTCTGAAACTGAACATTATACCGAAGCGGCCTCCAGTCTGTGCATCACTCAGCCTTCGCTAAGCCATGCGATATCAGAGCTGGAGAAGGAGTTAGGGGTCGCGCTGTTCGCCAGACAGGGACGGAACGTTAAAATTACGCAAAACGGCAAGCGTTTTCTGCCGTATGTCGAAGATGCCCTGGCCTCACTGGAAAATGGCCGCACAGTTTTGCAAAAAAACGGCGCTGAAAATAAAGAAAACATTCGTATCGCCTTTATTTACACGATGGGCGAATATGTTGTTCCGCAGTTAATTAATAAATATTCTCTTTCACCTGAGTTTCACAATGTGACTTTTTCTTTTACTCAAGGGACCTCGCTGACGCTGTTGCAGGAGCTGAAAGCGGGAAAAGTCGATCTGGCGATCTGCTCTTATATTGCCGATGAGCCAGATATCGATTTTATTCCGGTTATTCAGCAGGAGCTGGTGGTGGTGACCGCCAGGGATCATCCGCTGGCCCGCCTGTATGAACATGAAGTCGACCTCGTGGAGACGATTCATTATCCCTATATCTATTTTTCAGAAAATAGCGGCTTACGTCCGTTTATCGATAATGTATTTATGCAGCAAAAGCTGGTGCCGGAGATTGCCTGCTACGTGGAAGAGGATACCGCGATGGCCGGGCTGGTCAGCATTGACTACGGGATCGCGATCATGCCGCGGATCTCGGCGCTCTCCCATTACAACGTCCATATCCTGAAGATTAAAAACACCCTCCCTCCGCGCTATATCTATCTGGCGACCATGAAAGACCGGGGACTTTCCCCGGCGCTGCAGTCGTTTAAAAATGTGGTCATCCACGACAGCCAGAAGATCTGTTAGCGAATAGCCCGGAGTGGTCCTCCGGGCTAAGGGGTTATCAGGAGAGAATATCCATCACTTCACGCAGCTTATTGATGGCGATCTGTCCCGGCGCGGAAGCTTGACCCACGGTACCGAAGGTCATGGCTGAGCCAAAAAGACGCCCGGTCACCCGGCTGACGCCGCCTGATTTTCCCATCGACATGGTGATCAGCGGGCGGGTGGCATACTTCTCTTTCATGGTCAGCGTGGCGGCGAGCAGGGTCAGAACGTCCTGCGGCGATTGCGGCATCACCGCGATCTTCGGCAGATCGGCACCCAGATCCTGCATGCGGCGCAGGCGATAGATGATATCTTCCTGGGCGGGGGTTTTATGAAAATCATGGTTACTCATGATCACTTTGACGCCCGCGGCATGCGCATCGTCAACCAGCGCGCGGATCTGCGCTTCATCATTGAACAGCTCGACATCGATGACATCAACCAGTCCACTGCGCGCCGCTTCGCGGTTGAGCGCGAAGTAGGCATCGTCGCTGAGCTCGGTCTCGCCGCCTTCTTTCTTGCTGCGGAAGGTGAACAGCAACGGCAGGGCTTTCAGCGCACCACGGATTTCCGCCAGCGCGGCCATCACCTGGGCCATCTCTCTGACCTGCGTAAAGTGATCAACGCGCCATTCGATGATATCGGCGCCGGCGTCGACCAGGCCGTGGGCGTTACCCAGTATTTCATCCAGCGTTTTGCCGATCAGCGGTACACAAATTAAGGTTTCCCCTTCCTGGAAGGTGATGTTCTTTACGGTAACTGCATTTGTCATGTAGGCATCCATTATTATTCGCGTTGAACCTCAGGCGGTGACTGCGGTGCGTGATACTTTTTGCGCCGCCCGAGCCTGCAGTTGACGATAGCCGATGTACAGGGCGATCACAAAGCCGATCACGGCGATCGCAAAATCAAACCACATAATGCTGGCAATACTGATCTGCGAAAGTTTGGCGGTGATCAGCGGGATCGTGAAGCTGGCGATACTGCCGGCGGTGTAGAAGATCCCGGTTGCCTTGCCTTTCCCGTTCGGGAAGCTCATCGCCATGATCGTCGCTCCCAGCTGTAGCACTCCGCCCGCGGCGGCAAAGCCGATGACAAAGGCGAAGCCGGTAACCATCATCGGCGTCGGGAACAGGCACACCAGCAGCAGCGAGACCATCGACAGGCCAGTATAGATGATCATGGCGACGGCAGAGCTGAACACCTCTTTGACGAAGGCAGCAGTCACGAAGACGCAGACCAACGACCCAACGGTATAGATGCTGAGCAGCTTAATCGCCGAGGCATAGGGCAGCCCGACCACGAACTGGCCGTACTGCGCCAGCCACTGGCTGACCAGATAGAACGTCGCCATGCCGATATAGCCGTACAGCGTGAAGATCATCATATCCAGTTTGTTGGCCTGCGGACGGGCGAACGTTTCCGCCTGTGGTTCAGGAGATTCCTCTTTTTTCGCTGCCTGGCTGTCAGGGAATGGCATTTTAAGCAGGTAAATCCCGCTCAGTACAAAGAGCGCCGCCGCAATCACGAACGACCAGCCGAACCATAGATTCGCCCAGATCAGGAAGCTGATAATGAACGGCAGCAGGAACTGCCCGGCGGAAACGAAGGCTTTGATCAGCACGTTGGCCCGGCTGGCGGAGTGCGGGAAAGATTCCATCAGCGCCGGATAGGTGCCGGAGTCGAGGAAGCTGTTCGCCAGGCCCGCCATAATGCCGAAGACATAGGCCAGATAGATATTTTTGGTCAGCAGAATGCCGATAAAAAAGATCAGATAGCTGAGGATCCCCAGATAGATAAAGGGCTTACGACCAAAGCGATCCGACAGAAAGCCGGTCACGATGGTCGCTAACTTACCAATACCTAACGAGGAGATAACGATCGATACGCCGGCTTTATCTGTTCCCCACTGCTCCTGAAGATGAGCCATGTTGAGGGTGATCAGCAGCACCCCCATGCCATGAATCAGGTAGTTGAGGTACAGCCCTGCCGCGGTAGGGATGTATTTATTTTTCATCGCTTGCCCCTTAGAACAGGATGCTTTTGATGTAATCAACCGGCATCTGTTTACCCGTCCAGATTTCGAACGCGCGCGCGCCTTGCCACAGCATCATCCCGAGGCCGTTTAGCGTGCGGCAGCCTTTTTTCTCAGCCACTTCCAGCAGGTGGGTTTTGCGCGGGTTGTATACGACGTCGGAGACGATCAGATCCGGACGCAGAAAGCTGTCGTCCGGCAGCAGCATCTGGCCTTCGAACGGCTTCATGCCGACCCCGGTGGCATTGGTCAGGATCACGCTGCTATCGATTTCGGCACGCAGTTTGTCATGATCGTCAAGATCGAACAGATGGATCTCACAGCGCGTGTTGTTGCGGATCTTGGCGACCGTTTCTTCGGCGTTGGCGAAGAATTTATCGCGACGGTTGAAGATGGAGATCGCCTTCACGCCATCCAGTGCCGCCTGGACGCAGAGTGCGGTCGCCGCACCGCCGGCACCGAGCACGGTCATCTTCTTGCCAATGATATCGATACCCGCTTCGCTAAGGGCGCGCATATAGCCGGTGCCGTCGGTGATATGCCCGGTCAGGACGCCGTCGTCATTGACCACGGTATTCACCGCCCCGACCAGCTGCGCCGCCGGCGACAGCTTATCGAGATACTGGCAAATCTCGGTTTTGTTCGGCATAGAGACGTTAAAGCCGCGCAGCTTCAAAGCCCGGAAGCCCTGGACAACGTCTTTCAGCTCCTGATTACCGACTTCAAAAGCCAGGTAGACGTAGTCCAGCCCGAGATGGGCGAAAGCCTCGTTGTGCATGGTGGGCGACATGCTGTGGCGAATCGGGGTGGCTATCAGACCAATCAGCTCAGTGTGTCCAGTAATACGTTCTGCCATGACAAAAATCCTCAATAAGTTAGAAAGGGAATTCGTTGTGCTTCGCGGCTGCCCAGCGCACCCATGTCTTCGAGGGTGTCCAGCACGTTGCGGCCTTCGCGGATGCCGTCGATAATGCGTCGCGCCATCACGCTGTCGCCGATATTCATGATTTTGACGTTATTGGCATTGGCCCAGCGTTCGATCTCGTCGAGACCCGTCCGGTTGGCGCGCATCCCCAGACAGACAAAGCCGTAGTCGAAGGGGATATCGAAGGTGTGCTGTGTATTTTTCACCTGGAAATGGTCGGCAGCCACCGCCATCAGTTGCGTATTCATGTGCTGTTCGACCTGGTGCTCGTCGAGCATGGTCAACATGGCATTCTTGGTAATGATGTCGAGATCGCGACCGGCGGCGTCCTGCATTTCGATTAAGACCGCCTGCGCGCCGCGAGCGGTAAAGTATTCGATGACGTCGAGGCCAACGGCGCCCGCGCCGACAACGGCGATGCGTTTGCCCTCGACATGGGTAAATTTCGCCAGATTGTCGATCATGCCGGTAATGGAGAAGACTTTGCCTTCCGCGGCGTCAATATTCTCCCGCAGTCCAGCAATGGGCGGCAGCAGGGGGGTTGAGCCGGTGGCATTGACGATCAGATGTGGACGCAGGGCGGAAACCGAGGCCACGTCTGCCCGTTTGCCGACCTGCAGCATCAGGTTGTCCAGCGCGGCGATGCGGTTTTTCATAAACTGCGGGAAATCCGCGATGCGTTTTTTCTCCGGCAGACGGGCGATATCGCTGGCGAGACCGCCGACGTGATTTTTCGCCTCCAGCAGCCAGGTGTGGCAGCCGACTTCCGCCGCGGTGCAGGCGGCCTCCATCCCGGCAGTGCCGGCGCCGATGACGACCACGTTCGTTTCGCGATTAACGCGCCGCGTTTTGTAGGCATCGCCGTGAATGATGTCCGGGTTAATTGAACAGCGCAGCGGACGCGAGCGGGCGATGCGATGGTCGGCGCAGCCGATGTTGCAGGAGATGCATTTGCGCATCACGCGCTCTTTACCGCTTTGCACCTTCTGGACCCACTCCGGCTCGGCAATCAGACCGCGACCAATGGCAATGAGATCGGCATCGCCGCTGGCGAGGATATCCTCGGCCACCTGCGGGGTACGGATATTGCCGGCGATGACCGTGGGCTTATGGAATTTATCGCGCACCGCGCGGGAGAGGTAACGCTTCCAGCCATCCTCCAGCGACATCTGGTCGATTTGCAGATTCAGGTTGTCGTTCTGCGCCGCCGAGACGTTGATGATATCGACCTTCTCCTGACAGAGCTCAAGGATGCGCAAGGAATCTTCGAGGGTATTGCCGCCTTTGAGGAAGTCGTCGGCGCTGATGCGCAGGCTGACCGGAAAACGTGGCCCGACGCAGGCGCGAACTTTATCGACAATCAGACCTAATATTCGAGTGCGGTTTTCGACGCTGCCGCCAAATTCATCGGTGCGTTTGTTAAATAACGGCGATAAAAACTGGCTAATTAAATAGGAGTGGCCGGCATGAATTTCGACGCAGTCAAAACCCGCGCGACGAACGCGCTCTGCGGCGTCCCCGAATTTTTCCACCGCGTGATAAATTTCCTCATGGGTCATTGGCCGCGGAATATTACCGTGCTTTTTCGAGGGCGTCGTCGAGGAGGAGAGCGGTGTCTGACCCTCGAGGCGGTAGGCATAAGCGGAAGCGCCAGCGTGATTTAACTGAATGGATACGCAGGCGCCGTGTTTATGCAGGGTCTCGGTTAATTTAAACAGCCGCGGGATATATTGATCGTTATCGATCCGCAGTTGGGTGGTGCCGTTGGAAGCGAAAGGGAAATCAATACAGATGTTTTCGATGGTGATAAGACCGGTGCCGCCTTTGGTCCGTAGTTCGTAGTATTCCAGCTGTTCCTGCGAGACCTCGCCATTGAGCGTAGCCATATTGGTGCCCATCGGGGGCATAATAATGCGGTTTTTTAGCGTCATGCCGTTGATGGTCAACGGACTGAAAAGGTGCGGATAGTGGCTCATCTCTTCTCTCCACAGGAGGCCGGGAGGCCGCTATGCGGGGGCCCGGGCGTGTCCTTAGTTAATATTTCTCTGTGGAAAAAGATAGCGAGGGGAAAAATTGAAAAATAATGTTTTTTTTTGCTGTGAGCTATAGGGGTTCTCTATGAGATTAACGCTTCTTTCACATTGTTATATTTTTATATTAAACACTCATACCTTATTTTTACTTGCAGTGAAGGGTTAATACATAAACCGCGCAGGTCAGGGGGAAGAAAGCGAAATCATTCGTCTTTATCGCGTGGGGCAGGCCAACGTCATGGGCTGACGTTCGAAGAATTAATATTGTTTTTTGTGCGTGAGATCTCAATTTTCTGCCGCAATAAATTAAAAAGCCCGGTCAAATGACCGGGCGCGAAGCTTAATTCATAAACGCCGGCAGCTTGTGCTCATAGTCGGAAATCGCCGCTTCATGTTGCAGCGTCAGGCCGATGCTATCCAGGCCATTAAGCATGCAGTGGCGACGGAAATCGTCGATCTTAAAGCTGTAGGTTTTATCCCCCGCTTTCACCACCTGCGCTTCCAGGTCCACTTCAAACGTAATGCCCGGGTTGGCCTGCACCAGTCTGAACAGCTCGTCGACCTGCTCATCGCTCAGCGTCACCGGCAGCAGCTGGTTGTTGAAGCTGTTGCCGTAGAAAATATCGGCAAAGCTTGGGGCGATAACGACTTTAAAACCGTAATCGGTCAGCGCCCACGGCGCATGCTCGCGGGAGGAGCCGCAGCCGAAGTTTTCCCGCGCCAGCAGGATAGAGGCGCCTTTGTACTCAGGAAAGTTCAGCACGAACTCCGGGTTCGGCTGTTGACCTTTATCATCGAGGAAGCGCCAGTCGTTGAACAGGTGCGCGCCAAAGCCGGTGCGGGTCACTTTCTGCAGAAACTGCTTGGGAATGATCGCGTCGGTATCGACGTTTGCAGCATCCAGCGGAACCACCAGGCCGGTATGTTGAGTAAATTTCTCTGCCATGATGGTCTCCTTACTTCAGATTACGGATATCGGCGAAATGGCCGGTCACAGCCGCCGCCGCGGCCATTGCCGGGCTCACCAGGTGCGTGCGTCCGCCGCGGCCCTGACGGCCTTCAAAATTACGGTTGCTGGTGGAGGCGCAGCGCTCGCCCGGGTTCAGGCGGTCGTTGTTCATCGCCAGACACATCGAGCAGCCCGGTAAGCGCCACTCAAAGCCGGCTTCGATAAAGATCTTATCCAGGCCTTCCGCTTCCGCTTGCGCTTTCACCGGACCGGAACCCGGTACCACCAACGCCTGGACGCCCGGCGCCACTTTACGCCCTTTGGCGATTTCCGCCGCGGCGCGCAAATCTTCGATACGCGAGTTGGTACAGGAGCCGATGAACACTTTATCGATAGCCACTTCCGTCAGCGGGATGCCGGATTTCAGTCCCATATAGGCCAGCGCTTTCTCAGCGCTGGCGCGTTCCACCGGGTCGCTGAATGACGCAGGATCAGGGATATTATCGGTGACCGAAATCACCTGGCCTGGGTTGGTGCCCCAGGTCACCTGCGGAGCAATTTCCGCCGCCTGCAGCGTCACCACGGTGTCAAATGTGGCGCCGTCGTCGGTTTTCAGGGTTTTCCAGTACGCCACCGCATCGTCAAAATCTTTGCCTTTCGGCGCGTGCAGACGGCCGCGTACGTAATTGAAGGTGGTTTCATCCGGCGCGACCAGGCCCGCTTTGGCGCCCATCTCGATCGCCATGTTGCACAGGGTCATGCGGCCTTCCATGCTCAGATCGCGGATCGCTTCGCCGCAGAATTCCACCACGTGGCCGGTGCCGCCGGCGCTGCCGGTTTTACCAATGATCGCCAACACGATATCTTTGGCGGTGATGCCCGGCGCCGCTTTGCCTTGCACTTCGATTTTCATGGTTTTCGCACGACCCTGTTTCAGGGTCTGGGTCGCCAGCACATGTTCCACTTCGGAAGTGCCGATGCCGAAGGCCAGCGCGCCGAACGCGCCGTGGGTGGCGGTATGGGAGTCGCCGCATACAATGGTCATCCCCGGCAAGGTCACCCCTTGTTCCGGGCCCATTACGTGAACGATGCCCTGGTACGGGTGATTCAGGTCGTACAGCTCAACGCCGAACTCTTTACAGTTCTTAATCAGCTCCTGCATCTGAATGCGGGCCATCTCGCCGGACGCGTTAATGTCTTTGGTCTGCGTCGAGACGTTGTGATCCATGGTGGCGAAGGTTTTACCCGGCTGGCGCACCTGGCGGCCGTGGGCGCGCAGGCCGTCAAAGGCCTGCGGGGAGGTAACTTCATGCACCAGATGGCGGTCGATATACAACAGCGGGGTTTCGTTTTGCGCCTCATACACCACGTGCGCATCAAACAATTTTTCGTATAACGTCTTCGCCATGATTACACCCCTTCTGCGACATAGCGGGCAATGATATCGCCCATTTCATCAGTGCTGACCGCCGCCGTGCCGCGCGCTAAGTCGCCGGTACGAACCCCTTCCTCCAGAGCGCGGTTAATCGCGCTTTCAATTGCGCTCGCCGCCTCGTTAGCGTCAAGGCTATAGCGCAGCAGCAGCGCCAGGGAGAGGATCTGCGCAATCGGGTTAGCGATATTTTTGCCAGCGATATCCGGCGCCGAGCCGCCTGCAGGCTCGTACAGGCCGAAACCTTGTTCGTTAAGGCTGGCGGACGGCAGCATACCCATCGAGCCGGTGATCATTGCGCACTCGTCGGAGAGGATGTCGCCGAACAGGTTGGAGCACAGCAGCACGTCGAACTGAGACGGATCTTTAATCAGCTGCATGGTGGCGTTATCGATATACATATGCGCCAGCTCAACGTCCGGATACTCTTTGCCGATCTCACTGACGATTTCGCGCCACAGAATAGAGGACTGCAGAACGTTGGCTTTATCGATGGAGGTCACTTTGTGACGACGTTTACGGGCAGATTCAAAAGCGATGCGCGCGATACGTTCGATTTCAAAGCGGTGATACACCTCGGTATCAAAAGCTTTCTCATGCTGACCGCTGCCTTCGCGGCCTTTCGGCTGGCCGAAGTAGATGCCGCCGGTCAGTTCGCGAACGCAGAGAATGTCGAAGCCGTTGGCGGCGATGTCGGCGCGCAGCGGGCAGAACTCTTCCAGCCCCTGATACAGTTTGGCCGGGCGCAGGTTGCTGAACAGTTTGAAGTGTTTACGCAGCGGCAGCAGGGCGCCGCGCTCTGGCTGTTCTGCGGGCGGCAGGTGTTCCCACTTCGGGCCGCCAACGGAGCCGAACAGGATCGCGTCCGCCTGCTCGCATCCGGCGACCGTCGCCTGCGGCAGGGGAGTTCCATGGCGGTCGATGGCCGCGCCGCCGACGTCGTACTGGCTGGTGGTAATGTGCATGGCAAAACGTTGGCGCACGGCTTCCAGTACTTTCATCGCCTGGTTCATCACTTCCGGGCCAATGCCATCACCCGGCAAAACGGCAATATGGTAATTCTTCGACATTACACGGTTTCCTTATTGTTCTCTTTATTCTGAGCTTTGCGTTGCAATTCTTTTTCGACTTCGGCGGCGCGCCAGATGTTGTTCAGCACATGAACCATCGCTTTGGCTGACGACTCTACGATATCCGTTGCCAGACCAACGCCGTGGAAACGGCGGCCGTTGTAGTCAACGACGATATCCACCTGGCCCAGGGCGTCTTTGCCGTGGCCTTTCGCGCTTAAGCCATATTTCACTAATTCAATGTTGTAATTGGTGACGCGGTTAATCGCCTGGTAGATAGCATCGACCGGACCGTTGCCGTTGGCGGCTTCAGTTTTGATCTCATCCCCGCAGACCAGTTTGATCGAGGCGGTGGCGATATCGCTGGAGCCGGACTGAACGTTGAAGTAATCCAGGCGGAAATGCTCTGGCTCTTCCTGCTGCTTGTTGATAAAGGCCAGCGCTTCCAGATCGTAATCGAAGACCTGTCCTTTTTTGTCCGCCAGCTTCAGGAACGCGTCATACAGATGATCCAGGTTGTAATCGCTCTCCTGGTAGCCCATCTCTTCCATCCGGTGTTTCACCGCCGCGCGGCCGGAACGGGAGGTCAGGTTCAACTGCACCTGGTTCAGACCGATGGATTCCGGGGTCATGATCTCGTAGTTTTCGCGGTTCTTCAGCACGCCGTCCTGGTGGATACCGGAGGAGTGGGCGAAGGCGCCGGTGCCGACGATGGCTTTGTTCGCCGGGATCGGCATGTTGCAGATCTGGCTGACGGTCTGGCTGGTGCGCCAGATTTCATGGTGGTTGATATTGGTGTGCACGTTCATGATGTCTTTGCGCACTTTAATCGCCATGATGACCTCTTCCAGCGCGCAGTTGCCGGCGCGCTCGCCGATACCGTTCATCGCGCCTTCTACCTGGCGAGCTCCGGCGTGGACTGCGGCGAGGGCGTTGCCGACGGCAATGCCCAGGTCATCATGGGTGTGAACGGAGATAATGGCTTTGTCGATATTCGGTACGCGCTCATACAGGCCGCTGATAATGTTGGCGTACTCGAACGGCATGGTGTAGCCGACGGTATCCGGAATATTTATGGTGGTGGCGCCAGCGTTAATCGCTGCTTCCACGACGCGAGCCAGGTCAGCTATTGGCGTACGGCCGGCGTCTTCACAGGAGAATTCGACATCGTTAGTGTAATTGCGCGCCCGCTTCACCATATAAACCGCTCGCTCAATGACTTCATCCAGGGTGCTGCGCAGTTTGGTGGCGATATGCATCGGCGAGGTGGCGATGAAGGTGTGGATACGGAACGCTTCGGCCACCTTTAAGGATTCCGCCGCCACGTCGATATCTTTCTCAACGCAACGCGCCAGAGCGCATACGCGGCTGTTTTTGATGGTGCGCGCGATGGTCTGCACGGATTCAAAATCGCCCGGAGAAGAAACCGGGAAACCGACTTCCATCACGTCAACACCCATGCGCTCGAGGGCCAGAGCGATCTGCAGCTTCTCTTTGACACTCAGGCTTGCCTGTAACGCTTGTTCGCCATCACGTAAGGTCGTATCGAAAATAATGACTTGCTGGCTCATGGTTTGGATCCTTAGTCTGTGTCCTGGCGCCTTGTTGACGAGCATAAAAAAACCCGCGCCAAGGCGCGGGTTTTATAGTCTTGCTGGAAGATGACTTAACGCTGAACGTCGCCCAACAGCCTACCGCGCAAATGGCATGCGTTTAGTAGTAGTAGGCTGGTGATGCGAGTGGTGCGAATCATTGCGTCAAACTCCAGATGAAATCGTTATGCTTTTAGAGTTACTGGATAGCCGTTTCAAAGTCAACCCCTGGCATGGAAAAAGCGTTTTTGGTCCACGGCGTGAATTAGCTAATTGTGCTGATGTTTGCCCTTTTTTGCCGAAGATCCTTTTTTGGCCCTGCGGGAGCGCACTGGGATATGTTTCATTTGACAATGTACTTTGCATTAAAGGCTTCGCTCACGATGCACCGCGAGCGAGGCGGCAAAAAATCGCTATCTAAATGAAAAGATTATATTTATTTTTCGTGTGAATATCTCCACCCCTTAACGGCTCTTTTTTCAATGATAAATGGTTGTTAATTTTATGGGGTGGAAAATAAAATGCTTTATTATTGCTTAAGTTACAGTTAATCATTGGTGTTGTTTTTATTTTTCTGAATTATGGTTAAACTCATCATCATTAAGTAACTAGTATGGTTTGAGCAGTTCACCTATTCCGGCGGTACCGGATTTACACTGCCACTCATAGCCTTGATATATTCCTAAAATACACCTTTGCTATTTTGCAAATGTCATTAGCATGATAAATGATATTTTCGCCGCTAATCATAGCGGTTTAGTAAAGGGAATTCATCGTGACGGCGGAACTAGATATGTTAATTGAAAGTCCAGAATATAAATCAGCCCCCGGACAGGAAGTCGTAAAACCTCAACTACGGATGGTTGATCTCAATCTGCTTACCGTTTTTGATGCGGTTATGCAGGAACAGAATATTACCCGTGCCGCCCATACGCTAGGCATGTCTCAACCGGCGGTGAGCAACGCGGTTTCACGTCTGAAAGTGATGTTTAATGATGAACTGTTTGTGCGCTATGGCCGCGGTATTCAGCCGACGGCGCGGGCCTATCAGCTCTTTGGCTCAGTGCGCCAGGCGCTGCAGCTGGTGCAAAACGAATTGCCAGGCTCCGGTTTTGAACCACTGAGCAGTGAGCGTGTTTTCAATCTGTGCGTCTGTAGCCCGCTGGATAACATCCTGACGTCGGTGATATTTAATAAAGTCGCTGAAATCGCGCCCAATATTCATTTAGTCTTTAAATCAGCGCTTAATCAAAATACGGAACATCAGCTACGTTATCAGGAAACGGAATTTGTGATCGGTTATGAAGAGTTCCGTCGCCCTGAGTTTGCCTGTGTGCCGCTATTCAAAGATGAAATGGTTCTGGTGGCCAGTCGCAACCATCCGCGTATCTCCGGACCGGTGATGGAGGCTGATATTTATCGCGAGGAGCATGCCGCGGTGGCTCTCGATCGGTATGCCTCATTCAGTCTGCCGTGGTATGACACGGCCGATAAACAAGCGCGCATCGCATATCAAGGTAATGCGATGGTCAGCGTATTAAACGTGGTGTCACAAACACAGATGGTGGCCATTGCGCCGCGCTGGTTGGCAAATGAGTTTGCCGATAAGTTAGCGCTGCAAATATTACCTCTGCCGCTGAAGGTGAATAGCCGGACCTGCTATCTCTCCTGGCACGAAGCGGCGGGTCGCGATAAAGGCCATCAGTGGATGGAAGAGCTGCTGGTGGATATTTGTCAGCGCTGAGCCGATGGCAATGATCATGAAAGGGGCTTCGGCTCCTTTTTTTATATGATTGAATTACAAGAATGCAGAATTTTATGCTGTTTACCCTTTCAGTTGCTCTCCGCCCGTTAACAAAAAATGGATCAATTCCTGCTATCGCGCCTTTTCTCCGAGTATTTACTATTCTCTTTTCTTATCTCTGAAGCATTCCACCATATTTTCCTCTCTCCGCTTGTTTTTCTTCTTATTCCACTTAGAAAGCCCCTGTCGTGGCGAATTGCCTGCCTGCTGGCGAGCAGTTATGGTAGTGGCATGCAGTCCATTCACCTCAGTGCGGAGGGGTACCCCTTCGCATCGTGCGAGCGCGCGGAAATTGAGTTCCGCTGTCGTAAAACAATAAGCCTGGAGGCAAACCATGGAGATGTTGTCAGGAGCCGAGATGGTCGTCCAATCGCTTGTCGATCAGGGCGTCAAGCAAGTATTCGGCTATCCCGGAGGCGCAGTCCTCGATATCTATGATGCGTTACATACCCTTGGCGGTATCGATCATGTGCTGGTTCGCCACGAGCAGGCGGCGGTGCATATGGCGGATGGTCTGGCGCGAGCGACCGGGGAGGTCGGTGTGGTGCTGGTGACCTCAGGGCCTGGGGCGACGAACGCCATCACCGGTATCGCGACGGCCTATATGGACTCTATCCCGCTGGTGATCCTCTCAGGGCAAGTGGCGACATCGCTTATCGGCTACGATGCCTTCCAGGAGTGCGACATGGTGGGGATTTCCCGCCCGGTGGTGAAGCACAGTTTCCTGGTGAAGCAGACCGAAGATATTCCCGGCGTGCTGAAGAAAGCCTTCTGGTTAGCGGCCAGCGGTCGCCCCGGGCCGGTGGTGGTCGATCTGCCGAAGGATATACTCAATCCGGCGAAGAAACTGCCGTACGTCTGGCCAGACGCGGTCAGCATGCGCTCGTATAACCCGACGACCAGCGGCCATAAAGGCCAGATTAAACGCGCCCTGCAGACCCTGGTGGCGGCGAGCAAGCCGGTCGTCTACGTCGGCGGCGGGGCGATCAATGCGCAATGCGAACCACAGCTGCGCGAACTGGTGGAAAAGCTGAAGCTGCCGGTGGCCTCCTCCCTGATGGGGCTGGGCGCTTTCCCGGCGACGCACTCGCAGGCGTTGGGGATGCTGGGCATGCACGGCACCTATGAAGCCAACATGACCATGCACCATTCAGACGTGATTTTTGCCGTCGGCGTTCGCTTTGACGATCGGACCACCAATAACCTGGCCAAATACTGTCCGAACGCGACTGTGCTGCATATTGATATCGATCCGACCTCAATCTCGAAAACCGTGCCGGCAGATGTGCCGATCGTCGGCGATGCCCGGCTGGTGCTGGAACAGATGCTGGAGCTGCTGGAGCAGGAAGAGGCGCAGCAGCCGCTGGACGACATTCGCGACTGGTGGCAGCAGATTGAGCAGTGGCGCGCCCGCCATTGCCTGCGCTACGACGACCAGAGCGACAAGATCAAACCGCAGGCGGTGATAGAAACTATCTGGCGCCTGACTCAGGGCGATGCCTATGTCACTTCCGATGTGGGTCAGCACCAGATGTTCGCCGCCCTCTATTACCCCTTCGACAAGCCGCGGCGCTGGATTAACTCCGGTGGCCTCGGCACCATGGGCTTTGGCCTACCGGCTGCGCTGGGGGTCAAAATGGCTCTGCCGGACGAAATGGTCGTCTGCGTGACCGGTGACGGCAGTATCCAGATGAACATTCAGGAACTCTCTACTGCGCTGCAGTATGAGCTGCCGGTCCTGGTGCTTAACCTCAACAACCGCTATCTGGGGATGGTGAAGCAGTGGCAGGATATGCTCTATTCCGGGCGCCACTCGCAGTCCTATATGGAGTCGCTGCCGGACTTCGTTCGTCTGGCGGAAGCCTACGGCCACGTTGGGATCCGCATCAGCGAGCCGCAGGAGCTGGAGACGAAGCTTGCAGAAGCCCTGGAGCAGGTGCGACAGCGCCGGCTGGTGTTTGTCGATGTCACCGTCGACGGCAGTGAGCATGTGTACCCCATGCAGATCCGCGGCGGCGGCATGGATGAAATGTGGTTGAGCAAAACGGAGAGGACCTGATTATGCGCCGGATATTATCGGTATTACTGGAAAACGAATCGGGCGCATTGTCCCGCGTTATCGGCCTCTTTTCCCAGCGCGGCTATAATATAGAAAGCCTGACTGTCGCCCCGACGGACGATCCGACCCTCTCCAGGATGACCATCCAGACCGTGGGCGATGAAAAAGCGATCGAGCAGATTGAAAAGCAGCTGCACAAGCTGGTGGATGTCCTGCGGGTCAGCGAGCTGGGGCAGGGGGCTCATGTCGAACGCGAAATCATGCTGGTGAAGGTCCAGGCCAGCGGTTACGGCCGTGAAGAAGTGAAGCGCAACACCGAAATCTTTCGTGGACAGATTATCGACGTGACGCCTTCTATCTATACCGTTCAACTCGCCGGCACCAGCGATAAGCTCGACGCTTTCCTGGCCTCCCTGCGCGATGTCGCTCGGATCGTGGAAGTGGCTCGCTCCGGCGTGGTCGGCCTGTCTCGCGGTGATAAAATCATGCGCTGAGGATCGGGAACTGATGCAAAAATAGCCCGGCAGCGACTGTCGGGCTTTTTTTTTGCGAAATCAGTAGGAACTGTAAGCGAAAGCGGTTGCTGCGCTAACTATTCTGCGCTTAGATGTTATAAAAAGGGTTCCATACCTGAATAATGGTTATGTTTGGCACTTCTTACCCAAGGGGCAATTGTGAAACTGGATGAAATCGCCCGGCTGGCCGGTGTTTCAAGAACCACCGCGAGCTATGTGATTAATGGCAAAGCGAAGCAGTACCGCGTAAGCGACAAGACGGTCGAAAAGGTGATGGCTGTCGTGCGAGAGCACAACTATCATCCGAATGCGGTCGCTGCTGGCCTGCGTGCAGGACGCACACGCTCTATCGGTCTGGTGATCCCGGATCTGGAAAACACCAGCTATACCCGCATTGCAAATTATCTGGAGCGGCAGGCGCGCCAGCGCGGCTATCAGCTGCTGATTGCCTGCTCGGAGGATCAGCCCGATAACGAAATGCGCTGTATCGAGCATCTGCTACAGCGCCAGGTGGACGCCATCATTGTTTCCACCTCGCTGCCGCCGGAGCACCCTTTCTACCAGCGCTGGGCTAACGATCCGTTTCCGATTGTCGCCCTCGACCGCGCCCTTGATCGCGAGCACTTCACCAGCGTCGTCGGCGCTGATCAGGATGACGCCGAGATGCTCGCCGCCGAGCTGCGGACTTTTCCAGGCGAAACGGTGCTTTATCTTGGCGCGCTGCCGGAACTGTCGGTGAGCTTCCTGCGCGAGCAAGGCTTCCGTAAAGCCTGGCAGGACGATCCGCGTGAGGTGCATTATCTCTATGCCAACAGCTATGAGCGAGAAGCGGCGGCCCAGCTGTTTGAAAAATGGCTTGAAACCCATCCGATGCCGCAGGCGCTGTTTACCACCTCTTTCCCGCTGCTGCAGGGCGTCATGGATGTGACGCTGCGCCGTGAGGGTAAACTGCCTTCCGAGCTGGCGATCGCCACCTTCGGCGATAATGAGCTGCTCGATTTCCTGCAGTGTCCGGTACTGGCCGTGGCCCAGCGCCATCGCGATGTTGCTGAGCGGGTGCTCGAGATCGTCCTCGCTAGCCTCGATGAACCGCGCAAGCCGAAGCCGGGCCTCAGCCGTATTCGTCGTAATCTTTATCGCCGCGGCAGCCTGAATCGCCGTTAAGGGCGCAATATCGTCAGCATCCAGGATTATTCCTGGCAGGCCTGCCAGAGAGCAGGCCGCTGGCGATAAATCAGGCAACTGACGTCCAGAATGCAAAACTGAATATATTTCAGACAAATCCCTAAACTTCTTTACGCGTTATTTTATTTTATTCCCTGGCAATCGTTTTGTGACTCAAAACAGGACACAAAAAATGATTGTGCAGGCTTTAATTGTATTATTTTGTTACATTCACCAGGTTAATTGCTGAATTAACACCCATTTTGTTCGCCACCACCGTTCTCCCCTGCCTTATCCCGCGCCTGGTCCACCCCTCAGGCAGCAACAGGTACTGTTAACGGCCGGCATAATGGCCTAAAATGCCGCTCGCGTCGCAAACTGACACTTTATATTTTCCCGCCGAAGATATTTTGTTGTTTATAACTGTTACGAGTTTGTTGGTTATTTTCTTACACGTATTCATAACGTTAATTTGCCTCGCCTGTTGATGATTTTTTCATCAGGGCTAATGTCGGCTGTAAATAATGGGTTTTTGAGCTCCGTTGGCATTCGTGCTGGCTTGACAAGCTTTTCCTCCGCTCCGTAAACTCCTTCTGGTGGGAATTTGTGGGATAAAGTGGCGAAAAGGGGTGAGGCTGGCATGTTCCGTGGAGCAACGTTAGTCAATCTCGACAGCAAAGGCCGCCTGGCCGTGCCAACGCGCTATCGCGATGGGCTGATCGAGGACGCTGCCGGTCAATTGGTATGCACCATTGACATTCATCACCCGTGCCTGCTGCTTTATCCATTGCCTGAATGGGAAGTCATCGAGCAGAAATTGTCGCGTTTATCGAGCATGAATCCCGTTGAGCGGCGCGTACAGCGTTTGCTTCTGGGTCATGCCAGCGAATGTCAGATGGATAATGCTGGTCGCTTGCTGATTGCGCCGGTGTTACGGCAGCATGCCGGGCTGACAAAAGAAGTGATGCTGGTCGGGCAGTTTAATAAATTTGAACTGTGGGACGAAACGACCTGGTATCAACGGGTCAAGGAAGATATCGACGCTGAGCAGTCCGCGACCGGTGAACTGTCGGAGCGCCTGCAGGATTTGTCTTTATAAAAATGATGGAAAATTTTAAACACACTACGGTACTTCTGGATGAAGCCGTCAACGGCCTCAATATTCGTCCAGACGGTATCTATATTGATGGTACCTTTGGTCGCGGCGGTCACTCGCGCCTGATCCTCTCCCGGCTGGGAGCGGAAGGACGCTTGCTGGCAATCGATCGCGATCCACAGGCGATTGCCGTCGCGCAAACCATCGATGATCCCCGCTTTTCCATCGTACATGGTCCATTTTCACAGCTTGCTGATTATGTCGGCGAGCGCAATCTTACCGGTAAGATCGACGGCATTCTGCTCGATCTCGGCGTCTCTTCCCCACAGCTTGACGATGCGGAACGCGGTTTTTCCTTTATGCGCGACGGACCGCTGGATATGCGCATGGATCCGACGCGCGGTCAGTCTGCGGCCGAATGGTTGCAGACCGCTGAAGAAGCGGATATCGCCTGGGTGATTAAAACCTTCGGCGAAGAGCGTTTCGGCAAACGGATCGCCCGCGCGATCGTCGAACGTAATCGCATTGCACCGATGACTCGCACCAAAGAGCTGGCGGAGGTCATCGCCGCGGCTATGCCGGTAAAAGATAAGCACAAACATCCCGCGACCCGTACCTTCCAGGCGGTGCGCATTTGGGTAAACAGTGAACTGGAGGAGATAGAGCAGGCGCTAAAAAGCTCGCTCAGCGTGCTGGCCCCAGGCGGGCGGCTGTCGATCATTAGTTTTCATTCGCTGGAAGATCGCATTGTAAAGCGCTTTATGCGCGAGCAAAGCCGCGGTCCGCAGGTTCCGGCGGGAATACCGATGACCGAATCGCAGCTCAAAAAACTGGGCGGCCGTGAGTTACGAGCACTAGGCAAGTTGATGCCGGGCGAAGAAGAGGTGGCAGAGAATCCACGCGCCCGTAGTTCAGTGCTGCGTATTGCAGAGAGGACGAACGCATGATCGGCAGAGTGACAGAGGCCTTAAGCAAGGTTAAAGGGTCGATTGGAAGCAACGAGCGCCATGCTTTGCCTGGCGTGATCGGGGACGACCTTCTGCGGTTTGGGAAACTGCCACTCTGCCTGTTCATTTGCATCATTATTACGGCGATTACCGTGGTCACCACCGCGCACCACACGCGCCTGCTGACCGCGCAGCGTGAACAACTGGTTCTGGAACGCGACGCCCTGGACATTGAATGGCGCAACCTGATCCTCGAAGAGAACGCGCTCGGCGATCACAGTCGGGTTGAGCGGATCGCGACCGAGAAGTTGCAGATGCAGCACGTCGATCCATCCCAAGAAAATATCGTTGTACAGAAATAAGGATTATTGCGACGGATGAAAGCAGCGCCAAAAACGCCTAAAGCAAAACGTCAGGAAGAACAGGCCAACTTTATCAGTTGGCGTTTTGCGTTGCTGTGCGGCTGTATTCTACTGGCGCTGGCTTTTCTGCTGGGGCGGGTTGCCTGGCTACAGGTAGTCAGCCCGGACATGCTGGTGCGCCAGGGCGATATGCGTTCTCTGCGCGTACAGGAAGTATCCACCGCGCGCGGGATGATTACCGACCGCTCCGGTCGTCCGCTTGCGGTCAGCGTGCCGGTGAAGGCTATCTGGGCCGATCCAAAAGAACTTCATGATGCCGGCGGGGTAACCCTGGATACGCGCTGGAAGGCGCTGGCGGATGCCCTCAATATGCCGCTGGATCAGCTGGCGACGCGCATCAATACCAATCCGCGGATGCGTTTCATCTATCTGGCGCGTCAGGTTAACCCTGACATGGCCGACTACATCAAAAAACTGAAGCTGCCGGGCATTCATCTGCGTGAAGAATCCCGTCGTTACTACCCTTCCGGGGAAGTGACCGCTCACCTCATCGGTTTTACCAACGTCGACAGCCAGGGGATTGAAGGGGTCGAAAAAAGCTTTGATAAATGGCTCACCGGCCAGCCGGGCGAGCGTATCGTGCGTAAAGACCGCTATGGCCGGGTAATTGAAGACATCTCTTCCACCGACAGCCAGGCGGCGCACAACCTGGCGCTGAGTATCGACGAGCGTCTGCAGGCGCTGGTCTATCGTGAGCTGAACAACGCCGTGGCCTTTAACAAAGCCGAGTCCGGCAGCGCGGTGTTAGTGGACGTGAACACCGGCGAAGTGCTGGCGATGGCCAACAGCCCGTCCTACAACCCAAACAACTTTGCCGGCACGGCGAAAGACACCATGCGTAACCGCGCCATCACCGACGTGTTCGAACCGGGTTCGACGGTGAAGCCGATGGTGGTGATGACGGCGCTGCAGCGCGGTATCGTCAACGAAAATACCGTGCTCAATACCGTGCCTTATCGAATTAACGGCCACGAAATTAAAGACGTGGCGCGCTACAGCGAATTGACCCTGACCGGGGTACTACAGAAGTCGAGTAACGTCGGTGTTTCTAAGCTGGCGTTAGCGATGCCGTCCTCAGCGTTAGTAGATACTTACTCACGTTTTGGGCTTGGAAAGGCGACCAATTTGGGGTTGGTCGGAGAACGCAGTGGCTTATATCCTCAAAAACAACGGTGGTCTGACATAGAGAGGGCCACCTTTTCTTTCGGCTACGGGCTAATGGTAACCCCGTTACAGTTAGCGCGAGTCTACGCAACGATTGGCAGCTACGGCATCTATCGCCCGCTGTCGATTACCAAAGTTGATCCACCGGTTCCGGGCGAACGTGTCTTCCCGGAATCACTCGTTCGTACCGTCGTTCATATGATGGAAAGCGTGGCGCTGCCTGGCGGCGGCGGCGTGAAAGCGGCGATCAAAGGCTATCGCATCGCGATTAAAACCGGTACGGCGAAAAAAGTGGGGCCGGATGGCCGCTACATCAACAAATATATTGCTTACACCGCAGGCGTTGCGCCCGCCAGCCATCCGCGCTTTGCGCTGGTGGTGGTGATCAACGACCCGCAGGCAGGTAAATACTACGGTGGCGCCGTTTCCGCGCCGGTGTTCGGTGCCATCATGGGCGGCGTATTGCGCACCATGAACATCGAGCCGGATGCGCTGGCAACGGGCGAAAAAAGTGAATTTGTAATTAATCAAGGCGAGGGAACAGGTGGCAGATCGTAATTTGCGCGACCTTCTCGCTCCATGGGTGCCAAACGCACCGGAGCGCATTCTGCGAGAGATGACGCTGGACAGCCGGGTGGCTGCTTCCGGCGATCTCTTTATCGCGGTACAGGGTCATCAGGCGGACGGGCGTCGTTATATCCCGCAGGCGATAGCGCAAGGTGTGGCTGCCATTATTGCTGAAGCCCAGGGCGAAGCTAAAGACGGTGAGATCCGTGAAATGCACGGCGTGCCGGTTATTTACCTGAGCCAGCTTAACGAACGCTTATCGGCGCTGGCCGGGCGTTTTTATCATCAGCCGTCGCAGCAGCTGCGTCTGGTGGGCGTGACCGGTACCAACGGCAAAACCACCACCACCCAGCTTCTGGCGCAATGGGCGAAACTGCTCGGCGAAACCAGCGCGGTGATGGGGACCGTCGGCAACGGCCTGCTGGATAAAGTGGTGCCGAGCGAAAACACCACCGGTTCTGCGGTCGATGTTCAGCACGTGCTTTCCGGTCTGGTCGAGCAGGGGGCAACCTTCGGCGCGATGGAAGTCTCTTCCCACGGGCTGGTGCAGCACCGCGTGGCGGCCCTGCAGTTTGCTGCCTCGGTATTTACCAACCTGAGCCGCGACCACCTCGACTACCATGGCGACATGGCGCACTACGAAGCGGCGAAATGGCTGCTGTACTCCACCCACCATTGCGGCCAGGCCATCGTCAACGCTGACGATGAAGTCGGTCGTCGCTGGCTGGCGAAGCTGCCGGACGCGGTGGCGGTGTCGATGGAAGATCATATCAATCCGAACTGCCACGGCCGCTGGCTGAAGGCCACCGCGGTCAACTATCACGACAGCGGCGCCACCATCCAGTTTGACTCCAGCTGGGGCAACGGTGAAATCGAAAGCCGCCTGATGGGCGCCTTTAACGTTAGCAACCTCCTGTTGGCGCTGGCCACGCTGCTGGCGCTGGGCTATCCGCTGGCCGATCTGCTGAAAACTGCGGCGCGTTTACAGCCGGTATGCGGCCGTATGGAAGTGTTCAGCGCGCCCGGTAAACCGGCGGTGGTGGTGGATTATGCCCATACCCCTGACGCGCTGGAAAAAGCACTGCAGGCCGCGCGCCTGCACTGCAGCGGCAAGCTGTGGTGCGTCTTCGGCTGCGGCGGAGACCGTGACAAAGGCAAGCGTCCGCTGATGGGGGCGATTGCAGAAGAGTTCGCCGATATCGTGGTCGTCACTGACGACAACCCGCGTACCGAAGAACCGCGGGCGATTATCAACGATATTCTGGCCGGCATGCTCGATGCAGGTCATGCAAAAGTGATGGAAGGCCGTGCGGAAGCGGTGACCAACGCCGTGATGCAGGCGCAGGAGAACGACGTGGTGCTGGTGGCGGGTAAAGGCCATGAAGATTACCAGATCGTCGGTAACCGTCGTCTGGATTATTCCGACCGCGTCACCGTCGCGCGTCTGCTGGGAGCGGTAGCATGATTCGCTTTACGTTAAGCCAGCTCGCCGCGATCGCCCATGGCGAACGGCAGGGTAGCGATATCGCTATCGACGAGGTGACCACCGACACCCGTAAAGTCACAGCGGGCTGCCTGTTTGTGGCGCTAAAAGGCGAGCGTTTCGACGCCCATGATTTTGCCGAACAGGCGAAAGCGGCAGGCGCCGGCGCGCTGCTGGTGAGCCGTCCGCTGGCCTGCGATCTCCCGCAGGTGATCGTGAAAGATACCCGGCAGGCTTTCGGCGAGTTAGCCGCCTGGGTCCGTCAGCAGGTGCCGACCCGCGTCGTCGCCCTAACCGGCTCGTCAGGTAAAACCTCGGTCAAAGAGATGACCGCGGCGATCCTCAGCCAGTGCGGCAACACGCTGTATACCGCCGGCAACCTGAACAACGATATCGGCGTACCGATGACTCTGCTGCGTCTGACCAAAGAACATCAGTACGCGGTGATTGAGCTCGGCGCCAACCACCAGGGCGAAATCGCCTGGACCGTCAGCCTGACGCGTCCTGAAGCGGCGCTGGTCAACAACCTTGCCGCCGCGCACCTTGAAGGTTTCGGCTCGCTGGCGGGCGTGGCGAAGGCGAAGGGCGAAATCTATACCGGTCTGCCGGAAAACGGCATCGCCATTCTCAATGCCGACAACAACGACTGGCTGAACTGGCAGGCAGTGATTGGCGATCGCAAAGTGTGGCGCTTCTCACCGAATGCGGCCAACAGCGATTTCACTGCGACTAACGTGCAGATCACCAGCCACGGCACCGAATTTACGCTGCAGACTCCAACCGGTAACGTTGATGTACTGCTGCCGCTGCCGGGACGCCACAACATCGCTAACGCGCTGGCGGCGACCTCGCTGGCGATGGCGGTAGGCGCCGATCTGGCGGCGGTGAAAGCCGGTCTGGCGCAGCTGCAGGCCGTTCCGGGACGTCTGTTCCCGATCCGCCTGACCGAGAGCCAGCTGCTGCTGGATGACTCCTATAACGCTAACGTCGGTTCGATGACCGCAGCGGTGCAGGTCCTGTCAGAGATGCCGGGCTTCCGGACGATGGTGGTCGGCGATATGGCCGAACTTGGCGCGGAAAGCGCGGCTTGCCACCGTGAAGTCGGCGAAGCGGCGAAAGCGGCAGGGCTGGATTGCGTTCTCAGCGTCGGCGTCTTGAGCGCGGATATCAGCCGCGCCAGCGGCGTGGGCGAACATTTTAACGATAAAGCCGCCGTGGTGGCTCGCCTGCGCGAGCTGCTGGCGGAGCATAAGATAATGACCATTTTAGTGAAGGGTTCACGTAGTGCCGCCATGGAAGAGGTAGTACGCGCATTACAGGAGACTGGGACATGTTAGTATGGCTGGCCGAACATTTGGTCAAATATTATTCCGGCTTTAACGTCTTTTCGTATTTGACGTTTCGCGCCATCGTCAGCCTGCTGACCGCGCTGTTCATCTCTCTGTGGATGGGCCCGCGCATGATCGCTCGTCTGCAAAAACTCTCCTTCGGCCAGGTGGTTCGTAACGACGGTCCGGAGTCTCATTTCAGTAAGCGCGGTACCCCGACCATGGGGGGGATCATGATCCTCACCGCGATCACTGTGTCGGTGCTGCTGTGGGCTTACCCGTCCAACCCGTACGTCTGGTGCGTGCTGACGGTGTTGATCGGCTACGGCATCATCGGCTTCGTTGATGATTACCGTAAAGTGGTGCGCAAAGACACCAAAGGTCTGATCGCCCGCTGGAAGTACTTCTGGATGTCGGTGATTGCCCTTGGGGTAGCCTTTGCCCTGTATCTGGCGGGGAAAGACACCCCGGCGACCGAGCTGGTGGTGCCGTTCTTTAAAGACGTCATGCCGCAGCTGGGGCTGTTCTATATCCTGCTGGCCTACTTCGTGATTGTCGGCACTGGCAATGCGGTTAACCTGACCGACGGTCTCGACGGCCTGGCGATCATGCCCACCGTCTTCGTCGCGGCGGGTTTTGCGCTGGTGGCGTGGGCGACCGGTAACATGAATTTCGCCAACTACCTGCACATTCCTTATCTGCGCCACGCCGGCGAACTGGTGATCGTCTGTACGGCGATCGTCGGCGCGGGGCTAGGCTTTCTGTGGTTTAACACCTACCCGGCGCAGGTCTTTATGGGCGACGTCGGTTCGCTGGCGCTCGGCGGCGCGCTGGGCATTATCGCCGTGCTGCTGCGTCAGGAATTCCTGCTGGTGATTATGGGCGGCGTTTTCGTGGTGGAGACCCTGTCGGTGATCCTGCAGGTCGGCTCCTTTAAGCTGCGCGGTCAGCGTATCTTCCGCATGGCGCCGATCCACCACCACTATGAACTGAAAGGCTGGCCGGAGCCGCGCGTTATCGTGCGCTTCTGGATTATTTCGCTGATGCTGGTGCTGATTGGCCTGGCGACGCTGAAGGTACGTTAATCATGGCAGATTATCAGGGTAAAAAAGTCGTCATTATTGGGCTGGGCATGACCGGCCTGTCATGCGTGGACTTTTTCATGGCGCGCGGCGTAACCCCGCGCGTGATGGACACCCGCGTCGCGCCTCCCGGGCTGGATAAATTGCCTGAATCGGTCGAATGCCATGTCGGCGGCCTCAATGATACCTGGCTGCTGGCGGCGGATCTGATTGTCGCCAGTCCCGGCATCGCGCTGGCTCATCCTTCGTTGAGCGCGGCGGCGGACGCTGGCGTAGAGATCGTTGGCGATATCGAACTGTTCTGCCGCGAAGCGCAGGCGCCGATCATCGCCATTACCGGCTCGAACGGCAAAAGCACCGTCACCACCCTGGTGGGCGAGATGGCGAAAGCGGCCGGGGTTAACGTCGGCGTGGGCGGCAATATCGGCCTGCCGGCGCTGATGCTGCTGGATACCGATCGTGAGCTGTATGTTCTGGAGCTCTCCAGCTTCCAGCTGGAAACCACCTCCAGCCTGCAGGCGGTGGCGGCAACCATCCTCAACGTGACTGAGGACCATATGGACCGCTACCCGCTGGGGCTGCAGCAGTATCGCGCCGCGAAGCTGCGGATTTACGAGAATGCGAAGACCTGCGTGGTCAACGCGGACGATGCGCTCACCATGCCGGTACGCGGCGCGGACGATCGCTGCATCAGCTTTGGCGTCGATGTCGGTGACTACCACCTTAACCGTCAGCAGGGCGAGACCTGGCTGCGCGTAAAAGGTGAGAAAGTCCTCAATGTGAAAGAGATGTCTATCACGGGTCAGCATAACTACAGCAACGCCCTGGCGGCGCTGGCGCTGGCCGATGCCGCGGGTCTGCCGCGTGCCAGCAGCCTGAAGGCGCTGACCACCTTTACCGGCCTGGCGCATCGCTTCCAGCTGGTGCTGGATCACAACGGCGTGCGCTGGATTAACGACTCGAAGGCAACCAACGTCGGCAGTACCGAGGCGGCGCTGAACGGCCTGCAGCTTGATGGCACGCTGTATCTGCTGCTGGGCGGCGACGGCAAGTCCGCTGATTTCACTCCGCTGAAGCGCTACCTTGGCGGCGATCGTATCCGTCTGTACTGCTTTGGTCGCGACGGCGCCGAGCTCGCCGAGCTGCGTCCTGAGGTGGCGGTACAAACTGAAACCATGGAGCAGGCGATGCGTCAGATAGCGCCCCTGGTGAAGGCGGGCGATATGGTTCTCCTGTCGCCGGCCTGCGCCAGCCTGGATCAGTTTAAGAACTTTGAACAACGGGGCGAGATGTTTGCCCGCCTGGCGAAGGAGTTAGGTTGATGCGTTTCTCTCTCCCACGCCTGAGAATGCCGCAGCTGAGCTTGCCTCGGTTGAGACTGCCGCGACTGCCGGGGATGTTTATCTTCGCCTGGCTGTTCGCCGCGCTGAAAGGCTGGGTGATGGGCTCGCGCCCAAAAGATAACGACAGTCTGGTGATGTATGACCGGATGCTGCTGTGGCTGACCTTCGGCCTGGCGGCGATCGGCTTTATTATGGTGACCTCGGCGTCAATGCCGGTGGGGCAGCGCCTGGCGAACGATCCTTTCCTCTTCGCCAAACGTGACGGCTTGTACATTGTGCTGGCCTTTGTCCTCGCGCTGGTGACGCTGCGCCTGCCGATGGATTTCTGGCAGCGCCACAGTACCGCGATGCTGATCGCCTCGATCGTCATGCTGCTGATCGTGCTGGTGGTGGGTAGCTCGGTAAACGGCGCATCGCGCTGGATCGCCCTCGGTCCGCTGCGCATCCAGCCGGCGGAGTTCACCAAGCTGTCGCTGTTCTGCTACATCGCCAACTATCTGGTGCGCAAAGCCGACGAAGTGCGCAACAACCTGCGCGGCTTCTTAAAACCGATGGGCGTGATTTTCGTACTGGCCATCCTGCTGCTGGCGCAGCCTGACCTCGGTACGGTGGTGGTGCTGTTCGTCACCACGCTGGCGATGCTTTTCCTCGCCGGCGCCAAGCTGTGGCAGTTCATCGCTATTATCGGCATGGGCATCTCGGCGGTGGTCCTGTTGATCCTCGCCGAACCGTACCGTATTCGCCGCGTGACCTCCTTCTGGAACCCGTGGGAAGACCCGTTCGGCAGTGGCTATCAGCTGACCCAGTCGCTGATGGCCTTTGGCCGTGGCGAGATGTGGGGGCAGGGACTCGGCAACTCGGTGCAAAAACTGGAGTATTTGCCGGAAGCGCACACTGACTTTATCTTCGCCATCATCGGCGAAGAACTCGGTTATATCGGTGTGGTACTGGCGCTTTTAATGGTATTCTTCGTCGCTTTCCGCGCCATGTCGATTGGCCGAAAAGCGCTGGAGATCGATCATCGCTTCTCCGGCTTCCTCGCCTGTGCGATTGGTATCTGGTTTAGCTTCCAGGCGTTAGTTAACGTCGGGGCGGCGGCGGGGATGCTGCCGACGAAAGGTTTGACGCTGCCGCTGATCAGTTATGGTGGTTCCAGTCTGCTGATTATGTCGACGGCCATCATGTTGTTGTTGCGAATTGATTATGAAACGCGTCTGGAAAAAGCCCAGGCGTTTACACGGGGTGTTCGATGAGAGGTCAGGAAAAGCGGTTGATGGTGATGGCGGGCGGTACCGGCGGGCATGTGTTCCCGGGACTGGCGGTCGCACACTATCTAATGGACCAGGGCTGGCAGGTTCGCTGGCTGGGTACCGCCGATCGTATGGAAGCGGATTTAGTGCCGAAAAACGGCATCGAGATTGATTTTATCCGTATCTCCGGCCTGCGTGGCAAAGGGATCAAAGCACAGCTGCTGGCGCCGGTGCGGATCTTCAACGCCTGGCGTCAGGCGCGGGCGATCATGAAGCGTTTCCAGCCGGACGTGGTGCTGGGTATGGGCGGCTATGTGTCCGGGCCTGGCGGCCTGGCGGCGTGGTCGCTGGGGATCCCGGTGGTCCTCCACGAACAAAACGGCATTGCCGGCCTGACCAACAAATGGCTGGCGAAGATTGCGAAGAAAGTGATGCAGGCGTTTCCCGGCGCCTTTCCGCATGCGGACGTCGTCGGGAATCCGGTGCGCACCGATGTGCTGGCGCTGCCGCTGCCGGGGCAGCGTCTGGTGGGCCGTCAGGGGCCTATTCGCGTGCTGGTGGTCGGTGGCTCTCAGGGCGCGCGCGTCCTGAACCAGACCATGCCGCAGGTGGCGGCGAAGCTCGGCGATACGGTGACCATCTGGCATCAGAGCGGTAAAGGCGGCCAGCAAACCGTACAGCAGGCCTATGCCGCCGCGGGGCAGCCGCAGCATAAAGTGACGGAATTTATTGATGATATGGCCGCGGCGTATGCCTGGGCGGATGTTGTGGTATGCCGTTCCGGCGCCCTGACGGTTAGCGAAATCGCGGCTGCGGGCTTACCGGCGCTGTTTGTACCGTTCCAGCACAAAGATCGTCAGCAGTACTGGAATGCGCTGCCGCTGGAAAAAGCCGGCGCGGCGAAAATTCTCGAACAGCCGGCGTTCACGGTTGAGGCGGTAGCCTCTACTCTGGCGAGCTGGGATCGGGAAACCTTGCTGGATATGGCGGAACGAGCGCGTGGCGCTTCGATTCCGGACGCTACCGAGCGGGTAGCAGAAGAGGTCAGCGCCGTAGCTTTGGCGCGCTAATTGCGGTGATTTTCACCGCCCGAATACAGAAGTTGATGGCGTAAAGAATGAATACACAAGATTTGGCAAAACTGCGTTCCATAGTGCCCGAGATGCGTCGCGTCCGGCACATTCACTTTGTCGGCATCGGCGGTGCCGGTATGGGCGGTATTGCCGAAGTGTTGGCTAACGAAGGTTATCAGATCAGCGGCTCCGACCTGGCGCCGAATCCGGTGACCCAGCAGCTGTCGCAGCTTGGCGCCACTATTTATTTCAACCATCGCCCGGAAAACGTGCGCGATGCCAGCGTGGTCGTAGTTTCCAGCGCGATTTCCGCCGATAACCCGGAAATCGTCGCCGCGCACGAGGCGCGTATCCCGGTGATCCGTCGTGCGGAAATGCTGGCGGAGCTGATGCGCTTCCGTCACGGGATCGCCATTGCCGGGACCCATGGCAAAACCACCACCACCGCGATGGTATCCAGTATTTACGCCGAAGCCGGGCTGGACCCGACTTTCGTCAACGGCGGGTTGGTGAAAGCGGCGGGCGTCCATGCGCGCCTCGGCCATAGCCGTTACCTGATTGCGGAAGCGGATGAGAGCGATGCATCGTTCCTGCACCTGCAGCCGATGGTGGCCATTGTTACCAACATCGAAGCCGACCACATGGACACCTACCATGGCGATTTCGAGAATCTGAAGCAGACCTTTATTAACTTCCTGCACAACCTGCCGTTCTATGGACGCGCGGTGATGTGTGTGGATGACCCGGTGATCCGGGAACTGCTGCCGCGCGTCGGCCGGCAGATCACCACCTACGGTTTTAGCGACGACGCCGACGTCCGCGTAGAAGACTACCGTCAGGTTGGAGCGCAGGGGCATTTCCGCCTGGTGCGTCAGGATAAAGAACTGCTGCAGGTGACGCTCAATGCCCCGGGACGCCATAACGCGCTGAACGCGGCGGCGGCGGTCGCCGTGGCGACGGAAGAGGGGATTGACGATCAGGCGATCCTGCGCGCGCTGGAAAGCTTCCAGGGTACCGGCCGTCGTTTCGACTTCCTTGGCGAATATCCGCTGACGGAAGTCAACGGCAAAGCGGGCAGCGCGATGCTGATCGATGACTATGGCCACCACCCGACGGAAGTCGACGCCACTATCAAAGCGGCGCGTGCCGGCTGGCCGGATAAAAATCTGGTCATGGTATTCCAGCCGCACCGTTATACCCGTACTCGCGATCTGTACGATGATTTCGCCAACGTGCTGACCCAGGTCGATGCGCTGCTGATGCTCGATGTCTACCCGGCAGGCGAAGCGCCGATCCCGGGTGCCGACAGCCGCTCGCTGTGCCGTACAATCCGTGGTCGCGGTAAAGTTGACCCGATTCTGGTGTCCGACCCGACGCAGGCCGCGGCGATGCTGGCGTCGGTGCTGACCGGCAACGATTTAGTGCTGGTGCAGGGGGCCGGAAACATTGGAAAAATCGCCCGTCACCTGGCTGAAATCAAACTGATCCCGCAAAAAACGGAGGAGGAGCGCCATGGCTGATAAAATCGCGGTGCTTTTCGGTGGAACCTCCGCTGAACGTGAAGTGTCGCTGAATTCAGGCGCCGCGGTGCTGGCCGGGCTGCGTGAAGCCGGGGTGGATGCCCATCCGGTTGACCCGCGCGATGTCGATATTACCCAGTTGAAAAAGCTGGGCTTTAAGAAAGCGTTTATTGCCCTCCACGGTCGCGGCGGGGAAGATGGCACGCTGCAGGGGGTGCTGGATCTGATCCAGCTGCCTTATACCGGCAGCGGCGTGATGGCTTCGGCGATTTCAATGGATAAACTGCGCAGCAAATGGCTGTGGCAGGGGGCCGGATTACCGGTCGCGCCGTGGGTGGCGCTGACCCGCGCCCAGTTTAGCGCCGGATTGTCTGCTGATGTCGAACAGCAGATTGCGGCGCTGGGTCTGCCGCTCATCATCAAGCCCAGCCGCGAAGGCTCCAGCGTTGGGATGTCGAAAGTCAGCGAAAGCTGTGATTTAGCGAGTGCACTGGCGTTGGCTTTTCAGCATGATGATGAAGTTTTAGTCGAAAAATGGCTCAGTGGGCCGGAATTTACCGTCGCCATCGTCGGTGAAGAAATTTTACCGTCAATACGTATCCAGACGGCTGGAACCTTCTATGATTATGAGGCGAAGTATCTCTCTGATGAGACGCAATATTTCTGCCCAGGATTGGAGGATCCAGCGCGTGAGGCAGCCATTCAAAGCCTGGTGCTTAAAGCCTGGAATGTTCTGGGTTGCAAAGGCTGGGGGCGTATTGACGTCATGCTGGACAGCGATGGCCAGTTTTATCTGCTGGAAGCGAATACTTCTCCGGGCATGACCAGCCATAGCCTCGTACCGATGGCGGCGCGTCAGGCAGGAATGAGCTTCTCCCAGCTTGTTGTACGAATTCTGGACCTGGCGGGGTGATATGTCGCAGGCTGCGCTGAATACGCGGAACCATGAAGAGGACGTTTCTTCTTCGCGTCGGAGTAATGGAACGCGGCTGGCAGGGATCGTTTTCCTGCTGGCGGTGCTGTTTACCGTGCTGGTCAGCGGGTGGATGGTTCTTGGCTGGATGGAGGACGCGCAGCGTTTACCGCTGTCGAAGATGGTGGTGACCGGCGAGCGTCACTATACGCGCAATGATGACATCCGCCAGGCGATCCTGGCGCTGGGTTCGCCGGGCACCTTTATGACTCAGGACGTGAACATCATTCAGAGTCAGATTGAACGTCTGCCGTGGATTAAGCAGGCGAGCGTCCGAAAGCAGTGGCCCGATGAATTGAAGATTCATCTGGTTGAATATGTGCCGATTGCGCGCTGGAATGATCAACATATGGTGGATGCAGAGGGAAATGCCTTCAGCGTGCCGGCGGATCGCACCAGCAAACAGAATTTACCGATGTTATACGGCCCGGAAGGCAGCGAGAACGAAGTGCTGCAAGGGTATCGTGACATGGGGCAGGTGCTGGCAAAGGATAAATTCACGTTGAAAGTGGCGGCGATGACCGCCCGTCGCTCCTGGCAGTTGACGCTTAATAATGACATTAAGCTCAACCTTGGTCGTGGCGACACCATGAAACGGCTTCAGCGCTTTATGGAACTCTACCCGGTTCTTCAGCAGCAGGCGCAGACCGACGGCAAACGGATTAGCTACGTTGATTTGCGTTATGACTCGGGTGCGGCAGTGGGCTGGGTACCTGCTCCCGCAGAGGAAACTAATCAACAACAGAATCAGGCACAGGCAGAACAACAATGATCAAGGCGACGGACAGAAAACTGGTAGTTGGACTGGAGATTGGCACCGCCAAGGTGGCCGCTTTAGTAGGGGAAGTTCTGCCCGACGGCATGATTAATATCATCGGCGTGGGCAGTTGCCCATCGCGTGGTATGGATAAAGGCGGTGTGAACGACCTCGAGTCGGTGGTGAAATGCGTACAGCGCGCCATCGACCAGGCCGAACTGATGGCGGATTGCCAGATTTCATCAGTTTATTTGGCTCTTTCGGGTAAACATATAAGCTGTCAGAATGAAATCGGGATGGTACCGATTTCGGAAGAAGAAGTGACGCTGGACGACGTCGAAAACGTGGTCCATACCGCGAAGTCGGTTCGCGTCCGCGATGAGCATCGCGTCCTGCACGTGATTCCGCAGGAATACGCCATTGACTACCAGGAAGGGATTAAAAACCCGGTTGGGCTGTCCGGCGTGCGCATGCAGGCGAAGGTGCATCTGATTACCTGCCATAACGATATGGCGAAAAACATTGTTAAAGCGGTGGAACGTTGTGGTCTGAAAGTTGACCAACTTATTTTCGCCGGTTTAGCGGCCAGTTATTCCGTATTAACAGAAGACGAACGTGAGCTGGGCGTCTGCGTGGTGGATATTGGTGGTGGTACAATGGATATCGCCGTCTATACCGGCGGCGCGCTGCGTCACACCAAAGTGATCCCGTACGCGGGCAACGTGGTGACCAGCGATATCGCCTATGCCTTCGGGACGCCGCCGAGCGACGCCGAAGCCATCAAGGTTCGTCACGGTTGCGCATTGGGTTCCATCGTCGGTAAAGACGAAAACGTCGAAGTACCGAGCGTAGGCGGACGGCCGCCGCGTAGCCTGCAACGTCAGACGCTGGCTGAGGTGATTGAACCGCGCTATACCGAACTGCTTAATCTGGTCAATGAAGAGATCCTGCAGCTGCAGGAACAGCTCCGCCAGCAGGGGGTGAAACACCATCTGGCGGCGGGGATTGTGTTAACCGGCGGCGCGGCGCAAATTGAAGGTCTGGCGGCCTGTGCGCAGCGCGTGTTCCATACCCAGGTGCGCATTGGCGCGCCGCTGAACATCACCGGTTTAACGGACTATGCCCAGGAGCCGTATTATTCGACGGCGGTGGGGCTGCTGCACTACGGAAAAGAGTCACATCTGAGTGGTGAAGCGGAAGTCGAAAAACGCGTGACGGCGTCGGTGGGCTCGTGGATTAAGCGACTCAACAGCTGGCTGCGAAAAGAGTTTTAATTTTTTAAGAGAACGCAGACAATTAGCGTTCTCAGGCGACAGGCACAAGACGGAGAGAAACTATGTTTGAACCTATGGAACTGACCAACGACGCGGTGATTAAAGTCATCGGCGTCGGTGGCGGCGGCGGTAATGCCGTTGAACACATGGTGCGCGAGCGCATTGAGGGTGTTGAATTCTTCGCGGTGAACACCGATGCGCAGGCGCTGCGTAAAACGGCTGTTGGCCAGACTATCCAGATCGGTAGCGGTATTACCAAAGGTCTGGGCGCTGGCGCGAACCCGGAAGTCGGCCGTAATGCGGCGGACGAAGACCGTGAAGCGCTGCGTGCGGCCCTTGATGGCGCAGACATGGTGTTCATCGCGGCAGGCATGGGCGGCGGTACCGGTACCGGCGCGGCGCCTGTTGTTGCCGAAGTGGCTAAGGATCTGGGGATCCTCACCGTTGCGGTGGTCACTAAGCCGTTTAATTTTGAAGGTAAGAAGCGCATGGCGTTTGCTGAGCAGGGGATCACCGAGCTGTCCAAGCACGTTGACTCACTGATCACCATCCCAAACGACAAGCTGCTGAAAGTACTTGGCCGCGGTATTTCTCTGCTTGACGCGTTCGGCGCGGCAAACGACGTCCTCAAAGGCGCGGTGCAGGGTATCGCTGAACTGATCACCCGTCCGGGTCTGATGAACGTTGACTTCGCGGACGTCCGTACCGTGATGTCTGAAATGGGCTACGCGATGATGGGCTCCGGCGTGGCGAGCGGTGAAGACCGTGCGGAAGAAGCGGCTGAAATGGCCATCTCTTCTCCGCTGCTGGAAGATATCGACCTGTCCGGTGCGCGCGGCGTGCTGGTTAACATCACCGCGGGCTTCGACCTGCGTCTGGATGAGTTCGAAACCGTGGGTAACACTATCCGCGCATTTGCCTCGGATAACGCCACCGTGGTTATCGGTACCTCTCTGGACCCGGATATGAACGACGAACTGCGCGTCACCGTAGTGGCGACCGGTATCGGCATGGACAAGCGTCCGGAAATTACCCTGGTGACCAACAAACAGGTTCAGCAGCCGGTGATGGATCGCTACCAGCAGCACGGTATGTCCCCGCTGACGCAAGAGCAGAAGCCGGCGGCAAAAGTGGTGAACGACAATACGCCGCAAACCGCGAAAGAGCCGGATTATCTGGATATCCCAGCCTTCCTGCGTAAGCAAGCCGATTAAGAATCGACTGGAAGTTGGGCATCTGCGCTCTTTGTGCTAAACTGGCCTCCCGATAGTGGTGTACACTTCGGTTGGATAGGTAAATTGGCGAGATTATACGATGATCAAACAAAGGACTCTTAAACGTATCGTTCAGGCGACTGGTGTCGGTTTGCATACCGGCAAGAAAGTCACACTGACGTTACGCCCTGCGCCGGCAAATACCGGGGTCATCTATCGTCGCACCGACTTGAATCCACCGGTAGATTTTCCGGCTGATGCCAAATCTGTGCGTGATACCATGCTCTGTACTTGCCTGGTTAATGAGCATGACGTGCGGATTTCTACGGTTGAACACCTGAACGCCGCATTGGCTGGCCTGGGTATCGACAACATTATTGTTGAAGTCGATGCACCGGAAATCCCGATTATGGACGGCAGTGCGGCTCCGTTCGTTTATCTGTTGCTGGACGCCGGCATCGATGAACTGAACTGCGCCAAGAAATTTGTACGTATCAAAGAGACGGTTCGCGTCGAAGATGGCGACAAATGGGCTGAATTCAAACCGTACAATGGTTTTTCGCTGGACTTCACCATCGATTTTAACCATCCGGCGATTGATGCCAGCACCCAGCGCTATACGCTGAACTTCTCGGCCGATGCGTTCATGCGTCAGATTAGCCGTGCGCGTACCTTCGGTTTCATGCGCGATATCGAATATCTGCAATCCCGTGGCCTGTGCCTGGGCGGCAGCTTCGATTGTGCCATCGTTGTTGACGATTATCGCGTACTGAACGAAGACGGTCTGCGCTTTGAAGACGAATTTGTTCGCCACAAAATGCTGGATGCGATCGGTGACCTGTTTATGTGTGGTCACAACATTATCGGCGCATTCACGGCGTACAAATCGGGTCACGCATTGAACAACAAACTGCTGCAGGCTGTTCTGGCAAAACAGGAAGCCTGGGAGTATGTGACCTTCGAAGACGACGCAAAATTGCCAATGGCGTTCCGCGCACCGTCGATGGTTCTGGCGTAAGCCTGACCATTCAGTAAATTCGACTGGTAACCTGGTACTCTCTCCGACCAGGGAACCAGTCGTTTTTCTTTTATAGCCTCTTCCCGTTATTTTTCACTGCGATCGCTGGGTAATAATTAGCGCGCGTTCGCTGCTTTATTAAGCGTTTTCCCCGGGCAACGGCCTTCATTCATGCTGCCTCAGCGCGCTATTAATGTTAGTATTTGAGCGCAAAATTATTTCTCCGGGTTGCTTTACCCCGTGGACATCAGGTTGTCCTGCGAAAAACGTCAATAAAGAGACAGCCTGAACGACGACGGGTATACCAAAGAAAGGTAATGAACGTGAGTGGATTGCTGACGCGCTGGCGACAGTTTGGCAGACGGTATTTTTGGCCGCATCTCCTGTTGGGGATGGTCGCGGCCAGCCTCGGCCTGCCTGCGCTAAGCAACGGCCATGCGACCGCGACGCCAGCAAAGGCGACCGCCAGCAACCACAACCCGAGTAAAGTTAATTTCTCCCAGCTGGCGCTGCTGGAGACGAATCGCCGGCCCAACTTTACCGTCGACTACTGGCATCAGCATGCCATTCGCACCGTTATTCGTCATCTCTCTTTCGCCATGGCGCCGCAGGCGTTGCCGGTGGCGGAAGAAGCGTCTCCGCTGCAGGCGCAGCATCTGGCGCTGCTCGACACGCTCAGCGCGCTGCTGACGCAGGACAGTACGCCGCCGGTAGTGATCCGCCAGGCGGCGTATATCCCTTCCTCATATTCTGCCTTCCGCGTCAGCGCCTGGATAAGCCAGGTAGCGGGGATCCGCGCAGGCCCTCAACGTCTCAGCTGAAAATAACCACGGACCATCCTATTTTTTGTGACTCCGCACCGCGGGGCGTTTGAGATTTTATTATGCTTATTAAAATGTTAACTAAGGTTTTCGGCAGCCGTAACGACCGTACGCTGCGTCGTATGCGCAAAGTCGTCAATATCATCAACGGTATGGAACCGGCGATGGAAAAACTCTCTGATGACGAGCTGAAAGCGAAAACCGCTGAATTCCGCGCGCGCCTGGAAAAAGGCGAAGTGCTGGAAAACCTGATCCCTGAAGCGTTCGCCGTCGTTCGCGAAGCCAGTAAGCGTGTGTTCGGCATGCGCCACTTCGACGTCCAGCTGCTGGGCGGTATGGTGCTTAACGATCGCTGCATCGCCGAGATGCGTACCGGTGAAGGTAAAACTCTGACCGCGACCCTGCCGGCCTACCTCAATGCGCTGACCGGCAAAGGCGTTCACGTGGTGACCGTCAACGACTATCTGGCGCAGCGTGACGCCGAAAATAACCGCCCGCTGTTTGAATTCCTGGGCATGACGGTTGGCATCAACATGTCCGGCCTGCCGGCGCCGGCGAAGCGTGAAGCCTACGCTGCCGATATCACCTATGGCACCAACAACGAATACGGCTTCGACTACCTGCGCGACAACATGGCCTTCAGCCCGGAAGAGCGCGTTCAGCGTAAACTGCACTATGCGCTGGTGGATGAGGTGGACTCCATCCTGATCGATGAGGCGCGTACGCCGCTGATCATTTCCGGCCCGGCGGAAGACAGCTCTGAAATGTACCGTAAGGTCAACAAGATCATTCCGCACCTGATCCGTCAGGAAAAAGAAGATTCGGACACCTTCACCGGCGAAGGCCACTTCTCGGTGGATGAAAAAGCGCGTCAGGTTAACCTGACCGAACGTGGTCTGGTGCTGATTGAAGAGCTGCTGGTACAGGAAGGCATTATGGATGAAGGTGAGTCCCTGTACTCCCCGACCAACATTATGCTGATGCACCACGTCACCGCCGCGCTGCGCGCCCATGCGCTGTTCACCCGCGACGTTGACTACATCGTTAAAGATGGCGAAGTTATCATCGTCGATGAGCACACTGGTCGTACAATGCAGGGCCGGCGCTGGTCCGATGGTCTGCACCAGGCCGTTGAGGCCAAAGAGGGCGTGGAGATCCAGAACGAGAACCAGACTCTGGCCTCTATCACCTTCCAGAACTATTTCCGTCTGTATGAGAAACTGGCGGGGATGACCGGTACCGCCGATACTGAAGCCTTTGAATTCAGCTCTATCTATAAGCTGGATACCGTGGTCGTGCCGACCAACCGTCCGATGATCCGTAAAGACATGGCGGATCTGGTCTATATGACCGAAGCGGAAAAAATTCAGGCGATTATCGAAGATATCAAAACCCGTACCGCAGCCGGTCAGCCGGTGTTGGTGGGGACAATCTCGATCGAAAAATCGGAAGTGGTTTCCCGTGAGCTGACCAAAGCCGGCATTAAGCACAACGTTCTGAACGCCAAGTTCCATGCCAGCGAAGCGGATATCGTCGCTCAGGCAGGCTATCCTTCCGCGGTGACCATCGCTACCAACATGGCGGGCCGTGGTACCGATATTATGCTCGGCGGTAGCTGGCAGGCGGAAGTCGCGGCGCTGGAAAATCCAACGCCTGAGCAGATTGAAAAAATCAAAGCCGACTGGCAGGTGCGCCACGATGCGGTACTGGCCGCAGGCGGCCTGCACATTATCGGTACCGAGCGTCATGAATCACGCCGTATCGATAACCAGCTGCGCGGCCGTGCCGGTCGTCAGGGGGATGCCGGTTCTTCCCGCTTCTACCTGTCGATGGAAGACGCCCTGATGCGTATCTTCGCCTCCGATCGCGTTTCCGGCATGATGCGTAAACTGGGGATGAAACCCGGCGAAGCCATTGAGCACCCGTGGGTCACCAAGGCTATCGCCAACGCGCAGCGTAAAGTTGAGAGCCGTAACTTCGATATTCGTAAGCAGTTGCTGGAATATGATGATGTGGCCAACGACCAGCGCCGGGCGATTTACACCCAGCGTAACGAACTGCTGGACGTGTCTGACGTCAGCGAAACCATCAACAGCATCCGCGAAGACGTGTTTAAGGCGACTATCGATGCCCATATTCCGCCGCAGTCGCTGGAGGAGATGTGGGATATCGAAGGCCTGCAGGAGCGTCTGAAAAACGACTTCGACCTCGACCTGCCAATCAAAGAGTGGCTGGATAAAGAGCCGGAGCTGCATGAAGAGACCCTGCGCGAACGTATTCTGCAGAGCGCGGTAGAGACCTACCAGCGTAAAGAAGAAGTGGTCGGCGCTGAAATGATGCGCCACTTCGAGAAAGGCGTGATGCTCCAGACTCTGGATTCACTGTGGAAAGAACATCTGGCGGCGATGGACTACCTGCGCCAGGGTATCCACCTGCGCGGCTATGCGCAGAAAGATCCGAAGCAGGAGTACAAGCGCGAATCGTTCTCTATGTTTGCCGCGATGCTGGAGTCACTGAAGTATGAAGTGATCAGCACCCTGAGCAAAGTGCAGGTGCGGATGCCGGAAGAAGTCGAGGCGATGGAGCAGCAACGTCGTGAAGAGGCCGAGCGCCTGGCGCAGATGCAGCAGCTCAGCCATCAGAGCGATGATGAAGCCGCTGCACAGGATCTGGCGGCACAAACCGGCGAACGTAAAGTGGGGCGTAACGATCCTTGCCCGTGCGGTTCCGGTAAAAAATACAAACAGTGCCATGGCCGTCTGAGCTAAGGGCTGATAAAAAAACAAAGGCGCAGAGTTCTGCGCCTTTTTTATGGAGCTGATTCAATGAAAAAACTGCAAATCGCCGTAGGGATAATTCGCAATCCAGAAGGCGACATCTTTATTACCCAGCGCGCCGCCGATGCCCATATGGCGAATAAACTGGAGTTCCCGGGCGGGAAGATTGAATCTGCTGAAACGCCAGAGCAGGCATTGATCCGCGAGCTACAGGAAGAGGTGGGGATTACGGCCACTACCTTTTCACTATTTGATAAGCTGGAGTATCAGTTCCCCGATCGCCACATTACGCTGTGGTTTTTCCTCGTGGAAAGCTGGGAAGGCGAGCCCTGGGGCAAAGAGGGGCAGCCGGGACAGTGGATGGCGCGGCAGGCGCTGGATCCGGCGGCGTTTCCCCCGGCGAATGAACCGGTTATCCGCAAACTTATCGCCCAGGGCTGAGCCCCGGGTCGGGAGACTAACCCAACAGGCGTTGGGTTAGCGTGCCGTCAAATCAGGGCTGCTGCTCGCTCCAGTCATCGCTATCGGAGAGATCGCCCGCGCTGGGGATGCGCTTCTCCTCTGCTGCCCATTCTCCCAAATCGATCAGCTGGCAGCGCTTGCTGCAGAACGGACGATAGGGGCTTTGTTCGCCCCAAACCACATTTTTGCCGCAGGTCGGACAATTGACGATAGTCTCTTCTGACATGTTATCTCCTTAACAGCAGGCCAGTTCAAAATCAAAGCGCTCCGGCACGATCCCATACTCACTGTCCAGCGGCAGGAAGCGGATGGCGAAACGGCTCTTATGGCCAGAGATCTGCGGATAAAGCTGGTGGGCCAGATCGAGACGCAGGCGCAGCAGATCGGCATCTTCGCCGTTATCCTGATAAAAGCCATTGAGGCTGGTCTGTTTGCGAAACTGTCCGGAGTTACGAATCAGATCGAGGATCAGGCTCAGGGACTGGACCAAAGGATCGAGGCTGGCAAGCCAGCTGGCCACCTGCTCGTCACGATGCGCCTGCGGCATATGGAGCCAGATATGCAGGGTCGGTAAATCGAAGCTGCAGCAGCCGCCAGGGATACTCAGGCGCTGGCGCACTAGCGCAATCAGGCGATCTTCACGCAGAAACTGACCAATGCGCGGCGCGGCCATCAGGGTGCTGGAAGACTGCTTGAGCTGCTGGCGCAGCGCGTTAATGCGCTCCTGATCGACTCCCGGCACTTCTGCCCAGGACTGGAGCTTACGCTGCTGGCGCTCCAGCTCTTTGACCAGATCGGTACGCACCTCGCCGCGCTCCAGGACATCCAGCAGATCGCCGGCGTTACGGAAAAAATGGAGCGCATCGGCATGGCTGGCAATCATCGGATGGAAAGCCATTTGCTGGATCAGAAATTCGATGCGCAGCCAGGTGCGCATTTTCTCATTAAGAGGATGTTCAAACAGAACGGGGGTATGCATTACGAGTTTTCCTGTGAGGCGGCCTGCAATGCCAGCGTTAAGTACTTTTCGTGCAGGCGGGCAACATCCGATGCCACTGCATCCGGCGTGCCAGTGTTTTCAATAACATCGTCCGCGATGGCCAGGCGCTGCTCGCGCGTGGCCTGGGCGGCAAGAATATGTTCAGCATGTTCGCGGCTGACCTTATCGCGCAGCATGGTGCGTTCGATTTGCGTCTCTTTTGGCACATCGACGACCAGTACGCGATCGGCCTGGCTGGACAGGCGGTTTTCGACCAGCAAAGGTACGACCCAGAGGAGATAAGGGGAGGTGGCGGCCTGCATCTGGCGGCGCGTTTCCTGCTGAATCAGCGGATGCAACAGCGCGTTGAGCCAGGCTTTTTCCTCCATCTGAGCAAAAATTTTTTCCCGCAGCAGACGGCGGTTTAGCGTGCCGTCGGGGGCAATCATCTGTGGCCCGAAGTGGCCGGCAATGGCCTGGAGCGCCGGGGTGCCGGGTTCGACCACCTGGCGGGCGATAACATCGGCATCGATAACCTTAATCCCGAGCTGCGCGAAGGCGTCGGCGACCGTACTTTTACCGCTGCCAATCCCGCCTGTTAACGCGACTGTGTACCCCATATCTTCTGACCCTGAAACGGATTGCTCGTATTTTTGGTATTCAGACAGCGAGGACGGGCAGTATGCCGGAGAGGCGAGAGCGATCTTATCGTGATGGCCCCGTGCCAGCCGGGAGCGCCGTCCGCTATTCTGTTTCTTTTAATCAAGCAAATCAAATGGTTAAAAATAATGCGCTGGCGGGTGGAGATATAAGCGCTTTTTTCTCCATTCACCAGGTAAATTTATACGATTGTAGCGTAAAAAAAGTGAAAATCGCAGTCTTGCGCGGGCCTGATTCGTGCGTATGATAACGTCACTGGAGTTGTGCTCTCACATTAATGCCATTAACCCCAGGAATTCGCACATGCGTATTGAAGAAGATCTGAAGCTTGGTTTCAAAGACGTTCTTATCCGCCCGAAACGCTCTACCCTCAAAAGCCGTTCTGATGTTGAGCTGGAACGTGAATTCACCTTTAAACATTCAGGCCTGACCTGGTCCGGTGTGCCGATTATTGCGGCTAACATGGACACCGTCGGCACCTTCAGCATGGCGAAAGCGCTGGCCACTTTTGGCATTCTGACGGCAGTACACAAGCACTACACCGCGGAAGAATGGCAGGCGTTTGTCCAGAGCGTATCCGCAGACGTTCTCAAGCATGTGATGGTTTCCACCGGTACTTCCGATGCGGATTTTGATAAAACGCAACAGATCCTCTCTCAGAACCCACAATTGAACTTTGTGTGCATTGACGTCGCCAATGGCTACTCTGAACACTTCGTCCAGTTTGTGGCGAAGGCGCGCGAAGCCTGGCCGCAAAAAACCATTATTGCCGGGAACGTGGTCACCGGTGAAATGTGTGAAGAGCTAATCCTCTCCGGCGCCGATATTGTCAAAGTTGGCATTGGCCCGGGCTCCGTCTGCACCACCCGCGTCAAAACCGGTGTCGGCTACCCGCAGCTCTCCGCCGTGATCGAGTGTGCTGATGCCGCACATGGCCTTGGCGGCCAGATCATCAGCGACGGCGGTTGCACCATGCCGGGCGATGTGGCGAAAGCCTTCGGCGGCGGCGCTGATTTCGTGATGCTCGGCGGTATGCTGGCGGGCCACGAAGAGAGCGGCGGTACTGTGGTTGAAGAGAACGGTGAAAAATTCATGCTGTTTTACGGTATGAGCTCCGAATCGGCGATGACCCGCCATGTGGGCGGTGTCGCGAAATACCGCGCGGCGGAAGGGAAAACCGTTAAGCTGCCGCTGCGTGGCCCGGTGGACAATACCGCGCGCGACATTCTCGGCGGCCTGCGCTCTGCCTGCACCTACGTTGGCGCCTCGCGACTGAAAGAGCTGACCAAACGCACCACCTTTATCCGCGTTCAGGAACAAGAGAACCGGGTATTCAATAGCCTGTAACCGGCTGCGCTGGCGCCTGCGCGGTGCCAGCGTTGCTTATCCTCCCGCCCCGCCAATGGCATCGCCCAGATGAAAAACGGGCAAATACATCGCCACCACCAGGAGCCCGACCAGCGAGCCGGTTATCACCAGCATCAGGGGTTCCAGATGCGCAGCCAGACTGTCGGCTCGCTGATGGGTCTGCTCACGATGATGATGCGCCAGGTTTTCCAGCATCTGATCCAGTGCCCCCGCGCTTTCCCCCGTGCGGATGAGCTGCAGACACAGCGGTGTAAAACCGCCGCAGCGGCTTAACGCCTGCCAGATCGGATCCCCCTGAACGATCAGCGCGCGGGCCTGCGCCAGGCGCTGGCGCCACAGCGGGCACGACAGGGTCTCTTCAACGCTTTGCAGCCCCTGTAGAAAGCTGATACCGGCACTTTGGGTTAACGCCAGAACGGTGAATATCAGGCTCAGCTGTTGGCCGCCGATCAGGGGGCCGATGAGAGGGAGCGCGTTAAGCAGTTGCTGGCGACGCAGCAGCCAGTCGGCGCGCTGCCGGACCAGCTGGTTGAGCAGCAGCGGGCTCAGCAGAAAGGCCAGCAGTAACGGCCAGCCGCGGCTCAGCATGTCCCCTGCCGCAATAACCATTCGCGTTAATAACGGCAGCGGCGTATTGAACGTCTGGTAGATGGCAGTGAATTCAGGAAGGACAAAATAGAGCATCCCCAGCACCACCAGCAGCGCCAGTGCGAGCACGATCAGCGGGTAGCGCAGCGCCTTCTTGACCTTGCCGGCGAGCCGCTGCTGCTCCTGCTGCTGGTTGGCCAGCTGCTGGCAGCAAATATCGAGCTTGCCCGTCAGTTCGCCAGTGCTAATCATCGCCAGATACAGTGGCGGAAAAGCCTGCGGCCACTGCGCCAGTGCGGCAGAGAAAGTCACGCCCTGGGCCAGTTCGCGGCCCAGCGCCTCAAGCAGCGCCTGCCACTGCCCATGCGGTTGCTGCTGCGCCAGCAGCGATAACCCTTCCGCCAACGGTAGCCCGGCCTGCAGCAGGGTTGCCAACTGGCGGATTGTTTCGCTGCTGTAGCGCGGGTGCCACAGGCTTTGCTTCACCGTACAGCGGCGTATAGCCAACGGCAGGATGCGCTGCTGCTGGAGGTGATGCAGCACCTCCGGACGACTGGCTTGCCATAGCATCCCCTGACAAGGAGCGCCTTGCGCATCGACGCCTCGCCAGCGCCAGAGACGCTTAGTCGCCATGGGGGATCCCCAACACCCGCACCACCTCTTCGAGGCTGGTCAAGCCCTGTTCAATAGCCTGACATCCGCTTTCGAAGATCGTCATCATGCCCGCGGCTCGCGCCAGAGATTCGATCTCAATGGCGTTGAGCCCCTGGACTATCCCCTGACGTAGCCCCGGAGTGACAGGCAAGACCTCGAACAGCGCCAGCCTGCCGTGATACCCGTGATAACAGTGTTCGCAGCCCGCGGCCTGCCAGCGCGGCAACGGACGGGGCCACAGACTGTGCGGCAGGTCGGCGGCACTGCCGGCATTGCGCCGGCAGTGGGGGCACAGCTTGCGGACCAGACGCTGGGCGATAACCAGCGAGAGCGCAGAGGAGATCATCCAGCGGGCGATGCCCATTTGCTGCAGGCGGGTGAGGGTTTCGCTGGTGGAATTGGTGTGCAGAGTAGAGAGCACCAGATGACCCGTTTGGGCGGCTTTCAGCGCGATTTCAGCGGTTTCGGCATCGCGGATTTCACCCACCATCACAATATCCGGGTCCTGACGTAACAGGGCGCGCAGTACGCTGTGAAAGGTCAGCCCGGCGCGCGGGTTGATTTGCGTCTGGTTCATCCCGGCGATGGGGATCTCCAGAGGATCCTCGACGCTACAGATGTTCACTTGCTCCCGGTTTCGCGCCTGCAGGGCGCTGTAGAGGGTTACCGTTTTCCCGCTTCCGGTTGGGCCAGTGACCAGCAGCAGCCCCTGCGGCTGATTCAGCGCCTGGCGGAAGGCCGCCAGCTGAGAGGATGAGAGGCCGAGCGCCTCCAGATCCAGCGCCTGGTCAACCTGATGCAGAAGGCGCAGGACAATTTTCTCGCCATAGCGGCAGGGCAGAGTGGCGATGCGAAAGGAGAGCTGCCGTCCGGCGAGGTTCAGCGCGAACTGACCATCCTGCGGCAAACGATGCTCGGCGATATCGAGACTGGCCATCACTTTGAGTCGTGCGATAACCGGCGCGGCCAGCTCGGGCGCCAGCAGCGGCAGGGCGTGTAGCACGCCATCGACACGCAGGCGGATCCGTAAGTGCGTTTCCGTGGGTTCGATATGAATATCGGAGGCCCGCTGACGCAGGGCCTGCTCGAGGATCTGATTGACCCGTTCGGCGATGTTTTCCGGGCCTGCATTTTGCGCCAGCAGCGCCTGCTTTTCCTGGACTTGCAGGCGCTTATCCATCTGCTCCTGGCTCCAGCATTCAATATCGATCCGTTTTTGCGTCGCGAAACGTAGCGCCTCCATTAGCTCCGTCGGCGGGGTATCGACCACCGCAATGGATATCGTCTGCTCATCGCTGTGCAGCAGCAGGGCGTGATGGCGACGACAGAGAGGGATCAGCTGTTCTGTTTTCATGTTGTCGCCCTCACTTCACGCGGAAGACGTCTTCGCAGGCCTGCTGAAGCGCGCTGTTGTCGGTGATAGTGCAGACCCGCTGCCAGCCGGTGACGCCCTCGGCGTTATCCCAGGTCGGGGTTAGGGTGACGCCCAGTCCGTTGAGACTTTCCTGGCCGGTGAGGGTAACGACCCCTTTTGCCACGCTCATGGCGGAGAGGTAGCGCGTGGTGGTTGGCGAGGGGATGCCATTGCTGCCGCCGTCGCATGTCGTCAGGCCGCCATGATCGAGCGCGCAAAGTTCAATTGCCGTCCGGTAGGGGACAAAGGTCTGCAGCAGATCGGTGAGGGCGGCTTTACGCAGGTAGTTCTGGTAGGCCGGGATGCCGATGGCGCTGAGAATGGCGATGATGCCGATGACCACCATCAGTTCAATCAGGGTAAAACCTCGTTGTTTATCCATAAGTCGCTCCTTGTTGTGACAGAAGCACTGTGACGGGATTCAGGGGGACAGGCGAGGAGACGAAAACGATCCGGGAAACCGGGTTCCAGGGTTTTTAGCGGGATTGCATGGTGAGCAAGAGCGGCTGCGAGTCGGGTCGCAAATTCAGGCCTTCACGCCGGAAACGTGAAGGCCCAATCTTCAGCGAAAACGCATCGACAGGTCGAGCGCCTGCACATGTTTGGTCAGGGCCCCGACGGAGATATAGTCGACCCCGGTGTCGGCAAATTCGCGGATGGTGTCAAAGGTGACGTTGCCGGAGACCTCGAGCGCCGCCTGGCCAGCGGTGATTTTCACCGCCTCGCGCATCAGGTCGGTGGTGAAGTTATCGAGCATAATGATATCGGCCCCGGCTTTTAACGCCTGCTCCAGCTCATCCAGCGTTTCCACTTCCACTTCCACCGGCACATCAGGATGCAGCCAGAACGCCTTTTCCACCGCCTGACGGATCGAGCCGGAGGCGATGATGTGGTTTTCTTTAATCAGGAAAGCGTCGAACAGCCCAAGGCGGTGGTTGGCGCCGCCGCCGCAGAGAACCGCGTATTTCAAAGCGGTTCGCAGCCCTGGCAGCGTTTTGCGCGTATCCAGGAGTTGGGTTTTGGTGCCCGCCAGCAGGTCGACATAGCGGCGGACAACGCTGGCGACGCCGGAGAGGGTTTGCACAAAGTTCAGCGCCGTACGTTCGCCAGTGAGCAGAATGCGCGATGGGCCTTCCAGCTCGAACAGGGGTTGATCGGCTTTGACCGCATCGCCATCGGCGACGTGCCAGGTGATATTCACGTCGTCACCGGCGAGCTGAATGAAGACCTCTTCCACCCAGCGTTTACCACAGAAGACGCCATCTTCGCGGGTAATGACCACCGCATGGGAGCGTGCATCCTGCGGCAATAATTGTGCGCTAATATCGTTGCTGGCGTCGACTTCGCCGCCCAAATCTTCCCGCAGGGAGTGTGCGACAGCATCGGTAATATCGAGATTAATACGTTCCAGCAGCACGTCACGGCGGCGGTCGGGGTTGTAACGACGAGGCGACATGATAAAGCTCCAGATAGATAAGATTCAGAAGTGGGAAACATGCTAACCTGAACGACGTTTCAGTACCATACACACTTCATCCTTTGGGCCGGCGTGTGGCCCGGAAGCATGAGTTCGCGAAAGGAGATCCCGCATGCAGTTGAACGAGGGATGGCTGGTCGGCGCGCGGCGGGTTCCCTCGCCGCACCATGACTGCCGTCCGGATGAAGAGGCCCCTTCCTTATTGGTGGTGCATAATATCAGCCTGCCGCCAGGTGAATTTGGTGGTCCATGGATTGACGCGCTGTTCACCGGCACCCTGGATCCTCACGCGCATCCTTTCTTTGCCGAGATCGCTCATCTGCGCGTTTCGGCGCATTGTCTGATTCGCCGTGATGGTGAAATCGTGCAGTATGTGCCTTTCGATAAGCGTGCATGGCATGCGGGTGTCTCCAGCTATCAGGGGCGTGAACGCTGCAATGACTTTTCCATCGGTATTGAGCTGGAAGGCACGGATACCCTGGCGTATACCGATGCGCAGTACCAGCAGCTGGCGGCGGTGACGGATCTGCTTATCACGATTTATCCTGCCATCGCCGCAAACATCACGGGCCATAGCGATATCGCGCCCGTGCGCAAGACGGACCCGGGACCGGCCTTTGACTGGAAAAAATTTCGTGCGCTGCTCAGCGCGCCGTCCGAAAAGGAGACCTCATGACGCTGTTTACTACGCTGCTGGTGCTTATCGCTGAACGCCTGTTTAAACTGGGCGAACACTGGCAGCTTGATCATCGGCTGGAGGTGGCGTTCCGCCGGATAAAACATTTCTCGTTGCCGGGAACGCTGCTGATGACCCTGGTCGCCGTCGCGGTGGTCTACATTATTCAGCGCTTGCTGCAGGGGCAGCTGTTCAACGTACCGCTGCTGGTGTTCTGGATTTTGCTAGGCCTGCTGTGCATCGGCGCCGGTAAGGTTCGGCTGCACTATCATGCCTATCTGAAAGCGGCGTCGCGCAATGACAGCCGCGCCTGCGATGCGATGGCTAGCGAGCTGACGTTGATACACGGCGTCCCCCCGGGCTGTGATGAGCGCGAGTACCTTAGCGAACTGCAAAATGCGCTGCTATGGATTAACTATCGTTACTACCTGGCGCCACTCTTCTGGTTTGTGGTCGGTGGGGCGTGGGGGCCGCTGACGCTTATCGCCTATAGCGTCCTGCGTGCCTGGCAGACGTGGCTGGCGCGTTACCAGACGCCGCATCATCGTTTGCAGTCCGGAATCGATGGTATCCTGCATATTGTGGACTGGCTGCCGGTGCGTCTGGTGGGGGTTGTCTATGCTCTGGTGGGGCATGGAGAGAAAGCGCTCCCGGCGTGGTTTGCATCGTTAGGCGACCGCCATTCGTCGCAGTATCAGGTATTGACCCGCCTGGCGCAGTATTCCCTGGCTCGTGAACCGCACGTGGATAAAGTGGCGACCCCGAAGGCCGCGGTGTCGATGGCCAAGAAAACCTCGCTGGTGGTGGTGGTGATCATGGCGCTGCTGACGATTTACGGCACCCTGGTGTAACGGCCTGCGCTCGTACTCTACCTGCCACGATACTCTCACATCTGGGGCGTTATTTGCCGGATGGCGTTGTGCTTATCCGGCCTGGAGACCCACACTGCGCAGGCCCGGCAAGCAACAGCGGCGCCGGGTTCTATATCAGACGCCGTACCTGGCATGTTGCCGGGCGGCGGTTTCGCCTGACCCGGCCTGGAGAACCCGCGCCAGCGGGCCGCATACCGAACCGCTACAGCGTATCCGCCGGCGGGATGCCGAAGTCGGGCATGCCCTCCTCTCTCCAGCTGACGAGTTTTAGCCGGGTATGACGATTGGGGTCATACAGCGGGTCGCCTTCAATCTCGGTGTAATTCCGCGCGTGGTAGACCAGCACATCTTCCCCCGCCGGCGTTTGGGTAAAACTATTATGGCCCGGGCCATACTGGCGGTTTTCATAGCTGGTCCGGAACACCGGCTGCGGGGCTTTATGCCAGTTTGCCGGCTGCAGCGGATCGGCCTGCCGGTCAATCCAGAGCAACCCCATGCAGTAGTTTTCGTCGGTGGCGCTGGCGGAATAGCTGATGAACAGCTTATCGCCATGCACCAGCACCGCGGGTCCTTCATTGACCTTAAATCCCCGACACTCCCAGTCGAACTCCGGCTTGCTCAGCATGACCGGCTCGCCTTTTAGCGTCCACGGGTTGGCCATTTCAGCGAGATACAGGTTTGAGTTGCCCTCGATATGCGGCGATTTTTGCGCCCACAGGTACCAGCGTTTGCCCTGATGGATAAAGGTGGTGGCATCGAGGGCGAAGGTATCGAAAGGCGTGATCACCTGGCCTTTTTCCTGCCAGCGGCCGGTCAGCGGATCGTTGTCGGCGCACTCGATCACGAACATACGATGCTGGAACATGCCCAGCGCATCCAGATCGTGGGTATGGGTGGCGGCAAAATAGATATACCACTTCCCGTCTATCTCATGTAGCTCCGGCGCCCAAATCAGCTGGCTCATCGGCCCGCTTTGCGGTGCGCGCCAGACCACTACCGGCTCCGCATCGCGTAATCCTTCAAGGGTCGCCGCGCGCCGGATCTCCAGCCGGTCGTATTCCGGCACCGAGGCAATAAAGTAGTAGTGATTAAGGTGGCGCAGAATAAAGGGATCTGCGCGCTGTTCAATAAAGGGGTTGGGCCAGTTATTCATCAGGCTTTCCTTACGTGTTCACTGGTTTTCAGTTCCTGGTATTCATTCAGCTCGCTGTAGTTGCTGCGGCGCTTCTCTAAATCGCTCTGGATCTGGCGCATCAGGGTGCGGTCAACTTTCAGCAGGCGCACCACGCCGGCGGTGATCAGGTAGCCGACGCCGGGGATAACCGAGAACAGCAGCACGATGCCGTTGAGGGCGGAGGCGCTTTGCGCTTTGGCGCCAGCGTCGTAGCCGTACCATGACAACAGGAATCCGACCATCGCCCCGGCGACCGCCAGGCCGACTTTGAGGAAGAACAGATTGCCGGAGAAGCTAATGCCGGTGATGCGCTTGCCGGTTTTCCACTCGCCGTAGTCGTCAACATCGGACATCAGCGACCAGTGCAGCGGGGAGGGAATCTGATGCAGGATGTTGAGCAGGAAGTAGAGCACCATAATCAGCGTGGTGGCATGCGGATTAAAGAAATAGAAGGCGCAGGAGAAGATCGCCAGCACGATATTGGTCCAGAAGAAGACCTGCAGTTTGCACCAGCGGTCGGTGAGGACTTTTGCCAGCATGCTGCCAATCATCATCCCGACCACGCCGAGGCTGATAAACAGAGTGGCAAAATGGGTGCTTTGCCCCATTACCCAGGTGACGTAGTACATGGTGGCGGCCATGCGGATAAAGCCCGGACAGACGTTGCACAGCGTGAGCAGCAGGATGCGTACCCACTGGTCATTTTTCCACACGTCTTTGAGATCTTTTTTCAGTTCATCATTGGTCTGTACCGCCGGGTGGATGCGTTCGCGCACGGTAGCGAAGCAGAACAGGAACATACACATGCCGATGAAGGCCAGCACGGTCATCGCCATCTGATAGCCCTTCGCTTTATCGGCGCCGCCGAACCAGTCGGCCATTGGCAGCAGCGTTAATGACAGCAACAGCGTGGCGATACCCACCATCACGAAACGATAAGACTGGCAGGCAACGCGCTCTTTCGGATCGGCGGTCATCACCGTTCCCAGCGAGCAGTAGGGGATGTTAATCGCGGTATAGGTAATCGACAGCAGAAAGTAGGTGACAAACGCATAGATGACTTTGCTGTTATAGGTCCACTCAGGAGTGGTGAACATCAGGACGCTGAACAGGGCGTAGGGGAAAGCAATCCACAGCAGCCATGGACGAAAGCGGCCATATTTACTGCGGGTGCGGTCGGCGAGGGCGCCCATGATCGGGTCGGTCACCGCATCGATGACGCGCACCGATAGCAGCAGTACGCCCACCAGCGCCGGCGCCAGACCGAAAATATCGGTATAAAAATAGTTAACAAACAGCATGATGGCGCCAAAGATGATATTGCATCCGGCATCCCCCATCCCATAACCAATCTTTTCTTTTATTGAAAGTCTATTGTCTGCCATGTGCGGTCTCTCCGTTGCAGTATGGAGAGAATTATTGGCTGCTATCGAGAGAATTACGTTGCAGGAACGCGTTGACGATATGGATAAAAAAGCTATGGAGGGGAAAGTGTGAAGCAGATAACAATGCTCTGCGCCCGTCATTCAGGGAGGGGCGCAGAGCAAAGAGAATTATTGATGAGATGTATTATTGTGCTTTTATGGTGGCGGCGGCTTTCTGTTTAAACAGATAGCCCACGCCCAGCACGGCGATCCATACCGGGATCAGCCAAACGGAAATCGCCATCCCCGGGGTCATCAGCATAATTACCAGCACCGCGGCCATAAACAGCAGGCACACCCAGTTACCCAGCGGGTAGAAGAGGGCGGGGAAGCGAGTGGTGACGCCCTGCTGCTGTTTGGCGCGACGGAATTTGATATGCGCGAGGCTGATCATCGCCCAGTTGATCACCAGGGCGGAGACTACCAGCGCCATCAGCAGGCCAAATGCGGATTCCGGCGCCAGGTAGTTGATCAGCACACACAGGGCGGTGACCACGGCGGAGACGAGAATGGTATTCACCGGCACGCCGCGTTTGTCGACGCTGAGCAGCGCTTTCGGTGCGTTCCCCTGCTGGGCAAGACCGAACAGCATACGGCTGTTGCAGTAGACGCAGCTGTTATACACCGACAGGGCCGCCGTCAGCACCACTACGTTGAGGGCGTTTGCCACCAGCGTATCGCCAAGCTCATGGAAAATCAGGACGAACGGACTGGTGTCCGCAGTCACACGCGTCCACGGCAGCAGCGAGAGCAGGACCGCCAGCGAGCCAACATAGAAGATCAGGATACGGTAGATAACCTGGTTAGTGGCTTTCGGGATGCTTTGCTCCGGGTTATCCGCTTCCGCCGCGGTGATACCCACCAGCTCCAGACCGCCGAAGGAGAACATGATGATCGCCATCATCATTACCAGCCCGGTAAAGCCGTGCGGCAGGAACCCGCCTTGATCCCAGAGGTTACGTACTGTCGCCTGCGGGCCGCCGTTACCGCTGAACAGCAGCCAGCCGCCGAACAAAATCATCGCCACAACGGCGACCACTTTGATAATGGCAAACCAGAACTCCATTTCCCCGAACACTTTCACGTTGGTCAGGTTAATGGCGTTGATGGCGATGAAGAAGACCGCCGCTGAGGCCCAGGTTGGGATTTCCGGCCACCAGAACTGGATATATTTGCCGACGGCAGTGAGTTCCGCCATGGCCACCAGGACATACAGCACCCAGTAGTTCCAGCCGGAGGCGAAGCCGGCAAAGCCGCCCCAGTATTTATAAGCAAAGTGGCTAAACGAACCGGCTACCGGCTCTTCCACCACCATTTCGCCCAGCTGACGCATGATCAGAAAGGCGATAAAACCGGCAATCGCGTAACCAAGAATGATACCCGGGCCGGCGGACTGAATGACGGACGCGCTCCCCAGAAACAGGCCGGTGCCGATAGCCCCGCCCAGCGCGATGAGCTGGATGTGGCGGTTTTTCAGGCCGCGCTTCAGCCGATCGCCGTGCTGTTGACCTTCCATATGAAACCTCGTGTGTGATTATTTTTTGTGTACGTCATCCGTCAGGTTGCTGCTTCACTGCTGTCCCTGCCAGAAAGCATAGCCAGCGAAAATTTGGGCGAAGTGGCCCACTTTTTACCTGAGTGATGGCGCGCACATATTGTTGTGTTTGTGTATGTAGCGACTTCCGTTTCTGTATTGTTTTGTTTACGGAAGGCGGTGCGGTAATTCAGAAAAAGGCCTTTCGTCTCAGGGAGAATAGTGGTAAGCGCGTTTGAATGCACCTGCTTTATGAAGGGATGATGACCATGTGTCTAAAAAGACATCAATAGACACATTCTGTATTATTCCGATGCATTGCTTCTTTTTGATTATTTATTCAATTGTATTGTCTTTGTATTCATTTATTGGGTCGTTGAATCGGTTCAGATAGCGTAATTTTTCGTTTCCATTAAGTTAATGCTACCTCTTTATGAGTAAACGTAACATTTGTGCAAGGTTACATTTCTGAAATGTTATTTCTGTAAGGTTGTTAAAATGTCCGTCGTTTACTGATTTCAATCAAAACCTGTATGGACAGAAGGTGAATACTTTGTTACTTTAGCGCTACGAACTTTAAATTGGTAAGACCAATTGACTCCGGGCTAATGGCAGAGACAGGGAATATGGCCTACAGCAAAATCCGCCAACCAAAATTATCCGATGTGATAGAGCAGCAGCTGGAGTTTCTGATCCTTGAGGGGACCTTGCGCCCCGGTGAAAAACTCCCGCCTGAACGCGAACTGGCTAAACAGTTCGACGTTTCCCGCCCCTCGCTGCGTGAGGCGATTCAACGCCTCGAAGCCAAGGGCCTGTTGCTTCGTCGTCAGGGAGGTGGAACGTTTGTTCAGAGCCGCCTGTGGCAGAGCTTCAGCGATCCGCTGGTTGAGCTGCTGTCCGATCACCCTGAATCCCAATTCGATTTGCTTGAGACCCGTCACGCGCTGGAAGGCATCGCGGCCTATTACGCGGCGCTGCGCAGCAATGATGAGGATCGCGACCGTATCCGTGAGCTGCATCAGGCTATTGAACGCGCTCAGCAGTCGGGCGATTTGGACGCTGAGTCCGGCGCCGTCGTCCAGTATCAAATCGCCGTCACCGAGGCGGCACACAATGTGGTGTTGCTTCATCTGCTAAGGTGTATGGAGCCGATGTTGGCGCAAAACGTGCGTCAGAACTTTGAATTGCTGTATGCCCGGCGGGAAATGCTCCCGTTGGTCAGCAACCATCGCACTCGCATTTTCGAGGCGATAATGGCTGGGGAGCCGGAGCAGGCGCGTGAAGCGTCGCACCGTCACCTGGCGTTCATTGAGGAAATTTTGCTGGATCGTAGTCGTGAGCAGAGCCGTCGAGAGCGCTCACTGCGTCGTTTACAGCAACGAAAGGACGAGAACTCCGGTTCTTAAGCGCCATTTTTAGAGCGCGGCAACTAAACGCAGAACCTGTCTTATTGAATTTTTGGTTGTTCCAGCGTGAAGAACGAAGAGTTCAATGGGACAGGTTCCAGATTAATCAACGATTAGATAGATAAGGAATACCCCCCATGTCAGAACGTTTACCAAATGACGTGGATCCGATCGAAACTCGCGACTGGCTACAGGCGATCGAATCGGTCATCCGTGAAGAAGGTGTTGAGCGCGCTCAGTATCTTATTGACCAACTCCTTTCTGAAGCCCGCAAAGGCGGGGTGAAAGTGGCTGCTGGCGCATCGACCGGCGGTTACGTCAACACTATTGCCGTTGAAGATGAGCCGGAATATCCGGGTAATCTGGATCTGGAACGTCGTATCCGTTCTGCGATCCGCTGGAACGCCATCATGACCGTTCTGCGCGCATCGAAAAAAGATCTCGAACTGGGCGGCCACATGGCTTCTTTCCAGTCTTCCGCAACCTTCTACGAAGTGTGCTTCAACCACTTCTTCCGCGCACGCAATGAGCAGGATGGCGGCGACCTGGTGTACTTCCAGGGTCACATCTCTCCGGGCGTTTATGCGCGTGCGTTCCTGGAAGGTCGTCTGACTGAAGAGCAGATGAACAACTTCCGTCAGGAAGTTCACGGTAAAGGTCTGTCCTCTTATCCGCACCCGAAACTGATGCCGGAATTCTGGCAGTTCCCGACCGTTTCTATGGGCCTGGGCCCAATCGGGGCGATTTATCAGGCTAAATTCCTGAAATATCTGGAACACCGTGGTCTGAAAGACACCTCCAAACAAACCGTTTACGCGTTCCTGGGCGACGGTGAGATGGACGAGCCGGAATCTAAAGGCGCGATCACCATCGCAACCCGTGAGAAGCTCGACAACTTGGTGTTCGTTATCAACTGTAACCTGCAGCGTCTTGACGGTCCGGTCACCGGTAACGGCAAAATCATTAACGAACTGGAAGGCATCTTCGCGGGCGCTGGCTGGAACGTTATCAAGGTTATCTGGGGCGGTCGTTGGGATGAGCTGCTGCGTAAAGACACCAGCGGTAAGCTGATTCAGCTGATGGAAGAAACCGTTGACGGCGATTACCAGACCTTTAAATCCAAAGACGGCGCTTATGTGCGCGAGCACTTCTTCGGTAAATATCCGGAGACCGCTGCGCTGGTTGCCGACTGGACTGACGAGCAGATTTGGGCCCTGAACCGCGGTGGCCACGATCCGAAGAAAGTTTATGCTGCTCTGAAAAAAGCGCAGGAAACCAAAGGCAAAGCGACCGTTATCCTCGCCCATACCATCAAAGGTTACGGCATGGGTGACACTGCTGAAGGTAAGAACATCGCTCACCAGGTTAAGAAAATGAACATGGACGGCGTTCGCTACGTCCGCGATCGTTTCAACGTGCCGGTTGCCGATGCCGATCTGGAAAAACTGCCGTACGTCACCTTCCCGGAAGGTTCCGAAGAGCACACCTATCTGCACGCTCAGCGTCAGAAACTGCACGGCTATCTGCCGAGCCGTCAGCCGAACTTCACTGAGAAGCTGGAGCTGCCGACGCTGGAAGATTTCCGCCCGCTGCTGGAAGAGCAGAATAAAGAGATCTCTACCACTATCGCGTTCGTTCGTGCCCTGAACGTGATGCTGAAGAACAAATCCATCAAAGACCGCCTCGTGCCGATCATCGCCGACGAAGCGCGTACTTTCGGTATGGAAGGTCTGTTCCGTCAGATCGGTATCTACAGCCCGAACGGCCAGCAGTACACCCCGCAGGACCGTGAGCAGGTTGCATACTACAAAGAAGACGAGAAAGGTCAGATCCTGCAGGAAGGGATCAACGAGCTGGGCGCAGGCGCATCCTGGCTGGCTGCGGCGACCTCTTACAGCACCAACAACCTGCCGATGATCCCGTTCTACATCTACTACTCGATGTTCGGGTTCCAGCGTATCGGTGACCTGTGCTGGCAGGCTGGCGACCAGCAGGCTCGCGGCTTCCTGATTGGTGGTACTTCCGGTCGTACGACGCTGAACGGCGAAGGTCTGCAGCACGAAGATGGCCACAGCCATATTCAGTCTCTGACTATCCCGAACTGTATCTCTTACGATCCCTCCTACGCCTACGAAGTGGCGGTCATCATGCATGACGGCCTGGAGCGTATGTACGGTGAGAAACAAGAGAACGTTTACTACTACATCACTACCCTGAACGAAAACTACCACATGCCGGCCATGCCGGAAGGCGCCGAGGAAGGTATCCGCAAAGGTATCTACAAACTCGAAACCATCGAAGGTAGCAAAGGTAAAGTTCAGCTGCTGGGCTCCGGTTCTATCCTGCGTCACGTCCGTGAAGCAGCGCAGATCCTGGCGAAAGACTACGGCGTGGGCTCTGACGTGTACAGCGTCACCTCCTTCACCGAACTGGCGCGTGATGGCCAGGATTGCGAACGCTGGAACATGCTGCACCCGCTGGAAACACCGCGCGTGCCGTACATCGCTCAGGTGATGAACGACGCTCCGGCAGTGGCATCCACTGACTATATGAAACTGTTCGCCGAGCAGGTTCGTACCTACGTACCGGCTGACGATTACCGCGTACTGGGTACCGATGGCTTCGGTCGTTCCGACAGCCGTGAAAACCTGCGTCACCACTTCGAAGTCGATGCTTCCTATGTGGTCGTTGCAGCGCTGGGCGAACTGGCTAAACGTGGTGAAATCGATAAGAAAGTGGTTGCGGACGCAATTACCAAATTCAACATCGATGCAGAAAAAGTTAACCCGCGTCTGGCGTAAGAGGTAAAAGAATAATGGCTATCGAAATCAAAGTACCGGACATCGGGGCTGATGAAGTTGAAATCACCGAGATTCTGGTCAAAGTGGGCGACAAAGTTGAAGCTGAACAGTCGCTGATCACCGTAGAAGGCGATAAAGCCTCTATGGAAGTCCCGTCTCCGCAGGCTGGCGTCGTGAAAGAGATTAAAGTCTCCGTCGGCGACAAAACCGAGACTGGCAAACTGATTATGATTTTCGATTCCGCCGAGGGTGCAGCAGCCGCTGCACCTGCGCAGGAAGAGAAGAAAGAAGCCGCTCCGGCCGCCGCTGCTCCAGCAGCTGCCGCGGCAGCGAAAGAAGTGAATGTGCCGGACATCGGCGGTGACGAAGTTGAAGTCACTGAAATTCTGGTGAAAGTGGGCGATACCGTTGCGGCTGAGCAGTCTCTGATCACCGTCGAAGGCGATAAAGCCTCGATGGAAGTGCCGGCGCCGTTCGCGGGTACCGTGAAAGAGATCAAGATCAACACCGGCGATAAAGTGTCCACCGGCTCCCTGATCATGATCTTCGAAGTGGCGGGCGCTGCGCCTGCTGCCGCACCTGCTCAGGCTGCTGCTCCGGCGGCGGCTGCTCCAGCTGCGGCTGGCGGTGCGAAAGACGTTAACGTACCGGACATCGGCGGCGACGAAGTTGAAGTGACCGAAGTGATGGTAAAAGTCGGCGATAAAGTGGCTGCTGAGCAGTCCCTGATCACCGTCGAAGGCGACAAAGCGTCTATGGAAGTGCCGGCGCCGTTCGCGGGCACCGTCAAAGAGATCAAAATCAGCACCGGCGATAAAGTCAAAACCGGCTCCCTGATCATGGTCTTCGAAGTGGAAGGCGCTGCGCCTGCCGCCGCACCGGCTCAAGCGGCTGCGCCGGCACCGGCTGCAGCTCCGGCTCAGGCCGCTAAGCCTGCCGCGGCACCGGCTGCGAAAGCGGAAGGTCAAACCGAATTCGCTGAAAACGACGCTTACGTCCACGCCACTCCGCTGATTCGCCGTCTGGCGCGCGAGTTCGGCGTTAACCTGGCGAAAGTGAAAGGCACCGGCCGTAAAGGTCGTATCCTGCGCGAAGACGTTCAGGCTTACGTGAAAGACGCTGTTAAGCGTGCTGAATCCGCACCGGCGGCTGCCGCTGGCGGCGGTATCCCGGGCATGCTGCCATGGCCGAAGGTTGACTTCAGCAAGTTCGGCGAAATCGAAGAAGTGGAGCTGGGCCGTATCCAGAAAATTTCTGGTGCCAACCTGAGCCGTAACTGGGTCATGATCCCGCACGTTACCCACTTCGACAAAACCGATATCACCGATCTGGAAGCGTTCCGTAAGCAGCAGAACGCCGAAGCTGAGAAGCGTAAACTGGACGTGAAATTCACCCCGGTTGTCTTCATCATGAAAGCCGTGGCCGCTGCGCTTGAGCAGATGCCGCGCTTCAACAGCTCGCTCTCCGAAGATGGTCAGCGTCTGACACTGAAGAAATACATCAACATCGGTGTGGCGGTGGATACCCCGAACGGTCTGGTGGTTCCGGTCTTTAAAGACGTGAACAAGAAGAGCATCACCGAGCTGTCTCGTGAACTGACCACCATCTCGAAGAAAGCGCGCGATGGCAAACTGACGGCGGGCGAAATGCAGGGCGGTTGCTTCACCATCTCCAGCATCGGCGGCCTGGGTACCACCCACTTCGCGCCGATTGTTAATGCGCCGGAAGTGGCCATCCTCGGCGTGTCTAAGTCCGCGATGGAGCCGGTATGGAATGGTAAAGAGTTCGTGCCGCGTCTGATGCTGCCGATTTCTCTGTCCTTCGACCACCGCGTCATCGACGGTGCTGATGGTGCCCGCTTCATTACCATCATCAACAACACCTTGAGCGACATTCGCCGCCTGGTGATGTAATTGAAAAAGCCGGCCTGACGGCCGGCTTTTTTCTGATAACCTCAGGCTGTTTGGGATTATCAGCAACAAAGGACAAAATCGTTTGCCGTTTGTTGTTTAAAAATTGTTAACAATTTTGTAAAATACACGCGGATAGAACGTCCCGGTGGACTTGGGCGTAAAAATAATAGCGTCAGACCCGCCGGATATAAATTACAGAGGTCATGATGAGTACTGAAATCAAAACTCAGGTCGTGGTACTTGGGGCAGGTCCTGCAGGCTACTCTGCAGCCTTCCGTTGCGCTGATTTAGGTCTGGAAACCGTCATCGTAGAACGTTACAGCACCCTCGGTGGGGTGTGCCTGAACGTGGGTTGTATCCCTTCTAAAGCGCTGCTGCACGTGGCAAAAGTTATCGAAGAAGCGAAAGCGCTGGCCGAACACGGCATCGTTTTCGGCGAACCGAAAACTGACATTGACAAGATCCGCACCTGGAAAGAAAAAGTCATCACTCAGCTGACCGGTGGTCTGGCTGGCATGGCCAAAGGGCGTAAAGTGAAGGTGGTTAACGGTCTGGGTAAATTCACCGGCGCTAACACCCTGGAAGTGGAAGGCGAAAACGGCAAAACCGTGATCAACTTCGACAACGCCATCATCGCGGCGGGCTCCCGTCCGATTCAACTGCCATTTATTCCGCATGAAGATCCGCGCGTATGGGACTCCACCGACGCCCTGGAGCTGAAATCTGTGCCGAAACGCATGCTGGTCATGGGCGGCGGTATCATCGGTCTGGAAATGGGTACCGTATACCATGCGCTGGGTTCAGAGATCGACGTGGTTGAAATGTTCGACCAGGTCATCCCGGCTGCCGATAAAGATGTGGTGAAAGTCTTCACCAAACGCATCAGCAAGAAATTCAACCTGATGCTGGAAACCAAAGTGACTGCCGTTGAAGCAAAAGAAGACGGTATTTATGTTTCCATGGAAGGCAAAAAAGCGCCGGCGGAAGCACAGCGTTACGACGCCGTGCTGGTGGCTATCGGCCGCGTACCGAACGGTAAAAACCTCGACGCAGGCAAAGCGGGCGTGGAAGTTGACGATCGTGGCTTCATCCGCGTTGACAAACAAATGCGCACCAACGTGCCGCACATCTTTGCTATCGGCGATATCGTCGGTCAGCCGATGCTGGCGCACAAAGGCGTCCACGAAGGTCACGTTGCCGCAGAAGTTATCTCCGGCCTGAAGCACTACTTCGATCCGAAAGTGATCCCATCGATCGCCTACACCGAGCCAGAAGTGGCATGGGTCGGTCTGACCGAGAAAGAAGCGAAAGAGAAAGGCATCAGCTACGAAACCGCCACCTTCCCGTGGGCTGCTTCTGGCCGTGCTATCGCTTCCGACTGCGCAGACGGCATGACCAAACTGATCTTCGACAAAGAGACCCACCGTGTTATCGGCGGCGCGATTGTCGGCACCAACGGCGGCGAGCTGCTGGGTGAGATCGGCCTGGCTATCGAGATGGGCTGTGACGCTGAAGACATCGCGCTGACTATCCACGCTCACCCGACTCTGCACGAGTCTGTTGGCCTGGCGGCAGAAGTTTTCGAAGGCAGCATCACCGACCTGCCGAACGCCAAAGCGAAGAAAAAGTAACTTTTTCTTTCAGGCAAAAAGCATAAGCGGCTCCCGGAGCCGCTTTTTTTATGCCTGATGTTTAGAACTATGTCGCTATTCATAAACCGCTACACCTCATACATACTTTGTAAATAGTCACTCTGTAAACTTATAGGCAGTTAACGATATCAATGAGGTGTGTGATGAAACGCTTTTTAACCACAGCGCTGGTCGCAGCAGCGTGCTTATCCGGTGTCGCCTGCGCGGCTGACGCCACGATTCCGTGGGCGGATAACAGCGGTGGTACGGAAACGACCCATATTGCGGCGATGGGCCAGGATCTGAATGCTCAGCATCAGCAAGTGACCAAGACCAGTGAAGGAGTATGGGCGGCGAATTCCGGCAGCATCAGCGCTGACGAATCGGCATTGTCCAGTACGAAACCAGCCTTTGCCGGCGATCCGTCGCTGATGCCCCACCAGGGCTAAGTGAATGAAAACGCCCGGTTGCGTGTACGTAACCGGGCGTTTTTTTATGGGTTGACCTCCTGCCAGCCGGCGTCAGCGTCGGGGGCAAAGCGCGTTATCGCCTGGGCCTTTGCCGCGCTCTCTTCACCGAGATTGGCCTGATAAACGGTATCGTGCTGATCGATCATAAAGCTCATCACGCCGGTTTCCCCCCACGCCACCGGCCACGCCAGCAAGGCGACGCTCTGTTCATCTCTACCGGTGATAATGCGGAAGCGGTAGCCATGGTAGCCGCTGCCGGGAACCGTCGGGCTAAAGGCTGGCCCAAGCGGACTTGGCGCTTCGCCCGGCGAGGTGGGCCAGTACAGACCATCTTTTTTGCCTTCGCTACTGATGATTTTCTGCGCCCAGCGGTGGTTCAGTTGATAGTAATCCTGCTGGGCGTCAACGTAGGCATGCATGGCGGCTATCGCCGACAGTTCATTACGGCCGATAGCGCGGGTGAGGATCTCTTCTTCGCCAGCCGCCATATCAAAGCGCCAGCCCTGGGATGCTTTGACGATGGGGACTGGCAGCCGCCATGCTTCGCTACCGACGTCGAGCCAGGCTTTTTCACCCTGCTGCACAATCACATGTTTCACCTGCCAGTCGCGCTGGAAGCGGTCGACGGCAGTGGGGTCGATCCCGTCGGGGGGTAAAAAATGCTGCCAGTTATCGCCAAGCACTTCACTCAGCGCCGCGTCATTTTGCTGGCCGATCGCCTCGGCCAGCGCGCTTGCGGCCTGCTCGGGGGTGGCATACTGCTGCTGGGCGAAGGCGGCAAGCGGCGACAGCATTAACGTGAACAGGGCAATTGGTAATGGGTTTCTCATTCTGCTCATCCTCAGCGGCGGCGTAGTTCATGGTGTTCAGAAAGACGCTCTCTGGCGCCGTCGCGCTGCTCGCGGTTTACGCTGGAAAACTGACGACTCTGCCGTCCCCGTTCCTGCTGCGCTTGCCAGGAGGGGGCGCGGCTTTCGTTGCCGCTAAGGGCGCTGGCGCGCAGATGACTGACCGTCTGCTGACGCTGGGCTGGCGTGGCAGACTGGAGCTGCTGCCGGCGCTGTTGCTGCTGCGGTGTAGTATTCTGCTCGCGGCTCTTAATGGTTTCCCTACGCTGCTGTTGCTGCGGCGTCGGGTTTTTCAACTGCGCTTTCGCCGCGTCTCGACGCTGCTGGGTCGATGTCGGCTCGCTGTCGTAACCGCGGTAGTTGCTGCGCTGGGTGGCTTGTTTCAACTGCGCCGAGGCCGCCTGACGCTGGGCATCGCGCGAGGCGGTGTTTGCCGCCAGGTTGCCCGCCGTGGCGGTCGACGCGCTGCGCTGCTGAAGCTGGGTCATCGCCGCCTGGCGCTGCGCCTCACGATCGACCGGCGCATGCTGGGTGGCGCTCAGTCCGCCGGATACGTTGGTCTGATGAAAGCGCTGAGCGAGGGTATTATCGGGGTATGGCACGTGACCGCGATAGGCGGGGTTGTGCTGCCAGTTTACGCGGTCGCCCGGCAGGTTTTGTCCGGTAATGCGGTTAAAGTTATTCACATTGATATTGATGTTATCGCCGTTATGCGAGTAATCGCCGCGGTGGTAGTCGTCATCGTGATGGTGGTGGTCATCATCATCATCCCAGTCGATGCTGCTGAACAGCGCCCAGGTGGTCGCCACGCCCAGGCTGTAACCGAAGCCTTTGACGAAGCTATCGGTAAACTGCTCCCCGGGAGGCGGCGGCAGATAGACCGGAGGATAGGCGCTGTTCGGCCAGGTACCATAGACGGTGGAGGGGTTGTAGTTGGGAACATAGACCACCTGTGGATCGGTCGGTTCTATTTTTATGACCTGCGTCGGTGCGGGCGCCGCCGCGCTGGTCGTTGACGTTGTTACCGTGCTGCTTTTCGAGGTGGAGGCCGGCGCAGGCGCCGCTGCGGCGACAATCACTTTTTGCTGCGGCGTGGATTTCAGTGTCCCTGTCTGCTGGGCGATGGCACGCAGACGCTGCACCGAGTCCATCACATCATGCGGCTGGGCCAAAAACGCATTACCGAGATTTTCCACCCAGGGCGGATTCTCGCCCATCATCGCCAGCAGGGCCGGGAAAGCGACAAGCGATTTAACGCTGGGATCCCACGGCTGGCTGGCAACAGCCTGAACGGCGGGATCCCCTTTCATGGTGGGGTTATCCTGGGACCACTGCACCGCCTGCATGACGTTGTCCGGGTAGGTGGAGGCCATCAGCACCTGCGACAGCAGACTGTCCGGATAGAGCGCGATGGGGGCAACCCACTGATCAATCTGCGCCTGGGTGTAGGTGGTGGCTACCGGCTGCGCGGCGACTGGCTGTGTGGCTGGAGTGGGTGCCGGCGCAGCCTGCGCCGTCGGCTCAGTGACCGTCTCTGGAGTACGGCTTTGCACATAGAGTGTTCCCGCCGCCGCGAGTAAACCAGCGCTACAGAGCAGGGCGATAATATGGGGTTTGAACGGCAGTGACATAGAAGCTCCTGACCCAAAAAGTAACCCATCTCGCTAAAGTATCGGCGAAAACGGCGCGTTTGCTGAGTATAAGTAAGCGGTATGGCTTTTTATTGATGATTGTTGGGATCGGCCCATGGCGTTGTACGTGGAAAGGAATTTTTGTCGCGGGATTTGAACAGAAAGCCTGCAATATCCTGCCCTTAACGATTCAGCTAAATTTTAATGTTGCTTTTTTGTAAACAGATTAACACCTTTCAAAAATCCTGCTATGCTGCCGACGCGGTATCGGGCATTTACCCTACAAACTGCTGTCTCACAGGAGCGTGAAGAAAATCGCCCAGCCACTAAATCCTTCAAGATGCGTCAAGGCGGCAAACTGCCAATACCGAAGCAGATTGATTGAAGACGTGTAGGCCGCATTATGACAATGAGAAGCGAGGAGAACCGTCGTGCTAGAAGAATACCGTAAGCACGTAGCTGAGCGTGCCGCCATGGGGATTGTTGCCAAACCCTTAGATGCAACCCAAATGGCCGCGCTGGTAGAACTGCTGAAAAACCCGCCTGCGGGCGAAGAAGAATTCCTGTTAGACCTGCTGATTAATCGTGTACCGCCGGGCGTTGACGAAGCCGCCTATGTTAAAGCTGGATTCCTTGCCGCGATCGCCAAAGGCGAAGCGTCCTCCCCCCTGGTTACCCCTGAAAAAGCCGTTGAACTGCTGGGCACCATGCAGGGCGGTTACAATATCCACCCGCTGATCGATGCCCTGGACGACGCGAAACTGGCGCCGATCGCCGCGAAAGCGCTCTCCCATACCCTGCTGATGTTCGATAACTTCTACGACGTGGAAGAGAAAGCGAAAGCAGGTAACGAGCACGCAAAACAGGTCATGCAATCCTGGGCCGACGCTGAGTGGTTCCTGAACCGCCCGCAGCTGTCAGAGAAAATCACCGTTACCGTTTTTAAGGTGACTGGCGAAACGAACACCGATGACCTGTCTCCGGCGCCGGATGCCTGGTCGCGTCCGGATATCCCGCTGCACGCCCTGGCGATGCTGAAAAACGCCCGCGAAGGCATTGAACCGGATCAGCCGGGCGTGGTTGGCCCGATCAAACAGATCGAAGCCCTGCAGCAGAAAGGCTACCCGCTGGCCTACGTTGGCGACGTGGTCGGGACCGGCTCTTCACGTAAATCGGCCACCAACTCGGTGCTGTGGTTTATGGGCGACGATATCCCGAACGTGCCGAACAAGCGTGGCGGCGGCCTGTGCCTGGGCGGCAAAATCGCGCCAATCTTCTTCAACACCATGGAAGATGCAGGCGCGCTGCCTATCGAAGTGGATGTGTCAAACCTGAACATGGGCGACGTGATTGACGTTTACCCGTTCAAAGGCGAAGTGCGTAACCACGAAACCAACGAACTGCTGGCCAGCTTCGAGCTGAAAACCGATGTGCTGATCGATGAAGTGCGCGCCGGCGGCCGTATCCCGCTGATCATTGGTCGCGGTTTGACTACCAAAGCGCGCGAAGCGCTGGGTCTGCCGCACAGCGATGTCTTCCGTCAGGCGAAAGACGTGGCGGAAAGCACCCGCGGCTTCTCTCTGGCGCAGAAAATGGTTGGCCGCGCCTGCGGCGTTGCCGGTATCCGTCCGGGCGCCTACTGCGAGCCGAAAATGACCTCCGTCGGTTCTCAGGACACCACCGGTCCAATGACCCGTGATGAACTGAAAGACCTGGCGTGCCTGGGCTTCTCCGCTGACCTGGTGATGCAGTCCTTCTGCCACACCGCGGCCTATCCGAAGCCGGTTGACGTCACCACGCACCATACTCTGCCGGACTTCATTATGAACCGCGGCGGCGTCTCGCTGCGTCCGGGCGATGGCGTTATCCACTCCTGGCTGAACCGCATGCTGCTGCCGGATACCGTGGGTACCGGCGGCGACTCCCATACCCGTTTCCCCATCGGGATCTCCTTCCCGGCGGGCTCTGGTCTGGTGGCCTTCGCCGCCGCGACCGGCGTGATGCCGCTGGATATGCCGGAATCGGTGCTGGTGCGTTTCAAAGGTAAAATGCAGCCGGGGATTACGCTGCGCGACCTGGTTCACGCTATCCCGCTGTACGCCATCAAGCAGGGCCTGCTGACCGTTGAGAAGAAAGGTAAGAAAAACATCTTCTCTGGCCGCATCCTTGAGATTGAAGGCCTGCCGGATCTGAAAGTGGAGCAGGCGTTCGAGCTGACCGATGCCTCTGCTGAACGTTCTGCTGCAGGTTGCACCATCAAGCTGAACAAAGAGCCGATCGTTGAGTATCTGAACTCCAACATCGTCCTGCTGAAGTGGATGATTGCCGAAGGCTACGGCGATCGCCGCACTCTGGAGCGTCGTATTCAGGGTATGGAAAAATGGCTGGCGGATCCGCAGCTGCTGGAAGCCGATGCTGACGCGGAATACGCGGCAGTAATCGACATCGATTTGGCGGATATCAAAGAGCCGATTCTGTGCGCGCCGAACGATCCGGACGATGCCCGCCTGCTGTCTGACGTACAGGGCGAGAAAATCGACGAAGTGTTCATCGGCTCCTGCATGACCAACATCGGCCACTTCCGTGCCGCCGGTAAGCTGCTGGACAGCCACAAAGGCCAGTTGCCGACTCGCCTGTGGGTGGCGCCGCCAACCCGTATGGACGCCGCGCAGCTGACCGAAGAAGGTTACTACAGCGTATTTGGTAAGAGCGGGGCGCGTATCGAAATCCCTGGCTGTTCCCTGTGTATGGGTAACCAGGCGCGCGTCGCCGACGGTGCGACGGTGGTTTCCACCTCTACCCGTAACTTCCCGAACCGTTTAGGTACCGGCGCTAACGTCTATCTGGCCTCTGCCGAGCTGGCAGCGGTGGCTTCTCTGCTTGGTAAACTGCCGACGCCGGAAGAGTACCAGACCTTCGTGGCGCAGGTGGATAAGACAGCGGAAGATACCTATCGCTATCTGAACTTCAACCAGCTGGATCAGTACACTGAAAAAGCTGACGGCGTGATCTTCCAGACCGCGGTGTAAAACCAATCGGTCAGCCTGGCTGACCGTTTGGCTACAAACTCCCCAATGCCCGGTGAACATTGCATCACCGGGCATTTTTATTTCCAAACCTCCTGCCTGTTACGCTTTTTTTCTTTCGGTCTGCTGCGATAATTACTCCATGGGTACAGTGCAGCGGTGACGCATTGCCCTTGCAGAGGAAAAGACGATGGACTACGAATTTCTGCGCGATATTACCGGAGTGGTAAAGGTGCGAATGTCGATGGATCATGAGGCGATTGGCCACTGGTTCAACGAGGAGGTGAAAGACAATCTTGCTCTGCTTGACGAAGTGGAGCAGGCTGCGCGCACCGTGAAAGGCAGTGAACGTTCCTGGCAGCGTGCCGGACATGAATATACGCTGTGGCTGGATGGCGAAGAGGTGATGATCCGCGCCAATCAGCTGGAATTTTCCGGCGACGAAATCGAGGAGGGGATGAGCTACTACGATGAAGAAAGCCTCTCTCTGTGCGGCATTGAGGATTTCCTGCAGGTAGTTGCCGCCTATCGTGAATTTATGCAGCAGCGTTGATGACTTATTTTGCGCCGGGCTGCGGAAAAGCGTAGCCTTGCTAAGCGTCGCGTGCGCAGGGCACATCCCCGGGTCGCGACGAGTACCTTGCCCCGGCTACCAGCCGGCGCAGAACCCAGGCCCGGCAAGCACAAGCGCCGCCGGGCATTTGAGGCATTACACGGCAGGAATATTGCGGCCGTAGTAAATCTCGCGCATCTCTTTCCACAGCAGGTCGGTAATGACCTTGCGCTCTTCAGCGGTCAACTCTTCCGGTCGGGTATGGAACATGTAGTGCTTAAGGTCAAACTCCTTGAGCAACATTTTGGTATGGAAGATATTTTCCTGGTAAACGTTGACGTCGACCATGTCATACAGCGACTTCATATCGTCAGACATAAAGTTCTGAATTGAGTTGATTTCATGATCGATAAAATGCTTCATCCCATTGATGTCGCGGGTAAAGCCGCGCACGCGGTAGTCAATGGTTACAATGTCCGATTCCAGCTGGTGGATCAGATAATTCAGCGCTTTGAGCGGTGAAATAACCCCGCAGGTAGAGACTTCGATATCGGCGCGGAAGGTGCACAGGCCGCCTTCCGGGTGGCTCTCCGGATAGGTATGCACGCAGATATGGCTTTTATCGAGATGGGCGACCACGGTTTCAGGCAGCGGGCCGGGGTGTTCGGTCTGGTCGATAAGCCGCGGGTCGACGGGCTCTTCGCTAACCAGAATGGTCACGCTGGCGCCCTGGGGTTCATAATCCTGGCGGGCGATATTCAGGATATTAGCGCCAATAATAGAGCAGGTTTCGGTCAGGATCTCTGTCAGGCGATTGGCGTTATAGAGTTCGTCGATATAGGCGATGTAGCCGTCGCGCTCTTCTGCCGTTTTGGCGTAACAGATATCGTAGATACAAAAACTCAGGCTTTTGGTCAGGTTGTTAAAGCCGTGCAGCTTCAATTTTTTCAATTTAGTTCACCCCCTTATTTCGCTTCACGGTGCGGACAGAGCATCATGCAGATATTGTGGTAAGGCGAAGGCCGCCGTATGGATTGCCGGATTGTAGTAACGGCAGGTCAGGTTGGCTTTGTGAAAGCGCGCCTGAATGATTTCGCTGGAAAGATGGCGCAGCGCCTCGTTGTCGCTCGCCCAGGCAAAGGTCATGATCCCGCCGTAATAGGTCGGAATCGCCGCCTGGTAGAAGCTGACGTCGCGAAAATAGTGGCTCAGCTTACGATGACTGCCCACCGCTTCGTCCTGCTGCAGGAAGCAGACGCCGTTCTGCGCAACGAAAATTCCTCCCGGCTTCAGGCAGCGTTTGCAGCCTTCATAAAAAGCCGAGGTGAAGAGGCTTTCCCCCGGGCCGATAGGATCGGTACAGTCCGAAATGATCACGTCAAACGTTTGCGTCGTCTGGTTAACAAAATTGACGCCATCATCAATCACCAGCGTAAAGCGCGGATCGTCATAGGCGCCGGCGCTATGGTTGGGCAGGTACTGGCGGCAGAATGAGACCACTCCGGCGTCGATTTCCACCATGGTGATACTTTCGATGCTGCGGTGACGAGAGACTTCGCGCAGCATCGCGCCATCGCCGCCGCCGATGATCAGGACATGCTTCGCGTTGCCGTGAGCCAACAGCGGCACGTGGGTCATCATTTCGTGATAGATAAACTCATCGCGTTCGGTGGTCTGCACGACGCCATCCAGCGCCATTACCCGGCCAAAGGCGCGGTTGTCAAAGATGATCAGATCCTGATGATCGGTTTTTTCGTGGTACAGCACGTTATCAACGCTAAAGTACTGACCAAAATGGTCATGCAGCGTTTCATGCCACAGTGGATTATCGGCCACGGTGAGGCTCCTCCTTCGTTAACATCTGTTACACCCGTAAAACGAGTGCAACATCATAGACAACTATAGATGAGGATGCACGGCGGTTATTGCAGCAATGCGGCAGGAATAACAGCACCGCCCGGAGAGGGCGGTGGGGGGACGGGACTATTTTGTTGGCGCGGGTTGGCTATCCACTATCCGCACGGAATAGACCATGGTGGCGCCTGGGGGGATCTTTGGAGGCAACCCTTTACTGCCATAGGCTTTGTCGGGCGGGACGACCAGCGTCACGGAGCCGTGGTTCTGCAGGCGCTTTAGCGGGCCGCGAAATACCGGGGGATAAGCATCCAGTTTCTGGGTGAGCGCCTGATCTTTCGCCTCCATATCATTGATCACCGTCCCGTCCGTCAGCATCTCTTTGATCACCACAGTCACCAGGTCGTTGCCGCTAATTTTCCCTTTGCCCGGGTAATCGATACGGCTGTAGACGCCCTCTTTAAAGACGACATCTTTTTTGCGCGCAAACGCCTGTTGGTATTTCTTACCGGCACTGATGTTTTTCTGCTCGATTTTATTCAGGTTCTGGAAAACCTGCTGGGAAATGTCAAACAGCGCTTTGTTACGCTCCTGTTCGCCGAGGCGAAGCTGGCCGCTGAAAGCATCTTCGATGCCCTGCAGCACCAGGCCAGCGTCGACGTTAACCCCCTGAGTGCGACGAGTCGTGAGGACATTAAGCGCCTCTGTACCCATCGAGGCGCCGATGGCGTAAGCCTGCTGTTCACCTGGCGCGCTGAGTTTGGCGGCGGTTTTGCCGGTGGTATTTCTCGGCGGGACCGTCAGCTGCGTCCGCAGCAGCTGGATTTCATCCTCTTTCATCCGCAGCTGGGCGTTATCTTTGTCCGCCTGCAGGCGATAGGCCGCCACTATGGCCGCCATCTCGGGGGGCTCATCTTTTGCCGCCACGGCGGCATCGGCGCGGCTCGATGGCGCTTTCTCCGCTGCGGCGAGCCGGTTAGCCAGAGACTGCTTATCGGCGTTAAGGGCTTTGATCTGGTCGAGGGCGGTCTGCTTCTCTTTTTCCGCCGCCGCCAGCCGGTTGACCAACGGCTGTTTGTCGGCGTTAAGTGCTTTGATCTGGTCGAGGGCGGTCTGCTTCTCTTTTTCCGCCGCCGCCAGCCGGTTAGCCAGCGACTGCTTATCGGCGTTAAGGGTTTTGACCTGGTCGAGGGCGGTCTGCTTCTCTTTTTCCGTCGCCGCCAGCCGGTTGACCAGCGGCTGTTTGTCGGCGTTAAGGGTTTTGACCTGGTCGAGGGTGGTCTGCTGCGCCTTCTCTGCCGCGGCGAGCCGGTTAGCCAGCGTCTGCTTATCTGTATTCAGAGCGGTGAGGCTGGCGCTGAGCCGTTTATTTTCAGCTGCGGCTTGCTGAAGCTGTGACGTTAATTGTTGGATCTGCTTCAGCGCGGCGGCCTGACTTTGCTGCCGAGTCGTATTCTGGACTGCGCCTTCTTTTTTAATTAACGCCTCATTTTTCGCGGTGGCGGCGGTTAAGGCGATCTGTAATTCTTTTATTTTGTTATTTAAGGCCGCATGCTCATTCGCGATGGAGGTTTCTGTGGCCGGAGTGTTAGCAAGCTGTTTTTTTAATTGCTGAATAGTTTTATTTTTTTGCTCAATGGTCGCCTGCTGGCTGGCGATTCTTTTTTGCAATTGCGCGGTATTAGGCGTCTTTTTTTTATTATCCGCATTTTGACGATCGCCTGACGTTTGCTTTGCGGTTGCAGCATCGCTTTTTTCATGCGCCTGGGTTTGCTGCTGGGCGTAGTCAAGAAACGCCGGCGCGGCGCCGGCGAAGAAAGGTGTTGAAAGCGCCAGCGCCGCGACGAGCATCAGCAGGGGCGCGTTGAGGGTCAGCGTGGCGGCTCTGTTCATGGCTGCTTGCTTTCACCCCGCTGTACCAGGCTATCGATTAGCGTTTTCTGAATATCGGCGCACAATTTGATGGATTTAAACTGATACATGGAGTCAATGCCAAGCCGGGTGGGATCCGCCACTTTCTCGCGCACGCTGTTGTATTGTGATGCCGCACGCACTAAGGCATTGAAGTCATTGCTGAGTTTGGTTGCCTGCTGTGGGTTAACCTCTTTTAGCGAGTCCAGCGCCTGTCGGCAGGATTCAATGCGCGCTTGTTCGCTAGCCGCGCGCTCCTGCTCTGCCTGCTGCTGTGACGTTAGCGGAGTGGTGAGCGGTTTTACCTGCTGGCGAGAGGCGGTATTGCTACAGCCGGCTAATAACATAGCGGCGAGTGGAATAATACGAAGAGTCAGCGAGATATTCACAATTTCAGTCCATGAAGTAGATATATTTTCAACGGATTCTAAAAGGCTGATTTTTATTTTGCAATATATCACTAGGGATATTTTATTGTTTTTTTTCTGGAAAGGCTGTTAGTACGGGTTTAATTTATTTATTGGATTGATGTATTGCGATATATATAAGGTTTATTTTATATAAAATAATAATGGTAAATATTAGAGGCGGGTGAGGAGGGGAAAAGCGCGGCGCGTTGCCGCCCGCGCGGGAAATTATTTGACGTAAGCCAGCAGGCTAAGTGAATCGCGGGCCAGCGCTTTACATTTTTTCGCCGTCGGAAGGTTAATGCCGCTGAGATCGCGATAGCTGTCTTCGCCAAGCGCTTTCATGTTGTAGCTGTCGTAGTTGCTCAGGTCCCACTGGTTCTGTTGGGCAAAGAACACCAGAGCGCGCCGGATCTGTGTGTTGGGCAGGTTCTGGTAGCCACAGTCATTTTTCAGAAACACAAAAACCGCGGTTAAATCAGCCATGTCTTCCGCTTCGGATTCGCTGAGCGCGTAGCTGTTGGCGGAGAGAGTAAGCAGGCTGCCGAGTACCATTGTTCTGAAAAGCGTCTTCATTTTTTCTACCGTTAGATCACCGACGCTTCAAATTAGCATACTTCTTTACACAGCGCCGATCTTTATTCTCACTCTTCTGCTTGACCTTCCCGTTACGGTAGGGTTTAAGCTCAAATATTCGCCCGCAGAATAAAAGGATGTGAATATGCAACGTCGAGACTTCCTCAAACTGACCGCCGCGGTCAGCATGGCCAGCGCGTTACCGCTTTGGAGCCGTGCGGTCTTTGCAGCCAGTCGCCCGGCCCTGCCGGTACCGTCGCTGTTGACGGCCGATGCGCGCAACCGTATCGCGCTGACCATCCAGGCGGGCAAAACGCAATTTGGCGGGATGAACGCCACCACATGGGGGTATAACGGCTCGCTGCTGGGGCCCGCGCTGCAGCTGACGCAGGGGAAGACCATCACGGTGGACATTACTAACCAGCTGGCAGAAGAGACCACGCTGCACTGGCATGGTCTGGAGGTCCCGGGCGAGGTCGACGGGGGACCGCAGGGGGTTATCGCCCCGGGCTCCACTCGGACGGTGAGCTTCACGCCAACGCAACGGGCGGCCACCTGCTGGTTTCACCCCCATCAGCACGGGACCACCGGTCGGCAGGTGGCGATGGGGCTGGCGGGGCTGGTGCTGATCGAGGATGAAGAGAGCGGACGCCTGCTGTTGCCGAAGCAGTGGGGAATCGATGATGTACCGGTTATCGTACAGGACAAGAAGTTTACCGCCGCTGGCGAAATTGATTATCAGCTGGATGTCATGAGCGCCGCCGTCGGCTGGTTTGGCGATACGCTGTTGACCAATGGCGCTCTCTATCCTGAACATGCCGCCCCGCGCGGCTGGCTACGTCTGCGCTTGCTGAACGGCTGTAATGCCCGTTCCCTCAATTTTGCGACCAGTGATAAGCGCCCGCTGTACGTGGTGGCCAGCGACGGCGGTCTGCTGGCGGAGCCGGTGAAGGTCAATGAACTGCCGGTCTTGATGGGGGAGCGTTTTGAGGTGCTGGTGGACACCAGCGACGGTAAACCTTTTGATCTGGTGACCCTGCCGGTGAGCCAGATGGGCATGGCCATTGCGCCTTTCGATAAACCACAGCCGGTACTGCGCGTCCAGCCGCTGGTTATTCCTGCCTCCGGTAAGCTGCTGGATACCCTGGCCGCTCTGCCGGCGCTACCGTCCCTGACGGGGCTGACGCAGCGTCAGCTCCAGCTGTCGATGGATCCGATGCTTGACAGGATGGGCATGCAGGCGCTGATGGAGAAATATGGCGATCAGGCGATGGCCGGAATGGATCACGGCATGATGGGGCACGGCGGGATGGGCGACATGGGGAGTATGCACCACGGCGACATGAGCAACATGAACCACGGGTCCGGCATGAATCATGGTATGTCGTCGGCTAAGGGGTTTGATTTCCATAACGCCAACCGCATCAACGGCAAAGCCTTCGACATGAATGTGCCGATGTTTGCCGCCGCCAGAGGAGAGTATGAACGCTGGGTCATCTCCGGCAAGGGCGACATGATGCTACATCCGTTCCACATTCACGGCACCCAGTTCCGCATCCTTAGCGAAAACGGCAAGCCGCCAGCGGCGCATCGTAGCGGCTGGAAAGACACCGTTCGTGTGGAAGGGGACGTGAGTGAAGTATTAGTGAAGTTTGATCATCCGGCGCCGAAGGAGTTTGCCTATATGGCCCACTGCCACCTGCTGGAACATGAAGACACCGGGATGATGTTGGGATTCACGGTTTAGGGCGGTATAGCCCTGGCGCGTGGAAATAGGGGATAAAGACAAAAAAAACGGCAACTTTCGTTGCCGTTTTGCGTTTTATTTCGCCTCATCCGGGAGCGCATAGGCGACGATATAATCGCCCATTTTTGTACCAAACGAGCCGTGACCGCCGGCAGAGATGACAACATACTGTTTGCCATTCACTTCGTAAGTCATCGGAGTCGCCTGGCCGCCGGCTGGCAGACGGGCTTCCCACAGTTTCTCACCATTGCTCATATTGTACGCGCGCAGGTAGTTATCCGCGGTCGCGCCGATGAACAGGACGTTACCCGCCGTGGAGATTGGCCCACCCAGCATCGGCATACCCATGGTGAACGGCAGTTTAACCGGCATCGGGAACGGCAGGCTATCCTGCGGAGTACCGATACGTTTTTTCCATACCACTTCGTTGGTTTTTAGATCCAGCGCGGAGATATAGCCCCATGCCGGCTGTTTGCACGGCAGGCCGAACGGCGACAGGAACGGGTTCAGGGTGACGCCGTAAGGGACACCGTACTGCGGCTGCACGCCGGACTCGGTGCCTGAGCCTTTCGCATCTTTCGGCGGTTCCATTGGGTTGCCCGGGCCGCGTGGGATCAGTTTAGAGACGAACGGCAGCGCCATTGGGTTGGCGATAGCCACCTGACGGTTCGGATCGACGGAGATGCCGCCCCATTCAAACATCCCCAGGTTACCCGGGAAGACGAGGGTGCCCTGCTCAGACGGCGGGGTAAAGATACCTTCATAGCGCATCTGGTGGAAAATCACGCGGCACACCAGCTGGTCGAACATGGTGGCGCCCCACATGTCCGCGCCGGTCAGATCTTTCTTCGGACGGAAGCTCAGATCGGAGAAGGGCTGGGTTTTGGCCACATAATCGCCTTTGGCGGCGCCCTGCGGGACCGGTTTTTCCGGGGCCGGGACCACCAGCTCGCCGTTACGACGATCCAGCACGAAGATGTTGCCGGTTTTCGCCGGAGCATAGATGACCGGCACGGTTTTGCCATTGACTTCAATGTCAGCCAGCGTCGGCTGAGAAGGCATGTCCATATCCCACAGGTCGTGGTGGACGGTCTGGTAGCTCCAGGCCAGTTTACCGGTGGTGGCGTTCAGCGCGACAATCGAGCTGGCATAGCGCTCTTGCTCCGGCGTGCGGTTGCCGCCCCAGATATCCGGAGTGGTCACGCCCATCGGCAGATAGACCAGATCCAGTTTGGCGTCGTAGGCGGCAGGCGCCCAGGAGTTCGGTGAGTTGAGCGTGAAGTGATGCTCATCGCTTGGGATGGCGTTCGGATCTTTCGCGCCTGGATCGAAGGCCCACAGCAGTTTCCCGGTATTCACATCAAAACCGCGGATCACGCCTGACGGCTCACGGGTAGAGAAGTTATCGGTGACTGCGCCGGCAATCACGATGGTCTTATCGGTGATAATCGGCGGGGAAGTGGGTTCATACATGCCCGGCGTGGTCACTGGCATATTGGTCTGCAGGTTGAGAATACCTTTGTTGGCAAAGGTTTCGCACAGCTTACCGTTGTCGGCGTTTACTGCGAACAGGCGACCATCGTTCACCGGCAGGATAATGCGGCGCGGACAGTCGGCCACGACGTCAGCAGGGGCGTTATCCGCTTTCGCTTCGTGATACGAGACACCGCGGCAGGTGACGTGCTGGAATGACGGGTCGGCGTTCAGCTGCGGGTCAAAATGCCATTTCTCTTTACCGGTGGCGGAGTCAAGCGCGAACAGGCGCTGATGGGCGGTACACAGGAAGAGCGTGTCGCCGACTTTAATCGGTGTCACTTCGTTAGTGATTTCACCCGGATCGTTCGGCTGTTTCAGGTCGCCGGTGCGGAACACCCAGGCTTCCTTCAGGTTCTTCACGTTGTCGGCATTAATCTGCTTCAGCGGGGAGAAGCGCTGACCTTCCTGGTTGCGGCCATAGGCCGGCCAGTCGCCGTCGGCAACGGTGGAGATCGGCGCGGCCGGGGTGGCGTCGGCGCTCAGGGTGCCGTTGATCTCCTGCGGGTCGTTAAAACCAGCCCAGGTCAGCATGCCGCCGCTGATCAGCAGGGCGACGACCAGCGCGCCTACGGCGCCAGCGGAAGGCACCGGCAGACGACGCCAGACAAAAGGCAGGATCAGCCAGATACCAAAGAAGACGAGGATGTCGCTACGCGGCGTCAGCGCCCAGAAGTCGAAGCCGACTTCCCAGACGCCCCAGATCATGGTCGCCAGCAGCAGTGCGGCGTACAGCCACAGCGCAGCGCGCTTGCCGCGCAGCAGCATCACGGTCACGCCCAGCATCACCAGACCGGCGATGGGATAGTACCAGGAGCCGCCAAGCACGACCAGCCATGCTCCGCCGATTAAAAGATAGAGGCCGCAGAACGCTGCAAATAGCGCAGTCAGCGTCACCAGGAGCCTTGATTGTTGAGACTTTGTTTCAGCCATAGAAAGTTACTCATGTGTTTGTTAATTTTTTAACTGCAATTAATTATAGGATTTAACAAGTGTGATCGGAATCACAAATATGGCTTTATTAATCCCTGCACCGCAGATTTCTTTTTGCTGGTATACTGGATGGCTTGCCGGTCATCGTCGGGGCGAAAGCAGCGGCTTTGATGATTTATATTTAGAATCAAATGGTTAGTCTTATGAAACATACTGTAGAAGTGATGATCCCGGAATCCGAGATCAAAGCGCGTATCGCGGAACTGGGTCGTCAAATCAACGAACATTATCAGGACAGCGGCAGCGAAATGGTGCTGGTGGGGCTGCTGCGCGGCTCGTTTATGTTCATGGCCGACCTGTGCCGTGAAGTGCAGGTGCCGCATGAAGTCGATTTTATGACCGCCTCGAGCTACGGCAGCGGCATGTCCACCACCCGTGATGTGAAAATCCTCAAAGATCTGGACGAAGACATCCGTGGTAAAGACGTACTGATCGTGGAAGACATCATCGACTCCGGCAATACCCTGTCTAAAGTGCGTGAGATCCTCAGTCTGCGCGAGCCGAAGTCGCTGGCCATTTGTACGCTGCTGGATAAACCAAGCCGCCGCGAAGTGAATGTCCCGGTTGAGTTCGTCGGTTTCGCCATTCCGGACGAGTTCGTGGTGGGCTACGGTATCGACTACGCTCAGCGCTACCGCCATCTGCCGTATATCGGCAAAGTCACCCTGCTGGACGAGTAAGGGAATATTCCACTCAGGCGCGCGCCTGAGTGGCTAAGTCTGAAGGCTATTTGTGGTTGATGTGCTTGATCTTGAGGTTGGAGATCCCGTGGCGATAGCGCTGTTCGAGGGTTTCCCTGCTCACGGCGGTGACATCCAGATCGCGCAGCAGTCCGTCGTGAATCCCGTAAGCCCAGCCGTGGATGGTGACTTTCTGTCCGCGCTTCCACGCGGATTGCATAATCGTCGAATGTCCCAGGTTGTATACCTGCTCCATCACGTTCAGTTCACAAAGAGTATCCAGACGGCGCTCCTCCGGCATTTCCCCCAGCAGCGAGCTGTGTTTAAACCAGATATCGCGGATATGCAGCAGCCAGTTGTCGATGAGCCCCAGCTCCGGGTTCTCCACCGCCGCCTGCACGCCGCCGCAGCCGTAGTGGCCGCAGATAATGATGTGCTCAACTTCAAGGACATCGACGGCATACTGTACCACCGACAGGCAGTTGAGGTCGGTGTGGATCACCAGATTCGCCACGTTACGATGCACAAACAGTTCGCCTGGCTCCAGGCCGGTGAGTCGCTCAGCGGGAACGCGGCTGTCAGAACAGCCAATCCACAGGAAGCGCGGTTTCTGCGTTTGCGACAGTTTCTCAAAAAAGCCGGGGTCCTCTTCCACCAGCATTTTTGACCATAGTGCATTGTTGCTGATGAGTGTATCTATATCATTCATGGACGTTATCGGCCTGTAACCAAGTAAGTGCGTTGCGCTAATATAGGGTAAGCTCACCTTTTTTAAAACCATCTTAACCCGTGATACTTCAGGCTGCAGATGCGCTGGCCGCGCGAGTACAGCGCAAACGTCAGTCAGGCGGGTTAATGACGTGTCATGACACGAGAAGAGATATTTAATGACCATTGCTCTGGAATTAAAACAGCTCAAAAAAACCTACCCCGGCGGGGTTCAGGCTCTGCGGGGAATCGACCTACAGGTTGAAGCGGGGGATTTCTATGCCCTGCTGGGCCCGAACGGGGCGGGAAAATCCACGACGATCGGCATCATCAGCTCGCTGGTGAACAAAACCTCCGGTCAGGTCAATGTCTTTGGCTACGATCTGGAGAAAGATGTCGTCAACGCCAAGCGCCAGCTTGGCCTGGTGCCGCAGGAGTTTAACTTTAACCCGTTCGAGACCGTGCAGCAGATCGTCGTTAACCAGGCGGGCTACTACGGCGTTGAGCGTAAAGAAGCCATCGCCCGCAGCGAAAAGTACTTAAAACAGCTCGATCTATGGGAAAAACGCAGCGAACGCGCGCGGATGCTCTCCGGCGGGATGAAGCGCCGCCTGATGATCGCTCGCGCGTTGATGCATGAGCCGAAGCTGCTGATCCTCGACGAGCCGACCGCCGGCGTCGATATCGAACTCCGCCGCTCGATGTGGGGCTTCCTCAAGGATCTCAACGATCGCGGAACCACCATTATTCTGACCACCCACTATCTCGAAGAGGCCGAAATGCTGTGCCGCAACATCGGCATCATCCAGCACGGTACGCTGGTGGAAAACACCTCGATGAAAGCGCTGCTGTCGAAGCTGAAGTCAGAGACCTTTATTCTCGACCTCGCGCCAAAAAGCCCGGTGCCGAAGCTCGAGGGCTACCAGTATCAGCTGGTCGATACCTCGACGCTGGAAGTGGAGGTCCTGCGCGAGCAGGGGATTAACAGCGTCTTCGCGCAGCTGAGCGCCCAGGGGGTGCAGGTACTGAGTATGCGTAACAAAGCCAACCGTCTGGAAGAGCTGTTTGTCACCCTGGTGCATGAGCGAAAAGGAGAGTCAGCATGATGCAGCTTTATTGGGTCGCGCTGAAAAGCATCTGGACCAAAGAGATCCATCGTTTTATGCGCATCTGGGTGCAGACGCTGGTGCCGCCAGTGATCACCATGACCCTGTACTTCGTGATTTTCGGCAACCTGATCGGCTCGCGCATCGGCGAGATGCATGGCTTTACCTATATGCAGTTTATCGTGCCGGGCCTGATCATGATGGCGGTGATCACCAACGCTTACGCCAACGTCGCCTCGTCGTTCTTCAGCGCCAAGTTTCAGCGCAACATTGAGGAGCTGCTGGTGGCACCGGTGCCGACGCACGTGATTATCGCCGGCTACGTGGGCGGCGGGGTGGCGCGCGGGCTGTGCGTGGGCATCCTGGTGACCGCGGTGTCGCTGTTCTTTGTGCCGTTCCAGGTTCACTCCTGGCTGTTTGTCGCCCTGACGCTGCTCCTTACCGCGGTGCTGTTCTCGCTGGCCGGGCTGCTGAACGCGGTGTTTGCTAAGACCTTCGATGACATCAGCCTGATCCCGACCTTTGTGCTGACGCCGCTGACCTATCTCGGCGGGGTGTTCTACTCGCTGACCCTGCTGCCGCCGTTCTGGCAGGGGCTGTCGCATCTGAACCCCATCGTCTACATGATCAGCGGTTTCCGCTTCGGCTTCCTCGGTATCAACGATGTGCCGCTGGTGACCACCTTTGCGGTGCTGGTGGTCTTCATCGTCGCCTTCTATCTCCTCTGCTGGTCGTTAATCCAGCGCGGCCGCGGCCTGCGTAGCTGATACTCATCACGGTTTAGCGCTTCCGGACGCCAATACGCGAAGCGCTAACCGCTTATCTTTGACCGCCATCACCGATACGCCATCTTCCCCTTGCTACATTGTTGGCTGGCTAAGGAGGGAAGCATGCTTGGTTGGGTCATTACCTGCCACGATGAGCTGGCGCAGGAGATGCTGGATCGTCTTGAACAAAAATTTGGTCCACTGGCCCAGTGCCGGGCGGTCAATTACTGGCGCAATCTCAGCAGCAATATGTTGAGCCGGATGATGTGCGATGCGCTGCATGCCACCGACTCCGGGGACGGGGTCATTTTCCTTACCGACAGAACCGGCGCGGCGCCTTATCGGGCCGCGGCGCTGATGAGCCACAAACATACCCACTGCGAAGTGATCTCCGGCGTCAGCTATTCATTACTTGAGCGAATGTATCTGCTGCGGAATACGTTAAGCAGCGAGGCGTTTCGCCAGGCTATCGTCAGCGCGGGCGGTCCGATGGTGAGCAGCCTGTGGCATCAGCAGCAGAAGAACCCCCCGTTCCGGTTGCGTCATGATACTTTTGGAAATTAAGCAGCGGGACAGATGCCGCTTTTGTTACAATAACCGCCGTTGATGGTTTACCGGTTCGATGCGCATGCTTGCCCGATTTTTTACTCTGCTTCTTTTACTGACCTCACTCAGCGCCTCCGCCAGTCTGCTTAGCCAGCAGGGCAAGCCTGTGCGCTATATGCAAACCACCGAAGACGCGGTTATCTGGGCGCAGGTGGGGAACCATGTGGTCAGCGTCGGCAATGTGCGTGCCGGGCAAATCCTCGCGGTTGTCCCGACGGCGGCTGATTACTATGAGTTTCGCTTCGGCTTCGGCACCGGGTTTATTGACAAGGGTCATCTGGAACCAGTGCAGGGTAAGCAGCGGGTGGAGGACCGTCTTGGGGATCTCAATAAGCCGCTGAGTAACCAGAATTTACTCACCTGGAAAGATACGCCGCTCTATGACGCTCCCTCAGTGAGCAGCGCGCCGTTCGGCACGCTGGCCAATAATCTGCGCTATCCGATCCTCAGCAAGCTGAAGGACCGGCTCAATCAGACCTGGTTTCAGATCCGCATTGGCGACCGGCTGGCGTGGGTCAGCAGTCTGGATGCGCAGGAGGATAACGGGATCCCCGTGCTGACCTATCACCATATTCTGCGTGACGAAGAGAACACCCGTTTCCGCCATACCTCGACCACCACCTCGGTACGCGCCTTTAATAACCAGATGACCTGGCTGCGGGATCAGGGTTATACCACGCTGACCCTCTATCAGCTGGAAGGCTACGTGCGCAATAAAATCAACCTTCCGGCGCGGGCAGTCGCCATCACCTTCGATGACGGCTTGAAATCGGTAAATCTCTACGCCTATCCGGTGCTGAAACAGTATGGCTTCCACGCCACCGCCTTTATTATTTCATCGCGTATTAAGCGTCATCCGCAGCAATGGGATCCGAAATCGCTGCAGTTCATGAGCATTTCTGAGCTCCGGCAGATCCAGGACGTCTTTGACATTCAGTCGCATACCCACTTTCTCCACCGGGTGGACGCCAGCCGGCGGCCGATCTTATTCAGCCGCAACTACCATAATCTTCTGTTTGATTTTGCCCGCTCGCGTCGGGCGCTGAGCCAGTTTAATCCACATGTGCTCTACCTTTCCTATCCCTTCGGCGGCTATAACGCCACGGCGGTGCAGGCGGCGAATGACGCCGGGTTTCATATGGCGGTGACGACGGTGCGTGGGAAGGTGAAGCCGGGGGACAATCCGTTTCTGCTAAAGCGGTTATATATCTTACGCACGGATTCGCTGGAGACGATGTCGCGGCTGATCAGTAACCAGCCGCAGGGGTAAACTTCGGCGCTGCACCTGAGTGCGGCGCCGTGGTCATCAGGCGACCTGCACCGGAATCGCTTTTGCCTGGCGCTTCATTTCGTTGTCGCCTTCAAAGTAGGCGATGTTGGGCTGCCAGCGGCGCGCCTCTTCGTCAGACATGGTGACGAAGCTGGCGATGATCAGGATATCGCCGACGCTGGCGCAGTGCGCGGCGGCGCCGTTAACGGAGATGATTCTGGAGCCTCGCTCGGCGGCAATGGCGTAGGTGGAGAAACGGTTGCCGTTGGTGACGTTCCAGAGGTGAATGGTTTCATTCTCCAGAATACCGGCCGCATCCAGGAAGTCCTGGTCAATGGCGCAGGAACCTTCATAGTGCAGGTCAGCCTGCGTCACTTTTACGCGGTGGAGCTTGCCCTGCAGCATATTACGCATCATAACTTCTACCCTTCAACCTTAATGTAGCAGAGCGGACACGACGTCCGCCCTGAGAAAAGCCCGGGCAAGTATTGCCCGATTTTTACCCGCTGTCTACTGACCGAGCGTGACGATCTGGTTGTCGATCAGGCGGGCCTGACCGAGCCAGGCGGCCATCAGGATGACCGCGCGCTGGCTGGCGTCGGTCAGTTCAAGCAGGGTGTCGGCATCGCGGATCTGAATGTCGTCGGCGCGGAAACCTTTCTCGTTCAGCTCCTGTTCGGCGATAGCGATGATTTCGTCGAGCTGACGGTCGCCGGCGGCCAGTTTTTCCGCCACCGCGCTCAGCACTTTATACAGGCCGGGAGCGATTTTGCGCTGGTCGGCGGTCAGGTAGCCGTTACGCGAGCTTAGCGCCAGGCCATCCTTGGCGCGGACGATCGGCACGCCGATAATATCGATATCGTAGCCCATGTCGGCAACCATCTTGCGGATAAGCGCCAGCTGCTGGAAGTCTTTCTCGCCAAAGCAGGCGACGTCAGGCTGAACCAGGTTAAACAGCTTACTGACGATGGTCGATACGCCGCGGAAATGGCCCGGGCGGCTGGCGCCTTCCAGCATGGTGGACAGGCCGGGGACGTCGACATAGGTCTGGCCTTCGGTGCCCTGTGGGTAGACTTCCGCCGGCGTCGGCGCGAAGACAAAATCGACATGACGCTTGTTCAGCTTTTCACAATCATCCTGTAGGGTGCGCGGGTAGCGCGCCAGGTCATCGGCGCGGTCAAACTGCATCGGATTGACGAAAATACTGACCACCACCACGTCCGCGCTGGCTTTGGCTTCATCAACCAGCTTCATATGACCATCATGCAGGTTGCCCATCGTCGGGACCAGCGCGATACGCTTGCCTTCCTGACGCAGACGGCGGATATGCTGACGCAGCAGCAGCACGGATTCTATAATCAGCACAACAAGACTCCTTAATGGAAACTGTGTTCTTCGCCCGGATAGACCCCGGATTCGACTTCGGCAATATACTGCCGCACCGCGGCGCGGATGTCGCCCGCCTCGGCAAGGAAATTCTTGGCAAATTTCGGAATGTGGCCGCCGGTAATGCCGAAAGCGTCATGCATCACCAGGATCTGCCCATCGGTGACGTTGCCCGCGCCGATACCGATCACCGGAATGGTCAGGGCTTCGGTGATGCGTTTCGCCAGGGCGACCGGGACACACTCCAGCACCAGCAGTTGCGCGCCTGCCGCTTCCAGCGCTAACGCGTCTTCAAACAGGGTCTGCGCCGCATCGCCGCGTCCCTGCACTTTATAGCCACCGAAGACGTTCACCGACTGCGGCGTCAGGCCGAGATGGCCGCAAACCGGCACCGCGCGTTCCGCCAGCATCTTCACGGTCTCGGCCAGCCAGGCGCCGCCTTCGAGTTTGACCATATTGGCGCCAGCGCGCATCACGACGGCGGCATTTTCGAAGGCCTGCTCCGGCGTGGCGTAGGCCATAAACGGCAGATCGGCGAGCAGCAGGCTGTTCGGCGCGCCGCGGCGGACGGCGCGGGTGTGATAGGCGATATCTTCTACGGTGACCGGCAGGGTGGAGTCGTGACCCTGCACCGTCATTCCCAGCGAGTCGCCCACCAGCAGCACATTAATGCCTTCATCGGCGAACAGCTTCGCGAAGCTATGGTCGTAGGCGGTAATGGTGGCAAAGCGCTTCTTTTCCTGTTTGCATTTCTGCAGCAGGGCAATGGTGGTCGGTTTCATAACATTTCCTGATGATGAAAGTCATATTAACCGGCATTCTAACAGCAGCATTCAGAGGGGCAATGATTTTGGGCAACCGATTACGACGATCGCCGCAAATGCTAAAAAAGGAGAGGGAATTACCAGATAGCGGGCTTTGCCGCGCCGAGATCATCCAGCACGGCGCGCAGCGCCATGCCGTCAGGAAAGTGGAGGTCCGGGGCGATCTCGAACAACGGCCAGAGCATAAAGCCGCGGTTTCTCATATCGTAGTGCGGAACGGTCAGGCGCTCGCTGTTAATGACCGCATCGCCAAACAGCATAATGTCGAGATCGAGGGTGCGCGGCCCCCAGCGTTCGGCTTTGCGCACCCGACCCTGCTGCAGCTCAATGCGCTGGGTGTGATCGAGCAGCGCCTCAGGGGACAGCGTGGTTTCCAGCGCGACGGCGGCGTTGAGATAGTCTGGCTGATCCTGCGGGCCCAGCGGCGGCGTGCGGTAGAACGAAGAGACGTTCACCACGCGGCTGTGCGGAATTTCGCCCAGGGCGTGGATCGCCGCCTGCACCTGCGCCAGTGGCGAAACGAGGTTACTGCCGAGGGCGATATAGGCCAGGGTCATGCGTTACCCTGGCGTGGCGCGCGCTTGCGCGGACGGCGGTGGCGACGGCGCGGCGCCGGATCGTCCCCGAGGTCGTTGAGCATATCTTTTTGCGCCGGCGGCGCGGCGACCTGGAATTCGCCCCACCATTTGGTCAGACGCTGCAGTTCGCCGTTGTTTTCAGCGCCAGCGCGTAGCTCCAGCAGATCGTAGGCGGCGCGGAATTTCGGATGCTCCATCAGCTTCCAGGCGCGTTTGCCCTGGCGACGGGACATGCGCAGCTGCAGCTGCCAGATATCGCGGATCAGGGTGGTGATGCGCTTAGGGATCGCCAGCGTACGGCAGGCTTCGTCCAGTACGTCGTTCATCGCCAGGGCGAAGGCGTCATAGTACGCCAGACCGCTCTCCTGGGCGATTTTCTGCGCCGTCTCCAGCAGCGGATACCAGAACATCACTGCGAACAGGAAGGCCGGATTGACGCGCATGTCGTTACGAATGCGGGTATCGGTGTTCTTCAGCACCTGGTTGATGATCCGCTCCATCGGGCTATCGCCGCGCTCGGTAAAGTAGCGGGTGATGGTCGGGAACAGCGGCTGGAACAGGTTGTATTCCCGCAGCAGCAGGTAGGTCTGATAGCCATGCCCGGCCTGCAGCAGCTTGAGCACTTCTTCGAACAGGCGCGCCGGCGGCACGTCGTGGAGCAGGGCGGCCAGCCGCGGCAGCGGTTCGGCCGTTTCCGGACTGATGGTCATATCCAGCTTGGCGGCGAAGCGCACCGCGCGCAGCATGCGTACCGGATCCTCGCGATAGCGGGTTTCCGGATTGCCGATCAGGCGGATCACGCCGTCCTGCAGATCCTTCATGCCGCCGACGTAGTCGCGAACGGTAAAGTCCGCCACGCTGTAATAGAGGCTGTTGATGGTGAAGTCGCGACGCTGGGCGTCCTCTTCGATCGAGCCGAAGATATTATCACGCAGCAGCATGCCGTTCTGGCCCCGCTGGGAGGTGACGCGATCGGTAGTGTGTCCTTCGTGATGGCCACGGAAGGTAGCGACCTCAATGATTTCCGGCCCGAACATGACGTGCGCGAGGCGGAAACGGCGCCCGACCAGACGGCAGTTGCGGAACAGCTTACGCACCTGATCCGGCGTGGCGTTGGTCGTGACGTCAAAATCTTTTGGCTTTTTGCCAAGCAGCAGGTCGCGGACGCCGCCGCCGACCAGCCAGGACTCGTAGCCCGCCTTGTTGAGGCGGTACATGACCTTGAGGGCGTTTTCACTGATATCTTTGCGGGAAATAGCATGCTGCTCACGCGGGATCACCGTCATAGGCGTTGGTTCGACGGCGGCTTCTGCCTCGCGCTCCTCACGGCTTAGCACCTTACGGCAAAAATTAGCGACTCGGGTAAAAATGGTGCACCTCGTAGTGTCAGACGGACTTCAGATCAACTGTACAGTGTAAAAATAGCGGCTAATCATAGCTCAGCGGGAGCCATTTGAGAATGCTCGATTTTCGCCGGCTGCCAGTTGGCGACGGCCTGGGTGAGTAAATCATCGATGCTCAGGGCCTGCCACTCCCCGGCGATCTCCTGATTCAGAAAGCGGAGCGCCCGGACGATTTCGGGGCGCGGATCGCCTTCCGGCAGCGCCGGCGCGTGGTTTTGTTTAGAGAGCTTATTGCCGTCGGCATTGAGGGCCAGCGGCAGATGAAGGTAGTCCGGTGCCTGCCAGCCAAAATGCTGATACAGCGAAATCTGCCGCACCGTCGGCTCAATCAGATCGGCGCCGCGGACGATCTCGGTGATCCCCTGAAAGTGGTCATCGACCACCACCGCCAGGTTGTAGGCAAACAGTCCGTCGCGACGGTGGATAATAAAATCTTCTCGCGCCAGCGGCTCGTTGGCGACCAGCGTGCCGCGCAGGCGGTCGGTGAACTGCAGAACCGGACGGGTCTGGCGCAGACGCAGCGCGGCGTTTTCCGCCCCCAGCCCAAGGTCGCGGCAGTGACCATCATAGATCCCGCCTACGGCGTGGATCCGCGCGCGGGTGCAGGTGCAGTAGTAGCTCAGCCCTTGCTCGCTCAGCCAGGCCAGCGCCTCGCGGTAGGCTTCGTGCCGTTGCGACTGCCAGAGCACCTCGCCGTCCCAGTGCAGACCGTAGTGGTCGAGCTGGCGCAGGATGGTGTCGGCGGCCCCGGGGACTTCGCGCGGCGGGTCGATATCTTCAATACGAACGCGCCAGATACCCTGGTTCGCGCGGGCCTGCAGGTAGCTGCCGAGCGCGGCGATCAGAGAGCCGAAGTGGAGTTCGCCGGAGGGGGAGGGAGCAAAGCGCCCTATATAGCGTGAGTCAGTCATGGTACGGACAACAGAACCAGGCGGGAGAGACTCCCGCCAGAGAGTGAGGCAGCAGGGGATTAGCCCGCCATCTGTTTTTCGCGAATTTCCGCCAGGGTTTTGCAGTCAATGCACAGATCCGCTGTCGGACGCGCTTCCAGACGGCGAATGCCGATCTCCACGCCGCAGGATTCGCAGTAGCCGAAGTCTTCGTCTTCAACTTTTTTCAGCGTTTTCTCGATCTTTTTGATCAGTTTACGTTCGCGGTCGCGGTTACGCAGCTCCAGGCTGAACTCTTCTTCCTGGGCGGCACGGTCTACCGGGTCCGGGAAGTTAGCAGCTTCATCCTGCATGTGCGATACGGTGCGATCCACTTCATCCCTGAGTTGATTACGCCATGCTTCAAGAATACGCTTGAAGTGCGCCAGCTGGGCTTCGTTCATATACTCTTCGCCCGGTTTCTCTTGGTACGGCTCCACCCCAGCGATGGCGAGAATACTCAGGGACGATGTTTTACGGTTTTGCCCTTCTTGCATGTTGCTTCTCCTTAACACGCACTATCGATCCCCATGTGGGGGAAAATCAGGCCGCTATAAATAGCAGATGCTTTTCCGGATAGCAATTATCTAAACGTTACACTTGACAACCCTGTGAAGAAAAGCGTATTCGCGCTTGCGACCCGAACACTATTTAGCCACTTATTTACCGGGGTTTAACACCACGGCGATCGGCTTATTCAGAGTCATCCTCGTCGTAGAAAGTTCCGCTTTCCAGGCGAGAATTTCCACCCCCTTGTCGCGGGCTTCTGTTAACAGCTGTGCGTATCTGGCATCAATATGATGCGCGGGAGAGAAACGGTCAATTGCCGAATGCAGGACGGCAAATAAAATCACCGCGCGGTCGCCATTTGCCGCGACGGCCATCAGCTCCCGCAGGTGCTTCTGTCCGCGCATAGTCACCGCATCAGGAAAATAACCGTATTCTTTCTCCGCCAACGTAACCGATTTCACTTCAATATAGCAGTTTTGGCGATCATCTGCCTGTAACATAATATCGATACGGCTATTCTCTGCGCCATATTTCACTTCGCTTTTCAGCTGGTTATAGCCGGAAAGTTCAGGGATTATTCCGGCGGAAATTGCTTCTTTCGCCAGCGTATTCGCGCGCAGCGTGTTGACGCAAATAACGGCGCCCTGCTGCGTTTCAGTTAATTCCCAGGTATGGGCATATTTGCGCTTCGCATTGTCAGAAGTGGAATACCAGACGGTGTCGCCCGGGACGGCGCAGCCGGTCATGGCACCGGTATTTGGGCAGTGGAGCGTCAATTCGCGGCCATCGGGGGTCACCACGTCGGCAAGAAAACGTTTGTAACGTTTAAGCAAAATGGCGGGTTGCAACGGCGGATCAAACTGCATCAATTTTCCTTATCAAACGGATAATGTTCCAGCGCCGTGTAGCGCGTGCGCCCGCGGCTAAAGCTGGATTCATAGAGCACGAACTCGTTCACCGGAAACGTCCAGCGAAAGCCGGGCGGCGGGATCGGCACCGCCTGACGGGCATCGCGCCACAGGGTAATGTGCGGATGAAACGGCTGCGGACTCTGATAGCAGCCGCTGCGCGCCGCCTGAGCGCGCAGCATACTGGCAAGCTGCAGCAGGCCGCGCGGCGGCTGACGGGTCCCGAGCCAGACCACCCGCGAACGCAGCCACTGTCCGGCATCGTCCAGCGTCAGGGTAAAGCCCGGCTGCTGGAGGCGGCCGGCGAGGGCGGACAGCGCCCGCTGTTTTTCCGCGCTCACCTCGCCGAGAAACGCCAGCGTCAGATGAAGGTTATCCGCCGCGACGGGCCTGCCGGCATCCTCAGGGAAGTGCGTTGCCCGCCACTGAACAATCTGTTTGCGGACGGCAGGCGGCAGTTCAATCGCAAAAAACAGCCTTTTCGGCTCAGACATGATAGAGACTCGGTAATGAATTAGGGGGATGCTACAATGCGAGCCCCTGAATGTTAACCCCCGGAGCCTTTTGTGTCCTCATTGCCGGTTGCCGCCGTCCTCCCAGAACTGTTATCCGCCCTGCAGCATGCGCCGCAGGTTTTGCTCAACGCGCCGACCGGCGCCGGGAAGTCGACCTGGCTGCCGCTGCAGATCCTCGCTGAGGGTAACATCGCGGGACGCATTATCCTGCTGGAGCCGAGGCGTCTGGCGGCGCGCAATGTCGCGCAGCGGCTGGCTGAACTGCTCGGCGAAAAGCCAGGGGAGACCGTGGGTTACCGCATGCGTGCCGAAACCTGCGTCGGGCCACAGACCCGCCTGGAGGTGGTCACGGAGGGGATCCTGACGCGCATGATCCAGCGCGATCCCGAGCTGACGGGCGTGGGGCTGGTGATCCTCGATGAGTTTCATGAGCGCAGCCTGCAGGCGGATCTGGCGCTGGCTCTGCTGCTTGATGTCCAGCAGGGGTTACGTGACGATCTCAAACTGCTCATCATGTCGGCGACCCTTGATAACGATCGCCTGCAGCGTCTGCTGCCTGAGGCGCCGGTGGTGGTCTCGGAGGGGCGCGCTTATCCGGTGGAGCGTCGCTTCAGCCCGCTCTCCGCGCACCAGCGTTTTGATGAGGCGGTGGCGGTAGCGGCGGCGGAGCTCCTGCGGCATGAACAGGGATCGATGCTGCTGTTTCTGCCCGGCGTCGGCGAGATCCAGCGCGTTCTAGACCAGCTGACGGAGCGCGTGGCGGAGGATGTCATCCTCTGCCCGCTGTATGGCGCTTTGCCCCTAAGCGAGCAGCGCAAAGCGATCCTCCCGGCGCCGGCCGGGAAGCGCAAAGTGGTGCTGGCCACCAACATTGCCGAGACCAGTTTAACCATCGAGGGCATCCGCCTGGTGGTCGACACCGCCCAGGAGCGCGTTGCCCGCTTTGACCCGCGCACCGGCCTGACCCGGCTGGTGACGCAGCGCATCAGCCAGGCATCGATGACCCAGCGCGCCGGACGCGCCGGTCGTCTCTCCCCGGGGATCTGCCTGCATTTGCTCGGCAAAGAACAGGCCGAACGAGCGGCGGCGCAGAGCGAACCGGAGATCCTGCACAGCGATCTGTCGGCGCTGTTGCTGGAGCTGCTGCAGTGGGGTTGCCACGATCCGGCCGCGCTGGCCTGGCTGGATCAGCCGCCGGCGGTGAACCTGGCCGCCGCGCGCCGCCTGCTGGAGGCGCTCTCGGCGCTGGACGGCGAGCGGCTGTCGGCGTTTGGCCGCAAAATGGCCACCCTCGGCAACGAGCCCCGGCTGGCGGCGATGCTGGCCGCTGCGCAGACCGATGACGAGGTGGCGACGGCGGCCAGGCTGGCGGCGATCCTTGAGGAGCCGCCGCGCGGCGGGCTGGTGGATTTGGGCGCCGTCTTTTCCCGTCAGCAGGCCAACTGGCAGCAGCGCGCGCAGCAGCTGATGAAGCGTCTGGCCTGCCGCAGCGGCCAGCCCGACGCGGGACGAATGGCTGCGCTCCTGGCGTCGGCCTTCGCCGACCGCATCGCCCGCCGCCGCGGTCAGGAGGGACGCTATCAGCTGGCGAACGGTATGGGCGCGATGCTGGACGCCGACGACGCGCTGGGCCGCCATGAGTGGCTGATCGCTCCGCTGCTGCTGCAGGGCAGCGCCTCACCGGATGCCCGCATGCTGCTGGCTCTGCCGGTGGATATCGGCGAGCTGATCGCCGCCCGTCCCGAGCTGGCGCAGCGTTCCGACACGGTGGAGTGGGATGAAGCGCAGGGGACGCTGAAAGCCTGGCGGCGGACGGTGACGGGCCAGCTGGTGATTAAGACCCAGCCGCTGGCGAAGCCCTCTGAGGCGGAGCTGCATCAGGCGATGCTCAACGGGATTCGTGAGAAAGGCCTCGGTGTGCTCAACTGGACGCCAGAGGCCGAGCAGCTGCGGCTGCGGCTGCAGAGTGCGGCGCAATGGCTGCCGGAAGAGGCGTGGCCCGCGGTGGATGACGCTTCGCTGCTGGCCTCGCTGGAGGCATGGCTGCTGCCGCAGATGAACGGCGTTCACTCGCTGCGGGCGCTGAAGGCGCTGGATCTGCGGCAGGCGCTCCAGGACTGGCTGCCGTGGCCGCTGCGCCAGAAGCTGGATCGCGAGCTGCCGACGCACTATACCGTGCCGACCGGCAGCCGTCTGGCGATCCGTTACCATGCGGAGAACCCGCCGGCGCTGGCGGTGCGTATGCAGGAGATGTTCGGCGAGGCCACGACGCCGGTTATCGCCGAGGGGCGAGTGCCGCTGGTGCTGGAGCTGCTGTCGCCCGCTCAGCGTCCGCTGCAGATCACTCGCGATCTCAGCGCCTTCTGGCAGGGGAGCTACCGTGAGGTGCAGAAAGAGATGAAGGGACGCTATCCGAAACACGTCTGGCCGGACGATCCGGCCAACGCCGCTCCGACCCGACGCAGCAAAAAATATTCGTAGCCCCAGGCGCCGGGCGGCATTCTGCCCGGCCAGTCGAACCACTCACGCTAGACCATCTGCTGCCAGAGAAAAACGCCCCCTCCCGCCAGCGCCAGCCAGGGGCCGAAGGCCAGCGGCTGCTGCAGCGACTGCCGGGTCCACAGGCGCTGCAGCAGGGTCCACGTCAGCCCGCTGGCCGAGGCGACCAACAGCACCTGCGGCAGAGCCTGCCAGCCGCACCAGGCGCCCAGCGCCGCCAGCAGCTTAAAATCGCCATAGCCCAGAGCCTCTTTGCCGGTCAGCAGGCGGAACAGCCAATAGACCGACCACAGCGCCAGATAACCAGCCATCGCCCCGGCGACCGCGTCCGGCAGCGCAATGTACACCTCGTTAAGATTGAACAGCAGTCCGGCCCACAGCAGGGGCAGGGTCAGGCGGTCGGGCAGCAGCTGGGTCCGGGCATCAATCCGCGCCAGTATCAGCAGAAAGGAGAGCAGCACCAGGCCGCCCGCCAGCGCCAGTCCCGGTGCGAGCAGCGCCCCGGCGAGGATAAACAGCAGGCCGGTGGTCAGCTCGGTCAGCGGATAGCTCCACGAGATGCGCGCCTGACAGCAGCGGGCGCGACGGCCTAGCCAGAGGAAGCTGACCAGCGGGATATTGTCCCGCCAGGCTATCGGCTGGCGACACTGCGGACAAGATGAGCCCGGCGTGCTGAGGGTTAGCGGCTCGTCGTCCGCGGTCTGGGCCAGCATGCGCGGCAGACGGTAGATCACCACGTTGTAAAAGCTGCCCAGCGCCAGGCCGAACAGCAGCAGAAAGCCATACCAGATAAGAGGGAAATGCAGCGATAATGCGGCTAATGTCGTCATTTTTGCTCCTTTAATCACCATTTTCCCTGCAGCTGCCACGGCGTCGGGCCCGGGTCGTTTTTGGCCATCGGGCGGGTGACCAGCAGCGCCAGCAGGGGCGGTATCCCCTGCCGGGGCTGTAGCGTACCGTGAAACAGATAGCGGCCATCGGGCGACAGGGTTCCCTGGCCGCTGAGGCTCAGCTGATGAGAATCCTGGCGGATGGCCAGCGCCACGGCGCCGGTCGCCGTACAGCTTAAGGTGCCACTGACCTGGGCTAACTCCAGGCTACCGACCGGAGAGTGCAGCCTGGCCTGACGCCACTGCGCGCGTCCGGCGGTGATTTGCTGACAGCGCCCCTCGCTGAAGTGCGCTTCGGCCAGGCTGAAAGTAACCTCTCCTTCGGCGCTGACGGGCATGGTCGGCGTTAGCCAGCGACCGAGCAGGCTGGCGGGGGCGGTGAGCCGTCCCTCCTGCAGGCGCAGATCGCGGATCCCCCACAGCCGGGCCTGACCCTCCACGCCGCGGGGATCGCTGAGCGCGATCTGCCAGCCAGCCGGGGTAAGCGACCACGTCAGCCGCTCAAGTCGTTCGCCGCGCCAGGAGACTGACTGCGCCGCGCCGCGCCAGATACTGCCGCTGAGGTTGGCCACCTGTACCTCGGGCGGCAGCATCGGGACTAACAGGCGCGCCGGGGCGGTGGCGGTCAACCACAGCAGATAGAGCGCCAGCAGTAGCCCAACCGCGAACCCGTTAGCTTTCATCGTCGCGCTCCAGCAGCAGATGGTTGACCGTGACCCAGCCCGGCCGCGACGGCTGTGCGGTTACGGATAGCGAGACCGCGTTGACGCCGCGCATCGCCGGGGCGTCCAGCCAGTCCATCAGCGCCTGAAAGGCGCAGGGCTGAAGGGTGACCTGAAGACGTTTTCCCTGCGGCTGCAGACGAACGACTTCCAGCCCGTGGCTCGCCGCCTCGCGCATCACCAGCGCGGTGAGCGCCTCTTTTGCCGCCAGCGCGGGCTGCTGGCTGAGCTGCTGCAGGCGCGGACCCTGCTGCGTCATCCAGCGCAGGCTGGCCTGTTCTTTCACCAGGGTTTGCCGCCACTGCGCCTCGCGGGCTCGCCAGGGCTGCCACAGCCCGTACCAGAGGGCGCACACCACCAGCAGTCCCGCGAGTCCGAGCAGCAGGCGCTGCTCCGACGGCGTGCGCTGCCGCCACCAGATAAACAGATTAGCCATCGTTTTCCTCCAGCGTCAGTTGTCCTTCAATGCCATCCGGTTTCGTGCTCATGTCGCCTGGCCGGACGCGAAACCGCGGCTGCGCCCGCTGGGTGAACTGCTCCAGCGCCCGGGAAGAGGCCGCGGCGATATCCAGCTGCAGACGGTTGGCCGCGGCATCCCAGCTCAGCGCCCGCAGGCGGATCCCCGGCGTTTCGCTGATGATGTTCTGCAACGCGCTGAGGCGGTCGACGAGGGGGGCATGCTGCGCCTGACGGGCGAGGGTTTGCAGATGCTGCTGCATCTGCAGTCGCGGGTTAATCACCTTTTTCTCCGTAGGAAACCAGCGATGATAGTAGGCCCGGCTGGCCTGCTGGGCCGCCTCGGCCTGGCGCGCCAGATCGCGATGATCCAGTACGCTGTTCACCGCCGCCAGCAGCGCCAGGGCCAGCGCGGCATACCGCGCCGGACGCCAGCTCCCCTGCGCAGGCTGCCGACGGCGGATGGCAAACTCTCCCTGCAGCAGGCTGAGCTTCTGCGCCGCCGGATGATTTGCGGCGAGGGAGAGCAGCGTCTGCGCAGGCTGCGCGCGCCACGCTCCCGGCGCCGCGGGCGGCGGCGAATAGCTGTCGATGACGTGCTCTTCCGCCTCGCCCTGCAGCAGCTCCGCCAGCCAGGAGCTTTCCGCCGCCATGCCGCTCCATGGCTGGTGGCGGATCAGCCACTGCTCGTCCACCTGCACCGCGCTCCACGCCGGCGGTTGCCAGGGCAGGGCCAGCACATCGGGCGTCAACGCCAGGGGGCGTAGGGAGAGCGACTCGCAGCGCGCCAGCCAGTCGCGCATTTTTTGCCGCTGCACGGCGACGATCTCGCACTGGGCCTGCTGGCGGTGGAGCAGGGCAAAATGGGTGGCTTCCACATCGTCGGCCAGCTGCTCTTCCAACAGGAACGGGGCCACCTGCAGCGGCGGTTTACGCAGGCCCGCCGGCAGGCTGAGGGGGTGAAACGCGCAGTCGCTGGCCGGGATCAGCACCCAGGCTGGATAATGCGCCGCCAGCGCCGGGAAAGGGCTGGCGTCGTCAGCCGGCCACCGGCCGCGGGCTTCGTGATGCGGATCGCCGGGGGCGAAGAGTTGCCAGTGCAGCGGCGCCTGCCCGGGGGCGAAGCGCACGATCAGCATGGCCTGGGGGGAAGCGTTAAACTTATTCATCAACCACCATAGAAAGTCCGTATCGCCGCTGGACGACGGTAAAGGCGCGCCCCTCCTGTTGCAGGACGCTTTGCAGCTGAAAGCGAAGGTTGCCGGTCACCACGGTGAAGGCGGCGATAAAGCGTGTGCTGCGCACCGTCAGCCAGGGGCGGGCGAGCGTGGTATCGGTTTTCTGCAGCGTAGGCTGCGCGAGAAACGCGGCGACGCTGCTCCATCCGGTTCGCGGGCGGTTGTGCAACAGCTGTTGCGCCTCCTGCAGCGTCAGATCGCCGGGAAAGAGGGCCACCAGCAGGGCGGCCTGGGAGGGCCGCAGGGTGTTTACATTGACCTGCAGCGCGTCATCCGGCTGGACGCAGACGAAGGGGAGCAGGCGCTGATAGAGCGCGGCGTCCATACCGGCCAGCAGGCGCAGCTCGCTGACGTCCTGCATCGGCTGGTTGGCGGCGAGATAGCCCGGGGTTTGCGCCATATAAACCTCGTCCTCCGCCCCGTTCAGTCGTGGCTGGCCGTCGCTGTCCGTCCAGTCGCCGAGGGCGGCGGCGATCTGGCTGGCGCGCAGCGGTGATTCACCGAGCAGCGCCAGCAGCCGGACGAAGACGTCGGTCGGGTAGGGCGTTTCGCCGCTGGTCTCATCCGCGCGATGGTTGATGGCATTGAGGTTAAAGCAGGCGTGCCCGTCGCGGATCGTGGCGAGGATTTCGCCATCGTCGAGGGTAAAGCGGCGTCCCTCCTGCGCCCAGGTTTGCGCCAGGTTCGTTTGACTGGGCGAGTCCAGCGCGTCGCGTTGCAGCAGCGCGGCGGCCATGTTTTCCGCCGCCAGGGCGTACCATCTGGCCTGCAGATTATCGAGGGTCACGGCGGTGTGTTGATACATGACCGAGGTGCGTTCGGTCATGGCGCTGGCGAGGATCATCATCAGGGCGAGGATGAACAGCACCATCAGGAGCGCGACGCCGCGTTGCCGATTTTTCACTGGCCGCCCCCCGGGGTAAGTAAAAACAGGCGGGTTATCTCCCCGCTGTTCGCCAGGGTCAGGGTGATCTCTAGCCCCTGCGGCAGCGTCTGAGGGCGGTCCCAGGTCTCCTGCCAGCGCCCGTCGGCATAAAACCGCAGGCGAAACGCCGTCACCTCGCGCAGCAGCACCCGGACCGTCGGCTGGCTGCCGGTCAGCGGATCCTGCTGATCGAAGCTCAGCCGTTCAAGCTGCTGCTGGCGCAGGCGGTAGCTGACGTTCTGGATCTCCGAGCGCGGGAGGATCCCCAGCGGATTCGGCCAGCCGCTGCGGCTGAAGGCCAGCCCCCAGTCATCGCTCTGCAACTGAAAACGTCCGGCAAAGAAAAGCGTGTCGCTGTTTCTGGCGCGACGGGGAATGATGTGCGTGACATCGTCGGCTATCTGGCGAAAAGCGCGCTGGAGGGCGGCGATCTGCTGGCTCTTCTCGCGGGTGAGGCCATCGGCGCGGATGACGTTCTGCAGCACCATCACGGCGGCGGCGCTGAGGACGGCGAGGATAGCCAGCGCCAGCAGCGTTTCAATCAGGGTGAAACCGCGCATTTTCGTTATCATGGCGGCGTCACCCAGGTGCGCAGAGTCGCCAGCGGCGCGGGATCGCTTTTTTGCCGCCGGACCTCCACGTCCAGCGCCCGCAGCTGCGGCAGCGCGGTTTCCACCCCCTGCCAGCGGACGAACCAGCGCGTCCCGGCGGCCTCCACGGTGGTTTCAGACCAGCTGAGGGCAGGCCAGCGTTTCTCCAGCCGCAGCTGCACCAGCTGATTATCCGCCAGCCAGCTGGCGAGGACTTTCTCTTCCATACGCCCGAGCTGCCGCGTCTGCTGCAGGGTGGATTGCATCACCGCCAGGCCGGCGAGGGCGAAAATCACCAGCGCGACCATCACTTCGATAAGCGTCATTCCGCTCTCGCGTTTCATGGCTGCTCCCGCGCCGCCAGCGGCTGACTGTCGCCCTGGGCGTCGATGTTGATGCCCGTCGCGGCGTCAATCCGCAGCTGAAACGGGGTGACTTCGCCGCCGGGAAAGATGATCACGTCGGGCTGCTCGCCCGGCGTCCACGCCTGGCCGTTGGGAAAGCGCAGCGTCAGCCTGGCCCGCGGGAGGGTTTCCGCCGTGGTGGCGCGCCCGGCCTGCAGCGGCAGCCACTGCGCGTTGCCCCAGCGGTCGTCAGCCGCCGCCGGGGCGCCTTCGTCGGCAGGCTGCAGGCGCATAAACTGCCAGCGGTCAGGGTGGATAACGATCCCGAAGAGCTGGCCGGTTTGCTGCCCGCGCTCGCGGACAAAATCCAGCTGCGCCTGAAAGCGCGCCAGGATCTGCGTGGCCTCCTGGGTGCGGGCGGAGGGAAACGCCAGCAGCACCATGCTGGCGCTGACGCCGATCAGCAGCAGGACCAGCATCATTTCCAGGAGGGTGAAACCGCGCTGAGACACTATTTCTTCCCGAGGGTCCAGTTGCCGATGTCGTCATTGGTGTCGGGCATCCCGTCCGGGCCGACGCTGAAGACGTCGATGGCACCATGCTGACCGGGGCTTAACAGCTGATACTCATTTCCCCATGGGTCCTGCGGCAGGCGGCGGATATAGCCGCCTTCCGGGTAGTTGCGGGCATGCGGCTCGACGGCCGGGGCGGTCACCAGCGCCTGCAGACCCTGTTCGGTATTCGGGTAGCGGCTGTTGTCCAGCTTATACATGTCCAGCGCCCCCTCGAGCGCCACCAGATCGCTGACCACCTTCTGGCGGTCCGCTTTCTCCTTGTTGCCCATCAGGTTAGGTACCACCAGGCTGGCGAGGATGCCGAGAATGACGATCACCACCATAATTTCCAGTAACGTGAAGCCGCGTTGCCGTTGCATAGTTTTCTCCATTAATACAGTCACATACTCATAAGGGTATTCAGTTGCAGGATCGGCTGCAGGATGGCCAGCACGATAAACAGCACCATGCCGGCCATGGTGACCACCAGCAGGGGTTCAAACAGGCTGAGGGACATCTGGATCTGCGCGCTCAGTTCCCGGTCCTGGTTCTCCGCCGCGCGCTCCAGCATGGCGGTCAGCTCACCGCTCTGTTCGCCGCTGGCGATCATGTAGCGCATCATCGGCGGAAACAGCGCCGTGGCCTCCAGCGCGCGATGCAGGCTGACGCCTTCGCGCACCGACTCGCTGGCGGTCTCCAGCTGGCTGCACGCCCAGGCATTGCTGAGAACGCCCGCGCTGATGCGCATCGACAGCAGCAGCGGCACCGCGCTGGCGTTGAGAATGCTTAAGGTGCGGGCGTAGCGCGCGCTGTTGACGCTGCGCGTCACGCGGCCGATGACCGGCAGGCGCAGCAGCGCCCGGTCCCAGGCGAGCCGCCGGGCAGGCTGGCGCAGCAGATAGCGCAGCCCCAGCAGCGCCAGTAACGACAGCAGCACCAGCCAGGGGCCCGCGCTGCGCATCATGTCGCTCAGGCTCATCAGCAGCCGGGTAGAGAAGGGCAGGGCCTGTTTAAGATGGACAAACTGCTCGACGACTTTCGGCACCACGGTGGAGAGCAGAATGGCGATCACGCTGATGGCGACCAGCGTCAGCACGATGGGGTAGATCATCGCCTGCAGCAGGCGGGCGCGAAGCTGCTGGCGCTGCTCGGTATAGTCCGCCAGCCGATTCAGCACGCCGTCGAGATGGCCGGAGGTTTCGCCAGCCGCCACCATGGCGCAGAACAGGCCGTCGAAGCAGGCGGGATAGCCGCGCATCGCCTCCGCCAGCGAATGGCCTTCGAGCACTTTGCTCCGCACCCCGGCCATTAACGTTCTCAGCGGCGCCTTTTCGCACTGCTGGGCGACGGCATCGAGCGCTTTCTCCAGCGGAATGCCGGCGGCGACCAGGGTGGCCAGCTGGCGAGTGAGCAGGGCTAAATCACCGGCGCTGGTGCGCCGGGTAAGGAGCCCGCCGCGCCACAGCCGGCTCGCCGGGTCGGCGGCGGCCACTTCCAGCGCCAGCCAGCCTTTGTCCCGCAGCAGCTGGCGGGCGTGGCGGGCGGAGTCGGCTTGTTGAACGCCGCGGCGGGTTTTGCCCTGCGCGTCCAGCGCCTGATAGCGAAACAGGGCCATCTCAGACGCTGTCCGCCGTTTGCTGTTCGGTGACCCGCATCACCTCCTCCCAGCTGGTGATCCCCGCCAGCGCTTTATCGCGCCCGGCATGGCGCAGGGTCTGCCAGGCCGGCCCCAGCTGCTGGATCAGGGTGATCTCATTTTCGCCGCGGTGGATGGCGGCGCGGACGCGGTCGTCGATCGGCAGCAGCTCGTGAATGCCGGTGCGTCCGCGATAGCCGGTGAAATTACACCGGGCGCAGCCTTTTGGCCGCCACAGCGGCGTGCCGGTCGGGACCGCCATCTGCCGGGCGGTGTCGGCATCCGCCTGCGTGGGCTGACGGCAGTGCGGGCACAGTTGGCGCACCAGCCGCTGCGACATCACCGCCAGCAGCGACGTGGAGAGTAAAAAAGGCTCCACGCCCATATCCTGCAGACGGGAAATAGCGCCCAGCGCGCTGTTGGTGTGAAGAGTCGACAGCACCAGGTGGCCGGTGAGCGAGGCCTGAACGGCGATCTGCGCGGTTTCGCCATCGCGGATTTCGCCCACCAGCACCACGTCCGGATCCTGGCGCAGGATGGCGCGCAGGCCGCGGGCGAAGGTCATCTCGACTTTGGCGTTGACCTGAGTCTGGCCGATGCCCTCCAGCTCATACTCCACCGGATCTTCAATGGTCATGATGTTGCGCTCCCGGGCGTCGAGGCGGCTGAGGGCGGCGTAGAGCGTCGTGCTTTTCCCGGATCCGGTCGGCCCGGTGACCAGAATGATGCCGTGTGGCCGGGCGATCAGCGCGTCGACCTGGTCGAGCAGGGCGGGGGGCATGCCCAGCGTCAGCAGATCCAGGTTGACGCTGTTTTTATCCAGCAGGCGCAGCACCACGCGTTCCCCATGGCTGGAGGGCAGGGTGGAGACGCGCACGTCTATCGCCCGCCCGCCGATGCGCAGCGCCATGCGGCCATCCTGGGGAACCCGTTTTTCCGCAATGTCCAGGCTCGCCATCACCTTGATACGCGAAATTAACAGCGCGGCCAGCCGCCGCTGCGGGCGGAGAATTTCCCGCAGCACGCCGTCGACGCGAAAGCGGATCTGCAGATGGCGCTCATAGGTTTCGATATGGATATCGGAGGCTTTCTCTTTGATAGCCTCGGTGAGCATGGCGTTGATCAGACGGATAATCGGTGCATCGTCCTCGCTGTCGAGCAGATCGTCGGTATCCGGCAGCTCTTCGGCGAGGGTATAGAGGTCAAGCTCATTGCCGATGTCGGCCATCATCCGGTGCGCTTCCGCCGAGTCGCGCTGATAGCTGAGCACCAGCGCTTTCTCGAACGCGTCCGGCGCCAGACGGCTGACGCTCATCGGCCCGTCCGCCAGGCGGCGCGCTTCCAGCAGCGCCCGGGCGGCGGTGTCCGCGCGGCACAGCGCTTCGCAGCGTTCGCCGTCGCTGAGCAGCACCAGATGGTGCGCGCGGGCCCAGGCGAAGGGCAGCAGCGGACGGCGTTCGGCGGCTGGCGTCATAGGCGGCCTCCGAGGTTAAAAGCGTCAATGGCGGCGCTGACCTGGCGGAAGGCCTGGGTCTCCTGCTGCGGGTAGATGTGCAACAGATCGTTGCTGAGCGATGCTTCGCTGCTCTCTTTGCCCCGCTGTTTGGTTTGCGCATCGTTGAAGGCGGTGTACTGGCCGGAAGAGGCCTGGCGGTACTCATCGCGGTCGCGAATAATGGTCGGGCGGATAAACAGCATTAGGTTGCGCTTCGACACTTTCTTGCTGTCGGAGCGGAACAGCGCGCCGATCACCGGGATGTCGCCGAGCAGCGGCACTTTGTCGGCGGTATCGGTGACGCTTTTATCCAGCAGCCCGCCAACCACCACCGTTTCGCCGCTGCCGACCAGCACGGCGTTATTCACCGTCCGGGTATTAAAGGTCGCTCCGAGATCGCTGCTGGTGCTGGAGGCCGAATCGGCGACGCTCGATACTTCCTGCTCAATCTCCAGCAGCACGGCATCGCCTTCGTTAATCTGTGGCTTCACCTTCAGCTTAATGCCCACGGTTTTGCGCTCGACGGTATTAAAGATGTTGTCGCCGGAGGTGGTTTGCGAGCCGGTTAACACCGGGACTTCCTGGCCGACGTTGAAGGTGGCTTGCATATTGTCGAGAGTGACGATGCTGGGGGTGGCCAGAATATCGTTCTTGGTACTGCTGGAGAGGGCGGTCAGCAGCATCGCCCAGTTCCCCTGATAGAAACCGGCGGCGATACCGTTAAACGAGCCGAGGGCGCTGGCCAGCGAGCTGCTGATGGTGCCGTCTTTGTTGTACTGGTTGGCGCCGGCGATGACGCTGGATATCGGCAAACCGCTGTTGGTGAACTGGGTCATGCCGGCGTTTTTATTGGCCCACTGGATACCGAGATTGAGGCCGTCGGCATCCTGCACTTCGGCGATAATCGCCTCCACCAGCACCTGCGGGCGGCGGATATCCAGCTGGGCGATCACTCGCTCCAGATCGTTCATCACGTCCGGCGCGGCGGTGACGATCAGGGCGTTGGTCTGGCCGTGGGCTTTGATAATGATATTTTTATCGATCGCGGCCACCGGTTTGGCGCTTTGCTTATCGTTCTGCAACGAGCTGCTGATCCCGGTCAGGACCTCCACCAGATCGGCGGCTTTGGCGTACTTCAGGTAGATCACTTTGGTGTTGCCCTGCACCGCCTGCTGGCGGTCGAGCTGTTTGATCATGGCGATAATGCGCTGGCGCGAGTTTGGCTCGCCGCTCACCAGCACCGAGTTGGTACGCTCATCGGCCACCACGTTCGCCACCATCGATCCCGGCAGCGCCGATTTGCTGGTGTCTTTATTGAGTTCGGTAACCAGTTTGACCACCTCCGCGGCGGAGGCCCAGGAGAGAGGCACGGTCACCACGCTGCGATCCCCGGCGTTGTCGACGCGTTCGACAATAGTCAGCAGGCGTTTGATCACCGCCGCGCGGCCGGTCATCAGCAGGACGTTGGAGGGTTCATAATGGACCACGCTGCCGGCGCCAGCGTTATCGTTCAGCTGGCGGAGCAGCGGCGCGAGATCGCGGGCGGCGACGTTGGTCAGGGGCACCACCCGGGTGACGACCTCATCGCCTTCGCCCGGCGCGGCCTCGCTGGCGACCGGAACGGCCGAGGTCTTGGCGTCTTTAGCGCGGACCACCTTCAGCACGCCGTTATTCATATTAATCACGGCGAAGCCGTATACATCCAGCACGCTGAGGAAGAATTGATAATATTGCTCTTCATTGAGCATATCGTAACTGCGCACGGTGATAGTACCGCGTACGCTGGGATCGATAATCACCGTTTTATTCAGGTTTTTGCTGACGGTATTGATAAATTCCTGGATATCGGTGCCTTTAAAACTGGCGGAAAATTCCTCCGCGGCGGCCGGGGAAAATAGCAGCGGGGTTAATATCAGCAGCGCAGGCAGCATTTTTCGCAGGCGTTTCATGGTTGGCAATTATTCATCCCCCAGGGCGAAAGCAATATCGTGTCGTTGGCCTTCCCGCTCAACGGTTAGCGTTATTTCGGTCATGTCGGCCAAATTCTGCAGCGCCTGTTGCGCTTGTTCCTGATCGCGTAAATCGATGCCATTTAAGGCAATCGCCAAATCATTTGCCTGTAGGCCGGCCTGGCGAAACAGCGAGGGGTCTTTGCCAGGATTAAGTCGATAGCCCTGCAGTTTGTCGCCGCTGAGTACCGGCGAAATCGTTAAATACGTGAGGATATTTTGCGGCTGCTCGCGGAGTCGCTTCATCAGGGGCGGACGGGGCGCGGCGGCGGGCGATGACGACGGCGCGCGGGTATCGTTAAATAATAAAATGGCCTCCTGGCGCCCCTGATAGTTGACGATGATCCGGTCTGGCAGGATGGCAGCGATCTGCGCATCGTACCCCGGGGTGGTATCGCCGACGCTAAGGCTAACCTGCTGATTTTCCTTTTCAATAATCGCGATGGATCGCGCCGGGTTGCTGCTGGCGAGCAGCCCGGCCAGACGTAGCTTCAAGCTGGAAACCGGCACCTGATTGAGGCTGGTGGCCGCCGCTGGCGCGGGGGGGTTTTTAGCCGCCAGGCCAAACAGGGTAAATGCGGGCCGCACGTTTTTTAATTCCGGATCTGCCGCCGGAGGCATGGTTAACGGTAGGGCGGAAATATCCTCAGGACTCACAGGGAATACCACCCGCCAGGTTAATTTCGCCAGCTGCGGAATGGCGGTTATTAATATGATGAGCGTCACAATTTGGGGTAATAATTTAATTATCCCTTTATTTATATTTGTTAACCGCATCACAGAAACTGGCATTTTAATTCCTTTGCTAATTTATTTTTCTGCACGCTGGCGTAATACCCTACCGAAACAGGTAGGTGATTATTGGCTTTTGAATGAATTATTGCCGGAGAGTGGCGATAAGCGTGGCGAATCATAATCAGTTTGCGGTTTGCGGTCGTCATTCCCTTTATTCATTTACTCCCCCGGCTTCCTACGCCCCCCTCTCATTTGTGGGGGATGATTGCGCCTGGGAAAGCAAAAATATCTAATTAGCGCGCTGTAAAGATATTCATCCTTTCTTACCTTTTATAATTTAATAAGCATATTAGGGACTATCGAATGCTCAGATATACCTGTCATGCCCTATTTATTGGATCGTTAGTATTATTGAGTGGCTGTGATAACAGCTCTTCCTCCTCTTCCTCTGGCTCACCTGGCGACCCAGGTAATCCCGGCACGCCCGACCCGCAGGATGTCGTCGTCCGTTTACCGGACGTTGCCGTCCCTGGCGAAGCGGTACAGGCCTCTGCCAACCAGGCTGTCATTCATCTCGTCGATATCGCCGGCATCACCAGCAGCACGCCGGCGGACTATGCCAGCAAAAACCTCTATCTGTGGAATAACGAAACCTGCGATGCGCTGAGCGCGCCGGTGGCGGACTGGAATGATGTCAGCACCACGCCGACCGGCAGCGACAAATATGGCCCTTACTGGGTGATCCCGTTGACCAAAGAGAGCGGATGTATCAACGTTATCGTCCGCGATGGCACCAATAAGCTTATCGACAGCGACCTGCGCGTCTCTTTCAGCGATTTCACCGATCGGACGGTATCGGTCATCGCCGGCAACAGCGCGGTCTATGACTCCCGCGCCGACGCCTTCCGCGCCGCCTTTGGCGTGGCGCTGGCCGATGCGCACTGGGTCGATAAGACCACTCTGCTGTGGCCGGGCGGGGAAAATAAACCCATTGTGCGCCTCTATTACAGCCACAGCAGTAAGGTGGCTGCCGACAGTAACGGCGAATTTACCGATAAATATGTCAAGCTGACCCCCACCACCGTCAGCCAGCAGGTGAGCATGCGCTTCCCGCATCTCGCTAGCTATCCTGCCTTTAAGCTGCCGGATGACGTCAACGTCGATGAATTGCTGCAGGGCGAGACGGTGGCGATATCCGCCGAAAGCGACGGGATCCTGAGCTCCGCCACCCAGGTGCAGACCGCCGGCGTACTGGACGATACCTATGCCGCCGCCGCCGAGGCGCTGAGCTATGGCGCCCAGCTAACCGATAGCGGCGTGACCTTCCGCGTCTGGGCGCCCACGGCGCAGCAGGTCGAGCTGGTGATCTATAGCGCGGACAAGAAAGTGATAGCCAGTCACCCGATGACCCGCGACAGCGCCTCCGGCGCCTGGTCCTGGCAGGGCGGGAGCGACCTGAAAGGCGCGTTCTACCGCTACGCGATGACGGTCTACCACCCGCAGTCGCGTAAAGTCGAGCAGTACGAAGTGACCGATCCCTACGCCCACAGTTTGTCGACCAACTCGGAGTACAGCCAGGTGGTCGATCTGAACGACAGCGCGCTGAAGCCGGAAGGCTGGGACGGGCTGACGATGCCGCACGCGCAGAAAACCAAAGCCGACCTGGCGAAAATGACGATCCACGAATCGCATATTCGCGATCTCTCCGCCTGGGATCAAACCGTTCCTGCGGAGCTGCGCGGTAAGTATCTGGCGCTCACCGCCCAGGAGAGCAATATGGTCCAGCATCTGAAACAGCTGTCGGCCTCAGGCGTGACCCATATTGAGCTGCTGCCGGTCTTCGATCTGGCGACGGTCAATGAGTTCAGCGACAAAGTCGCCGATATTCAGCAGCCGTTCAGTCGCCTGTGCGAGGTCAACAGCGCGGTGAAAAGCAGCGAGTTCGCGGGCTATTGCGACAGCGGTTCGACGGTTGAAGAGGTGCTGACTCAGCTGAAGCAGAACGACAGCAAGGATAACCCGCAGGTGCAGGCGTTGAATACGCTGGTGGCGCAGACCGACTCCTATAACTGGGGCTACGATCCGTTCCACTACACGGTACCGGAAGGATCCTACGCCACCGATCCGGAAGGCACGGCGCGCATTAAAGAGTTCCGCACCATGATTCAGGCGATCAAGCAGGATCAGGGAATGAACGTCATTATGGACGTGGTGTACAACCACACCAACGCCGCCGGCCCGACCGACCGCACTTCGGTACTGGATAAGATCGTCCCCTGGTACTATCAGCGTCTGAACGAAACCACCGGCAGCGTGGAATCGGCTACCTGTTGCTCCGACTCGGCGCCAGAGCACCGGATGTTCGCCAAGCTTATCGCCGATTCACTGGCGGTATGGACCACCGATTATAAGATCGATGGCTTCCGCTTCGACCTGATGGGCTACCACCCGAAAGCGCAGATCCTCTCGGCCTGGGAACGCATTAAAGCGCTGAACCCGGATATCTACTTCTTTGGCGAAGGCTGGGATTCCAACCAGAGCGATCGCTTTGAAATTGCCTCGCAAATCAATCTCAAAGGCACCGGGATCGGCACGTTTTCCGATCGTCTGCGCGACGCCGTGCGCGGCGGCGGGCCGTTCGACTCCGGTGATGCATTGCGCCAGAACCAGGGCGTGGGCAGCGGGGCCGGCGTTCTGCCGAATGAGCTGACCACCCTGACCGACGATCAGGCGCGTCACCTCGCCGATCTGACCCGTCTCGGCATGGCCGGTAACCTTGCGGACTTCGTGCTGATCGACAAAGACGGCGCGGTGAAGAGAGGCAGCGAGATTGACTATAACGGCGCGCCAGGCGGCTACGCGGCTGATCCGACGGAAGTCGTGAACTATGTGTCAAAACACGATAACCAGACGCTGTGGGACATGATCAGCTATAAAGCCGCTCAGGAGGCAGATCTCGATACCCGCATCCGGATGCAGGCGGTGTCGCTGGCGACGGTGATGCTCGGCCAGGGGATCGCCTTTGACCAGCAGGGCTCAGAGCTGCTGCGCTCTAAATCCTTTACCCGCGACTCGTATGATTCCGGCGACTGGTTTAACCGCGTGGACTACTCCCTGCAGGACAACAACTACAACGTCGGTATGCCGCGCAGCAGCGATGATGGCAGCAACTATGACATCATCGCCCGCGTGAAGGACTGGGTGGCCACCCCGGGCGAAGCCGAGCTCAAGCAGATGACCGCGTTTTATCAGGAGCTGACCGCGCTGCGTAAATCGTCGCCGCTGTTTACCCTCGGCGACGGCGCGACGGTGATGCAGCGCGTGGACTTCCGCAATACCGGCGCCGATCAGCAGACTGGTCTGCTGGTGATGACCATCGATGACGGGATCCAGGCTGGCGCCAGCCTGGACAGCCGCGTCGACGGCATCGTGGTGGCGATCAACGCTGCCCCGGAAAGCCGGACGCTGCAGGATTTCGCCGGCACATCGCTCCAGCTGAGCGCTATTCAGCAGGCGGCGGGCGACCGGTCGCTGGCCAGCGGCGTGCAGGTTGCCGCTGACGGCTCGGTCACGCTGCCGGCCTGGTCGGTTGCCGTCCTCGAATTGCCGCAGGGCGAATCGCAGGGCGCCGGCCTGCCGGTGAGCAGTAAATAAGGTGACGTGGGGCGCCCGTAAGGGCGCCTTCTCGTTATCATGAGGGAACAGGAGACCGTTGTGATTGTTCGTGATGACAGTGAAAGAGGGATCCCCCCGCTGGTAGCGCATCAGCCGCCCACCGCACTGGCGGACGCGCCGGTGGTCCGCGGCCGGATGGTGCAGATCCCTGGCTGGATTATCCCGCTATACGCCGGATTATTTATCGCGCTCGGCTGGTTTGGCGGCGAACAGTGGCGTCACCCGGCACCGCCGCAAACGCTGCCCTTGCCGGTGGCGCATGCGGCGCTTCTGCCGTTAACCGCTGCCGGAGAGGCCGCGCCAAAGACGCCGCCGCCGGCGGCAAAAGCCAGCGCGCCCGCCGCGCCGGTGGTGGACAGCGATACGCTGCCGCCTCTGCGCTACAGCGCCCATGTCTACGCCTCGTTAGCGGAAAAGCGCAGCATTGTGTTAAACGGCAAAGCGTGGACCGAGGGCGATTCCCCGCTGCCCAATCTGGTGGTGGAGCAGATCCAGCAGGATGTGACGATCTTTAGCTTCAATGGCACGACCTTTACCCTCGCGGCGCTGGAGGACTGGCCCGGCGGGAAAATTGACGAGGAGCCGAAAGGCGAATAAGGAGCAAGCGCAATTCAATGCGCGTTGAAGATATTTTGCTTAGTCGCCGCGCAGGCTGGCAATAAAGGGAGCAAGCTGGCGATTAAATTGACTGCACTGTGTGGCTTCCGGGGTGCTGTCCTGTAAAAGCTGTTGGTAAAGCCGGTCGCTATTTTGACTTAACGTTGCCGGGTCAATATTTCCCCATCCGCGCGCTTTGCCGACATTCACCACCGCCCGATAAATAGTTTCATCGGCGGGCAGATCGCTACGATTACATTTATTCTTGAGATAGCGCGTTCCTGCCGCCACGGACGAGAGCTGCTCGAGCTGTGCCTGGCTACTGATGGCCGGACTGAGCGTTGAGGCGGGTTTCTGTTGGCAGCCAGAGAGTAAGGCCACCACGCAAAGCGGGAATATAAGTGGAATGCGCATAGTAGAGTAATCAAAATAATGAATCACTGGCCGCTAGTTTAACAAATATTTCCCTGGTGTCATCATAAAATATTATTCTACATAAATGTTAACAGCCTCTCATTTTTATTGGCAGAAACTCGATTCATCCCCTTTACTTCTCTCAATAATAAATGCTGTCGTCCAGGAAATATATTTTCAGTCTGAGGCGATGCCGCCGCATTTGGCATCAGGGCGAGCGTCATTTTTTATGTTATTAAAAAACATACTCTTTCCCATCTTGTTACGTAAGCACGAGGTAAAATGCTGGTTAAGAATGTCGCATTTTAGTGCTATCCTGTATGCCCTGAACATTACGTGCTATGTTCTGACTTATTCTGCCAGTGATGCGTTTAACGCATTGATTTTATGGTGAATTTCTATTGTTAGTATCATGTGAAGCGAAGCAAAGCAACCCTTTGAAAGGTGGGCGGCGCGTTCTGCCCGCCAGCAGGTTGTCGTCCTGAGGATGAGCAGCCTGAACGTTAATTTGAGAGATTTCTTCTTCCTCTGAACGGAGGAAGTATTGAGAATCAGGCCTTTGCGCCTGAACGTTGCGGAGAAAAAGCATGGCGGGAGATGACCGCGAGCCTATCGGACGTAAGGGAAGACCCTCACGTCCGACAAAACAGAAAGTCACCCGTCGCCGGGTCCGGGAAGAGGACTACGACGACGAGTATGATGACGATGATTATGAGGATGAGAAACCGGTGCCGAGAAAAGCCAAAGGCAAAGGTGGCAAGCCTCGTCGTAAGCGCAGCTGGCTGTGGCTGCTGGTCAAGCTGGGGATTGTCTTCGCGGTGCTGATTGCCGCCTATGGCGTCTACCTCGACCAGAAAATCCGCAGCCGCATCGACGGTAAAGTTTGGGAGCTGCCGGCTGCGGTCTATGGACGGATGGTGAACCTTGAGCCGGACATGCAGATCAGCAAAAACGAGATGGTGCGTCTGCTGAACGCCACCCAGTATCGTCAGGTTAGCGCGATGACGCGTCCCGGCGAATATACGGTGCAGGCCAACAGCATCGAGATGATCCGCCGTCCGTTCGATTTCCCGGACAGTAAAGAAGGGCAGGTGCGCGCGCGTCTGACCTTCGACGGCGACCATCTGGAAACCATCGAGAATATGGATAACAACCGCCAGTTCGGTTTCTTCCGCCTCGATCCGCGGCTTATTACCATGCTGCAGTCGCCGAACGGCGAGCAGCGTCTGTTCGTGAAGCGCAGCGGCTTCCCTGACCTGCTGGTGGATACACTGTTGGCGACCGAAGACCGCCACTTCTACGAGCACGATGGCATCAGCCTCTATTCCATCGGCCGTGCGGTGCTGGCGAACCTGACGGCAGGCCGGACGGTGCAAGGGGCAAGTACCCTGACCCAGCAGTTGGTGAAAAACCTGTTCCTCTCCAGCGAGCGCTCCTACTGGCGTAAAGCCAACGAAGCGTACATGGCGCTGATCGTCGACGCCCGCTACAGCAAGGATCGCATCCTTGAGCTGTACATGAACGAGGTGTACCTCGGTCAGAGCGGCGATAACGAAATTCGCGGCTTCCCGCTGGCCAGCCTGTACTACTTTGGCCGTCCGGTGGAAGAGCTGAGCCTCGACCAGCAGGCGCTGCTGGTGGGGATGGTGAAAGGGGCCTCGGTGTATAACCCGTGGCGCAACCCGAAGCTGGCCCTTGAGCGACGCAATCTGGTGCTGCGTCTGCTGCAGCAGCAGCAGGTCATCGACCAGGAGCTGTACGACATGCTGAGCGCGCGTCCGCTGGGCGTGCAGCCGCGCGGCGGGGTGATTTCACCACAGCCGGCGTTCATGCAGATGGTGCGTCAGGAGCTGCAGGCGAAGCTGGGCGATAAAGTAAAAGATCTCTCCGGCGTGAAGATCTTCACTACCTTCGACTCGGTGGCGCAGGATGCCGCGGAAAAAGCGGCTACTGAAGGGATCCCGGTACTGAAGAAACAGCGCAAGCTGGCAGATCTGGAAACCGCCATGGTGGTGGTGGACCGCTTTACCGGTGAAGTGCGGGCGATGGTCGGCGGCGCGGAGCCGCAGTTCGCGGGCTACAACCGCGCGATGCAGGCCCGCCGGTCGATTGGTTCTCTGGCCAAGCCGGCGACCTATCTGACCGCGCTGAGCCAGCCGAATCAGTATCGCCTGAATACGTGGATCGCCGATGCGCCAGTGACCATTCGCCTGTCCAATGGCCAGACCTGGTCGCCGCAGAACGACGATCGTCGCTTCAGCGGCCAGGTGATGCTGGTAGATGCCCTGACTCGTTCGATGAACGTGCCGACGGTTAACCTCGGGATGGCGCTGGGCTTGCCGGCGGTGGTCGATACCTGGACCAAACTGGGGGCGCCGAAGAATCAGCTCAACGCCGTGCCGGCGATGCTGCTTGGCGCGCTGAACCTGACGCCGATTGAAGTGGCCCAGGCCTTCCAGACCATCGCCAGCGGCGGCAACCGTGCACCACTCTCCGCCCTGCGGTCAGTGATTGCGGAAGATGGCACGGTGCTGTATCAGAGCTACCCGCAGGCGGAGCGCGCGGTGCCTGCCCAGGCGGCCTATATGACGCTGTGGACCATGCAGCAGGTAGTGCAGCGCGGGACGGGGCGTCAGCTGGGGGCGAAGTATCCGGGCCTCCATCTGGCGGGGAAAACCGGGACCACCAACAATAACGTCGATACCTGGTTTGCCGGGATCGACGGTAGCCAGGTGACCATCACCTGGGTGGGGCGCGACAATAACCAGCCAACCAAACTGTACGGTGCCAGCGGTGCGATGTCGATTTATCAGCGTTATCTGGCGAACCAGACGCCAACGCCGCTGGTGCTGACGCCGCCGGAAGATGTGGTCGACATGGGCGTGGACAGCAACGGCAACTTCGTCTGCAGCGGCGGGATGCGTTCGCTGCCGGTGTGGACGACGCAGCCGGATGCGCTGTGCCGCCAGGGCGAGATGATGCAGCAGCAGCAGTTGCAGCAGCAGGAAGCGAACAACCCGTTCAATCAGTCCGGGCAGCAGCAGCCTCAGCAGCAACAGCAACCGCAGCAACAGCCGCCGAAGCAGCAGGAGAAGAGCGACGGCGTCGCGGGCTGGATCAAGGATATGTTCGGCAGTAACTGATTTAAGCCCTAAGACCAGACCCCTTAAGACGAAAGTATTAAGGGGTTTTTTTATGCCTGTAAAAAAGTTAACGGCTCTTTAACTCCATAATAACTATCTGGTTATTAATTCAGCCCTCGACCCGCAGCGACAGGCATATCGCTTGCCTTGCCTTCGACGTTTCGCCTATTATATCGCCCGTCATAATAATAATTCTCGTTTACGTTATCATTCACTTTCATCAGAGATATACCCATGGCGCGTCCAAAAACTGCTCAGCCAAACCACTCGCTGCGTAAAGTCGCAGCTGTAGTAGCCACGGCGGTTAGCGGCATGTCTGTCTACGCACAGGCAGCAGAACAACCGAAGCAAGAAGAAACCATCACCGTCGTTGCCGCTCCGGCCGCCCAGGAAAGCGCCTGGGGACCGGCGCCGACCATCGCGGCGAAACGCTCCGCCACGGTGACGAAAACCGATACCCCGATTGAAAAAACGCCGCAGTCTGTGTCGGTGGTGACGCGCCAGGAGATGGAGATGCGCCAGCCGACGACGGTAAAAGAGGCGCTCTCCTATACGCCAAGCGTCTTCTCCACCCGCGGCAGTTCGACCACTTATGACGTGGTCACCATTCGCGGCTTCACCACCTCGACGACCGTCAACACCAACCAGTATCTGGACGGCATGAAGCTGCAGGGGAATAACTACTCTGAAGTCTCCATGGATCCTTACTTCCTGGAGCGCGTGGAAGTGATGCGCGGGCCAACTTCGGTGCTGTACGGCAACAGCAACCCGGGCGGTATCGTCAGCATGGTCAGCAAACGCCCGACCACCGAGCCGCTGAAAGAAGTGCAGTTTAAGATGGGCACCGACAATCTGTGGCAGACCGGGTTTGACTTCAGCGACGCCATTGATGATGCCGGCGTCTGGTCTTACCGCCTGACCGGCCTGGGCCGCAGCCAGGATGCCCAGCAGCAGATGGCGAAATCGACCCGCTACGCGGTGGCGCCCTCCTTTAGCTGGCGTCCGGACGATAAAACCGACTTCACATTCCTGAGCAACTTCCAGAATGACCCGGATGCGGGCTACTACGGCTGGCTGCCGCGTGAAGGCACCGTGGTGCCGTATTACGACGCCAATGGTAAGGCGCACAAGCTGCCAACCGATTTCAATGAAGGCGAGGCGGATAATAAAATCTCCCGCCGCCAGAAGATGGTGGGCTACAGCTTCTCCCATCAGTTCGATGATACCTTTACCGTGCGGCAGAACCTGCGCTATGCCGAGGTCGATACCCTGTATCGCTCGGTGTACGGCAATGGCTATGTCGCGCCGGGCTACATGAATCGCGCCTATGTGCGCTCCGACGAGCACCTGAACACCTTTACCGTCGATACCCAGCTGCAGTCTGATTTCGCCACCGGCGCGGTCAGCCATACGCTGCTGACCGGCGTGGACTACTCGCGGATGCGTAATGATGTGGATGCCGACTACGGGACGGCGGATCCTATCAGCATGAATAATCCGCAGTACGGCAACCCGAATATTGAGGTTACCTTCCCGTACGCGGTGCTCAACCGGATGGAACAGACCGGCCTGTACGCGCAGGATCAGATGGAGTGGGATAAGTGGGTCATGACCCTGGGCGGTCGTTACGACTACGCCACCACCTCAACGTTAACCCGCGCCACCAACAGCCTGGCGGAGAACCACGACCAGCAGTTCAGCTGGCGCGGCGGCATCAACTACCTGTTCGATAACGGTATCTCTCCGTACTTCAGCTACAGCGAATCGTTTGAACCGGTATCGGGCTCCAGCAGCAGCGGCAAGCCGTTCGATCCGTCGCGCGGTAAGCAGTATGAAGCCGGCGTGAAATATGTGCCGAAAGATATGCCGGTGGTGGTCACCGCGGCGGTCTATCAGCTGACCAAAGATAAGAACCTGACGGCGGATCCGGCTAACCAGGCGTTCAGCATCCAGACCGGCGAGATCCGCTCCCGCGGCCTTGAGCTGGAGGCGAAAGCGGCAGTTAACGCCAATATCAACCTGACCGCAGCCTACAGCTATACCGATGCGGAATACACTCACGATACGGTGTTCAACGGCAAACGTCCGGCGGAAGTGCCGCGTAATATGGCCTCCCTGTGGGCGGATTATACCTTCCACGAAACCGCGCTCAGCGGTCTGACGATTGGGGCCGGGGCGCGCTATATCGGTTCAACGGTCAGCTACTACAAAAATGACACCAGCACCGGTAAGAAAAATGACTCCTTTAGTGTGGCCGGTTATGCGCTGATGGATGCGACGGTGAAATACGATCTGGCGCGCTTTGGCCTGCCGGGATCGTCGGTCGGCGTCAACGTCAACAACCTGTTCGACCGCGAATATGTCTCCAGTTGCTACAGCGAATACGCTTGCTACTGGGGGGCCGGACGTCAGGTCGTCGCCACCGCCACCTTCCGTTTCTAACCACCTACGGGCGCGGTTCGCCGCGCCCTTTATCAGGTTATCGCTATGCAGGAACAGACTCCGCACGCAGAAACCACCTTCGCGTTGGATCGCGTCACTTTCCGTGTGCCTGGCCGCACGTTGCTCCATCCGCTCTCGCTCACCTTCCCGGCTGGAAAAGTCACAGGCCTGATCGGTCATAATGGCTCCGGCAAGTCGACGTTACTGAAAATGCTTGGCCGTCATCAGCCGCCTTCCGCAGGCGATGTGCTGCTGGACGGGCAGCAGCTGGAGAGCTGGGGCAGCAAAGCCTTTGCCCGCAAAGTGGCCTATCTGCCGCAGCAGCTGCCGCCGGCCGAAGGTATGACGGTGCGTGAGCTGGTGGCCATCGGCCGCTACCCGTGGCACGGCGCGCTGGGTCGCTTTGGCGCGGCGGACCGCGAGAAAGTGGAAGAGGCGATTGCGCTGGTGGGGCTGAAGCCGCTCGCCCATCGCCTGGTGGACAGCCTCTCCGGCGGCGAACGCCAGCGGGCGTGGATCGCCATGCTGGTGGCGCAGGATAGCCGCTGTCTGCTGCTCGATGAACCCACCTCGGCGCTGGATATCGCCCATCAGGTTGATGTCCTCGCGCTGGTGCATCGTCTCAGCCAGCAGCGCGGCCTGACGGTGATCGCCGTCCTGCACGACATTAATATGGCGGCCCGCTACTGCGACTATCTGGTGGCCCTGCGCGGCGGAGAAATGATCGCCCAGGGGACGCCGGCGGAACTGATGCGCAGCGACACCCTGGAACAAATCTACGGCATCCCGATGGGGATCCTGCCGCACCCGGCCGGCGCGGCGCCGGTAAGCTTTGTCTATTGATGATGACCCCGACTCAGATAACCCGACGCCGCCTGCTGACCGCGATGGCGCTCTCGCCGCTGCTGTGGCAGATGCGCGGCGCGCAGGCGGCGAACGTTGACCCGCAGCGCGTGGTCGCCCTGGAGTGGCTGCCGGCGGAGCTGCTGCTGGCGCTGGGCGTCACGCCTTACGGCGTGGCCGATATCCCCAACTATCGCCTGTGGGTGAACGAACCCGCGCTGCCCGACTTGGTGATCGATGTCGGTTTGCGTACCGAACCCAATCTTGAACTGCTGACGCAGATGAAACCGTCATTTATCGTCTGGTCGGCAGGCTACGGCCCGTCGCCGGAGAAGCTGGCGCGTATCGCCCCCGGCCGCGGATTTACCTTCAGCGATGGCAAACGTCCGCTGGCGATGGCTCAGCGCTCGCTGCTGGAGATGGCTGACCTGCTGGGCAAAACACAACAGGCTCAGCACCACCTGGCGGAGTTTGAGGCGCTGATGGCGAGCCTGAAGCCGCGTTTTGCCGGGCGCGGCGACCGTCCGCTGTTGATGATCTCCCTGCTCGATCCGCGCCATGTACTGGTTTTTGGCGAAAACTGCCTGTTCCAGGAAGTGCTCGATCGCTTTGGCATCAAAAACGCCTGGCGCGGCGAAGCGGCGTTCTGGGGCAGCGTCAGCGTTGGCATCGACCGGCTGGCGGCGTTTAACGAGGCCGATGTGATCTGTTTCGATCATGGTAACGAGCGGGAGATGACCCAACTGCTGGCGACCCCGCTGTGGCAGGCGATGCCGTTCGTGCGCGCGGGGCGCTTCCAGCGCGTTCCGGCGGTGTGGTTCTATGGCGCGACGCTGTCGGCGATGCATTTTGCCCGCGTGCTGGCCGAGGCCCAGGGGAATCCGGCATGAATAGGCGTATTTCACCGTTAGCCATTATCCTGCTGGCCGGGCTGCTGGTTGCCGCCTTCGCGTTGAGCATCGTCAATCTCAACGTCGCCTTGCCCTATGCGCAATGGCGGCAGGCGCTGTGGCAGCCGGATAGCGATCGGATTGCCCAGATGCTGTTTCATTACAGCCTGCTGCCGCGGGTGACCGTTTCACTGCTGGTGGGGGCCGGGCTGGGACTGGTCGGCGTACTGTTCCAGCAGGTGCTGCGCAATCCGCTGGCGGAGCCAACCACCCTTGGCGTCGCCACCGGCGCGCAACTGGGGATCACAGTCACTACGCTGTGGGCCATCCCCGGCGTGCTGGCGTCGCAGTTTGCCGCGCTGGCCGGAGCCTGTCTGGTGGGAGCGCTGGTGTTTGGCGTCTCCTGGGGCAAGCGCCTGTCGCCGGTAACGCTGATCCTGGCGGGCCTGGTGGTCAGCCTCTACTGCGGGGCGCTTAACCAGCTGATGGTGATTTTCCATCACGACCAGCTGCAGAGTATGTTCTTGTGGAGCACCGGGACGCTGACGCAAACCGACTGGAGCGTGGCGCAGCGCCTGTGGCCGCAGCTGCTGGGCGGCGCAGTACTCACGCTGCTGCTGCTGCGTCCGCTGACCCTGATGGGGCTCGATGACGGAGTGGCGCGCAACCTTGGGCTGGCGTTGTCTCTGGCGCGCCTCGGCGCCCTGACGCTGGCGATCGTGATGAGCGCGCTGCTGGTCAACGCGGTCGGGATTATCGGCTTTATCGGCCTGTTCGCGCCGCTGCTGGCGAAAATGCTCGGCGCCCGTCGACTGCTGGCCCGGCTGCTGCTGGCGGCGCTGATCGGCGCGCTGCTCCTGTGGCTTTCAGATCAGGTGATCCTCTGGCTGAGCAGGGTATGGCGGGAAGTCTCCACCGGCTCGGTCACCGCCCTGATTGGCGCGCCGCTGCTGCTGTGGCTGCTGCCGCGGCTGCGCAGCATCAGCGCCCCGGTGATGAACGGCGGCGATAACGTGCAGCCTGAGCGCTATCACGTGCAAGGGTTTGTTCTCGGGGGCGTCGCGTTGCTGCTGCTGGCGGTGAGCGTGGCGCTGGCCTTTGGTCGCGATGCCCACGGTTGGCTGTGGGCTCACGGCGATCTGCTGGAGCAACTGCTGCCCTGGCGCTGGCCGCGAGTGCTGTCGGCGCTGTTCGCCGGGGTGATGCTGGCGGTCGCCGGCTGTATTATCCAGCGCCTGACCGGCAACCCGATGGCCAGTCCGGAAGTGCTGGGCATCAGCTCCGGCGCCGCCTTTGGCGTGGTGCTGATGCTGTTCTTCGTCCCTGGCGACGCCTTTGGCTGGCTGCTGCCGGCCGGGAGCCTTGGCGCGGCCGGCACCTTGCTGATCATTATGCTGGCCGCCGGGCGCGGCGGCTTTTCGCCGCATCGGATGCTGCTGGCGGGGATGGCGCTCAGTACCGCCTTCACCATGCTGCTGATGATGCTGCAGGCCAGCGGCGATCCGCGCATGGCGCAGATCCTGACGTGGATCTCAGGGTCGACCTACAGCGCGACGCCGGAGAGGGTGGTCCGCAGCGGCGCGGTGATGCTGCTCCTGCTGGCGCTGGCGCCGCTCTGTCGCCGTTGGCTGACCATCCTGCCGCTGGGCGGGGAGGCGGCGCGAGCGGTGGGCATGGCGCTGACCTCATCGCGGATTGTTCTGCTGCTGCTGGCGGCCTGCCTGACGGCGGCGGCGACGCTGACCATCGGCCCGCTGAGCTTCGTCGGGCTGATGGCGCCGCATATCGCACGGATGATGGGCTTCCGGCGCACGCTGCCGCATATGGTGATCTCCGGGCTGACTGGCGGGCTGCTGCTGGTCTTCGCCGACTGGTGCGGACGAATGATCATGTTTCCCTACCAGATCCCGGCGGGGCTGTTATCAACCTTTATCGGCGCGCCGTACTTTATCTATTTGCTGAGAAAGCAGAGCCGCTAACGCGTGGCGTTAGCGCGAAAGATCCCGGATAGCGGCGCGTTGCGCTTTATCCGGGCTACCGCACGGTGCCGTTTTTTTGTCGGGTAGCGGCTAACGCCTTACCCGACCTACGGTCCGTGCCATTGCGGGTTTGGTAGGCCGGGTAAGCGGAGCGCCACCCGGCATGCAGGGAGCTTACAGTTTGGCAAACACCCGACGCGCGGCGTCGATGGTATTGTCGATATCTTCTTCGCTGTGGGCCACGGACATAAAGCCAGCCTCAAATGCTGACGGCGCCAGGTACACGCCTTCCTCCAGCATCAGATGGAAGAAGCGCTTGAAGCGTTCGACATCGCACTTCACCACATCCTGATAGCAGGTGACAGTTTCGGCATCGGTAAAGAAGATGCCGAACATGCCGCCGACGTTATTGACCACCAGCGGGATCCCGGCGTCACGCGCCGCATCAAGCAGACCTTGCGCCAGCTGGTTGGTCAGCTCGGTGAGGGTTTCATGCACGCCCGGCTGCGCCACTTCGCTTAAGCAGGCGAAGCCGGCGGCCATGGCGATCGGGTTACCGGAGAGGGTACCGGCCTGATAAACCGGGCCGGTGGGGGCCAGAGCGTCCATCACCTCGCGACGGCCGCCGAAAGCGCCTACCGGCATCCCGCCGCCGATGATTTTCCCGAGACAGGTCAGATCCGGCTCCACGCCGTAATAAGCCTGCGCGCCCGCCAGCGCCACGCGGAAGCCGGTCATCACTTCGTCGATGATCAGCAGGGCGCCAAATTCGTCGCACAGCGCGCGCAGGCCCGGCAGGAACTCCGGCTGCGGCGGAATGCAGTTCATGTTCCCGGCGACCGGCTCGACGATGATGCAGGCGATATCCTGCGGATACTGCTCGAACGCCGCGCGCACCGAGGCGAGGTCGTTATAGGTGCAGGTCAGGGTATGTTTGGCGAAATCAGCCGGCACGCCCGGCGAGTTCGGCTGGCCGAGGGTCAGCGCGCCGGAACCGGCTTTCACCAGCAGGCAGTCGGCATGGCCGTGGTAGCAGCCTTCGAACTTGATGATCTTGTCGCGGCCTGTGAAACCGCGCGCCAGGCGAATCGCGCTCATGGTGGCTTCGGTACCGGAGTTCACCATCCGCACCATATCCATGGTCGGTACCAGCTCGGTCACTAGCGCCGCCATTTTCACTTCCATTTCGGTCGGCGCGCCAAAGCTCAGGCCGCGTGACGCCGCCTCGATCACCGCGTTGCGGATCGCCGGATGGTTGTGGCCCAGCACCATCGGACCCCAGGAGCCGACATAATCGATATAGGCCTTTCCATCCACGTCATAGAGGTAAGCGCCATCCGCGCGTTCGATAAACAGCGGGGTGCCGCCGACGCCGGTAAAGGCGCGCACCGGCGAGTTAACGCCGCCGGGGATCAGTTCGCGCGCAGTATGGTACAGATTTTCAGATTTGCTCATGGCCAGGGTCCTGGTTCGTGAAAAATGTTTTATCGGCTATTCTAAGTTATTCCAGGATGGTTATGAAAGTTTTGCCCAATTGAAACAATGTGCCGCAAGGGCATTTTTTTGACGACGCAGCGCGCCGGGGCGGCTAAAATGCCTCTCTCTTCATTTGTATTACCAATAATTGATAACGGCATGAAAGCAGAAACTCCCTCTTTTGAAGCACATCAGTTCGTGCGGGTGCGTCGCGGCGATGCGGTGCGCCGCTTAATTCAGCGCGATAAAACGCCGCTGGCGGTGCTGTTTATGGCGGCGGTGGTCGGCACGCTGGCCGGGCTGGTGGGCGTGGCGTTTGAAAAGAGCGTGAACTGGGTGCAGAACCAGCGGATCGGCGCGCTGGCGCAGGTAGCGGACCACTGGTATCTGGTCTGGCCGCTGGCGTTTATCTTGTCGGCGCTGCTGGCGATGGTCGGCTATTTCCTCGTGCGCCGCTTTGCGCCGGAGGCTGGCGGATCGGGGATCCCGGAGATCGAAGGGGCGCTGGAGGAGCTGCGGCCGGTGCGCTGGTGGCGCGTGCTGCCGGTAAAATTCATCGGCGGCATGGGGACCCTGGGCGCCGGAATGGTGCTGGGACGCGAAGGGCCGATGGTGCAGCTTGGCGGCAACATTGGGCGCATGGTGTTGGATATTTTCCGCATGCGCAGTCCGGAAGCGCGGCACACGCTGCTGGCGACCGGCGCGGCATCGGGTCTCTCAGCGGCTTTTAACGCGCCGCTGGCTGGTATCCTGTTTATCATCGAAGAGATGCGCCCGCAGTTCCGCTACAACCTGATCTCCATTAAAGCGGTATTTACCGGCGTGATCATGTCGAGCATTGTGTTTCGCATTTTTAACGGCGAGGCGGCAATTATAGAGGTGGGCAAGCTGAGCAATGCCCCGGTGAACACTCTGTGGCTGTACCTGGTGCTGGGGATGCTGTTTGGCTGCTTCGGCCCGCTGTTTAATTTTCTGGTGCTGCGCACCCAGGATCTGTTCCAGCGCATTCACGGTGGCAACATCAAAAAATGGGTGTTAATGGGCGGGATCATCGGCGGGCTTTGCGGTCTGCTGGGGCTGATGCAGCCCTCCGCGGTGGGCGGTGGCTTTAACCTGATCCCCATCGCCGCCGCCGGTAACTTCTCCGTCGGTTTGCTGCTGTTTATCTTTATTGCCCGCGTGGTGACCACGCTGATCTGCTTCTCCTCCGGCGCGCCGGGGGGCATCTTCGCCCCGATGCTGGCGCTCGGCACGCTGCTGGGCACGGCGTTCGGCATGGCGGCTATCCCGCTGTTTCCGTCCTACCATCTCGATGCCGGCACTTTCGCTATCGCCGGCATGGGCGCGCTGCTCGCCGCCTCGGTGCGCGCGCCGCTGACCGGGATTGTGCTGGTGCTGGAGATGACCGATAACTATCAGCTCATTTTGCCAATGATTATTACCTGCCTTGGCGCAACACTACTGGCGCAATTCCTCGGCGGTAAGCCTTTGTATTCGACCATTCTGCAACGTACTCTGGCGAAGCAGGAGGCCGAGCAGGCGGCAAAAGCGCAGCAGGCGCCCCGGGAGAATACTTGAACGATTTACCAGGGTATTAGATAATGGCTCAAAAGGCCCGGTTATTCTTTAACCGGCCGGAAGTACCAATGGGAGCAAAAAATGAGTGATGACGTAGCGTTGCCGCTGGAGTTTACCGAAGCCGCAGCCAATAAAGTAAAACACCTGATTGCGGATGAAGATAATCCGAACCTGAAACTGCGCGTGTATATTACCGGCGGCGGTTGCAGCGGTTTCCAGTATGGCTTCACCTTCGACGATCAGGTGAACGAAGGGGATATGACCATTGAGAAACAGGGTGTCGGCCTGGTGGTTGACCCAATGAGCCTGCAGTATCTGGTCGGCGGCTCTGTCGACTATACCGAAGGGCTGGAAGGTTCGCGCTTTATCGTGACCAACCCGAACGCGAAAAGCACCTGCGGCTGCGGATCCTCGTTCAGCGTGTAAAGCGAGTGCGACCGGGCGTCTTCCCCTTCTGCGAGAGGGTGCCAACGTTAAAAACGGTAACCTCAGGTTACCGTTTTGCTTTTATGACCGTCCGTTATCGTCCAGCGCAAACGTCGGCAGCTTCAGGTGCCAGCGGATCGCCGCCAGACGAATCACCAGGGTCACCACCATCCCCATCATCGCCGAATTCTCCAGCGGGAGATGAAAGGTGTCGTGCGCGGTGGCGTGGACAATGCCGCCCACAATACAGGCGGTGGCGTAGATCTCGGTGCGCAGAATCATAGGAATTTCGCGCGCCAGCACGTCGCGGATTATCCCGCCGCCAACGCCGGTCACCACGCCCATGCACACCGCGACCAGCGGGCCGCTGCCGGCGAGAAACGCTTTATTCACCCCGATGCCGACAAACACCGCCAGACCGACGGCATCAAGAACGGGCAGGATCCATTTCGGCAGCCGGCGCGGCTGGCGGACCAGCAGGATGGTCAGCATGCTGGTGACCATTGCCACCACCAGATCGGTGGGATCTTTGACCCAGAATACCGGGCCATTCGCCAGCGCCATATCGCGGATGGTACCGCCGCCCACCGCCGTCACCACGCCTAACACCAGCACGCCGAATGGGTCCATACGCAATTTCCCCGCCAGCAGAACGCCGGAGATCGCGAAGACAGCTGTGCCAATAATATCCAGCCAATAGACAAGCATCGTTGATTCCCACTGAACATCCGGTATGCCGGATGGTTATTTTACCTGGTCGAGCGCTGCACAAAGTTGTTTGGCGGCGAGGATAATACGTGGGCTTGCGCGTTCAAACCAGTCGCTGTGTAACGCAATCAACGAAATGGTGAGCTGATGTTGCCAAAAGCGCTGCGCTTCGGCGATGCGGCTGGCGTCGCCGGTCACCACAATCGCCTGCGGCTGACGGGCCAGCACCTGTTCGCGGCTCACCTGCGGCCAGGGAACGCGGCTGGCGGCAAAGATATTCTCGCCGCCGCACAGCCTCAGCACCTGATCCTGAATTGAGCCGGGGCCGCTGGTGAATAGCGGTGCGGAACCGAACTGCAGGAAGACGCGTTTCTTCGGCGCGCTGGCATAGCGCGCTTTCAGCGCATCGTATTCCTGCTGCATCGCCTGCGCCGCCTGCTGTGCTTTTTCCGGCTGTGGGCTCCACTGCGCCAGCTGACGCAGGGTGGCGATGATCTCTTCGATGGTCGAAGTCTGTACCCACAGGACGTGGATCCCCAGCGACTGCAGCTGGTTAACCTGACGTTCGGCATTACCCCCGCGCCAGGCCAGCACCAGGTCTGGCTTGAGCGCTACGATGCGCTCCAGGTTCATTCCCTGCCAGCTGGCAACTTGCTCAATCGTTTTGGCCTGCGGCGGATAATCGGAATAACTGCTGACGCCGACCGGCGTGATCCCGGCGGCAAAGGCCAGTTCGGTATTGGCGGGGGAGAGGGTGATCACCCGCGGCGCGGCCAGCAGCCACGCCGGGGCGAGTAACAGCAGCGCGGCAAGCGCGAAGGAGAGCGACTTAGCCACGTGCCAGGTTCTGTACCAGATTCTCCACCATCAGGGTGGACTGTCTGGCGGCGACCGCAAGGAACTCCTCAAAGCTGAGGTGAGACTGCTGGTCGGCCACATCGGAGATGGCGCGAACCACCACGAAAGGAACCTTAAAGTTATGGCAGACGTGAGCGATGGCGGTCGCTTCCATTTCCACAGCGATCGCCTGCGGGAAATTATGGCGGATCTTCGCCAGACCGACAGAGCCGTTAATGAAGGCATCACCGCTGACGATCAGGCCGCGAACGGCATTGAGATCTAACGCGTTAATGCAGCTCTCCGCCGCGGCCACCAGTTTTTCGTCCGCTTTAAAGCCGGCCGGACAGCCAGGCAACTGGCCGTACTCATAGCCGAAGGCGGTGACGTCGGCGTCGTGGTAGCGCGCTTCATCGGAGACGACGATATCGCCGACCTTCAGCGTCGGCGCCAGGCCGCCGGCAGAGCCGGTATTAATGATCACGTCAGGCTGGCAGCGCTCCAGCAGCAGGGTCGCGCCCATCGCCGCGGCCACTTTCCCGATACCAGACTTCAGCAGCGCGACGTCAACGCCGTGAAGTTGGCCGGTATAGATTTCGCTCCCGCCAATAGTGATAGTCTGGCGGTTTTCGATTTTGTCGCGCAGAAGGGTAACTTCCTCTTCCATAGCGCCAATAATGCCAATTTTCATAGATTTACTCGCGATGTGTCAGGTTTAGTTGCATAGTCTATCATGCGCTTAAGGGGAAGCGTATTGCTCGCGCGGGAGAGGCTATGGCAAAGATTGATTTTCGCAACAAGATAAACTGGCGTCGACGCTTCCGTTCGCCGCCGCGTGTCGAGACGGAGCGCGACATCCTGCGGATCTTCGAAAGCGATCGGGGACGGATCGTCAACTCGCCGGCAATCCGTCGCTTACAGCAAAAAACTCAGGTCTTCCCGCTGGAGCGCAACGCGGCGGTGCGTACCCGCCTGACCCACTCGCTGGAGGTGCAGCAGGTGGGACGCTATATCGCCAAAGAGGTGCTGAGCCGGCTGAAAGAGCTGAGGCTACTGGAGGAGTATGGCCTGGAAGAGCTGACCGGGCCATTCGAGAGCGTGGTGGAGATGGCCTGCCTGATGCACGATATCGGCAATCCCCCGTTTGGCCATTTTGGCGAGGCGGCGATTAACGACTGGTTCCGCCAGCGTCTGGCGCCCGGCGATGCGCTCGGGCAGCCGCTGACCGACGATCGCTGTGAAGTGCAGGCATTACGCTTGCATGAAGGGGAAACGTCGCTTAACGCGCTGCGCCGCAAAGTGCGCCAGGATCTCTGCAGCTTTGAGGGCAACGCCCAGGGCATTCGTCTGGTCCATACGCTGATGCGCATGAATCTGACCTGGGCGCAGGTCGGCTGTATTCTGAAATATACTCGGCCGGCGTGGTGGTCTGAGGCGACGCCAGCCAGCCACAGCTATTTAATGAAAAAGCCTGGCTACTATTTAGCCGAAGAGGAGTATGTGGCGCGCCTGCGTAAAGAACTGGATCTGGCGCCTTACAATCGGTTCCCATTAACCTGGATTATGGAAGCCGCGGATGACATCTCATATTGCGTCGCGGATCTCGAGGACGCGGTGGAAAAACGTATTTTCAGCGCTGAGCAGCTTTATCAGCATCTTTACGACGCCTGGGGCTGCCATGAAAAAGGATCGTTATTCTCACAGGTAGTGGAAAATGCCTGGGAGAAATCACGAGCCAATTCCCTGAAACAGAGCGCGGAAGATCAGTTTTTTATGTATTTGCGGGTGAACACGCTGAATAAGCTGGTGCCCTACGCGGCGCGCCGATTTATTGACAACCTGCCGGCCATCTTTACGGGCGACTTTAATCATGCGCTGCTCGAGGACGACAGCGATTGCAGTCAGCTGCTGGAGCTTTATAAAAATGTGGCGATGAAACAGGTGTTTAGCCATCCGGATGTCGAGCAGCTGGAATTGCAGGGCTACCGGGTGATCAGTGGCCTGCTGGATATCTATCAGCCGCTGCTGAAATTATCGCTCGAGGATTTCAGCGAATTAGTGGCGCAGGAGCGGGTACGGCGTTTACCCATTGCCTCCCGGCTGTATCAGAAACTATCAACCCGCCACCGGCTGGCCTATGTGGAAGCGGTAAATAAGCTGGCGCGCACGGCGCCTGAATTTGCGCTGATGGAATACTATTATCGCTGCCGTCTGATTCAGGATTATATCAGCGGGATGACGGATTTGTATGCGTGGGATGAATATCGGCGGCTAATGGCGGTGGAATAGGCTGGAGTTTTGTAAAGATGGACAATAAATTTTTACTTTTTCCAGAAACTTAATTCCGGAACTTAGCGCTATAAAATGACTCTGATAGTCACGTACACAGCAACTTTCGTTTTCTGATATTGAGATTGAAACTGATGAAAAAAACCACGTTAGCAATGAGTGCACTGGCTCTGAGTTTAGGTCTGGCGTTGTCCCCGCTCTCTGCGAGCGCGGCAGAAACGGCATCTTCGGCCACTAATGCACAGCAGATGCCAAGCCTGGCCCCGATGCTGGAGAAGGTGATGCCGTCGGTGGTGAGCATTAACGTTGAAGGTAGCACCACCGTTAATACCCCACGGATGCCACGTAACTTCCAGCAGTTCTTTGGCGATAATTCGCCGTTCTGCCAGGACGGTTCTCCTTTCCAGAGTTCGCCGTTTTGCCAGGGCGGCGGACAGGGCGGTCAGCCTGACGGCGGCCAGCAGCAGAAATTTATGGCGCTGGGCTCCGGCGTCATCATTGATGCCGCCAAGGGGTATGTGGTGACCAACAACCACGTCGTGGACAACGCCACCACAATTAAGGTTCAACTGAGCGATGGCCGTAAGTTTGATGCCAAAGTCGTTGGCAAAGATCCGCGCTCTGATATCGCGCTGATTCAGATTCAGGATCCGAAAAACCTGACGGCGATTAAGCTCGCCGACTCTGACGCGCTGCGCGTTGGCGACTACACCGTGGCTATCGGTAACCCGTTCGGTCTGGGCGAAACCGTGACCTCCGGGATTGTTTCCGCGCTGGGTCGTAGCGGCCTGAACGTGGAAAACTACGAAAACTTTATCCAGACCGATGCGGCGATTAACCGCGGGAACTCCGGCGGCGCCCTGGTGAACCTCAACGGCGAGCTGATCGGCATCAACACCGCCATTCTGGCGCCGGACGGCGGCAACATCGGTATCGGTTTTGCTATCCCAAGCAACATGGTGAAAAACCTGACCGAGCAGATGGTGAAATATGGCCAGGTGAAACGCGGCGAGCTCGGCATCATGGGGACCGAACTGAACTCTGAGCTGGCGAAAGCGATGAAAGTCGACGCTCAGCGCGGCGCCTTTGTCAGCCAGGTGATGCCGGGTTCGGCGGCCGCGAAAGCGGGCATTAAAGCCGGCGACGTGATCACCTCTCTCAACGGGAAGGCGATCAGCAGCTTCGCCGCGCTGCGTGCCCAGGTCGGCACCATGCCTATCGGCAGCAAAGTTGAGCTTGGTCTGCTGCGCGACGGCAAACCGGTGACCGTGACCGTCGAACTGCAGCAGAGCAACCAGACCCAGGTTGACTCCAGCACCATCTTCAACGGGATTGAAGGGGCGGAAATGAGCAACAAGGGTCAGGACAAAGGTGTGGTGGTCAATAATGTGAAAGCCGGTACCCCGGCGGCGCAGATTGGCCTCAAGAAAGGCGACGTCATCGTCGGGGCGAACCAGCAGCCGGTGAAAAACATCGCCGATCTGCGGAAAATCTTCGACGCCAAACCGTCCGTGCTGGCGCTGAATATTCAGCGCGGCGACGCCTCTATCTATCTGCTGTTGCAGTAACAGTCAGCGCTCGCTCTCCAGCCCCTTCCCTCGCCGAGGGCAGGGGCTTTTTTTCGTTCTGTGACCGCTTCCACAACTCCACATATCTCACCCGGGCTTCGGGCATATGCACAATGCAGCAGAGCAACGACTCTTTTATGCTGGTGCCCTGCAAAGGGGAGGATTACATGGCTGGCTGGCATCTTGATACCAAAATGGCGCAGGATATTGTGGCGCGGACGATGCGCATCATCGATACCAACATCAACGTGATGGATGCCCGCGGGCGGATTATCGGCAGCGGCGATCGGGAAAGGATTGGTGAATTGCACGAAGGCGCGCTGCTGGTGCTTTCCCAGGGGCGGGTGGTGGATATCGACGATGCGGTGGCTCGCCATCTCCACGGGGTGCGTCAAGGGATCAACCTGCCGCTGCGCCTGGAGGGGGAGATCGTCGGGGTGATCGGCCTGACCGGCGAGCCGGAGTCGCTGCGAAAATATGGCGAGCTGGTGTGCATGACGGCTGAGATGATGCTGGAGCAGTCGCGACTGATGCATCTCCTGGCGCAGGACAGCCGTCTGCGCGAAGAGCTGGTGATGAACCTGATTCAGGCGGAAGAGCATACCCCGGCGCTGAACGAATGGGCGCAGCGTTTAGGAATTGATCTGAATCAGCCGCGCGTAGTGGCGATGATTGAGGTGGACAGCGGCCAGCTCGGCGTGGACAGCGCGATGGCGGAGCTACAGCAGCTGCAGAACGCGCTGACCACCCCCGATCGCAATAATCTGGTGGCCATTGTCTCGCTCACGGAAATGGTGGTGTTGAAACCGGCGCTGAACAGCTTTGGCCGCTGGGACGCAGACGATCACGTCCGGCGCGTCGAGCAGCTTATCGCCAGGATGAAAGAGAATGGGCAGCTCCGCTTCCGCGTGGCGCTGGGCAACTTCTTCACCGGTCCCGGGAGTATCGCCCGCTCTTACCGTACCGCACGCACGACGATGATGGTGGGCAAGCAGCGGATGCCGGAGAGCCGCTGTTACTTCTATCAGGATCTGATGCTGCCGGTGCTGCTTGACAGCCTGCGCGGCGGCTGGCAGGCCAATGAGCTGGCCCGTCCGCTGGCGCGTCTCAAGGCGATGGACAACAACGGGCTGCTGCGGCGAACGCTGCAGGCGTGGTTTCGCCATAACGTGCAGCCCCTGGCGACGTCAAAGGCGCTGTTTATTCATCGCAATACCCTGGAGTATCGGTTGAACCGTATCTCGGAGCTGACCGGTCTGGATCTCGGCAGCTTTGACGATCGGCTGCTGCTCTATATAGCCCTGCAGCTGGATGAGCAACGATAGGGCGTCGAGATAAAAATGCCGGGAGGCGGTTCGCCTTACCCGGCCTGGAGGATGCATGGCGTAAGCGGCAGATTATATTGGTTGCCCGGTCAGGCGGTGCGCCGCCGGGAACGCTGTCACTTACGGGTAAGTTTTTCCAGATCGGCTTCGATTTCGCTGATCTTATTGGTGACCACGCTTTCCAGATGGCGTAAATCGTCGAGGATTTTACGCTTGAGATCGATTTCAGTGCGATCGCGCTGGCAGATCTGATCCAGCTCATCGATAACGTAGCGCAGGTTCGGGCTGATCTCCTGGACCTCTTTGTAGCCCTGGCCGACGCCGTCGGCGACGACGGTTTTGCGCTGACGCGGATATTTGAACTTCACGCTCTTGGCGAAGAATTCGCCTTTGTCTTTCTGAAAGTAAATTTTCAGAATGTCGTTGTTAGCTTCCTGCCGCAGGCTATAGCGATCGATCTCATCAGGGTTGGTAATGCCAAGACTTTTCAGATTATCGTACATAACGGTACCTTTGATAGCATCATAACCATTGAATAATTAACGAAAAAATCCATTTTCGCCAGCATCAAATATAAAAAAAGCGGGATATCTCCCGCTTTTTATTTGCTTTAGTCGATGGTGCGCAGCAGTTCGTTAATGCCGACCTTGCCGCGGGTTTTGGCATCGACTTTCTTCACGATCACCGCGCAGTACAGGCTGTATTTACCATCTTTCGACGGCAGGTTGCCTGATACCACTACCGAACCAGCCGGCACGCGGCCGTAGAAGACTTCGCCGGTTTCGCGATCGTAGATTTTGGTGCTCTGACCGAGGTAAACGCCCATGGAGATCACGGAGCCTTCTTCGACAATCACCCCTTCAACCACTTCAGAGCGCGCGCCGATGAAGCAGTTATCTTCGATGATGGTCGGGTTCGCCTGCAGCGGCTCCAGTACGCCACCAATGCCGACGCCGCCGGACAGGTGAACGTTTTTACCGATCTGCGCGCAGGAGCCGACGGTGGCCCAGGTGTCAACCATGGTGCCTTCGTCAACGTAGGCGCCGATGTTCACATAGGACGGCATCAGCACGGTGTTGCGGGCGATGAACGCGCCCTGACGAACCGCTGCCGGCGGCACCACGCGGAAACCTTCTTTCTGGAAACGCGCTTCGTCATAGTCAGCGAATTTCATCGGGACTTTATCGAAGTAGCGGCTTTCCGCACCATCGATAACCTGGTTATCGTTAATACGGAAAGAGAGCAGTACCGCCTTCTTCAGCCACTGATGCGTCACCCACTGACCGTCGATCTTCTCAGCGACGCGCAGCGCGCCGGAATCCAGAAGGGCGATAACCTGGTTAACCGCTTCGCGGGTCACGGTATCCACATTAGCCGGCGTGATGTCGGCGCGACGCTCGAAAGCGGACTCAATAACGTTCTGTAACTGCTGCATTGTTTCTTTCCATTCACTAAAAAAAATACGTCACCCTTTATCGTTTGGATTGAGGGCCGCTGTCAACCGTTGTTGCACTTCTTGTTGCAGCTCATTATTAAGGGCACGCCGGTCGGCGGTAGCGATTATAAATAAATCTTCTACTCGCTCACCAATTGTCGTAATTCGCGCCCCGTGAAGCGAAATTCCGAGGTCGGCGAATACCTGACCGACACGGGCGAGCAGCCCGGGCTGGTCAAGGGCTATCAGCTCGAGAAACGATTTCCGATCGGTATGGGTCGGCAGGAAATTTACCTCGGTGTCCACCGAGAAATGACGCAGTTTTGCCGCCTGACGACGGGGCGCCGGGGGTTCCCAACTGCGCTGCGTGATGGTCTGCTCCAGACCCTGGCGGATCGCTTCGTGGCGATCGGCGGACAGCGGACTGCCGTCGGGTTCGAGGACAATAAAGGTGTCCATCGCCATACCGTCGCGGGTGGTGAAGATCTGCGCATCGTGGACGCTGAGGTTGCGACGGTCCAGTTCGCCACACACCGCGGCGAACAGGTAAGGGCGATCCGGGCTCCAGATAAAAATCTCCGTTCCGCCGCGGGTGGCCTGCGAGCTCAGGAGGATCATCGGCTTATTCAGATCGTGGCGCAGCAGGTTGCGGGCGTGCCAGGCGAGCTGCGTCGGCGTATGTCGCACGAAATAGTTGGCGCGGCAGCGGTTCCAGATCTGATGCAGCGCCTCTTCATTAATATTGTCCATCCGCAGCAGGGCCAGCGCCTGCAATTGATGGTGACGCACGCGTTCGCGCATGTCCGGGGTGCTTTGCATGCCGCGACGCAGCTGTTTTTCAGTGGCGAAATAGAGTTCGCGCAGCAGGCTCTGCTTCCAGCTGTTCCACAGGGTTTCGTTGGTGGCGCAGATATCGGCGACGGTCAGACACACCAGATAGCGCAGGCGATTTTCCGTTTGCACTTCCTCGGCGAACTGCTTAATCACCTCCGGATCCTGAATATCGCGCCGCTGGGCGGTGACCGACATCAGCAAGTGGTGACGCACCAGCCAGGCGACCAGCTGCGTTTCCCGGGAGTTCAGCCCGTGCAGCTCGGCAAACTTCAGCACATCCTGCGCGCCGAGGATCGAGTGGTCGCCGCCGCGCCCTTTGGCGATGTCGTGGAACAGGGCGGCGATTAAAATCAGCTCCGGGTGCGTTAAGCGCGGCCATAGCTCCACGCACAGCGGGTGGCGGCTACGAGTCTCTTCTTTAGCAAAACTCTCCAGCTTGAGCATCACGCGGATGGTGTGTTCATCGACGGTATAGGCGTGAAACAGGTCGAACTGCATCTGGCCGACGATATGGGACCACTGCGGCATATAGGCCCACAGCACGCTGTGACGATGCATCGGCAGCAGTCCGCGACTCACTGCTCCCTGATGGCGCAGCATGCTGAGAAAGAGCGTGCGCGCCTCCGGGATATAGCACAGCGGCTGGGTCAGATGGCGGCGGGCGTGGCGCAGATGGCGCAACGTCGTGGAGTAGATGCCGGTGATGGTGCTGTTGCGCACCATAATATAAAACATGCGCAGAATGGCCTGCGGCTCGCGAATAAACAGCGTATCGTCACGCAGATCGATCAGCGTGCCGCGCAGCTGGAAGTCATCATCGATCGGGCGCGGTTTTTCATCCTCGGTCAGCGCAAGGATGGCCTCTTCAAACAGCTGCAGCAGCATCTGGTTCAGCTCGCTCACCCGGCGGGTGACGCGGAAGAAGTCCTTCATCATATGCTCAATCGGCTGGTTGCCGTCGCCTTCATAGCCGAGCCGGCGGGCGACGCTGAGCTGGCGGTCGAAAAGCAGGCGGTTGTCATAGCGAGTGAGTTCGAGATGCAGCGCGAAGCGGATACGCCACAGTTGATGCAGACACTCGTTGAGCTCATTGCGCTCGGCTTCGGTCAGAAAGCCGAAGCCGACCATCTCATCCATTGAGGTGGCGCCGAAATGGCGGCGAGCCACCCACTGTAGCGTATGGATATCGCGCAGGCCGCCGGGGCTGCTTTTCACGTCCGGCTCGAGGTTATAGCTGGTGCCGTGATAACGCTGATGACGGACGTTCTGCTCTTCGACCTTGGCGGCGAAGAACTTTTCTGATGGCCAGAAGCCGTCGCTAAAAATATGTTTTTGCAGCTCAAGGAACAGCGCGACGTCGCCGATCAGCAGGCGCGATTCGATTAAGTTCGTGGCGACGGTGAGATCTGAAAGCCCTTCCAGCAGACACTCTTCGAGAGTGCGTACGCTATGGCCTACCTCCAGTTTGACGTCCCACAGCAGCGTCAGCAGTTCGCCGACCTTTTGCGCCTGGTCGTCCGGCAGCTTTTTGCGGCTGAGGATCAGCAGATCGACGTCAGAAAGCGGATGCAGCTCGCCGCGACCGTAGCCGCCGACGGCCACCAGCGCCAGGTCGCAGACGGATTCGAATCCACTGGCGATCCACAACCGCTGCAGCAGCTGGTCGATAAATTCGGTGCGCGCCGCAATGAGCAGCTCCGCGGCGATACCGGCGTCAAACGCCTCGCCCAGCCAGTGCTGAAAGGTATCGATGTGCGCCTTTATTGCAGCACAGTTCAGATCGCTTTGCGGCCAGCTTACCGGATGTTCCGGCGGGATGGGCAGAAGAGGGGAGGCTGTGTCAGGTAATGAGTTGCTCATCGCGTCACCATAAGAAAAAACTATCTAATAAAAAAGCCGGCGGGCGCCGGCTTTTCATCATTCATCGTGCGAGATTATCGCCGGGATGGTGTCATCCTTACGTAGCGTCAGAATTTCGCAGCCGTTGTCTGTCACCACAATAGTATGCTCATACTGCGCAGACAAGCTCCGGTCTTTAGTTTTCACCGTCCAGCCGTCTTTCATGCTGCGGATCTCTTTTTTACCGGCGTTGACCATCGGCTCGATGGTAAAGGTCATGCCTGGTTTGAGCACGACGTTGGTTTCCGGCGAGTCGTAGTGCAGCACCTGCGGCTCTTCATGGAAGCCGCGGCCGATGCCGTGACCGCAGTATTCGCGAACCACGGAGAACCCTTCCGCTTCAACATATTTCTGGATCGCCGCGCCGATGGTGCGCAGATTGATGCCCGGCTTCACCATCTTCAGCGCCAGGTACAGGCTTTCCTGAGTGATGCGGCACAGGCGCTCGCCGAGAATCGTCGGTTTGCCGACGATAAACATTTTGGAGGTATCGCCATGGAAATCATCTTTAATGACGGTCACGTCGATATTCACGATATCGCCATCTTTCAGCAGTTTGCCGTCGTCAGGGATACCGTGACAGACCACTTCGTTGACCGAAATGCAGACGGATTTCGGATAGCCGTGATAGCCGAGGCAGGCGGAAATGGCCTTCTGCTCGTTAACGATATAGTCGTTACAGATGCGGTCCAGTTCGCCAGTGCTGACGCCCGGTTTAACCCAGGGTTCGATCATTTCCAGCACTTCAGCGGCCAGGCGACCAGCAACGCGCATTTTTTCAATATCTTCAGATGTCTTAATAGAGATAGCCATGGAGTATGTCCAGCAGTGTCGATATTTTCGACAATAATAGAGTAAGTCCTGTCAATGGTAACAGTCCGGGCAGGCTGGTGCCAAACTGAGAATCATTAACAGCACGTGACGTCAACAAGAGTTGGTGTCTGGGTGGATTTTGTGGTATAAAGCGCGCCGGACTTCCGTTCCATCTCAGATACACAGGATGGGCGGGAGCGACAAATCTCACTTTGTGTAACAACACACACGTATCGGCACATATTCCGGGGTGCCCTTTGGGGTCGGTAATATGGGATACGTGGAGGCATAACCCCAATTTAATCTATAGAGGTTTTAAACATGGCAACTGTTTCCATGCGCGACATGCTCAAGGCTGGTGTTCACTTCGGTCACCAGACCCGTTACTGGAACCCGAAAATGAAGCCGTTCATCTTCGGTGCGCGTAACAAAGTTCACATCATCAACCTTGAGAAAACCGTACCGATGTTCAACGACGCTCTGGCTGAACTGAACAAGATCGCTGCTCGTAAAGGTAAAATCCTTTTCGTTGGTACTAAGCGCGCTGCAAGCGAAGCGGTAAAAGACGCTGCTCTGAGCTGCGACCAGTTCTTCGTGAACCATCGCTGGCTGGGCGGTATGCTGACTAACTGGAAAACCGTTCGTCAGTCCATCAAACGTCTGAAAGACCTGGAAACTCAGTCCCAGGACGGTACTTTCGACAAGCTGACCAAGAAAGAAGCGCTGATGCGTACTCGTGAGCTGGACAAGCTGGAAAACAGCCTGGGCGGTATCAAAGACATGGGCGGCCTGCCGGACGCACTGTTCGTAATCGACGCTGACCACGAGCACATCGCTATCAAAGAAGCAAACAACCTGGGCATCCCGGTATTTGCTATCGTTGATACCAACTCTGATCCGGACGGCGTAGACTTCGTTATCCCGGGTAACGACGATGCAATCCGCGCAGTAAGCCTGTACCTGGGCGCTGTTGCTGCTACCGTTCGTGAAGGTCGCTCTCAGGACCTGGCTTCTCAGGCGGAAGAAAGCTTCGTAGAAGCTGAATAATAAGGTTTAAGCCCTTATTAGTACCGTGTATGAATAGGGGCCCATTATCGGCCCCTTTTTTCAATTTACGCTGTTTGGCCGTTGGCCGGGCAGTATCCACATCTCCCGAGGATTTTAGAATGGCTGAAATTACCGCTTCCCTGGTAAAAGAGCTGCGCGAACGTACTGGCGCAGGCATGATGGATTGCAAAAAAGCGCTGACTGAAGCGAATGGCGACATCGAGCTGGCAATCGAAAACATGCGTAAATCCGGCGCGATCAAAGCGGCGAAGAAAGCAGGCAACGTGGCTGCTGACGGCGTGATCAAAACCAAAATCGAAGGCAACTACGGTTACATTCTGGAAGTTAACTGCCAGACTGACTTCGTTGCTAAAGATGGTGGTTTCCAGGCATTTGCTGACAAAGTACTGGACGCCGCTGTTGCGGGTAAAATCTCCGACGTTGAAGTTCTGAAAGCGCAGTTCGAAGAAGAACGTGTTGCCCTGGTTGCTAAAATCGGTGAGAACATCAACATCCGTCGTATCGCTGTTCTGGAAGGCGACGTTCTGGGCAGCTACCAGCACGGTGCGCGCATCGGCGTTCTGGTTGCCGCTAAAGGCGCTGACGAAGAGCTGGTTAAGCAGCTGGCAATGCACGTTGCTGCAAGCAAGCCGGAATTCGTTAAGCCGGAAGACGTGTCTGCTGAAGTGGTAGAGAAAGAGTACCAGGTTCAGCTGGACATCGCGATGCAGTCCGGTAAGCCGAAAGAAATCGCAGAGAAAATGGTTGAAGGCCGCATGAAGAAATTCACCGGCGAAGTTTCTCTGACTGGTCAGCCTTTCGTCATGGAGCCGAGCAAATCTGTTGGTCAGCTGCTGAAAGAGCACAACGCTGACGTGACTGGCTTCATCCGCTTTGAAGTGGGCGAAGGCATCGAGAAAGTTGAGACTGACTTTGCAGCAGAAGTTGCTGCGATGTCCAAGCAGTCTTAATTTTTACAAGGAGCCGCCTGAGGGCGGCTTCTTTTTGCGCCCATTTTGTAAATTCAGCCAACTGCTTATAGTGACCGCGCTGAAATGCGACATACAATGTCGCCGGAATTCTCACATCTCATTCGTTGACAGTCTCAGGAAAGAAACATGGCTACCAATGCAAAACCCGTCTACAAACGTATTCTGCTGAAATTAAGTGGCGAAGCGCTGCAGGGCTCAGAAGGCTTCGGTATTGATGCAAGCATACTTGACCGCATGGCTCAGGAGATCAAAGAGCTGGTTGAGCTGGGTATTCAGGTTGGCGTAGTAATTGGTGGCGGTAACCTGTTCCGTGGTGCTGGTCTGGCGAAAGCGGGTATGAACCGCGTTGTGGGCGACCACATGGGCATGCTGGCAACGGTTATGAATGGCCTCGCGATGCGCGATGCGCTCCACCGCGCCTATGTGAACGCTCGTCTGATGTCCGCCATTCCGCTGAACGGCGTGTGCGACAACTACAGCTGGGCAGAGGCGATCAGCCTGCTGCGCAACAACCGCGTGGTGATCCTTTCCGCGGGTACCGGCAACCCGTTCTTTACCACCGATTCCGCAGCCTGCCTGCGCGGTATTGAAATTGAAGCCGATGTGGTGCTGAAAGCCACCAAGGTTGACGGCGTATTCACCGCTGATCCGGCCAAAGATCCTTCCGCCACGATGTACGATCAGCTGACCTACAGCGAAGTGCTGGAAAAAGAGCTGAAAGTGATGGATCTGGCGGCCTTCACCCTGGCGCGTGACCATAAATTGCCGATTCGCGTCTTCAACATGAACAAACCTGGCGCCCTGCGTCGCGTGGTGATGGGCGAAAAAGAAGGCACATTGATCACGGAATAATTCCCGTCAGCGCCAAATCCGGGTAATATTCCGCTTTACTTTCGCGGGGATATTACCCGGTGATTTTCATTAAATCTGACTATACTTAGCTCATTTTCCGACGGGTGCCCCGTCTGGTCTGACTGAGACAAGCTTTCAAGGATTCGTAACGTGATTAGCGATATCAGAAAAGATGCTGAAATCCGCATGGAAAAATGCGTCGAAGCATTCAAAAACCAAATCAGCAAAATTCGCACGGGTCGTGCTTCTCCGAGCCTGCTGGACGGGATTGTTGTTGAATACTACGGTACGCCGACCCCGCTGCGCCAGCTGGCCAGCGTCACCGTCGAAGACTCCCGTACCCTGAAAATCAACGTCTTTGACCGTTCTATGTCCGCGGCCGTTGAAAAAGCGATCATGGCGTCCGACCTCGGTCTGAACCCAAGCTCTGCCGGCAGCGATATTCGTGTTCCGTTGCCGCCGCTGACCGAAGAGCGTCGTAAAGATCTGACCAAGATCGTGCGTGGTGAAGCTGAGCAGGCGCGCGTTGCCGTACGTAACGTTCGCCGCGACGCCAACGACAAAGTCAAAGCGCTGCTGAAAGAGAAAGAGATCAGCGAAGATGACGATCGCCGTTCTCAGGACGACGTGCAGAAAATGACTGACGCCGCCATCAAGAAAGTTGACGCGGCGCTGGCAGACAAAGAAGCAGAACTGATGCAGTTCTGATGCTCTGCCCTTACTCGGGCCTGACAGCGTCTGGTCTGAGTAAAATCCGAAACGCCGTACAGAAGACTGTACGCTCAATTCTCGGGATTGCGTTGCGACCGCTGGCCTTGTAGCCTTTAGCGCTAAGTTGAAGGCCTAATGCCGCCGTCTTATCCCTGATAATTGCTGCGTAGGGGCTTGCTGGCGGCGTTTTGCTTTTTATTCTGTTTCCACTCTTCTGGACGTCTCATGAAGCAATTAACCGTTCTCGGTTCGACCGGCTCCATTGGCTGTAGCACGCTGGACGTGGTGCGCCATAATCCCGGTCGCTTTTCCGTCGCCGCGCTGGTCGCGGGGAAAAACGTTGACCGTATGGTTGAACAATGCCTTGAATTTACCCCCCGTTACGCCGTGATGGACGATGCGCAAAGCGCTGAGCGATTGCGCACCCGTCTGCAGGAACATGGCTGCCGTACCGAGGTGCTGAGCGGCCAGCAGGCGGCGGCAGAGGTCGCAGCGCTGGAGGAGGTCGATCAGGTGATGGCGGCTATCGTCGGCGCGGCGGGGCTGGTGCCGACGCTGGCGGCGATCCGCGCCGGGAAAACGGTGTTGTTAGCGAATAAAGAGTCGCTGGTGACCTGCGGTCGCTTGTTCATGGAGGCGGTTCAACGGTCGGGGGCGCGATTGCTGCCGGTCGATAGCGAACATAACGCGATTTTTCAGAGTATGCCGGAGACAATTCAGCAGCATCTGGGATACGCTGACCTGGCGCAGAATGGCGTTTCATCCATCCTGCTGACCGGCTCGGGCGGGCCTTTCCGTGAGACAGCGGTAGCTGATCTGGCGGCGATGACGCCGGATCAGGCCTGCCGTCATCCTAACTGGTCGATGGGACGCAAGATCTCCGTTGACTCCGCCACGATGATGAACAAAGGCCTGGAATATATTGAAGCGCGCTGGCTGTTTAACGCCTCAGCCCGGCAGATGGAGGTCCTTATCCATCCGCAGTCGGTGATCCACTCGATGGTTCGCTATCAGGACGGCAGCGTGCTGGCGCAGCTTGGGGAGCCGGATATGCGCACGCCGATCGCCCATACCATGGGCTGGCCGCAGCGGCTTAACTCCGGCGCTAAGCCGCTGGACTTCTGCCAGCTGAGCAATCTGAGCTTCTCCGCGCCAGACTATACGCGGTATCCGTGCCTGAAGCTGGCGATGGAGGCGTTTGACGTCGGCCAGGCGGCGACCACCACGCTGAATGCGGCCAATGAAGAGTCGGTTGCCGCGTTTCTGCATGGCGATATCCGCTTTACCGATATTGCGGCGGTTAACCAGACTGTGCTGGATAAGATGAACCTGCAGGAGCCGCAAAGCATTGATGACGTTCTGGTTATCGACGCTGAGGCCCGCGCGGTTGCTCATCAACAGCTGAAACGGTTGGTCACCCAGGCGTAACGCGGTGATATTTGTGGGCGCAAAGCTTCAGTGATATAGTCTGCGCCACCCGATCGTTGCATTTTGTTGTTAAAGATTACGGTGGCCGTGGCAAAACACGGCTTTTTTGCGTAAAGCTTTTGGTTGTTCTCTGCGATTGGCTGCAGCCCCGGCACCGGATAAAAATGCGTATCCAGCGCGGCCCGGTGGCCTCTGTTTGGTGGCTAGTTAATCCTTATTATGGACTTAAAACGCGTGATGTTGTCTGCTAATCAAACTGTCAGCGAAATATCGCCCACACATGGCTGCCGTCATGTCGCCATTATTATGGATGGCAACGGCCGTTGGGCGAAACGGCAAGGTAAAATTCGCGCTTTCGGGCACAAGGCCGGTGCGAAATCCGTGCGTCGCGCGGTCTCTTTCGCGGCGAATAATGGGATTGAGGCGTTAACGTTATACGCGTTCAGCAGCGAAAACTGGAACCGTCCGGCTCAGGAAGTCAGTGCGCTGATGGAGCTGTTCGTCTGGGCGCTGGATAGCGAAGTCAAAAGCCTGCACCGACACAATGTGCGTTTGCGGATTATTGGCGACACCACGCGCTTCAATGCGCGCCTGCAGGAGCGTATCCGCAAAGCGGAAGCGCTGACCGCGAACAATACCGGCTTAACGCTGAATATTGCGGCCAATTACGGCGGTCGCTGGGATATTACCCAGGGCGTTCGTTTGCTGGCGAAACAGGTACAGGACGGGACGCTGCTGCCTGAGCAGATCACGGAAGACATGCTGAGTCAGCAGGTCTGCATGCATGAACTGGCTCCCGTAGATTTAGTTATTAGGACCGGGGGAGAGCACCGAATAAGTAATTTTCTGATTTGGCAAATTGCCTATGCCGAACTTTACTTTACGGATGTTCTTTGGCCCGATTTTGCTGAACAGGACTTTGAAGGTGCACTCCATGCCTTTGTTAATCGAGAGCGTCGTTTCGGCGGCACTGAGCCGGGTGGCAGTCATGCCTGATGGGGGTCACTTTTGCTGAAGTATCGCCTGATATCTGCTTTCGTCTTAATCCCCGTCGTCATTGCGGCGCTGTTTTTATTGCCGCCTATGGGGTTTGCTATCGTGACCCTGGTGGTCTGTATGCTCGCCGCATGGGAGTGGGGGCAACTGAGTGGTTTCACCTCGACGTCGCAGCGGGTCTGGCTGGCGGTGTTGTGCGGCCTTCTGCTGGCGGCGATGCTGTTTCTGCTGCCGGAATACCATTATGACGTTCATCAACCGATGGTTGAAGGCTCGCTGTGGGCCTCTTTCGTCTGGTGGATCGTCGCGCTGCTGCTGGTGCTCTCTTATCCGGCGTCGGCGGCATTCTGGCGTCACTCTAAAGTGCTGCGCCTCATCTTCGGTATCCTGACCATTGTCCCGTTTTTCTGGGGCATGCTGGCGCTACGCGCCTGGCACTATACCGATAACCATTACAGCGGTGCGCTGTGGCTCCTGTACGTGATGATTCTGGTCTGGGGCGCGGATTCCGGCGCCTATATGTTTGGTAAAATGTTTGGCAAGCACAAGCTGGCGCCGAAGGTTTCGCCGGGAAAAACCTGGCAGGGCTTTTTTGGCGGTTTGCTGACCGCGGCGGTGATCTCCTGGGCCTACGGGGTGTGGGCCCATCTTGACGTTACGCCAACGGTGCTGCTGGTCTGTTCGGTAGTAGCCGCCCTGGCTTCGGTGCTGGGCGATCTGACGGAAAGTATGTTTAAGCGCGAGGCCGGCATTAAGGACAGCGGGCACTTGATTCCCGGACACGGCGGTATTCTCGATCGTATCGACAGCCTCACGGCGGCGGTGCCGGTCTTCGCCTGTCTGCTACTGTTGGTCTTCAGGACGATTTGACGGAAGGTGATATGCTGAGCGTGCTCTGGAATCTGGCAGCTTTTATCATTGCGCTTGGCGTACTGATTACGGTGCATGAGTTTGGCCATTTTTGGGTAGCGCGTCGCTGCGGTATTCGGGTTGAGCGTTTTTCTATCGGCTTCGGCAAAGCGTTGTGGCGGCGGATGGATAAGCAGGGTACGGAGTTCGTCATTGCCCTGATCCCGCTGGGCGGCTACGTCAAGATGCTGGATGAGCGTGTTGAAGCGGTGGCGCCGGAGATGCGCCACTATGCGTTCAATAATAAAACCGTCGGCCAGCGCGCGGCGGTCATTGCCGCCGGTCCCATCGCTAATTTCCTTTTCGCTATCTTTGCCTACTGGCTGGTCTTCATCATCGGCGTTCCTGGGGTCCGTCCGGTAGTGGGTGAAATAACGCCCAATTCGGTTGCCGCGCAAGCACAAATTGCAAAAGGAACGGAACTTAAAGCGATAGATGGTATCGAAACGCCTGATTGGGATGCGGTGCGTCTGCAGCTGGTGGCCAAAATCGGCAACCCGCAAACAATACTTACCGTCGCCCCTTTCGGGACTAATCAGCGCCAGGATAAAATCGTCGATCTGCGGCACTGGGCGTTTGAGCCAGACAAGCAAGATCCCGTCACGTCGCTGGGGATCCAGCCGCGCAGCGCGCAGATTGATACGGTGCTGGCGGAGGTCCAGGCGGGCTCGGCAGCGCAGAAAGCAGGTTTGCAAGCGGGCGACCGGATCGTTAAAGTCGATGGTCAACCGTTAACGCAGTGGATGACGTTTGTTAATCTGGTGCGCGATAATCCGGGCAAAGCGCTGGCGCTGGAGATTGAACGGCAGGGGAGTGCGCTGCCGTTAACCCTGACGCCGGATGCAAAAACGGTGAAAGGTAAGGCAGAAGGGTTCGCAGGGGTGGTGCCAAAGGTCATCCCGCTGCCTGAAGAATACAAGACAGTACGTCAGTACGGACCGTTTGCCGCCATCGCTGAAGCCACGGATAAAACCTGGCAGCTGATGTCGCTGACGGTCAGGATGCTGGGTAAATTGATAACCGGTGATGTCAAACTGAACAACCTCAGTGGGCCGATCTCTATCGCTCAGGGGGCTGGAATGTCAGCGGAGTTTGGGTTGATTTATTATCTGATGTTCCTTGCGCTGATTAGCGTGAACCTCGGAATCATCAACCTGTTCCCACTACCCGTACTGGATGGGGGACATCTGCTGTTTTTGGCGATTGAAAAGCTGAAGGGCGGGCCGGTATCCGAGCGAGTTCAAGACTTTAGTTATCGCATTGGCTCAATACTGCTGGTGCTGTTAATGGGGCTTGCACTTTTCAATGATTTCTCTCGGTTATAAGAGAGTTTGTTAGGAAGAACGCATAATAACGATGGCGATGAAAAAGTTGCTCATAGCGTCGCTGCTGTTTAGCAGCGCGACTGTATACGGTGCTGAAGGGTTCGTGGTGAAGGACATTCATTTCGAAGGCTTGCAGCGTGTCGCTGTTGGTGCGGCCCTCCTCAGTATGCCAGTGCGTCCTGGCGATACGGTGACCGACGATGATATCAGTAACACTATTCGCGCGCTGTTTGCCACTGGCAACTTCGAGGACGTCCGCGTCCTGCGCGATGGTGATACCCTGCTGGTGCAGGTGAAAGAGCGTCCGACGATCGCCAGCATCACCTTCTCCGGCAACAAGTCGGTGAAAGATGACATGCTCAAGCAGAACCTTGAGGCCTCTGGCGTTCGGGTGGGCGAGTCGCTTGACCGCACGACCATCGCGGATATCGAGAAGGGCCTCGAGGATTTCTACTACAGCGTCGGTAAATACAGCGCCAGCGTCAAAGCGGTCGTTACCCCGCTGCCGCGTAACCGTGTCGACCTGAAACTGGTCTTCCAGGAAGGCGTCTCCGCTAAAATTCAGCAGATCAACATCGTCGGCAACCATGCGTTTTCGACTGATGAGCTGATCTCCCACTTCCAGCTGCGCGATGAAGTGCCGTGGTGGAACGTGGTCGGCGACCGTAAATACCAGAAGCAGAAACTGGCGGGCGACCTTGAAACCCTGCGCAGCTACTACCTGGATCGCGGCTATGCCCGTTTCAACATTGATTCTACCCAGGTCAGCCTGACGCCGGATAAGAAAGGGATCTATATCACCGTCAACATCACCGAAGGCGATCAGTACAAGTTTTCCGGGGTACAGGTGTCGGGCAACCTCGCCGGCCATTCCGCGGAAATCGAAGCGCTGACCAAAGTCGAGCCGGGTGAACTGTATAACGGCGCGAAAGTGACCAAGATGGAAAACGACATCAAGAAACTGTTGGGTCGTTATGGTTACGCCTACCCGCGCGTACAGTCGCAGCCGGAGATCAACGACAGCGATAAAACCGTTAAGCTGCACGTCAACGTCGACGCGGGCAACCGCTATTACGTGCGTAAAATTCGCTTCGAAGGCAATGACACCTCCAAAGACGCCGTTCTGCGCCGCGAAATGCGCCAGATGGAAGGCGCGTGGCTGGGCAGCGACCTCGTCGATCAGGGTAAAGACCGTCTCAACCGTTTAGGCTTCTTCGAAACGGTCGATACCGATACCCAGCGCGTACCAGGCAGTCCGGACCAGGTCGACGTAGTCTACAAGGTGAAAGAGCGTAACACCGGTAGCTTCAACTTCGGTATCGGTTACGGTACCGAGAGCGGCGTCAGCTTCCAGGCGGGCGTTCAGCAGGATAACTGGTTAGGTACTGGCTATGCTGTCGGGATCAACGGCACCAAAAACGACTACCAGACCTATACCGAGCTGTCGGTGACCAACCCGTACTTCACCGTAGACGGTGTGAGCCTCGGCGGTCGTATCTTCTATAATGACTTTGACGCGAACGATGCGGATCTGTCTGACTATACCAACAAAAGCTATGGTACAGACGTCACGCTGGGCTTCCCGGTCAACGAATACAACACGCTGCGCGCGGGCGTCGGGTATGTGCATAACTCCCTGTCCAATATGCAGCCGCAGGTGGCGATGTGGCGTTACCTGAACTCGATGGGCCAGTATCCGGACAACACCAACGACCGGAACTCGTTCAGTGCGAATGACTTCACCTTCAACTACGGTTGGACCTATAACAAGCTTGACCGCGGCTTCTTCCCAACCGAAGGTTCGCGCGTCAACCTGAACGGTAAAGTGACCATTCCGGGTTCGGACAACGAATACTACAAAGCGACGTTGGATACCGCCACCTATGTGCCGATCGACAACGATCATGAATGGGTGGTGCTGGGTCGTACCCGCTTTGGCTATGGCGATGGTATCGGCGGCAAAGAGATGCCGTTCTATGAGAACTTCTATGCAGGTGGCTCCAGCACCGTGCGTGGCTTCCAGTCGAACACCATTGGTCCGAAGGCGGTGTACTTCCCGTCGAGCAGCCGTCATGATGGCGACAGCGGCTATACCAACGACTGTAAGAGCACCGAATCCGCACCGTGTAAATCCGATGATGCGGTGGGCGGTAACGCCATGGCGGTGGCCAGCCTGGAGCTGATTACCCCGACGCCGTTTATTAGTGACAAATATGCGAACTCGGTCCGGACTTCCTTCTTCTGGGATATGGGTACCGTATGGGATACTCACTGGGATTCGAACGCGTACGCTGGATATCCGGATTACAGCGATCCGAGCAACATCCGTATGTCTGCGGGTATTGCCGTGCAGTGGATGTCGCCGTTGGGGCCGTTGGTCTTCTCCTACGCCCAACCGTTCAAAAAGTACGATGGAGACAAAGCCGAACAGTTCCAGTTTAACATTGGTAAAACCTGGTAATTGTTGGCGGCAACGGAATGCAAGTGCAGTATAGCGCTGACCGTAGGCGATAACGCGTTTATCGCCTCGCCACGCAAATAACGGTACCCCTGGGTACTCATGGGATGGTAAGGAGTTTATTGTGAAAAAGTGGTTATTAGCTGCAGGTCTGGGTTTGGCAATGGTAACTTCCGCTCAGGCGGCAGATAAAATTGCCCTGGTGAACATGAACAGCCTGTTCCAACAGGTTGCCCAGAAAACTGGCGTTTCCAACACGCTGGAAAACGAGTTCAAAGGCCGCGCTAGCGAACTGCAGCGTATGGAAGGCGACCTGCAGTCTAAAATGCAGCGTCTGCAGTCCATGAAGCCGGGCGCCGATCGTACCAAACTGGAAAAAGACGTGATGGCTCAGCGCCAGACCTTCTCCCAGAAAGCGCAGGCGTTTGAACAGGATCGCGCTCGTCGTTCCAACGAAGAGCGTGGCAAACTGGTGACCCGTATCCAGACTGCCGTACAGAGCGTAGCGAAAGATCAGAGCATCGATCTGGTGGTTGACGCGAATGCCGTTGCATACAACAGCAGCGATGTAAAAGACATCACCGCTGATGTGCTGAAACAGGTTAAATAAGTAATGCCTTCAATTCGACTGGCTGATCTTGCGCAGCAGTTGGATGCAGAATTACACGGTGATGGCGATATCGTCATCACCGGCGTTGCGTCCATGCAGAGCGCGAAAACGGGCCAAATCACTTTCATGGTCAACCCTAAGTACCGTGAACACCTGGCCGCTTGCCAGGCTTCTGCCGTTGTGATGACGCAGGATGATTTGCCTTTTGCCCATAGCGCCGCGCTGGTAGTGCGTAATCCCTACCTGACCTATGCGCGCATGGCTCAAATTCTGGATACCACGCCGCAGCCGGCACAGGATATCGCGCCGAGCGCGGTTATCGATCCGACGGCGAAGCTGGGTAGCAACGTTGCCATCGGCGCCAACGCCGTTATCGAATCCGGGGTAGAGCTGGGCGATAACGTGGTCATCGGCGCAGGCTGCTTCGTTGGGAAAAATACGAAAATAGGCGCCGGCTCGCGTTTGTGGGCCAATGTGACCGTTTACCATGAGATTGAGATCGGCGAGAATTGCCTGATCCAGTCCAGCACGGTGATCGGCGCGGATGGCTTCGGCTACGCCAACGATCGCGGCAACTGGGTGAAGATCCCGCAGCTGGGTCGCGTCATTATTGGCGATCGCGTGGAGATCGGCGCCTGCACCACAATTGACCGCGGCGCGCTGGACGATACCGTGATTGGCAACGGGGTTATCATTGATAACCAGTGCCAGATTGCGCATAACGTGGTGATTGGCGACAATACCGCGGTTGCCGGCGGTGTCATCATGGCAGGCAGCCTGAAAATCGGCCGCTACTGCATGATTGGCGGCGCCAGCGTGATTAACGGCCATATGGAAATCTGCGATAAGGTCACCGTCACGGGGATGGGGATGGTGATGCGTCCTATCAGCGAACCTGGCGTATACTCCTCCGGTATTCCGCTGCAGCCGAACAAGGCGTGGCGTAAAACCGCTGCGCTGGTGATGAATATTGACGAGATGAGCAAGCGCCTGAAAGCGATTGAGCGCAAGGTTAATCAACAAGACTAATTCATCATTTGGTCACATGACATTTCCGGCCTGTTGCATTCGCTAAAAGATTGCCGCAGGCCGTGTTATTATTGCCTTTTAGTACATTTAGACAGGAAGAGTATTTTGACTACTGACACTCATACTCTGCACATTGAAGAGATTCTGGAACTTCTGCCTCACCGTTACCCGTTCCTGCTGGTAGACCGCGTGCTGGATTTTGAAGAAGGTCGTTTTCTGCGCGCAGTAAAAAATGTTTCTGTAAACGAGCCGTTTTTCCAGGGGCATTTCCCTGGTAAGCCGATTTTGCCGGGCGTCCTGATTCTGGAAGCAATGGCGCAGGCCACCGGGATTCTGGCATTCAAAAGCGTTGGAAAACTGGAACCAGGCGAGCTGTATTACTTCGCGGGTATCGATGAAGCACGTTTCAAACGCCCGGTAGTACCAGGCGATCAGATGATTATGGAAGTCACTTTCGAGAAAACCCGCCGCGGCCTGACCCGTTTCAAAGGCGTTGCGCTGGTTGACGGTAAAGTGGTTTGCGAAGCGACGATGATGTGTGCGCGTAGCCGGGAGGCCTGATACGTGATTGATAAAACCGCTTTTGTTCATCCTACCGCCATTGTAGAAGAAGGCGCCGTGATTGGCGCTAACGTCCACATTGGTCCGTTTTGTATTGTTGGCGCCAACGTCGAAATCGGCGAAGGCACCGTACTGAAGTCTCACGTTGTCGTTAACGGCCACACCAAAATCGGCCGTGACAACGAGATCTATCAGTTCGCTTCCATCGGCGAAGTTAACCAGGATCTGAAATATGCTGGCGAACCAACCCGGGTGGAAATTGGCGATCGCAACCGCATTCGCGAAAGCGTCACCATTCATCGCGGCACAGTACAGGGCGGTGGATTAACAAAGGTGGGCAACGATAACCTGCTGATGATCAACGCCCACGTGGCGCACGATTGTACGCTTGGCGATCGCTGCATCCTGGCCAATAACGCGACGCTCGCTGGCCATGTTTCGCTGGATGATTATGTCATTATCGGCGGCATGACTGCGGTGCACCAGTTCTGCGTCATTGGCTCACACGTTATGGTTGGCGGCTGCTCCGGCGTGGCGCAGGACGTTCCGCCGTTCGTGATTGCCCAGGGCAACCATGCGACGCCGTTCGGCGTCAATATCGAAGGTCTGAAACGCCGCGGCTTCAGCCGGGAAGCGATTACCGCGATCCGCAACGCGTATAAACTGCTGTACCGCAGCGGCAAGACGCTGGAAGAAGCCAAGCCGGAGATCGCCGAACTGGCGACTCAGCATCCTGAAGTTCAGCCGTTTGTCGATTTCTTTGCCCGCTCTACCCGCGGCTTGATTCGTTAATGGCTGAACAGCGTCCCCTGACGATTGCCCTGGTCGCCGGAGAAACCTCCGGCGATATTCTTGGCGCCGGCCTCATCCGCGCCCTCAAAGCACGCATCCCGAATGCGCGCTTTGTCGGCGTGGCGGGACCGCTGATGCAGGCGGAAGGGTGTGAAGCCTGGTACGAAATGGAAGAGCTGGCGGTGATGGGTATTGTTGAAGTGCTCGGTCGCCTGCGTCGCTTACTCCATATTCGCGCCGATTTGACCCGCCGCTTCGGCGAGCTGCGTCCCGACGTCTTCGTCGGTATCGACGCCCCTGACTTCAATATTACCCTCGAAGGGAATCTGAAAAAGCAGGGCATCAAAACCATTCACTACGTCAGCCCATCGGTCTGGGCCTGGCGACAAAAACGCGTTTTCAAAATCGGCAGATCCACCGATCTGGTGCTGGCCTTTCTGCCTTTCGAAAAAGCGTTTTATGACAAATTTAACGTTCCCTGCCGCTTTATCGGCCATACCATGGCGGATGCGATGCCGCTGGATCCTGACAAAGGCGCCGCGCGCGACCGGTTAGGGATCCCGCACGACGTGCGTTGCCTGGCGCTGTTGCCCGGTAGCCGCGGCGCGGAAGTCGAAATGCTCAGCGCGGACTTTCTGAAAACCGCGCAGCTTCTGCGGGCTACCTATCCCGATCTGCAGGTGGTGGTGCCGCTGGTTAATGCTAAACGGCGGGAGCAGTTTGAGCGAATTAAAGCTGAGACGGCGCCGGATATGATCGTGCATATGCTGGACGGCCAGGCGCGCGATGCGATGATCGCCAGCGACGCCGCGCTGCTGGCCTCCGGGACGGCGGCGCTGGAGTGTATGCTGGCGAAATGCCCGATGGTGGTTGGCTATCGCATGAAGCCGTTCACCTTCTGGCTGGCGAAGCGGTTGGTTAAAACCGACTACGTCTCGTTGCCGAACCTGCTGGCCGGGCGCGAGCTGGTTAAAGAGCTGCTGCAGGATGAGTGCGAGCCGCAGGCGCTGGCTGCCGCCCTGCAGCCGCTGCTGGCCGATGGCAAAACCAGCCATGAGATGCATGAGACATTCCGCGCGCTGCATCAGCAGATCCGCTGCAACGCCGATGAGCAGGCGGCGGACGCCGTACTGGAGTTAGCAAAACAATGATGGAGTTCGTCTATCCGCATACCCATCTGGTTGCCGGCGTCGATGAGGTCGGGCGTGGCCCCCTGGTTGGCGCGGTGGTGACCGCGGCGGTGATCCTCGATCCGGCGAAGCCGATTGTGGGTCTGAATGATTCCAAAAAACTCAGCGAGAAGCGTCGTCTGGCGCTGTTCGATGAGATTAAAGAGAAAGCGCTGTGCTGGAGCCTGGGGCGCGCCGAGCCGCACGAAATCGATGAGCTGAATATCCTGCATGCCACTATGCTGGCGATGCAGCGCGCCGTCGCCGGCCTGAGCATTGTACCCGAGTTTGTTCTGATTGATGGCAACCGCTGCCCATCGCTACCGATGCCCTCCCTGGCAGTAGTCAAAGGCGACAGCCGGGTAGCAGAAATCAGCGCAGCGTCTATTCTGGCAAAAGTCACTCGTGACGCCGAAATGGCCACGCTGGACCTCGCATTTCCCCACTACGGATTTGCCCAGCATAAAGGCTATCCCACCGCTGTTCACCTGCAGAAGCTGCAGGAACACGGCGCAACAGAGCATCACCGGCGCAGTTTTGGCCCGGTGAAGCGTGCCCTGGGCCTGGCGTCCAACTAAGTCACCGGGATCTAAAGATGGCTGAACCACGTTTCGTACACCTGCGGGTGCACAGCGACTATTCCATGATCGATGGGCTGGCAAAGACCGGGCCGCTGGTCAAGAAGGCGGCCTCGCTTGGCATGCCAGCGCTGGCGATCACCGATTTCACCAATCTCTGCGGGCTGGTGAAGTTCTACGGGACGGGACACGGCGCGGGGATTAAGCCGATCGTCGGCGCCGATTTCCACGTGCAGTGCGACCTGCTCGGCGACGAATTTACCGAGCTGACCGTGCTGGCGGCGAATAACACCGGCTACCAGAACCTGACTCTGCTGATTTCCCGCGCCTATCAGCGCGGCTACGGCGCCCTGGGGCCGTGGATCGATCGCGACTGGCTGGTGGAACATCAGGAAGGGCTGATTCTGCTCTCCGGCGGCCGTAAAGGCGACGTCGGCGTCAGCCTGATCCGCGGCAACATGCCGCTGGTTGAGCAGTGCGTCGCCTTCTATGAAGAGCATTTCCCGGATCGCTATTTTCTGGAGCTGATCCGCACCGGTCGTCAGGATGAAGAGAGTTATCTTCATGCCGCCGTGGCGCTGGCGGAAGCGCGTGGTCTGCCGGTGGTGGCGACCAACGATGTCCGCTTCCTCGACACTGGCGACTTTGACGCCCATGAAATCCGCGTCGCTATTCACGACGGCTTCACCCTCGACGACCCGAAACGGCCGCGCAACTACTCGCCGCAGCAATATATGCGCAGCGAGGAAGAGATGTGCGAGCTGTTCGCCGATATTCCGGAAGCGCTGGCAAACAGCGTTGAAATTGCCAAGCGCTGCAACGTCACCGTGCGGCTTGGCGAATATTTCCTGCCGCAGTTCCCGACCGGCGATATGACCACGGAAGATTTCCTGGTGATGAAATCGAAAGAAGGTCTGGAGGAGCGGCTGGAATTCCTCTTCCCGGATCCGGAAGTGCGCGCGAAGCGCCGGCCGGAATACGACGAGCGTCTGGATATCGAGCTGCAGGTGATCAACCAGATGGGCTTCCCCGGCTACTTCCTGATCGTGATGGAGTTTATCCAGTGGTCGAAGGATAACGGTGTGCCGGTCGGCCCGGGCCGCGGTTCCGGCGCCGGTTCGCTGGTGGCCTACGCGCTGAAGATCACCGATCTCGACCCGCTGGAGTTCGACCTGCTGTTCGAACGTTTCCTTAACCCGGAGCGTGTCTCAATGCCCGACTTTGACGTCGACTTCTGCATGGAGAAACGCGACCAGGTTATCGAGCACGTGGCGGATATGTATGGCCGCGACGCGGTATCGCAGATCATCACCTTCGGTACCATGGCGGCGAAAGCGGTCATCCGGGATGTGGGCCGCGTGCTGGGTCACCCGTACGGCTTTGTCGACCGCATTTCCAAGCTGGTGCCGCCCGATCCGGGCATGACGCTGGCGAAAGCCTTCGAGGCCGAGCCGCAGCTGCCGGAGATCTACGAGGCGGACGAAGAAGTGAAAGCGCTGATCGACATGGCGCGTAAGCTGGAAGGGGTGACGCGAAACGCCGGTAAGCATGCGGGCGGCGTGGTTATCGCACCGACCAAGATCACCGACTTCGCCCCGCTGTATTGCGATGAGCAGGGGCTGCATCCGGTTACCCAGTTTGACAAGAACGACGTGGAATACGCCGGGCTGGTGAAATTCGACTTCCTCGGTCTGCGTACGCTCACTATCATTAACTGGGCGCTGGAGATGATTAATAAGCGCCGTGAGAAGAACGGTGAAGGGCCGCTGGATATCGCCGCCATCCCGCTGGATGACAAGAAAAGCTTCGACATGCTGCAGCGCTCGGAAACCACTGCGGTCTTCCAGCTTGAATCGCGCGGCATGAAAGATCTGATTAAACGCCTGCAGCCGGACTGCTTCGAAGATATGATCGCTCTGGTGGCCCTGTTCCGCCCGGGCCCGCTGCAGTCGGGGATGGTAGATAACTTTATCGACCGTAAGCACGGCCGAGAAGAGATCTCGTATCCGGACGTGCAGTGGCAGCATGAAAGCCTGAAACCGGTGCTGGAGCCGACCTACGGCATCATCCTGTATCAGGAACAGGTCATGCAGATTGCCCAGGTGCTGTCCGGGTATACCCTCGGCGGCGCGGATATGCTGCGTCGCGCGATGGGTAAGAAAAAGCCGGAGGAGATGGCCAAGCAGCGTTCTATCTTTGAGGATGGGGCGAAGAAAAACGGCATTGACGGCGAACTGGCGATGAAAATCTTTGACCTGGTGGAGAAATTCGCCGGTTACGGGTTTAACAAATCGCACTCCGCCGCGTACGCGCTGGTTTCTTACCAGACGCTATGGCTTAAGGCGCACTATCCGGCTGAGTTTATGGCGGCGGTAATGACCGCCGATATGGATAACACCGAGAAGGTCGTTGGCCTGGTGGACGAGTGCTGGCGGATGGGGCTGAAAATTTTGCCGCCTGATATTAACTCCGGCCTGTACCATTTCCACGTCAACGACGACGGCGAGATCGTCTACGGTATCGGCGCCATCAAGGGCGTCGGCGAAGGGCCGATCGAAGCGATCATTGAGGCGCGCAACAACGGCGGTTATTTCCGCGAGCTGTTCGACCTCTGCGCGCGGACCGATATTAAAAAGCTCAACCGTCGCGTGCTGGAAAAGCTGATTATGTCCGGGGCGTTCGATCGTCTCGGTCCGCACCGTGCGGCGCTGATGAATTCGCTGGGCGATGCGCTGAAAGCCGCCGACCAGCACGCCAAAGCCGAGGCCATCGGCCAGGCTGATATGTTCGGCGTACTGGCGGAAGAGCCTGAGCAGATTGAACAGTCCTACGCCAGCTGCCAGCCGTGGCCTGAGCAGGTGGTGCTGGATGGTGAAAGGGAGACCCTGGGGCTGTACCTGACCGGGCACCCGATTAACCAGTATCTGAAAGAGATTGAGCGCTACGTCGGCGGCGTGAGGCTCAAAGACATGCATCCGACCGATCGTGGAAAAGTGACCACGGCGGCGGGGCTGGTGATTGCGGCGCGGGTAATGGTCACCAAGCGCGGCAATCGTATCGGCATCTGTACCCTGGATGACCGTTCCGGGCGGCTGGAAGTGATGTTATTCACCGACGCGCTGGATAAATATCAGCAGTTGCTGGAAAAAGACCGCATACTTATCGTCAGCGGACAGGTCAGCTTTGATGACTTTAGCGGGGGGCTTAAAATGACCGCCCGTGAAGTCATGGACATTGACGAAGCCCGGGAAAAATATGCTCGCGGGCTTGCTATCTCGCTGACGGACAGGCAAATTGATGACCAGCTTTTAAACCGACTCCGTCAGTCTCTGGAACCCCACCGTTCGGGAACCATTCCAGTGCACCTCTACTATCAGAGGGCGGATGCACGCGCGCGGTTGCGTTTCGGCGCAACATGGCGCGTCTCTCCGAGCGATCGTTTACTCAACGATCTGCGTGGCCTTATCGGCTCGGAGCAGGTGGAACTGGAGTTTGACTAATACAGGAATACTATGAGTCTGAATTTCCTAGATTTTGAACAGCCGATTGCAGAGCTGGAAGCGAAAATCGATTCCCTGACTGCGGTAAGCCGTCAGGATGAGAAACTGGATATTAACATCGACGAAGAAGTGCATCGTCTGCGCGAGAAAAGCGTAGAGCTGACGCGCAAAATCTTCTCCGATCTCGGTGCATGGCAGGTTGCGCAACTGGCGCGCCACCCGCGCCGTCCTTACACCCTGGATTATGTCCGCCTGGCGTTCGACGAGTTTGACGAACTGGCCGGTGACCGTGCCTACGCTGACGATAAAGCGATTGTCGGCGGTATCGCGCGTCTTGATGGTCGTCCGGTGATGATCATTGGCCACCAGAAAGGTCGCGAAACCAAAGAAAAAATTCGTCGCAACTTTGGTATGCCGGCCCCGGAAGGCTACCGCAAAGCGCTGCGCCTGATGGAGATGGCTGAGCGGTTTAAAATGCCGATCATCACCTTCATCGACACCCCGGGCGCCTACCCGGGCGTTGGCGCGGAAGAGCGCGGCCAGTCGGAAGCGATCGCTCGCAATCTGCGTGAAATGTCGCGTCTGAGCGTGCCGGTGATCTGCACCGTGATCGGCGAAGGCGGCTCCGGCGGCGCGCTGGCGATCGGCGTGGGCGACAAGGTCAACATGCTGCAGTACAGCACCTATTCGGTGATTTCGCCGGAAGGCTGTGCCTCCATTCTGTGGAAGAGCGCGGATAAAGCGCCGCTGGCTGCGGAAGCGATGGGTATTATCGCCCCGCGTCTGAAAGAGCTGAAGCTGATCGATTCTATCGTTCCGGAACCGCTGGGCGGCGCCCACCGCAACCCGGAAGCGATGGCGGCAAACCTGAAAGCGCAGCTGCTGGCGGACCTGGCCGATCTCGATCTTCTCAGCGAAGAAGAGCTGCTTAACCGCCGCTATCAACGTCTGATGAGCTACGGTTACGCCTAAGTATTCCGCTAGCGCAAAAGACTAAGGGCCGGATTTTCCGGCCCTTTTTTTATGTGCGATGCGCCCAGGGGATTGCTATGATGCTGGACTTAGGTGAATACCAGGAGGAAAGCGTGAATATCATCGCCATCATGGGGCCTCACGGCGTCTATCACAAAGACGAGCCGATCAAAGAACTGGAAGCGGCGCTGCAGCGCCAGGGCTTTCAGACCATCTGGCCGCAAAACAGCGCCGACCTGCTGCAGTTTATCGAGCACAACCCGCGCATCTGCGGCGTGATCTTCGACTGGGATGAGTACAGCGTCGATCTGTGCAGCGATATCAATCAGCTCAATGAATATCTGCCTCTGTACGCCTTTATTAATGCCCACTCGACGATGGATGTCAGCAGTCAGGATCTGCGCATGACGCTGTGGTTCTTCGAATATGCGCTGGGACTCTCCGAAGAGATCGCCACCCGCATCGGGCAGTATACCCGCGAGTACCTGGACAATATCACCCCGCCGTTTACCCGCGCGCTGTTTAACTATGTGCAGGAGGGTAAATATACCTTTTGTACGCCGGGTCATATGGGCGGCAGCGCCTATCAGAAAAGCCCAGTGGGCTGCCTGTTCTATGACTTTTTTGGCGGGAATACGCTGAAGGCGGATGTCTCGATTTCGGTCACCGAGCTGGGCTCCCTGCTGGATCATACCGGCCCGCATCTGGAGGCGGAGGAGTATATCGCTCGCGCCTTTGGCGCCGAGCAAAGCTATATGGTGACCAACGGTACCTCAACGTCCAATAAAATTGTCGGCATGTACTCGGCGCCCGCCGGCAGCACGCTGCTGATTGACCGTAACTGTCACAAATCGCTGGCCCACCTGCTGATGATGAGCGATGTGGTTCCCCTGTGGCTGAAGCCGACCCGCAACGCGCTGGGGATCCTCGGCGGTATCCCCCGGCGCGAGTTTACCCGCGACAGTATTCAGCAGAAAGTGCGCGACACGGGCGGGGCGCAGTGGCCCGTGCATGCGGTGATCACCAACTCCACCTACGATGGCCTGCTCTACAACACCACCTGGCTTAAAGAGACGCTCGACGTCCCGTCGATCCATTTCGATTCCGCCTGGGTGCCGTATACCCATTTCCATCCGATATATCAGGGGAAAAGCGGCATGAGCGGTGAGCGGATCCCCGGTAAAGTCATCTTCGAGACGCAGTCGACGCATAAGATGCTGGCCGCGCTGTCGCAGGCCTCGTTGATCCACATTAAGGGCAACTATGATGAAGAGACCTTTAATGAAGCCTTTATGATGCATACCTCTACATCGCCGAGCTACCCCATCGTCGCGTCGATTGAGACCGCGGCGGCGATGCTGCGCGGTAACTCCGGTAAGCGCCTGATCCAGCGCTCCATTGAGCGGGCGCTGGACTTCCGTAAAGAGGTGCAGCGACTGCGCGAAGAGTCGGACGGCTGGTTCTTTGATATCTGGCAGCCGGAAGCGGTGGATAAAGCCGAGTGCTGGCCGGTAGCGCCGGGCGAAGACTGGCACGGTTTCAAAGATGCCGATGCGGATCATATGTATCTCGATCCGGTGAAGGTCACCATTCTGACGCCGGGCATGGACGAGCAGGGGAATATGGATGAAGAGGGGATCCCGGCGGCGCTGGTGGCGAAGTTCCTCGACGAGCGGGGCGTGGTGGTGGAGAAAACGGGCCCCTACAACCTGCTGTTCCTCTTTAGCATCGGTATCGATAAAACCCGGGCGATGGGGCTGCTGCGCGGCCTGACCGAATTTAAGCGTGCCTACGATCTCAATCTGCGGGTGAAGAATATGCTGCCGGATCTGTACGCCGAAGATCCCGACTTCTACCGCAATATGCGGATCCAGGATCTGGCGCAGGGGATCCACCGCTTGATCCGCCAGCACCAGCTGCCGCAGCTGATGCTCAGCGCCTTTGACGTCCTACCGGAAATGAAAATGACGCCGCATCATGCCTGGCAGCGCCAGATCAAAGGTGAGGTGGAAACCATTGAACTGGAGAACCTGGTGGGCCGGATTTCGGCCAACATGATCCTCCCTTATCCGCCGGGGGTACCGCTGCTGATGCCAGGAGAGATGATCACGGAGGAGAGCCGGGCGGTGCTCGACTTCCTGCTGATGCTCTGCTCCATAGGACGTCATTACCCGGGGTTTGAGACCGATATTCACGGCGCGAAGCGCGATGAGGACGGCGTTTATCGGGTACGAGTCTTAAAAAATGACGAAAGGCTTGCGCGTTAACGGCGCGCACGAGTAACGTGGCTGGCTTAACAGAAGGAGTTTGACCATGCTGGGTTTGAAACGGGTTCACCATATTGCCATCATTGCGACCGACTACGCCCGCAGTAAAGCGTTCTATTGCGATACTCTGGGGTTTACGCTGCAAAGCGAGTTTTATCGCGCCGAGCGTGACTCCTGGAAAGGCGATCTGGCGCTCAACGGCGAGTATGTGATTGAGCTGTTCTCGTTCCCGTTTCCGCCAGCCCGCCCAAGTCGTCCGGAAGCCTGCGGGCTGCGTCATCTGGCCTTTAGCGTGGATGATATCGACGCTGCGGTAGCGCATTTGACTGTGCATGGCGTGGAGTGCGAAGCGATTCGCGTCGATCCCTTTACCGGTAAACGCTTTACCTTCTTTAGCGATCCGGACGACCTGCCGCTGGAAATATATCAGCAGTAAACCTTGCCAGCGCGACCCTGGCCCGGTAACGTGCCGGGCCATCACTTCTCGGTATGTTTGTGGTTATGACGGCTGACATTGCGCATACGCTTCATCCCCATCGCCAGCTGCTGGTGGCCTTCAGCGGCGGTCTGGACTCGACGGTTCTTCTGCATCAGCTGGTGCTGCTGCGGGAACAGGATCCCTCGCTGACGCTGCGGGCGGTGCATGTTCACCACGGCCTTAGCGCCCACGCAGACGACTGGGTGGCGCACTGTCGGCAGATTTGCCAGCAGTGGCAGGTGCCGTTGGTGGTGCATCGCGTGACGTTAGCCCGGGGCGGCCTGGGCGTCGAGGCCCATGCCCGTGCGGCGCGCTATCAGGCCTTTCAGGATACGCTCAATGCCGGCGAGGTGTTAGTGACCGCCCAGCACCAGGATGACCAGTGCGAAACGCTGCTGCTGGCGTTAAAACGCGGCAGCGGTCCTACTGGTCTGTCGGCGATGGCGCCATCCTCTGCCTTTGCCGAGAGCCGACTACTGCGTCCTCTCCTCAATGAAACCCGCGAATCGCTACGCCAGTGGGCGCTCGCCCATCAGTTGTCGTGGATTGAAGATGAGAGTAATCAGGACGATACCTATGACCGCAACTTTCTGCGCCTGCGGGTGATCCCGCTGCTGCGCGAGCGCTGGCCGCACTTTAGCGAGGCCGTCGCTCGCAGCGCCAGCCTGTGCGCCGAGCAGGAGCAACTGCTGGACGAGATACTGGCGGCGGAGCTCGCGTCGCTGGTGGCCGAAGACGGGTCGCTGGCTATCGCACCACTGACGTCGATGAGTTCTCCCCGCCGCGCGGCGCTGCTGCGTCGCTGGCTCGCCGGGCAGCGGGCGCCGATGCCTGCCCGCGAGGTGCCGGAGCGCCTCTGGCACGAGGTGGCGCTGGCGCGGGAAGATGCCAGCCCCTGCCTGCGGTTGGGGGAATTTACCGTCCGTCGTTTTCAGCAGCGCTTGTACTGGGTGAGATATGTACCCGGGCAGGCGGATAGCGTCCAGCACTGGCCCGACTGGCGCCAGCCGCTGCGGCTGGCGGACGGTCTCGGCGAGCTGATGCTGCAGCCGGGCGGCAGGCTGCGCCCGCCCTCGGCGGATGAGCCGGTCACCGTCCGCTTTCGCGCCAGCGGCAATCAGCATATCGTTGGGCGTCATGGCGGCCGTAAGCTAAAGAAGATCTGGCAGGAGCTGGGCGTTGCTCCGTGGCGACGAGACACCACGCCGCTGCTGTTTTACGGTGAAACGCCGATTGCCGCAGCGGACAATCTGTTTGTGACCCACGAAGGTGAAGTCAAAGACGGGGAAGGGGTCAGTCTGACATGGAGGAAAACGGGCGGTTAAGCCCGTTTTGATTCAGGATTCGCTCACCACCACGGTGCCGATTTCCGGGTGACTGAAGCTGGCGATTTTATCCAGGCGCAGCTCGCGGACGTTACCGGCGAGTTCGACCACCAGATACTCGATATTTTTACGCGAGATTAGATCGCTGGCCTTCGCCTGCAGCTGTTCGCCATCCTTCAGCGCCAGCGTCAGCACCAGGTGATGCTGGCAGGCCAGCTCCAGGTTGTCGTAATCATCGCAGTTAATGGGTTGATAAGTATCATTCATTGACATAATCGCTCACCAGTAAGTTTGCTGCCGCATAAGCGGCCTTTTCCCTGACTGACTCCGAAAGGGCCTCATCCGCCGCAATCTCATTCAATACTTTCAACACGCAACCCAGCGCATCCGGGATATACCCTAAGTCTCCGCTGGCTATTTCCGCATACCGCTTGCGTATTAACTCACAATAGTGGTCCACATGCCCTCCTGTCAGCGTTCTGACTCAACCGTGGGATGCAAGTTTAAGCCTACGAAGATAAACTCTGTTTAGCAAGGGAACTATATCATAGTCATTTAAGCAATTTCAGCAGGATGAAACAGGTTGCTGCGATTGCTGACAGCCTTTTGCCGCCAGTTTCGCTACAATGTACGCCATTTTTTTCAGGAGTTTATTCATGGCGCTGAAAGCGACGATATATAAAGCCGCGGTGAATGTAGCCGATCTGGATCGCAACCAGTTTCTGGATGCTAACCTGACGCTGGCGCAGCACCCGTCGGAAACCCAGGAGCGCATGATGCTGCGCCTGCTGGCGTGGATCAAATATGCCGATGAACGGCTGCAGTTTACGCGCGGCCTCTCGTCAGACGACGAGCCGGAGCTGTGGCTGCTTAACGATCATCTCGGGGTTGATCTGTGGATCGAGCTGGGGCTGCCGGACGAGAAACGTATCAAGAAAGCCTGCTCGCGGGCGCAGGCGGTGGCGTTGTTCGCCTATAACAGCCGGGCGGCTGAAATCTGGTGGCAGCAAAATCAGAACAAGCTTGCGGCGTACCCGAAGCTGACCATCTGGTATCTTGATGATGCCCAGCTGGCGCAGCTTAGCGCTTTTGCCGACCGCACGATGACGCTGCAGGCCACTTTGCAGGAGGGGAGCATCTGGTTATCCGATGCTCAGAATAATCTGGAAATTCAGCTTACCGCCTGGCAAGCGCCGGCATGATTACTATCAGCCGCAGTGTGGCCATTGCTGACAACGAGATCACGCTGGAAGGTATTCGCGCCCAGGGGGCCGGGGGCCAGCACGTGAACAAAGCGTCGACCGCGATCCATCTGCGCTTCGATATTAAAGCCTCGAGCCTGCCGGCGTTTTACAAAGAGCGCCTGCTCGCCGCCAGCCATCACTTAATTTCTGCTGACGGTGTGGTTATCATTAAGGCTCAGGAATACCGCAGTCAGGAGATGAACCGCGAAGCGGCGATCGCCCGGCTGGTGGCCCTTATCAAAGAATTAACCGCAGTGCAAAAAAGTCGCCGGGAGACGCGACCGACTCGGGCATCCAAAGAGCGTCGCCTTGCTTCTAAGGCGCAAAAGTCCTCAGTCAAGGCGCTGCGTGGAAAAGTTCGCCAGTGAAGGCGTAGGCGAACGGGTGGAATGGATCATAAGGAAAGTAGAGTGAAGAAAATCATATTCTCCGTGATAGCGGCCTGTTCGCTGTTCGCGCTGTTTGGTTGTAACCATCGCGCCGAAAATGACACGGTTCAGCCGGCAGCGATGGAAGAGCTCAAACCGATGCAGCAAAGCTGGCGTGGGGTGCTGCCCTGCGCGGATTGCGAAGGCATCGACACCTCGCTGTTCCTGGAAAAAGACGGTACCTGGGTGATGAATGAGCACTACCAGGGCGCTGGTCGTGAACCATCTTCCTTTGCCTCTTACGGCACCTGGGCGCGTACGGCGGATAAGCTGGTACTGACCAACAGCAAGGGCGAAAAATCGTACTTTCGCGCGAAGGGCGACAAGCTGGAGATGCTCGACCGCAACGGGAGTCCCATTCAGTCTCCTCTCAACTATACCCTGGAGCCGGTGAAGGCCAGCCTGCCGACCACCCCGATGGCGATGCGTGGCATGTACTTCTATATGGCCGATGCGGCAACCTTTACTGATTGCGCGACCGGTAAACGCGTCGCGGTGGCGAACAATGCCCAGCTTGAGCGGGATTATGCCGCTGCCCGCGGCAATGATTCACGTCCGGTTCTGCTGGTGGTGGAAGGGCACTTTACCCTCGAGGCGAACCCGGATACCGGCGAAATGATGAAAACGCTGATGACGGATCAGGCCGGCAAATTTATTCCAGGGAAAGACTGCGGACACTGATTGTCCGGCTCCTGCCCGGGGAATGGGCAGGAGATACGCCTCAGCGGTAGCCGGCCAGCGGACTTCGTTCATGGTGGTTTTACCGTCCCCCTTTTCCACCAACCATAGCGCACGAATCATGAGCCTCATGACGGGTGGGAAAGGGCAAATCGTTCTTTTACTCCGCACCGGCCTTCGGTTTGTTCACCAGATACAGCGCGACGTGGCTCACGGAAGAGGGACTGAAGGCGCGGATCCCAAACGAAGTGACGCCGAGGCTGGAGAAGAAGAGCAGGTCGCCGGAACGTAGGTCGCTTTCGGCGATTTCGCGCAGTCCGCTGCCGGCAATCGAGCTGTGGCGCTGGAGGGGGACCGCCCATGGCAGTGAGCGGCTATCGGTAGCGGATGCGGAAGGGGCGTTGCGGCCGACGTCTACAGTGCAGGCGGTAGGCAGGAGCAGGGCGGAGGTCAGCAGCCCGCTGCTGAGAAGAGGTGCAGTCATGGGTACAGTCCTTGTAAAAAAAAGGCCCTGACATCCGTTCAGGGCCCTGGTTGGGTGATTAGCCTTTTATCGCTTTAACCAGATATTCCACAATATCCCCGGTCTTAATCAGCTGCTTCTCACCGTTGCGACGATACTTGTATTCGATATCGTCATTGTCGAGGTTACGATCGCCCAGCACGATGGTGTGCGGGATACCGATCAGCTCCATATCGGCGAACATCACGCCCGGACGCTCTTTACGATCGTCCATCAGCACTTCAATACCCTGGGCGCTCAGCTCGGCGTACAGTTTCTCCGCCAGCTCCTGCACACGGTAAGATTTGTGCATGTTCATCGGCAGGATCGCCACCTGGAATGGCGCAATCGCATCCGGCCAGACGATACCGCGATCGTCAAAGTTCTGCTCAATCGCCGCCGCCACTACGCGAGTGACCCCGATACCATAGCAACCCATCGTCAGGATCTGGTTGCGGCCATCTTCGCCCTGGACCGCGGCTTTCATCGCCTCGGAGTACTTCGTCCCCAGCTGGAAGATATGACCCACTTCGATACCGCGCTTGATAAGCAGGGTACCTTTGCCGTCCGGGCTCGGATCGCCGGCGACGACGTTACGGATGTCCGCGACTTCCGGCGTGGCGACATCGCGGTCCCAGTTGATGCCGAAGTAGTGTTTGCCATCGATGTTGGCGCCGGCGGCGAAATCGCTCATCACCGCCACAGTACGGTCGATAATCACCGGCACCGGCAGGTTCACCGGACCCAGGGAGCCCGGACCGGCTTTCACCAGGGCGCGGATCTCTTCTTCGGTGGCGAAGGTCAGCGGGCTGGCGACCTGCGGCAGTTTTTCCGCTTTCACTTCGTTCAGCTCGTGATCGCCGCGCACCAGCAGGGCAACCAGCGGGGAAGCGCTATCTTCAACCGCTTTCACCAGCAGGGTTTTCACGGTTTTTTCGATCGGCAGGTTGAACTGCTCAACCAGCTCGGCGATGGTTTTGGCGTTCGGCGTGTCGACCAGGGTCATCTCCTGGGTGGCGGCCGCGCGCGGCGTTTTCGGCGCAACGGCTTCCGCAAACTCGATGTTTGCCGCGTAGTCGGAGCTGTCGGAGAAGATCACATCGTCTTCGCCGCTCTGCGCCAGCACCTGGAATTCATGAGAGGCGCTGCCGCCGATAGAGCCGGTATCAGCCTGTACCGCGCGGAAGTCCAGCCCCATGCGGCTGAAGATTTTACTGTAAGCGGCGTACATCGCATCGTAGGTTTCCTGCAGCGATTCCTGCGAAGTATGGAAAGAGTACGCATCTTTCATCAGGAATTCGCGGGAGCGCATCACGCCGAAACGCGGACGCACTTCGTCGCGGAATTTGGTCTGGATCTGATAGAAGTTCAGCGGCAGCTGCTTATAGGAGTTCAGCTCGTTGCGGATCAGGTCGGTGATGACCTCTTCGTGGGTTGGACCGAGGACGAACGGACGATCGCCACGATCGGCAATGCGCAGCAGTTCCGGGCCGTACTGCTCCCAGCGACCGCTCTCCTGCCATAGTTCAGATGGCTGAACGACCGGCATTAACACCTCGATCGCACCGGCGTTGTTCATCTCTTCACGCACGATGTTTTCGACTTTTTTCAGGACGCGCACGCCGGTCGGCAGCCAGGTGTATAACCCGGAGGCCAGCTTGCGGATCATCCCGGCGCGCAGCATCAGCTGGTGGCTGATTACCTCGGCGTCGGCAGGTGTCTCCTTCAGAGTGGAGAGCAGATATTGGCTAGTACGCATGTTGTAACGGTTCCAGTTAAACGAGCGGAACAGGCTGGTTGCCCAGCCTGAAACAAAAAAAGTGGTTTAGTTTACCAGTGTGGCAAAGATGCCAAAAGAGAGGAAAATAAAATTAGCGCGCTTCGAGGGCAAAGACTTCAAAACCGGCGGCAGTCACCCGCCAGCGGACGTTGAAATCCAGCAGCCAGACGGCGTAATTTTTACCTGCCTCTTCTTCCTTACGGTAGGCCGGACGCGGATCCTGCGCCAGCACCTCTCGGATAAACGCCTTCAGATGCGGATAACGCTTCTCCAGATGCAAAAGCTGCGTTTCGACCTCGGCGGTAAAACTGACGACCTGATCCGCCTGCGGTGCCTGTTGCGCGTAGCTGGCGTGCGCGTTGGGCAGCGCTTCGGCAAACGGCAGATAGGGTTTGATGTCGACCACCGGCGTACCGTCGACGAGATCGAGGCTGCCGAGCTCCAGTATCACCTGCTCTTTCTGACAGCGAACGCCCTTCAGCTCAACCAGCGACATGCCAATGGGATTGGGGCGAAACGTGGAGCGGGTGGCGAAGACGCCCATACGCGCGTTGCCCCCGAGACGGGGAGGGCGCACCGTCGGACGCCAGCCGCCTTCCATGGTCTGATGAAACACAAACAAGATCCACAGATGGCTGAAGCTTTCCAGACCACGCACGGCGTCGGCCTGGTTGTAGGGCGCGATCAGATGGAGTTCTCCGCCGCCGTGCTTGACCAGACCCGGCTGGCGAGGCACGGCAAACTTCTCTTTATACGGCGAGCGGATCACGCCTATCTGCGCGAACTGAAATGCACTCATTGCGCCGAGACGTTAAGCGCCGAGCCCAGACAAACCGCCTGACGGTAGCAGCCTGGGGTACCGCTGGTCACTTCGCAGCGGTGCAGCAGGACAGCATTGGCTTTCATTCGTGCGGCATTAATCTGCAGGCGCTTGCGGGCGGTAGGGATATTCGGCGGAGAATCCTGATTCGAAGCCTGGCAGGACTCGCCAGACACTTCACCCAGATCGCGGAACGGTTTACCTACCAGCTCTGACGCATCGGTATAAATACGTACCGGCGCCGGACGGGTTGCGCGTGGTTTGGTCGGCTCCGATTTAACCGGAGGAGTTGCAGTGCTTTGAACAGGCTCGACGGGAGATCTGCTTAGCATGGAACAACCGCTTAACATGAGTGCTATCAAACAGACCGGTAAAGCACGCATAATATTTCCTCAATGAATAAAAAACAGGGCGTTATTGAATCAGGTGCTTGCATAAATGACAAGACGGGCGTGAAGCCCGTCCTGAATGATATTACGGTGAGAAAAGATTACCAGCCTTTCACTGCGCCGCCGTTAAAGATCTTGTTTGCTGCTTCGTAAACTTCATCGCTCTGGTAAGCCTGAACGAATTTTTTCACATTCTCAGCATCTTTATTGTCTTCACGCGCCACGATCAGGTTCACGTACGGCGACTCTTTCCCTTCAACAAAGATGCCGTCTTTCGCCGGGGTCAGGCCAATCTGGCTGGCGTAAGTGGTGTTGATAACGGCCAGCGCAATCTGCGCGTCGTCGAGAGAACGCGGCAGCTGCGGTGCTTCCAGTTCAACAATCTTCAGGTTTTTCGGGTTCTCGACGATATCCAGCGAGGTCGGCAGCAGGCCAACGCCGTCTTTCAGTTTGATCAGGCCCACCTGCTGCAGCAGCAGCAGAGAACGACCGAGGTTGGTCGGATCGTTAGGGACGGCGATCTGCGAGCCCGGCTGCAGTTCGTCCAGCGATTTGATTTTCTTCGAGTAACCCGCGATCGGGTAGACGAAGGTATTGCCGACAGCCACCAGCTTGTAGCCGCGGTCTTTAATCTGCTGGTCGAGGTACGGTTTATGCTGGAAGGCGTTGACGTCGATATCACCTTTGCTCAGCGCTTCGTTCGGCAGAACGTAATCGTTGAAGGTCACCAGCTCAACGTCAAGGCCATACTTCTCTTTTGCCACTTTCTGCGCGACTTCAGCGACCTGCTGCTCCGCCCCGACGATAACGCCGACTTTAATATGATTCGGATCTTTTTCATCCTGACCGCAACCCACCAGCGCCAGAGAACCGATTAACGCACCAACTGCCGCAAAGGTTTTGAAATTAAAGGCCATGTTATTTCCTTCCTGTAAGAATGAGTGTTGTCTGCCAATAACGTTATTTATGAGTCACAGCCCGGACGATGCGATCGCCAGAGAATTGAATTAAATAAACCAGAATAACCAGCAATACCAGTACGGTATTCATCACGGTGGCGTTGTAGCCGATATAGCCATACTGATAACCAATCTGCCCCAAACCGCCGGCGCCCACCGCGCCGCCCATGGCGGAATAGCCCACCAGGGTGATAAGAGTGATAGTGGCGGCGTTGACCAGACCCGGCAGCGCTTCAGGCAGCAGAACCTTACGCACGATCTGCAGCGGCGTAGCGCCCATTGCCCGGGAGGCTTCAATAAGGCCTGTCGGGATCTCCAGCAGCGCGTTCTCCACCATGCGAGCGATAAACGGCGCGGCGCCCACTGTCAACGGCACGATCGCCGCCTGCAGGCCGATTGAGGTGCCGACGATCACGCGGGTAAACGGGATCATCCAGACCAACAGGATAATGAACGGGATGGAGCGGAAAATGTTCACCAGCGCCGACAGCGTCCGGTACAGTTTAGCATTGGCGACGATTTGCCCCGGACGGGTCACGTACAGCAGCACGCCCACCGGCAGACCAAGGACAAAACCGAAGAAGCCGGAGACAAAGGTCATTGCCAGCGTTTCCCATACGCCGCGCAACAGCAGCCACATCATTGCCTCAGACATAACCCAATACCTCTACTTTTACATGATGTTCCTGCAGCCAGGCGATAGCCGCCTGAGTGTCTTCCTGTGTACCGTGCATTTCAGTCAGCATGATGCCGAACTTCACCCCGCCGGCATAATCCATCTGCGCGCTAATAATGTTGTTATTCACGTTGAAGCGACGCGCGGTTTCAGAAAGCAGCGGCGCATCGACGGAGTGGCCGGTAAATTCCATGCGCAGCATCGGTACGCTATCCGCTGTAGCGGTAGGTTTCAGGCGTGCCTGGTAGTCATCCGGAATATCCAGGTGCAGGGTCGACTGAATAAACTGCTGGGCCAGCGGCGTCTTCGGATGGGAGAAGACTTCGCTCACCGTGTCCTGCTCAATCAACTGGCCGTTGCTAATCACTGCCACGCAGTCGCAAATGCGTTTCACCACATCCATTTCGTGGGTGATCAGCAGGATGGTCAGCCCCAGACGACGGTTAATATCTTTCAGCAGTTCGAGAATGGAACGGGTGGTGGCCGGATCCAGGGCGCTGGTGGCTTCATCGCACAGCAGTACCTTGGGGTTACTGGCCAGCGCGCGGGCAATGGCGACACGCTGTTTCTGACCGCCGGAGAGATTAGCCGGATAGCTGTCGTGCTTATCACCCAGGCCGACAAGATCCAGCAGCTCCGTCACGCGGCGTTTGATTTCTGCCTGTGGCGTGTTATCCAGCTCCAGAGGTAACGCCACGTTGCCGAAAACGGTGCGGGATGCCAGCAGGTTAAAATGCTGGAAAATCATGCCAATCTGACGGCGAGCGCGGGTTAGCTCTTTTTCCGACAGCGCAGTCAGCTCCTGACCGTCAACCTGTACGCTGCCCTCAGTCGGTCGCTCCAGCAGGTTAACACAGCGAATCAGCGTACTTTTACCGGCGCCGGAGGCACCGATGACGCCGTAAATCTGTCCGGCAGGGACATGCAGGCTGACGTTATTCAGCGCCTGAATGCTGCGATTCCCCTGCTGGAACACTTTGGTGATATTGGAAAGTTTAATCATCAGTTATTTATTATCGTTTAGCCGTTTGCCGTGGCATTTTCTTCTGCCGTATCCAGGCGATGCCTGGCAATGAAATGGATGTTAAGGCATCCAGACGTCTAAATCAATCTGACTCTTTATAATGAGCACTTTCTTGCATGCGGAAACATGCGATACTAACGGCACTAGCCTTTTTCAGGAGCAAACCGGTGGCAAAGTCAGTACCCGCAATTTTTCTCGACCGTGACGGCACTATTAATGTCGATCATGGCTACGTCCACGAAATCGACAATTTTGAATTTATCGATGGCGTCATTGACGCAATGCGCGAACTAAAAGAGATGGGCTACGCGCTGGTGCTGGTCACTAACCAGTCCGGTATTGCTCGCGGTAAATTTACCGAAGCCCAGTTTGAAACGCTGACCGAATGGATGGACTGGTCTCTGGCAGACCGTGGCGTCGATCTGGACGGTATCTATTATTGCCCGCATCACCCGCAGGGTGCGGTTGAGGAGTACCGTCAGACCTGTGATTGCCGTAAACCGCATCCGGGGATGCTGATCTCAGCTCGCGATTATCTGCATATCGATATGGCCGCTTCCTATATGGTAGGGGACAAACTGGAAGATATGCAGGCTGCAGCGGCTGCTGATGTCGGTACTAAAGTGCTGGTACGTACCGGTAAGCCTGTTACTGAAGAAGCGGAAAAAGCCGCGGACTGGGTGCTAAATAGCCTGACAGAGCTGCCGGCGGCGATTAAAAAGCAGCAAAAATAAGCGTTACGTATAAAAGATGAGCGGTTGAAATAAAATTGTATTTTTCCGCTTGTCATTCCCGGCGGGCTCCCTATAATGCGCCTCCATCGACACGGCGGATGTGAATCACTTCACACAAACAGCCAGTTCGGTTGAAGAGAAAAATCCTGAAAAACGGGTTGACTCTGAAAGAGGAAGGCGTAATATACGCCACCTCGCGACAGAGCGCTAAAGCGCGTCGCAACTGCTCTTTAACAATTTATCAGACAATCTGTGTGGGCACTCAAAGTGACATGGATTCTTAACGTCCTCGGACGAAAAAT